>JAAXCW010000005.1 GCA_013036095.1 Vulcanimicrobiota bacterium
CGGTGGCGGCGGCAGCCTACAAACCAACCAGTCGCAAATTCAGGTTACGCTAAAACCGGGAACGAGCAGCAACGACGCTGGACTCTTTGTTTCCATGTGGCAATCGGGCCTCACCGGTCTGCGCGCTCGCGGTAGCGGCGGCGGTGGCGGTGGCAAAGTTTCACCCGAACGCCGGGCCCAAATGCGCAAATTGATGGGCGCGCCGATTCCGGGTCTTCAGGCCTTCGGCCGCACGACCGATATCGTTTCGCGCGTTCTTTCGCAAGGACAGAACGAACTTTCGATTATGATCTACGGTCCGGATCTGCAAACGCTCGACCGTATCGCGCGCTCGGCTCTGCCGGCGCTCTCGCAAATCCCGGGCATCAGTCAGCCGGACGTCAATACGACGCAAGCGCAGCCGCAATTGAACGTGAAGATCGATCGCATCCGCGCCGCTTCGCTGGGGCTTTCAACAACCCAAATCTCGCAAGCGATCGACACGGCGACCAGCGGGTCGATTGCGACCTATCTTCAAGTCAGCGGAACGCAAGTTCCGGTTATCGTGCAACTGCCGCCAAGTCAGCGCCGCTCGTATCAATCGCTGGCGGGCTTGGCGATCACGGTGCCGGGGCAAGGAAATAGCTCGTCGCTTATCAGCAACGTTTCGCCGACACCCGGCCAGTCGTACACCCTCGGAACGATCCCGCTGCTGAGCGTCGCGAGTGTCACCGTCGGTAGCGGTCCGTCTCAAACTACACGCATGGACAAACAGCGCGAGACGGAGATTACCGCGGGACTCAACGGCGGCGCCCTCGGCGATATTACAGCAGCCGCTGCGCGCATTATGGATCAAGTGACGATGCCGACCGGCTATCACTGGGGTTTTGGTCCCGGCAGCACGCAGCAGAGCAGCACGTTCAGCAGTTTGGGACTCATCGTCATACTGGCGATTTTCCTCATTTACATGCTGCTGGCCGCGCAGTTCGAGTCGCTCCTGCATCCTCTGGTCATCATGACGGCTGTACCGTTGTCGCTTGCCGGCGTGGTATTAGCGCTCGTTCTCACGCATCGTTCGTTCGGGCTCACCGCATTCATCGGCGTGCTCATGCTCGTCGGCATCGTGGTAAAAAATGCCATTCTGGTGGTCGAGTTTACCAATCAGTTGCGCCGGCAAGGCCGCAACGCGCGCGAAGCGCTCTTGGAAGCGGCGCCCTTGCGGTTGCGGCCGATCCTGATGACGACGCTCGCAACGGTCGGCGGCATGACTCCGCTCACGCTGGGATTGGAAGTCGGCAGCTCGAGTCAAGCGCCGTTAGGAACGGTCGTCATCGGCGGCTTGCTGTGCTCGACCGCGCTTTCACTCATCGTCATTCCGACGCTGTATCTCTGGGTCGCTACGAAAATCGAACCGCGCTTCACTCCGCGTCTCACTAAGGGTGACAGCCGCGTGCACGTCGGCGAAACACCGGCGCCTTCCGGCGCCCCCGCGAGCTAGCGGACAAAAAAGTACGCCGACATTCCTACGCCGATGCACAGTACGACGATTCGTGTGATCGATGAAGGCACGCGCCGGAAAAAACGCGCGCCGAAGTAACCGCCCAGCATCGTAAAAACCGCCATGAGCAGCGCGATCTGCCAGACAATGATGCCCGCGATGATGAACGGCACGAGCGCGACGCCGTTGATGGCCACCGAAAGCACCGTCTTCAAGCCGTTCATGACGTTGAGATTCGGCAAACCTGAAAAAGACAGGATAGCGAGCATCAATATTCCAATGCCCGCGCCGAAATAGCCGCCGTAGACAGCGACCGCGAACTGCGCCGCGAGCTGCCACGGCGTGTGCGGGCGCGCCGAATCGTTCTTGTTCGTCAGCCACGGGCTGATGGCGAAGACGAGCGTCGCAAAAAGCAATAGCCACGGAATCATCCGCTCGAAAATTGCGGGCGGCGTCTTGAGCAAGAGAATGGCACCCGCAAGCGAGCCGATCGAGCTCACGACCAGGGCCGGTACGAGCATGCGCCGGTATCCGCGGACTTCCTCGCGATAACCGCGCGCCGAAGCGACGACGCCCAGCCACATCGCCGTGTTGTTGGTAGCGTTAGCCGGAATAGCTGGAACGCCGGTCAGAACCAATGCGGGAAACGTGAGAAAACTACCGCCGCCCGCTACGCTATTGATCGCGCCGCCTGCAAGCGCCGCCAAAATGAGAACGAGATAATGGGTCAGAGCGCTACGACGACGCCTTCGTCTCGCGCTTCGTGACACGATAGACGCGGCGGACGTCTTTGAGCGTTTCGAGCTTCCGCAGAATCTTGTGCAAGTGGTCCAAATCGTGGATCTGGACGGTGAGACTGACGACTGCATGGCGGTCGCGCTTGACGCGCGCGGTGACCGAGCTGACGGCGGTCTTCAGCTCGGCGAAGACAGCCATGACGTCCTGCAGCAGCGCAGGACGATCGAGCGCCTCGACCTCGATGTCGACCGCATGCGTAATCTCCGTCTTGCCGACCCAACTCGCTTCAAGCATGCGCTCGGGAGTAGCCGTCATGTAGGCGACGTTCGGACAATCGGCGCGGTGCACCGAGACGCCCTTGCCGATCGTCACGTAACCGACAATATGGTCGCCGGGCACCGGGCTGCAGCATTTCGAAAGCCGCACGAGCACGTCGTCAACGCCGGCGATGCGAATGCCGCTGCTCTTCCGGACCGTGCGGCGTGAAACCGACGGCGGACGCGCAATGGTGTCGAACTCGACGACTTTGGAAGTCTTGAGCTCTTCTTTGATGCGGTTGATAACCGAGAGCGCGGACGCGTCGCCGAAACCGATCGCCGCGAAGAGATCGCTCGGAGCAGTGTAATTCATGCGCCGCGCGATGCGCTCGATCAATTCGCCGCGAAGCACTTCGAAACCGATGTGACGGCGCGCGAGCTCGCGTTCGACCGCCTCTTGTCCGGCGAGCACGTTCTCTTCACGCCGCTCTTTGCGGAACCACTGTTTGATCTTGTGCTTTGCGCTGCTGGTTTTGACGGTCGAGAGCCAGTCGAGCGACGGCCGTCCGCTCGATTTGTTGACCAGAATCTCGCAGATGTCGCCGTTCTGCAGCGTCGAGTCGAGCGGAACGATGCGACCGTTGACGCGCGCGCCGACGCAGTGGTTGCCCACGTCGGTGTGCACGGCGTAGGCAAAATCGAGCGGCGTGCCGCCGGCCGGCATGCTGAAAACGTCTCCCCGCGGCGAAAAGATGAAGACTTGCGAATCGAACAGGTCGAGCTTGAGGTTTTCCATGAAGACCCGCGAGTCGCGCATGTCTTTCTGCCACTCGAGCAGCGCGCGCAGCCACGACAGTTTGTTCTCGAACTGGTCGGCCTTGCCGCCCTCTTTGTAGCGCCAGTGCGCGGCGATCCCATACTCGCTGGTGCGGTGCATCTCCCAAGTGCGAATTTGAATTTCGAGCGCTTCACCTTCCGGCCCGACGACGGTCGTGTGCAGCGACTGGTACATGTTGGGCTTGGGCATCGCGATGTAGTCTTTGAAGCGGCCCGGCAGCGGAGTCCAGAGCGCGTGTACTGCGCCGAGCGCAGCGTAACAGTCTTTGACCGAATCAACGATGATGCGGATCGCCGTTAAATCATAAATCGTGGAAAAATCGCGCCCGGTCTTCATCTTCGTGTAGATCGAGTAGAAATGTTTGGGCCGTCCCTCGATCTTCGCGTTCACGCCCAGGACCTCGAACTCGGCGTTGAGTTTGGTAATGACCGACGAAACGACGCCTTCGCGTTCTTTGCGGGTCTTGGCGACACGCTCGACGATCTCGCGGTAGCGCTCCGGATCCAGCACGCGCAGGCAGAGATCTTCCATGTCCCACTTGATCTTCCAAATCCCCAAGCGGTGCGCGATCGGCGTGTAGATGTCGAGCGTTTCGCGCGCTATCGCCAGTTGTTTGGCCGGCGGCAAACTCGAGAGCGTACGCATGTTGTGCAGGCGGTCGGCGAGCTTGATGATGATGACGCGGATGTCTTTGGCCATCGCCATGAACATCTTGCGCAGGTTCTCGACCTGCGCTTCTTCTTTCGATTGATACGGAATGCGCGTGAGCTTGGTGACGCCGTCGACCAGGCTCGCGATCTCTTTCCCGAATTCGGCCGCGACTTGCTCGGTGGTGATGCTCGTGTCTTCCACGACGTCGTGCAGCAGAGCAGCGGCGATCGTCTGCCGGTCCATCTCAAGCTCGGCCAGTATGCCGGCGACGGCCAGCGGATGTTCGACGTAGGACTCACCCGAGGCGCGCCGTTGCCCTTCGTGCGCCTGGACCGCAGTAGAGTACACGCGCTCAAGCCATGCGACGTCGAGCGACGAGTCGTAGGTCTTGACGGCTGCTGCGAGCTCCTCAAAGGTCATGATACTTCCGTTTATCATGCCACAGGGCCGGGGCCAAAGGCAAAGCCGCTAGGTGAAAAAGACGAGCGCGATCTTGCCGTCGGGCTGAAGCGCAAATTTCATGTCGATGCTGCCGTGTTCGCAGGTCATCGTGTAGACGTAAATGTGGATGCCTTTGGCGAGACTGACGCCCCGGAAGGTCGCGCTTTGCAGCGCGCCGAGCGCCGCGAGCGCTTTTTCAGAAGCGGTCAGGACGTCGTCGCTCAATTGGGCGTTGACGTCGTCGGAATAACGGCTGCGGTCGACCGTGCCGCCTTGCCAGGCGACGAACTGCTGCAGCGCCAGCTTGCGGATCTTCGGATCTTCAGGTGCGGGCTTGGGCGAAGGCAGCGGCGGCGGCGAGTTCTCAGCCGGCGGCGCCGAGAGTTCGGCGGAAGGCGCGGGAGACGGCGAAGCCTGCACGGTCTGCGCGTGCAGGGTCCTCACAGGTAGGAGCGCCACGCCCGCGGCGAAGGCGAGAAAAATCAAGCTGCGTTTCATCTTTAGTACGTGATGAACGAGGTAACGTCGGCGCCCTTCAAAGCGTCTCGCCCTTTGAGGGCTTCCAGCTCGATCAGAAACGCGAACCCGGCGATTTGAGCGCCCAAGCGTTCGAGCAAGCGGCGCGTCGCCGCGGCGGTCCCGCCGGTTGCGAGTAAATCGTCCACGACGAGCACGCGGTCGCCGTCGCCAAGCGCATCGGCATGCACCTCGAGCGAGTTCGTGCCGTACTCAAGCGCGTAGGATTCGCTGAGCTTGCTGTAGGGCAGCTTGCCGGGCTTGCGCACCGGAACGAAGCCGGCGCCTATCGCGTAGGCCAAGGGCGCGCCGAGCATATATCCGCGCGCCTCGATGCCGACGACGTGATTGATCCCCGCCTGCTTGTATTTATCTACAAAGAGATCGATCGCAGCCTTGAAGGCTTGCTTGTCCTTGAGCAGTGGGGTAATGTCACGGAACAGGATCCCGGGCAACGGGAAATCCGGGATAGCGCGGATGTAGGTCTGAATTTCCACGGAGCACGGGCTTCCGCGAGCCGGCACATGCGGCCTTTCCGTTGTTCTTGGGGATGATCTAAAGCTGGGACTTCCATGAATCACACCGGACAGGGCAAGCACGCGCGGGAAGCGCCCGCGGAGGAGCAGCCATTTTCACTGCTCACCCAAGACGATCACCGCCAGCGGATGGTGATGGCCTTTGCCGCTGCCTTGGCATTGGAGATGGTTCTCGCACAATTGATCCCATGGCGCAACTCGACAATTCCCCCCGAACAGCCCGAGGTCATCACGATTGCGAAGATCGTGCGCATCCAGCACAAACCGACGCCTTCGCCTAAGCCGATAGTGCACGCGCACGTGATCGCGCCGACGAACGTTCAGCCCAAGGTGGTCAATCCCGGAAAGCCCTCGGAGAATCAGCATATCCGGCGCGTGGCCTCGGCGCGGCCGATGGTCCGAACGAAGTACCACAAGGCGCCCGCCCTTGTCCACGTTCCGACGGGCGGACAGGGCGCCGGCAGCAGCAAGTCGGCCAAAGCTGCGACCGGAGGCGTCGGTACAGGCGGAACGGGCACGGGCGAGAGCGGAACCGGAACCGGCACCGGCGGCGCTCCCGCTGCGCACGAACCGTGCGGCTACGTGGATTTCATTCCTTACGATCAGCCGACCACCGACAGCAGCACGGGACACGTATGGGAGCACATCTCGATGACGGTCCGTTTCCCCGACGGTACCGCTCAAAGCATCGACCTGGATTACCCATGGTACTACGCGTCGAATTCCGTCGACCCGTTCAGAATAACCACCGCGAAAACGGCGCTCTTCCAATTCCCGCCGTCGGGCCAAAGCGTGCCCGCGCTCGTGCAGTATGTGATGGATCACACGACTCCCGGCGGCAACACCAAGCTCAAGGTGTGCCCAACAGGCTAACTTTCTTTAAGTTAGTGAAACCCGCTTAGCAAGAGAGCGGTTAAATCTCTTATGTGTCGTAGGAAAGGGCCTATGCGGCCATGGTATTTTGCATTGCTCGCAGCGCTTTCGCTGACGGGCTGCATCGACGCGACAACCGTTAGCAGCCACAACGTTGAGATGCGGGTCCACCGCACGCTCCCGGCCGGCAGCGCCGCGCAATTGAGCGTCGTGAACGTCTCGGGTTCGATCAACGTCATCGCATGGGATCGTCCGAACGTCGACGTGAGCGCGCTCGTCTACGGAGTCGACCGGGCCGCGGTCGACCGGACGCACGTGATTACGCAAGGCGGTTCTCATATGACCGTCAAGACCGAGTACGAGAGCGGCGGCATGTTTGGAAATAACCACGGCGCGGAGGTCGATTACACGATTCGCGTTCCAAAGACACTCCCGGTTTCTGTCACCAACATCAGCGGACCGACAACGCTCACGGGCCTAGCCGGAGACGTCGACGCAAGTGAGATCAGCGGGCGGCTCGATGCTACGCTCGGGCGTCTCGCCGGAACGCGCAGCGTTCATATGAACGCCATCAGCGGGCGCATTACCGTGCGGATCGCGCGCGACAGCAATGCGCGCGTGAACGCCAGCACGCTCAGCGGTTCCGTCAATCTGTTTTTTCCGTCGGACACTCATCAAGGCGTCGTCGGAAATTCCGCCACCGGGCGGCTCGGCAAAGGCACATCGTCGTTGACTCTTCACACCGTCAGCGGACCGATCGCTGTAGAACCGGAGTAAGCTCTTATGAATATCCGCAGCATCGCGCTGGCTGCAACGGCGGCTCTCGCACTAGCAGGATGCGCCACTCGCAACGTGACGCCGCCGGCGCCGGGTAAGCTTCAACTGGGGGCTCCGCTTTCTTTCGTTAAGGCGGCGTACGTCGACGCGTTCGCAACCGGAGCGGTTGGCCAAATTACCGCATCGGGCTGGCAAACCCCCAATATTTTGGTCATCGCGTTCGCGGATCCGACGACGGCGTCAAGCAATGCGACGATTGCGAGTGCTCTGAGCACCGCAGCAACGAACCGGCCGGCCTCGGCGAGCGGAAATGCGACGTTCTTGAGCATCGGCGGCGCAACCGTCGTTCCATCTTCGTGGCCGCAATCGCCCGCCACGCTCGCCGCGAACATGACCGCGCAGATCAACGCTTACAACGCCGGGCTCACCGGTAACAATCAAGTCGCCGGCGTCGATCTCGACCTCGAAAACGGGTTCACCTCTGCCACGGTCAACAGCATCGCGCAGGCGATGAAATCGCAAGTGCTCGCCAACGGCAAGCCGTTGCTGGTTTCGATCGCCCCGCAAGTCGTGGGCGTCACGGGCGTCAACGTCGACGCCACCAGCCCGACAAATCTCGGACTGAGCGCAGGCGGCATCAATAACAACTTCGGCCTCGCCGTTCAGAATGGCTTTGTCGACGACATTTTAGCGCAGACCTACAATACGGGCCCCACCGGCATCGTGCTCAACAACGTCACCAACACGAACGGCCAAGTCGTCAACGGCATCAACGAAAGCAACATCCTCTTCGCTCAAGGAATCGCGCAAGCGCTCAACAGCGCCGTGCAGACCAGCTGTGCATCAGCCACGACGCTCTGCATTCCAGCAACGGCGAAGATTCTCGTCGGCGAGCCCGTCAATCAAGGCGCCGGCGGCACGTACACGATCTTCAACCCAACCGCGCCGGCGGCTCCGCCGGTTCAGTACGACCAGACGGCCATCTTGAGCACGCTCGCGAGCGAACTGAATTACATCTTCTCGGGCAACCGGCCGCTCTACTCGCACATCACGGGCGTGGCGGTTTGGCAACTCGGAAACGATTACGCGCCCCGTCTCTACGGCGACGCGTACGCGGTTAACGGCGGCTTCAGCACGCGGATCTTCGGAGCGGCGGCGCCCCCGGCGGGTCCGAACATTCTGCTGCAGCTGACCAACAATTCTTCCAGCACTTCAGAAGTGACAACGCTGATCACAGCGGCGCAAGCCTACTACCCGTTCCCGTCCGTCAATCCGTCGAGCTTCACCGTGTGGTGCACGCAAGCGGCGAGCAGCGGCACGTGCCCGGATAGTTTCATCCTCGACACGATTGGGGCCGGAACGTTCACCGTGCAGGTTACGCCGAGCACCGGCGTCGCGTGGCTCTGTCCCGCTAACGCCAACGGCATCGGGCCCAACAGCACGGTGACGCTGACCAGCGGTATCCATTACAACTTGCAAGTCAACAACGACTTCAAGTCGTGCGCCTTCGGAACAATTCCTTAGCAAGACCCTTTCTAAATAAGGCGCTCGTCGGGATAGCCTCTCACAGACTTGTGGAGGCTATCTCTTTTGGAACCTGTCAGACGCAATCCGCCGCGGGCGTTGGAGTTCGGCATCTATCGCGACGGCGACAACAATTTGGATCAATCGCAGAGCGCGGTCATCCGCCAAGCGCGAATCGTCAGCGCATCCGACCCGGCGATTCAATTCACGGTCGAAGATACGTCGAGCGGAGCGTTTGGCTCCGCCGCCACGCGGCGCATGACGATCCAAGACGGACGAGCAGAGCTCGACGGCGAGCCGTCCTTGCCGGATGATATGGCGTCGCCGAAAAACCTTGCACGCTTCGTCGCACGCACGCTCGACAATGCGGAGATCGCGGGCGCAAAGCAAACGTGGATCGAACTAGTCGATCACGGCGCCGGCGACGGCGGCGGCCTGGAGGCCGACTCGTTCAAGGAAATCATGCCGATGCCGCAGATCGCGCAGGCGATCGCAGAGGGCGTCAAGATTCACGCAGCCGCGCATCCCGAAGACGTTAACCGCACTGTCGGCGGCGTCGTTGCCAACCAGTGTTTGATGGCAACGCTCGGTTTTGCCGACGCGCTCTCGCATGCGGGCGTGAAATGGCTGGCAGCCAGTCCGGAGACGATGGTATCACCGGGTGTCCCGAGCAGCGTCGCGGAAGCAGTCGCAAAAAACATCGCCGACCCGGACGCGATGGGAGCCGCCGTCGTGCGCGACGTGATGCAGCAAGACTACGGCGCGAGCGCATTCGGCTGGAAACCCGCTGCGGCGTTCGACGTGCTCGATCTCGATCCAAAGAAACGCGCGGTGGTCGAGCGCAGCGTAAAAGCATTCAACGATACAGTGGCATCACGCTCAGCGGATGGCGCCACCGTGGCATCTCTGCGCGATGACGCACGTTCGGTGCGCGGCATGGCGCGTTTTGCAGACGCAACGCCCGACATGCCGTGGCACGCCGACCGGCCGGCGCTCGCGCTCTACGCCAAGATCGCAGGCGACCATCGCTTGGATTCGCAGCTGCGCGCATCGGCTGGCGAAGCGGAAGCCGCGGTCCGCGCCCTCGTTGTCGCGCATGGCGAAAGCGCTTCCTTCGAACCATTCGGCGGATCGGATTATCGCGACTCCGCCGGTCCGACTGTGCACTTCCCCGTGAGCGCAAGACAAGTCGACCCGTGGGCGCCGCGCATTACCGAAACGCACAACACGTTTTTCACCGAAACCGACGCGTCCGCGGCGGAACGCGTTTTGGCGTAACCTCCCTTACGGTCCCCGCAGTCCCGCAGGTAAGATATTCGCCTTGGCGTCCAAAGCTTGCTGAGCCACGGCCGCGAGCGCTTCGAGATGCGCGCGCGTCAGTTCGCTCAGGCGGGAGCCTTGAAGTCCGGTAGCTGCCAGCTGCCGCAGTTGCTGGAGTTGGATCCGCGCCAGCGCTTGCGCATCCGCGGGAGTGCCGGCCGCCGGATTCACCCACATGTCGGAGAGACGCTTCGCGTAGTTCACTTGCAGATTGCGGCGGATCGGACCGGCGCTGTTGATACCGCCCGTCAAATCGCCGAAGATGCTCTGACGCGCCCAGTCGAAGAGATCGGTCAGCGACATGGTCGCGCCGGGGCTATATTTTGTCTGCAGATCGTCGATCCGCTGCAGCGTCAGCGGAGCGAACAGCTCGGCCAACACTTGATTCTGCGCGGTGTTGACGATCGTCGTGACGGCCACGTCGTGCCGAGCCGCGGGCACGTAGGCCCACGAGCCTCCGGTGAAGTCCGAGTACTCCGAGTACGTCAGCTTGTTGAGAACGCTCGGATTGAAGTGCCAGGCCGCTTCGGAAAATAATCCGTTGGCAAGCATGGTCCATGCGGCGCGCTCGTCCGCTACCGAGACCGGGCTGAGCGGCGGGGCCGCTCCCGGATCACCTTTAGCTGCGCGAGAAATGTACTCGCCCCCGATCCAGTGTGCGGGCATCGCCGCGCATCGTAGATAGTAGGTAAGCGGCGTTGTAAACGCTTGGCGCGCTTCGTCGAATGAATGTCCCGGCGCAGGAAAGCGTTGACTGACCGCATTCATGACGCTGTGCATCGTCTTCATCTGCACGTCGCACCATGATAGTGGATGATTGGTGAGGTCGTTCTGCGCGACGCGCGGATCGATCGCGTGGCCGGTCTGGAACGAGACGTCCTCGTCACTGGCAAAGCGCGTCCATGGGTTGCTCCAGCCCGATGCCCAACGCCGCAGCGTCGAGAGTTCGGCCGTCGGACTCGATGCGTTAGGAATGTAGCCGTATCCGTAGCGGATCGCATAATAGTCGTACGGTCCGAGCGCGAGTTGGAAATACAGACCTTGCGAAGTGCCCTTGGGCCAGAGGTTGATTGGGCTGTACTCCATGACCGAGTTCGAGACGCCGTAGCGCGATGTGAAAGCTTTGCTCTGCATTTGTTTGGCCGAATAGGCCATCGAGCCGATGAAGTTGTGCTGCAACCCGAAATCGTGACCCGATTCGTGCAAGATCACCGACCAGATCAGGTCTTGCACATACTGATTTTCCGCACTCGTGGTGTCCGGAAGTCCGCGGGCCGGCGCCACCACGTAGCGATACGTGCGCCCGACCAAGCCTTCGACCGCGTCGAAGCCCACGCCGATATTCATTTCCTCACCCGTGCGCGGGTCGGTTGTGAGCAGCGCCTCGGCACCGAACGCCGGCGAACTGGTGTTGAGCCAGCGAACGATGTTGTGCCGGATATCTTCGGAATCCCATGACGGATCGTTGGTGGGCTGCTGCAGCACCTGCACCGCATCCAGGATGCCGATGCGCCGGAACGCATCGTTCCACGTAAGCAGAGCGGACTTCACCGAGTTGCGGTACTGGTACGGGATGTCGCTGCTGAGATAAAAGACCAGCGGGTTCGTCGCGCGCATGGGCGCGGACGACGTGCGCTTTCCAAAGTTCCATCGCATGATGTAGTGAACCGTGCGCCCCGTGGTCACCTGATCGGTCGAAAAGTTGATCAAAGGTTGCGTAAAGTAGCCGACCCGCGGATCCGCGATCCGCGGCATATATCCATCGCTCGGCGCTTGGATGATGTTGTAGGTCATCAAGATTTCGAGGCTGCGCGGATCCGGCGCATTGTCGATGCGCGAAAAGATCGGGGACGACGATTGCCACGTCTGACTGACACGCAACACGTCGTTTTGCGGAAATGCTTTGGTCACCGCAAAGAACGAGCGCGACGGATCGAGGCGGTACGCTCCCGGGGTGGGTGGTCCGAAGTTGATGCTCGAGTCAAGATCCGCGACGTCGCCCAATAAGAACGATGCCGGAATGACGACCGTCGTATCGTCAGCTGCAGCAATCGGTACCACCGCTACCACTGAATTGGGCAGCGATTGCTGCACGCCGGCAGCTTCGGGCGTATTCGGCCGCGTAATCGTGTACGTATTCGGCCACCGCACGACGACGGTATCGTCAACCTTTTCAAAATGAATTAGACGCGCCGGGGCCACGTATGGCTCTCCGGGGGCCGGGCCCAATCCGCCGAGTCCGGTCGAGGGGATGGCAGTCTGGATGAAGTCGGCGCCGAGTTGCGAGCGTTTGAGTGCCAAATAGACGCGGCCGGCCTTGTGAATAATCGGAATAAGGCCGTCTTGGACCGTTGCGCCTCGCAGAAAGCTGTCATAAGGCGCTGGGCCTCCCTGCTGGGCTGCCGCTGCCGCGGCTGCAGCCGCAGCGGCTGCTGCGGCCGGCGGAATGGTTTGCGCGGCGGCCGGCGCGGCCAAGGCCAACACAAAAAAACCGCCGAGTATAACGCGAGAAAGACAGGTCATGAACCCTCCGGATTGTGACGGGCGCCTCAGGCGCCCAGACCTATGAATTTCAGCGAATGAGCGGTTGACCCTGCGGATAAATCGGACGGTTCACGATGAGTTCGAGCGTCTCGGCTTTTGAGGTGAGCACGAAATCGCCAAACTTGGCGAAATTCTCCCGCTCGGCTTCCCCCTCAGCGAAGCGTTCGTTGCGCGTCAGATCGATTTTTCCCGAGGACGGTAGAAAACGAATGTAACGCCCGTCATCGTCGATGCCGGCTTCGATAAGCCCCTCGTCTTCAAAAATGCGCAGAGCCGCGCCGACCGTCCGTTCTCTGACCTTATCAAACTGCAGCGTTTCGGCGATATCGCCCTGCGACATCCGGACGACCCCGTCCTGAGCCAATCCGCGAATTCCGCGATACAGTTCGCGCAAGACGCCGATCGTCGGCGCTTCCTGATCGATGATGTACTCGTTGATGCGGCGGTCGCTTTCGCCGAAGAGCAGATGAATCCGCGCAGGCTCGCCGTCGCGGCCGGCGCGGCCGGCTTGCTGATTGAACTCGGTGAACGAAAAATTCAGGTGATAGAGCACCACGTTGCGGACGTCGGGCAGATCGATTCCTTCGCCGAACGCCGACGTTGCGATCACGGCCCGCAGCTCGCCCGAACGGAAATACTTTTCCACGTCGGCCCGATCGGCGGCGGGCATTCCCGCGTGGTAAAACATCACGCCCTGCCCCACATCGCGGCGCAATCCCTCGGCGACTTTCGAGACTTCGCTGCGTGAGTTGCAATAGACGATCGCCTTTCCGCTTTCAGCGAGCGTTTCGCGCAAATAGCGCAGTTTATCTTTGGTGCCGCGCGCGTCGACCACGTGCAAGTTCTCGCGCACGGACGGATCGATCACCCATGCGTTAATGCCCAGCTCGTCGACGACGTGACCGAACGCTTCGTCGCGCGCGGTCGCGGTCAGCCCCAGCACTTGCGGAGCGCCGAGGGCGGCGATCGTCGCGGCAAGTTTTCCATACGCCGGCCGGTGATTGGATTCAAACGCGTGGTGCGCTTCGTCGACAACCAGTAACCCCGGCGCGCTTTTTCCCGTAAAAGCTTCACGATGGAATTGCAAGAACTCGGGCGTCCCGAGAATGATGTCCCAGTCGCCCGACCCGAGCGACGACATCAGATGTGCGCGTTCTTCGGCGCCAATCGCGCCGTTCGCGCGCAAAATGCGCAATCCGAATCCATCCAGGCGTCGCTTGAGCGCTTCGTATTGATCGTTGGCGAGCGCGCGCAGCGGATAAAGCACCAAGGTCTTTTGGCCCGATTCGAGCGCCCGGTATGCAGCCGGGTATTGAAAGCAAAACGACTTGCCGCGCCCCGTTCCCATAACGGCGAGCGTATTTTTACCGGCGTCCAGCCGCGCGAGCACGTCGCGTTGCGCTTTGTGCAACTCCGCCTCGCCGATCAGCGCGCGGCGAATGCCCGCATGGTCAGCTTGGGCACGTGCTTGGACGGCAAAGGCGTCGAGCGCCGCGCTCTGCGCGCGAAAGACGCGAATGTTGACGCCGAAGTTTTTGCCGGCGGTGCCGCCGGTCACGTGCTCGACGCGCGCGCCGTATCCGATTCCAGCATCGATCAGCGGCGCCAGATGCTGGGCTATTTGCTTGCGTAAGAATCCCAGTTGCAGGTTTCCGTAGCGCACCGCGATAGCGTTGGCGTCGAACCGGTTCGCCGGCTCGCGCTCGAGCAGCAAATCAACGCCGGGCACGATGCCGGCTACGACGTCCTGACGGCCTTCGAACGAAACGCCCATGATCTTGGTCGGAAAGGAATCGCGCTCGCCGATTCCGGCAAACGCATCGCGTTCCAAGAACGTCTTCTGCTGCGCAAACATGCGCTCGACAAAGTCGTCGATTGACTCCACATTGTCGTTAATCGACGACAGTTTAACAGGCGCTCCGCGCTGCGCGTCTCCGCCGCCCCCCACCGGTAAAACCGGCGGGGTCCCCCACGCACCTGCAATTGCGGGTTGCTTGGCATCGAAACTCTCTAAGAGCCGTTCGAACGCAGCTTCCGACGGGGTCGGTAGCGGGAGTTTCCTATTCTTCGCGCTGCGCGTCATCCGGTGGCAGCGGCCGCTCCGGTTCGAAGCCTTCCAGGTTCATGTTAATTTCTTCGTGCCCTTGATCGAAGGCGGTTTCATCCATGCCGGCGGCTTGCGCGTCGAGCGGATCCATCGCGGCCGCGTCTTCAGTAAGCTCGGCCGGCGCGTTTTCGTCGCGCTTGCGTTTGTAACGCGCGGGCGTTCCCGGCGTCACCGTTCGCGAAGCCTTGGCTTTCTCGCGGCGCGCCTTGCGCGCGGCCACGATATCTTCGCGCGCCATGCCCGAATGCGCGCCGAGCGCGCGGCTTTCCGCAACCGTCCTCGCAGATCGATTGCCTTGCGCCGCTAGGCCGGCCGCGCGTTTGCGCGCGGCCGAATCGAGTTGACGTTTGCGGAAAAAGAGCACTAGCGGCGCCGAGTAAAAGATCGAGTGGTATCCGCCCGAGCAGATGCCCACGAGCAGGGCAAACGCGAAGTTCTGTAAGGACGCGCCGCCGAGCGCGAGCAGGGCAACGAGGGTGATGACGACGGTCGCGAGCGTATTGAACGAGCGCGTCATGGTCTGCAAGATCGACGTGTTGACGATCCTGTCGTACGGCTGCCCCGCCAACACGCGGGTGTTCTCTCGTATTCGATCGAGGATCACGATCGTGTCCATGACCGAATAGCCGATGACCGTTAGCACCGCTGCCAGGAACGCATCGTCGGCGCGCTTGTCGGCTAATGCATAGATGCCGATCATCATCGCGGCGTCGCGCACGAGCGCGATCACCGTCACCAAGCCGAAGATGTAGTTCCAGCCGAAGCGGAAGGCAATGTAGAGGAACTGGATCAGCAGCGCGATGACCAGCGCCTCGATCGCTTTGATCAGATACTCTTTGCCCAGCGTCGGTCCGACCGACGTAACGGCGGACGAATTCCTATCGACCGGCGCGACGGATTGCAGCGCGCTCCAGAGCGCGGTCGTGTTGTTGCCGAACGCCGTCTGCGTTTCGATCGAGTATTTCGTCCACGCGTTAGCGCCCACGGCTTGGCCGACGGTCGTGATGCGTTCGTCGGTGACGTCCAGCTTGGAAAGCGCCGCGCGGACCTGATCTTGAGTGACTGGCTTGGTGAAGACGACGTCGACCGCCGTACCGCCGGTGAATGAAAGCCCTAGGCGAAGCGCGTGCGAGGGTTGGAACCCTCCGCCCGGAGCGGTCAGCGAATGGTAGACCATCGAACCGAGGCCTGCCAGGATGATCAGGCCCGAGATCAACGAGACGGTCCGGAACCAGCCGACGATATTCCAATTGAGGCGGCGGAAAAACATCGGTTACGTTCCCGCCTTCGCTAAAATGCCGATTTCTTCGGGCTTCACGCCGTACAGGTTCGGATTGGTCGCGACGTTATTGTCCACAAGCAGATCGACGAAGAAGCGCGTGATGAAGACAGCCGTAAAGAGCGAGAACACGGTTCCCCAAAAGAGCGTATAGGCAAAGCCTTTAACGGTGCCGGTTCCCAGCATGAAGAGCACGCCCGCGCCGACGATCGTCGTGAAGTGGCTGTCGAAGACCGCCGTGAACGCGCGCGCAAAACCGGTGCGCACAGAGGCGCGCATGGACTTCCCCGCCCACAGTTCTTCTTTCATGCGTTCGAAGATCAGCACGTTCGCGTCGACCGCCATACCGATTGACAGCACGAATCCGGCGATACCCGGCAGCGTCAGGGTCGCGTGCGCCGCGGCCAACAGTCCGAACATCATGATGACGTAGATCACCAGCGCGATGTCGGCCAAGAGCCCGGGCAGCCGGTACATCACGATCATGAAGAGCAGCACGAGGCCCAGCCCGAGCATCGACGCGTAGAGCGACTTGACAAGATCGATTTTGCCGAGCGTCGGCCCGATCGTTTCGTTTTCGATGAACGTGATGGGCACCGGCAGCGCGCCGGCGTTGAGTTCGTTGGCCAGCGTGATCGTTTGATCTTCGGTGAACTGTCCGTAGATTTCGCCGCTGTCGGAAATCGCGCCATTGATCGTCGGCGCCGAGATGTAGCGCTTGTCCAAGAAGATGCCGAGCGGCTTGCCGAGATTAGCGGTCGTCAGCGCGAAAAACTTCTTGGGATCCTTCGTTTGGAAGTTGATTTGCGGCGCGCCGGCTTGACTGTAGGCCGCTTGCGCCGCCTTTAATTCTTTTCCGGTGTAGACGGTCGGGCCGCTGGCGTCGTAGGCGCCGCGCGCGATCAGGGCGCACGCGTCTTTTGTGGCTTTGTTGAGGTTGCATTTGGCCGACGTCGGATTAGGTCCGAGATACGCCAGGGCGGCTTCAGCGCGTTGCGCTATGGCAGGCGGAACGATTTTGTATTCAAGTACCGCGACTTGTTTGAGCAAGAGCTCGGCCTGCTCGGCATTCTTGACCTGCGGGAGTTCGACCAAAATGCGATCCGTGCCGACCTTATTGATCTGCGGCTCGGTGACGCCTAAGCCGTTGATGCGGTGGTCGATCACGTCGATCGTTTCGTTTTGCACGTCGCCCGTGATGGACTTGACCTCCGGCGTTGGATTGAGCTGCAGCAACAGACGCGCTCCGCCTTGCAGATCCAATCCGAGGTGGATCTTCTTTTGCAGCGGCAGCGCGGCATACAGGCACAGCGCGACGATGGCGAGGACGACCAGCGCCTTCACCGGGTTCTTCCATCTATTCCAGGTCATGGCTAACCGCGGAATGTTGTGCCCGGGCCCCGTGGGGGCCTTCAGGGCTCAGGCCGCCTTCACGATCCCGGCCGGCTCCAGCCGCACCTCGGGCGGGACCTCGGCGTAACTATACACCCCGATGCGCAGCCCCGACCGCGCGAGGAAATCGGCAACGAGCGGCCGGACCGCACTCGTGCAAACGATTGCCGCGCGTTGCGGAACGACGGACTTCGCGTAGGCTTCGGCCTCATCGCGGATTCGCATAACGAGCTGCGGGTCGGCCGAAGCGCCGCCCGCCGCCAGCGCCTGCTCGAGTTGCGGATCGAGCAGCAAAGGTTCGAGCTCGGGAGTCTGTTTGCGGCGCAGCAACGCCGGAACCGCGGAGCGCCGCGCGTATTCGGCGAGGTCGCGCGGATCGCGCGATGCGGCGCCGCATTCGATCATGCTCTCTAAGATGGCGACGGGATCGCGCGGCCAGGCACGCTCGCGCAGCAACAAAGCAAAAGCGCGGTGGACTGCCGCGAAAGGCAATCCTTCGGTCCCAATTTCCCTTACAACGGTAGGAACCGATGCTTTCAAGTGTTCGAGCAGCGTCTGGAGCTCTTGCCGGCCGAAAAGGGACTCCGCGTGCGTGCGCGCGATTTCGGCGAGATGCGAACCGACGACCGAGATCGGATCGAAGACTAGTGCGCCGCCGTGAAGTGCGGCATCGCGCCGTTCCGGGGCGATCCATTTTGCCGGAAAACCATAGACCGGTTCGACGCCAGCGTCGCCCTCGACTCCGGAGACTGCGGCCGCGTCGCCGACCGCAAGAAGCTTGGTAAGGTCGAGAAATCCTTCGCCGGCGAGTTCGTCTCGCACGCGAATCGCGTACGAATCGGGATCGCGGGCCAAATCGTCGCGCAAACGCACGCCGGGTATGACCACGCCGATCTCGGCCGCGAGCGCGCGCCGCACTTCGCCGATGCGATCGAGCAGCGCTTCTGCAGACGGCGGCACGAGCAGAGATCCGAGACGAGAACCGAATTCGATCGCGATCGCATCGACGCCGACCAAACTCAGCGCCATCTCCGGGCGGCGGATCGCTTGGCGCTTTGCGTACTCGCGCTCGCGCGAAGTGCGCAGCTCGCCTTCTCTTTGCCGTCGACGGGCGAGTTGCGCGCCGGCTAGAGCGGCACAGCCGAGAATTGCGAACAGCGCTCTTGGTAATCCCGGCACGAGCGCCAGCGCGATCAGAAGGCCGCCCGCGGCGCGCAGAATCTCGGGCCGGGCGAGCAGCTGCGAAGCCAAGTCCGATCCAAGCGAACCGTCGGCGGCCACGCGCGTCACCATCATTCCCATCGACGTCGATATCAGGAATGCGGGCAGCGTCGTAACCAGCGCATTTCCGATGGAAAGCAGCGCGAACGTTCCCACCGCATCTCCCGGCGACATTCCCCGATAAGCGACGCCGACGATCATGCCGCCCGCTAGATTCAGGGCCACGATCACCAGCGCGGCTATCGCGTCCCCTTTCACGAATTTTCCGGCGCCGTCCATCGCTCCGTAAAAATCCGCCTCGCGCTGAACGAGCTGGCGTTTTTGGCGCGCCCCTTCGGCATCCAAGGCTCCCGCATGCACGTCGGCATCGATCGCCATCTGTTTTCCGGGCAGCGCATCGAGCGTAAACCGCGCTGCGACCTCGGCGACCCGCTGCGAACCGCTCGCGATGACGACAAACTGAATCGTAACCAGAATCGCAAAGACGATCAGGCCGACGACCAGATTCCCGCGCACGACGAACGCGCCGAACGCCGGAATGATGGCGCCGACGCCGCTGGCTTCATGGCCCTGGGTCAGAATCAAGCGAGTCGCAGATACTTCAAGCGAGAGCCGGAAAAGCGTGGCAATCAGCAACGCGGGTGCGAAGGCGGAAAACTGCAGCGGTTGTTCGATCGTCACGGTGAGCAGCAGTACGAGCGCCGAGGCGAAGATGTTTATTCCGAGCAGTACATCCAGGAGCGCCGGCTGTAGCGGAACGATCAATATTCCGACGACGCACAGCAGCAGCGCCGCAAACGCGTACGTGGCGATCCGGTTCACTGCAGTTGGTCTCCGCGCAGTTGCGCCACGATCTCCGCGACCGCCGCGTAGCACTCCGGCGGAATATATTGCTCGACATTCGTTTCGTAGAGCATGCGGGCGAGCACGGCGTTTCGCACCAGCGGGATTCCGCATTCAACCGCGATTGCGCGAACACGCGCGGCCGTTTCATCGGCCGCGCGCACCAGCACCCGCGGCACCGGGATCGCCGGCGGGCGGTATTCCAGCGCGACGGCTATGTGCTCGGGATTGCAGACGACGAAAGCCGCCTCTTTGACGCGCCGCAGCGAGCCCCGGGCCAGCATTCGGTGGAGCGAACGCCGTCTGCTGCGCGCGAGCGGATCCCCGTCTTGTTCCTTTCGATCGCGCCGCATTTCTTCGTGCGACATGCGTAGACGGTTGCGCCGCCGCTTCAGCTGCGTAAAATAATCGCCGGCCGCGAAGGCCCCGGCCGAAATACACGCGGCGGAAGCGGCCAGCAGCGAGCCATGCCAAACCGCGCGCGTCAAACCCGTCACGCTAATCCCGCGTAACGCCCCCGCTGCCACATCTTGCAAGACGGGGAAAACTGCCGCGGTCGCGCACGCGAATGCGATCAGCGACCGCAACGCCGAGAATATCGTCTCACGCGAAAGAATGCGCTTGCCGTTTTCAAGCGGAGAGAGCCGCTCGAACTTGGCGCGCGGCCAGGTAAAAATCACGCCGCCTTGCAGCGCCGCGCATCCGGCCGAAGCGATGCCCGCCGCTGCGACCGGCACGAGCACAAGCGTCATCGCCAGCTGCGCCGCGCCAAGCCAGTCCTCGCCGCGCGTTGCCGCTATGAGACTCAGCCGAAACGCGCCGGCGAGCGATGGAGCGATTGCGGCGACGGCCGCGACGCTTCCGGCGAACGCAAACAGCGCGCAGAGATCCTGCGACCGCGCAACGTCGCCATCCCGCTTCGCTTTTTCCAACCGCGACTGCGTCGCTTCGAAATGCTTCTCTTCAGCCATGAATGAACACCAACTTCATCCACGGAATCGCGCTGCGCTCGAACAGCGCCGGAACGCCCGCGATCGTTGCCAGCAGCGCCGCGCCGAACATGATCGGAAACGTCAGCGTAAAACCGCTGAAGCGCGGCGTCACCCGCGCGAGCGAGCCGAGCGCAAGCTGTGCCACGAATACCAAAGCGATCGCGGGTCCTGCAACCACTATCGCAGCTTCGACGATCGTCTCCGGCAAGGTCAGCGCGAAGGCGTAAAGATCGTGCGCGCCGGGAATGCTGCCCGGTGGAAAGACGTCGAACGTGTGCGCAAATGCCAGGATCGCGATCCGGTAACCGCCCAGCAGAAAGAACCCGGCGGTAAAGACGAGCGACCAAATGCGTCCGAATCCGGCGGCCGCATAGATTTGGGCGTTCGGAACGCTCCCGCGAATGCCGACGTAGTCGTCCAGCGCGCGTCCGCCGGCATAGGCCCCGTCGTATAACATCGATGCGGCGATTCCGATTGCGGCGCCGATCGCCAGTTCCAGTACAGCCGCCGCAACGAATGCGAGGCCGTCCACGCTTAGCGGTCGGGCCCGCGACGCGAGCGCGCCGGCCATCGCAAGAACCAACCCCGCCCGCACCGGTGCCGGAACGGAAGGGTGCGACAAACCCGGCGCGCGGAAAACGAAGCCCGCGCAACGCGCAAATACCAGGAGCGCCGCGCCGCTCATCCGGCAATCAGTGCATGCATCTGCCCGATCGCCTCAAGAAGGAGCGCTTCGCACGCGCGCATGCCGAACGCCCCGAGCAATGCGATGCAGGCGCCGACCGCGATCAGCTTCGGAAGAAGTGAAAGCGTCTGTTCCTGCACCTGTGTCGCCGCTTGCAGTATAGCGACGAGCATGCCGATCAGCGTGGCCACGCCGAGCACCGGCAGACACAAGAGCGCTGCGAGGAAGAGCGCGTGGCGCAACAGTCCGTCAAACGCCGCCATGAGGCGACGGTACACCGCGCAGATTGCCGGAAAGCTGCTAGTGAATTGCCGTGAAGGACGGACTCCAGGCCGTGGCCGCTATCAGGGAACTGACGATTGCGCGGCTTGCCGGCGACTTGTTGAGCGTATAGAAATGGATGCCCGGGGCGCCACGCCGCAGTAAGTCGGCACATTGCAGCGTCGCGAAAGCAACGCCGAGATCTTCTACTGCTTTCGGCTCCGCCTTGCGTTCTTCGAGCTCGACCAGCAGCTTGGGTGGAATCGTCGCGCCGCATAGCGCAACGAAACGCGTGATCTGCTCGTAGTTGGTAATCGGCATGATGCCGGGAAGTATCGGGACCCCGATGCCTGCTGCGCGCGCGCGTTCGACGAACGCGAAGTACTTATCGTTATCGAAGAAAAGCTGCGTGATAAGAAACTCGGCGCCCGCTTCCACTTTTCCGCGCAGATGCTCCAGGTCCGTATCGAAATCGGGCGCTTCCATGTGTTTTTCCGGGTGGCACGCTCCGCCGACGCAAAAATCAAAGCTCCGCTTGATCATCGAGACCAGCGCGTCGGCGTGCGCAAACCCGTCCGGCGGCTGAACGAAGGATGCAGCGTTACGCGGTGGATCACCACGGAGCGCGAGCACGTTCTCGATGCCGGCTGCGTCCAAGTCGCTGAGCAGCGACCGCAATTCGGATCGCGAGCTTCCGACGCAGGTCACGTGTGCCATGACATTCAGGCCGATGTCGTTGCGAATCTGCTTGGAGACTTCTACGGTACGGGAACGCGTCGAGCCGCCGGCTCCGTACGTCACGGAGACAAACGCCGGCCGCAGCTCGCGCAAAGTGCGAGCCGTTTCCAAGAGCTGCGCGTGCGCCTCGTCGTTCTTCGGCGGAAAGAACTCGAACGAAAAGAACGGCCGTTGCGCGGCGAGCGCGTCGCTGATTCGCATAGCGGTCTCTTTTAACGAAAGCTCGAGGCGACGCCTCCGCAGACCAACGCCCAGCCGTCCGCCATGACGAAGAGCAATAGCTTCACCGGAAGCGAGATAACGGGCGGGCTGAGCATGAACATCCCAAGCCCCATCAGGATCGAGGCCACCGCCAAATCGATGACGACGAACGGCAAGTACAGCGCAAAACCAATAGCAAAGGCGTCGCGCAACTCACCGACCACGTAAGCGGGGACGAGCACGAACAGCGGCGTCTTTAGCGGCGGCTCCGGCGAGCGCCGCGCGACGCGCCGGAAAAGCTCGATGTCGGCGGCGTGCGACTGTCGCAGCATGAACTCGCGCAGCGGGCCCGCGGCCCGGTTCAAAAACTGAGATTGCGAAAGCTTTCCTTTGGAATACGGATCGATCGCATCGCGCGAGATTCGCGAAAATGTCGGCGCCATGATCGAGGCGCTCAAGACGAGCGCGAGTCCCGTCAGCACCGCGTTCGGGGGAAGCGCCGCAGCTCCGATAGCGGAACGCACGAGCGAGAGCACGACCACGATACGAACGAACGACGTGCACATGACCAGGACGAACGGCGCGACGGTGAGCGCGGTCAAAGCTGCCAGCACATCGAGCGGCAGCGAGGCATGCGCGCGGCCTGCAATCGTCCACAACGCGTCCACTTTAGCGCGCCGTCACAGGTTTCACGGCGAGCTCCGTAATCCGCAAGCCGTAATTATCGTCGATGGCTACGATCTCGCCGCGCGCGATCAATTTTCCGTTCACGAGCATATCTACCGGAGCACCGGCGGCGCGATCGAGCGTGACGAGCGAACCCGTGCCGAGTTTGAGCAGCAGCGCGATCGGCATCGTGCAGCCGCCGGCTTCCACCGAAATGCGAACGCTAACATCCTCCAAGACGTCGAGGTCGCGTGTCATTTGACCGCGAACGCGCGCCGCGCGCCCAAAGTGCCGCACTGGCCGCGGGCCACGATCGCGCCACCCGCCACTAACCGCGCAGCATCACCAAGCGCGGAATCAAACTTGAACGATTGCCCCACGCGCAGCAACGCGAGCGACGCAGCCGGCAAAAACCCATGGGCGATCTCGACGCGAAGGCAAATGCCGATCTCTTCCAAGTCACCGGTTTTTAGGCCAGGAGCGACCTGCGACTGCGGCTCGCGCGAGAGCGCAATGCCGACGCGAGCCTGAACCGGTTCTTCTAAGATAAGCTCGAAGTAAGTGACGTAGCCCTCAAGGCTCTTCGCGCGATTGACTTGCCGTGGATCGCGCGAAGCGCAAACCGGGGACAACGAACTGGAGAGCGCCGACGCGATGCGGCCGGCTAGCTCGTTTTCGATTGCGGAAAGGCCGCGCAGAGACTCGGCGCGCTCGCCAAGTGCCGCACAGGCAAGCGCGAGTGCGTCCTGCGCGCGCAAAACGATCGCCGCGTCCGACTGCGCACCACGCATTGCGAATACAAGCGCATCCGCGCCGATGCTGCTCCATCCGGCCTCGCCGGGAATGACCGGTTCGAGCAATTTTAACGACACGGGAGCGCCCAAAAGATCCGACAGGATCTGCCGCGCGCCATTGGCGACGAGGCACGCCGCCGGGACCGGCAAAGTCGAACGCGACTCAAACAGACTCGGGCGGATGCGCCGTCCGCCTACTATGCAGCTGCGGCGCGCGAATCCCAGCATCTTCATTTCAACAGGTCCATCGCAGTCTTCTGAACGCTTCCTTGTGCGGCGCCGGCCGCTCGAAGAGCGTCCAATGCCAAATATGCTTCTTGCAGCCGCACAAGTCCCGAGTCGAGAGCGCCGTTTCTCTCCGCTTGAAAAAGCGATTGCAGAGGCGCAAAACCTCCCTCGCCCGGAACGCCGACGTGCGGCGCGATACCGGCCGGCGCGGCCGCATAGGAATCGTCGGCGCTCAAGCTGGTGCCTGCCGGAAAACGCGCCAAGGCCAGACGTCCGATGGTCAAATGCTGCACGATGCGATCGCCGGTCGCCGGATCGATGGTTGCACGATCGTAGGTCACGGTGCCGTCGGCGCCGGCGCGAACGTTTTGCGCCAGACCCAGCGACGCGTCGACGGGGTCGGTTCGCAACGGCTGCAGCGCCGCATCAGGACTCGTATAGCCCAGCAGCGGACGGCCGTTGCCGTCGCTGAGGTTTGCGCCGCTTAAGGAGAACTCACTGCAGCGCGTGAAGAGCCGCCGTCCACTTTCGTCGCGGGTGATGAAATACGCGCCGGGCGGAGCTTCGTAAGGAATCTGCGTGGCGTAGGGACCTCCGGCTGCACTCTGCGCCGGCAGCGTGCGCAGCAAGTCGCGTTCGCGCGCAGCGACGTTTTCGAGAGCCCGCGCCGTGGAGTCGCTGATCAGCATTGCACGTCCTCCCGCGTACTCGCGTTCAAGACGATGCCGTAGGCCGCGGACGCATACCGTGCTTGCTCCAGCGCGCGCGCAACCGAGTCGCGCACGCGTTTCGAACAGATCGCTATCAGCCGGACGGATCCGCCGCCGGCAACGACGAGGACGCGGACGCGCGCGCGCGTTCCGTCCAAAACGAAGGTCGCCGCAGTGCGCGCGGATGCGCGCCGCCGGACGAGCTGTTCGATTTGACGCGCGAGCCGCAGGTGTGGAGTACGCCGTTCGCCGGGCGCCGCCGGCGGCGCGTTACGCTGAGCGATCGAGATCCGGGATGCGATCGCGAGCGCGGGGCCGCTCGAAGGCCGTACGTTTCGTACCGCCGGGTACGCCGCTGTGTGCCGGCCCGCGTTTAGGTGCGTGGCGGCGCGCGGCACTTTGCCGTTTGTACGGTAGAGGGCGGAGTACCAGGCTTGAGACAGCGCGCGGCGATCGGCGGACGCGATCGGCGCGCTTAAAATGCTGAAATGCAACTGTTCGGAGATCGTCATGGCGCGAGGCTACGCGCCGCAGATGAACGCGATGCTGCGCTATTATTGCCGAACTGTGCGGGAACGGCCATCGTCGAAATGTGCCGCCGGTTTCGCATAGAGCTTGGCGTTTGCTAAATCGAACGTGAGCACGAAGTTTTTGAGCAGACCCAAGCCGATATTGCCGGCCGCGAAACGATCGGCAAACGCGCCCTGACTACCGAGCATGATGTTGGCGTAGTTGTTGAAGAAACGAAATGGGCCGATGTCGAGCTCGTCGACGACGGCTCCCACCGCGCTGGCCGATCCGCCGACGCCCATGTTATTGGCAAACCTTCCCCCGGCGTACTGGATCAGGCCGGCGTGCGCGCGAATGAACGGACTGTACACCAGCAGCTCGTTGCCGTTGCCCGTATCGATCACGAAACGCCCGTCGGTGCCGTTGACCTTGGCCTGAAGCTCGACGAGCTCCCGATCGCTGTCGACGTCAAATTTCGTGCCTTCTGCTTTCAACGTGCCGGGCTTCGCAAACGTCATCGTCTGCGCATCCGGGTCGACGCGCACTTCAGCCGCCGCGAAGAATGGATATCCGAGAATGCCGTCGATGGGCTGTGCTCCCGTTACTCCTCGCAGATCGAGCACCGTCACCATCCGCACCGGCAGCGCGACAGTTCCAATGTGAATCGCATCTAAAGGCGCAACTCCAAGGCCGCCGGTGCGCTGCGCGCCCGCGACTTCCAGTTGCCCTTGCGGTGTTAAGCCGGCTTCTTTGGCGACGTGCGCGTCCAGCACGACGGCCTGCGCGCCGCTGTCGAGGAGAAACGTATATTCGCGTCCGGAGATGTTCAGGCGCACGTAATCATGGCCGTCGTGCACTTCCAGCGGGATCGTGACAGGCACCGAGGTCTGCACGGTCGGAGCTTCAGGCAACGTGAAGACATCGGCGCCAATCGGCCGGTCGACAATGACGTTAACGGTTTCGCGCGTCAGATCGAAGGCGTGGTCGCCGTTGGATTCGATCGAGCGCTGCGCTATCAACACCCCCGCAAAGAGCCGGTAATCGTAATAGTCTTCTGTATCGGTTCCGTCGGTGTCGTCATATGCGACGCGATCGAGCATCGAGCTCGTCCGGTCGAGATAGATCGTTTCAGGCTGTCCTTGCGGCGGAGCGACGGCAATCACATACACGTCGCGTCCGTCGGGCAGCCGCTGCGCTCCTAAATAGCGATCGTACTGCGGCTCGGTCACGAATCGATCGCTTTCGATAAAATCCCCGGTTCGCTGACGCTGCAGGAGCAATCCGCGCAGCTTTCTGATCGCACCGTTCTCGTTTACGGCGTATTCGCGTCCGTTCAGCCGGAAATTCGACTCCCGCCGCACGCCGGTATTCTCGTCGTACCGCTGATCGTTGCCGCTGCGCCAGCTGTGAAAGATCCCTTGCAGCGCGGCGCCGCTCACCATGCCGATCAGTTCGATCGAACGTGCGTCGCGCGCGTGCATTGCAGCAATTGCCGTTTTTCGCGCGGCAAGAACGCTTGCAAGGTCCGGCGCGGACTGAGCTCGCGCCGCCAGCGGCAAGGCAAGCGTGGCAGCCAACAGCGCGAAGAGCACCTTGTTAAGGCCGCAGTTTGTAGCGGCGGTAGCTCTCCAGGACGTTGTCGACGTACGCACGCGTTTCTGCATATGGCGGGATGCCGCCATACTTCTCGACGGCGCCCGGTCCTGCATTGTAGGCGGCTACGGCCCTCAGTGTGTCCCCGCGAAAACGGTCTAAGAGTCCGCGCAGGTAGCGCGTTCCGCCGTTGACGTTTTGCTGGGGATCGTAAGCGTCGGTCACTCCCAGCTCGGCAGCGGTTGCAGGTTCAAGCTGCATCAACCCCTGCGCTCCCGTCGCCGAAGTTGCGCGCGGATCGAACGCGGATTCGTTCGCGACGATTGCTTTTACGAGCGCTTTGTCGACGTGCCACTGGGCGGCGCTCGATGCGATCAGACCGTCGAAATGCTCAACCGAAGGAGCGGGAAGCGGCGCATCAACGTCAAGCGCCGGCGGTGGATCGATCTGTTCGATGCGCCGCAAGATCGCGGTCAGAGCGGCCGGCGGTTCTATATCTTCTCCTCCAAAAACGTCGCGAGCTCGCGCAGGCTTTCGATGGCCGTTCTCGGGTCGATGGTTCCACCGTACAAAAGGCGGTCGATTGCACTTTCGCGTTCCGCGGCTGTACCGGCGCTCTCCGGAGAAAGCATTCCCAGCGCGCGCGCGTCGCTCGAATTCGCCAACGCTGCGATTGCGGATCGTACGACCGCCGCATCGGCGGCGTGTCCGGCACCCACGACCGAACGCATCGTGCGGCTAACGCTGGCCGGCACGTCGATGGCCGGAAATTTACCGGCAGCGGCCAGAACCGGCGAAAGCTGGATGTGACCGTCCAGTAAAGCGCGCGCCGCTTCACTCACCGGGTCCCGATCGTCGCCGTCGTTTAGGATCGTTGCGAAAAGCGTTATCGATCCGGTTTCGAACGCACCGGCCGTTTCGGTGAACGAGGCGAGTTCGGCGAAAACGCGCGGCGGGTAGCCGCCGCGTCCTGCTCTCTCGCCACAAGCGGTTGCAATCTCGCGCAGCGCTGCGGCAAACCGCGCGAGGCTGTCGACGATGAGCAGTACGTGCAATCCACGGGAGCGCAATGCGTTTGCCTGTGCCATGGCAAGGTGTGCAGCCCTCACCCGTTCTGCCGCGGAACGATCGCCCGTAGCGCAATACATGGTAGCGCGATCCGGAATGGCGCGCAGCCATTTTTCGGCTTCGCGCCCGCGCTCGCCGATGAGCCCGACAACGATTGCATCTGCCTGCGAGCCGCTCACAAGAGCCTCGAGCAGCGTTGATTTTCCAGAGCCGGGGTTTCCAAAAATACCGATCCGCGCCCCCGTTCCAACCGTCAGCAGCGAGTCAATGGTCGCGAGGCCGGTCCAGAACGGCTCGCAGATCGCGCGCCGCGTATCGGGCGAGGGAGCCGGCACGCCAACGCTCCGGCGACTCTCCGGAATGCCGCGCTTCCCATCGAGCGGTCTACCATTCGCATCAAAAGCTCGCCCTAACACGCAGAGCCCGAGCGGCGCTTCGAGGGCGGCGGCATCGGTGCAAATGACGTTTCCCGGCGCAATCCCATCGATCGCGCCGTGCGGCGTTACGAGTACCCTCCCGTCACAGAGCGCCGCGACGCTTCCGTAAAGCACGCCGCGCGCACACGCGATGCGCACACCCGTCCCAACTATCGCAGCCGGCAGGCGCGCCTCTATGACAGCGGCCCGCGCGGAGACAACCGAGCCGTACGCGATCATCGATACGCCCGCAAGACCGCATCGAGCCGGACGCCGAGCGTAACGTCGATCGTTCCGCCGGTAACTTCTAAAACTGCGTCTCCCCGGCGCAGATCGCGATCTTCAACCGTTTCTATGGCGCCCGCTTCGAGCGAGCTCATATCTTCGGGATGAACCCGCACGCGAACCGGACGCTCGCCGTGACAACGCTGCACCGCGCGCCGCACGATCTCTGCTATCGACGCGGGCGCGAGCTGCAATTCTCGGCCGAGGACTTCGGCGGCGATGTCACAGAGCAGCGCCGCCAACGTCGATTCCAGCGCTTCCTCGACCCGCGCGCGAAACAGCCGGACATCGCGAGCCGCCGCAATTTCGTGCTCCAACCCGGCTGCGCTGCCGGTTACCTCTTCTATCGCTTCCGTCGCCGGGACCGCAAAGAGCTGCTCTTCGCGTAACGCATCTACCAAACTGCGGAACTCTTCAGGCGTTTGCAATGAAACTCTCCGGATCCGTCAGGAGCGGCGAAAGGGGACGCTGCATGCGGCGCACTATCGCTGAGCGTTCTTCCGGCGGATACATGTCGAGGACCGCCGCGGCAGTCGATGCCGGTAGCGCACTGATGATCGCGGCCGCTGCATGGGGCGGCTCGTTCTTGAGCGCGCCGCGCACTTTGGCAGGCGGAATTCCGGAGACCGCGGCGGTTCCGCGCGCAATTCGCGACCGTTCGATGAGCGGCCGGAGCAATGCCGCAAACGCGGGAATGCACCAGCGCAGGGCGATAAGCATCGCAAACGCGGTAACGAGCGTCGGCAAAAGCGGCACGATCGCGCCGTAGGCAAGCCACCATCCGTCCTTGCGCGGCGCACTGGCGTGCGCGAACGCAATGGTTCCAACCTGGAGCGAGTCGCCGCGGCGCGGATCGATCCCGAGCGCGGCGGCGGCAAGCGCGCGGACCTGATAGAGATCGACTCCGCGCGCAGCGTCGACAAAAACGGCAGCCGTAATGCGCGCGATTCGCGCACCGGCGGACGTCGCCGAGAATTGCCGCGTCTCGCTTCCGCGATCTAATTGCTGCTCCGAGCGTTCGTAATGTTTGCCCCCTGCGTCATAACGTTCGCGCTGCAGTGTTCCGTCAATCGCTCCACTTCCCGACGGGAGGCGCCGTTCTACCGAACTTTGCAGCGCCCGGCGATCGTAGTCGACCTGTACGCGCACGATAGCGGCGCCGGCGCCGATGGCAGCGTCCAGAGCGGATTGCAGTGACGCCTGCAAGTCGTTGGCGTCGCCGCTCTCGACCGAATTCCCCAGCGCGACGCCGCGATCGTCGACGATGGTCACGCGCCGGCTATCGAGCCCGGCGACGCTCGCGGCGACGAACGACCGAATACCGTCCACGGCGTTCGAAGAAAGATGCGCGCCCGGCTGCAACCGAAGCCGTACGCTCGCGCTGGCATCGCGTGCAGTTTCGTCCGCAAAATAAGCCGGCTTGGCGGGAGCGATGATGATCTTCGCATCCGCAATTCCATCTATGCCGCGCAGCGCTAACTCGATGTCGCCGGCCAGCCCGTCACGTGCTTGCGCGTCGATGACCTCCTGCGGTGTCAGTGCACCGACTTTGCCGAACAAGTCGCCGGAGCTCTCCACGTGTGCGTGCGGGACACCGGCAAGCGACAGGCGCAGCAAAAGATCGCCGCGGCGATTCGCCTGCACGAGAACGTTGTCGCTAACAGGCGTGAACGGCACGTTCCACCCGGCAAGCCGCTCCTCGATTTCGCTGAGTTGTTCGGTGTGCAAGGCGGAAGAAAACAGCAGTACGCGCTGCGGATGCGCCATGACCGCGGCTACGATAGAAACGATGACGACGATCGTCAAAGCCGCCAAACTCGCCAGCCGCGCGCTCTTGGGCAAACGGTTCCAGAGTTCGAATAGCGCTGCGGGGTGCACCCGCTAGACCTGCATCGTGAAAATCGCTTGCAGCGCTTGCGCAGTGCGCTGAGCGGCCGCCGTCGCGACCGCCAAAGCAACGTCGGCCCGCGCGCGTTCGTAGACGGCGCTTTGAAGATCGCCGGAGCCTGACGCGAACCGTTCCTCGGCGGCGCCCGCCGAATTCAAGACCGAACCGACGTCGTCGAGTACCTTACCGAAAGCATCGGCGGGCGGCTGCGCCGGAAGTGCCGAGCGCGAAATCGCGGGCTGCGGGCTCGGAACATCGGGCACAAACGTCGTCATAAGCGTCCCATGTCGATCGTGCGCTCCGCAAGATGTTTTCCGATTTCAAAGACCGAGGCGTTCGCTTCATAGGCGCGCGATGCGTTCAGAACCGACACCATCTCCGCTAGGATTCCGCCATCGTCTCTGCGCGCAACGGCGCCGGAAAAAACGACTTGCCGTGAGTCGCCGTCATCGTTGATCGCGAATTGCGGAACGAGGCGTTCGTAGGAGCCTTTGGGTCCCGCGGCTTGCGCAGCCGCGACGTTGCGGGCAAGAACGTCGAGCGCGGCGCGCTGCGCGTCCATGCCGCTTGCAGCGGTCCGTAAGAGATCGAGACTATCCATGCGTAACGGATTTGATCTCCGCCAACCGCGCGTGTACGGCGTTGAGGAGAGCCTCGCTAAAGATCGCGCGACGAGCGGCTGAAGCGAGGAGAGTATCGCTCCGCGGCTGGCCAAATCCGGTCTGCGACTGCGAGACCGCTCCGGCCGCTGCCGAGAGATCGGTTCGCGCGCTCGAAAGCGCTGCGACTAAAGAACCTGCTACGTCGAACATGATGCGACGTTACTCGCGGCTCATGTCCGAAACCGTGCGCGAATGTTACCGCATCGTGTCCTTGCCTGGAATCGGCAGCCCGCCTCGGTCCAGTGGAATCGTGATCAGCAACTGCGTGACTTCGCTGTAATTGCGGACGCCCGAAGCGATGCGATTCGACTTGAGGTAATTGTTGTACATCCTCCAGGAAAAGCGCGAAAAATCGATGTTGACGAAGCGCGCGTTGCGCTGACGCAGCGCGGCGAAATCCTGCCATACCTCAGGCACGAACATCTTGTGCGGGTAATGCGGCAGGCTCGGCAGGTACAAGAATATCTCGAGCCAGCCCGAGTACTGCGCTACGGCGTCCGAGTCGCGCATGCAGGTCAGCGCCGCGATATAGTTGGCTTCGTCCTCGCGATTGAAGCCGGCGACATGGCTCCATTCATGCGCTTGCGAAAACGGGCGCTCGAACCAGAGAAGGTCGGGCGCGAGCTGCGTTTCGAGCGTAAACGGATTGGTGAAGCCGCTGGTCCCATTCTTGTCCATGAAAAATCCGGCCAGCGTGGCTTTGGCGGGACCCACTGCCGGCGTCCAGCGATCGCCCAGCCGTTGGACCACCGGCCGCCACGCATTGCGCAAGAGCTCGAAGGCGAGCGCTTCGCCACGCGGCGCGTCGACGTTGAGCGCGTGCGCCGGGCGCGCGAGCCGGTTGAGTTCGGCAACCGCACGGCGGCGCAGCGCATCGACGTTCGCCGCTGTTAAGCGCGACCTGTCATAGGCGACCCGCGTCTGCAGCGGCGCGCGATCGTAGTCCCAGCCCCAGCCGCCGTAAAACCAGAGCGCGTACAAGCCGGCGACTCCGGCAATCCCGAAGACCATGCGCAGCAGCGGCAGACCGAACCGGCCGCGCCGCATGCGCTCGATATTGCGCCACACCTTGACGATCACCACGACTGCGCCGGCCAAGATCACCACGTCGCCCAGCGAAAACGAGAGCGCCGGCGTGAACGAGCCCCAAAAATTCTCCCACTTGGGATACCAGCCGTTGCTGAACGCGCTTTCGATCCAGGCCGCGGGCGGATGCCAGAGCGCGGCAAAGAGCCCCGCTACGATCAGCAGCGCGTCGGCGAGAAGTTGTACGCGGAGTCTTAGCGTTTGCTAAATTGGAAGCGCTTGCGGGCGCGTTTGCGGCCGTACTTCTTCGACTCTTTTTCGCGATCGTCGCGCGTCAAGAGGCCGGCTTTGCGCAAAATCTCGCGCAGCGATTCGTCCATCTGCACCAGCGCGCGCGCGATGCCGTGACGCAGCGCGCCGGCTTGGCCGGACGTGCCGCCGCCTTCGACCTTTACGTCGATGTTGAAGCGCGTCAGGCTTTGCGTGACTTCGAGCGGTTGGCGAACGATCTGTTGCAGGGTTTGGCGCGTAAAATATTCTTCGAGCGGACGTTTGTTGACGGTGATCTTGCCTTCGCCGAGCGCGAGTCTCACGCGCGCGACGGAACGCTTGCGCCGTCCGGTACCTAGGAAGTTATCGTTCAAGGCAGCTCCTGCGGTTTTTGCGCATCGTGCGAATGCGTCGCACCCGTGTAAACTTTTAAACGGCCGAGACGTACGTCGCGCAGTCTATTGGTGGGCAGCATGCCGCGCACGGCGCGCTCGACTAGGCGCTCCGGATGTTTTTCCATCAGGTCGCGCGCGGTCTGCAGTTTCAAACCGCCGGGATAGCCGCTGTGCCGGTAATACACCTTTTGGTCCCACTTGTTGCCGCCGAGCTCGACCTTTTCAGCGTTGATCACAATGACGAAGTCGCCGTCGTCAATGTGCGGCGTCCAGGTGGCTTTGTGCTTGCCCGCCAGGACACGCGAAATACGCACGGCGAGCGTGCCGAGACGCTGGCCCGCGGCGTCGACGATATACCAATCGTGCTTCGTCTCCGCGGTTTTCTGCTGGTACGTGCGCATGGTCTTCCTTATAAGCGTGGGCAACCGACCTACTATACGCGGAGCCCGCCGCACCCGTCAAGCCTGATTAAGGGCCTGTCAGGGTTTCGCATAGCCGAGAGGCGGGCGCCTGCTCCAACATGAAGGAAAGATTAGAATGAGGACCCGCGTTTTCGGCTATGTAGCCGCCGGCTTTTTTGCTTGTTCAACGGCGGCCCTGGCGGTCGACCAGCCGGCACCCAAGGGCCCTCCGGTCAGGTCGATCTGCGACCAATCCCTTCGCTCCATCGCCAACACGAGCCACGCCCGGGCCACGCCCTGCATCGTGCGCCGGGGGCACATCGTCATCGAGACGATGTACTACCAGAACGCCTCCAGCGTCGGCGGGACCGCGCTTGCCGCATACCCGGAAGCCACGTTCCGCATCGGGCTGACCCCCCGCCTGGAGCTCTTCATCGACGCCCCTTCCGATGTGGCGAAATCGGGCACCGATGGTCAAGGGGTCTTCTACTTCACGCACCCCGGTTACGGGTTGAAGGCCGAGCTTTCGAGCAGCAGCACGTTCGCCTCGAGTCTCTCGGTGGAAACGCGGCCTCAACTGCACGCGCTCGCACATCTGAGTCTCTTGCCGATGGCGGATGCCACCGTCACGGCTTCGTGGATGCCGCGCCGCTCAAATTTGATCATCACCGGGCAAGCCGGAGCATTTTGGTTCCAGCAGCGCGGCATGGGCCACGCGCAGAAAACCGCCGCGACGTTTGCGCTCGCCGTCACCGCGCCGATCATGTCCAAGACGTGGCTCACGTTGCAACTTCGGAGTTTTTCGGTAGCCGCGTTAAATTCTTCAGCCCAAAGTTCAGGAACGCTGAGTCTGCAGCACGAGATCGGCCGCAACGTGCTGGCGAACTTGCAGCTCGGCACGGCCTTTAACGCCTCCGGGCATTCGAAGGCCCATTACCTCGGCGTCGGTTTTACCATCCGGCGCTGACCGGCGGCTCGCGGAACGAATCGAACCCGTCCGCGTAACGCACACCCGCTAAATACAGGCCTTGAGGCGGCGCGGTCATGCCCGCCGCCGAACGATCGAGCGAATCCAGCGCCTGCGCCATGCCGGCCGGATCGCGTTTCCCGGTTCCGCATTCAACGATCGTCCCGACGATGTTACGCGCCATGCGGTGTAAAAAACCGTCGCCCCGGATTTCGATGCGAACCAGATCTTCGCGCCGGCGTATATCGATCGCGCGAATCGTTCGCAGCGTGGGCCCGCTTTCCGGAAGCATCCCGCAGAACGAGCGGAAATCGTGCTCGCCGATCAGCGGCGCCGCGGCGGCCTTCATCGCATCCGTGTCGAGCGGGAGCCAGACGTGATAAGCATGGCGCGCATACAAGGGCGAACGCTCGCGCCGGTTGAGAATAACGTAGACGTACGTGCGCTCGAGTGCTGAAAACCGCGCGGAGAAATCGGCCGGCGCAAGGCCGGCGTCGCGTACCGAAAGATCGGGAGGCAACTCGGTGTTTGCCGCCAGCGTCAAGCGTTCGATCGGAAACGCGGATGCGGTTCTCAACGAAATCACTTGCCCGGTTGCGTGCACGCCCGCATCGGTGCGCCCCGCACCGGTGACTTTAACGGCGCTTGCGAACAGCGTTGAAAAAGCTCGTTCGAGTTCGCCCGCAGCCGTGCGTAACTCGGGTTGAAATTGGAAGCCGGAAAAGGCGGAGCCGTCGTACTCGACGACGGCTCTGATAGTCGTTAGGCTGCGCGGCGCGGGACGAGACGCTTCTCGTCCAGATCCAGCAAGTCGGCCCAGGTCGTTACGTCCGTCCGGTCCGGCGCCACTTGGTTGCGCAGGTTCAGGAAGTACGTCTTCGACTCGCCCTCGGGACCGTGACTTACCCATTCGCGATTCCACTGCTCGATTTGAGCGGGAGTTTTCTTGTCGACGAACTGCTTGGCGTAGGCATCGATCTCCGCATCGCTCTTGGCCTTCTTGATGACGTCCAAGAATTCTTCACCGTTCATGCCGAGAAACTCGAATACCGCGTTGTCCATCGGGCAGTCGTACTTGTATTCTCCCACGTTGCCGTAGGCTGTGGCCTTGCCCTTATCGAGAGCGCGGCCGAGCTGCACGATGCCCAGATATTTTTCGTGCACACTGCGGGGGTATGTTTTTGTTAAATCCATGCCCCCCATAACCCGGCTTACTATAAGTAGGTTGCGGGCGGACGGGGGCCGCCTTTATTGGTCCGCCGGGGCGACGAAAACGCCGGGCTGAATCGAGCGCGGGTAGGCGATGTCGTCGAGCCTGAAGCGCCAAATGCCGTGGTGCGTCGATATCCCAAAGAAGCGAATCGTGCCGTCGATTATCCCGTCCGTTAAGGTCCAATATCCGCCGACGTCGGCAAAGTGCTGCTCCACTATCCCGTGAAAACCGAAGGCGTCGCGAACGCCGTAGCGCAGCATGCAGAACTCTTGCGTCTGCACGTTGATAGTGACGTCGCTCAGTTGATGCTGCGGCGCGCGATCGCGCGCGACCAGGTGGAGGGCGTGTCCCGGAGTGCCGTTGGGACAGGCTTGCGGGCCATGATCTTCCAGGGCGTAGATCGTCGGGCCCATCACATGGATGGCTGCGATCTGGCGCAGCGACGATGCTTCTTGGGGCGCGGGCGTCGCACGCGCCGAAACGGGTTCCTCGATGTCTTGGTAGTTCAGCATGCCGTCACGCAAGGCGCGATACGTGCCGTACCACGTAGCATCGAAAAAAGAACGCCCAGTCACATAACGCGCTCCGGTTTCGTCGATTATCTCTGTCGCGTAATCGTCGGTACGGTGTCGCAGTTGCCACGTACTCGGCCCATTGCCGCTTCCGATGCCAAGCCAAACGAAATGGTTCCTTACGATAAGTTTCACCGGCAAGCTCTCGTCCGTCGAGTGCAAAACCGCGCTTTCAAAACGCGGCTGCGGACGAGCTGACGTCGCCTTCACGGCCGAAAGGTAAAGGCTCTCCGCGGGAGAGGGCGCGCCGGCAGGCGCTAACCCCAGTAGCACCGTGCATGCGATAAGTCCCGCGATTTTCGACATGTCCCAAATACGCTCGCCGGCGGCGGAACGTTCCAGCTAGTGGCTGAGCGGAAAAGAGACCCCGGCGAAAGGCATGAGTAGGGTGTTGCGATCTGAGAGCTTTCCGTTGCCCTCAAAGTGCGCGAGGTAATTGATGTACCGCAATCCGTAATCCCAGGTGACCCTGTGTGACTCGACCGCATAACGCAGCTGTCCATCCACCTGCGATGCGCGTTCCGGTTCGTCGAGCGTTTCGTTGAAAGGCGAAACCGCTTCGTGAATCATCGCGTGGATGACGGGCACCAATCCGATTTGAAGGCTCAGCGAGCGGGTCTCCGAGAGCGGCACGGAGTACGCGAGCTCGTAACGCATCCCGCCCACGCGCGAACGATCGTATTCCGTAACGGTGAAGGGCGTCGGGACGCAGGGCGACAGGCACGGCACCAGCGTTGTTTGGCTGGTTACCGTTTCTTGATTATAGAGAATCGCACCCAGCCCGGCGCTCCAGCGCGTGTTCGGGATGTGATAGCGGAACGTACCAAAGACGTAGCTGATTTTCGTGCTGCGAGTGGCGGCGGCGATACCGCTGTTGTATCCAACCGGTCCGATCGCGGGGACGCCTTCAACTTCGACCTCAAAGCGTTTGAACGGTACACGCACATCGAGCAGCGGGATCGGCAGCAGCGGCACACGCTCGCGCCCCGACTTCTCCTCGTGCGTGCCGATACTCGCGTTGAGCGTCAATCCGATACCGGGCCTGTCGCCCGCACGCGCAGCGCCGGAGGACGCGAGCGTGAGCGCGATGGCGGCGGCCACACCGGCGCATTTCATCCGTGTTGACGCTGCAGCGGAAAGAGCAGCACGTCTTTGATGCTGGGCTGATTCGTCAGCAGCATCACGAGCCGGTCGACGCCGATTCCGATGCCCGCCGTCGGCGGCATCCCATACTCGAGCGCGCGGACGAAATCCCAATCGGGTTCCGGAATCTCTTCATCGCCGGCGGAGCGCTGCTTGATTTGGCTTTCGAAGCGCGCGCGCTGATCGTCGGGATCGTTCAATTCGGTGAACGCGTTGCTGATCTCGGCATTGGCGATAAACAATTCGTAGCGGTCGGTGATCTCGGGATCTTCCCGGCGCCGTTTGGCAAGCGGCGAGATAATGACCGGATAACCCGTGACGAACACCGGCTCGAAGAGATGCGGCTCGGCAACCCGTTCGAATATTTTGTCCAGCGCGTGTGCGTGCGATGGCGATTCCGGCAATCCCAGCGCCGCTAGTATCGCAGCGGCGCCTTTGGGGTCCAAGAGCTCTTCGCGCGTACAGCCGCCATGCTCCCGGAGCAGCTCCAGGTACTCGACGCGCTTGAACGGTCGCTTGAAGGACAGGCTTTTCTCGCCGATCGACAGCTCGTCTTTGCCGCCGGTCATGACGTCTACCAGATGGGCGACGAGCGCCTCATTAAACTCGCGCATGTCGTTGACGTCCCAATACGCCGCATAGAGTTCCAGCATCGTGAACTCGGGATTGTGCACCGGATCGATGCCCTCGTTGCGAAAGATGCGTCCGATCTCGTAGACCCGCTCGAAGCCGCCGACGATCAAACGCTTGAGATTGAGTTCGGTCGCAATGCGCAGCTGCATCATCTGATCGAGCGCATTGACGTGCGTCACGAAAGGGCGCGCGGCCGCGCCGCCGGCGACGTGCAGCAGCGTCGGCGTTTCGACTTCGTAGAATCCCTGCGCGTCGATAAAGCGGCGCATCTCGGCGAGGATTTTGCTGCGCGCGAAAAAGACATCGCGGACTTCGGGGTTCACTATCAGATCCACGTAGCGCTGGCGGTAGCGTTTCTCGACGTCGGTCAGTCCGTGCCATTTGTCGGGCAGCGGATACATCGCTTTGGCTAGCACGTCGAACTTCAGCACGTGCAGTGAGAGCTCGCCCTTTTGCGAGCGGAACATGTAGCCGTGCACGCCGACGATGTCGCCGATGTCGAGCACCGTCCAATCGGCAAACCTCTCGTCGCCGACTTCGTCGCGGCGAACGTATAGTTGCAGCTTACCGGTGCGGTCGGCAAGGTCGGCGAACGCGGTTTTTCCGTGCGGCCGCTGCGACATTAGACGGCCGGCGATCGACCAGTTTTCGCTCTCCGCCTTTTCGCCGGTCCCCAGAAAATCGTACTTGGCGAGCAGTTCGCCGGCATTGGTATCGACGGCGTAGCGCGTCTGCGCGAACGGGTCTGCTCCGCGCGAACGCAAAACGGCCAGATTTTCACGTCTGGCCGCTACGAGTGATTCTTCCGACTTGCCGAGTTCGCGGGAGTCCGTGCTTTAACTCGCTTTCTTCGCGGCCTTCTTGGACGGCGTTCCCCGCCGGATCGATTCAATCTTGTATTTCACGACGCCGCGCGGCGTGGCCACGTCGACCGTTTCACCCTTCTTGTGGCCGATCAGCGCGCGTCCCAGCGGCGACTCGTTGCTGATGCGCTGGTTGACGGGGTCGGCCTCGGCCGAGCCGACGATCCAGAACTCGTGGCCGGTATTCGACTTGACGTCCTTCACCTTGACCGTCGCACCCAGGTGCACTTCATCGGCGGAGTAGTCCGACTCGTCGATCAAACGGGCGTTGCGGACCATCGACTCCAGTTTCATGATGCGGCCCTCGATGAACGCCTGCTCCTGTTTGGCGTCTTCGTACTCGGCGTTTTCGCTCAGGTCACCGAATTCTTTAGCCTGGCGGATGCGGTCGTTGACCTGGCGGCGGTGGACGCTCTTCAAGTCGTCGAGCTCGCGTTCCATCTTTTCCAGGCCCTCTTTGGTGAGGACGATCTCTTTGTCGTTCATACTTCCTCAGGCGGCCAGTGATAAGGAAAGCGCCCGCTCAGGGCGCCAGCGCCGTTGGTTCACCCTGCCCGGGGGGCTCGCCTGCCATCGCCTTCGACGAGGCCCTTCCCCTCCAGAGCGCCAGCGGAACGCCTATCACTATACCCCCGGCGGCGTACATTTGCGAGGTTCGATCCTCAAAAATTACAGTCGCGCCCAAGACCAGCATGAGCGCCACCAGGCCAACCCCGGGGATGACCACGCCCGTCCAGCGGAACTCCGGCCGCTGCCAAAATACCCTTACCGCGGCCGCGGCGCTGCAGGCGAAGAGGAGGCCTAGAAACAGCGAGCTGCCGTTGAGCACCAGCGTCAGCTGGGCGGCCGCGCTCGGAGAAAACCCGGTGAGCAATTCGAGGCCGATAACCAGCAGCGCGGTTACGAGCAGCGACCAGAACGGTTCGTCGCGCGCGTCGAGCGTACCGAGCGCGCGTGGAAGCACGCGATCGCGTCCCATGGCGAAGATCGATCGCGAGAGGTAGAGCAGCGTCGTCCACAACGCGGAGCTGGTGGAGACCAGGACGGTCGTCAAAATGACCGGCCGCCACACAGGCGCGCCGAGTAGGTCGGCGACGTAGCGCATCGCATCGGCTTGATTCGTTTTGAAACCTCCGAACGTGCCGAGTTTGTCGAATGCGAACATCGCGATCGCAAGTGTCGCCGTCGTTATCAGCAGGCCGGTTATGCCTCCGCGTCCCGACGCCGTCGGATCTTTCGCCACTTCTTCGGATGTGGCGGCGGAGAGTTCCCAGCCGTCGCTCATCCAAACGCCGAGCGTCATCGCATAGATGAAACCGACGCCGCTGAACGCGAGCGCCTTCACGTCGCCGCCGGTCGCTGCATGGACTATCGCAGCGTGCGGCCCGAGCCATGCAAAGATCGCGGCAACGCCGAGTATTCCGATTTCTAGCGCGAGGGCCGCGGCGGTAACGATCGCGGTCGGCCGCACGCCGGCATAGAGCAGCACCGCACTCCCCGCGATCCAAGCGGCACCGACGGCGGCATCCCAGATCGGATTTTGCGCGCGGCCCGGCGCGATCAGATCGAGCGTGTAAATGCCGGCCGGCACCGCCGTTGCCAGCGTGGCGAAAACATTAGAAAGGATCAGCAGCCATGCGCCGTAGGCGCCGGCGTACGATCCAAACGCCATGCGAATCCACGAATAAGACGATCCCGCATTGGGCGCGACGCGCGAGAGCTGCGCATATCCGATCGCAATGCACAGCATGATCGCCGAAACCGAGAGCAGTGAAAGCGGCGCAAAGGCTCCGGCGGCTACGATCATCGGCCCCATCGTCGAGGCCAAGCTGTACGCCGGCGCCATCGACGCCGACGACAGCACCGAAATATCGAAGAACCGCAGAACCTGCGGTAAGTGTCGCGCGTCCCTCGTCATGCGGACTTACCGTCCGCTGCTCGGTCATGGTTCGACAGGCTCACCATGACAAATTGTTGCGTCATCGACGAATGTTTAGAGTTGAATTACTCTCGGTTTGAGATGAAGCTCGTGCAGCACGCGCTCGTAATCTTCGGGCGTAACGTCGGCCCACTTTTTGCCAAGCAGCGCGAGCAGCGCCGCTTCAACGACGTTGGTGCCGAACGAACGGCCTTGGAAATCGGGCGTGGTGGTGATCAGCATCTTGACGCCGCGTTTGCGCAATTCGCCGACATCTTTTTCCGTGACCGTGTTCGTCAACACGATCTTGCCGTTTAAATCGTCCGGCATGAACTGGCGCATGAAGTGAAAGTCTCCGGCGATGATCTCGGCTTCGCGATAATATTGCGGATATTTTGGTTCGGGCGGCTTGTCTTGTTTCTTGCCGGTGGGATAGAAAAATTGAAATGGCAGTTTGCACGCATCGGGCAGATATTTTTCGGCCATCTCTTCGAATTCGCGTAATCCTTTGACCGGCTTGTCGAGATCGAGTGCGAAGATGAAATCGCCGAAGAGCACGTCGGCGCCCGCATCCACCAACGCTTGCGCCATACCGAAGCGGTCGAGCGCGCTGACCATCAAGACTTTCTTGCCTTTGAGATCGATGCCGAGCTCTTCTTGCATGAAGCGCACGGCCTCGCGCTCGAGCGTATTCTTCAGCCCGCTGCCGTCAACGACAGGCGTCACTTTTGCGGCCTCAAGCAAACGCAAGCCGTCGCGCAACGCGAACCGGTGCTTGCCGGCGTAGAGATAGACGTCGATTCCGCCTAGGCCGATCGCATCGACCTTGCCGTCCAACGCTTTGACTTTGGCAATCGCTTCGTCGAGCTTCCCGTCGGTGCCGACGCGCGAAATCTCGAAATCTTCGCCGAGCAAGTTTACTTTCGCACTGTGATCGCGCGCGCTCGATCCGAGCGAAACCGAAACAACTCTTTTCATGCTATCCCCTGGGGCGCCGCATTTGTTCGTCGCAAATCGGCGGCGCCGCGGATTGCGGCGATCTTTTCCGGCGTTATGGCGGCGTCAAACGCACGCATGTCGGCCAGCTCGAAGCCGTCTTTAGTGGCGAGCCGTTGGATCTCGATGACCTTGTTCACGTCGATGCCGCGGCCGAGCGAAAACGGTTCGAGCCGGTTCTCCAGCGCAAGGACCATCGTCTCGCTCATGCACGCGAGCGCCGTGCGCGGCGGCAGGTTCAAATCGAAGTCTTGGCCGGGTTCGCGCACCCGTTCGAAGCGAGGATTACCGGGAAGAAGCATGTTGCCGCCCTCCGTGACCAAGACGTCGGGCCGTTCCTGGGCAACGCGGCGGCTCACGTCGTGCGGCAGCGAGAGTTCGCATACCACAGCGCCCGTTTGCAGGTCTTCGGGCTCGATCACATCTTGTGTCGAGCTGGTCGCCGTCAAAATCAGTTGTCCTTGGCGGACTGCGGCGGAAAGGTCCGTCGTATAGGACGACTCGCACGGCAGCTCGCCGGCAATCGAATCATAGAATTTTGCCAGGCGCGTATTGTTGCGAGCAACGAGGATCAGTTTTTTTACGCGCGGCGCGATCAGTTTCACGCACGCCGAGCCGATCGACCCCGTCGCTCCGACGACGACCGCCGTAGCTTCCTTAGAATCGATGCCCATCTCTTGCGCGCCCCGAAAGAGGCTCGAGATGCCCGCGGCAATTGTCAGCGAGTTTCCCGTGGTCACGGGGATCGGCGAACGTTCGGCAACGGTGACGCCGCCGTCGCCGACGACGCCCGTGAACGCGCCGAGTCCCGCGATGCCGGCGCCGAGTTCGGTACCGATCTCGATCGCGCGCAGAATCCGTTCGTAGACTTTCTCGCGCGGAAAGCCGACGATCTGCTCCGGCAAGAGCGCCGCCGAAACGAACCAGCCTTCGGTTTCACGTCCGTCGGGCGTTCGTATTCCGGTAACGTGCGCGACGTTCCACGCCGGCATCCACTCCATGATCTTGCGGATGATCGGCGCACCCTTGCCTTTGGCACTAGGTTCGTAACGCACCACGTCTTCTAACGAGAGCGGGTGAATGACGAAACAGAACTTTGCCGTGTTTACCATCGCGCGGCCCTCGTCAAGCGACCGTCCCGGTCGCTGCTCGGGCATCCTTCGACAAGCTCAGGATGACACATAAGAGTCAACCATTGGCTTCGGCTTCCCGTTTGAGGGCCGCGAGCATCATCTCGCTGTTTTCGCGCACCTTGCGTTCCAGCGTCGGCCCGATCAGCTCCGCTAGCGTCGGCACGCCGAAGTCGAAATCCACCCCAAGTACAACGCGCGTTTTACCGCCCTCATCGGCGAACGTCCAACTGCCTTCGAACTTGTCGAGATCGCCTTCGAGCAGCTTGTAGTCGATGCGAAGTTTGGCATCATCGAAGCGATCTTCTTCGGTCCATTCGATGGGCGCTTCTTCGACCAGCGTTTTCCAGCGCGTCAGCATATGGTCCGCGTGACGTTCGAGGACGGTGACCGACTCAACGTCCGGCATAAACTCCGGAAAGCGATCCTGTTGTTTGGCCAATTCATAGACGGCGCGAGGCGGAGCGGCGATCACGATCGACGTTTCAACATAAGGCATGTGCGGCTACTACAGGGCGCCGAGCTTCTCGCGGGCGGTGGACAGCCCTGCCTCAAGCGCCGCCAGCGCTTTATCGATCTCGGCCTCGGTCACGACCAGCGGCGGCTCGAGGCGAATGACGCGCTGCATATTCAGCGTCCACGCCGCGGTAACGCCGTGTTTTAGCATCTCCGGGATGATCCAGCCGCCGTAGCCTTCGTTGGTCAGTTCCACGCCGACGAGCAATCCAAGTCCGCGCGCCTGGCGCGCCACGTCGGGATATTTGCGCGCGAGATCCTGCGCGCCCGAGAGCAGCTGCGCGCCGCGAACGTGCGCATTCTCGACCAACTTTTCCTCGACCAGCGCGTCCATCGCTGCCAGCGCTGCTGCGCACGCGATTTCACTTCCACCGAATGTCGAGGTATGCATCACCGGATGTTTGGCGTAGCCGGCATTCCATACCGCGGTCCGCGCGATATATGCGCCGACTGGAATCACTCCGCCCGAGAGTCCTTTGGCCAGCGTCATGATATCGGGAACGACGCCCTCGCGATCGCAGGCGAACATCGTGCCGCAGCGGCCCAAGCCGGTCTGCACTTCATCGGCGATCAACAGCGCGCCCGTGCGATCGCAGATCTCGCGCACCTCGCGCAAATACCCGGCGGCCGGAACGTTGACGCCGCCCTCCCCCTGCACCGGCTCGACGATGAAGGCCGCGGCATCACGCAGTGCGTCTTCCAATCCCGCGGTCGTACCGTATTCGAGGTGCGCAACGTCTTCGAGCAGCGGCGCGTATGTATCTTTGAAATATTCGCGGCCGCTCGCCGAAAGTGAACCCAGCGTCTTGCCGTGAAACGCATCGCGCGTCGCCACGATCGATCTGCGCTTGGTGGCCGCCCGCGCGAGTTTGATCGCGCCTTCGACAGCTTCGGTCCCGCTATTGCAAAAAAAAGAAATCTGCAGATCGCCCGGCGCGAGCTCCGCGAGGCGTTTCGATGCGCGGCCGAGCATGATGTTGAACATCGTCTTGCCGGAGAGCGCCATGAGGTCGAGCTGCGCCTTCACCGCGGCCACAACTTTGGGATGCCGGTGGCCGAGCGTGAAGACGCCGTATCCGCCGGCGAAATCCAGGTATGCTTTGCCGTTTTGATCCCAAATCGTGCAGCCTTGCGCGCGCACTTCCACGGGACTTCCCGACACTTTCATCACGCGGGCAAGCGTAGGGTTTACGTAGAGCTTATAGTTCTCGTAGGTTTCGCCGTAGACGTCCATGCTACGCGGCGACGGCGCGCTCTAACGATTCGATGGTCTCTTCGACGACGGCGACGACGTCTTGCGCGCGATCGAGGCGCATGATCCGCTCGCGCAAAACCGCTGCGCCCGGAATGCCTTTCAGATAGAGCGCGAGATGCTTACGCATCTGCGGCACGGCGCGGGATTCGCCGAGCTCTTCGAGCATCGCGCGATAGTGGACGCCGATGGCGTAACGCAGGCGATCGGCGGCGGACGGTACCGCTTGCGCGGCACGGCCTTCCATCAAATCGCGGATCTGCGAGATGAGCCACGGGTTTCCAAGCGTCGCTCGGCCGAGCATGATCGCGTCCACGCCGGTCTCTTCCATGCGGCGGATCGCGTCGTGCGCGTCGGAGAGATCGCCGTTGCCTATCACGGGAATGTCTACCGATTCCTTCAACCGCTTGATGTGCGCCCAGTCGGCGTTACCTTTATAGAACTGCTTGGCGGTACGCGCGTGTAACGTCAGGGCCTTCACGCCGGCCGTCTGCGCGCGCTGCGCTGCTTCAATGTAGACGAGCTTGTCTTCGCTCCAGCCCAGGCGCATCTTCATCGTCACCGGACAGTCGACAGCTTCAACGACTGCGCGCATGATCGCTTCGCAGCGATCCAGATCGCGCAAGCACGCGGAGCCGCCGTTCGTTTTCGTGACCTTGGGAGCCGGACAGCCGAAGTTGATGTCGACGATATCGGCGCCGCATTCGCGCACGATCTTCGCGGCCTTCGCCATCACCGCCGGGTCGTCGCCCCAAAGCTGCGTGCTAACCGGCTTCTCGAGTCCGTGCTGGTCGATCATCTCCATCGTGCGCTTCGCGCTCGAGGCGTACTGCAGCGCGTTGGATGAGACGAACTCCGTCACCGTCAGGCCTAAACCGAACGGCTTATAGAGCGCGCGCATCGTGCGGTTGGTCACGCCCGACATCGGCGCCAGCACCAGCGGCGGCCAAATCTCGTGCGGTCCTACGGCCAGGGGCTTCATAGCGACCGTATTCTAGCACCCCTTGCGCTTCCCGGCTATCTGCGTGATAGCAGGGTAGCGCCCGTAGTTTAACCGGATAAAACGCTCCCCCTCGCAAGGAGAGATTGTGGGTTCAAATCCCTCCGGGCGCGCCCGACTCCCTCGCGGGATAACTCGGACGGAGGTTGCGAGCCGTGATATACTGAGCCTATCCTTGCGAGGGAGTCTATCCGGCGCTACGGCGAGGGGATGCGACGACGCGTCCTCTTGTTATTTTTACGTCATTTATGCTAATGTCAAAGTGCTTCGTCGGATGGGTGCTCAACGGGTGAGAGATACGGGAAGGGGACGCGGAAACGCGTCCTCTTTATTTTTTTCCGTCTAAATAAAAACGGCGTAACCCGTAAAGACTCAGATGCGGATTTACGGCGTGAATGATCTTCGTGTGCCGCGCGACTACATCTGCCATTCCACCGGTTGCCACGACTTTCGCATCGGTACCCAGTTCCGATCGAATGCGCGCGACGAGCGCTTCGGTCTGGCCGACAAAACCGTAGACGATTCCCGACTGTAACGCGGAGATCGTGTCCGTTCCCAGAGCTTTGCCGGGCGCTTCGAGCGCAATCTGCGGAAGTTTCGCGGTGCGTTCGACCAGCGCGTCGATGGAAATCCCGATGCCGGGCGCGATTGCAACGCCCAGATAGAGTCCCTGCGGATCGATCGCCATAAAGACCGTCGCCGTTCCGTAGCTGATCACGATCAGGGGCGCGCCATAGAGCTCTTGCGCGCCAATCGCCGACGCGACCAGATCGGCGCCGACCTCGCCCGGCCGTTCCGTGCCGATGCGCATGAGCGTTTGCCGGTGTGGTTTAAAAAAGACCGGCGGACAGTTGAAGTAGCGCGAGCAGGCTTCTTCCAGCGTCTGATCGAGGTTCGGAACCACACTGGCCACGACGATCGCGTCCACGTCCGCGGGCCGCAGCGGAGTCGTCCCGAAGAGCTGCACGAAGAGCGCGCCGAGTTCGTCGGCCGTGCGTTTGGGGTCGGTGCGAATGCGCCACGCCTGCGCGAGCTGCGACTCCCCGGGCGCAAAGCAGCCGAGTTTGGTTTCGGTGTTGCCGACGTCAATCGCTAAGAACATCGTTCAGAATGCAATCGAGCAGCCTAGCCGCCAAAACCTCTTTCGAAGCGGCGCCCAAGTCGCGCCGGCCTGCCGTACCCCAGAGCACGGTTAAAGCGTTGTTTTGTGCGCCGAAGGCGCGCCCGCCGGCAACGTCGTTAACGGCAATCGCGTCGAGGTGTTTACGCGCCATCTTCTCACGCGCGTTGGTTTCGTGATTGTCCGTTTCCGCCGCAAAACCGATGATGATCCCGGAGTGCTTTGCTTGCCCAATTGCCGCAAGTACGTCGGGCGTGCGCACCATGTGCACGTCGAGATCCGCGTTGCCCTTTTTCGTTTTTTGTTGCGACGAGGTCTCCGGGCGCCAGTCGGAGACGGCCGCGGTTGCGATGATCAGATCGGCGGTTTGAGCCGGTCCAACCGCGGCATCGTACATGTCTTGCGCGGAAACGACATCGACGACTTCTACTCCCGGGGGCGGCGCAAGATGCGTCGGCCCGAGGATGAGCGTCACGTCTGCGCCACGCAGTGCGGCTTCGCGCGCAAGCGCGATTCCGGTCGCGCCGGTGGAGGGATTGCTGACGAACCGGACGGGATCGAATGCTTCGCGCGTCGGACCGCCGGTAATCAGCACGCGCTTTCCTTTTAGAGATTGCGTGCGCGTGAGAATCGTTTCCAGCGCTTGCAAGATCGCGTCCTCGGACGCCAGCCGCCCGATGCCGGTTTCGCGTTCGGCCAAGTACCCGCTTTCGGGTTCGACGAATTCATAGCCGCGCTCGCGCAGCGTGCGCAGGTTCGCTTGCGTCGCCGCGTCGTTATACATTGCGTCGTTCATCGCCGGAGCGACCAGCACCGGAATGCGCGCGGCCAAAAGCGCGCTCGTCACCAAGTCGTCGGCGATGCCTTGCACCAGCTTCGCGATCACGTCGGCGGTAGCCGGCGCGACGACCGCAACCTGTGCTTCGCGTACGAGGCGGATATGCGGAATCGACTCGGGCGCGTCCCAGAGTGACGAATAGACTTGGCGACCGGTGAGCGCGGCGAACGTCAACGGACCGACAAATTCTTCGGCCGCTTTGGTCATGGCCACGTCCACGATAGCGCCGCGCTGCACCAATGCGCTGGTCAGCGCCGCCGATTTATAGGCCGCGATGCCGCCGGTCACGCACAAGAGCACGCGCTTTCCGGCAAAGGCGCTCATTCTCGAATCCACAGGTTGTCGAGCAGCCGCGTGCGGCCGAAACGCGCCGCGCCGACGAGGAACGCGGGCGTGCGCAAACTCTGCAGCCGCGAAAACGTGCGTGCGTCGACGAGATTGAGGTATTCCAAGCGCGCGCGCGGACTCAAGACTCCCGTCGCCGCCTCGCGAGCTTCCTCAACGCTCTTTCCGCCCTGGATCTCTTTAAGCATCGCCTGCAAGGCCGCGTATAACGTCGGGGCGGCGGCGCGTTCTTCGCCGGAAAGGTAAGCGTTGCGGCTCGACAGCGCCAGTCCGTCGGGCTCGCGCACCGTTTCAACGATCTCGACGCGCGTAGTGAAATTCAAATCCTCGACGAGCTTCGTCAGCACCGCCGTCTGCTGCGCGTCTTTTTGTCCCAAGAACAGAACGTCGGGACGCACGATGTTGAGCAGTTTTGCAACGACGGTTGCGACGCCTCGAAAGTGCGCCGGGCGGGCCGCACCCTCGAAGCGCGTGCCGAGCTTGCCGACGTCGACGAATGTCGTAAAATCCGGCGGATAGATCGCCGCGCTCTCGGGCGCGAATAGGAGATCGACGCCGGCCTGCGCGAGCTTTTCGGTGTCGCTTTCCACGTCGCGCGGATAGCGTTCGAAATCTTCTTGCGGCCCGAACTGCATCGGATTGACGAACAGACTTACCGCGACCGTCTTGCACGTGCCGCGCGCAGCTTCGACCAGCCGCAAATGCCCGGCGTGCAGCGCGCCCATCGTGGGCACGAAGCCGAGCGGCCGCGCGAGTTTTTCGAGCTCCGCGCGCGCGGGCGCCAGCTCGCTTTCAACCTTCATCTTCAAGTCAGGAGCTGCGCGTAACCCTCAGCACGGTGCGCCCGACCTGGAACGGCGTGCCGGGCTCGATCCGCTGCTCGCCGCGAACACGCCGCTCGTTGACGCGAGTTCCGTTGCGGCTCTCCAGGTCGCTTAAAAGCAAGCTGCCCGAGTCGGTGCGGAGGCGCGCATGGCGGCGCGAGATATAACGGTCGAGGGTAATGCAGGCGCCGGCCAAGGTCTCGTCCCGGCCGATCACGATCTCGTCTTCGAAGGGCCAGGTCTTCCCGTCCAGCGGCCCGCTCAAGACCTCCAGAACAAAGGTCGAGTGCATGAGCACTAACTATTCTCTGGAAGAGGACGATACTCTCTAGGGTGACGAGCTGTATAATAGGCACGGTGAACGAGCGAATTGACGAGCTGCTCCACCTGATCGAGGTGGAACCCGACGCGCTCCGCGAGGCGGAATTCGCGCAGGCTGCGTCCATTCTGGAGACGATGGTCGGCAAGACCGTGACCTCGGCCGAAATCAAAGACACGCGAATCGTCATCACGACCGCCGACGGCAATCAGTACTTCTTCTACGGTTTTCTCGGCTTAGATTAAGTTCGCGCGCGCTGCTGCAGCTCGTGGATGAACTCCACGATCTCGCTTTGGTCGGGTGCGGCGATTTGGGTGAAGGCGACACCATGCGCGTACTGCTGACGCGATGCATCGAAAAACGAGAGCACAACGCGCCCACGCACCATCATTTCGCGCTCGCCTTCGGGGAGCGAAAAACGCAAGGTAATGTTCTGGCCGGCGCTCAGATCGTTCTTGGTGATGACGCGCATGCCGCCACCGCTTAAGTCCACGGCGCTGCCTTCGATAACCGCGTCGTTTCCCGAGACGGTCACGGCCACGGGAAATTCAACGGCGGCGCGAAAAAAGCGGCGCTGCTGCGGCCCCGAGCCCAACGGTTGCTCTGTGCTCACGTATGTATCCGCTTCTGGGTGGAAGCTGAGCGCCCTGCACTGGAAATGTTAGGAGCTGGTCAACGCGCGCGCCGCGAAAAGCGCGCCGAGAACTGCGTGTTCGGCGACGATTCCGCCCTGCAAATAGACTTCGAACGGCTCGCGCATCGGCGCATCGCACGACAGTTCGATCGTGGCGCCGGAGATAAAAGAACCGCTCGACATTATAACCGGCTCGGCATAGCCCGGCACGCTTCCCGGTTCGGGGCGAAAACGCGCGTTCACGGGCATGGCCGACTGCAGCCCTTCGGCAAACGTGCGCAAGCGCGAGGCGGAGCCCAACCGGATCGCCTGCACGATGTCGGTCCGCGTCTCCCCGGCGTGCGGGTCGACCTCGTACCCGAGTTCGGCAAAGAGTGCGGCGGCAAAATCCAAGCCGCGCAAGCACTGCTCGATCACCAGCGGCGCCAGGAATAATCCCTGGATGAAGGCGCGGCCGAAGCCGAGCGTCGGACCGACGCCGTCTTTAAGTCCCGGGGCGTATAAACGATCGGCGACGCGCTCGATCAGGTCGCTGCGGCCGGCGACGTAAGCTCCCGCGGGCGCGAGCGATCCGCCGAGATTTTTGATCAGCGATCCGATCGCGAGGTCGGCTCCCACGTGCGTCGGCTCACGCTCTTCCACGAGCTCGCCGTAGCAATTATCGACGACGATCGCCACATCGGGTCGTTTCTGTTTGATCGCCGCAAAGAGCGGCTCGCATTGGCCAATCGAAAGCGACGGCCGCGGCGCATAGCCACGCGAGCGCTGTACGAACACCGCCGCCACGTTCTTGTCCTCGAGCTCTTTCTCTAGTGTGTCATGGCCTACGAGTGTCATCCTGAGCTTGTCGAAGGACCCCGAGCAAGGCGCCGAAGGCGACTCAGTCGAGGGGATCTCGCGATAGCCCATACCTTGACGCACCAGCGAGTTGGGCGCGTCGGCGATCGCGTTGCGAAGTGTATCGTACGGGCGGCCCGTGACGCTGAGCAGTGTTTTTCCGAACGGGACGCACGCCGTGAGCGCGGTGACGATCGCGTGGGTACCGCTCACGAGCGAGAGCCGCGCGAGAACGCGCTGCGCGCCGAAAATGCGCGCCAGCAGCGCTTCGTACTTGGCCCGCGCCGGATCGTCGTAGCCGTAGCCGAACGAGCCGGCAAGGTCGCTCTCGGCAATGCCTTCTTCCAAAAACGCTGCGAGCACGTTCGTCTTTACGCGCGCCTGCGCGTCGTATCCAATCTGCGAAACCAACGCCTCGGCGCGCAATGCCGCTTCGCGCACCCGGCCGGCGAAACCAAAGCGTTCGCAGAGCAGCTGAATGTTCACGGCAAAGCCGCCTCGTGCCGTTCGTACGCGCGCACGAACGGCAAGTACACAATGGTCGCTAGCGCAATGTTGACGAGCACGAGGATGACCGCGCGCCAATCCAGCGTCGCGAGATACACGCCGGCCGGAGCCGGCACGAGGCCCGGAATATACGTGTAGGCGCGGGAGACGAGGTTATTCGCCGTTGCAAAGTACGCGATGGTCCCCGTCATCAGCGGAACGCCGACGAAGGGCACCACGAGAAAGGGATTGGCGACGATCGGCAGCCCGAAAAGTAACGGCTCGTTGATATTGCACAGCGCCGGCGCAACGGTCGCGCGCGCGAGCAGCCGCAGCCGCGGAGCGCGGCTAAAGAGCAGCAAAAATGCGACCGGCAGCGTCGCGCCCGCGCCCCCGGGAAAGACGAAGAGAAAAAGCGAGACGACGACGATGTGCGGCAGCGGCGCGTGGTGCAAGAACGCGTCGGTGTTTTGCCGCTGCAGCGTCAAGTAGAGCGGCGTGATCACCGCGGCGAGCACTGCCGGCCCGTGCACCCCGACGGTCCAGAGCAGCGTTTCGAGCGCGACCACCAGCATGAGCGCGCCATACGAATCGCCGAGCCTTCCTAACGGCGCAAGCGCGGCCGCCGCCGCATTCGCCGGCGGCGCGTGCAACAGAAAAGCCGTCACTAGCAGCACGAGTACGATCGCGACTCCGGCTATTTCTCCGGCTTTCCCATAGCGGCGGCCGGCAGCGGCGGCACCCGCAACGATCAGCGCCAACCCAATCGCCAAGAATAATCCGGTGCCGCCCACGAGATTGAGATAAGCGATCGGATGCGAAATGTCCGCCGGCTGCGGCAGCGCGAGCAGAAACGCGGCGCACGTCGCCGTAACCAGCAGAACGCGCGGCAGATTCAAGTGCAGCGCCAGCCGGTAAGAAAGGATAGCCGCGAGCGCCGCAGCCATGGCGCCGAACGCGGGGAGCTCGGCCCCGACGAGCCGCTGCAGCAGCGAACCGCTCGCAACAATCATGAATACCGGAATAGCCGCCAAGAGCGCAAAGAAGCTGCGCGGCAGGCTTTCGCGCACGGCGATCAGTGCGGGCAGATCGCCGAACGCGCGCAGGGACGCTAGCAGTTAGATCTTACGGACGACGGCTTCGACGCGTCCGACGACGGTGACATCGCTCGAGAAGATTGGCGCCATCTCCGGATTCTCCGGCTGCAAACGAATGCGCCCGTCTTCCTTATAGAAGCGCTTTACGGTCGCTTCGTCGTCGACCATGGCCACCACGATCTCACCGTTTTCGGCGCTGGGCTGGGGCCGGACCAAAATCAAGTCTCCATCGAGAATCGCGGCTCCGACCATCGAGTCGCCCTTGACGCGCAGCATGAACGCATTAGACGCGCGCGGCGCGAACGAGGCCGGCAAAACAAATTCGCCTTCCACGTTCTCCTGAGCCGTGATGGGAACGCCGGCCGCCACGCGGCCGATGATCGGCATGACCACGCTGTCCGGCGGATTTCCGCTTGGCGTTTCTCTGCGCATCGCGCGCGGTTTGGTGGGATCGCGGGTGATGTAACCCCGGCGTTCGAGCGTCTTAAGGTGGGCGTGAATCGTCGACGAGGACGACAGGCCGACCCGCTCGCCAATCTCCCGGACCGACGGCGGATAGCCCCGCTCGGCCCGAAATTCTTCGATGACCTCCAGGATGCGCCGCTGGCGCTCGGTTGCTCCCTCCATGCCAAAAGCCCCCATGACCCAAAGCAAAATGCCATGCATATGGCACTAGGGCCGGCTACAAACGTACCATAAATCGGATTTCAAGGCAAACATACGTTCGAAGGCCATTGACACTCAAGCAAGCGGGTGTGCTAAAATCTAGGGGACGAACAGGCGTTTGCCACAAAATATGGGTACACTAGTTCACGAACGCCCGTTCGGCACTACATAGAGAGCGAGGAGAGAGCCATGATCAAGCGTAGACGTTTCACCCTCATGCCGGCCATCATGCTAGCCGTGCTGAGCCTCATGGTCACCGTTCCGGCCCTCTCCAGCATGCATCTGTATGCCGCCGGCGCCCAGCGTTACGCAACGGTTGTCGTCCAGCCGGGCGACACGCTCTGGGCCATCGCCGCGACGCATACGACCCGTAGCGCCGACGTCCAAGACACGATCGACCGCATCGCCGAAGTGAACCACTTGGGCAGCGCGCCGATCATCCCGGGCCAACGCCTCCGCGTACCGCTGTAACACAGCGCGAGCGAACATTTAAAAGGCCGCAAGCGCGGCCTTTTGCTTTTGCTCAGGGCTTGGCACTCAGGCAATAACGCGTGATATGCTTGTGTGGCGTGCAATCCATCATCAAAGAGCAGACTAAGCCCGCCAGCGAGTGGATCGCCGGCCGAGTGGTGCAAAAGGCGAGTCCGAGCCAACGTCATGCGAGCGCGCAAGCCCGAATAGTGTCAGCGCTTCTTGCGTGGTCCGACGACTTCGACACGGGGCGCGTAGGTACCGAGTGGGAGTTTCGAATCGCACCGCCCGGCGAGGAGGCGCGCACACTCGTGCCGGACGTCGCCTTTTTATCTTATGAGAAAATATCGTTAGAGAAGGAGCGCGCCGCGCAATATCCCCTGACTGCGCCCGATGCTGCTTTTGAAGTCCTCTCGCCAAGAGACCGAAAAAGCTATATAGCCGAGAAAATCCGCGTCTATCTCGCGAGCGGAACGTCGCTCGTAGCGATTGTCAATCCGGACTCTCGAACCGTCGCTCTGCACGATGCGGGCGGCATCCGCGTTTTAAGAAGCTGCGATATCTTGCAACACGAATCGTTGCCGGACTTCGCGATGCCGGTTGCGGCCATATTCGCAAAATCGGGAGAGCGCTAACCCTTCGTTACCACGAGCACGCTATGATCGCGATGTTCTTCTAAAAACGCAAGTCCCTCGGCCATCCAAATGTCGAGTCCGCCTTGCGAGTGTTTGGCGACTTCGCGCACAACGTGAATGCGATCTTTCAGCCACGCTAATTCCGATCGCGGCGCAGCCGGCCAAATCGAGATCTCGCAATCCTCGCAAAAGTAACCATTCGCCATGCGCGGCACCGTTTTTGTCGCTAGAAGCCAATTGCCCTTGAAGCGAAGAATGCTCGGGACTTGAGTGCAATACCTGGAAATCGTTTTGAAGCGTTACGCGGACCTCGGCGAGGTGAATACTCTATTCGAATCAACGACCAATTTCGTGTGGTCTTTCGGTGGCGAGAGGATGGCCCGTTTAACGTGAAAATCGAGGATTACCACTGATGCCTAAGCGACCTGTTCACCCCGGCGAAATATTGAGTGAAGACGTTCTCGCTCCGCTGGGAATGAGTGCGAACAGACTTCCGCAGGCTCTTCGTGTTCCGACGAATCGTATCACTGAGATAATCGCCGGCCGGCGAACCGTTACGGCGGATACGGCACTTCGCCTGTCACGTTATCTCGGGACCGCGCCCGAGTTTTGGCTTGGCTTACAGGCCGAGTACGATCTCAACTCCGCCCGCATTGAAGCCGCGAAACGCATCAAGCGAGAGATTCGACCATTGTTGCGCCCCTCGGCATAGCCGGTCTTGAGCGAAGTCGAAGGGCTCGCGCGAGCGCAAGAAAAAAGCGCCCCTGCTTTCGCAGGGGCGCTTTGCCGTTACTAGCCTAGCTTCGAACTAGAGCTTGATCTGCACTTCCAAGTAGGCTTGGAAGGGCAGCGCGCCCGAGAACGGAGCGAAGGGGTAGTTGAACGAGGCCGGATAGGTCGGGCTGCCGTTCGGAGCCGATCCCGGAGTGTCTCCATAGAAGAAGCCACTGCCGAAGCCGGGCTGCGAGCTTGTAGCACCGACATAACTGCCATTGCCTTGGCCGTATCCGCACACGATGCTCCCCGGCTTGAATGCCGTGGACCATGCGGTGGACGAACCGCCCCAGCAATAGTTCAGGACGTTGGTGAGCGTCAGGTTCGCCGTCACACGCGGTGAGACGTCGTATCTGATGAGCGCGCCAACGTTGGCCTGCCACGGTTGCTGGTACTGACCAACAGAGTCCATCTTCCCCGTGAACGGATTGGGTATCGCGAGATAACCGGTATCCGTGGCGAAGGTGTTTCCGGCCGTGATGAAGTCGCAATTTTGCGCGTCACCGGCAGGAACGCCGACATTCACTCCGGCGCCATTGGTCGCGGCGCCTTCGTTGTTGCCGCAGACTCGCGGATCGATCCCGTAGACGTCGGTCGGTGATCCGTAATACGCGCCCGACACGATGGTCACGTTGGGAGCGATTGCGAAGCGACCCTTCTTGTACTGAAGCCAAGCGCTGATCTCGTGCGGCCAGATAGCACTGCTGCCACCTTGGTCGTATGGAGCGTTCGGCGCTTCATTCGGATAAGGGTTGTACCAACCCAACCGATTGAGCAACGGTTGCTGGGCCATGTTGTAGTACGGGTTCTTGATGACGAACGCCGCATTGCCACCGACCGGGGTCGTGCACGTTGCATCGGCCGCGCCCTGATAGTAGCACTGCGAGCCGCCGCCTGCCGACGTCAACGCGTTGAACGCGGTAACGTAGGTATTCAGGTAGTCGATCGAGTTGGATCCACTCGGCAAATTGCCGTATTGAACCAGAGCCTTCGAATAGGTATACGAAAGAGCTCCCGACCAGCCGTCGCGCGACGGATCGCCTTTTTGGATCTGGACTTCGAGTCCGTAGCTGTGCTGGTGTCCGGTGTTCGTGCCCGAGACGAATCCCGGTGCAAGAACGACGGTCTCGATTTGATTGTGCGTATCGCGATAGAACGGCGACATCTTGAAAGTCACATCGCTGTTGTGGAAGCGGTGTTCCCACGAGAAGTCGTAGTTGTTCGAGTACTGCACCGGGTTGTTATGCGCCGGCGTCGTGAACCCAAGACCCCAGAATCTGCTGAAGTCGAAGTTCGCAGCGCGCTTACCCGACTGGTCCGCATATTGCTCGAACGCAGTCTCGGTAGGTTGCGTGTACTTGCCGGCCGAGAAACGCAGTACGTCGTCCGGAGACAGCGTATACGTTCCGCCGATGCGCGGCGAGAACATTTGGCGCGTGAATTGACCCGGGCTCTGCGCCGTGTAGCGCAGCGGTCCGCAGTCAACGATCGTCGTGCCGTTGCACGTAACCGCCGAACCGACCGGATGCAAGCCTTCCTGACCCGAGGGCGCCGTACCGCAAGCGGTCATCGGCTGAGCCGTCGTTCTCAGAAGCGGAGGAACCGGTTGTCCCGGCGCCAGCGGTGTGACTTGCGGCAATCCCGTTCCCGGATCGTAGCACAGCACTTGCGCGTATGCATTGAACCAGAAATTGAACTCCGGATTATTCAGGTTGGCTAAGTTGTACTGGTAGGACTCAAGCCGAACGCCCAAGTTCAGATCCAGTTTGTCATTCGGCTTGAACTCATCTTCCAGCGCGAGCGACGTGAACACGGGACGCACGGTGTTGTACGTTCCTTGTCCGCCCGGAACCGTAACGAGCCAGTTTGACGTGCCCGCATTGAAGCTTTGGCATCCAGGAGATGCCACCGCTGCCACGTTTGCCGGATTGGTGCAGATGGTCGACAGTGCTGCCGGCGTCGGTCCCAGACGCCCGCTTGTCGCGGGGAAGGGGAACGTGCCGTAGGCACTGGCGTTGTCGCAGTTCCAGGGTTGGCCGAACGTCGCGCTGGTCACGGGGCTACCCGTGTACTTGTAACAGATCGGATTATTCGGATTGCCGTTGGTCCAATCGGTTACGCCCGTGCGCGAACCGGCATAGCCGGATTCCCACGAACCATTGTTCCACCGCGCGACCGATGCCGTCGTATAGTTGGCAGTGAAGCGCAGCAGGTTCTGCTGATTGACCTGGTCGGCGAACTGGAACTCTGCGCCGCGCGTATGCGTGGTGAGTTCGTAGTCGGCCGTTCCGTCGCCGCCGTAGGCACCGGTGATCAGGCCGTCGAGGTAGGCAGTGCCTGCCGCGACCGGACCACTGATGAGCCAGTCGGAGTAGAACGTGTACCCGAAGACGCGCGCATAGGCATTGCTGCCGATGTTTTTCGTGTACTGCGCTTTGACGATACCGACGTCATTCCAGAAACCGTCTCTGATGGTTGCCGGAATGCCGCTGCTCTTGCTCCCGTTGGCTTGGCATGCGCCAGCCGCCGAGTTCGGGTACGAGCACGGCGCGTTGAGCGACCGGTTCGTCGGTGAGTTCGGATAATAGTACGGTAGAGCTACTGCAGTGCTCGCCGTTTGTCCGAACGACGTTCCGGGCGCCCATATCAGGGAGTCCATGTAAGGCAACGACGCGTTACCCGAGGCGCAGCCGATACGCCCGAAGAGCGCTCCCCAGAAGTTCTCGTATCCACAGAGACCCGGGGTTGGGCTGCCGCCGCTGCTGTAGCCCGCGTACGGCGTCAGCATAGCGCTGATGTTCGCCAGTCCGCCGGCATCGACGGCCGCGTCGCCGTTGAGCTGGTCTTGCATCGAGTTGTCATACAACAACTGCAAGTCGTCGCGGCCGCTGTCGAATTTGTGCGGGATCGCGAAGTGCAGATTGATGACGTTATCGCGTTCGAAGATGTCCGAAAGAGACGTTTGGAACGGATAGTATCCGAAGCAAGCTCCGTTGAATTGGCCAGGGCTCGCGGCGGTGGTACCCACCGGATAACCGGCATTGGCTCCCGTCGCTTGGCACGGACCAAATGGTCCATTGGAGAACGATTCCGTTGCCGGAACTCCGTTGGCCGAGACAAATGGCGCGCCTGCGTCGGCGCATCCAACGTTGATGTCGCAGTCCACCGCGCCCAGCCAGTTGGCAGACTGGGCCGAGCCCGTGATGCCGTACTGGTTGAGGCCGTTGGAATTGACGTTGCTCAGGTTGGACCAGCTGCCCGCGGGGAAGTGCTGGTTGTACCCTTGCACGCCGACATAATACGAGAAGGTGCGGTTCGGATTCGATCCGCCGGCTTCAGCCGTCAAGGCGTGATAGAAACCCGGTGCGCCGATGCCGCCTTTGAGCGTTCCGAAGCCCGGATAGGTTCCCGTCTTGATGACTTGGTTGATGAAACCGCCCAGCGTCGCCGACGATGCGCCTGAAGGCGATCCGCCGGTGTAGACTTGCAGTTCCTGTTGGCCCAGACTCGCGAGCGAGTTGGCCTGATAGTTGTCGAACGCGCGGTTGACCGGAACGCCGTCGAACTCGTAGCCGATTTGGCTATACGCGCTTCCGCGGATGTAGAACACCTGTCCCCAACCTGCGTTGCCGATGTACGACGTGACGCCCGGTTGTGAATAAATGCCCGAGTAGGCTTGGTTCAAGTTGAAACCGCCGCTTGTTCCCGAGACCACTTGCTGCGTCGCGGCATTGACCGAATAAATATCTGCGGTCGTGCCGGGCTTGACCAGATTTCCGGCTGCCCGTGCGGTGACGTTTGCAATGGTTGTAAGGGACGGTCGAATCGCGAGCGTCAGCGTGTGCGTTTGGTCCGCAAACACCGTGACTCCCGATTGAGAGGCGCTGTTGTACCCGCTCTTCGTTGCCGAAACGGTGTACGTATCGGGTGCGAGTGTTAGGAAATTGAAATTCCCGGCATTATTCGTGGTAGCTGTGGATCCGCCAGACGGCGAGCTGACCGTAACCGTTGCATTGGCAACCGGTCTGTTCGTCGTGACGTCAACAACAGTTCCGTAAATGCCACCCGTGGTGCCCGCCAGTGCCCATGTTCCCTGGGCAAGCATTGACACGAGTAACAGAACGGCCACGAACGCATGCCTGACTCGGAATTTTGGCATGGTTCCTCCTATGTTGTAGAGGCCTGTTATGTCGTATGGGCATAGGGACCTAAGTCGCAGCCCATGCGACTGGTTTGGGCTTCTTTTCACAGAGTCTTAATCCTCTGAGAACCCTCTGAGAGTATGCCCTAAGGAGGCAGGCCCTTAAACGGTAGCAGGCACCCGCTGGCCCAGCAGACCGGGGATGGCGGAGGGCCGGTCGGCTACCGGGACGCCGGCGGCCTCAAAGGCGGCAATTTTGCTCTGGGCGGTCCCGAAAGCGCCCGAAATGATGGCTCCAGCATGGCCGAGGGACTTGCCGGGCGGCGCATTTCGCCCGCCGATGAAGGCCACGATCGGCGTCTCGGGCATGTGCTCGCGGATGAAGGCGGCGGCGTCTTCCTCGTCTGACCCGCCGATCTCGCCGCAGAGGACCAGCGCTTGAGTCTGGGGATCGTTGGCAAATTCTCGCAGGCAGTCCACGAAGGTCGTCCCGATGATGGGGTCGCCGCCGATGCCCACGCAGGTCGACTGACCGTACCCCGCCCGCGTCAGCAGATCGACGACTTCGTACGTCAGCGTCCCCGACCGTGAGGCGAGGCCGACGCTTCCTTCCTTAAAGACGTGTCCGGGCATGATGCCGATCAGGGATTTGCCGGGTGAAATGAGGCCGGGGCAATTGGGACCGATGATCCGCATGCCGGGAGTCGTCGCCACGACGCGCAGCACGTCGTGCACCGGAATACCCTCGGTGATGCAGACGGCAAACGTGATTCCGGCGTCGTGTGCTTCGAAGAGCGCATCAGCGGCGAACGGCGGCGGCACGAAGATGCACGTGTGCGTCGCGCCGGTTGCATCGACCGCGTCGCGCACCGTATTAAAGACGGGCAGACCGTGTTCGCTTTTCGTTCCGCCTTTGCCGGGCGTCACTCCGCCCAAAATGTGCGTGCCGTACTCCAGCATCCGCGAGGTGTGATACGAACCTTCGCTGCCGGTGATCCCTTGCACGATCACTTTGGTATTTTTATCGAGAAAGATACTCATAACTGTGTCATGGTGAGCCTGTCGAACCATGCTCGAGCAGCGAACGAAGTGAGCGTAGTCGAGGGCCGCTAAACACGAGCAAGCTCCACGGCTCTTGACGCGCCTTCGTCCATCGTTTCGACCGGAGTCATCTTCGCATCGGCCAAGATCTTCCGGCCTTGCTCTTCATTAGTGCCGGTCAGCCGTATTACCAGCGGAACTTTGCGCGACTTCGTCGCGTTTAGCGCTTCCACGATGCCCTTGGCGACTTCGTCGCAGCGCGTGATGCCGCCGAAAATATTGATGAACATGACTTTAGCGCCGGTGTGGTTGACGACCAGCTCGTAGCAGTTGCGGACGCGTTCGGCGTTCGCTCCGCCGCCAACGTCGAGAAAGTTCGCGAAGTTTCCGCCGGCGTTGCGCACCGCGTCCATCGTGGCCATCGCTAAACCGGCGCCGTTGGCGATCGTGCCGACGTTCCCGTCGAAGCGCCGGAAGTTTCGCGTGCCGAGTCCCGATTGCGCAGCGAGCGCTTCGTCTTCATCCAGCGGCAGCGTCTCTTGCCATTCCTTGAATTCGGGATTCTTGAAGAGCGCGTCGTCGTCGAGTTCCACTTTTGCGTCGGAGGCCATCACTTGCCCGTCGTTGGTAAGCACCAGAGGATTGATCTCGATCAGCTTTGCTCCGTACCGGAAAAACAGCTCGTAGATGCCGCCGACGATCGCGGGGAATGCCTTGCGGTAGCCGGGATCGAGTTCCGCCTGGAACGCGAGCTCGCGGCCGATGAACGGCGAATATCCGATCGCGGTGTCGACGAAAAATTTCGCGATCGACTCCGGATGTTTTTCCGAAACTTCTTCGATGTCCATACCGCCGAAACGGCTGACCATGATCACCGGGCGTTTCGTCGTGCGGTCGATTGCAATCGCGCAGTACGCCTCTTTTGCGATCGGCAGCTTCTCTTCGACCAGCACCGAATTGACGCGTTCGCCTTTAGGGTTCTGGCGATTGGGGGGCATCGGTGTCGCCATGATCTCTTCGGCGACCGACGCGACGTCGTCGGGCGATTTTGCAAACTTTACCTTGCCGGCTTTGCCGCGGCCGCCCATGAGCACTTGCGCCTTGACGACCCACTCGGCGACGTCGGGCGTCGCGAGTTCGGCGGCGCGGGCGGGCGCGGCCGCGTGATAGCCGCGCGGCACCGGGATCCCGGCACGCCGAAACAGCTCTTTCCCTTGGTACTCCATCAGGTTCACGGCCGCACCAGGTTCGGTTTTTTCTGTTCGCCCCCTGGTCGTGGAGTGGTCTCGTCGTGATTGTGGCTCATGCTGGGGCGTTTCGATGGTGTCGACGGTTGGATTGCGACTCCACACCGCTGCAAGTTCGATCCTTGCACGCTCCAGTGGGCCTGCCGCTTGCGGTCGAAGGTTCGGTATGTTAGCGTGGAGTCGGAGTCGCAATCCAGCTAACATAGAACGAGGCGCTCATGGAAGAGCGCCTCGTTTCTTATTACTCTACTTTGATGAGCACCGCGTCGCCCTGGCCGCCACCGCTGCAAATAGCCGCGATGCCGTATCCGCCGCCGCGTTTGCGGAGCTGGTTAATGACGGTGCCGATGATGCGCGCGCCCGATGCGCCGATAGGATGGCCCATCGCTACGGCTCCGCCGAGGCGGTTAATTTTCTCCGGATCGATTCCTAGGCGTTTCGCGGACGTCAGCGCGACGGCGGAAAAGGCTTCGTTGATCTCCCACACATCGATCTGATCTTTGCGGAGTCCGGTTTTCGCGAGCAACTTCTGCGCGGCCATCGCGGGAGTGAGCGCGATGTACGGCGAGTCCCACGCAACGGTAGCGTGATCCAAAATTCGCGCGAGGATCTCGCGGCGGTTGGCCTGCGCGTAGCTCGCATCGGCAACGATCAGGGCGGCGGCGCCATCGTTTACCCCGGGCGCGTTGCCGGCGGTGATCGTTCCGTCTTTGTCGATCGGCCGCAGCTTGGCCATCGTCTCGAGGCTCGCGTCGGCGCGCACGGATTCGTCGCGATCGAGGGTCGCGCTCGGGACGTCGCCCGTGATGAACGGCGCCCAATCGCCGTAGTTCAGCGAAAACTCTTTCGAAGGTTCGTGATCCCAGACGGCATCGGCCGAGCCGTTGGACGAACCGGCCGCAACCGGAACACGCGCGCGCGCCGGCTCCGGAAGTTTGTCGACGACGATCTTGCCTTTGGCCTTGGTTGCAATGCGCAACGGCACGATTTCGGCGGCAAGCTCGCCGCTCTCTTGTGCGGCAACGGCGCGCCGATGGCTTTCGTATGCGAAACGATCCTGCTCTTCGCGCGAGACCCCCAGTTCATTCGCGACCTTGGCACCCTGCGCGGCCATCGTCATCGGAAAATAGTAGTCCCACAATCCGTCGTGAATCATCGCGTCGATCAGGCGCCCGTCGCCGAACCGGTACCCGCCGCGCGCGTCCTTTAGAAGGTAGGGCGCGTTCGACATCGACTCCATGCCGCCGGCGGCCACGACCGCATTGCTGCCGTCATTGACCAGACGAGCTGCGTTGACGGCGGCCAATAATCCGGAGGCGCAGACTTTGTTGACCGTCTCCGCGGTCACGGTTTTTGCCAAGCCGCTTTTGAAGCCGACTTGCCGCGCGGGATTTTGCCCGGCGCCCGCCTGCAGCACGTGACCGAAGATCACATGCTCGACGTCGGCCGGATCGATTCCCGACCGGTCGATCGCCGCGACAAGCGCGGCCGCGCCAAGCGTGGTGGCTTCAAGGGAGGCAAGCGAACCGCTCAAACGGCCGAACGGCGTTCGCGCCAAACCCAGGACAACGGCTTTGGAGTTCATGGTTACCGCATTCGCGCAGGCTCCGAACCCGTCCCTCGCGGCTGCGTGCAGATGACGCGCTCCTCCGGTGCGCAGCTTTCGCACTCGAACTGTAGCGTGACATGCGTGATCCCGAACCGCTCGCGCACCAGCGCGTCAATTTCACGCGCGATTGCCGTCGCTTCACTGACGCGGCGGTCGTCGACCAGTACGTGCGCGGAGAGTGCGCGGTCGCCCGTTCCAATCGTCCAGACGTGCAGATCGTGCACCGCTACGATGCCGGCCAGCGGTGCCAAAGAAGCGCGCACTTCGTCGAGCGTCATGCCGCGCGGCGTAGATTCCAAAAGCACGTCGGTTGCGTCACGCAATATCCGCAGCACGCCCGCGACGATGATCGCAGCGACGAACAGCGAGAGCGCGGGATCGATCCAAGAGAATCCCGTTACCGCGATCGCGATGCCCCCGGCGATGACGGCGAATGCGCCTAGCGCGTCGCCGCAAACGTGAAAGATCGCGGCTTGCACGTTCAGATTCGCATGCCGGTCGCGCACGAGCAGCAGCGCGACTCCCGCATTCACGATCAATCCAAAACCCGCGACGGCGCTCATCAGTGCGCCCTGCGGGTGATAGACCGCCGAGAAGCGGCCGGCGGCTTCGTAGATGATGAAGAACGTCGCGGCGAGGAGCAGCGTGCCGTTCGCGAGCGCGCCCAACACCTCTAGCCGCCCGTACCCGAACGTTTTGTGGACGTTGGCGGGGCGTTGCGCGCCGGCCAGCGCCGCGAGCGCGATTCCGAGCGCGAAGACGTCCATGCACACATGCACCGCATCGGCCAGCAGCGCGAGGCTGCCCGCGCGCATGGCGCCCCAAAATTCCACCGCAGCGACGATCGCGACGAGAATCAGCGCGAGGGTAAGCCGCCGGCGCGGCATGGCTACACCAGAAACGCTTTCACGGCGAGCGCGGCCAGCATAATGCCGAACGTGATGAACGTCTTGCTTTCGGCCTGCGCGATCACGCCGGGTTTCCAGGCGCCTTGCTGCAACTCGGTCGCTTCCAATTGCGGCACGATCGGCGGAACCGTTTCGCAATAGCGCACGAACGCCTCACCGAAGCGCGCGCGTAAGAACTTTTCTTCGTGGGGAATGATAATGGCGTAGACCGTTGCCATCGCGCCTAAGCATCCCGCAATCAGCGCGATTTTCGCTGCACTCGAGTTCGCGCCGGTGAACGCAATCGCAAAACCCGCCGCCGTCACGAAGTTCCCGACGTAGAGCGGATTGCGCACGAATGCATATGGACCGGCGGTGACGAGCTCCGGAGCGGTGACGGCGTTTCCCCGGGTCGTCACGCCGGAGTAGCCCACGGCCCAGCAGCGCAGCAGCTCGCCTGCAAAAGCCAGCGGCAGTCCGAGGGTCACCCCGAAAGCGTCGGGTTTTCCAAAGATCAGGAGCAGCAGCGCGGGGACGGCAAGCGCAGCGCCGCGATTTTTAAAGACGAGCGCTTCGAGCTCGTCGCTCATTTATCGTTTGGAGCTGCTGCGCGTATTCGAAGTCGAAAATTTCGTGCAACGACCTTCCCAGCGGAATCTTGGGTGCCCATCCGAGCGCGCACAGTTTCGCGTTGTCGCCGTAAAACGTGCGCAAATCCGCTTTCCGGAACTTCGCCGGATCTTCGAGAACCTCGACCGGGACGTCGGCAATTTGAATGAGCAGCCGCAAAATGTCTTGAATGCGCATCGGCACGCCGCTGCAGACGTTGTAGGTCTCACCGGGTTCGCCGTTTTCCGCCATAGCGATGTAGGCTTCGACGACGTCGCGCACGTCGAGAAAATCTCGTTCGGTCAAGAGGTTGCCCACTTTCATGGTGGACTTTTCAAGTCCGGCTTTGATCCGGCTCAGCTGCTTGGCAAAGGAAGGCACGACGAAGTCTTGGCTTTGTCCCGGCCCTATGTGATTGAACGAACGCGCGCTGAGCACCGGGATTCCGTACGAGCACCAAGCTGCGGTCGCGAAAACGCCCGCAGCAGCCTTGCTCGCTCCATAGGGATCGATCGGAGCGATAGGGTGATCTTCATGCAGAGGATTTCTCGATTCGGAGACCAGTCCGTAGACCGATGCCGAGCCTGCGAGCACGAACCGCGGAAAAGTCCGGCGGTTTCGGCCGCTTGTGCGGATCGCTTCCAACAGACGAACGGTTCCCATAGCGTTAATCTCGAACGCCTCAACCGGTTTCTCGATAGCGCGCGGAACGAAAGGTTGACCGGCCAAATGGAAGACCGTATCGGCTTGCGACACTTCGAAGGCGTGGCGCAACGTCTCCATGTCGGCCAAATCGATCCGCAACATGCCGTTCTTCGCGTTGGGGCCGCCGGCGGCGGTCACGTCGCACCCGCGCTCTTGCAACGCGCGAACGAGATATTTGCCGACGAACCCGTCGGCGCCGGTTACGAGCGCTCGCAAAGCTTTAGACCGGCACGACTCGGCTGAGGCGATCCAGGTCGGCGCGCACCATCATCTCCACTAAATCTTCGAACGAATGTTCAGGCTCCCACCCGAGTTCGCGTTTTGCTTTCGACGGATCGCCCACGAGCAGATCGACTTCTGCCGGACGAATAAACTTGGGCGCGGTACGCACGTATTTCTCATACGAGCCAAGACCCGCCGATTCGAATGCGATGCGGCAAAATTCGCGGACCTTATGCGTACGGCCGGTTGCTATCACGAAATCGTCGGGCCCTTCTTGTTGCAGCATGAGCCACATCGCTTTGACATAGTCGCCGGCAAACCCCCAGTCGCGCTGCGCGTCCAAATTTCCGAGCACTAACTCGCTCGCTAATCCCAGTTTGATGCGCGCGACGCCATCGCTGATCTTCCGCGTCACGAATTCTTTCCCACGCCGGGGCGAATTGTGGATAACGAGCTCGCCGACGCCGGCGTGAAAGCGTCCCGACTCCGTCGTGAGGTCGTAGAGCCAGCCGTCAAAGTGTGGGTTCTCCACGATACGTTTTACTTCGCTGAGATCTTTGCGAAGATGAGCGCCCTTGTTCCCCTGCGGGTTTGGCGAGCGGAGGTTCATCGAATAAAATGGCCCAGGCCGTTCCGGCGGGCCAGTCTCAACATTCAGACAGAGCTCTTGCTTGAGCGCCTTTTTTGCAAGCCACCAAAGACCCATAGCCAGGACAGGCGAGTTCGTCTTGAAGTTTTTGTAGTAATATTTGGTCGGAGCGGATTTGAGGCCGTCTGTCGCGTTGTAGCCGGTCAGAAAGGCTCGCCACACGGCTTCATCGCCATTGAGTACGCAACGAGGCACGCGCTTATACCCGTCAGAAGTGTAGCATTCGTCTCTGAGCCACTGCAGGTAATGAGGCGCGCCACTCAGCGCGAGCGCTCCGACGATTTTTCCGGGAACGAATCCGGACGTCGTTGCGGTATACCGTGATTTCCCGAGCGTGACTCGCTCCCAAACTCCGGCAAACCAGTTGCGCAAGCGCGCGTCGCTATTTACGAACTTGGCGCTGACACGTTTGCCGTCCGAGTGGGCTGACCCGTCGCCAACGAAGGCGCCCAACATCCAAGCCGCCTCTAAAGTTAGTGACGACAGCCCCGGAGCATCGGGGAGGTCCGTTCTCATCATCCGCGACCCCCGCACGACATTCTTACTCGGCATCTCGCCATCACTTGTGAACATGACGTGATCGCCGGTTAACGTAATGGTGCCGCAACGGGCTTCAACCCGGCGTACATTCTTGTTCGCGACCACGGGTCTGTGTTTATATGCAGTTCCGCCCAGAATACGCACGAAACGCTCGCCGTCCCAGATTTCGGTTCCTTTTACCTCAAAGCGTTGATAGTTGCGCCCCTTTTCGGCGACAGGCATGAGATCTTCAATCGGAACAATATCGACAACGTTACCGTTCCGAATTATTGCCGGGGTGTTGCCGGGACACGACTCATGGTTGAAAAGTATTCCGCTCACAGAAAATAGATCGTAGGATTCACGATAATTCACCGTGATCCAGTGCCCATAAACTTTTGCAACGCCGTAAGGACTGCGCGGGTAAAACGGAGTCGTTTCGCGCTGCGGCGTCTCTTGAACGTTGCCGAACATCTCGGAGCTCGAAGCTTGGTAAAATTTGATCGCCGGGTTGACCGTGCGGACCGCTTCCAGCACGCGCGTCACGCCCAACGCGGTGAACTCACCAGTGAGCACCGGCTGCGTCCACGAGGCCGGCACAAACGACTGCGCGGCCAAGTTGTAAATCTCGTCTGGTTTCACGGCGGTAAGAATTTCGGTTATCGAACTTTGATCGAGCAGATCGCCCGAAAAGAATTCGATGTCGTCAACAATATGTTGAATGCGTTCGTGAACGTCGGTGCTCGTGCGGCGGGTCATTCCCGCAACGCGGTAGCCTTTTCCAAGCAAAAGCTCGGCGAGATACGAACCGTCCTGCCCCGTGATGCCGGTGATTAGCGCCGTCTTGCCCACGGCGGGACCTTTCAAAGCCGCGGCTAGCCTGCCCTGTGCGGCATGCGTGTTGCGATGAAAGCGGCAACCTCGCTCGGCAGCGTGCCCCTGCCAAAACCCGCATCGTAGCCCAGCTCCGTGGCAAGTAGACTTGTCATCCGCGGGCCACCGCAGCAGAGAATCACGCCGTTGCGCAAGTTTTCGGCCTCCAGTAGCTCCACTAAGGCGGTGAAGTTCTTTACGTCGCTGCCCTTCTGCGTCACAACCTGCGAGGCGAGCAGGGCGTCGATCTTCTTCTCTTTTGTGAACCGGACAAGATCGTCGACTGCAACTTGGCTGCCGAGGTTGTACGTTTCGAACATTTTGTAGCGCTCGAGCCCGTAGTCGCCCTGGTAGCCTTTCATGTTGAGGATCGCGTCGATGCCGACGGTGTGGGCGTCGGTGCCGATGCACGCTCCGGCGACACGGACCTTGCGTCCGACCCGCTCTTCGAGAAGCGCGTCGATCTCTTCCATCGTCATCTTGTGCGCTTTGACCGAAGGCAAGGCCAGCGACTCGAAATCGATCGACTGAGGCGTGGCGGCATAGACGACGAAGAACGAAAAGTTTTCCGCGATCGCGCGGCCTTCGGCGACCTGCACGTCTGCGAATCCCATCTTCACGACCAGCTGGCGCGCGGCTTCGTCGGCCGCTTCGCTCCAAGGCACCGGGAGCGTGAACGAGAGCTGGACCTTTCCGTCGCCGAGCGTGTCCCCGTAGGGTTTGATCATGAGAGCAGCTCGTCGAACGGATTCCAGTAACCGGGTGCTCGTTCAAACACGCCTTCGAATCCTCTGCCGCCGTCGGGCGAGCGCTTCACGTCCGCAAAGACGCCGCCTTCGATCGATTGCATCAATCCTCGCGCCGCCACGCGCTCGAGCAAAACTTCACACTCGCTCAAAACGTCGGCGGCACGCCGTTCGATGCGCCCGCCAGGTTTTGGAACGACGTCGTCGCCAAAATGGCGCGCCGTGCGCATGATGTACCGCGCGTTTTCGAGCGAGAGGGCGCGGTCGCCCAGGAAGGGCGTGTGGATCGCCTCCGTGAGGATGCCGCAGAGATGAATCGTCTGCCCGGTCATGACCGACGTGAGGTTGAACATGGCGTCGATCAGATGGCCTTTGAAAATATCTCCGGTCATGTGTTTGGTGGGCGGCATATATTTCAGCGGCGAGTCGGGAAAGATCTGGCGCGCGAGCTGCGCTTGCGCTACCTCGAAAAGGAAGCCGTCTTCCAGATTCGGATCGATCTCGTAAGCATCGCCTAGACCAATTTGACGATCAGGCATGCCGGCGCGATGCGCGAGTTCTTGGTTGATGAACTGTGAAGCGAGCACCGCCGGCGCCTGTTCAACCGCATCCGCCGTCGTAAGATAGTTGTCCTCGCCCGTATTGATGATGATACCCGACGCCGCATTGAGCTTGCGGCTGAAATGTTGGTCGACGAACGTGCGCTTCATATTGATGTCGCGAAACAAAATGCCATACATCGAGTCGTTGAGCAGCATGTCGAGCCGCTCGAGCGCCGCCAACGCCGCGATTTCCGGCATGCACAATCCGCTGGCGTAATTCGTGAGCATCACGTATCGGCCCAAACGGCGGGACGCTTCGTCCAAAGCCTCTCGCACGATCGCGAAGTTGGCTTGCGTAGCGTAGGTGCCGCCGAAACCTTCCGTTGTTGGGCCGTAGGGAACGAAATCCAGCAACGACTGTCCGGTCGAACGGATGACCGCAATGATCTGCGCGCCGGCTTCGGCCGCCGCGACGGCCGCGGTGCGATCCTCGTAAATATTTCCGGAAGCCACAATCATGTAGAGCAGCGGCGATGGCAACTGGGGCAGCTCGTGCATCAGATCGTTTCGCTCGGCGCGGCGGGCGAGGACGCGATCGAACGCCGCGCGCGCGGACGCAACAATCGCGGAGCGCGCCGCTTCTTTTGAAACGGCGCCGAATTGTGCGAGGCGCGTGTCGCCGCTTGCTAACCGTTCGCCGAACGCGCGTGGCTCCAACCCGGTTTCTACCAGCCCGCGTCCGAACGGGATCGCGATTCCGCCAGCGAGTTCCGCAGCATCGAGCGATTCCACGATAATGTTGGGAACCGGCGCCTCACCCGGGCCGATGCCGTCCACGCCGAGCAAACGCAGAATCGATCGCTCGACCGAAACCGTCGAGTGCCGTTCGACGAACGCCTGGACCGGATCGGCTATCGCCGCCGCCGATTTGCGGCAGCGCGCCACTGCGTTCCGGTCGATCTGCAGCTCCATGCTTCCATGTACGACGCCGCGAGAGGCACACCATGGCACGGGAGGCAAACCAGGAGCGCATGAGCGTCGCGCAACGGACGGCGGTGATCGCGGCCGGCATCGTGGTGTTAACCGCGGCCGGATGCGTTTTCGGTCAGCGCGGCTCGGTCGCGCAATCGCCGCCGCCGCACGCGAGCGGAACGTGGCCGATGTACCAGTTCGGCGCGACGCACAACGCAGTCTTCGAGCAACCGGCGCTGCACGCGGATTGGCAGACCGGATTGGGCGATCGCATCAACGGCGGATTCGCACTCGAGGGGACGACGCTCTACGCCGTCAGCTTCGATCACAAGCTCTACGCGATCGACGCGCCCACGGGAAAGATCCTGTGGAGTCTCCTGACCGACGACATCTTGATGTCAACGCCGGTGTACTCCAGGGGCGTCCTGATTATCGGCAGCGGACACAATGGTTTCATGAAGCCCGACGATCCCGTTTCACAAACGTGGGGGCGCCCTGAAGGCAACAACGTTTTCGCGTACTCGCTCGCCGGCAAGCCGCTGTGGAAATTTCACACGGACGGCGAGGATATGCCAACGCCCGCGATCGCCGGCGACACCGTGGTTTTCGGAAACGGCGACGCGCACGCGTACGCGCTCGACCTTGCGACCGGCAAACAAAAGTGGCAGGTTCCGCTGGCGGGGGCCGTCACGATGGCGTCCACGGCGATCGATAACGGCGTCGCGTTCATCAGCTCTTGCCATAACGCGCCCTACTTCTGCGAAACGCGAGCGCTCGACGTTCGCGACGGACGCACCCTCTGGACGAATCCCAATGGCGGAAGCGATTGCGCCCCGGCAGTCGCGGACGGATTGGTCTTCGTCAACGGAGACCGCAACGACGATAGCCGCTATCATACCGGTGGAACCGACATCGTCGCGGCGATCGACGAGCGCTCGGGCGAGACGCGCTGGACCTACGAAGGCGAACCGGGACCGTACACGTTTCCCGTCACCAACGAACGCCAGATCGCCGGCACGGTCGCCGACGGCACGCTTTTTCAGCCGATCGGAAATACGAGCCGCGTCATTGCGTTTGACGCGCGCACCGGAAAGGTTCTCTGGAGCCTGCGCACCTGGGCCAACGTGAAGATGAGTCCCGTGGTTAAGAAAGGCCGCGTCTACTTTGGCGATACGGGCGGCGTTCTGTACGCGGTCGACGAGCGCAATGGCGACGTGATTCACACGAGCTCGTTCTTACAGCCCTTCTCCTCCGCGCCGCCGCTCATCGCGGGCGATACGATCTTCAGCGCCATCGGTTCGATCGTGGTCGCGATGCCGCTGGACCACGTCTAGGAGCTTTAATGAAGGCCCCCCCTGTAACCATCGGCGCGCTCGGCGGTAGAACTCCCCAAATACCCGAAAGCAAGGGGGCATGACCATCGAGGGGCAGAGCGACGAAGCTCTCGTGCGGCGAGTCCGCAACGGCGAGCGCGAGGTCTTCTCCGTTTTGGTCGATCGCTACAAACGTGGAATTGCAAGCTTTATCAGCGCCGCGGTGCGCTCTCCGGCCGACGTGGCCGACCTCTCGCAGGAAACCTTCCTGCGGGCCTACGCGCATTTGGGCACCTTCAATCCGGCGCTTGGAAAGTTCTCCACGTGGATGTATCAGATCGCTCGCAACGTCGTGCGCACCCACTTGGGAAAATCGCAGCGCCGCGTGCCGACTTCGGAGCTCCCGCAAGATCAAACGCTCGAAAACGCGCTTCCCGATCTCTCGCGCGACGGCAATCCCGAAGCCGGCGTCGTCCGTGCGGAAGCTGAAAGCGAGCTGCGCGCGGCGCTTGCCGAGCTACCCGAGCGTACGCGCACGGTGCTGACCTTGCGTTACTACAATAATATGGAATATCACACGATCGCGAGCACGCTCGGATTGTCGCTCGGGAATGTGAAGACGTTGATTCATCGCGGCAAAATTGCATTGGCGCAAAAAATGCTCGCACGAGAGGCTGCGCTAGGCGCAGTCCTGAGTAAGCGAAGCGAAGCGAGCCGGTCGAAGGGGGCTAAACGTGCACTGCTCCTCGTGTGAAAAGCTGCTCGACCGCTATCTCGAAGGCACGCTGACGCCGCGCCAAATGATCGATATCTCCGCACACATCGGATCGTGCGCGGCGTGCGCGCATTTGCTTGAAGAGGTCAAAGTGATCGATGCGTTGCTCTTCACGACCAATGTCCCGGAGCTGCCGGCCAATTTCACCTTTGCCGTTATGGCCGAAGCGCGATCGATGCCGTCGCCAAAACCGCATCAGCACCGCCTCTTGAGCTTCTTCACGCTGTATCTGGCGGCCGCATGGATTGCGGCAGTCGCGCTTTTTATTGTATCGGGCACGAGCCTGCCGAAGATCGGCGCGGCGATTGCGGCGGCCTTTGGCACCTTGGCGAAGTCGTTTTCCGGAGGCGCCGCAGGCATCGCTCACGGCGCGCCGGTGCTGGCGACGTTCAGCGTGGGCGTACTCACGATCGATCTCACGCTTGCCGCTGCCGCGGCAGCAGTCTACTTTCTTATCCGGCCACGCTTGGCAGCGCACCTCGCATCGGCTTCGGAGGCTCAATGACGCATCGCTTTGGAGCTTTCCTCGCGTTCGTCGTAGCCGCGGTGGCGCTCTGTTCCGCGACGGCTTCGGCGAATACGATGATGATCGATCACGGCGGCAGTTACTTCGGAGAAAACGTCGTGGTCTCGCCCGACCAAGTCGTGCAGGGCGACGTCACGGTTTTCGGCGGGAACGCGATCGTTGAAGGCGAAATCGACGGCGACGTCACGGTCTTCGGCGGCACCATCGAAGCGGCGCCGGGTTCGGTCATCACCGGCCGCCAGCAAGTTTACGCCGGCGGACTCAGCTCGATCGTTCCATGGGCCGCCGGGGTCTCGAGCGTCGCGGCCGACACCGCGAAGATCACAACGCTGCTGGCCTACAGCTTCGTCGTCGTTCTGATCTTTCTGATCTTCCCGGTGCGCGTACGCACGGCGCTGGACCGGATCGAGAAACATCCGGGCTTATCGGCGGCGACGGGCATGATCGCGCTCATCGCCAGCGTACCGATTGCGCTCTTGCTCACGGTCAGTTTGATAGGGTTGCCGCTCGTACCGCTGGAGTTCGTGGGCATCGTAGCCGGCGTCTTAATCGGTCAATCCGCCCTCGGCCTGTTAATTGGGCGGCGGCTCTTCGAACTGATCTCGCCGCACGCGACGCCTTCTCCGCTGGGAGCGCTGATCATGGGATTGGTCGTGCTCTGCGCCGCCGAGATCTTGCCGGTCGTTGGATATTTCGTCGTTGCGCTAGTCTGGACGATCGGGCTGGGCGCGGCCATCTTGGCCCTCATCCGTGAGACGACGTTTGGCGGACCGCACGTTCCGATCAAGACCGCGCCGCCGAGCGGCCCCCCTATGCCGGCCTAGCGGGCGGAGCCCCGTTTTCAGGGAATACGGCTGACGTATGGCTACCGTCCCGCGTACCGTGCGCTTTGCAGCGCGGACCGCGCACATGCGCGCTTCCACCATCCGCGAGATGCTCAAGGCCACGCTCCAGCCGCACGTCATTTCGTTTGGCGGAGGCCTTCCGGCGCCCGAACTTTTTCCGACCAAGGCGATCGCCCAATGCACGCGCGAGGTGATGGACGAGTACGGCGCACGCGCGCTGCAGTACACGGTAACCGACGGCATCCCTGAGATGCGCGAATGGGTAGCGCAGCGCCTTACGCGGCGACTAGGTACGCCATTCGACGCGCACCAGATTATCATCGTCAACGGCTCGCAGCAAGGGCTGGATCTGCTCGCCAAGATCCTAATCGATCCCGGCGATCACGTCGTTTTGGAAAATCCGTCCTACTTGGGAGCGATTCACGCGTTCGACGCCTATCAAGCCCGCTATCTCGCCGTCGATACCGATGAGGACGGAATGGTCCCCGAATCGCTCGAGCACGTGCTCGCGCACGCCGAGCCGCCGCCAAAGTTCGTCTATCTGGTCGCGAATTTCCAAAATCCGACGGGCCGCACGCTCTCGAGTCCGCGCCGCGAACGCATCGTGCGGATATGCGAGCACTTCGGCGTTCCAATTGTCGAAGACGACCCGTACGGCGAGCTGCGGTTCGAAGGCGAGGATCTGCTGCCGCTGGTCAGCTATCCGACGAGCGGCGCAATCATCTACAGCGGGACAGGCAGCAAGATTCTGGCGCCGGGCATGCGCGTCGCATGGCTCGCCGTCCGCGATCCCGAGGTGCACGAAAAACTCGTGCTCGCCAAACAAGGTGCGGACTTACAAAGCGGCACGCTGACCCAGTATCTGTTTGCGCGCATTGTCGCGCGGGCGCAAGAATTTGAGCGGCATGTCCAAACGATCCGGCGCGTCTATCACGAACGCCGGGACGTCATGTACGACGCGCTGGCGGAGTCTATGCCCAAGACCGTTTCGTTCAACCGGCCGCAGGGAGGAATGTTCCTGTGGGCTCGCGCCGCGGGCGTCGATACAACGGAGCTGCTGCGGATCTCAGCCCAAGAAAATGTGGTCTTCGTGCCGGGCGTCTCGTTCTATCCTCATTGCGACGTTACCGACGGCATGCGGCTGAATTTCTCCAACGCGACCCCGGAAAAGATCCGCGAAGGCATCGGCCGGCTCGCGAAGGCTATAAAAAAGTTGTCATCCTGAGCTTGTCGAAGGATGTCGTAAAGGAGCGCCATGGCTGAAAAACTGGTAGCGGGAATCGCGCAATCGTCCAACCCGGGGCAACTGGAAGACGCGTTGTGCAGTACGCCCAACGTGAACTGCGATAAATTGGCCGTTATTACAAAAGATGCGCCGACCACCGACCACGAGGAGTCCATTGTTACGTTCATGCACGTCGGGCAGGGTCACACGACGACGGATACGGCGCATGACGTCATCACCGGAAGCACCGGCATTCTTACGAGCATGGACCCGAACGTACCAAACATCAGTTCCGACAACCGCTACATCGGTTTCTTCGCCGAGCCGCACATCATAGACCACCTCGCGGACTGGCCGATTCCCGAAGACCAGGTGCAAAATTATAACGATGCGATTGAAGCGGGGCGGAGCGTCGTCACCTACAAAGCCAGCCACGACGAAGCTCCGGGCGTCGAGCAAACGTTTCGCGACGCGGGTCTGCGCAACGTTAAGACGTTTGCAGCAAAAGACAGCTAATTGGATCGGCGATAGAAACCCACGCCGATTTTTTCCAGCTCTTCGGCGAACAAACGGCTGCCGGCGTCTTTTGTCGATAGCGTAGGAATATCCGGGAGTGGCCATGTTATATTCAACTGGGGATCATCCCACCGCACGTTTAGCTCCCCTTCAAAATCATATTCGGACGAAAGTTTATAGGACATCAGCGCCTGCTCGCTAAGAACGAGGAACCCGTGCAAACACCCCGCGGGGACATATAGCTGTTGCCGATTTTCGTCGGCAAGCTCGATGCCTTGCCACTGCATGAACGTTGGGGATTCTGGCCTTGCATCAACTACCACGTCGTAAACGCAACCGGTAAGAACCTGCGCTAATTTGGACATGCCCCGGTGCCCGTGTAATCCGCGCAAGACGTTACGGGACGACCATGAAATGCTGTCCTGAACAAACGCATCCTTTAGGCCTATAGCGGCATACTGAGATCGCACGTACGTTTCCATGAAGCCGCCGCGCTCATCGAGAAATACCGGCAGCTCCAATAACCGAGCACCGGCAATCTCGAGCGGAATGGAACGGACCGACTCGCGCACCCTTAACTCGCGCCTTGTCGGGCGGCCACGAGTTGATTAGCATGCAGCAAGGAATCAAACTCCCCTGCATCTGTCCACCAGCCGGCAAGGACATCGTAATGAAGGTCGCCGCATTCGATATAGGCGTTATTAACGTCCGTTATTTCAAGTTCTCCTCTTGCTGATGGTTTCAATGCCTTACAATATTCAAAAACACGGTTATCGTACATGTACACGCCCGTTACGGCATATCGGCTCTTCGGTTTTTCGGGTTTTTCGTCGATCCACACGATACGGTCGCCTTCTAACTGGGGGCATCCAAACCGACCAGGATCGCTAACTTCCTTCAGTAAGAGACGGGCGCCGGTTGATTGCGACTCGAACTTGCGAACGTATGGCCCGATGTCGTCTTCCATAATATTGTCACCCAAAACGACGACTACTTTTTGACCTTCCGCGAAATGCTCGCACAACTTTAGGGCGTCAGCAATTCCGCCTTCGCCTTCTTGGTATGTATAATATATATCGCGCAGCCCAAATTCGTGCCCGTTTCCTAACAAACGCAAGAACTCTCCCGCGGAGTTTCCTCCGGTCACAATCATAATCTCTTCGATCCCCGCGTGGCAAAGCGTCTCAATTGGATAGAAGATCATTGGCTTGTTATAAATCGGCAACAGATGCTTGTTTGTAATTTTAGTCAGCGGCCGCAATCGCGACCCTAATCCACCAGCGAGTATTACGCCTTTCACGAGCTGCGATTCCACCGTTGCGCGTATTGACGGTTATAGTAGTCAGCGAATTCCTGCGATTTCAAAGGCCTCCACCAACTTTCGTTCTCTTTGTACCACTCTACGGTTTGCTGCAAGCCTTCTTCAAATGAAATCCGCGGCCCCCAGCCTAGTTGCCGCGCCTTGCCCACGTTTAGGCAATAACGACGGTCATGACCCTGACGGTCCGCAACGTGTTTCACGTGGGTTTCTATTGAGCGGCCGCAAGCGCTCACAAGCCTTCGCGTCACGTCGAGATTTGTAAGGATATTGTTTCCCCCCAGGTTGTAAATCTCGCCGCATCGACCGTTTTCCAAAACGTGCAAAATGCCGCGCGCGTGGTCTTCGACGTGAAGCCAATCCCGCTTCTGTAGTCCGTCGCCATAAATCGGCACCGGCTCGTCATCTAATAGGTTCGTTATGAACAACGGCACGAGCTTTTCCAGATACTGATGCGGGCCATAGGTATTTGATCCGCGCGTAATCAGCACAGGCGTACCGTAGGTGTGCCAATACGCAAGCGTCTGAAGATCCGCCGCCGCTTTGCTGGCGCTGTACGGGCTTCGTGGACGAACAGGGTCACTCTCAACAGACTCACCTTGGGAAATATCGCCGTAAACCTCATCGGTTGACACTTGCAAGAACCGCCCGATTCCTAATTTTCGACACGCCTCAAGTAACGTATGATTTCCAAAAATATCAGTCCGCAAAAAGGCGGCGGGGTCTAATATCGAGCGATCGACGTGGGTTTCGGCCGCAAAATTTACCGCGGCGTCGACGCCGGACCCGATGGCAAGGTTGAGATCGCTCGGATTACATATGTCACCTTTAACAAAGGTATAGCGGGTGTCGCCCTCGACTTCTGCGCAATTTGCCGGATTTCCAGCGTACGTTATAGCATCGAGATTTACGATATGTAGTTCGGGCCGCTCGCGCAAGGAAATGCGTATAAACATCGAGCCAATGAAGCCGAGGCCGCCAGTCACTAAGATCCGCTTCATGCTCTTAGGGATTCGCTCGGAAATAAGCCAGCGTGCGGCCAAGCCCCTCACGTAGCCCTACACGAGGTTGCCAGCCTAAAATTGCTTTAGCGCGTGAAATGTCAGGGCAGCGCCTCGAGGGATCGTCGACGGGTAGTTGGCACGCAGTCGCTTCCAAAGGGACCCCTGCAATCTCGCAGACGATTTCGGCAAACTCCCGAATCGTATATTCCTCCGGATTCCCAATATTTACAATCTTGCCTGACAATTCGGTTGAGGCGGCGCATCTAACTATTCCCTCAACCAGGTCATCGATGTAACAGAAGGATCGCGTTTGGGAGCCGTCCCCGTAAATAGTCAAGGGCTTACTTTCCAGCGCCTGAGTTATGAAATTTGGCACGACGCGACCGTCGTCGCGCCGCATTCTCGGGCCATAAGTGTTGAAGATTCGGATGATCCGCGTGTCTGTGCCGCGGACACGTCGATACGCTGCCGTCAGTGCCTCGCCAAATCGCTTTGACTCATCGTAGCAGGATCGGGGTCCGGTTGGGTTTACATTTCCCCAATAGCTTTCTCTTTGTGGATGCTCCAAGGGGTCGCCGTAGGTTTCGGAAGTCGATGCGAAGACGAATCGGGCTTTGCGCCGAGAGGCAAATTCTATAGCGTTCTTGGTTCCAAGGCTATTGACTAACATCGTCTCAATTGGAAAGGCCAAGTAATCCACTGGACTAGCAGGAGATGCAAAATGGAGTACAAGGTCGATGCTCTCCTGAGAAACACGCCGCTCAATTTCATCCCAGGTTCCTGAAACGTCACGTTCGAGAAACGAAAAACGTGTATTTGAGCTTACGGTCTTCAGATTTCGTTGAGACCCCGTCAATACAGAATCGATACCGAGAACCACATGGCCATCAGTGATGTATCGCTCCGCGAGATGGGACCCGATGAAACCCGCCGCGCCTGTGAGGACGACTCTCATTTTCGGTTTACTGAACGAGGACGCTTGGTTTGATGGCCGCTGCCTTTGCTAATCTTCCCACGGAATAATACCGGAGTCCCGCGGCTCTTACCACTTCAGGTTCGTAGATGTTGCGCGCATCGAAGACAATATCGCCGCGCATAGCACGCGCCACCAATTCCAGATCAATCTGTTTGTATTCATTCCAATCGGTCGCGATCACCATCGCATCGACATCCTTCAACGATTCGTAGACGTTGACGTGCCGCACAGTGCCCCCGGGAAGCGCAGCCTGGAGGCCCACGGCCGGGTCGTGCGAATGGACGATGGCCCCACCGGCGGCTAGCATTTGAACAAGTCGAAGCGCAGGGCTCTCTCGGATATCGTCGGTGTTCGGTTTAAATGCAAGCCCCAATACGGCGACCGCCCGTCCGCGCAGACCGCCAAGAGCTGATTGCAACCTATCCACACAGCGTGGCACCTGTTCTAGGTTCACTTCCAAGACTGCCTTGAGCATCTTGGGCGGAATTCGATGCTTTTCGGCGATACGGGCAAGTGCCATAACGTCTTTCGGAAAGCACGACCCGCCGAAACCAAGTCCGGGACTCATAAACGTCGTCCCGATTCGCCCATCGGCACCGGCGCCCGCAACAACGTCCTTAATGTCAGCTCCAGCTTCTTCGCATATTTGCGCGATTTCATTAATAAAAGAAATTCTGGTTGCCAAGAAAGCGTTAGCCGTATATTTGATCATTTCCGCGGTTCTCACATCAGTTACGATAATGGGCGCCGCAAGTGGCGCATACAGCTCTTTCATGATAGCCGCCGATTGTTCGTCGTAAACGCCGATGACGATTCGATCCGGGTGCATAAAATCAGAGATCGCATTCCCTTCGCGCAGAAATTCTGGATTCGACACTACACGAACATCAGCCCCTTGAGAATTGTGCTCCCGGATAATCGATGCCACAAGGTCACCCGTTTCCACCGGTACCGTGGACTTGTTTACAACCAATTTCGTGTGTTGCCCCTCCATGCAACGAGCGATCGTGCGTGCTGCTTCCTGAATGTAGGCTAGATTGGCGTGACCATCGTCTGCCATGGGAGTCCCCACCGCAATAAATATTATTTCGGACTCGGCCAATGCTTTAGGCGACGTACTAAACGTCAGCCGCGCGGCTCGGTTGTTGCGCTCGACGAGCTCTTTCAAACCAGGCTCGAAAAAAGGAATTCCTCCGCTTTGTAAAATCGAAATCTTAGCCGCATCCGTATCAATGCAACAGACTTCGTTTCCAAGTTCAGCGAGGCACGCGCCGGTGACGAGCCCGACGTAGCCAGTCCCGAGGACAGCGATGCGTTTCATAAGATTCTCGTAAGTCCTGAATCCCTAGCGCAACAAAAAGAGCCGTAATGCCAGGGCGTTATTCTATATGTGCAGGCGTGTCAGTATGGGGCCGACACCCGTTAATCCTTTCGGTGCGGGGGAAGATCGGCACCGGCGCCCATGGGCCTCGCAGCTCCGGCCCGTCAGGGTTGCGCTCAAGGAAGCTTCACTGTTGCACCGAACCTTAACTCTGATCTCAAAATGAAAGACACAATCCCGGGGTCCGCAACCGCCAATCTGGTTTCGGTCGTCATTCCAACATTCAACTGTAAAGAGATTGTACGCGATTGTTTCGAGTCCGTGAAGAATCAAACATATGCGCCCATCGAAGTTATTGTTATCGACAGCTGTAGCACGGATGGCACTCGAGAGCTGGCAGCGGAATACGGAACCGTCTACGCTTTTGGAAATAACAAAGCCCACACGACAATTGACTCCGTCCCGTTAAAGCGCAACTTTGGAGCATCAAAAGCAGCGGGCGAATACATATACTGGTTTGATTCGGATATGCGTATGAAACCTGGTACGGTTCAATGCTGCGTCGATACGATAATAGAGACAAACGCTGACGCCATCATCGTACCAGAGCAATCATACGGCGAAGGATTTTGGGCGCAGTGTAGACGCTTAGAAAAGGATTGCTATAACCAAAGCGCACGCTCATTAACCGATGCGGCGCGTTTCTTGCGAAAAACTGTTTGGGACGCATTGGGCGGCGTAGATACTTCATTGGGAGGTAATTATGATTATGATTTACAGCTCCGCTTGAACGATGCTTCATTCAAGACAGTAAAGTTGGATGACTTCATCTTTCATTATGAAGGTAGGCTGCAGATCGGCAAGCACCTACGAAAAAAATTCATCTACGGTACGTCTGCAATGCGCTATTTCAAAAAATATCGCAATCGAAAGCAGCTCTTAACTAAGCAATTTGCCGTCGTTCGTTCCGATTTCTTGGCAAATGGCAGCAGCCTCATCGAGAACCCGCTCACATCCATTGGGATGATCCTTATGAAAGTGATGGAATATTGCGCGGCGCTGTGCGGGCTTTTCTATGCCGAACTAAGGCCGAGTCGAATACCGTCTTATATTGATGAGAACCGCGCGCCATTAGACTCTTGAACGCCACGCCTTGAATATAACGATAATAGGGAGCGGCTACGTCGGCCTCGTCACCGGCGTCTGTCTCGCTGCTAAAGGCCACGAAGTCGCTTGCGTTGACCTCCAAGAGGAGCGAATAAATAAGATTAACAATGGCGAAGTGCCTTTTTTTGAGCCTGGGCTCAGCGAGCTACTCCGCCAAACACGCGAAAAAAATACATTCGTCGCGACGCTCGACCTCTCGGACGCCGTTCGTGGCGCGCAGATAATTTTTGTCGCCGTTGGCACGCCCAGCACTCCTCGCGGCATAGATTTATCCGCCATAGAAAAAGCTCTCGCCTCGGTTGGAGAACTTCTAGGCGCTGCGGATGACGTAAAGATCGTCGTCATCAAGAGCACAGTCGTACCGGGAACGTCCGACACTTTTGCGCGACAGGTCCTTGAAAGATCAAGCGGTAAGATCGCCGGCAAGGGCTTTTTGTTGGCTTCAAACCCGGAATTTTTGCGTGAAGGGCGTGCGGTCGATGATTTTATGAATCCCGACAGGATCATTATCGGGACAAACGATGCTCGCGCCGCCACGATAATGCGCCAAATCTATAACGATTACGATTGCCCGTTGCTTCAAACGTCAACGCGCAATGCCGAACTTACCAAGTACGCGTCAAATGCTTTGCTCGCAACGCTGGTCTCGTTCAGTAATGAGCTTGCTGGGTTGTGCGAACAGGTTCCCGGAGCCGACCTAGAGGCCGTGATGGAGGGACTGCATCTCGATAAACGGCTTTCGCCGTCGATCAACGGCGAACGATTGAGGCCCGAGATTTTAAGCTACCTAAGCGCGGGACCTGGCTTTGGCGGCAGCTGTCTCCCGAAAGACGCCGCCGCGCTGCTGGGGTTTGCCGAGGATTCCAATGTTGAAATGCCGCTACTGCGTGCCGCGTTATCTGTTAATAGCGCCCGGGCCGGTAAAATCGTCCGGCTTTTAGAAAAGCAGATTGGAGAATTACGTGGCCGCCGCATCGCACTGCTCGGCTTAGCCTTTAAACCCGGGACGGACGACTTGCGCGATTCTCCAGCGCTCCGCATAGCGAGCGCCCTACTCGACGCCGAAGCCACCGTCAGCGCTTTTGACCCTGTCTTGAAAGGGCCCGCCGGCCTACTCGATTTACGGATTGCAGTGCATGACCACGCCGTTTCTGCGCTGCAAGACTCGGATGCGGCCGTCTTAGTAACTGCATGGCCACAATTCGCCGAGCTCCCCTGGGAGCAGCTCACCAGGGTCATGCGTCGCCCGTTCGTTCTTGACTGCCGGGGAGCGTTGCGCAACGTATCTTGGCCAGCGGGAACGCAATATACGCGCATAGGAACGGGACCCGCTACCGAGCTAAGCGGGGAACGACGTGGCTAGGATTTCTTCGGTAATTGCAAATGACGCCGCCCTCGTTGCCGATCGCTGTCGCGAAAAATTGGCTGCGCTTTCTGGTTCTACTCTGCTTATATCCGGAGCTAGCGGATTTCTCGGGAGTTTCACCCTTGATGTGCTAGCTGCGCTGAACAAGGTGTTAGACAAACCCGTGCGAGTAATCGCACTGGATAATTTTATGACGGGACTGCCTGAGCGAATCATACATCTCGGAAACAATGCAAACTTCGAATTTGTCACTCATGACATCGTTCATCCATATGAGCCAGGCCAAAACATAGACTGGGTTCTTCACGGGGCAAGTATTGCTTCACCGACGATCTATAGACTTTACCCGCTCGAAACGATCGATGTAAATGTGACAGGCACTCGTATGATGCTAGATCTCGCGCATCGGGCGGAAGTAAGAGGGTACCTTCAGCTCAGCTCCAGCGAGATATACGGCGATCCGGCTCCGGCAGAAGTTCCTACCGATGAAAACTACGTTGGCCGGGTTTCATGCACTGGGCCGCGGGCCTGTTACGACGAATCCAAACGCTTGGGTGAAACTCTAGTCATGACGTATTTCCGACTTTATTCGGTGCCGGCAAAAATCGTGAGACCCTTTAATGTGTATGGCCCCGGACAGCGATTGGACGACGCTCGAATCATACCCGATCTGATGTCCGCTGCGCTCGGCGATCGCCCGATAGCACTCTTTAGTGACGGTCGGGCGACTCGAGCTTTTTGTTACGTAAGCGACTTCGTCAGCGCTATGCTCCTTCTTCTTGTCCTAGGGCAACCTGGCGAAGCATACAACGTGGGAAACGATGAAGAATTGAGTATAGCTCAAGCGGCCGATACTATGGTAGGGATAACATGTTCGCAAAACGTTTTTGTGAAATATGAGTCCAATGCTGACCCGCAGTACATCACCGATAATCCGCAGCGCAGATGCCCAAAGCTAGATAAAGTGATTGCCACGACTGGTTGGTCGCCCTCAGTACCTCTTAAAGAGGGCCTTGACCGAACGCTGCGTTCGTATCGTGAGGAAAGTGCTCTCGCATCTGGCTGAAGCCTTCCACTAAAGTTATACGGGGCTCGAAACCAGTAAGCGACTGAAGTCGCGCGATATCTGCAAATATATCGGACTGAGGGCTGCCTGACGGAGGCGCGCTGGAAAGCAAGGGCTGAAGATCAGGATAAAACCTACGGACAATAAGCATGAGGACATCCCGAATCGAAATTGCTTTTCCCGAACCCACATTTACTGGACCCTCAACCGCGGAATCGACGATAGCTACCACCGCGTCGGCGACATCTTCTATATTGATAAAATCCAATCGCCGATCGGGATGCTGCAGCTCGGGCAGCCTTCGTGCTTCAAGGTCCTGCAGCAATCTTGAAAACAGCTTGGAGCGAGGCTCGCCGACCCCGTACGGAAAGAATATGCGCGCCCAGGCACTAGAGCGGCCGTACAACAATGACGCACTTTCTAGCGCGTATGACATTGCCGCTTTCGAAGCTCCATACAGCGTGGTTGGTCTGATCGGAGTTTGAAACTCCCGACAGACCCCATTCTGTGGAGTACCGTATTCAGCGCAAGATCCAATTCCCACGAACCGCCGGCCACCTTGCCGATAAAAGCGCTCCGCAAGAAACACGCTGCTCTTCAACCAGTCGAAGTTTTGAGGCGAAGCCCAGAACTCGCCAGGTGCAGTCGTCCATGCGGCGTGGAGTATGTAGTTCGGTTTCACTTCGGACAAGAGGTCGGCGACTCTATCGGAATCCAAGAGATCGACGGCATAAGTACGTACCGCCGATTCGAGCACCGGTTTGCGTCGGGCCGCTGCATGCACTTCATATTGTCGGCGTAACAGTCTTCCAATGCAATTTCGTGCAACGAAGCCGCCGCCTCCCGTTACAAGAATTCGCTTTACCAAATTGTCACTTCGGGAAAGGCAACGGCGAACCGACCACCCCAGCTTCTAATGCGGGTCATTTGCGCTTCAATTTCGGTGCGGAGATTCCAAGCCATAATAATCAGGAGGTCTGGCTTGGCTTCATAAATGTGAGCGGGCTCAAGAATAGGAATGTGCGAGCCAGGTAGCATCTTACCTTGCTTATGCGGACTGGCATCTACGGTGAACGGTATTTGAGCAGTCGTGACTCCGCAGTAGTTGAGGAAAGTGTTCGCTTTCGCGGGGGCCCCGTACGCGGCGACCATCCTCCCGGCTTCTTTCTCCTGGGATAACAATCTCAGAAACTCATCGCGGCGACCCTCGACCTTTTTTTGAAAGCCCGTATACAGGTCGAGTGTTTCCATCCCTGCAGCCGCCTCTCGTTCAAGAAGATCATATACCGGTCGTTGCGGTTTTTTTTCACTCGCCGAATACTCGACGTATATTCGCAGTGACCCACCGTGCAGCGGTATCTCCTCCACATTTGTTATCTCTAGGTCATGCGCATTGAAAGCCTTCCTTATAGTTCGTAGTGAGAAGTAAGAAAAATGCTCGTGATATATCGTGTCAAACTCTACATTCTTAATGAGTTGCAAAAGATGCGGAAACTCGAACGTAGCCGTGCCTGCCGAGGAGAGAACTTCTTTTACGCCAGCGATGAAATCGTGCAGGTTAGGCACATGCGCTATAACGTTGTTGCCAATTACGAGGTCGGCTTCGCCATGAGCGCTCTTAAGCGCCTTCGCCGAAGCGGCTCCAAAAAAAACCGATTCCGTTGGAACGCCCGCCTTGCGAGCAGCTTCCGCCACATTCTGGGCGGGCTCTATACCAAGGCAACGAATTTGCCGGTCAACGAAGTTGCTTAACAGGTAGCCGTCATTACTCGCGATCTCCAGGACAAACGAACGGCCCGGAGTTAGCCCGAGCCGCCCGATAATCATAGCAGAGTACTGACGAGCGTGTTCTATCAGAGTCGATGAGACTGATGAAAAATATGCGTAATCCGAAAAAATAGCCTCGGGCGTCTCCTGCGGCTCAAGTTGAACGAGCTGACACTTGTCACAAACATAAGCGTGAAGTGGATAAAATGCGTCTTCCCCTTTTGCGACCTGCGCTGGCGTCACGTAAGAGTTCGCCAATGGGCTCTCTCCAAGATTGCAAAACGTAGTTTGGAGGAACGCGAAACAAATTCGGCATTTCGCTGACAAGGAGCTACCCTTTCTCCCATACACGCCACGGCGCGTTCCCTGACGCCCAGAGGGACTCCAGCTCGTTCTTATCGCGCAACGTATCGAGGGGATGCCAAAAACCTGAGTGTCTGTACGCCTTCAACTCCCGTTCCGCGGCCAACGCCTCTAAAGGTTGCTTTTCCCAAATCGTATCGTCGCCAGAAATACGCGTCAAGACGCTCGGCTCCAATACAAAAAACCCGCCGTTAATCCAGCTGTTATCCCCTTCAGGCTTTTCCTGAAAGCTAGCGACCGTATCATCTTCTATGTGAACGGCGCCAAATCTACCCGGCGGTTTCACAACTGTGACGGTCGCTGCTTTAGCGTGCTTACGATGAAACGTCAAAAGGTCGTCGATATCGATACCGGCAACGCCATCCCCATACGTCATGCAAAACGCTTCATTGTTCAAGTATGGCTCGACTCGTTTAAGGCGTCCGCCCGTCATCGTGAAATCTCCGGTATCGACGAGTGTTACGGTCCACGGCTCGGCAACGCTTTCATGGACTGTCATCGTGCCTTTCCGAATATCGAGCGTTACGTCTGCGGTGTGCAGATAGTAGTTTGCAAAAAACTCCTTTATCAAGTAGCCTTTGTACCCAAGACAAATAACGAATTCTGTCAGACCAAAAGCCGAATAAATTTTCATAATATGCCATATGATCGGCTTGCCGCCAATTTCAATCAACGGTTTCGGACGACTCCCGGTTTCCTCGGATATACGCGTACCGAGACCTCCTGCCAATATTACGACTTTCACGCTCCCGGAATCACCTCGACGGAAGGAAATGGCAGAATAAACGTGGGCCTCAATCCCGCGGAGGCAACTTTAGCCATCAGCTCATCTCTATAATTCCATGCGGTAAGCAAGAATGCGTCTGGTGGATTATGAAACGCCCATTCTTCCGAAACTATCTCCACTCCGCAACCCGGCATAAAACGTCCCTGTTTAATCAACGTCGAATCGACGCAATAGGGGATTTCTTTACTCGTTAGCTTCGTATAATTCAATAACGTTGCGCCCTTGGCCGTAGCGCCATATCCGTAAATGCGCATTCCATTCTTGCGAAGCGTACATACCACGTCGTGAAGCTCTTTTTTAATCTTAGGAACGCTTCGTGCAAACGTCTGAGCTAACCCCGCCCGCAGCATCTCGGCTTCGTTACGCAGATCTAATGTAAGTGCTTCATCCAGAGGGTACGCGGCGACTTCATTCTGGCGTCTCGCCACGCACGTTACTGACCCGCCGTGCACGTCCGAGTACAAAACGTCAGTCAATGCAAGGCCGACGCGCCCGAACATTTTCTGGATGGCCGTTAACGTGTAATAAAACATGTGCTCGTGATATATTTGGTCGAATTCGTTGTTTTTTAGGGTAGCGATTGCATAGGCATTCTCCATGATAAATACTCCGCCTTCAGACAGAACGGCAAGGACACCATCGAGTATCGCATAGGGATCACAATTATGGGCCATGCAGTGGCGCGCAGCTATAAAGTCGACGGAGCCATTCTCGTCGCGATATTTTTCAGCGAATGATTTATCGAAGAATGCTGCAATCGTTGGCAAGCCCCGCGCGGCTGCCATGGCCGCGACATTCTCAGCCGGGTCAACGCCAACGATTGAACCGACCCTCGGAGCCAAGTGGGCCAAGAACTCCCCGGCATTGCTACCAATTTCCAAACCCTTTTTGTCCCTAGCGATATAACCGCGATCTTCCAAAAACGACGTGAGGCGTTGATAATGGCTCAGTAGTAGCCGCGAACTCGGCGTAACATAATTGTAGTGACGATACAAGGTTTGTGAATCAAGACAATCACGCAGCTGAAAACTCCGGCAGTATTTGCAAGACTCCATTATGAGGGGGAATTCTACCATATGCTGACTCGGACTTTGCATGAGCCAATTGGCCGGAGGCATATCGCCCATATCAATGATCAACTGAGTTGCGGCGCCGCAGATCCGGCAGCGGTGCTGGCGAGGTGGCATGGCTCCGACTACTGGGGCGGCGTCTGTGGACACCAGGTCGAATGAAGGTCCGCCGGATCGATCGGCGGAGCATGGAGAAACTTGTAATACACGCCGTCAGGTCCTACATAAACGGTCTCTCCGTCCTGCGGGTCGGAGGCATAGTATACGGGATCATGTGTCGCAGCGTCATACTTTTCAAGCCAGTGATAGTCGGCGGGTCGGCTTGAATAACCGTATGGCGAAGTACAAGGATGATAAGCAAATCTTAACGCGTTCGATACCACGATCGCTAGCGCGAAGACGACCAGAAGCACGACAGTAGCTTTTGATTCAATTCCGTTAGCAACCCAAAGCCTAGCAAGCATTTTTCTCGTCGATAGAAGCCGTGCGGTGACCCGGGGACCGGCTGGTTTGCCCTGCCACCTTCAAAAGGATTTCGAGATCTTTTTCGGCTGCGCGGCTCCAGTCGAATCGTTGCACGTCAAGGCTCGCGGCATTTCCAAGTGCCGTGCGCTCGTCGCTATCTCTCATTAAAGACAGAACTTCGCGTGCGAACTCCTCGTGGTTGTGCAGCGCCACGCGGCGTAGCCCCACCCTAAACAAAGAACGGTATGCCGGCAAGTCGTAGGCAACTACCGGTACGCCGCATGCTAGCGCTTCGCAAACGGCGATCCCCCAGCCTTCTTCCAAGCTCGGAGCGACCATTATCTCGCTCGATTTTATCACCGCGATCGTTTCGGCGTGAGACAATTGCCCCAAAAGAGTCACGTTTCGTTCGAGCTGGTTTTCCGCGATCTTTCCGTTTAGCCAGTCCAGCTGGGGTTTCGGAAGCGAGCCAACCAAGGCAAGGCGCGCCGACGCATCGCGCTCTACGACTCTTTTCCATATGGGGAGAACCTCCTTAAGCCCTTTTCCAGGCCGCAGATGCCCTACAAGGCATGCTGTAAAACTGACGTTGCTCCTTCGTACCGTTCTAATCTCGTCCAAGTCGATTCCATTATTCACAAATGCCAGGCGCCCCTCATCGAGCCCGTAAGAGGCTAATTTTCGTCCAGCAAATCGTCCAGCTTCCGTGTCGTAGACGAACGCCGCCGTAGCTTGCGTCGCTATTCGACGGTGACCCCATTCTTGAACAAAACGCTTGAATCGGGCAAGCATTCCCGCACCGGGATCGCGTTGCTCAGCTTCCAGAATATGGTGCACGATTGCGACCCATTTCCCGTGACGAAATTTTTGATACAATGAGGCCGGTAAGACATCGCAAGGTTGATCCGAGTCCGAATACACGACATCGGCCGCCGGCAAATTACAAATAATTGCCGAAGTCCAAAACGCCGATATAACATATCCTATTGCTCGTTGCCACAGATATTTTTCACGCCTGCCGAAAAGCGAGGCTGGAACCATGTGAAATGTGGTTTCAAAGCCCAGCGCCAAACAGGCCTCCTTTCCGCCGCGCGTGGTGACCACATATGTTTCGTGTCCTAAAGCGGCGATCCGACGGGCTATATTCGCCGTACGAATAATGCTGCCGCCGAGCTGAGGGGCCAAGCCATTGGCATTTATGATGTAGAGAATCCGCATCGGGCGCTGAGCGCTCTAGCCCTGCCCGAACATTCCACGATTTGCATCAATCCACGTAGCGAGCGCTTCAATTCCCTGCGCTGCACGCGTCGCGGGCTCCCAGCCGAAGTCTTCCTGGGCTTTATTGATATTCGCAACAAAGACGCGTTGGTCGCCCGGCCGCCAATCTGAAAACGCGACTCGTTGCTCTCTCCTGTATCTCCGGCCCAATAAATCGACTAACTCCAGGAGCGACAATGTATTTTTTGGTCCACCACCCAGATTGTAAATTTTGCCCGCCGTGATTTGAATCCGTTCATACGCCCGTGCGTAAGCCTCCGCAAGATCCTCAACATACAGTACATCACGAATCTGCTTACCGTCACCGTAAATAGTGATCGGTTGGCCTAGCGATGCGCGTATTGAAAACCACGCGACCCAGCCCTGATCCTCAAGGCCAAACTGATGCGGCCCATAAATGCACGACTGGCGAAACACTATTGTTCGCAAACCAAAAATTCTTGCGTAATCGTGGACGTACTGATCCGCCGCACCTTTTGAGCAACCATAAGGCGAATAAAAATCGAGCGGTTCCGTTTCCGGAACTCCATCCGAGAGTGCGTCGAATTCGTAACGACCGTTCCGTTCGACTACGCCAAGATGCTCGAGCCCGCCGTAGACTTTATTAGTTGACGCGTACATCAGAACCTGACCCTCGTTGTTCTGCCGAAGCGCCTCCAATACGTTAAATGTGCCCAAGGCGTTGATTTCAAAATCGGAGCGAGGATCGAGAACAGACGTTGTAACGGCTACTTGACCAGCCTCATGAATAACCAAGGCGACGCCTCTGACACGGGCTCGTAGGACCTCTAAGTCGGTTCGTACATCCACATGTTCGATAGAAATGCTTCGGTACTTCTCCGCGAGCCACGCGGCATTGCGACGCGATCCGGCCCGGGAAAAATTGTCGAGAATAGCAACTTCATGCCCCCGGCTCAAAAAGTAATCGGCGGAGTTTACGCCGATAAAGCCCGCGCCGCCAATGATCAGGACCTTCATAAGCGGCCAGGTTCGCTGATTCAAATCGTGTCCCTTCGCTATCATTTGGATCGTCAGACGGATGCCTTCGGTGAATCACTTTTGGCGCGCGGACCGCATACCCAGGGGCACGGGCTTCGATCCGCGTAGTATGCCCAAACAGTAAACATGAGGCCTGATTTTTTAAAGCGCCAGCAAACTTTGAATGCCTTGGAGTGGGCATGGTACCTTTTCATCTGCTCACTTCCGATCTGGTTTCACACTGCTTTCGCTTTCGGCATTTTGATGTCAGGATCTCCCTTTTCGGCTTGGAACTATAATGGCCACGGTGCCGATCAGACGGCAGCGGTTTCGACGTTTGGTCCGTACATATTTACTATTGTTTTCAATGTGCTGTTTCACGCTGCGACTGTCCCTCTGCTGTTTGCGCTGTGGTCCCTAGCGTGCGCGCTCAGCGCGTTATATGTTCTCAACGCAATTGGTATTCTGGATAAGAAAGTTAGGTTGCTCGGAGTAACTGCATATATTCTGAGCCCTTACGTCATGCTCAATTGGTTGACTCACCATCAACTCGATTTGGGCGGCTTTGTCGTACTCCCGGTTATGCTGGGCGCATTTCGGCATTTTGCGGTTCGTCCAAACTTCCACAAGCTTATATTCTCCACCACGATCGGCGGCTTGGCTGGACTACTCTTTGGGTTGGGGATTTCTGCGCTACTGGTAATCGTAATATTTTATTTCGTGTACGCGGCGTGGTACGCTTTGTCGGCCAGCAAGGAAGACCGGTGGCGAAGTGTAATCGCAAGCGTTCTTGAAGTTGGCATCGTCGCCGGCATCGCGGCGGCGAGTGTCTTGCCTAGCTTTTTTAGTCTAACAATTTATCCGCATGTGGCGGCGCCTGAACACGTATTACTGCCTACAACCGACCTTCTGACGCGCCTATTTGGGCACCCGGATCTTTTCAGCGAGGCGCAGATTAGAAACGCTCCAGCAGTTGGATGGAACTTGACACTGGCCGCACTCAGCGCTGCGATTTTCCTCCTTGAATTTGCGCTGGCGTTTTTTGCATTGGCGCTAGCTCCGACACGCGAAACGCGCGTCTTTACAACACTATTCATAAGCCTTCTCATCGTGCAGTTAGTCATCGCAACACCAATGAGCATCACCATTCCAGTAGCGCTCGTTTATGTTTTGCTTCTTACGCGGACACTTGAGGCATTGGTAACGCGTCAGATTTCGGGGCTCGGCCGGAATATCGTGGTTGCGCTCTCGCTGGCGGTGCTTGGGTTGTGCGCGATGCCGTTAGCTTTGGCAGCTCCTCGCGCGGATGCAAAACCCCAAACTTCCCCTCTTGTTATGGCACCGCGCGTCACCGGCGCACCATCTCTGTCGATTGGGAAGTGGGATGGTGATTTCAGTAACGCAGTCGTAACTAGTCAAACGCCTTGGACGGAGACCGCCCAGATATTGGGGCTGAATCTGAATGAGTCATCACATCTAAAGGGACTTCCAATCTACGTCAGGGCAAATAGTATCGCTCCTTCGGCCCTCCCAACAGACTTTGAATTATCCGGTATTGAGTATGATCTGAGCGCAGATCCCAACATTGTGGCGCGTTACGTACCGGGCTGGGTAGCGATCGTTGGCTCTGCGTCCGACTCTCTAGCGATACCGACAAACCCACGAGCACGATTTAATTTCTTGGGAAACCAACAGATTTGGAACGCCCTAAATTCGACGTTACTTTATCTTTCAACGGCCGCCCACAAATTCGTTATCGCGGGGATACAGGATTCGAAGGGCGTGCCGCTCCAGATCATCGGAGCCGTGTGGGACGATGGCTGGATTGGTTTCGGTACCCGCGGGCCCCCGATCGTCCAATACCCGGTGACGATACCCGCACACAGGAACGCAATTGTTCAGATCAATGAACCTTTGAGCGGTTTGATTCAGGTTCGGGTTCCTGCTCATTCAATGGCGCTGCGGGTTTTAGGCGATTCGCCAAGATTTTACGGCTTCTCGCAGATCGGCGCGGCAGATCCCGGTAGATTGCTTCTGCCTTACCAAGATGCGGGAGAGTATACGTTTCGCGCCAAGATTTTGGCCCCTTCCGCTTCTCTGGTCATTGATGGCAGAAATTGGCCTGCCAGCTCGGCGGGAAGTCCGCCCGGCGTGCTTGACTTCGGAACGCACGCGTTAGGAGCGGGTGAACACGCCCTATCCGTTCGTGTATTAGGGCAGCCGTGGTCAGAAGGCCTGTTAAGCTTAACTCGAACGAACCTTGGCAACGCGAAGCGGGTAAGCATCGATGACCAAAACTTCGTGCCGCAACAATTTCGCTTTGTCGTCTCGCGAGAACCGGCCGTCGTTACGCTAAACCAGGTATTCTCGAGCGGTTGGGTGATGCTTCCCGGCAAGGCGACTTGGCTCGATGTGCTGCTAGTGCCGGTTTTTCAGACATCCCTCGCTCCTCACTTCGTGAGCAATGGTTACGCCAATTCATGGCTCGCCAGCCCCAGTGATGGGCGCCAATTCACGATTGTTTATTGGCCGCAAGTCGTCGTTAACATCGGCCTCGCAATAACGTGCGCAACTGTCGCGCTTATTTTCATTTGCTGGGGTCTCGCCAGCGTTAAACCTTTCGCGGATCCGTCAAGATCAAGCCATCCCCGCTGACCGTGACGCCAACAACCCGGTGCTGAGGACGCCTAAACCACACAAAGCCTATTACTTAGGGGTCTTTTTCCTATTGCTCGCCGCAATCGCCCGAGCCGTTTCCCCTTCGTTCAGTGACTCTTTCGAGGCGTTTGGGCTATGGTTGCTCGTATTCGGCATAATCGTCCCTGCAGTTGCGTCAGGTCAGTACTCTATCCGTGCACCGATGCCTTCGCGACGGTATCTGCGGTTCGGCCTAGCCGAGCTCGTAACGGTGACCGGCTGCGCGACCGTTGCCAGTTTTCTACTTTCTTGGGTGAACCTCGCATCTCCAGGCTTCGTCGGCATGCGACATGACTGGTTCAGCTTTGCTTTTGCCGATCAAATTAGACTATTGGCGGCGGGCGAGTGGTGGGGCTGGATACAAATGGGTCTCGGAGAATCGACGGCATACCCCAATGGGTGGGTGCTCTGGTCCCTTTACGGCATAACGTCATTTCTAACCCCCGCAATGTTTGTTTCCAAGCTCACACTTCTGGGGGTTCCGGCAACTCTTATGGTGTCTACGTACCTCCTTTGCCGACTTGGCCTTTCATGTAGCCGCTTAAGTGCAGCAGTGGCGGCGGTGTTCGCCGGAATTTGCCCCGTCACGTTCAACAGGATCGTCGCCGGACAATTGACATATCTCTGGGCATACTCGCTGCTTCCGCTCGCGCTGCTTTGTTATTGGCGCATTAGGAGCCTCGCATCCTGGCCGTGGATGCTTGGGACGGTACTTTGTCTGGCTGCCATTAGCTCCCAAATACAGTTCATGCTTATTTTTGCCGTCATTGTCGTCATTGACTTGCTTACAAGACCGCATCGAACACTACGCAGCGCGTTCCCAGCCCTCGCCACGGTCGTTGCGACGTTTGCTTTTTCTCAAGGAGCGACGATTTTTAGCCTGCTTTTCAGTGGAACGGCTTTGCAACAGTCCATTCAGTTCGCCCCCGGAACCGACTCGATCGCACGAAGCGGTACGACGTTCCTAGGGGGACTGCAGCTCTATGATTATTTCACCCGATATTTCGAACAAGCGCAGGCGGCACTATCTCTGCCGGGCGACCTAATGGCGGTTGCAGGCTGGTTAATGCTGCTCTTTTTAGCTTGGGCGGCGTTTGCATCGCCGTTTCGCCAACCAACCACGGTAGCGTTGATATTATGGATCGCGGGCGCATACCTTTCGACGGCGGTTAATGCGCCGTACTCCTGGTGGCTGGCGGATGTATATCAGCACTTCCGTTTCATGCAATTATTTCGGGAACCTTATCATTGGAGCGCCCTGTCCGAACTAGGTGCTGCAATGCTTGTGGCGTTCGGGAGTGACACATGGCTAAGCATGCTGAGCTCGCGAAATTTCGCAGATGTTTTGCGTGAGCGACAGGACTTAACGAAACCGTCGCCCTCTATCGATCGCGCGCTCATGTTCCTGCGATTACTTTGGACGATGCGCGCACGTCTAGCGATTTCTTGGATCTTTCCCCCTTTGGGCTTAGCTGGGATACTGGTTTTTTGTCTTCCTAGCCTGAGCGGCAACTGGGCTTATCAAGTGCAAAATGTGCGCCTCTCTTCCGATGACATGGCTGCCATGTCGCGAGCCCGCGCGGGGACGGGATATTCGCGAATTTTGTGGTTACCGATGGACGAACCGTTGCGTGTAGCCGGCACAAGGTTCGCGGGCTCCGATCCAATGACAGCGACCGTGCCATATTCTGCCGAGGGCGCGGCAGGCACGCCGCCTCTCCCGCAAATCGTAATGGCCTTCAGATCGGGGCATATTCGTGGCCTAAATCGCCTGTTACAATACTCGGCTGTCTCGACTATTATCAATCGTCGAGACATTCGATCGATGCTTCCGGATTTTTTATATCGCCGGTATCCGCACCAGATGCGGTTGTATGATTCAAATGCTAACATCCGATCAATACCTGAGCTCCACTGGAAGTGCGAAGATATTGGCGCCGACCGGTATTGTTCAAGCATTCGCCCAAATCGGTTAATTTCGATACCCTCTGAACGCGCGCTGATTTCACCGTCTATGTCCGTTTTAGGAATTCTGCCGCCGCAAGTTACCCCCCAATTCTCAGTCGACCTTTCGACGATGGTCCAGTACGTTGCTTATGTGAATGGCGATCTGCCCGACATGAAAGCTCAATTGGCGCCATTAAAGTCCATGCTCTTGGATCAGATCTTAATTTTTGCCTCGGCAGACGCCGAGAGCGGCTGGGCTCCGCTAAATAGCTGGTGGCCCTACCGAGCCGATATCACAACGGCATTTGACGCTTCACTGTTGAGCCTGACCTCCAGCGGCATCCTGCGACTGCACGCATTGAACGACGGGGATATTTTGATCGTATCGTATCTGTGCACGGTTCACGGCGGCCATATTGCTATTGAAATGCCCAATGCAAAGAAACCAATCATCCTTTCCACCGTCTCCAAGAATGGCCCATGGCTACGCTCCGCAAGTTTCCGTATCCGCCGAGGAACGACCACCGTTCGAAACATCGATGGCGAACAGGTCTTGCGATCGATCTACGAGATGTCCGCGACCGATTGGCGGACGGCGAACTACCGCTTCGACAATCTCCTGCGTAAAGCGCGATCGACTGCTGTCGAGACAGCCGGTCTGGAAGTTGTCTCGATACCGCGTACCGCCCTCTACAACGTCGCCCCGCGAGCAACCATCGACGGCCGACGAGTCTCCGGACTGGTAAGGTTGGCCGGCGGGGCTCACGTGGTAAAAAGTTCGGGCGAAACGGTCATCAAGAGCGCGGGCTTTGGCACATCGGTCCAGATGGTTTTTGCGACAAATCTGTCCATGCGAAGAAATGGATTATATTACAGCGGCACACTACCGGCCAGCGCGAAGCTTTTCTGTCTAAGGATGCGCTTTTCGAAGGGGTGGAAATTGCTGGTAGACGGCCAGCTTGTCTCTAATCATACGGAAGGTGATCTCTTTTCGAATGTCTGGTCCTTTTCTCCATCATCAAGAACGCGACGATTTGAGGTGATCTACGAACCAGCCGTCTGGATCGGTGCTATGCACGCCGCGCCCGCAATCTTCCTCGCTGGCTCCGCTATGGTGTTGCTCATGCTAGGCTTGCGGGAACTCTTCGTGAAACGTTCGTTGACCTGAAGGTCTCGCATCATGTCCGCCCGGTGCTGTTTTGTTTTGTCGCTTCGGCTACAAATCCAGCGGCAAGTTCCGGTTTTATGCGTAACAAAGCATCGATGTAACTCAAGAGACCCGACTGCATCGCGCGGTAGCCCTCAAAATGAGTCACTTCGAATCCCACGTCGCGTAAAAGTTCTTTTAAGGCGCCCCCGGTAAAAATTTTTAGATGACCCTGGGTCTCTCTACCTTGCCCCAAGAACTTCAGGCCGCGTCCGAGATTCTTGTGGGCGCTCGTTTCGGTCCAAATCGGTTGAACTCCGAACAGAAGCAGCAGCCTATTGGGCAGGTACGCTAGATTTGGGGTCGTCACCAAGAGCTTCCCGCCCGCACGTAACGTGCGGGCACATTCTTGGAGCAATTTGTCTGTGTGCACAACATGCTCGATAACTTCTCCGCAGACGATAACGTCAAAATACGCGTCAGGATACGGAATTTTTTTGGACGCGTCACATTGCACGCCGCGGAAACCCAAAGCCTGTACATTGTCAATTGCAGTATGCGCTATGTCCGTTCCGTAGAGTTGGGTTCCCGGAAAGTATTGATGTAAAAATTGCAGGTTGCGCCCGTCACCACAGCCGATGTCGAGAATCCTGCCGGCACCTTGCGGAATTCGAGCGCGAATCCTATGTAACCGATCCTCTTCAAAGCTTTGACCGCATCGTTCTATGTAGGATTCGTAAAAGCTCGATTCTGTTTCCGGTTCGTGCATACAGCTTTCTCTTTCGGTTTTAGTCTCATCGCGGAACGCGCGGCAGCGGCTGCCCTGTCGTCACGCGTGCTTTCCTTAGGCAGGCGTTCTATCCAGTCTGAGCCAGGCCTGGATATACCCGAGCGTTCTCTCCCTGGACTGGCGAGCGCCGTCGGTATAGTTTATCTTGAACGGGGTAAGAACTGAAGATGCTGCTCCGTAACGTTTTTCATTAAGACGCTTGGCGACCTATATTTGCCGCGCTTCGGACCATAGCGGCGACCTTAGGAGAATATGAAATCATGGCCTTTTTTACCGTCTGCATACCTTCTTTCAACGCAGAACGCACCATCTCTGCAACCATTGACAGCCTGCTGAGTCAAACGTTTACCGACTGGGAATGTCTCGTCGTGGACGACGCAAGCACCGATCATACCGAGCAGTTAGTACGCGGTCTAAAAGACTTGCGAATCACATTCATTAAAAACGACAAAAACCTGGGATGCCCCGGGAATTTTCAGCGCTGTCGCGAGCTTGCAACGGGAAAATACATCTACTTTTTGGCAAACGATGACTTGATTTCGCCCCTCGCGCTCGAACGAGTCTATTCCGCGCTGCAAGCCGCGCCGGATGTCGCGCTCGTCACCAGACCTTACTACATTTTCGAAGGCGATGATCCGGACGTGCCGATAAGATACGAAAAGCCATTAGACCATTCAAATGATCGTGTTCTCTCAATCGATGATGAGGAAGCGTTAGGTGCAATTCTCAGTACATTGGGACAAGTCACTGGGTTAGCCTTTCGAAACGACGCTCTCAATGAGGCATTTAGCCCGTACGTTTTTACGACACATATTCACCCGTTCCTGGCGACGTTCCGATCGCATCGCGCAATTTTCTTGCGCGATTATTTAGTCGCCGTGCGAAAAGAGTCCAGCCAATCACGTAACCTTCCGGCGATATACAAAGTATCGCCGCTTTGGAGTTGGGTGCATATGATGGAAACCGTTTTTGGGGGCCCGCAATGGAAACGTCAGCGAGAAATCGGTAAAGAGCATATTCTTAAGCACGTTGAGGGCCTCGTGCAGGTCCGGTGCTCAGCACCTCTCTCTTCCTATGTTTACGAAGCCTACCTGTATGTAAAGTTCCGCCCTTTAAATCTGTTATCAGCTCGCTACTGGATATTCGCGCTGGCATGCCTGCTCATGCCACGCTCGCTACTCCGCCGACTAGTCGACCGCCTAACCCCAGTTTATACAAAGGCGCCGCAAGCGGGAATTGCTCTCGCGACCCCCTGACGGTTGTCTCGCCAATAGGGCGTCGATAGTTTAAGCAAGGGAACGCCTCCAAGCAGGAGGAAACGGCAGCGTGAAGGTACGGACCCGGTTTTTTATACCGGGTCGCTGCTGTTTTCCCGCTGGGAGTGTTAAGACATGGCTGCTTTTACTGTTTGTATTCCTGCCTACAACTCCGCCGCAACAATCCGCTCGACGATCAACAGCCTGCTTGGACAGACCTTTACGGACTGGGACTGCATTGTCGTGGACAACGCTAGCATAGATGCGACCGAGAGCATTGTGCGGTCCTTTGCGGACGGGCGCATTAGTTACATCAGGAATGAAGTCAATCTTGGTTGTCCAGGCAACTTTCAGCGGTGTCGTGACCTAGCCCGCGGAACGTACGTATACTTCTTAGCCAGCGACGATATCCTTTCGCCCCTCGCGCTGGAGCGCACATACGCAGCCTTTCAAGCGGCGGCTGATATCGGAATAGTTACCAGGCCGTATTACATGTTCGAAAATGATAATCCGGAGCTCGTTGTTCGATATATAAAACCATTAGATGCAACAGCCGACCGGATCGTTTCAGCGGATTCCGACGAAGCCTCTCTTCGCGCTGTGCTGGAAACGTTGGGTCAGGTAACGGGATTGGCATACAGAAACGACGCGCTAATCACGCCATTCAGTCCATATGTTTTCACGACACACATTGAACCATTCCTCCACACGCTGAAGACACACCGTCTGGTTTTTCTCCGCGATTATGTGGTCGCTGTACGATTAGCGTTTAGTCAAACACGCAATGATCCAGCGGTCTATGCCTATTCTCCATTATGGACCTGGATCAAGATGATTGACAGCGTTTTTGACGGCCCACGATGGGAACGTCAGCGTCGCATTTCGCGCGACAATATCTCAAATCGCGTCGAGGGGCTCATTCAGGTTCGCTGTAGCTCTTCCATGAAGGCGTATTTACAGGAGGCGCTCCATTATCTGCGCTACCGCCCTTTGAACCTAGTGTCGCCTCGCTACTGGTCCTTCGCGCTCGGGTGCCTCATAATGCCGCCGCGTTCGCTGCGTGCTTTTGTAAATCGGTTTACGCCGCTTTATACTAGGGCGCCTCAGGCGGATATCAGCTTGGCTTCTCCGTCCGTCAGCGTACCTTAACGGCATGAATCTCAATGCAGTCGCCAACTTTGCATACGTCGAGAATCCAGGCTAAAGGTTTGACGCACAGATCGATTGCGGCGAGGAAAATTTTAAGCGGCACTGGCATCTTAGGAATTATGCCGCCGCACGCGATATAAAGCGACATGGGAATGCTCAGCGGATCACTATTGTAGCTGATTTTCTGTATCTCGAAGCCGTGCCGCTGGAGCATTGCAGAAAAACCGGAAGGGGTCCCTAATGTGATATGTAGTGGAGGGCATAGATGATACCAGCTCTTCGCAAATATCCGAGCGATAAAACCGTCAGGGTTGGGCACGCCGATAAAAAGCTTTCCCCCCGGTTTGAGCCAGATCCGTATTGAATTCAACGTCCCGTTTGGATCGGGCAAGTGTTCGAAGGAATGGTTAAGATAAACATAATCAAAAGAGGCGGGCGCAAAAATAGATGGATCAGTCACATCGCCCACGACGATTTCTACTCCTCGTTCGGCGCCGGCGCGGCGAGCTTCTTCGGATCGTTCGAGACCAACCACTCTCCCCCGGTCTTTGATTGTCTCCAGAAACTGGCCGTTATTGCAGCCGATCTCCAAAAGAGATCGGAAAACCGGCTTGAAACCGTGCCGGTTGTGTAAGAACCCCGAAAGGTAGCGCAGCAACAAAACGAACGGCGATTCACCGGAGCGGTCGTAGTAAGCGCTGTAGTCCTCGGCTAATTCCGAGGCGGCGATCATCGGGGTCAAATGCATAGATTTGCATCCCGTGCAACGACCAAGCTGGAAGATACGCCCATTGTTAAGGTGCGCATCGCGAACGTTCGAAACTAGACTGAAATGACCCTCGCGGCCGCAAGCGTAACATACGCTTTCGCCGCTGTTGGTCTTCGTCTCAACTTTTTGATCGCCTAACAATGTTGAAGACATAAGATTTGAAGCGCACAGCTGCGCCGATCGGCTCCATAAGATATGGGTGAATTAGGCTTATTTTTCGGACTCTGCGGGGCGTTTGCCTGCGCTGCGCGGCACGAGCATGAGGGCAATCGCCGCGCAGACGCCAGCGAGCGCTACGGCGCCGCCCGCTCGTGCGGAAGAGTCGGCGGTATAGATGATCTGATAGCTCCCGCGCAGCCCGCCGGGAACGTACCACGCATTAAGAGTCCCGAACACTCTGAAATGTGTCGCGTTGATTGGTCCGCCCGATGCATCCGTCAGGGTCCACGCCGGGTTGAACCCGTGCGAAAAAATCAGCCACCTATCGCCTGTTTGACTCGAAAACCGCATGCGAGCGGACGGGACACTTTGCTGCCCGTGCCATGAGGGCTGCACATTCGCTCCGGACGAGAATCGCACGGCCAGCGGGACTTGGCCCGTGGCGAGCATCGTATTCACGACGCCCCTCGAAACGCTCAAATTTGCTTTCCGCGATATGCCGAGCCTATTGCTTACTGCGGTGGCATCCGTGAGACCGACGATCGCCGGCTGCGTTTTCTTTGGGTCTACATATTTCAGCAAAATCATAGCATCGCCAATCCGGTCATACCCTGCGCGCCGCACGGTCGCCAAAATATCGAAGCGTACAAAAAACGCGCGTTCCCGACCGGCCCTTGCGTAAGGAATGTCGGCGGCAATCCACGTGTTCTTATGGCCCAAATACGTATGCACGAATAACTGCAATGTGACATTCGGTGTAACGATGCCGCGCAAAAGCAACACGCCCGATGCCGGCAATGCAAAATGCAAATCGATCAATGCCGCATCCGGTGCCGGATTAATGCTGGAAATTTGACTCCGGCGGACCAAGAATGGTTGTCCAGCCACCACCGTTGTGCCAGCGATCGTATCGCGCGTGGTTTTTGAGATGATCGCCGTATAGGATGTTGGCCGGGCGTGGATTGCCACAATTCCCTGCATCCAGCCGGCGCGCCGCCGGCCGAACCTTGTGAAAACGAACCGTTCCGATGATCCCGCCCTGCTCATCGTGCAGGCACACGTATAATGAAGCGCGTCGGCCAGCCTGACTGATCGTACGGGATACCCTCGTATCGAATTCCACGCGCGCACCGCGAGGGAGAATTTTTGCGTCGCATGTACGGGAGCGCTCAATTGGACGAGCCGAATCCGTACTAATTGGAGCCGATCAAACCCGTCGTTCCTACCTAAAGCCGCGTCGTAACGCGGATTCTCAACGATAGTTCTGAAAAGCCAGTCGCGAATATCGAGCTCGCCGACCGGAGGATCTCCGCCTCGAAAAGGGGGGCCCATGAGCAAATACGTGTGGCTGGCCGAACGGTCGCGCAGTTCAAAAACTGTTGCGAAGAGCACGTCACTCGCAACTCGCGACGCCACAATGCGAAGGGCTGGCTTCTCGTAGATGGGAATCGCAAACCCCGAGAGTTCTAACCCCCTCGTCCAGGTACTTGGGTGCCGGACGCTGTCGACAGCCCCTCGATCCAGAATCGTTGCCCGTGGAATCTCGTTGAGCCTGTCGATCGGCTTCGGAAGCGTTTCGGCCAACGTCCCATCAAATGCTATAGTCGACGGCCCTTTTGCCGTGCCGCGAAGGTGCAGCCCAGTTGCCTCTAACGGACGCCGATCGATCACAGCATCGCCCGTGTTCGGTCCGGAGTCGATCGAGTCTGCGCCGGCTATTCGCTCGATGCTGTCCGCTGCCGAGTTCGAGCGAACAGCGTCGTCGAATAATATTTGCCGCGAAGGCCGCGCAGTTTGCTTCGCGTCCGCTGACAAGATAACTGGAAATAGTTTCTCGAAAGCGTCTGTTAGAGCACCGGCGTTCAGTGAAAGCGGCGGCCCATTTGCCAGAAGAGCTTGTGGACTGCTCCACAGTGCTGGCGCGACCGGGCCGGTAATCCGGTATAGGGTGAGGGGACCGGCGACCATAATCCGCCTCAACGCATCGCGCCGTGCGAGTTCGATTGCAATTTTGCTGCACGAAAAGGAATCTGTTCGAACTGTCGCGTCGACTTCTGTAGTGCAGTCGAGAACGACGTAACGAAACGCTCCCCACCGCAATAGCTGGATGAATAGAGGGGTCCGCACGTAATCTATTACATCGTCGTCGAATCCACGCTGCCACCTGAAGATGTTCCAGTCGTAGATTCCCAGCCACGGGCCATTCGCAACCGGATGCAACGCCGAGCCACTAACCCAGCGGGAACGTTGGGGGAGCCAAAGAACACGCGAAAAATGCTGATCCCTTGAGATCGCCCGTTGCAGCAGATCATAGGCCGGGTCGGGCGATCGCGTGACGAGCAGCCCTGACTTGTGGATGACCGGCGTCGCTAAAGCAACAATGAGGGCGCAAACGGTGACAACACCAGCCGTTCGCGCGAAGGACCCCGGCCGCAATGCCGCTATGCCGTAAGCGAGAACGATGCTCGCGCAAAGCGAAGTTGCCGCGCCGAATTTTAACGGTTCTCTGTAGAGGCTGAAGAATGGAATGTGTTGGAAAGCCCAAACATACATGCCGCCGAGCGGCGGATGCGATCCGGTATACAGCAATGCGCCCACCACATACAAGGCAAAAAAAACAAACGCCAACCGCCGCCGACTTGTGACGACGGCGAGAAAGACGGCTAACGAAAAAAACCCGCCCCACGTCGGAAGATGCGAAAGAACTACGGGACCCTCGTTGAAACTCGTTCCGAAGCTTGGATTCCAGACGGCGAGCGCGTCCCACAGCGTAGCAAAGCTCAGCCTTTGAACCCAGATTGGACTCTCGTAAGATGCCGGCGGAGCGGGCGAGAAGCCATTTCCCGCCATGGAAGCAAACAGCCACGGAAGATTCGGAAGCACAAGGCCGATCGCGCAAGCTGAAATGGCCAGAAAACGCAGCTTCGGATTGTAACCGCCCGAACTCGAAGCCATTGTCAATGCCAGTATGGCAGCGATAGCGAACACGGGCAGTACCCATCGTACGTCATATGCCGACGCAGCTGCGGTGGCGAGAACGGTTAAACCGACCCACGCTCGGTCGCCGGAGTTTACCACGCGGAAGGTTCCTATCAGGATCCAGGGTGCAAGCGCGATTGGCATCAAGGCCGTATTATGTCCGCCGACCATACGCACCAAGAAATCCACATTAAGGAAACCGGCTAGAGCAGCAATGCCTGCGGCGCCTCTGTCGCGCGTGAGCATTTCCGCAAGCACGTAGAATCCGCCAATCATGAGTGGCGGCGGGAACCAAAACCAAACGAGGCGGTCGACGAAATGACCGTCGATGTGAAGATAAAAAAGTGATGCAAGAAATATTGTGTGCCACCAATCACTGGAGTTCGCGTGACCAAGATCGCCAGTGAAGGTCCAAAGATGGAAGCCGTCCGGTAGGATAGCGGCAGCCCGGCTAACGCCGAAATCGCCGTACGTGATGTAGCCCGCGCTGAAATACCATTCGCGCAGGAGCACGAGCGCGAAAAGGACCGTTAAGCACAGGGGCCATGAAACTCTGGCGGCAATGTGGCGGATCGACATGGTCGCTCTAGGATACTCCAGCAATCAGGCAAGGCCATCTAGGGCGGCCGCGATTTTTTTTCTTATCAGCGTTCCGCTCCTGTTCATCGTGTTGGCGATATGGCCGCTAGCGTCCGCAAATGGGCTCCCTGCCTTCCAACAGGATTGGCAGTGGCCCGTTCATCCGGCTCAATGCGCGCCGTACACGTACTTGGGCGTACAACCCTGGAATTCCGCAGGCATTGGCAGCGCGCAGAGCTATCCGGCGCCCTGGCTCCCTTACATTCTTTCAGGTTCGCTCTGCTCACTCGCAGGACCCCATGCCGGGTTGGTGATCTACTTGATCGCTCTGCTTGCCTTGAGCGCGCTAGGGATTGCATGGCTGGCGCGGATGTGCAAGCTCGGCGGCATCGCGACGGGCTGCGCGATCGCCTGCTACCTGGGGAACCCGGTGTTGCTCGACAAGCTACACGCAGGACATCTGCACTTCTTGTTTTCCTACGCGACGCTGCCGTGGTTTCTCGCCGCGATCCTCGACGAGCGAACGCTAAGGCGCCCGCTTCTTTTAGGCGCATTGCTCGGAGTTGCCAGCGCGCAACAACAGTTTTTCGTTTTTGGAATCGGGTTGGGATTCTTGCTCGGGTTGCGCCATGGGGCGGGCTGGTTCGTGCGAACGGGTCTTCCAGCCGTTGCTGTGGCTCTGCTCTTTACGATGCCGCAGTGGATTTTGGCCGCACATACAGCGTCGGCTGCGAATTTTAACGCGTACCGTCCGATCGTTCATTGGGAAGAATCTCAAAGCGTACCATTTCCCCAAGCGATTCGATTCCTCGGATATATCGGCGGATATGACCGGGCGCTGCCTGACTGGCTGCGCGCGATGCTCTGGTCCTTTCCGCTCATCGCGCTCGCGGGCGCTGTCACGACAATCGTTCGGCGCAATGAGCGCATGTGGATTCTTGGCGGATTTACCGCTCTGCTGCTCGTCGTTGGGTTTTACGGCCCACTGGCGCCACTGCTGAGTTTCTTGGTCGAGCGATCGGCCGCGTTTGCGGCGATGCGCGAGCTCTACACATTCGAAGCGGTCGTCGTGCTCTGTTATGCGATGTTGATCGGCCTGGGAATACGAGGGCTCTCCTCCAATCGCCGCTTCAAATTCTCGGCGCTGCCGCTAGGCGTGGTCTTGATCGCCACGGCATTGTGCGTAGCGGCGTATGAAACAAGAAACATTCCGTCCTATCTTCTCTCTCATGAAGGCGCTGCGCTCGTCACTCGGATCGCATCTGCTCGGGGGCTCACACGGTATCTGCCGGTTCCAAGCGGGCTTCCGCAATCGGTGCGCGGCAACTCCGCTTCGGGCCTTTCGCCATTCACGCTGCCGATCGGCGCACACGCCAGCGCTCTGGATACGCTGTACGAAACTCCATACGCGTCCATTGTCGCCGCTCAGGACGCGTCGGGCCAAACTCCCGCGCCGTTGTTGCGCGCTCTGGGAATATCGCATGTGCTCGCCATCGCCGGCGTTGAGCAGAGTACCGCGTACGAACCTCAGCTCCGAAGCGTTTTTCCACCGCCGGCGACTGGAGCGCAAACCACCTGGCATTTGACGGAACTGCCCGCGGCACGAATCACATTCCTTTCAATCGGATCGCCGCAGACCGTCGAACGCATGGATACCGGAACCCCGATAGATCTGAACGGAGAATCACGGGATGTGAATCCAAAGCGCGGTTGGGCGCGCACCGCACTGTGGAATAATCTGCCCGGTTGGATGTATGACCATCCATCCGGAATCTTCACGACCTTACCGCTCGCGACGGTAGGCTTGCCGGCGCACAGCAGCGTGCTTGCGGGATCGGCCGACGGAAAGCTCGCTGCGGCAGGCTGCCGTCGCGGCCAGCCGGTCGACATGCATTTTGCAGTCTATAATTGCGACGGAGCGGCAACGTTTCGAGGAATGGCGCCGATTGCAGTGTCGGAGGCGATCTCGAGCGGCCGGATCGCGTTCTTCCGCACCTCCGCGCGAGGCGCTCACAAACTCGGGATCGTCGAAGACCGCCGCTGGCGTGCGACGCTTACGATCGCAGCGCCACCTGGATCGGTTTTGGTTCTTCGCGAGCGCTACGACCCCGGCTGGAAGTGCGCGAGTTGTGATGCCATCCACGCGCGCGCCGATGGATTCGCCAATGCGTGGATCTTTCCAAACGGCGCACACGGCCGAATAACTCTTCTGTTCGAACCCGCGCGCACATACTTTGCGGCACTCGCGCTGTCAATGGCCGCGCTGCTGGCGGCTATCATTCAGTCTTTTCTACTTTACGTGCGCCGACGAGCAGCGTACCGCCGATACGCAGGGCCCGCAGAAGTCCGTCCGCACGCGTCTCTGTAAACGGTTCGATCCGGTTCATCGCAATAGTAAAGCCCGCGCGCTCGAGCAGATGGCAGAGCGTGAAACTCGTGTAGAGCGTCACATGGCCCGGGTCCGCAGTGCCAAACCACTTCCTACCGCGCAGATACCGGATCGGCGAATTGGCGTTGGGCGTCGTAACCGCAAGAAGTCCGCCCGGCCGCAAGACGCGTCGAATCTCCGCGATAGCCGCTATTGGGTTGGTGAGATGCTCGATGACGTCGAGCATCAGCACCGAATCGAACGAGGCGTCCGCGAAGGGCAACGATTCCTGAACGTCGGCCGCCACGACGTCGGCCTCCGGGGTGCGGGCGCGCGTCAATTCGACCGCAGCCGCCGAGCTGTCCACTCCCGCGGACTCCGAAGTTCGCGCGCGCAAAGCTTCGAGCACGCTTCCATCGCCGCATCCGATATCCAAGGTGCGGCCGAATGTCCCACGTGAGCTTACCGCGTCGAGAATAGTCGCGACGGCGGACGTGTTCTTGGCTCCGCCGCGGTCATAATATTCTCTTGCCGCACGCTCATCCACGAGCGCCGCCTATGTTTTCGAGAGCCTGTTCAAGGATCTGCTCTTCTCGCGCCGCCGCGGCACTCCACGTAAAGCGCTTGGCCCACGACCGAAGCGTTTCGCGATCGATACGATCGGTTGAGAGAAAGTCCAGAATCGAGTCCGCAAAGGCGTTTACGTCACCTAGTTGCACTAGCTTTGCTCCCGGGCTCTTTGCGATCGTATTGTCGTAAGCCGGCAAATTGTAAGCCACGACGGGCAGACCCGCTAGATGAGCCTCAATCGGGACGATTCCCCATCCCTCGACGTGACTCGGGAATACGCAAAGCCGGGAGGTCGCGTAGAGCTGCCATTTTTCGCCGTCGCTTATCGGACCCAGGAGCGAAACGTTCGCCTCGAGCTTCAGCGAACGCAAAGCCGCGCGTAGCCGTTCGTTGACGTGGGGCGCAATGAACCCGGCACAGGCCAGCCGGGCATCAGGGCGTGCGTCACAGACGCGCCGCCAAGCTTCAAAGAGTTCGGGGATCCCCTTGGCCTGGGTATGCCGTCCGACAAAGACGCCATCGTAGCGTGGCGGCTGCTCCGGCAGACTGCCGTCGTCGGCGCCGTTGGTACCCACGTAAATCGGCACGCGCAGCCCTTCGCTGCGCAACTCTTCAGCCAACGCCTCCGAGACTGTCACGATCGCATCCGCGGCACGATGCACCTCCCGATTCAACATCCAGAATTCCGTGCCGCGTACGTTTTGATTGCAGAGCACGACCGGAATGCCTCGCAGTTTGCCGATCACCAAAGCCGAAAGCGAGATCGGGAGAATTTCGCTGGGCCCCCCGTAGACCACGTCGAACTTCTCGCGCCAAGCCAATCCCATCGCGATGATGGCGAGCGTACTCCACATCCAATTGACGGCGCGCACCACTTTGAAAAAAAGCGCCGACGCCGTGCCAAGCCGCCTGGTGGGATACCGTCGCACATTTGGCACGCCAATCGGGAATGTGTCACTTGCGATTGCGAACGGCTCCAACCGGTCGAGCGATTCGAGGATTCGCTTCGCCCTGTAAAATCCGCCCGCGAAGCTGGGTTCGGGCGGAGACCAGAGCGGCGCTAACAGCCGTTTCACACCGGCGCGCGCAGCGCACGACTGAGAACATAGGCGTACGCGGCAAACAGCAGCAAGGCCAAAACAGCGGAGAGCCAAGCCGCGATTTGCAGAGTGTTTATAATAACGAGCGGCGCCTGCGCCGGCACGTCCCAAGCGTTCGCGAATCCATCCGCCATAAAATTGCCGAGCGGCTTCCACTGCCCGCTTACGCGGACATAACCGGCCCATGCCGGATCGAAATTCTCGTTGAAAATCGTATAGTGCCGGTAAGCCGCCGGTGCGAAACGGTATCCAATGACTCCAGCCGGTTCGGGAAAGATTGAAACCATGCGAGAGGGCGCGCTCGATATTTTGACGCCGGCGACTCCCGTCACGACCGCGTTCCTTCTTCCATTTATGAGATAGGTGTGTGGACCGGCCGGCATGACGAAGCGCAAAAAGCGGACATCGCCTCCCGCCGTTACAGAAGCCTTGACGGCATTTCCTCCGCGTTCGGTCAGTTGAATCCGCGTCGCACTTGGAGCAGTGACGAGTGTTACGTTCAGCGTTCGCGCGCACGCCGTCGGGACGTCGAGCACTTGGACGTGTTTACGTCCGATCTCCGCGACATCCAGTCCGAGCTGCGCCCGGCCACTGCAAACCGCATCCCCGTCGCGCCCGGGATCGAATCCGCGCGACGCGCGCTGCCAAAAACCTGCATAGCTCGTTATTCCGGCAACCCCGGCGACGGGATCCATCGCCGTTGTCAGGCCAAATCGTGGAAACGCGCGATCCCCCGCAAGGACGTGCAGCGCTCCGAAACCCGCTATTTGCTTACCAAATTCTTCGCGAGGCAGTGGAAAGGTCTGCGTGACATCTTCGCGATACAAGATCCGCGAAATCCCGAGAGCTCGCAGCAGGGCCTGTCTACCCTCCGCAGAGTTTTGACGTGCAGTGAGTCTGGCAAGAATCTGTTCCATCTGCCAGCTCGGTTGCGGCAAGTAGCTGATCGCGAGCGTCGGTTTTCCTAAATACCCGGGCAGAAAGTCGTTCCCGTAAACGCCCCAACGGTACGCGGCCAGCGGCATGTTTGGCAGCAATAGCGTTGGCGAGTCGTCGGACAGTAACGAGCCATGCGCCTTGAGGTCCTTGTAGTAAGCGGGAACGGTAACCACGAAATTCGGAAAATGCGGCGGGTTATCCGGGCTGCGCTCTATCAGCGCGCCCGTTATGTATGGGAGAGAAACGACGACGACCGCTATCGCCGATCCGATCGAGAAAGCGGCGCGTCTGCGCCTTAGCGTACCGAAAAGATACATTAAGCCTATTGAGTAAAACGCGGCCGTTAAGGCTGCGAATTTGACGCTGCTGCGAAAAGCGTCAAAGAGCGGCAACCCCATCAGGACGACATACGGAATACCGATAATTTCATTTTGATAATGGTAGCCTGTCGCAATGAGGAGCGAGGCTGCCAGCGCGGCCAATAATAGGAAGCGCCGCGCCCGTATGAGTCCAACGATCGCGCAAATCGCAAGGGCGCCCATCGCGATCATGAACCACGGCGACTCATAAAACAGACACCCGACGCATTCGCGGGTTCCGTAAGCCTTCGTCCAAATCTCAGGATAGCTTCGAAGCAGGAATGCGTTCGTCAACGTACCCGCCGAAGTAAGGACCGATATATCCCCCGCCGATTCCGCGAGAATGGGCTGCTTCGGGTGCAGCATCAAGTCGTAGAGCAGCGGGAGCAGCCAAAACACGTTGAGCGAAAATGCAAGTCCCGTCGCCAAAGCCGCTGCGCGCGAAGTCCGAAGCGTCCGGTAGATATACTCGAACTCCAGCAGGAGCGTACCAATAAGCGCGACGAGCACCGACGTCAGGTTATACATTCCCGTCACGACGAACATGAGCGGGATAAACGAGAGCAAGACGGGCCGCGCGCTTCGCCTGCTCCATTCGACGATCAGCAGCGCCACGGGAAGAAGCGCATAATCAACGAGCAATCCCGAGTAACCGTCGTGGATAAACGCCACCACGAACGGGTTGGAAGAATAAAACAATGCTGCCACAGCGCTGAAAACGCCCGGGACTCGCGGAAAGTGAACGCGCAGGTACCACCAAAATGCGAAGAAGATTGCCAGCGAAACGAAGATCAGCGAACTGCGGTTTCTAAAATCCTCACCCAGCGGCGACATGAGCGCCGAAACGATCTCTTGGATCGACAAATACGAGAGATCGCGCGCATGCGCATAGCCCAAATGAAACTGGGCGTCCCATACGTTAACGAGGTCGCGGAGCTTCCACCACGGTCCGAAGATCGTATCCGCGTCGAAATAGCGGATGTAGAGAAAGCGGCCCGGAGCGATCAAGAACGGCCAGCTCAAGAGAAATGCGGCGCCCGCGACTGCAACGGCGCTCGCCCACGAGTCTACGAGCCGAGCCGACCCGCGTGTATTTCCTTCAGCCGCGTCAGCAGCTGCTCCGCGCTCTTTTCCCATGAAAACGATTGTGAATAGTCTAGAGCGTGTTCGGAGAGACGCCCGCGATAGGCTTCATCGGTAAGAATATATGTCAGTGCGCTGCCGAACTCATCCCAATTCTGCACGAGCCTTCCGGTTTGGCCGTCAATGATTGCGTCCCGAAGTCCGGGAACGCGCATCGCAACGGCGGCCGTTCTGCATGCCGCCGCTTCGATCACGCTGATTCCCCAGCCCTCGACGCGCGACGGCTGCGCGAAGACCCAGGCGGAAGAAAGCAGCCGGCGCTTTTCGTTCTCGTCGACGAAACCGGTGAAGACAGCCCCGTCTGCCAGACCGAGGTCGCGCGCCAATGCGCGACAGGGTTCGGCATCGCCTCCCGTGCCGGCAATGTATAACTTCGCGGCCGGAACGCTTTCGCGCACTTTCGCAAAGATGCGTAGTAATTCACGAATCCGCTTGTATCGTACGACGCGCCCTAAGTAGACGACCGACGGCTCCGGCGACTTTGTTCCGGGATAGAGCAGCGTATGGTCCACGCCGCTATGGACAAGCGTCACGGGCAGCCGCGTGTACCTGTGCTTGGTAATATCGTCGCGCGTGCTTTCGGAGATCGCTACAAACGGAACGCGCCGGTAAGCCAGCGGCATGCACCACACCTCGAGCGCCCACGTGAACCAGCTGATCGGCGGCGGCAGCTCGCGCAACAACACATCGCGGTGAACGTGGAACATCAGCAGAGCCTTCGGACGGCGTGAAAAGAGCGGCGTGAAAAATGGAACGCCGTTTTCGGCATCGAGCAGCACGTCGCAATCCCGCATATGCCGAAAGTAGGCGAAAGGCGCCGCCGCATACACTCCATACTCCCCGCCGGCCCGATAGATCTCGATACCGTCGATCGTGGCGCGCGCGCTCGCGCCTGGGAAGCGTGAAGCAAACCATTTGACGGAATGGCCCGCCGCAGTCCAAAGGGCGGCTTGCCTGTGAAGGTACTGCTCAGCGCCTCCCGCCTTAGGATGGCGGACGTCGCGCCAATTGAAGATGCCGACTTTCAGAGCTGCTGGCGCTTAGCCGTACGGGAAGCCAGGTCGGTAAAATTGATCGACCAATTTCCGTCGAGCCGGTCGAACAGCGCTAAGTACATGCCGCTGGATTTGACGTCGTCGACGATCGCCTGCGCCTGGGCAGCAGCACTACTCGTGTCGCCCCCTTCGACGCGCGGCACATTGCCGTAAAAGCGATCGTAAATTGCGGCCGAGCGCGCGCCGGCATCCCACGGATCGTTCACGACCAGGTATTTAGGTTTCACCGAAAGCGCCGGGAGAAAATAAGGAAGCGGCGATGCGACTTCCACGATCGCATCGTACTCGCGCCGCCCGAAGAGCGCATACCACAAAGAAACGCGAGCTCGCGTCGATATCGTGCCGGCGCGTATCCATTGCACGTCGTGACCGGAAGCCTGCCAGCGCAGAGCGAGTTCGTCCACGTATTTATCAACGGCACGCGGCCCCTCACGTTCGGCTCCGAAGATTAACAAGCGAAACGAATCGCGCACCGGAATAAGCGACCTCCGTCCCAGATATTCAAAAAATGGAATTCGCGAAGCGAGCGTATCGCGCAGGCGCAGCCGGACGACGGCGACGAGCATCGCATACGATGCGGCCAGCAACCGAACTTTCGAAGCGGTAAAGGTCTCCGCCCACGCGATCGGCGACTCGATAACCGTGCATCCGGCGCGGCTCAGTTGATAGAGTAAGTCCACGTCGAAAGCGAAATTGGATATTTCCAGCCGCGAAAAAACTTTATCAATTGCAGCGCGCCGGAAAACTTTAGCGCCGCACTGCGTGTCGCGGTAGCGTAACCCGAACAACAGCCGTACGACGCCGTTGAACACGCGGCTTGCAATCCGGCGCACGAGAGGCTGCGGCCGCTGCATAACCGCGCCGCGCATCCAGCGCGAACCGATAACGCCGTCGGCCTCGAACTCGCGCAAGCTCGTGATCAGGCGGTCGAATTCACGCGGATTGGTCGAACCGTCGGCGTCGGTAAATCCGAGCAAAGGCTCCACGCCCGACGAGAATCCCGCCCGGACCGCGCCGCCCTTACCGATTCTGCCGGTGATCGAAATCAGCGCGAGGTTCGAGTAGCGCCCTTGGAGCGCGCCGACGACGCGCTCGGTACCGTCGTCGCATCCGTTGGCGACCACGACGATGCGCGCCCTCTCGCCGAAGTGTTCGCAGTACTCGCGGATGGTCGACGAAATCCGGGCCTCTTCGTTCGAAGCGGGAACGACGATCCGGATTTCCGGCTCGGTCATGGCCGCTGCGAAGCGCTAGGCGGCGACGCCGCTCTTCTCGCGCTCGCTCTTTGCGACGGCCGCCGCGCCCTTGACTTGGCCGGTGTTGAAGTCCGTCAAGTGTCCCCAGACGTACTGCACCCCGCGTGCGATAAACTGCACGTCTTCCCAATTGCGGATGTTTATCAGTTTGTTCCAGACGAATTGTGGGCTGATAAAAGAACGGTACAAGTCTTGGGTCAGGTTGAGCGTGTCTTCGGCTGTAAGCGGGCTCTTGAGGATAGGGCGGCGCATGTCGTACTCATCCCAGTCCTTGGTCAGCAGCCAGCCGTTTTTCTCCGCTTCCTTATATAACGGCGTTCCCGCGTAGGGGATGACGACGGTCGCCTGCAGCGTGTCCACGCAACCCGTTTTGAACATTTTCTTCGCGAATTCGATCGTATTGCGGGCTTCTTCTTTGGTTTCCCAAGGATAGCCGATCATCGTCGTGATATGCGGCGCGAGGCCGGCGCCCTTGGACCACTTGAGTTCCTGGGCGATCGTGTCGGTTTTCATGTTCTTGGCCAAGCGCTTGAGCGTGCTTTGGTTCGCGGACTCGAGTCCGTACAGGATAAAGCGGAACCCGGCTTTGCCCATGAGCTGATACTCCTCTTTGCCGAGGTAGTTGAAGCGCATGTTGCAGCCCATCGTGACCTTTTTGTGCAGGCCGCGTTTGATCAGACCTTCGCAGAATTCGTTCAGCCAGGCTCCGATCGGGAGCGTGCCCGTGTCGTCGAAGATTTCCCGAACGCCGTAATTCTTCACGAGCATCTCGACTTCGTCGAGCATTAGCTCCGGCGTACGCGTGCGAAACTTCTGGCCCGGGAAGAGAATGGTCCACGAACAGAACGTGCAGTGGCCCCACCAGCAGTCGCGTCCGGCCATCGTGTAGGTGCCGGGAAGATACTTGAAGTTGCCGTTTTTGTACGCGTAGAGCTCCCACTTGGTGAGATCGCGATCGATCATGGGCAACTCGTTCAAGTCGTTCACCAGCGAATAGATGCCGGTCCCTTTGACTCCGCCGTTTTCGCGGTAGTAAGTACCCGGGCCCATGGCACCGTGCGTATCCAAGTGATTGACCAGATCCCGCAGCGAGAAATCGAAATCGCCGCCCGTCAGCACGTAATCGACCGGAGATTTTTCGAGCGACTCTTCGGGGAAGCCCGTGACGTGGTCGCCCATGAGGACGACGATCGTCTTGGGGTTGAGCCGCTTCATCTCTTCGATGAGACGCCAGTGCTTCTTGATGGTCGGGGTCTTGCTCTCGAAGGCGATGAGGTCGAGGCCGGCGCCTTCGAACCACTTCAGCCACTCGGCTTCGGATTTCTGCTCGGCGATGGCGTCATCCCAAATGACTTCGTGCCCCATCGACTGCAGCAGCGTGGCGGCAGACGAAGGCACCATCGGATAGATGAACGTCGGATTATTAAACCACTGGAACTGGCGATTTTGCGAAAGCAGGGCCACGCCCTTATCGCTAGCCAGCGGCGGATATGAGACGGCGATCTTCACAGTTTCTCCCGAATGCGGCAAGGACGACTATAACATAGGGGTCGGGCGGCGGCAAACCCCGGCATCAGTGGTCCAGCTCCGGATGCAGCAGTCCCAGCATGAAGCCTAGGCCGTAGGTGAGGTGCGTGAGGTAGATTCCGAGCGAGACCAGGAGGGGGTTGGCCAGGTGGGACCGCCGCGACCACATCGCGCTCCCCACGACCGCCAAGACGTAGCCGGCCGCCAGAACCAGCAAGGCCGAGCGCAGGCGGCTGAACGGCAGCAGAGCGGCAAAGACGACGTTCGCCAAGAGAAAGAGTGACGGGACGAAATATGCCGGGCGAAGCGACGTTTCGGGATAGCGCTTAGCAAAAAAGCCCCGATGCACGGCGTAATTCCAGACCTGGCGGAAATGCCCCCAAAACAGTTTGCGCCGGTGATGAAAGACGGCCGCTCGCGGATCGTAGACGATGCGGTCGCCCTGCTTGGTGAGCAGCAGGCAAAGCTTGGTGTCTTCGCCGGGCCAATAACGCAGGCACTCGCCGACATGCCGTAGGAAGGGCTCGCGCCGCAAAATCAGGTTGCACGACGGGTAGTCGTCGACGTCTCGCTGAGCCTCCGCAACATAGCGGTAGGTGTAACGCGCCGACACCAATGGCGAGACGTACACGGCACCGCTCGCTTGCTGAAGCGGAGAATCTGCCGGCGGCGTAATGGCTGGACCGCCCACGCCGATGACCTGAGGATCTGCAAAGTGCGAAACGGCAGCTTCGAGCCAGCCCGGAGTCGGGTAGGCGTCGTCGTCGAGCAGCGCGACGATCCCGGCGTCGCTGGCTTTCGCGGCCATCATTCTTTTGATGTTCGGAGGAACAGGGCCTGAAGCGAGCCACTTGACGTCGAGACCCGGCTCGTCGAATGCTTCCGGGCCGTCCGTAATGACGTAGACGTCGAAACGCCTGTATGTTTGCAGGCGCAAATGCGCCAGGGACTCGTGCAGGTACGCGTTGATCCGCTTGAGCGGGATAATGACGGAGACTTTTGGCTCCGCCACCGTCATCGAACGGATTGAACTTCCCGCGCCGAAGTTTGAGCTCGCAATTCCTGGCTAGACATCTCCGGCACCCGATCGTAGTACTTGATGATGTGCATGCGGTAGAATATCGCGGCCGTATCGACCATGATGCGGTAGATGTCGCGAGGCTTGATGCGGCCGAAGGCGCCCCGCTGAAACTCTAGTGTCACCGGCGCGTCGACGATTTTGTACCCCAGACGGTGCGCGTTTGCCAAGACTTCGATGTCAAACGCAAACCGCTTCACCAATACGCGCGGGAAGACTCGCGCCAGAACCATGTGCTTGAATACTTTAAGGCCGGTTTGCGTATCTTTCACGGGAAGCCCGAAGAGCAAACGGATGAGCGAGTAGTACCCCCAGCTGCCGGCGCGGCGGTGCCAAGGATAATTCACCTTTGATAACGGGTGCCGTTTGCTGCCTATCACGACGTCGGCGTTTTGCGCATCCATGATGCCGAACAAAACGGGAAGCTGCGACGGGTGCAAGTCCATGTCGGCGTCGAGGAAGACGACGTAATCACCCTTGGCGAAGGTCGCGCCGCAAATCAGCGCGTTTCCTTTCCCGCGATTTTCGTCGTAGTGGACCACGCGCACGCGCTCCGGGTGCATCGACAGCAGCTTCGCAGCCTCCAAATAGGTCTTATCCGGGCTGCCGTCGTCGACGACGATGACTTCAAAGTCATACTCGAAGCCGGAGAGCGTCTCGACGACCTCTATCAAATTCTTCACGATGTGCCGCGCTTCGTTGTACGCGGGCATAATGACACTGATTTTACCGGTCATCGGCACCTTTTCCGAAGGAGTCGTTTTGGGAGCGTGACAACAGCGCTGCGATGAGAATCTTCCTCACTGGAGCGACGGGTTTTCTCGGGTCGAGAGTCGCGTACTTGCTCGCGGAGGCCGGGCATACCTTGGCGGCACTGGTGCGGCCGTCCGGGAATCGGGAAGCCATCACGCCATATATTTCCCAGTTTATAGTGGGCGATGTGACCGATCCCATCGTCCTCTCCAAGGCCGTGGAAGGTCACGAAGCTATCGTTCACATGGCTGCCGATCTCAGTCACTGGAAGCGCCACCGGGACCGCATATATCGTACCAACGTCATCGGGACCCGGGTCGTGGCGGAAGCCGCGAAGACGGCAGGCGTCGCAATTTTAATCCACGTTTCATCTGTAGCGGCGGTCGGTTACGCGGCAACGGACACCCCCGTTACGGAGACAACACCCAACAACTTTGTTCCGCTGCATCTCGTCTATCACGAAAGCAAGAGGCTCGCCGAGGCAGAGGCTGCCGAAGCGATGGACGACGGCGTACGCGTGATCATCGTCAATCCGGGAACGCTCTACGGCCCGCGTGACCTGTCCCATCCATTCGGGCACACCATGCTCGAAATTGCCGGCGGTAAAATCCCCGGTCACCCGACCGGCGGACTTTCGGTTACCGACGTCGACGATGCGGCGTCCGGCATTCTGTTAGCCTTGGCGAAAGGCGAGAACGGGCAGCGCTACTTGATGACAGGACATAATCTCCCGTACGAACAGATTTTTCGCAGGCAAGCGGAGATGATCGGCGTGCCTTACACCGGGCACGCCTTTCCGCCGGGACTGATGCAGCTTGCGGCCCGCGCATTTGAAATACGCTCCCGCTTTACCGGTCAGGAGCCGCGCTTAACCTTGGACAACGCAAAGATCGCGCCGCTGCGCATGTGGTACGACAGCGGGAAAGCGATCCGCTCGCTCGGCTATCGCTTCCGTCCTTTAGACGAAACGTTCGAAAGAATGATCCGTCACTACCGCGATGCGGGGCTGCTGCCCGTCGGTTGAACGGGCGCGCCCATAATATGCGACGGCAGATGCAGCGGAATTCGTAAGCAGCACACCAGTAGTGCGGCTGCGTTCACCGCGCCCACGACCGCAATGACGGTCCACAGGGTCGTGTGAAAGAGATAAATGCCGCCGGCCTCAGCAACGACAGCCGCGATCAGCGGTAGGACGAAATCGAATTTGTGCAGCCCGATCTTGTACATCACGATGACATTCGTTAGCCCGAGCAGACTCATCGCCACTCCGTAAGCAAAGATATATTTCGCGGCGGCGATATATGCGGCGCCATAGGTGATGCGCACGACCAAGCCGGGCAGCAAAAAGAAAAACGCCAAGCCGGCGACGCCGAACAACAGGGCGACGCCGATTCCTTGACGCAGCACGGACGCGGCCGACTCCCCTTTGGCCGCCTGCGCCGTCGCTTTGGGCAAAACCAGCGTCGGCACAAACCCACCGACGAATAACAACATCTTGCCGCAGACCGTTACCGCAACGTAAATGCCCGCCGTGGATGCGCCGAAGAAATGCTTGACCAAGGGGAGATCGATGGACGTCAAGAGCGTCACGGCGATCGTTCCGGCTACGATGCCGCCCGTCGTTTGCATCAGCCGCCTAAGGTCGATCATGAGTCGAGCGGGTTCCGGCGAGAAGTGCCGGCGGACCGCGAACATCGTATAAGCGAAGCTGACGGCACTCGCGAGAACGTAGCCGAGAAATGCGCCGGAGACGCCCCAGCCCGCAATGACGAAGCCGACCGCCAGCCCGATCTTCAGTACGGCCTCGATCGAGGTAGAGACGGCCAGCCGCGTAAAGTCCTGAGCTCCTTGCAACACGCCCCGGATCGCCGGCAACGCGAACGCAATCGCCATCGTCAGCGCAGCCATGGCTACCACTCGCGAGTCGCTAAAATGCAGATAATGAGCGATGGGGCGCTGGAAGGCGACACCCAGGACGACGCCGGCGCACCCCAAGCTCGCGCCGAAGATGAGAATCCGGTTCGAGAGGACGCGAATCTTCGCTCGATCGCCAACCGCGTGAAACTCGGCAACGAACCTTACGACAACGAGCGTAATGAAAGCCACCGGGGTTCCGAAGATGGTGAGCGCCGAGAGCAGCGTTCCGAAGACGCCATAATTGACAACACCTAGCTCGCGGCTGAGCGCAAAATGAATGACGAAGTTGAGGACATTTGCGAACATCGTCGCGCCGAAGACGATCGCGCCGTCGCGCACGAAATCGCTGCGCAGACGCCTGCGCAGACGCACCTTGCGTTGAATGACGCGCCACGCGTAACGAACGTTGCGGGACTCGATGCGCTCAAGCAATGGGCGCCTCGCGATTTTCGGGCGCGCTCGGGATATTCTTCGCGAATTTTTCGAGTATCAGCCGTACGACCAGCGGTAGTTCCTCCACTTCCAAGATGCGCGCGACCGCAAGAAAGACGAGCGCTCCGATGGCGATTTGGCCGAAGAGAAACCAAGCGCGTGAAACAAACGTGTGCGCGGGCTGAACGCCGAGCGCCTGAATCCAATGCAGCGCTCCAACCATGACCGCGGATGCCGCGCCGATTTTCAGGACGGAAATGACGAGCGCCATCCAATCGACGCCGCGCACGATCCGTACGACGATCGTGAGCAGCAGCGCCGCCTGGAAGATCTGACTGAGCGAGTTTGCGAGCAGCAGTCCGCGCGCTCCGAGCGTGGGCAGCCACGCCAGCGAGAGGACCACGTTGATGGCGACCGCGATCACCGAAACGACCACGGCCCAGTTCGTCTCATTGCATGCAAAACAGACGCGTGTCAGCACGACGTTTGCCGCCAGCGCCAGCAGCCCGACCGCTGCGAACGGAAGCAAGCCGGCGCAGAGATCGGTCGCCGTCGGGCCGAAGTTGCCCCGCTCGAAAAGCGTTTGCACGATCGGGCGGGCCAGGACGATCAGTGCGCAGACGGCCGGAATAATAATAAAGTTCACCAGCCGCAGCCCGACGACGACGCTTTGCCCGACGCCCGCGCGATTGGACTTAGCGAATTCCGCGGCGAGGAGCGGAAAAATGACCGTCGCGATCGCGGCCGCGAAAATCTGCTGCGGAAAATTCACCAGCTTCGTGGCGTAGTTCATGCCTGCGATATAACCCGGCGTAAGCGTCGACGCGAAATAGCGATCGAAGAACAGCGCCGTCTGTCCCGCCGCCGATCCGACGACGATCGGTCCCAGAACGGCTCCGATGCGATGCAGTCCCGGATGATGGATATCCAGCGTGAAGCGGTAGCGCCCGCTCAAGAGTATGGCCGGAAGCTGCACGAGCATCTGCGCGATCAAACCGAGCGACGTGCCGAGTACCAAAGCGAAGATGCCTAGCCGGTGATTGAGCATCAACACCGTGCCGATGGTGATGATATTGATAGCGATACCCGTCAGCGCCGCTGACCGGAAACGGTGATATGAATTCAAAATAGCGGTGAAGACGCCTGAAAGACTGACGGCGATGATGCTCGGCATCAGCCAGCGCGTCATGTGGATCGCCACGCCCATCTGGGGAGGGGGAAAGCCGTGCGCGATGACCGGAACGAACCACGGCGCTAAAAAATATCCGAGCACCGCGCAGACGGCTAATACAAGGAAGAGGCCGTTGATGACCGTGTTGGCAAGGCGCCAGCCCTCGTCGTCGTTCCCGTGCGTTATGTATTCGGAAAATGTCGGAACCAGCGCGCTGACGAGCGCGCCGTTGAAGACGCCGAAGAGTATCGTGGGCACGACGGCGGCTGCCAGGAACGTATCCATCTGCCACTGCGTGCCGTAATACTTGGCGCTGACGACCTCCCGCCCGAAGCCCAGCAGCGTCGAACCCAGCGTCGCCCCCATGATAAAAAGCGTCGAGCCTGCCAGCGCGACGCGATTCGGAGTAGCCGGAGAAACGACATGAAGGCGAGGCTTAATGCGCTCCGTCCTTTCGGATGACCGCGGGAACGGTCTTCAACAAAATCACCAGATCGCTCCAAGGCGACCACGTGTTGATATAACGATTATCGAGCTGCATCCATTCTTCGAACGAGACGCCGGACCGCCCGTTGATCTGCCAGAGGCAGGTTATTCCCTGGGGAACGCTCAGCCGGCGCTCTGCCGCGGCCGAATAATGTTCGACCTCCGAAGGCAACGGAGGACGCGGCCCGACCAGAGACATCTGCCCCATGACGACGTTAAAGAGATTCGGCAGTTCGTCGATGCTGGTCCGCCGCAGAAACGCGCCGATCGAATGCAGGCGCGGATCGTTGCGGATCTTAAAGACAGGCCCTTCCACTTCGTTCAAGTGCAGGATTTCGTCACGCATCGCGTGGGCACCGCGCACCATCGTGCGCAACTTGAACATGCGAAAGCATTTGCCGTTTTTACCGACGCGCTGCTGCGCATAGAACGGCGAGCCGCGATCGACCAAGATGATCGCCATGACTGCCACTGCGATGATTGGCAAAGAGAAAATCAGGAACAACAACCCGAGCACGACATCGGTAGTGCGTTTGGCAACCCACCACCATTGCGGAACGAAACGAGAACCGCGCCCCTCGACAAGCTCGGGGTCCTTCGACAAGCTCAGGATGACATTGCCAGAAGTGGCGACTTCGTCGCGTATCACTTGCACGGGGCCTGCTCCAACGAAGCAGCTACCGTCTTGCCCACCAGATCCAAGCCGTCGACAACACCCATATTCGCTCCGGCCTCTGGTCCCATATGTACAAACGGCACGTACTCGCGGGTATGATCGCTGCCCGGCGCGGTCGGATCGCAGCCGTGGTCAGCCGTGAATATCACTTCGTCACCAGGTCTCAAATACGACTCCAAGCGCGGGAGCAGAGCGTCGAGCGCTTCCAGTGCTTCACCATACCCGCGGATGTTGCGCCGATGTCCGTACTTCGAATCAAAGTCATTAAGGTTGACGAAGATAAATCCTTGGTCAACCTTCTCCAAGAGCTCAAAGGCCTTCTCCATGGCATCGCGGTTGTCGGTCACTCGCACCGATGAGGCAACGCCGTGGCCGCAGTAGATGTCGCATATCTTACCCACTGCATGAACCCTGATGCCGTTGGAGGCCAACCGGTCGAGGATGCTCGGCGGCGGCTCCATCGCATAATCGCGGCGGTTGGGGGTCCGAACGAATGCTCCGGGGGACCCTGTGAAAGGCCTGGCAATTACGCGATTTACCGCGTGGGGAGGAACCAGCATCTCGCGCGCCCGCTCGCACCATTCATAGAGTATCGGCAGGGGGACGACGTCCTCGTGGGCGGCGACCTGAAAGACCGAATCGGCCGAAGTGTATAAGATCGGCTGCCCGGTGCGCATGTGCTCCGGACCCAACTCCTCAATGATCTCGGTGCCGGAGGCGGTTTTGTTGCCCAAAGGCGGCTTACCAACAATAGCCGTGAATTCGGCCACAACCTCACTCGGAAAGCCATCGGGATAGGTGGGGAAAGGGATCTCGGTCACGATACCGGCCATTTCCCAATGGCCGGTGATGGTGTCTTTGCCCCTGCTTTTCTCGCGCAGTCGCGCGACCCGCGCGCGCGGTTCCCCCACCGCCGGCACGCCCCGAATCGTCGTTAAGCAGCCAAGTCCCCACCGGGTGAAATTTGGGAGGTTGAGACCGCCGAGGCGTTCGGCCACGTTACCTATGGTATTAGCGCCGGGCGCGTCTCCATAAGTGGAGGCATCGTCCAGCGCGCCAACTCCACCCGAATCGATGACGAATGCGGCAAAACGCGACATGAAGAACCTCGCCCTTCGAAAAGGCCGGGGAAGTGGCCTCCAGGAAAACGCGACAGTGCGCCTTTCCTCCCTTCGCAAACTTCTCGCGATTGCGTGCCTTGGCGCACTTATCGGCGAAGCTCTGCCGCTACCGGCGGCCGCGCAACCGGCATCGTACGTGAACGCAAACTTGATTGGCGCCAATTTCGAAAACGCCAGCCTTCAAAATCTCAACTTCGAAAACGCGAATATGCAGCGCGCCGACCTGCAAGGCGCCGATCTGCGCGGAGCGAATCTGCGCGGCGCGAATCTGCGCGGCGCGAACTTGCAAAGCGCGAGCTTGCAGGGAGCAAACTTTCAAGGCGCGACTCTTTCCAACGCGAGCTTGCAGCAGGCAAATTCACAAGGCACCATCTTTCAGGACGCCGACTTGCGCGGCGCGAACTTGCAAAGCGCGCTCCTCTATGGCGCGGATCTGCGCGGCGCGAATCTGCAGCAAGCAGACCTATTCGGGGCCAACCTGCAAACGGCAAATTTGCAAAACGCAAGACTTGTCGATGCAAACTTAGCGGGTACGAACCTGACCGGAGCCAACATGCAGGGCGTCCAAAGGGTCGCCATCAGAATGCAAGCTGCCGCGAAGCACCCTGTCGCAAAGAAAGATATCGCTAAGGCGCCGGTCACCAAGAAAGTGATCGCGCAGGCACCGCCGCCGCTGGCGACTCCGAGCCCCGCGCCCACACCGGCGCCGGTGGCGTCACCCGCCTTGCTGGCGGTGCGCTCCGCGCCTGCGCCAACGCCCTCGACAACACCTCGGCCGGGCACGACGCTGCTTCGGCTGAACGCCAATCGAGTTCAGTTTTTTTACGACCGCTTTCTGATCGAAGCCGACGGAAAGGTACGGATTCGCACATCAAATGGAATGACGATGTCCGGCGACACATTTTCAATGGATCTGAAACTGAACCGGTTCTTGCTCGCCGGTCACGTTCACATGGCCGACGCCGCGGGAGCCCAAGACGGCGCCGCCCTAGCCGACTTTCTGGACTTCGACCGAATTTATTTCGTCCCGCTCACGCGCGAAGCGCAATCCGCGACCGGGATTCCGGACCGCTGGACGTTCATCAACGGCGATTTTGCCAACCCCGCCAAGGGACGCGACATGCCGGGCGACACGTTTTATTTTCCCGACCTCGGCGACGCCAAGCCGTATCTCGTCACGACGTCGGCCATTATCGCCACCAGATCGTTTGTGCGCTTTGTGGGCGGGCGATTCGACGTCGGAGCGGGCGCGGGCATTTACGTTCCGGTCCCCTCGTATTACGTGAACTTCTCAACGGATCAACATCTCGGCGATAACTCGCTGGCCGGCGCGAACTACGACGCAACGTGGGAATTTGCGGGAAACGCGAACGCGATCAGCGCGGTGCACTTCCGGTACGACACGGTCAACAAGACCTATGTGTCTTTCGAACAGCATCTGAGCGGCCCGAAAGCATATGCGATATTTTCGGTGAACCCGATGACGCGCCCGTCAAAATTTTGGAGTTTGCTGCTCTCGGACCGGCTGTCCAACCGTACGCAGATACGATCGTTCACCCAGCTCCATACATTTCAATTCGGCCTGCGGTCACCGCTGGAATCGCAACAGGTGACGACGGTGCAGGCTACGCAAGCGCTCAGCGGATCGTTTTTGCAGGCCAATTACCAATTCGAAAATTTCTCGTTGTTGCCGCTGGGATGCTATCAGGGCCATTGCACGATACCCAACCATCCCTCGAGTCTCATGATCGCCGGCCAAACGTTCGATCATCCGATAACGCCGTTTTTCCACGGAGACACGCGGCTGTCGGCACACGTCAACTACGGCATCGGTTTTCAACATGACAGCCTTGGCCTGCAAACGCTGGGCGGCGTCAATTATACGACGATCTGGCAACACCAACTCGGCTTCCAAGTATACATGCCGGACTTTAAAATCGGGCCCGATCTGAACATCCCGACGAAGTATTACGCGATCAATGCTTCCTTTGATATGCAGCGGCAATGGAACTCGGTTCCACATCACATCGATACTTCACAAGCAAAGATCAGCCTCAGCAAGATCCTCGATGCTCATTTTCTGACGTATCTCGACTACTCGGTACAGAATACCGGCGATTACTATGGAGCTTTGCAATCGACGATCTATCCCGGCTTCACGCCGGTCGTTAACGGCGTTTCCTATCCCGGTTACCAAGCCTTTCACGGCGCGGCAACGTTTCATACGCTGAGCTGGGGCCTGAATTACAGCAACCGGGGTAACTTTACGTTTAATCTGCTCGCGCGTCAGCACAAAGATTTTCCGGCGCCGATTCCCTTCTTCTTTCAGTTTGCCCAGCCGGATTTGTTAGGAAATTCAACGGTCCAAAATTATCTGGGGCAGCCGCCGTACGATATCACGGCTGATGTGCGGATGCGCATAAATCCACATATGTCGATCGATATCCAGCGCGCGTATTACTTTAACTACTCCAATCTGCGCTGGAGTCCGCACTTCGTCTTCCAGGTGATGCAGTGAACCGGCCGGCCCGCATCGTACTGAGCGCGCTGCTTGCGTTTAACATCTTTTCGGCTGCCGGTTTTCAGGCATCCGCGCAGGCTGGGATAGTCACCGTCACGGCGCAGATCCTCGACTATGAAGCGGGCTACGTCTTTTTTACCTCAGGCGACGGATTCAAGGTGGCTCCAAACGTCAGCATCGTCGATCTGAAATCAGGGGCACCCGCCGGCTCGCCACAGCCGCGCCAATACGGACGCGTAACCTTCGACGCGGCCGGAATCGTCACAAAAATCGAGCTGACGAACGCGAAATTACCGCTCGATGGAGATTACGGGGCAATTCGCAAATTCGTGATCGCTCTTTCGACGCCGGCGCCTAATCCCGACCTCGCGCCGCATCTTAACGGCTCGCGCTGCGCGAGCGTGAGACCCGGCAGATCCGTCACGCTCAATATTACCGTGCAAGTCCCTCCGACCACGTCGTTAACGGACAACGTATACATGACCACGGATCAAAGCGGTTGGAACGCGCAAGCCTACCGGCTGGATCGCCGGGACGCCCTGCACTACCGGGTCCAACTAAAATTGCTTTCGGGTATACAGCTGCATGTGCTCTTCGATCGGGGCTCGATGCAATCCGTTCAGCTCGCGAGGAACGGAATCGAACAGGAGCCGTACCCGATCTGCATCGGCGATGAAGATGCGCAAACGTTCACGCAAACGGTGTTCAACTGGGCGGATCAGCAAGCTGGTGCTTCGATTCCGATTCCGCAAACGATGCCGACACCGTATAACCCGGCGCCATTTCCTAATCTCCCAACGCCGCAGCCGACACACGTGCCCTAGCGCAGCGAGAGCGTGATGTCCCGCGAGACGTAAACGTTAACGGTGTTCATCGCCACAATCTGCGCCTGATAATCGCGCAAGTAACGGCGGGGAATGTGCGGCAGTTTATAGCTCAGTTGCCAGATTCCAAAATCGATCCGGTCGAAACGCACGACCTTTCCCACTACTCTCAGCTCGACAGCCGGGACGTTGGTCGACGTAATGACTCTTGCCAAGAACGTATCACCGCTGTGAAAGACCGGCCCATTGATCGCGATGGCGAGGATCTGCGGCGGAGCTTCCGGCGGCAGCACGAGCGGAGTCGGCAGCGGCGATGCAGACGGTAAGGGCGACGCAGATGGCGAGACTGCCGCCGAAGATGACGGCAACGGCGTGGCCGTCTGCGCGAAAGCAGTCAAGGGAGCGGCTGCGATGAGCGCCGCGAAAGCGAACTTCAGCATGTAAGGCTCTAACGTACGGTCAGCGGAAAAGAGCTCGAGGTCGGGTCGCCGCGCGAGTTACGCGCAATAACCTCGACCGTGTACGTGCGGCGCAAGAACGAAGGCAGTTTGGGCACTTTGTAGGCCAACCCAAATTCGCCGACGCCGACCCTGCTCAGGCTCGCGGAATAGCCCGCTAAGCGAACCTCGACGCTCGCGACGTTTGACGACGTCTTTACCGTACCGGTGATGACTTGACCGCCCACTGCTTCCGGAGAACTGAGCGCGATGGCGATAATGCGCGGCGGATCGTTCGGCGACGACATCAACACCGTCGCCGACGGCATGGGCAGAAGGGCTCGTCCAGTGCCCTGTTTTTGAAGGACGGGCGCGCTCGTTCCCGCGCGAGGCGGAGGCGTGATAATGGTGACCGGAACCGGCGAGGTCACAGCCACCGGCGCAAAGGCCGCGAACCGCGACCAAGTCTCCCGACCATACCAGCCGCCTGCGACTCCGCAGGCGAAGACGAGCAGGACGAGTAGAGCTCTTCCCATTGCTTACTCTTCCCCGTCCGTCGCTGGAGGCCATACAATCGAGGGGCGGCGAACGGCTCGACGATGGCTGCCAACGTAGCGCCCGTCACTTTGAGTGTCGTCGTACCTCTTTATAACGAAGAAGCGAACGTGGCGCCGCTCGTGGAGCGGGTCACCAGCATTCTGGAGGCGCTTCCGGACCGGCCGAGCTACGAACTCGTCCTCGTGAACGACGGAAGCGCCGATTCCACGGCTCAATTCATTCGCGAGGAACTGCGGCGGCGGCCGCACGTCGTCTTCGTCAACCTGTCGCGCAATTTCGGACATCAGCTGGCCGCCACTGCCGGACTAGATGTTTCGCGCGGCGAGGCCGTCGTGCTCATGGACGGCGACCTGCAAGATCCGCCCGAGCTGATCCCGGAGTTCGTCGAACGCTGGCGTGCCGGTTACGACGTCGTCTACGCGGTGCGCCGCACGCGCAAAGGCGAAAGTACGTTCAAACTCGCCACCGCGCGCGCGTTTTACCGGATCATCCGGCGGCTTACCAACGTTTCGATTCCCATGGATGCCGGCGATTTCCGGCTCATGAGCCGCAGGGTCGTCGAAGTGCTGAAGCGCTCGCGCGAACGCCACCGCTTCTTGCGCGGAATGGTCAGCTGGGCCGGCTTCGCGCAGACGCCGGTCGAGTACGATCGCGACGAACGCCGCTACGGCGCCAGTAAGTATCCGATCTCGAAAATGCTGAAGTTTGCGATCGACGGCGTCACGTCGTTCTCCGATGTGCCGCTGCGCTTCGCAACCTATTTAGGCTTCACCGTGAGTACGGCATCGTTCATTTACGCGCTGACCATTATCTTTTTCAAAGCTTTCCGCCTCGGTACTCCGGAATACGCGCGCGGCTGGGCATCGACGATGGTCGTGATTCTATTTTTGGGCGGCGTGCAGTTGATCGGCATCGGCATACTCGGCGAATACATCGGACGCATCTACGATGAGGTCAAAGCTCGCCCGCTCTATCTTATTTCTGATATAGAACGATCGTAATAAGCCCCTCGTCCTTCGACGACGCGTGCCTCGCGGCACGCTACTCAGGATGACAGGCTAAGTCACTACGTCGTAGATCAGAGGCGGCGGTTCGACCGGACCGGTTCCGATCTTAAAGGACGCCTCGAGGTTGCGAATGTGCTCCTTGTCCGTGCCGTACATGCGCGCAAGCGGCTGGCCCGCTTCAACCCGATCGCCGATCTGGGCGATCACGAACAACCCACCGAGCTTGTCGTGCTGCGAGAGGCGCCGGCCGACGTTTCCCAAGTGCACCACATCGATCGAGTGCACGTAACCGCCCTGCGAAGCTTTCACGATGAGTGGCTTGCCGTCGAGTTCCATCCCCTCGAGCGCGCCGCGAGACGCTCCTTGAGCCTCGAGCATCGCGACGAGCTTTGCGTAGCCGGTTCCGTCGGCCAAGGCTTTAGACGCGAGTTCTTCGCCGCCGGTAACCTCCGAAGCGTCGAGCAGGGCCGCAACGATCTTTAAAATCAACTTCACCCCTCGACTTCGCTCGGGGTCCTTCGACAAGCTCAGGATGACATCAGAGTGGCGCAAAATATCACGCGCCTCGACCATTTCAATGCCGGTGCCGACCGTGCGTCCAAGCGGTTGATGCATGTCGCTCACAAAAGCGATCGCTTTCCGGCCGAAACCCTTGGAAATCTCAACCAACCATCGCGCGAGCTCGCGAGCTTGCTCCGGCGACGGCGTGAACGACGCCGGCCCCGTTTTTACGTCATACACGATCGCGTGCGCGCCGCACGCAATCTTTTTCGAAACGATCGAAGCAGCGATAAGGCCCATCGCCGGAACGGTTCCGGTGCGATCGCGCAGGTTGTAGATGCGTTTGTCGGCAGGAACGAGCGCCTGTGTCTGCGCCGCTATCGCGCAGCCGATCGATTCCACTTGACGGACGAACGTATCGAGCGACAGGGCGGCGTTGAAACCCGGGACCGCCTCGAGTTTGTCGATGGTACCGCCGGTATGCCCCAGGGCGCGACCGGAAAGTTTCGCGACATGCGCGCCACATGCCGCGGCCAACGGAACCGCCACGAGTGAAACGATATCGGCGACCCCTCCGCTGGAATGCTTATCGACGATAATACCTTTGCCGCGATCGAACGTTACGGTTTCGCCGCTGCGCACCATTGCGTCGGTCAGCGCGTGCGCTTCCTCGAAGCTCATGCCGCGCCAGACACACGCCATAAACAGCGCGGCGGTCTGCGCTTCGTCGATGCGGCCTTCCATAAAGCCGTCGATGATGCCGTCCCAATCGGTGGCCGAAAGGGTGTGGCCGTCGCGCTTGCGTTCGATGCAATGCCGCATCGCCGTCTCGTCCATAGCGCCGGATTTCGCGTCGGCCCTAACGAAGCCCGCCGGGTGACGACGTACCCGCCGCCGGACGCACTTTCCGTAATCGCATACGCCGCGTTTTTCGCAGCCGCCGCCGTTATCGCAATGCGACGGCCTATCTACGCGGTCGCGTTACTCATTGTCGTTCAACCTTTTGCAATTTACGGGGATATCTGGATCACGACGGTCACGCTTCCCAAGGCTACGCTCCTTGGCGTTCTGCTGGGGCTCGCAACGCATCGCGGATGGCTCCGGCCGTTTGCAGCCGCCGCGCCACGCGCGATTCTTCTTGCCGGTCTTCTTGTGCTGGCCGCCACCATGCTGAGCGCCGCGCCCGCGCTCTATCATGCGCCGGTATTGCGCGAATCGCTCAAGGCGATAGAGTACGTCCTGCTCTTCGTCGCAATCGTTTGTGCCTATCGTCTCGAGCCTGATCCCGTGCTGGTCCGCAACGCCTGCGTTGCCGTCGTCATCTTCGTTTCGCTCCTTGCGCTCTCACAAGAATTCTTTGGAGCGCCGTCTAGCTTGCGCATCAATGGTCATCAAATGTTTCGCATAGCCGGACCCATCGAAGGTCCCAATCAACTGGCCGGATACTTCGACGTTGCGATCCCGTTAATATTTGCGCTCGCGATCGAATCGCCGTCACTCGTGATTCAATCTGCGCTCTTTCTTATGGTGCTGGCCGACGTGCTCACCTTTTCGCGCGGCGGCGCGCTCGGTGCGACAGCCGGCGTGCTTGCCGTCGCACTGACGTTGCGCCACCACATCGCGCGGCCGTTGGCGTACATGGCCGCCGGCCTCGCAACGGGCATCGGAGCAGCCGGCTTTCTCGCGCACTCATTTGTATTTTTTAGGCTGTATGACTTCAGCGACTCGTCTTATGCCGGCGGAGTCGGCACGCGCTCGAAGTTGTGGCGCGCAGCGTTTGCATTGTGGCGTCAACATCCAATCCTCGGCGTAGGCGCGGGAAATTTCGAACTCGAGATTCCGCTCACCGGCTTGCGCGGCGTACGCACGCATGCCAACAGCCTCTATCTGCAGTCGCTCGTTGAAGGCGGGATCCCGCTGTTCGCCGCTACCTTGTGGCTCACGTACGTTTCCGTTGCGACATTTATCCGAGATCGTTTTCGTTCGCCGTTTATCCTGGCGGCGTTCGCCGGCAGCATTGCGATCGGCTTACACCAGGTCGTCGATCTCCTCGTCTTCTATCCGAAAGTGGGCGGGTGGTGGTGGATCGTGCTCGGACTCGGAGCGGCGCAACTCGCTGCGGCCCCGGCTCGCGAGCGCGATCCGGTATGCGCTTAGCCTTTCTCGTTCCGTTAGGTTTTGCGGCCGGCGCCATCGCGTGCCGGCTGCTGCTTTTCAACGCGCCAGCGGCGTTTGCCGTCGACCTCGCGCAACCGCTCGTTGTGGTGACGTACTGGGGAAATTTCGGTTTTGCGCTATGGGTCGCGCTCTTCGTTGCAATCGCGATTGCGAGCGTGGGCTATGTGAGCGCGCTCGTCCTTCGACAACGAGTTCGCTCTGCGAACTCTACTCAGGATGACATACTCCAACGAGTTCGCTCTGCGAACTCTACTCAGGATGACACGTATGGTGCTCCGCTCACAATAATGATGTACAGCGCGCTCGCGTGCGCCGCCGCCTTGTGTTTTCCGGTCGTGTTTTCGAGTGATGTCTACGCCTATGCCGGGTACGGATTCATGGCGTTGCACGGAGTAAATCCGTACGCACATGCCGCCGTTACGATGCGCGACCCGCTGATGGACGCGATTTCGTGGCAGTGGGGAAATCGACCACCGGCTTGCGTCTACGGTCCAGCCTTCGTCTGGTTCGCGCGAGCGATCGTCGCGATCTTCGCCGGTTTCGGGGCCGCTGCTCCACTCTGGGCGTTTCGAATCAGCGCGTGCGGCCTTCTCGTGCTCTGCGCTCCGCTTGCGAGCGCGGCGTTCGCGCGGTTCTCTCCTCCGACTCGCGCCGCGGCCGTCGCGGGCATTGCGCTCAATCCCGTGGCAATTTGGGCCGCGGCCGAAGGACACAACGATGTCTACCTTATCGCGATCGTACTGGCGGGGATCGCTTTGATCGCGCGCGGTGGTCTCGTTACCGGCGCCGTGGTCGTAGCATTGTCGGCGCTCGTCAAAGCGCCGGGCTTGCTGGCGGCTGCGTCCGCGCCTTTTTTTGTTGCCGGGCACCGCGCGCGTTCGCGCGTGTTGACCGGAGCGCTGTTGGGGCTAGCCGGCGCCGCGGTCGTAGCGTGGCCTGCGCTGCTGCAGCTCTCGCGCAACGCCGGGCACGGAAGCTACTTCCCGCAATTCTCGCTACAGTACGTCCTGAACGCGGCTTTCGGTCCAGCCGCAGCACTTTCGCTAGCTGCAGCGCTCGTCGCGGCGCTTTCCACCGGCGGGTGTATTCTCTTAGCGAAAAAGAACCGCGCCGGCGCGCCGCTGCTGGCGCTCGCGTTATGGATCGCCATTCCCAATCCTTATCCCTGGTACGCGCTCTGGATATTGCCCGCGGCGCTGTTCGCGTGGGAGACTCCGGCCGCTTGGGCGATCGTGGCGCTGGCCTTGAGCTCGGTCTTACGCTATCTCCCCGATGCCACGACGGATTTTCGAATGGCTGAGAGCATAGCGATCGTTTTCGCCGAGCTTGCAGTGCCGTCGGTTATTTTATTGGCCGGAGCTCGCAACGGGCAACGGCAGAGTCCGTAAAGGAGTCCACCTCGCACCTAGATCGCTCGGCGTTATCGGTGGCGCGTGCCTGAAATAATAAAACGCTGAATCCGGTCCCACATAGACTGTGTCGCCCGGCGATAACGGCGGCTGCACGTTCGACGGAGCTGTCCCGTAGTAGACCGTATCGCCGGACGACGGGTCCTTCCGCGGCGACCACGCGAAGCCGGGCGGAAGGAGGGCGTACGACCAGGAGTTGCTCACGAAATTCTCCGCGCTCGTTCCATTCGAAGCTCTTGCGGCCGCTCGCAGCGACTCGATCGCTTGAATAAGCACGCCGGCTCCGCCCCGAAAATTGGGTGCCCCCGACGGTTTGTTGGCAAGCGTGTACCATTCAAAGAAATCCCCGTTGCCGATAACCTGGTCGAGCAGCGGCTGAATCGCATCGTAAGCTTCTCGCAACCTGCCGTGTACGGCGAGCTGCCGCACCATTCTGCCGGCAAACCACGGCCAGATTCCGCCGTTTTGGTAGCAAAACTCACAAAGCAGCGGATGCTTGAAAAAACCTAACGGGTATGGCGGAGAGATGCTGCCGGCAATGCTGAATGCGCCGGAGAAGCGTTGCGCGGCGATCATTTGCGCATTTGCTTCGGTGATCTCTGCCTCCGAAAGCAAGCCGGCCTCGATGGCGACTGCCGTTCCTCCCTCGTAAAGAATCGCATTTTCGTCAAAGTTTCCGGGAAACGGCGAGGAACCCAGATAGAGATGCGGGATGAATTTGTCGCGTTTCTCATCCCACAGATAGCGCCTAACGTTGGCGGCGATCGATCTTCTGAGATTCGACCAGGTCTGACGGCGCGGGTCGGCCGGCTTCAACAAGCTCGCGAAGTCATCCAACGCAATCACGTACATTGCGTTGGCGTATATCGAGATCGCAGCGTGTGAGTTGGCATCGAGGGCGCCGCCGGGAACGTCTTCGGCCTGAACGTCACCCCAGTCGATGGTCGTTGCCGCTGTTACCAGTCCGAAGCGCGGGTCGAGCTTCTCGCGCCTGACGAATTGCAGCGCGGCATCCAAACGATCGGAGACTGCTACCCCGCCGACTTTCTCATCCAAGAACGGAGCGTCGTGAGTGCAAGCAACATATTTGAAAACCGCCTGCACCAAAGAACTCTCTTGATCGGATTCGACGGTTCCCTTCGGGTCTACGAGCCCGTCGAGCGGCGTTTTCTTTATACTTTGCGGCTTGGTCTCTTCGTAAGCGTCGCCGATGCCTCCATCGGCTGTTTGTAATAACAAAAATGGGACGAGGTGGGCTTTAAGATCCGCAGCCGGAAGTACTTCGCAGCTCGCCGGCAAGAACGTATTGTAGTCGCGAATAAACACGGGCGAATAAATACCGGCGCCGGCGGAAAAACCGTTTCGCAGCAGCGCTTTCGCTTTGGCTTCAACCACGTCGAGCCGCGAGTCGCTCAGTATCGCCTGCGGCAGCGTCAGCGCCAGCAGCACAAAAACTCGCACGCCGATCATCGCGGACAGAACACGCCCGCGTTCGGGCCTCCCGGAAAACCGTACGCGGGCCCCTGACTCTGCGCTCTCCCGTTTTCCGTAACCGTGTCGTAGATGCGCGCCTGGCGTGCGAATTCCGTATTTGCGTCACGCACGAGTGCGGCCACCGCTCTTGCCAAGCGCGCACGCGCCTGAATCTGTGAGCCGCCCATCGCGCGAACCGAAGAACCTTGAGCGAGGCTCCTCGCAATCGCGTAATAGCCTGCCACGTGCGCGCGTAATCCTGCGTCGTTCGCGGGCGCGGCTTTTTTCATCGTACGAACGGAGAGCATCAAGCCGGCGCTGGCGGTAAAGGAACGCGAGGTGTGCACAAGGCGCGTCTGCGAGACAGCCGCGGTGAATTCCAGCTGCGGACGAAACGTGCATGGCGTTGATGCGGCGACAAAAATGAGCGCGGAAAACACGAGGCGCCACTCTTTCGAGCGGCGCCTGCCGTCTTACTGTATTGGACTTAAGCTTTGATCGTAATGCGCTTGGGCTGAGCTTTCGGATGGAGCGCCAGCGTCAGCATCAGCATGCCGTCTTCGACCTTCGCCTCGATTTTTTCGTCATCGACGTCGTCGGGAACGACCACGCTGCGCGTGAACGAACGCTTCTCATTTTTTCCTTGAACCGTCAGCACGCCGTCTTCGAGCGTCGCCTCGATTTGGTCCGGCCGGAAGCCGGCCACCGGAATTTCAACGTCGTAGCCCGTCTCGGTGCGCGTCACTTCCATGCCGGAAAGCTGACCCATCGAGAAGAGATTGCGGAACGGGTCGCCCCACAGGTCTCCGAGCGGCCGGGCAAGCAAGCTGCCGCCGTTTGCGCCGTTGCGATCGCGGCTAAGAAGATTGCTCATAAACTACCTCCTAGCAATATTTTAGCACTCTCGATCAAGGACTGCTAAGCGGAACCTACGGTGCAAGACGGGGGTTACAGCACGGGATGGCCCCTCGACAGGCGCCCAAAAGGGCGCTGCTCAGGGTCCTTCGACAGGCTCAGGATGACATTTATCGGCTCAGGATGACATTTATCGGCTCAGGATGACAACGATTGGTGCGCCGCCTCTCCTGACGACAGCCCCCGGGCAAACGCTCGCAGGGAGGCTGGTCCGCGCCCTTCAGGGCGCCAAGCCGGTTGCCGGAGTCATCGAGCGCGTGCGCCAAGGGCGCGGCCTCTACGCACTGCACGAAACGATCCCGGCCGCGCGGCCCGCGCTCCTCGCGGCGCTCTATCGAGCCCTCGGCGGCCAACTCTTCGTCGCCATGCCGACCGCGGACGGCGCCGAACGTGCGTTCACCGACTTGCTCTACTTTCTTGAAGAAGACGAAGCGCGCAGCGTTTCGCTGCTGCGTTCGCGCGACGAAGGCGTCGGCGTTCTGGAAAGCCCCTCGGAGCATTCCGCGCGCATGGCCATGCTGGCCGAACTGGCCGACGGCAAGCCCGGAATCATTCTGGCGCCGCTGGGCGCGCTTCGCCAGTACGTCATGCCGCGCGCGCTGTTCATGGAGTCGCGCTTTACGCTGCGCGCCGGCGGCGAAGCCGGTTGGGATCGCACGCTGCACGAGCTCTACCGCTTGGGCTACCGGCGCAGTGACGTCGTGAGCGCCGCCGGCGAGTATGCCGTGCGCGGCGGAATCGTCGACGTCTTCCCGCCGACCGCCGATCGCCCGGCGCGCATCGAATTCTTCGGCGACACGGTCGAGACCATTCGGCCGTTCGAGCTGGAATCGCAGCGCAGCGAAGGCACACTGGCGCAGATCGAAATCGTACCGTGGAGCGAGATACCGCGCGACGAAACGCTGCGTGCACGCGTGCTCGAGCGCTTAGATGCTCCCGAAAATGTCGCGCGCGCCGTTCGCTCGCATTTGGAATCCGGCGCGGAGATACCGCCGGCGTGGCTTTCGCTCGCGTTCGACGAGCGCGAAACGGTGCTCGATTATCTTTCCGCACATGCAACGCTCGTGCTCGACGAGCCGGGGATGCTCGCCACGCTCGAACGCGCACTCGACGAAGAACGTTCGCGCGAGCAAAGCGTCCTGCTCGAAGCACTCGCCTCCGATCAACTCTCCGTGCGCTCGGCGGACGTGCAAGAATCGCTGCTCGGCGAAGTGAGCGCGCCGTATCCCCGGCTGCGCGATCTTTCCCCGTCGTTCGCGCGAACGCGCGGCGTCACGTTTCCCGGAGCCATCGAAAGCGCGCAGTCGCTGGAATGGCTGCCGCACGTCGTCCAATCGTTCGTGCTCGAAACGCGGCCGGCGGAGCATTTCAACCGGCAGATCGAAATGTTCACCCAATCGCTGCGCGACTGGACGCAAGCCGGTGAAACGATCGCCATCGTTACGACGGGCGCCGCGCGCACGGCCGATATTGTAAACGCAGCTGGCCTCGCCGTCGGGCCCGTCGATATGCGCCCCGATGGGACGCTACTCGGGGTGGTTCGACAAGCTCACCATGACAAACTAAACATATTCGTGGATCATGGCTCGATCGAAAGCGGGTTTGTCATTCCGGAGTTGCGCTTGCGCGTGCTCGGCGATCGGGAAATCTACGGACAACCGCCCAAGCGCGTCAAGATCCGCGCGGTGAAGGAAGGCGTGCCGGTTACGCTGGCCGATCTGCGCGTGGGCGATTACGTGGTGCACAGCGTGCACGGCATCGGCCAATACCTGGGTTTGCGGACCGAGACGATCCTCGGTGCGACGCAAGATTATTTGGATCTCGCCTACGCGGGCACCGATCGCATGTTGGTGCCGGTTACACAGATGCACCAGATCGCCAAATACAGCGCGGCCGAAGGCGCGACGCCGCGGCTTTCGCGGATGGGCGGAGCCGACTGGGCTCGCACAAAGTTGCGCGTCTCCGAATCGCTCGGAAAAATCGCCGACGGACTGGTAGCGCTCTACGCCGAGCGCGAGATGGCACGCGGACACGCCTTCGCGCCGGACACCCCGTGGCAAGCCGAACTCGAAGAGGCCTTTCCTTACGAAGAAACGCCCGATCAGCGCAAAGCCATCGACGAGTCGAAGGCCGATATGGAAAGCGCGCGTCCGATGGACCGCCTGGTCTGCGGCGACGTCGGTTACGGAAAAACTGAAGTAGCGATCCGCGCGGCCTTTAAGGCGATTGCAGACAAGAAGCAAGTAGCGCTACTTGTCCCGACCACGCTGCTCGCGGCCCAACATTCCCGCACGTTCGCAAGCCGCTTCGCCGGCTTCCCGATCAGAATCGAAGAGCTCTCGCGTTTCAAAAGCAAGAAAGCGCAGCGCGAGATTCTGCGCGAGTTGGCCGAAGGGCGCGTCGACATCGTCATCGGGACGCACCGCCTGTTGCAGAAAGACGTCATCTTTGCCGACCTCGGTCTGATTATCGTCGACGAAGAACAGCGCTTCGGCGTCATGCAGAAGGAACGCCTCAAGCACTTGCGCGCGAGCGTCGACGTTATGACGCTTTCGGCCACGCCGATTCCGCGCACGCTGCACATGTCGCTCATGGGTGTGCGCGATCTTTCGTTGATCCAAACCGCACCCAAGAACCGCATGTCGATCAAGACGGTCGTGGTTCCGGCCAGCGACGCCGTGGTCCAGCGCGCGATAACCGCCGAACTCGACCGCGGCGGACAGATTTACTACCTGCACAACCGGATCGAGTCGATCTATGCTGTGAAGAACGCGCTGGAACGGCTGGTTCCGCGCGCGCGCATAGCGGTCGGACACGGGCAGATGACCGAAGCCGAGATCGAACCCGTAATGGAAGCGTTCATCGACGGCGAGATCGACGTGCTGGTCGCGACGACGATTATCGAAAACGGCATCGACATTCCCAACGTCAACACCATCGTCGTCAACGACGCCGACAAGTTCGGCCTCGCGCAGCTCTACCAACTGCGCGGCCGCGTCGGGCGTTCGAACCATCAAGCCTACGCGTATCTGCTCTATCAAGCGCACAAGTCGCTCTCGGAAGAGGCCAAAGCGCGACTCGAAGCGATACGTGAGTTCGCGCATTTGGGCAGCGGCCTACAGATCGCCATGCGCGATCTCGAGATTCGCGGCGCCGGAAATTTGCTCGGAGCGGCGCAATCCGGTTTCATCGCATCGGTCGGATTCGATACCTACTGCCAGCTGTTGGCCGAAGCGATCGCCGAACGGAAAGGCCAACAAGCCGCGTTCGAAGAGCGGCGCGAGGCCGTCATCGACGTGAAAATCGATGCCTACGTTCCCAATGACTACGTACCGCAAGTCTCGCAGAAGATCGCCATCTATCAGCAGCTCGCGCGCTCGCGCACGCAGGCGCAAGTCGAAGAGGTCGCAGCCGGAGTGCGCGATCGTTTCGGCCCGTTTCCCCAGCCGCTCGAAAACCTGGTCGAACTGACCAAGCTCCGCGCGATCGCTTTGCAAAAACACGTAACGCGAGTCATCGTCGACGAAAAGCGCCTGACGCTCGGCGTCGGTTCGAGCTTCGCGCTGGCGCCCAGCGCCATCGCGCGTTTTGGGACGCTGACCGGAAACCGGTTTCGTTTCGGCGATGGAAAGGTGTTCGTGGAATTGCCCGCGCTGCACGGCGGCGCGTCGCCCGAAGCGATCTGGATGCCGCTGCTGCGCGACCTGTTAGAGGCGATTTAGGGCCCGGCGCGAATCGGGCGGCGGTGATAAAACGTACATTCATAGCCGCGCTCTTGCTTGCGGCGACACTTACCGCGTGCGCCACCGGCGGCAGCACGATTTTAACCGTCAACGGCCAGGCGATCACTCGCGATCAGCTCGATACCAAACTCGAGAACAGCTCGACTCCCGTTACGGCGCGCAACCTGCTGCAACTGATGGTCACCGACGACCTGATCGATCAGTACGCCCAAACCCATAAAATTACGGTCTCGCAACCCGAGATCGACAAGATCGAAAATCAGTACAAGGCGCAGTATCCCGCCAATCAGTGGGACCAGCTGCTGAAAGCGCGCGGTCTCACCGAGCAAGACGTGCAAGACTTGATCCGCCGCCAGATCATCCTGGACAAGGCCGTCGGCGCCGGCGTGCATATTCCGCCGAGCCAAGTTGCTGCGTACTTCAAACTCAACCACGCGCAGCTCGATCAGCCGGCGCAAGCGCGCGCGCGTCACATCTTGGTTGCGGATCTCGCTACGGCGCAGAAGGTCGAAGCCGATCTGAAGGCCGGTAAAGATTTTGCAGCCGAGGCAAAACAGTACTCGATGGATACCGGCAGCAAAGACAGCGGCGGCGAACTCGGCTTCTTCCCGCGGGGCCGCATGGTGCCGGCGTTCGACGCGTACGTTTTTAGCGGACCGATCGGAAAGATCAGCGCACCGATCAAATCGCAACTGGGCTATCACATCATACAGATCGAAGAGCGCAAGCCCGCAATGAAAGCGACGCTGGCCGGCTCGACGGCGAAGATCACCCAGATGCTCCGCCAGCAGCAAGAGAGTCCGCTGATCCAGCAGTTCTTGCAGCAGCAGCAGCAAACTGCGAAGATCGACGTCAGCGATCAGCGCTTCGCCGGTCTCTTTCCGACGCCGCTCCCCGCCGCTGCGGCCCCGGCGCCAGCGCAGACGAAGTAGCCTCTAGCCCACCGTGCTGGTGCGCATCGTCGGGCTCGGGCCGGGCGATCCGGGACTGCTCACGCTGGGAAGTCTCGATGCGCTGCGCGCGTCGCGGCGCGCCGCACTGATGCTCGCCCCGGCCGAGCTCACTTCATACATCGAATCGCAAGGCGTCGAGATCCTCACCGATCTCGCCGCCGATCCAGCGCTGTTCGTCCGTGGCGCGACCGACGCGGTTTCCGCGGTCGCTGACGCTATTTCCGATGTCATGGTGAGCTTGTCGAACCACCCCGAGCATGTCATCCTGAGTAGCGCATCTTCGATGCGCGTGTCGAAGGACGAGGGGACGATCGCAATCGGCATCATCGGAAATCCGCTCTCGGACTTTCCCGGCTTGCCGCAATTCGTGCGGGCGCTCGAAAGCCGCGGGATGCGAACGGAGATCGTGCCCGGCGTTCCGCGCGATATACTGTCGGCCGCAATCGCCATGCCGCTCGTGCCGCTGCCCCCCGCTTCCACGCACCATACGTGGAACGACTTGATCGAAATCATGGCGCGCCTGCGGCGGTCGTGTCCGTGGGATCGCGAACAAACCCATCGTACACTCGTGCCGTATCTCATAGAAGAGACGTACGAAGTCGTAGAAGCGATCGAACTGAACGACGAAACCGCGCTGAGCGAAGAACTCGGCGACCTGTTACTGCAAATTGTTTTTCACGCGCAGATCGGCAGCGAAACGGGACGCTTCACGAGCGCCGACGTCATCGATGCGCTTTCGAACAAAATGATCCGGCGCCATCCGCACGTTTTCGGCGAAGCCGTCATCGAGGACGTCGACGCGCAGTGGAAAAATTGGGAGCGCCTTAAAGCCGAAGAGGCCACCGGGCGCAAACGGCGCAGCCGGCTCGACGGTATTCCCAAACATCTCGGAGCGATGCAGCGCGGGCAGCGCATGCAAGAGAAAGCGGCCCGCGTGGGTTTCGACTGGCCTGCAGCCTCGCAGATTCTCGATAAGCTCGTCGAAGAGCTGCGCGAACTGGCCGAGGCCCGGCGCGCCAAGCAGGACGATCCGCACGTGCGCGAAGAGCTCGGCGACGTCTTCTTCACGCTAGTCAATCTGTCGCGCGCGCTCGGGATCGACGCGGAAGCCGCGATGCGCGAGGCGAACGACAAGTTTTACAAACGCTTCAGTTTTATGGAAGCGCGAGCTGCCAAGGAAGGCAAGTCGCTCGCCGATATGACGCTGGACGAACTCGAGGAATTGTGGAAACTGGCAAAGATCTGACGAGCACTATTCGCGTGCGGATGAGCTCGAGCGACGCGCACTATGGGGGAGACCTGGTAGACGGCGCGCGCATGCTCGAACTGTTCGGCGACGTCGCGACGGAGCTGCTCATCCGCCTGGACGGCGACGAAGGCTTGTTCGCCGGGTACGACAGCGTCGAATTTCTCGCGCCCGTGCGCGCGGGCGACTATATCGAAGCGTCGGGGCGAATCGAAAGCACCGGAAATACTTCGCGCAAAATGTCGTTTGAGGCGCGTAAGGTTATCGCCGCACGTCCCGACGTCGGCCCTTCGGCGGCTGATGCGCTCGCGGAACCGATCGTCGTGTGCCGAGCTTCGGGCACGTGCGTTACGCCGCGGAAGAAGAAACGAACTTAGCGGCTACGCGGGAAGGCGGCGTTCCACGTCCTCCAGACGAGTTTCGATCCGGCCGACCCGCCGATCCAGGGACCCGTAGTGAAACTCCAGGCTATCAAAGCGCTTGTCGTGCTCCACGAGCTTTGCGCCAATCTCAACGAAACGCTTATCGTGCTCCGCGAGTGCTGCGTCGACCCGATCGAAGCGCTGGTAAATACCTTCGAATTGCCCAGCGACGCCACCCTTAAAATCAATCAAAGCGTCCATAAGCTCGCGAGTGGTCGGATCTCTATCCATAAATGCTATCACGCACTACGAACGTTGCCGGAATTGTTCCTTGTGATTACCTTTATGTGACCGTCCTTCGACAACGAGTTCGCACTGCGAACTCTACTCAGGATGACAACAGGGACCGAACCCACCTAGATTAGGCGCTCGTGCGTCATGCGCTTCCAGAACAGTTCGTAGTAGCCGAATTGTAAGAGCAGAACAACGCAGTATGCAATCGGATAGCCCATCCAAATGCCGTCGATGCCGTACTTGTGCATCAGGATCCACGCCGCGGGAACTTCTACCGCCCAAATTGCGAAGATACCGTTGAACGTCGGCCAAAAGACGGTGCCGCTGCTGCGCATCACACCGCTGAGTACCGAGGAGTTACCGAAGAGTAAGTAACTCCACAACGTGATCATCAGCAGTGCATGCGCGATGTGGAGGGGTCGCTCCGAGGTTACGAACCAACCGAGAATATTCCACGCGAAAATATAGCACAGCAAGATAATAATGCCGCCGATGGCGTAGTTCAGGCCTACGCCCGACCGGATCACGCTATTGAGTTTGTCTTCGCGCTTTGCGCCGATGCACTGCGCACCGAAAATCGACGCGGCAATGCCGATGCTGATGGCCGGGAACTGCACGTAGCCGACGATTTGGTTGACGGCGCCGTACGCGGCGGTCGCGTCCGAGCCGAAGCGGTTCACGAAACTGATGACGGCGATTTCCGCAAGCGCGACCATGATGACTTGCAAGCCGATGGGGACGCCCAACCGCACCACGGTCTTGGTGATCTTCCAATCGATGCGCATGTCGCGCATCATCTCAAAATCGAACGAAAGCGGATCTTTGCGGCGCTCTAAGAGCACGAGCAACCCTACGAACGCAATGGCATTGCTGATATATCCCGCAATCGCGGCCGACGCGACGCCCAGGCGTGGCAGGCCCGCCCATCCTAAAATGAAGGCGGGGGTGAGCACGGCGATCAGAACGGCGCTCACGATCAAGAAATAGAACGGCGTCTGAGAGTCGCCCGTACCGCGGATGAACGTCGTATAGGCCAAATATGGAAAGAGCATCGGGCACGAACAGAAAATGAGCTGCGAGTACATCGTCGAGGCGCCCAAGATATCGTGCGGCGTTTGGATGAGCCTCAGCAAGTCGTTGCTCAGGAAGATTCCGATAACCGCGACGATGACCCCGAGAATAACGCTAATCGAAAGCGTCGTGCCGGCGACGCGCTTCATCGCGTGGGTGTTGCCCGAACCGAATGCTTGGCCGATGAGAATCGTGCTGCCGCTCGAAAGGCCGATCAAGAACGAGATCAACAAGAAAATGATCGGAAAGATTCCGGAGACGGCGGCCAATGCGCGCACACCGATCAGCTGGCCGAGATAGATGCTGGCGACCGTTTGCGAAGCGGACTGTAAAACGTTGCTGAGGAGCAGCGGGACGAGGAAGATCAGGAAGAGCCGCCACATCGGCCGGCTTTCGTCGAAGATGTTGACCTGGCCGCGGCGCATGGCCGGGCGAGCTGCCGTCGCCATCGGCGCTCGGGTTGGCGAGCAGGGTCCGAATCTCTTTTTTCGGGAAATGGTGCGCGTGCGGCTCGATAAGTTCATGAAGATCTCGCGCTTGAGCAAGCGGCGCAGCGAGGCGCACGAAGCGCTGGTGCACGGGCGCATCACCAAAGACGGCAGGCCGCTCAAGCCCGGGTACGACGTGCGCCCGGGCGACGTTCTGGTGATCCATTACGCGACCCGATACGTAACTGTGCGGATCCGGGAAGTGCCGCTGCGCATGACTCCGGCCGTCAAACCTGCCGCGCTGTACGATGTCGTAGAAGAGCGGCCCGACGATGCGTAACCTTTCCGCCGACACCAAAGACGCGCTGGCGCGTAACTTTCCACCCGAAGCGCACTGCCGCGAGGCACTCCTCGCCGGCCTGGTCCTTTACGGCACTCGAACGATCCGCAAGCGCACGTACTTCGTCACGCATCGCAACGCGGTGGCGCGATTGTTTCTCAAGCTTTCCCCTCGAGACGCGCGCTTCGCGCGCTCCTCGGGGTCCTTCGACAAGCTCAGGATGACAAAACGGGTGCAGCGAATTGCAATCCCCGTCGAGCCGCAGCGCGCGCGCAAACCGGTGCGGAAGTGCGATCGCGTAATGGAAGCGCGGGCTGCATTTTTGACGTGCGGTTCGGTTTCCGCCGGATCGCAAGGTTATCATTTGGAATTCGTGCCGCCGGATCGCGAGCGCGCGGAACGGCTCGAATGGATCTTGCGTGCCGTTGCGGGACCGCCCAAAAAAATGCGGCGCAGCGGGCGCGCAACGCTCTACTATAAAGACTTCGAAGCGATCGTCGAGTTTTTCGGAGTCACCGGCGCACACAATACCGTGCTCGAACTCGAAGGCGTCCACGCGCTCAAGGAAACGAAGAATCGCATCCACCGATTGGTGAACACCGAGGCCGCAAACCTCGAGCGCGTCGCCGGCGCGGCCGCAGCGCAGCGCGAGATCATCGATTACGTGAGCTCCGCGCATGGCCTGCGCCACCTTAGCGCGGCGCTGCGCGAAATCGCCGAACTGCGGCTGAACTATCCCGATGAAAGCTTGGCGGAGTTGGGCAGGCGCTGCAACCCGCCGATATCAAAGCCGTCTGCCGGCGGCCGCCTCAATGCGCTCGCGCGGCTCGCGCGGCGCCTGCGCGGGGAATCGGCCGCACGATGACTAAAGCCGGAAATTCTATGCGAATCGGCATCAACGGCTTCGGCCGCATCGGAAGAAATTTCACCAAAGCCCTGCTCGAACGGCATCCGGGAATCGAGATCGCTGCCGTAAACGATCTTACCAGCGCGGCGGAATGTGCGCACCTGTTCAAGTTCGATTCGAACTACGGCACGTTTGACGGCGACGTCTCCTGCGAGGGCGACTCGCTCATCATTAACGGCCGCAAAATCAAAGTGCTCGCGGAGCGCGATCCCGGAAAACTTCCGTGGAAGGATCTGGGAGCCGACGTCGTCATCGAATCGACCGGCTTGTTTACCGACGCCGAAAAAGCGCGCGCGCACATTGCGGGCGGCGGCGCCAAGAAAGTCCTGATCTCCGCGCCCGCAAAAGGTGAGGACATCACGATCGTGCTCGGTGTGAACGAGCGCAACTACGATCCCGAGAAGCACAACATCATCTCCAATGCGTCCTGCACCACGAATTGCTTGGCCACCGCCGTCAAACCCATCGTCGATAATTTGGGTTGGGTCAAAGGGTTCATGTCGACGATCCATTCCTACACGAACGATCAGAACATCTTGGACGCGCCGCACAAGGATTTGCGCCGCGCGCGCAACGCCGCGACGAACATCATCCCGACGTCTACCGGTGCTGCTAAAGCGCTCTACCTCACGATTCCCGAAATCAAAGGCACCTTCGACGGTTTCGCTCTGCGCGTTCCCACGGCGACGGTTTCGATGATCTACTTGGTCGCGCAGGTCAAGCGCGAGACGACGAAGGATGAAGTCAATCAGATTCTAAAGAGCGCGGCCGGCGGCGACCTGAGCGAATACGTGCGTTACTGCGATGAAGAACTCGTTTCGAGCGACTTCAAGAAATCACCGTACAGTTCGATCGTGGATTCGCTGCTGACCAATGCGAACGGCGATCTCATACAGCTCGCGGCCTGGTACGACAACGAGTGGGGATACTCGTGCCGACTGGCGGACCTCACCGCGCTGGTTCTCGAAAAAATACCCGCGCGAGCCTAGTGCCCACGCTTGCGACCCTGAAAGACGCGGACGTGCGCGGCAAGCGCGTGCTGCTCCGTGAAGACCTTAACGTCCCGCTCAAAGAGGGGCGCATTCTCGACTACAAGCGGATCGATTCCGCGCTGCCGACGCTCCGTTATCTCGCCAATCGCGGCGCGCGCACGATTATCGTTTCGCATTTGGGACGCCCCGAAGGTAAACGCAATCCGAAATACACGTTAAAACCGGTGGCATCGGCGCTCTCCGAACGCCTGCACAGCGAGGTGCCTCTTGTACCGGATGTCGTTGGTCCAGCTGCGCAAGAGGTCTCTGAGTCATTGCGCGACGGACAGATCGTCATGCTCGAAAACGTCCGCTTCGAACCGGGTGAAGAACAGAACGATCCACACTTTAGCAAACAGCTGGCGTCGCTGGCCGACCTTTACGTCAACGACGCTTTCGGGACCGCGCACCGCGCGCACGCTTCGACCGAAGGCGTCGCCCATTGTTTGCCGGCCTTCGCGGGTCCGCTGATGGAAAGCGAGATCGCGGAGCTTTCAACGCTCTTGACGAATCCCGAGCGGCCGTACGTCTGCGTCATTGGCGGCGCAAAAGTTAAAGACAAAATCGGCGTTTTCAGAAATCTGATGGAACGGGTCACAACGTTTTGCATCGGAGGCGGAATGGCGAACACGTTTTTGGCGGCGCAAGGAATCGACGTCGGCGCATCGCTGCGCGACGATGACCTGCGGCCGGCTCAAGCGATGCTCGAGCTCGCGCGCAACCGCGGCGTCGAGATGATGCTGCCGGTCGACGCGGTCGTTTCGGCAAAGTTTGACGACGATGCCGGCGCGCACACGGTCGACTTGTCCGGCGTCGGCGATGCGATGATTCTCGACATCGGACCGAAAACTGCTGCGGCGTACGCGAAGACCATCGAAGCGGCGCGCACGGTCGTCTTCAACGGGCCGATGGGCGTCTACGAAAAAGCGCCTTACCGCGAAGGGACGCGCGCGGTCGGCGAGGCGATGGCGCGCGCGACGGCGCGCGGCGCACGCACGGTCGTGGGCGGCGGCGACGCCGCGGCAGCGGCCGAAGAACTCGGCTTCGCGGAGAGAGTCACCCACGTGAGCACTGGCGGTGGCGCGGCACTCGAATTTCTCGAGGGGAAGGAACTGCCCGGGATAAAGGCGCTCGAAACATGAGACAGCTCATTTGCGCCGGCAACTGGAAGATGCACAAAACGGCCAACGAAGCCGCTGCATTCGTCGACGCGTTTCTGCCGCTCGTGCGCGCGGTTCCCGACCGCGTCGAGATCGTGCTCTGTCCGCCGTTCACCGCGCTGGCCGCGGTTTCTCCGAAGCTCAGCGCCGGGCGTGTGAAGTTGGGCGCGCAAGATGTGCACTGGGAAAATAGCGGAGCGTTCACCGGCGCGGTCTCCGCACCGATGCTGCGCGAACACCGCGTGCAGTACGTCATCGTCGGCCACTCCGAGCGGCGCGAGTATTTCGGCGACACCGACCTAACGGTGCGGCTTAAAACTGCCGCAGCGCTCGCCGGCGGTCTCACGCCGATCGTCGCGGTCGGCGAGACGCTCGAATTGCGCGACGCGGGGAACACGCTTGCGCACGTAACGCTGCAAACGCGTGCCGCGCTCGAAGGGTTAAGCGAAGCCGACGTCGCGCGCGTCGTGCTCGCGTACGAACCAATCTGGGCTATCGGCACGGGCCGCAGCTGCGATCCCGCCGAAGCGAACGCGGTCATGGCCGCGATGCGCGCCTGCGTGCCGGGACTGCGCGAAACCCCGATTCTTTACGGCGGAAGCGTCAATTCCGAAAACATCGCCGATTACACGGCGCAGCCGGAGATCGACGGCGGCCTCGTCGGCGGCGCATCGCTCGATCCTAAATCGTTCGCCGGGCTCTGCGCGAACGCAGCGAGCGTGTCGCGTTGAGCACTACTGTCATCCTGAGTAGAGTTCGCATTGCGAACTCGTTGTCGAAGGATGACATGCTCGCGCACCCTTCGAAGACGCGCGCCCGTGGCGCGCTACTCAGGATGACACACTTGTGAGGTTTCGGCCGGTCGTCATTTGCGTGCTCGACGGGTGGGGCTGCCGCGACGATCCGCACGGAAATGCGATTGCGGCCGCGCGATTACCGGAGTGGAGCGCTTTGCTCGAGCGCTATCCGTGGACGATGCTGAACGCGTCCGGGGAGTACGTCGGCCTTCCCAAAGGCATCATGGGGAACAGCGAAGTCGGCCATACCAACATGGGAAGCGGGCGGGTCGTCGCGCAAGGCGTAACGATCATCGACGAAGAGATCCGCTCCGGAGCGTTCGCAAAGAACGCGACGCTGCACGCCTGCATCGATCACGTCAAGCGCAGCGGCGGAACGCTGCACCTGATGGGCCTGGTATCCGATGGAAAGGTTCACAGCTCGCTGGATCATCTTTTCGCGCTTCTGAACGCGGCGCACACAGCCGGCGCGAGCTGCGCCGTTCACGCATTTCTCGACGGACGGGATGTACCGCCGCGATCGGCCGAACTGTATCTGGGCGCGCTGCAACTCAAAATGGAGTCGCTCAAAACTCCATCGGCGATAAAAACCGTGACCGGGCGCTTTTATGCAATGGATCGAGACAACCGCGCCGAGCGGACCGAAGCAGCCTTCGAGGCCATTGCGCACGCGCGCGCCCCATACGATGCTCCGACCGCACAGGCTGCGCTGGCGGCGGCTTACGCACGCGGCGAGGACGACGAATTCGTCAAGCCGACGACGATCGCCGGCGGCCTTCCGGTGCGCAACGGCGATGCGTGCATCTTTTTCAACTTCCGTCCCGATCGCGCGCGACAGCTCACGGTGGCTTTTAGCCGCGCCGGTTATGACGACTTCCTCTTCGCAACGATGACGAAGTATGACGAAACCTTTCCCAATCCGGTACTGTTCGGCCCGCGCCCGCAATTCGAAACGCTCGGCGAGATCGTTTCGGGGCAAGGACTGCGGCAGCTGCGCCTTGCCGAGACGGAAAAGTACGCGCACGTCACCTACTTTTTCAACGGCGGACGCGAGGACGTCTTTGAAAACGAGGATCGCAAACTGATTCCCTCGGATCGCAGCGTCGCCACCTACGATCTCGAGCCGGCTATGCGCGCGCCGGAGATCACACAATTTGCCGTCGAGTCGATCGACGCCGGCATCTACGATGTCATCGTGATGAATTACGCAAACGCGGACATGGTCGGGCATACCGGAAAATGGGCGCCCACCGTTGAGGCCGTCGAAGTGCTCGACGCGTGTTTGGGCGAGCTCGCGCACGCGACGCTGAAAGCGGGCGGCTTGCTGGCGATCACCGCCGATCACGGCAATGCGGAAGAGAAAATCGATCCGCAGGGAAACCCTTTGACGGCGCACACGACCAACCTCGTGCCGTTTGTTCTCGTGGCGAAAGATTTCAGATGCACCCTGAAGAGCGGCGGAAAGTTGGGCGACATCGCGCCGACGCTGCTGCACTTAGCGGGATTGCCCGTACCGGCCGCGATGACTGGTGAGGATTTGATTCAATGAAGATCGGCGATATCGATCTCGCGCTCGTCCTTGGAAGCGGGCTCTCGGAGATTTTGGCGAGCGGCGCAATTCCGGCATGGTCGGAGGGCGGACGCATTCCCTTTAGCGAGCTGAAATTGCCCGTCGCCAAGCTTGCCGGGCACATGGGCGAAGCGGTCGCGGGTGAATGGCACGGAAAGCGCGTCTTGGCGTTCGCCGGGCGCGTTCACGGGTATCAAGGATTCACCGCGCCGGAGATCACACGATCCGTCGCGCTCGCGCGCACGCACGGAGCGACGAAGCTGCTGCTCACAAACGCGGCGGGCGCGATCAACGAAGAGTTTCACGCCGGCGACCTCATGCTCATTAAGGACCACATCAATCTGACCGGCCTTAATCCGTTGCTCGGAAGCGAGCTCGACGATCCGTTCGTGAACATGACCGATGCGTATAGTCCGCGCTTGCGCGACGCCGCGCGGAAAGTCGATGCGGATCTTCGCGAAGGCGTCTACGCCGGATTGCTCGGCCCGAACTATGAAACCGCGGCCGAAGCGCGCTACCTTCGAACGATCGGCGCCGACGCCGCCGGCATGTCGACAGTGCTCGAGACCATCGCCGCCCGTGCCGCCGGAATGGAAGTTTTCGGGGTGAGCCTGATCACGAATTCCGTCGCGGCCGCCGACACGTCGCACGCCGAAGTCACCGCGATCGCAAAGAGCGCCGCAGCGCGCCTCGCCGTGCTATTGGACGGCGTAGTAGCTGCCGCTTGAGTCCACGCCCAGCGTTCTTCCGCCGATCGTAACGGCGCGCGTCTGATGGTCCCAAAAGCCGAGCACGGAAATCGCAGCCGGACGCAGGTTCGCGAACAACCGCCGCGCGCGCGAAGAAATCGCCAGCGCGTCCCGGACCCAGCGCGGATGTTCGCGCGGTAATATGGGCGTTTCGAGTTCGTCGTCGGGGTGCAGCGCAAACGGCAGCGCCGCCGGTACCGAAGATGACTCAACCCAAGGCCGAAGCATCGAGCACCTTTCGTAGATTGCGCAGCGCGGTCACGTGCAGCTGCGACGCGCGTTGCGGAGAAATGGCGAGCGCCCGCCCTATCTCGTAGAGCGACTTGTTGGAATAATAGTAGAGCGTCACGACGCTGCGCTGGCGGCGCGTCAGCTTCATGAGGGCGTTCTGAATGTACTCGCGATGAAAAGTCCGGCCGGCTAGCAGCGCGGGATCTTGCGTCCAATCGGGCGGCAGCGACTCGTCGGCCGGCAGCGGCGAATCGAGCGATAGGGGCGCGTACCGGTAGGCGTGCAGCGCCGCGCGCCGCAGCGAAGGCCGGCGCACCTCCATCTCACTCTGCGTCGGAATAACGCCGCTCTCGAGTGCGAGCGCGTAACGCTCGCGTTCGGCTTCGCGCACCTCGCGGCGAACGCGTTCGGAAACCGGATCGAGCCGGCGCAGACCGTTCAGCATCGTGCCGGCGACCACGCGCGAAACGTAGACGCGCATCTCCGGACCGCGCTGCGGATCGAAAGCATCGACCGCGCGGATCAGACCGACGCAGCCGTCGCCGATCAAGTCATCGAGATCGCTTCCCGGCACCATGCGCTGAATGCGGCGCGCGATGCTGCGCACCAGCGGAAAATACGAACGGATTAGCGATTCGCGGGCGCTCACGGCGAGATGCGCGACGCGATCTTCTCCGCGCACGCTTCGGCGACGAGTTCGCCGAATTCGCCCATCGCCTCCGCAAGCGGCGCCAAGACGCCTTCCAGCACCGGCTCGAGCGCGAGCGCCGCGATCTGCCGCTGCGGAAGCGAACCTTCAATCACGGCTCAGATTGTCGGCGATGCGCATCATCTCGTCGGCGGCTTGTACGCCTTTGGCGTTGGCTTCGTACGCGCGCTGCGCAGCAAGAATCTGCATCATCGCCTCGACGATCGTAACGTTGGACCGTTCGAGCATCCCGAACTTCAGCTCGGGGCCTCCGTGCTTGCCGGGATCGACAAACCGCGCTTTTCCGGATGCCTTCGTTTCGAAGAAGAGCGTGCCGCCGGCGGATTCCAAATACTCGGGCGACGCAAACTCCGCCAAACGAACGCGTCCGCACTTCTTCTCTCCGGCCGCGGTTTGCGCAGTCACGGTGCCGTCGGGCGCGACGTTGGCCGAAATCGCATCGGCCGGAATGCGCGTGCCGAGGAGACGGCGTCCTTGCGCATTTCGGAGCGAGCCGTCCGCTGCGCGGGAAAACTCGCCGTTGCGCGTAAACGTGAGACGGCCGGCGCCGTCGGCGACGGCAAAGAATCCGGCCCCCTGGATCGCGAGATCGAACGGACCGCCGCTGCGTTCGAGCTTGCCTTGCGTGAACATCACGTGTGCGCCCGCGGGCGCGGTACCCAGCGTCCCGCCGCGTGAAGCGATGTCGGTAAACGTTTCGGCCGCCCCTTTGAAGCCCGCGACGTCGGCGTTAGCCAAATTGTCCGCGACGATCTCCAAATTCTTCTGCTGCGCGGCCATTCCGGTTGCGGCCGCATACAGCGCGCGATTCACTTGAACTCCGACATCTTCGAATTCGCGCGCTGCGAACTCTGATCGATGGCGGTCAACACTTTTTGCGCGGTTTCGAACGAACGCTCGGCTTCGAGCACGTTGACCATCTCACCGACCGCGTCGACGTTGGAGCTTTCCAAGAAACCGCTGCGCACGTAGGAGCCATGTGCCAGCGAGGTTGCCATCAACTTTCGCCCGGCGTCGTCGCGCAACGCGCCGAAGCGATCGCGCGTGAACGCGCCGCTGCGCGTCCGGATCGTGCGCCCGTCGGTTCCGCGCAGAACGAACGCGCCTTCACCGACAATAGCGCGGTCGAGCGCCCTGCCGGTACGGCGCAGCGCGCCCTGTTCGTCATCGCGAACTTGATCGACGCGCACGCCGCGAGCCTGCAGCGATCCGCGCGCGAGCGTGCGCCGGAACCCGTCGGTCGATCCGTTGGCGAGGTTCTGCGCGGCGATCTCCAGCCGCGTTTGCGCGGCGGTCATCGCGCTTGCCGCCCACGCTATGCCATCCATGCCCGCATGGTAGACGGCGGGCGTGAACGAAAGATGACCGGAAGATGAAAGCCGCTCGCGCACTACTCGCGCTGCTCATGTTGGCCGGATGTTCGCAGCCGGCGCCCCACGGCGCAGCCGATGCCGCTGCGGCGCGAGAGCTCCGCGCGGTCGAGCCGCTCAAAGCGCAGTACAAACCCGTCATAACGGGGATCGACGTGAAAGGAGCGACGCTCGATTTCTTCGTCGATGCGGAGCTGATGAGCGAGATGGATGGTCCCGTCGAACAGGGGATGGAGGATCAAGCGCTCAAGCGCTGGCGCCTGGCATGGACGGCCAATAATCCCGGGAAGCACGCGACGCTGCACGTGCGGTTCCGCAATTACTTCGGCGAAGACGTCTTCAGCGAATCAGCAAAAGTTTAGAACGCGGTCCGTAAACTCGGCGCTCGATAGAGCCTTTTCGTTCGCGCTCGCCAGATCTGCCGTCCGCGCGCCGCCCGCAAACGTCTGCTCGACGGCGTTTTCGATTTTCGCAGCGCCGGCTTCGTCGGCCAAACTGTGCCGCAGCAGCATCGCCGCGGATAGAATCGCTGCCGTCGGGTTGGCAATCCCGCGCCCCGCAATATCCGGAGCCGTGCCGCTGATCGGTTCGTAGAGACCGAATTGCTTCCCAAGCGTCCCTTTCGTCCCGAGGCTCGCGCTCGGTAAATTTCCAATCGAGCCGGTCAGCATCGCCGCTTCGTCGGAAAGAATATCGCCGAACATATTTTCGGTGAGCAGCACGTCGAATTCCGCGGGCCGCCGCACGAGCTGCATCGCGGCATTATCCACGAGCAAGTGCGCGACGCGTATGCCGGGGTACTCCGGAGCGATGCGATCGACGACGCGCCGCCACAGACGCGACGTCTCCAAAATATTTTGCTTGTCGACCGATGTGACGAGTTTCCGCCGCTTGCTCGCCAGGTCGAACGCGACGCGCGCGATGCGCTCGATCTCCGGCGCGCGGTAAAACATCGTGTCGACGGCTTCTTCAATGCCGTCGTTACCGGTGCGCTGTTCTTTAGGTTTTCCGAAATAGATGCCGCCGGTCAATTCGCGCACGACGATCAGATCGAGACCTTTGAGCAGCTCCGGCTTCAGACTCGACGCGGATTCGAGTCCGCGCAAAAGGCGCACCGGCCGCAGGTTTGCGTAGAGTTCGTAATCGCGCCGCAACAGGAAGAGCGCGTACTCCGGGCGTTCGCCCAGCGGTTTGCCGTCGTATTCGGGTAATCCGACCGAGCCAAATAGGATCGCGTCCGCCCGATCGCAGAGTGCGCGCGTCTCTTCGGGCAGCGCGGGCTTTCCGGCGCGCAGCGCCGCGCCGCCCACGGCGGATTCCACGCACTCGAGATCGGGACGCACTTTTTGCAAAACCCGCAGTGCGGCGCCGGTCACTTCAGGACCGATGCCGTCGCCGGGCAGAACCGCGATCGTGCTAATAGACGGTGATGCGGTTGGTATCGCTCAGGTCGGCTTCCGAGCTTTCCGGCGCCTGCGCGGGCTCGGCGGCCGCCTGCGGCGTCTCGCCATTGGCTTGCGGGGGCGTTCTTTCCAACAGCGCGATGTGCGTCATCAACAAGCTTCTGAGCTCGCTGCGGGCTTTCTCGGCCGCTTCGTTGGCGCGCTGGTGTTCGCGCCGCGCGTCGGCGGCGGCTTCCGTAAACGTAGATATCTCGCGCTCCGCGGCGATGCGCGCTTGCTCTTTGATCAGGTCGGCCTCTTTGTGCGCCGAAGCCTTCACTTCGTCGGCGGTGCGCTGCGCGAGCAGCAGCGTATTTTGCAGCGACTCTTCCATCGCCTTGAAATGGCTAATCCGCTCTTTGAGGTCGGCGATCTCCGCTTCGAGCGCCGCGCGATGCTGCGCGTCGTCTTCCAGCGTTTCGATGACCTCGTCCAAAAACTGATCGACTTCCGCGCGGTCGTATCCCTGCAGCGCCTTTTTGAAGGTCTTATGCTGGATGTCGACTGGCGTAATTCTTTGCATGTTCATCCTCTATTGGAGAGAAAGTCGAGGGAACCATCGGCCATCATTGACTCGCGCAAGCCTTGCGAGTTGACGACAACGCCCGCAGGGACGATCAAGTAAATCGCTTCGGCCAGTTTTTGGATCTTGCCGTCGATCGTGTATGCGACGCCGGAGGTAAAGTCCACCACGCGCTGCAGCAGCGAGCGATCCGCGTTTTGGAGATTGACGATCACGACTTGGCGATTACGCAGCGCATCGGCGATTTCCGTAACGTCGCCGAACGCGCGCGGCGCATAGACGCTGACTTCGGTGCCGCCACGACGGGAGACGCCGCTGAGCGGGACGACGTTGCGCGCACCTTCTTCAGCATAAACGTCGTCATCTTCGTCGCTCATCGAAAAGAACGAGCCGATCCTGGTAAACATGCTCATGTCAGCCTCACTTTAGCTCTAGCTTCGACGGGCCCACTGCTAGACCCGCGCGGGCGCGGCTCGCGGGCCGAATAAAGCGCTGCCTAGCCGCACCATCGTCGAGCCGGCGCGCAACGCCTCGCGCCAATCACCGGACATTCCAAGCGAGAGCACCGTCCCGCCGACGGCTTGGAAGACGCCGGCTGCAAGCTCGAATGCTTGCGCCGTCTCCGAACTCGACGCGCCAAGCGGGCCGATTGCCATGACGCCGTCCACGGCCAGGCTCTCCTCGCGCCGCAGCGCGCGCGCCAGTGCGGGCGCTTCCTCGGGACGCACGCCGAACCGTTGGCCGGGCGAAATATTCAGCTGGATGAGAACCCGGAGCCGCTTCCCGGCGGCCGCCGCGGCCTTCGCGAGCGCGAGCCCCGCTTCGATCCGGTCGACGCTCTGTACCACGTCGAACGTCTCGACGATCCCCTTGGCCTTGTTGCTCTGCACGTGTCCGATGAAATGCTTTGTGCAAGTCAGGCCGGCGGCGGCCGCGAATTTTGCGCGCGCCTCCTGCAGATAGTTTTCGCCGACGTCCGCGACGCCGGCGGCGACCGCTTCTTCGAGCACGCTCGCCGGCTGCAACTTCGTTACGGCGACGATCGCGACGTGCGCCGGAATTTCGGCCCGCAGCTGAGCCCAGCGCTCGGCGATCATGCGGCCGGAGTTACCTCGGTCCGAACCCCCTTGCGCGCGCATATATACACCATGACGGCGCCGATAGCGATCATCGGAAGCGCATAGAACTGGCCGCCGGTAATGCCGTGCCACGAGAAATCCGCTTGTCTCCAGATCTCGGCGATCGAACGGGTGATGCCGTAGAGCGTGAACCAGCTCCAGGCGACGACGCCGTCGGGCGGACGCCGCTTATAGATGAAGAGCAAAATCGGCAGCGTCAATGCGTCAAGCGCGGCTTCGTAAAGTTGCGAGGGGTGACGATAGAGCGATCCCCAATCGGCGGTGCTGCCGGGAATCATGCACCATGGCCGATCCGGCTTGCAGACGTCGCCCCACAGTTCGTCGTTGATGAAATTGACGAAGCGCGTCAGGGTGATGCCGACCGGCAAGAGGACGACCATTTCGTCCCCCAGCACGCTGAACGTCAGTCCGGGATGCTTGCGCAAAAAAAGAACGGTTGCGAAGATGGTCGCGATCATCGCGCCGTGGAAGGCCATGCCGCCGTTCCAAATCGCGATGAAATTGATGGGATTGCTGAGATAAGTCGAAAGATTGTGCTTGCTGATGATATCGTTGATCACGAAGAACGTCCGGCCGCCGACCAGGACGCCCACCAACGCGTACACGAGAAAATCCTGAATCTGATCGCGAGTCAAACCCAGGCGGCGCATGCCTGCCGGGCGGCTCATCCAAAGATAGACCGCCGCGAACCCGATCAAATAGGATATGCCGTACCAATGGATGCTGATGCGCCAGATATGAATGGCGATCGGATCGATGTTGGGATACGTGAACCAATGATTCAAGAGCGGTCCTGTCAAATGAAGCTTGCGTGACCACGCACGTCGGGGCCGGGATTGCGTTCCTGGCGGGCCTCGTTTCCTTCGTTTCTCCCTGCGTCCTTCCGCTGGTTCCGGCGTATCTTTCGTTTCTCACCGGTTCTACGCTGGAGGAACTGCAAGGCAGCATGGCTGCTCCGGCGCGAGCTCGCGTCATCGCGCACGCGGTCGCGTTTATCATCGGTTTCACGATCGTTTTCGTCACGTTGGGCGCATCGGCTAGCGCGATCGGCGGCGTGCTCAAATCCAATCGCGTCCTGATCGCTCAAATCGGCGGCGCAATCATCATCTTGCTTGGACTGCAGATGATGGGCGTTTTTCGTTTGAAGTTCTTGGCGATGGATAAGCGCTTCCATCTGCAGCAGGCCAACCGGTCGCTGTACGGATCCGGAGTCGTCGGAATCGCATTCGCCGCGGGATGGTCGCCTTGCATCGGCCCGATTCTGGCTGCGATTCTCGCAATCGCATCGCAAGCGGGCGGCGCGGCCCAGGGCGCGTCGCTGCTCTTCATCTATTCGATGGGATTGGCACTGCCGTTCTTCGCGATGGCGGTCGCATTCGGTGCGGTTCTCCCGGCACTCAACCGCATCAAACGCTTCCTGCCGGCAATCGAAGTAACGGCCGGCGCTTTTATGATCCTCGTCGGTATCGTTCTGGTCACCGATTCGTTCTTGCGCGTTCAGGGTTTCATGGCCCAATATGTTCCGACGCCAAAGATCTGATTCGCTGCAACTGTTCCTGGTCGCGGCGCTCGTCGTCGCGGCGGATCAGCTCAGCAAACGCTACATCGCGACGCACTTCATGCCGGGCGAGAGCCGGCTGGTTATTCCGAGCTTGCTGCGCTGGACCTACGAGCAAAACCAGCACGGCGCATTTGGGCTTTTCGGCGATTCGCCCGTACTGCTCATCGCGATGGCGGCCGTCGTGCTTGCGATCTTTTGGTTTTCGTTTCGCGATCAAGCGCGCACCTCGCAGACGGTGCGCATCGCCTTCGGCATGATCCTCGGCGGCGCGATCGGCAACATCATCGACCGCCTGCATTACCGCTACGTGATCGATTTCATCGACTTTTACAAGATCTGGCCCAACATCTTCGACGTCGCCGACACCTGCATTACGATCGGCGTCATTTTACTGATCCTCTCAAGCCTTGCGACTCGCCGTCGCAGCTGAAGACGCCGGGAAGCGCGCCGATCTCGTCGTCGCGCACCGCGCCGGATTTCCACGTTCGCTCGTAGCGCAAGCCGCAGCTATCGGCGATCTGCGCGTGAACGGCGAGGCGGTAAAAGGGAGCTACGTTCTATCGGAAGGCGAGACGATCGAGTGCGAGGTGAAGCCGCGTTCGCCGCTCGTTGTTGAAGCCGAAGCGATCGACGTTCCGATCGTTTATGAAGACGACGACGTCATCGTTATCGACAAACCCGCGGGCATGGTCACGCATCCCGCGCACGGCGCTACCAGCGGAACGCTCGTCAACGCGATCCTCGGACACGTGGGGTCGCTTCCTGGTGATGCACTGCGTCCCGGATTGGTACACCGGCTCGATCGCGATACCTCCGGCTTGCTGCTCGTCGCGAAAAACGCCGATGCGCTGAGTTTTCTTTCCAAAGGCATGAAGACGCGTCATATCTCACGCGAATACCTCGGGTTGACGGCCGGTATTCCGGCGCAGCCGAAGGGCACGATCAACGGCGCGATCGGCCGCGACCCGCACAACCGGCTGAAATACGCCATCACTTCCGGCGGCAAGCCCGCCGTCACGCACTACGCCATCCGCGAACGCTTGCACGACGCCGCCGAGCTGGTCTTCCGTCTGGAAACCGGACGCACGCACCAAATTCGCGTGCACATGGCCGCGCTCGGCCATCCGCTGATCAACGATCACGTCTACGGGCGAAACGATCCGCGCTTCGATCTTCCCGGCCAAGCGCTGCACGCGTGGCGGCTAGGTTTTTTGCATCCGCGAACGCGCGAAGCCATCCAGTTCGAAGCCGCGCCGCCACCCGAGTACGAAGACGCTAAACGCATCTTGTCATCGTTATAATAGTGTCATCGTGATAATAGTGTCATCGTGAGCTTGTCGAGTCCTGAGCCGGGGTCGAAGGACCCCGAGCAGAGAGCGCAGCGACCCAGCCGAGGGGACTTCACACTGAAGAAAACCGACGGCAATGCACGGCGCGGTTCGCTGCAGCTAACGCACGGCACGGTCGAAACGCCCGCGTTCATGCCGGTCGGCACGGCGGGAACGGTGAAGGGACTGACGCCGGACGACCTGCGCGCGGCGCATTCACAGATCATTCTCGCGAACACGTACCACTTGTGGCTTCGTCCCGGGTTGGATGTGCTCGCTGGTGCGGGCGGTCTGCACGAATTCATGGCGTGGGACGGCCCGATCCTCACCGATAGCGGCGGCTTCCAAGTCTTCAGCTTGCAAGCACTGCGCGAACTCGACGACGAGGGCGTGACCTTCGCGTCGCACCTCGACGGCAGCCGCCTGCGGTTTACGCCGGAAAACGTGATCTCGTTTCAAGAAGCGATCGGAGTTGACGTTGCCATGGTGCTCGACGTCTGCGTGCAGCTGCCGGCCGAGCCCGAAACGCTGCGGCGATCTGTGGAACTGACCACCGCGTGGGCCGAACGCAGCGCGCGCGCACGCAGCCGCGACCAAACGGCGGTCTTCGCGATCATGCAAGGCGGCCTAGATCGCAAGTTGCGCGAGCAAAGCGCGCAAGCGATCGTCGCACTCGATTTTCCGGGCTACGCGATTGGCGGACTCTCGGTCGGCGAGTCGCGCGCGGAGATGTACGACCTTGCGCGCTATTGCGCCGATCTGCTGCCGGAGCACAAGCCGCGCTATCTCATGGGCGTCGGCACGGTGCGCGACGTGATCACCGCGGTCGATTGCGGCATCGACATGTTCGACTGCGTCTACCCGACACGCTGCGGCCGCACGGGCCGCGCGATGACCCGCACCGGCGAATTCGCCATCCGCAACGCCGCTTACGTGCGCGATTTCACGCCGCTTGACGCGCAGTGCGCCTGTTTCGTCTGCAAAACGTTCACGCGCGCGTATCTGGCGCATCTTTTCCGCTCGAATGAGATGCTTGGCCCTCGCTTGCTTTCATACCATAACGTGTACGTACTCAACGACCTTATGCGCGATGCCCGCGCCGCGATCGAAGCAGGGAGCTGGCAAAAGTTTCGCGATAGCGTTCTGCAACGATGACCATGCCAGCGATCTTTTTCGGGCACGGCAACCCGATGAACGCGCTCGCGCAAAACGGGTACACGCGGGCGTGGAGCGATGTCGGCGCGGAGGTGCCGCGTCCGAAAGCGATTCTTTGCGTTTCGGCACATTGGTATGCTCCGTACACGGCGCTCACAGGGATGGCGGCGCCCCGTACCATTCACGATTTCGGCGGCTTTCCGCGCGAGCTCTTTGAGTTCTCGTATCCGGCGCCCGGCGATCCGGCGCTCGCCATGCGCGTACGCGAACTGCTCGAACCGCTCGACGCCGGCATCGATCAGCAGTGGGGACTCGATCACGGCGCCTGGTCGGTGCTCGCGCACGTCTTTCCTGAAGCCGACGTGCCGGTCGTGCAGCTGAGCATCGATGAAACCAAGCCGCCGGAATTTCATTTCGAAACGGGCAAGCTGCTCGCCCCGCTGCGCGATGAGAACGTCCTGGTGATCGGCAGCGGAAACGTCGTGCATAACTTGCACGCCTACGCCTGGGGCCGCCATCCCGCCGAGCCGTTCGATTGGGCGGTACGGTTCGACGCACGCGTTCGCGAGCTGCTGGCTTCGGACGATATGACGCCGCTGGTCGACTACGAATCGCTCGGGCGCGACGCGTTGCTTTCGGCGCCCACACCCGACCATTATCTGCCGCTTCTTTATATAGCCGGCATGCGGGGTGCTGCTGATGAGGTTTCATTTCCCGTCACGGGAATGGATGGCGGATCCATTTCCATGCTCTCGGTTCGCTTTGGCTAATTGTCATCCTGAGCTTGCCGAAGGACCCCGAGCAGGGCGCGAAGCGCCCGAGCCGAGGGGCTCAGCATCGGCTATAAGCATCATTCAGTTGCGGAGGTACATCGTGCAAAAATTCGTTCCCCTGCTTCTCGCTTTGGCCGCGCTCAACGCGTGCGCGAATAATTCGGCAAGCACCCAGCGTGCGGCAACTGCGGCGAAAGTCAGCGCCGTCGCCAATGGGCGCATAATTTTCCTCACCGGCAAGGACAGCCAAGGATTTCGCATCAACGCACAGCGCCCGCCACTGCGCACATCCTGCGCCGCCTGCCACGGCGCCGACGGCGCCGGCGGCGTGCATCTGCCCGGCGGAGCCGTCAGCGCAGACCTGCGCCGCAAAGCGCTTGCGGCCGTCAAGCCGGCCTACACGCTCCTCAGTTTGGAACGCGCGATTTCCACGGGCGTCGACAACCAAGGCAAGACGCTCAATCCGGTTATGCCGCGATGGAAGATGACACCGCGCGATCTTCACGACGTTGCGGAGTTTGTCCAGACGCTTCACTAGTGTCATGGTTCGCATTCGCGCGGGCCTCGACTACGCTCGGCCGCCCTTCGTCCTTCGTCCTTCGACTACGAGTTTGCGATGCAAACTCTACTCAGGATGACAACGGCAGCAACGCCCGACGCTATGGCAGAGCGGTCACGATCTCCGCGCACGGGGCGCAGAGCGACGGATGCGCCGGATCGTTTCCGAGCGGTAAGTATTTCCAGCAGCGTTTGCATTTCGAGCCGCTGGCCGGCTGGAGGTAGACGCGGCGCTCCTCACCATCGCCCACAATGCGTTCGACCTGCGAAACCACGAGCGCTTCCCGCAATCCATCGCCCAGCGCGGTCACGTCGTTCAACATCGATTCGGGAACCACCACGCTGCCCGCGTCGGTCTCAAAGTCGCGCGGCGATTCGTTAGCGGCCACTTGCTGGCGCAACTCTTTGAGGAGCTGCCACAATGCTGCGGAGCTCTCGCCGGCGGGACGGCGTGATTCGAACGAGAGATCGAAGACACTGTCGCTGCGGCGCAGTTCCGGCGGAATTGCCTGCCACGCTTCTTCGGCCGTAAACGAAAGCAACGGAGCCAGCACCGTCAGCACCCGTTGCAAGATGTAGAAAAGCGCGCTCTGCGCGCTGCGCCGGCGCGATGCTCCGGCGGCGCTCGAATAGAGCCGGTCTTTTAGCGCGTCGAAATAAAAACTCGACAGATCGTCGCCTTCGAAACGCACGATCTCCAAATAGGCGCCGTGCAAATCGTAGTCGCGCAACGATTCAAGGACCGTGACCGTCCAGCGATCGACTTGTTCGCACGCCAGCGCGTCGAACGGCTCCATGTTCTCGCGCGCTACGAGGTCGGCCGGAGCCATGTCGCCGAGGTTGCTCACCATGAACCGAAGGCGGTTGCGGATATTGCGGTAGACGCGGCTGACTTGTTCGATCACGTGCGGTCCGAAGCGCACGTCGTCGACGAATTCCACCGAAGCCGCCCACAGACGCAGCACGTCTGCACCCCATTTTTGCATCGCCTCTTGCGCATCGATGCCGGTGCCGAGCGACTTGCTCATCGGACGGCCGCTCTCGTCGTTCACCCAACCGTTCTTTACCACGTGTTTATAAGGCGGCGCGCCTTTGACCGCCGTCGCCGTCACGATCGAACTGCGGAACCAGCCGCGATACTGATCGCCGCCTTCAAGAACGAGGTCGGAGGGCCAGGGCAAGCCGTTCTTGCCCAGCACCGCCAAATGTGTGACGCCCGATTCGAACCAGATGTCTACGATGTTCTTTTCTTTTTCGAAGCTCGTGCCGCGGCACTTGGAGCAGGCAAAGTTCGGCGGCAGAAAACGGTCGACCGGGTCGCTCCACCACGCGTTGGCGCCGCGTTCGCGAAAGACGCCGGCGGTTACGCGTGCGACTTCCGGATCGAGGATCGACTCGCCACATGCTTTGCAAACCACCGCGGGAATTGGCGTTCCCCACGTGCGCTGTCGCGAGATGCACCACTCCGGATGCGTCTCGAGCATCTGCGCGATGCGCTCTTGCCCCCAGGCCGGCGTCCATTGGACGCTGCGGATGTTTTCGATGGTGCGCGCCCGCAACCGGTTTTGATCCATTGCGATGAACCACTGCGCGGTCGCCCGGAAAATCACTGGGTTGTGACAGCGCCAGCAGTGCGGATAGCTGTGTTCGAAGTCGGCATAATCCCAAAGCGCACCGCTTGCCCGCAAGTCTTCGACAATCTTCGGGTTGGCTTTCCAAATGTGCATGCCGGCGTACGGTCCTGCTTCGGCCATAAAGATACCGCGCGAGTCGACCGGGTTGACGATCGGCAGATTGTATTTCACGCCGGTTTCAAAGTCGTCGGCTCCGTGGCCGGGCGCCGTATGCACCGCGCCGGTGCCGGTTTCCATGTCGACGTAATCCGCCAGCACGATCGGCGCGTCGCGATCCATGAACGGATGACGGACGGTGAGCCCTTCTAACGCGCTTCCCTTCGCGCCGCCGATTCTGCGGGCGCCTGCAAAGCGATCGCCTAACGTTTTTTCCGCGAGCGCATCTGCAACGATCACCGCTTCATCGCCGACCGCGTACAAACCATATTCCGCATCCGGGCGCAGCGCGATCGCCGCATTTGCCGGCAGCGTCCACGGCGTCGTGGTCCAGATGAGGATGGAAACTTTCGGTGGCCCCTCGACTGCCGCACCTTCGGTGCGTTGCTCGGGGTGGTTCGACAGGCTCACCATGACACTAGAGGCCACCATGACGATGAGAAGCGCGTCCCGTTGCGCATCGTTGGCCGTGAAGCGTACCGTGACCGACGGCGAGACCCGCGGTTTGTATTCGATCTCCGCTTCGGCGAGCGCGGTTTCGTCGTGAATGCACCAGAGTGTCGAGCGCAGGCCCTTGTAGATCTGGTTTTTCGACGCGAGCGTCCCCAGCGTTTCGACGATCGTCACTTCGAATTCGGGATCGATCGTGCGGTACGGATGTTGCCAGTCGCCGAAGTTTCCCATGCGCATGCGCACCGAGCGTTGGCGGTCGAGCCAATAGAGCGCGCGCTCTTTGCATTTCTCGCGTAGCTCGACGGGATCGACGTCGTGAAAGTCTTTGATCTTCAAATGTTTGAGCGTCTCGAGTTCGATCGGCAAGCCGTGCATGTCCCACCCCGGCACGAACTTCGCCCAGCGCGAATCGAGCAGCGCGATCTTCACGAAGATATCTTTCAGGACCATGTTCAGGAAGTGGCCCATATGCAGCTCGCCGTTTGCGTACGGCGGCCCGTCGTGCAAGATCCACGGCGCATTGCGCGCGTTGCGTTCGAGCCGCCGCTCATAGGTGCGCCGCTCTTCCCACCAAGCGACGCGGTCGGGTTCCCGCTTCGGCAGATCGGCCTTCATCGGAAAATCGGTCTTGGGCAGGTTCAGCGTCTCGCGATAATCGCGTTCGGGCGGATTACTCACGCCGCGGCCCCTGCGCGATGAACTCGTCGAGCACTTCAAAGTTGCGCAGCGCTAATCGCTCCAGCGGCTCGCGTGCGGCGAGCAAATATTCGCGGATCCAATCGCGCCTGTTCCACAAATCGTCGATCGCCGCATCGATCGCTTCGGGAGCCGGTTTAGGCTCCGCGGTCTCCAGCGAAAAAAGCGGCGGCAGCGGATAGGCCAGATCCGCGCAAAAAGCCGTGACTTTCGGATCGTAGGGAATCGCCAGAAACGGAACGCCCTGGCGAGCCGCCAGAATCAGCGAATGCAGCCGCATGCCGATCAAGACTTTGGCGCGGCGAATAATGTTTGCAGCGCGGCCGAGCGAGGCTTCGGGCAGCAGCACCGCGGGCGTGCGGCACTTGCGAATGATCGTCGTCGACACCTCTGCATCGGATGCGCCGCCCAGTGGCAGGAAAGCGACGCGCAGCCCGTGCTGTTCGCTCAAGCGATCGACCGCTCGCGCGAGCACGTCGATGCGATCTTTCAATCCGTTGGCTTTACGCACGCTGATAATCGCGAGCGGATCGCTCTGCGGTCCCAATCCATCCGAGGCAAAGTCGTCCGAAGCCTCAGGCGTTTCGAAGAGAAACGCCGGATCGGCAGTCCGCTCCACCCGAACGTCCGGCAGAAGCGAGCTCAGCAGCTCGCGCGAACGATCGTCGCGGACGGTCGCGCCCGCAACGCCCTTGCACGTTTCGCGCACGACGGTTCTTCCCCAAAAGTCGAGCGGGCCGATCGACTGAGCGAAGATCATCGTCGTGCGCCGCGCGCGCACGGCCGCGCGAATGATGCCGGTGTAGTAGATGAGGCTGCGCAGGCTGGTTGCGTTTTGCAGCAATCCCCCGCCGCCCGAGAGCACGACGTCTGCGCGCTCGATCGATGCGCGCACGGCTTTGGAGTCCCAGCGCGGGGTCGCGTCGACGCGCAATTCGTGAGCCGTCACTTCGGGCTTGGCGCTCAAGACGTCGATCTCGGCGTACGGATGGCGCGTGCGCAGTTGAGCGACGATGACGGCCAGCAACGCTTCATCGCCGAGGTTTCCAAACCCATAGTATCCGCTCAGTAACAGCCGCACGACGGTTAGCGGCGGAATGCAAACGCGCGATAGATGAGGATGGCGGCGATACCCACGACCGCGCCGATAACGAATCCGTTGAAAATGCGCAGCACCGAGACGAGCAGTTCGGTGTGCAGATGCGAGAACGTGTCGATGACGTCGCCCAGCCCGATGCCGATCGCGAGCGCCAGCAGCACGCCCAGCCAACGCCGGTGCGGAATGCGGAGCGCCGGCATCAGCATCAGGGCCGGAAATCCGATCAGGAATTCTTTGAAGCGTGGACGGACCGCAAGCAGCGACGTCAGGTTGTGTCGCAGCGCCAGCTCGAACGACGACGGCGAGATGTCGCTCTGATTGCCGCTGCGCAGCAGCACCAGTGCTCCGACTCCAAGGACGATGGCGGCGGCGGCGAGCTGATAGATGCGAACGGGCTCCGTCAGCGTTTCGCGCCCGTCCCGGCGCTGGGGATCGAACTTGTCGGTGAAAAGGTAGAGCGCCAGCGCGATCAGCGGCGGCAGCGCGAGCAGCAGCTTCACGCCGCGGAACGGTTCGACTTCTTCCATGACCAGCGGCGAACTCATCACGCCGATGACAACGAGCGCCCCCAGCAGCGTGATGCCCGTTGCGATCAGCGTCCACGCCAAACTGCGGCGGATCTGCCGTCCCGCCGTCGCAGCCGGGGCTTGCAGAAACGCGCGGCTTAAAACCGAGAACCCGGCGGCTGCGAAGAGCAGCGCGCCGCTTAGCGCGATGATCGAGCGCGCGAGCAAGTCGTGATGCGAAGCGATACCGCCGAGATAGAGCAGGACCGTAGCCCCGTACGCCAAGATCGCCCAAAGCGGCCGGTACCATCCGTAAAAGCCCAGCAGCAGCAAGAAGATCGACGGGACGGCAAGCGCGGCCATTCCGACCAGGATGCGGCTGTTCCCGCGATAGAGCGGGATCGGCGCGGCGCGCCCCGGTTTGAACCCGCGCGCGGCCAAGTCGCTCGCAATTTCACGAACCATTTCGACGTTGGTCTTTTCGATCGAGAGGCCGTTGTATTGGTGGGCGACCGGACGCAGATAGACCACGCGCACGTTACGTTCGCGCACGCCCAGTTCGTAACGCGCGACGATCTCAGGCAGCGCGAGTTTGTCGAGCTCGACTTTGTTGATCGCCTCAACGCGCACGGTACGGCCCGGGATGAGCGACGCGAGCTCGCTGCTTCCCTTCTGCACTTGGCTGGAGTCGTAGGTTTCAATCTCGCCGAAGTTGAGCGCGCGGTAGCGCTTCTCGCCAAAGAGCTGCGCCATGTCTTTCACGTGGTCGGGAAATCCCATCACTTGATTGCGCAGCCCGAAGAATACGACCGTCGCCAACCGGCTGCCGGCGCCGCTGTAGGCAAACTCGCGCTGAATCTGCGGCAGACTGAAACGTTCGTCGTTTTGAAAGCGCGGGTCGACGAGCAGGTTCAGATGTCGCGCGAGCGCGATTTGATCGGAAGGAATGCCGAGGCCGGTCGTATTGAAATAGTCGATCTGCGAGCGAAGCGCGATAACGTATGGTTTGACGGCGTGTAAGACGCGGATGCTTTTCGTTTCGAAATGCAGCGGGAGCTGCAGCCGGTACCGCAGGTAGCTCGGCGTGTCGAAAACCAGCAGGTAGACTTCATCGGCGCGGACTTTTCCGGCGCGCACCAGCGCCAGCAGCGTCGGATCGGCGATCCCGCCCACGTGCGCCTGGGCCGCGAGGGCCGAGCCCGGAAGCGCGATCGCGTTGTTCGAACTGCCCACGTTCGATCCGAGCTCTTCGGTCAGCGCGAGCGACGTTAAGCCTGCTCGGCGCATCTCGACCAAGAAATCCGCGGGATTGTAATTGTACGAACGCGCCAGCGAAAGAAAGTCGTTGTAGTCCATCGTCAACTCGACCCGGCGCGTAGCCGACTCGATGCGCGCGCGTTCGAACGCCACTACCGCGCAAGCGAGCAGAGCAATCAAAAGGATGAAGGCCGCAAAGCGCGTTCGCGGATCGAGCCGGTTCACGCTTGCGCGCATTCGCTTCAAAAAACAGGAAGGCCCGCCAAAAGCGAGCCCTCACTGTCGTCGCGTATGCGGTTGCCCGCATACCGGGTGTGGGCGACGCTTTTACATTCTGCACCGGCGGGGCCCACGAGCCCGCACGGGAGAGGAATCACGATTCCGCGCGCGCGGTATCGCCCCTGCCGTCATCCACAGATTTTTTTTCGGGCGGGGATCCCCAGCGCGGTGGGCGCCTTTCCAGGAAGGCCGCCATCCCTTCCTGAGCATCGGCGGCCAACGCGTTCATGGTCATCACTTCCTTAGCGTAGCCGTATGCGTCGTGCTGGTCCAAGCCATACTGCGCGTAAAAGGCCGTCTTTCCGAGGGCAATGACCATCCGGCTCGACTCGCAGATCTTTTCTGCCAGTGCTAGTGTCTCGGTCCGCAACCGGTCCGGGGCGACCGCGCGGTTCACGAGCCCCCACTCGGCCGCAGTCGCTGCGTCGATGAAGTCACCGGTCAGCAGCATCTCCATCGCGCGCTTGCGTCCGATCGCGCGGGTCAGCGCCACCATCGGCGTCGTGCAGAACAGTCCGATGCGCACCCCCGGCGTCGCGAACTTCGCGTCCGTCGACGCTACCGCCAGGTCGCAGGACGCGACGAGTTGACAGCCGGCCGCGGTCGCGATCGTCGCCACCTCGGCAATCACGGGCTGCGGAATGCGCTGCATCTCTTCCATGAGCTCGACGCACGCATCGAAAATTTCGCGGTACGCCGCCACGTCGCGCTCGCGCAGCTCGCGCAGATCGTGCCCCGCGCTAAAAGCGGGACCGTCGCCCGCCAAGATGGCTGCGCCGACGTCGCCGCTTTCGCCGATCGCGGAAAACGCGCGCAGCAGCTCGCGCATCACCTCGAGCGAAAGCGCGTTGCGCTTCTCGGGACGGCGCATCGTCACTATCGCGATGCCGTCCGCGATCTCGGTCGTTACCAGCTCTTTCGCTTGCAGCATATTTCTCAAATGGGCGATGACGGGCTCGAACCGCCGACATCTTGCGTGTAAAGCAAGCGCTCTACCAGCTGAGCTAATCGCCCCCGGCCTTCATCGCTAGCTTGTCCATAACGGCGCGCCGCGCCTCCAGCTTTCCGGGGCCCGAGCGGAGATCACCGGGCATGCCGGAACCACTCGCCATGATCGACGCGGTAACGTTACCAAAGGCCGAGCTTCACGTACATATCGAAGGGACTTTTGAGCCCGAACTGATCTTCGCGATAGCCGAGCGCAACCAAATGGAGCTGCCGTTTCCCGACGTCGCGGCACTACGGGCCGCTTACAAGTTTACCGACCTGGAATCGTTCCTTAAAGTTTATTACCAGGGCATTTCGGTGCTGCGCGTCGAGCGGGATTACTACGATTTAACGACCGCGTATCTGCGCAAGGCGAAGTCACAGGGCGTGCGCCATGCCGAAATCTTCTTTGACCCGCAAACCCACACCGGGCGCGGTATAGCGTTCCAAACCGTGATCGACGGCATCTGGTCGGCACTCCAAGACGCCAAGCGCGACATCGGCATCACGTCGCAGCTCATCATGTGTTTCCGCGAAGTCTCGGTGCAGGCCGCAATGCAAACGTACGAAAGCGCGCTGCCCTTCCAAGATCGCATCGTCGCCGTGGGCCTGGCTTCAGCCGAGGTCGACAATCCGCCGTCAAAGTTTCGAGCCGTCTTCGATCGCGCTCGCGCTCAGGGTTTTCTCACAGTGGCGCACGCGGGTCAAGAAGGACCGCCCGAGTACGTCTGGGAGGCGCTGGACGTGCTGAAGGTCTCGCGGATCGATCACGGCGTGCGCAGCATGGAGGATCCAGCGCTCGTCGATCGCCTGCGCCGCCAGCACGTGCCGCTTACGGTCTGTCCGATCTCGAACACGCGGCTGCACGTCGTGCCGTCGCTGGCTGCGCATCCGCTCAAGCACATGCTCGAAGCCGGTCTGACCGTGACCTGCAACTCCGACGATCCCGGATACTTCGGCGCCTATATCGCGGATAATTACCGGCAGGCCGCGGCGGCACTTTCACTCACCGGCGACGACCTCGTTACGCTGGCGCGCAATTCATTCGTCGCGTCGTTCATTGATGAGGCGACGCGCGATGGCTATCTCGCGGAGCTCGACGCGGCCGTCAGCTCTAGTTAGAGACGGCTATTTTCTTCGTGAGAATCGCGATTGCGGCTTGCAGCTGCGCGTCGTTGGTCGTATCACCGAAGCGCGCTCCCTGATTTTCGGTCACCGCAAAGTCCGGTATAATGCCCTTGAGGTTGATGTCGTGATTCTTGGGCGTGAGATAGTGGGCGGTCGTGATCTTGATCGCGGCACCGTCGGGGAGCTGCGTGAGCGACTGCATCACGCCTTTGCCAAAGGTTTTCTCGCCGACAAGCACGCCGATTCCGTCGTCTTGCAACGCCCCCGCAGTTATTTCCGAAGCTGATGCGGTATAGCGGTTGACGAGAATCGTCATGGGTTTGGGCGGCAAGGCGGTTTGCGGAGCCTGAACGGTATAGACGCGCTTGCCGCCAAGCTCTTCGACGGTAAGCAGCGGGTCGTTGTTGATGAACTTCGAGCTGATGTCGAGCGCCGAGTTTACGTAGCCGCCGCCGTTGTTGCGCAGGTCGAGCACGTAGCCGCGCACGCCTTGGTCGTTCAAACGGTTGAGCGCCATACCGAACTGATCGGGAGTGTCGCGGCCAAACGTGAGGACCGCGACATAGCCGATGTGATCGGCCAGCATCTTATAGATCACGGTCGGCGGCTGCACGTCGCTTCGCGTTACCGAGATAGTCCCGGCCGAAGCGCCGTTGCGCTGCAGTTGCAGACGCACGACGGTACCGGACGCGCCACGCAGCAATTTAACGGCGTCCTCTTGCTTCAAGCCTTGCGTCGATGTGCCGTTGACGGAAAGAAAATCGTCGCCGGATTGAATTCCCGCGCGATCGGCCGGTGTGCCCGGCACGACGTAAAACGCGCGAATGTATTTGGTCGCGGGATCGGGTTCGATCAAGACGCCGATACCGGAGATTTTCTCCGGGTCGAGCGCCTGGTTAAATTTTTGATATTCGTCCGGCGTGAAAAACGCCGTATACTGATCGCCCAGAGCGCCCGCCATGCCGCGAATGGCGGCGTAGGTGAGGCTCGTCTCAGGCTCGTGCGATGCGTTTTGCGCGCGAACGATTTCGTCGGCGATTTGGGAGACGTTTTCGGCCGCGCCGGTCCGCGCGCGCAGCGCAGGGAGCGACGGGTCCGCGCCGTGCTTTTGCACCTCTGCGTTGAGCGCTTTGCGCGCTCCATCGAGCATCGCCTGGACGTCGACCTTCGAATAATAGGTCGTCGTCAGCAGTTCGTAGCTCTGCAGCAGGTCGCCCGAGGCGAGCCCCTGTGGGGCCGCCATAAGGCTGCCCGGTAGCGCGAAAACGATGGCTGCGACAAAGGCCGCGCGCCTCATGAGGCCGTGTTTCATGGAAGCATAACGTTCGCCGGGCTGCGGCCGTTTGCATGGCAAGCAGGCCCACCCGTTAGAGTAAGGTTAGCGTAAACTCGCGATCGCTTCCATCGCCTGCCGTTCGATGGACGACAGGTAGCGCGCAACTGTCTCGCGCGCGGGACCGTCGAAGGCGAGGCGGCCCTTCTCCAGCCAGATCGCCCGGTCGCAGGCCTGCCGGATGAACTCCAATTCGTGGGAGACGACGATGACGGTCACGTGCTCTTGCCAAAATTGATCGAGCCGCCGCCGGCACTTCTGCTTGAAATGCTCGTCGCCGATTGAGAGCACCTCATCAAGAATCAGGATGTCCGGCTGCACGTCGGTGGCGATCGCAAATCCCAGCCGGGCCGCCATGCCCGACGAGAGCACCTTGACCGGTACCGATCCGTACTCTTCGAGTTCGGCGAACTTCAGCACGCTCGGCACCTTCTCGATCATCGCCTTGCGCGACGAACCCAGCAGTACGCCGTAAAGAATGATGTTCTCGACGACCGGAAGCTCGGGATCGAAACCCGCTCCCAGCTCCAGCAACGGAACGATCTTGCCGGTAGTGCTGACCTCTCCACGCGTCGGATACAGAATTCCGCAGATCGCTTTAAGCAGCGTGGATTTTCCCGCGCCGTTGGCGCCGATCAAACCGACTTTTTCACCGCGCGCGATCTCGAGATCGATCTCGGAAAGCACAGCCTTGCGCGTTTGTCTTTGATGGCGGCCTTCGAGGATGGAAAAAATTTGGTTTTTCAAATCGTAAGAGTACTCGTCGCGCATCAAACGCTCGAGTGTAACGCCCCTTAAAACGACCGCCGGATCCGGCATTAGACGAAATCCATGAACTTGCGACGGTTGGCCGCGAATACCAGCCAGCCCAACGCCAGAACAACGAGCGCTTCGAGCGCCGCAATCCCCATGAGGCGAAAATCAGGCGTGCTGCGATCGAGTGCGATCTGCCGTAAGCTTTCGATCACCGGATAGAGCGGATTCAACCATAAAAATGAGCGCAGCTGTTCGGGAACGATCGCCACCGGATAAAAGACCGGGACGGTGAGCCACAGCAAGAACGTGACCAGCTCGTAGAGATACGGTATGTCGCGAAAAAACACGTAGAGTGCGCTTACAAAGAAGGCTACGCCCGTGCTCAAAACCACGACGCTTGCAAGCGGCAGCGGCAGAAGCAGCAGGTGGTAGGGAGTTTTTGAGATGAGCACCGTGATGATGGCCAGCGCGGGAATGCTCGCAACGACGAGCTGAAACGTGTACGCGACCACCATCGAAACCGGGAACACGGCAGGCGGCAACTTTATCTTGTTGAGCAGCATTCCGCCGGAAACAACCGCCGGCAACGCTTGCGTTGTGGTAGCGGAAAAAAAATTGACCACGATCAAACCGATAAGGACTGCGAGCGCGTACCGGATGGCCGACCCCTGATAATAACGTTCAAATGTCGCGCTGAAGATAGCGGAGTAGACCACGGTCATGATGATCGGATTGAGCAGCGACCAATAGATCCCGAGCACAGAGCCGCGGTAGCGCACTTTGAGGTTGCGCAGAGTGAGGATATGAACGAGTTCGTAAAACCGCGATCCGGCCGAACCGGAAGGGTTTACAATCATAAAAGACGATTCTCTGCCATATGTATTTTATCCGCGCTTGCGCAGCGATTTCTCTGGTGCTGCTTGCCGCGTGCGCCGGCTCGAATCCGGCCGCGACCACCGCGACGCCCTCCAAAAGCGGACCGCTCGCCGGGAAGATTCCCGATATCCTCGACGACACGAACGACCTCGCCTTAGGCAAGGGCTGGTATCTCTACGAAACGTTCGCCGGTCAGACGTTCCGGTGGGTCGACAACAATGCTCAAATCATCGTCAAGAACCCGCGCACGAACGTTAAGGACGTTGCGCTGGAGCTCGAAGCCGGGCCGAGCTTGGGGACGAAGAAATTTACGCTGCAGATCGTGGAAAACGGAAAAACCGTTGCGTCGCTTCCGGTCGCCGGACATCAGTGGGTCGTCGCGGCGGTTCCGGTGCGTCCCGGATCGCCGGCCACGTTCGCGCTTCACGTGAACGGCGGCGGCAAACACACGTCTGATCCGCGCATTCTCAATTTCCGCGTCTTCACGGTCGCCGACGCGGACATCGTCGATCCGGGAAGCGGCATTACGCTGGGCGGGAACTGGGATGTCGTCGAACGCTACGCCGGTCAAACCTTCCGTTGGGTGAATAACGATGCAGCGTTCACCGTAACGTCGAACGCGCCGAAGTCGCAAAAAATCCACATCGTCACCCTGCCCGGCCCCGGCATGGGCGGACATCAGCTGGCGATAAGCGTTCGCAACGCCACGACAGCGACGGCTGCCACGATCACCCCCGACAAAAAAGGAAACGCGACGTTTACCGTACCCGTGAAAACTGGAGCGAACGCCTTCACGCTGCACGTCACCGGCGGCGGCCACAAGAGCGGCAGCGATCCGCGCATCCTCAACTTCAGAGTCTTTTCGCTAACTCCCGGGTAGCTGATAGCGCTCGCTATACCCGACCTTCTCCAACAGATAGCAGAGGCGCCGGCGATCCTCAGTCCCGGGAACGAAGTGTCGAGCGGCTTCGATCGTAAACGACAGCGTCGCATCCCATAAGTTCTCGGGAACGGGAACGTTCAGCGTGAACGTGCCCGGCCCGAAACTTTCACGCGCAAAAATCTGGCGTCCGCTTCGCACCACGACCGACTGACGCTCGACCGGCGACGGCGGCAGCGTTACGGTCAGTTCGATGTAGCGTCCGTCCGATGGTGGGAGCATCTGGTGAACGCGCGTCGACGCCCACCCGTCGGAGTATATTCCTTGTGAATGCGTGGCGGCTTGCCCGATCCAATAGTGCGATACGCGCAGGACGCCGCGCTGGAGTTTGCGCTCGAGCCGCGGCCACCATCCGAAGAGCGTTGCAATCCGGCGGCAGACGATCTTTTCGTACGTGTCCAGTCCATAGATGAAGTAGGCCGGCGGGTAACGGTATGTGCTCTGCGAGCGCAGAATGCGCGCGATCTCCCGAAAACGCTGCACACCGCCCGCCGACGTCTTGGCTTCCGGGTACTCGCGAATGCAGCCCATAAATTGCGGGATATATCCCATGACGTAGCGCTTGCCCGTACGCATCAGGATCTCCCAATCCAGGCCGTAGTGCAGATCGAGATCGAAAAAGCCGATCGTATCGAAAACCGAGCGCCGCCAGAAGACCGTTTGCTGCAAGATGTAATCCGAGACGTTGACGAGTTTCCAGAGGTTGTATTCTTCGGTCACTTCGAACCTTGCGATGACGTTGCCACCGGCGTCGATGCGATAGCCCTCGCCGTAGACGGCACCCAATTCCGGATGCGCCTGCAACGACGCGACCGCCGCGCTTACGGCTCCAGGCAAAAAGATATCGTCGGAGTTGAGGTAGGCGACGATCGAGCCATTCGCCATTTGAAACCCTTTGTTGATTGCGTCGCCCTGTCCGCGGTCTTTCTCCGAGAAAAAAGTCAGGCGATCGCCATACGGTGCTACAACCGCGCTCGTTCCGTCGGCCGAGCCGCCGTCAACAATGATGTATTCTAGGTTTGGATAGTCTTGCGAAAGGACGCTCTCAATAGTCGCCCGGATGAATCTTGCTTGGTTGAACGACGGCGTGACGACCGTTACCAGCGGGAGCGTTTCGTTTTCCATCAACGGCGCTGCAACAATCTTTTACCGATGGTGCGGTGGGCTAGCCAATCGCGGAAGAACACCGCGATGCGCCGGCGGTTGATCCAACTTCCCAATGCCAGCGTAAGGGCCGCCGCTACGAACGTATGGCGCGGTTTGGCAAAGAATTGATCTCTCCGCTCGATCAAAAAGCTCGCGTAACCTTGCACCCATTCGTATGGAACGTAGCCATAATGCGATTGAAGCATCGAGAAAATTTCACGGTAGAACGCCTTGCGATTGGAGACCGATTTGCTGCCGGAGTGAACGCGAGACTTTGCCAGAAATGGTTCGATTCTCACGAACGGGCCGACCGCCGCAAGACGCAGCCAAAGATCATAATCGAGCACGTAATGCAGCGACGGATTCAACGCGCCCGCGCGTTCGAACGCTTGGCGCCGCACGAATGCGGCCGGCTGGCAAATATAGCAGCTGCGCGCCAGGGAGGCGCGATCGAAATCTTCGGTCGGGTACGGCGCGACGGTCGTACCGTCGGCGGCGACGTGGTAGGCGTTCCCATAGACGACCGCCGCACCGGGGTGCGCTGCAAAAGCGCGAACTGCCTGTCCCACCGCGTAGGGTAAGTAGGCGTCGTCGGCATTGAGAAACGCGACGATGTCGCCCTGTGACGCCGCCAACCCGCGGTTGATCGCTTGCCCCTGCCCGAAGTCGGGCGCCGAATGGATCCGCGCTATGCGTTCGAGGTACCGTTCGAGGATCGCAGGCGTCTCGTCGGTCGAGCCTCCGTCCATCACGATGTATTCTATATTCGGGTAATCTTGCGCGAGCACGCTTTCGATGCACTCGCGCAAAAAACGTGCAGAATTAAACGACGGCGTTACGATGCTGACCAAGGGTTGCGAAGAGCCGGTCAACTTTCGTCGGTTTTTTCGCGCAGCAGCGACGTGACTTCCGAAAGCATGATCGCGCGCCGGTCGGCCTCAGCGGTGATCGCTCGCAGGCCGTCGTCGGTTTCTTTCAGGGCGACTAGCCGCTCCTCGGCCACTCTCTCCAGCTGCGCGATCCGGCGGTCACGCTCTTCGAGCGCCGCGGTGAGCTCGAAGATGATCTTTTCGCGCTCTTGAGCGGTCGCGTGCATCTCCTGGAAATTTTTGGCGCCTGCTTGAAGTTCGGTTACGCGAGCGTTTTGCTTTTCCAAGGCGGCGGAAAGCTCTTCGACTTTTTGCGCGCGCAGATCGGCGGCTTCTTGCAAAGATTTGGCACGCGCATCCGTTTCTGCAAGCGCATCGCGAAGCTCGGCGATGACGCGCTGCCGTTCCTGCGCAACGGCCTGCGCCTCTTGAAAACCGGCGGCGGCAACCTCGAGTTCCTGCAGTTTTTGCCCGCGCAGATCGGCGGCTTCTTGCAGCGACTTCGCGCGGGCATCCGTCTCGTCTAGAGCGGCGCGCAGCTCGGCGATGACGCGCTCCCGCTCTTGCGCCACGGAATAGATATCGTGCATCGCCGAAACGGCCGCTTGCAGCTCTTGGAGTTTTTGCAAGCGGGCATCAGCAGCTTCTTGCAGCAGGGTCGCGCGCCGGTTCGTTTCTTCCAGCGCCGCAGAGAGCTCGACAATCACGCGTTCGCGCGCCTCTGCAGCGGATCGCGTGTCATCGAGCGTTTCTTGGCGGTTCGACAACTCGGCGAGCCGCGCATTGCGTTCGGTGACGGCCTCCTGCAAGTGCTTGGCATGGGCGTCGCGCTCCACGAGTGCGGCTTTGAGCTCCACTATTACGAGCTCGCGAGCCTCCGCAGCGCTCCGAAAGACGTCGAAGGATTGAAGTGTCGCGGTGAGCTCCTGGATCTTTTGCTCGCGAAGGTCAGCTGCGTCTTGAAGCGCCTTGGTGCGGCGGTCGCGATCATCGAGCGCCGCGGTCAGCTCCTCAAGGGCTTTTGCGCGCTCTTCGGCCGCTTTTCGAACGGAGCGCAGCTCTTTCTCTTGCGCGACCATGTTCTTCAGGCGCGCGTCGCGCGCCGAGAGCGCGGCTCTGAGCTCGGCTACCTTCCTGGCGAGATCGGATTGTTCCACAGCCGGAGTATTCGGCGTGGACCCTCTAGGCGCTTACCGACGAAAGCCTTTCCTTATACCAGGCAACCGTGGCCGCCAGGCCCTCCCGCAGCGGCGTCGTTGCGCGGAATCCAAAGAACTGCTCCGCCAGCGTGGTGTCGAGCTTGCGCCGGGGCTGGCCATTGGGCTTGCTCGCATCCCAGGATATATGGCCTTCGTAGCCGCAGAGCTCGGCTGTTATTTCGGCGAGATCTTTGATCGAGATTTCTTCACCGCTTCCCAAGTTGACGGGCGCGGCGCCATCGTAACGCTGCGCAGCCTTGACGATCCCTCCGGCTGCATCTTCGGCGTACAAGAACTCACGCGTCGGCGAACCGTCTCCCCAGCAAACGATCTTGTTCGCGTTCCGGCTCTTGGCCTCAAGCATGCTGCGGATCATGGCGGGAATAACGTGTGACGAGGACGGATCGAAATTGTCGCGCGGGCCGTAGATGTTTCCCGGCAGCAAATACACGGCGTTCATGCCATACTGCTCGCGATACGCTTGGCATTGAACGAGCAGCACTTTTTTCGCGATTCCGTACGGGGCATTCGTCACTTCCGGATAGCCGTCCCAAAGAGATTTTTCACTAAACGGTATCGGAGCCAGATTCGGATACGAGCAGACGGTTCCAATAACGACGCTCTTTTCAACGCCGCACCGGCGCGCGTATTCGAGAACCTGTATCCCCATGATAGCGTTGGCGTAGAAGAACGAGCCCGGGTTTTCCTGATTGGCGCCGATTCCGCCGACAACCGCGGCCAGATGGAAGAGCACCTGCGGACGCGCGTCTTCGAAGAGACGTTGCACGTCGGATTCCTTGGTGAGATCGTAATCGCGATGTTCGACGACAAATACGTTGGCGCAACCCGCGTCGCGAAGCGCTTGCACTAAAAAAGACCCTAAAAATCCGGCCCCGCCCGTGACACAGATTCGCTTCAATGTCAGGTCGATCGCGCGCGTACCGTTAACCAAATCCGACCGCCTCTACGAGCTCCGCTCTGCGCATCTTACCATCCGAGTGCTTGCTAATCAAATATCGGCCGCTTCGTCGCTCGGATTCAGTAGCCGCCGGTACGCGCCTTCAACAGTTTCCCACCGGCACGAATCGTTAATGAAATCCATACCCTGCCTTCCCAGTTTCTTACGAACCTCTTCATCCATCACCGTGAGCGCCGCTTCGAACTCCTCATAATTCGAATACCACAAGCCGCCCCCCGAGCGCTTACATTGTCCGACCAGAGCGGCAGCATGCGCGTTCACCAGAACGGCTTTCCCCACCGACCAAGCTTCCAACACGGCAAGCGACAGGCTCTCGTAAGCCGACGGCATGGCGAGCAGCTCGCAGGCCGCTAAGGCGTCCCATTTTGTCTGCTCGTCCACAGGCCCGAGCACTATCACGTTCTCATGCTTCTTTAATGAAAGGTGGAGCTCGCCGATGAGCACGAGCTTCGCGGGCGCCTCATGCGCGCTCCGGTACCGCGCAAAGTCCTCAATCAACACGTCGCACCCTTTAGACGCGTCGATCCGTCCGAGATAGAGGACGAACGGCGCGGCTATTTCAAAACGCGATCTGAACGATTCTGCGTCGGCGTACTGCGGCGGCTGCACACCGGCGCCGGCGATCGGACCGTCCAGGTCCGACCGGGAAAAACGCGCGCGCACGAAGTCGTGCTCCTCCGGCGTATTGAAGATGATGCATTGCGGACGCTTGAAAAACTCGTCCCAGATGCTCATGCGCAACGGCCACTCGTCGTGTGCGAAGGGGACCAGAAACGCCTTCTCTTCAACCAGCGGCAAGATGACGTACGTGGTGGCGTACAAGTAGCCGAAAAAAAAGAATGCATCGTAGCGAAAGCGGTGAGCTGCAACGTACCGCGCTAATTCGCCGGAAACGGGACCTTGCGCGCGCATCCATTCTTCCTGCAGCGAGATGCTGCTCCGCTCCGCCTCGAAACGTATGCGCTCGGAAAGCCTGTTGAACTGAAGAACGTCGCGCGGACGATCCACGGGAAAGCGCTGGATGTGAACGCCTTCTTCATAGGCGTGACCTTCGGGATATGCGTTGCTCCACGTCATGTAGTCTCGCGCGCACGTCGACAGAACGTCGATCTCCCAAAACGCGCCGAGGTGGCGCGCGAGCTCCAGACAGTAGACTTCAGCACCGCCGAAAACTTCGGCGCCGCAGCGCGCAACGACGAAAGCGACTTTGGGTCTGGGCAACTACCCGTGCGCCGCGACTGCCGGCTCGCCGGCAATACCAAGAGCTTCGCGGTAACGCTGGAGCACACGCTGCGGAGTTCCGAATTGCAGGTAGTGTTTTCTTCCGAGGTCGCCGAGCTCGTGCAGCCGTTCAGGACTTGCACCATCGATGACGGACAGCGCCGCAATCCATTCTGATTCGGAAGACGCCGCCCAGCCGCCGCCGCAATCGCCAACGGCCTCGGCCGTCGGCGCGCACTCCGCATTGACTGCAACGGGTTTGCCGTAGCTCCACGCTTCCATCACGGAGCGCGAGAAGCTTTCGTTGACGCTCGGCTGCAGCAACGCCGCGCACGATTGAAGCAGCGCTGCCTTCCGGCGTTCGTCGATCCGGCCAAGAACATGCAGGCCGCCGCTCGATTCTAATCCCTCACCATCGCCGGCGAGAACAAGCCGTAGCCGCGATCCGGGTCTGTAGCGGCGGTAATCGCGGAACGCCTTCACGATCAGCTTCACGTTCTTCGACTCGCACATTCGGCCCAGATAGAAAACGAATCGCTCGCGGGGAACCGCCCTGTCGCCGGCTATGCGTTCCGTCTCCGGAGCGGGGACCCAATGGCCGACGACCGAGCTCTTCGCCGCGATCTGCGCACCGTAGAGACGGCGCGCGAGATCGTACTCCGCCCTACTATTAAAGAGCAGTCCGCGCGCATCGTGAAACAGGCGCGCGACTTGCGGAAGATAGGCATAGGCCTCGTCATGCAGGCACGGCTGCAGAAACGAGCGGGGGCCCGCGAGCTTTACTCCCTGCAGCACCGGACCGTAGAGGTACGGCGTGAAAAGGACGGCGGCGTAACTGCGCCCCCAGTCGGACAAGTATTTCAAGAGGCCGGGCGATTGAATGTTCTCGCGGCAAAAAGTCTGCGCAATGCCGCCCGGAATGCAACTCGGGTGAGTTCTGAGGAAATCGAGCGGCTGGCTCAGCAGAAAATGGTTTGCCCGATCGAACGCGTCAGAATCGCGGTCGCGCACGGCAAAGCGGCGCAGCGTAAAGTTCTCTAAATGCGAGGCGCCTTCGGCGTAATAATTGGCCGACCAATCGTCGCGAAACGATCTCGAACAGGTCGTCAGAACGTCGACACGATGATTCGCAGCGAAGAGCTCCCGGACGAGCTGTGATGAAAGCAGAGCGGCGCCGTTGGTCTGATCTTCGCCGAACCAGGGCGTCACGAGCGCGATCGTACTGCTAGCGGCCGCCACGGCGTTCCGCTTCTTGGAGCCGAGCCTCCAGATTGCGAACCTCGCTTTGCAGGCTCGCGATAAGACCGTGCATCTCTTTGGTGAGCTGCACGTGTTCGCGCACGGCCTCGGTAAGTGCAAAATTGACGTGCCGCTGATCGTTGAAGAGAAAGGCAAAAAGCTTCAAAAACATGTGCCGCAAAGCGCGGCTGACATTGAACGGAAAGACCCAGAGCTTCCGCGGCCATGTGGTGCGAACTTGCGCCATCTTCCGCGCGGTATAGAGCAAAGCTTCAATGCTGGCTGCATCGAGCTCCGAGGCATAGACGTATGTGCGCTCCGTGCCGGGCCCGGTTGCGACGCGCTCTTCGCGCCGGACTCGATCGTGCACCCGAGCCATCAGATCGTTGACGTCGACGTTGGGATTATCGTGCACGGTGATTGTGAATTTCTCCTAAGCGAGGTCGAACTCTTCCCCTAACGAAGCACGCAGGCATGCAATTCGGCCCAGTCGTCCCGGCCGATGTGACGGCGCCTCATTTCGATCTCGCCGGCGTCGCGGTCTACGCGACGGTTTTCGCCATCGTTGCGATCGCAACGTCCCGCAAACCGATCTGCGGCGTCGTCGCGCTGCTTCTGCTCGATCCGTTCGCATACTCCCAATCGATCGGGATGACTACACTGACCCTCTCTAAAGTCGCGCTCGCCGCGGCGATTACGGGACTGCTGATCCGCAAATCTTCGGTGCGGGTCCTGCGCACGATACCGGTCGCACACCTAGCGCTTGCCGTGCTTCTGGTGGGGTTGGCAACAGCGCTCTCCATTTGGCACGCGGCGTTCGTCTCACCGGCGCTGCGCGAAACGATCAAGTGGACCGAATACGCGGTCATCTTGTCCGTCTGCGCGGTCATATTTTTCGATGATCCCGCCGAAAACGTGATCCGCTGGTCAGTGCTTGTGGTCACCGCGGCGGTCGTGGCACTTTCAATCCCGGAGCTGTACTTGGGCGCTCATTCCGGACTCATCATCGCGCATACCGAGGTCCCGCGCATCGCCGGTCCGCTCGACGGTCCCAATCAGCTTGCCGCTTACCTCGGGCTGATGCTCCCGCTGATGCTCGCGTACACGCTTTTGCAAGGCCGGCGATGGCCGGAGATTTTTGTGATCGCCGGAGGAATTCTCGCGACGCTCATGACGTTTTCGCGCGGCGGCCTCGTCGCGCTCGCACTTGCGCTCCTCGTGGTCGCACTGCTGTGCGCGAGATCTTCGGCAGCACGAATTGCATTCGGCGCCGCGGCGCTCGCGATCGTCGCCGGTGCCGGAGTCGCTTGGCGTTCAGTGGCTGGCGGCATCGGCTTGGTAACGTCAGCGCCGCATCATCACATAGAGATTCACGGCGGACTCGGAACGCGCCGCGACTTGTGGCGCGCCGCGATACAAATGTGGCGCGCCCACCCGATTTGGGGCATCGGCGCCGGCAACTACGAGCTCGAGGTCGGAAAGTTCTTGCGCGCGCCGATCAAGACGCACGCCAACAGCTTCTACCTGCAAAGCCTCGTTGAGGGCGGCATCCCTCTGCTGGCCGCCACGCTCTTCCTTATTTATGCTTCGGTCGCCACATTCGCCGGCCGCGCGCGAACGCCGTTGACCGTCGCAGCCCTCGCTGCGAGCGCCGCGCTTGCCGTGCATTTCATCCTCGATTTGCTCGTCTTCTATCCAAAAGTCGGAATGGAGTGGATGATCTTGCTCGGTTTGGCGGCCGCCGACGTCGCGCGCCGTCTGCATCAGTCCGAGGCGCCGACCTGACGGCGCAGCTCTTCTATCGTCAAGAATCGTTCGTTGCTCCCGGAAGTATACTCGAAGTCTTCGCCCACCGCCGCTCCCCGCTGCCCTGAAGCGTCCATTGCATAAGTGCGGCCGGCCGGCATCGCAATGGATGGACGGATGACGAAGTGCTCAGCAAAGCGCAGGGTCAGGTGCGCTTCATCCTTGGGACAGAGCGTTTCGTGCAGCTTCTCGCCCGGACGTATCCCAATGACATCGATGCCTAGGCCGGGCGCAATCGCCTTCGCCACATCGATCATGCGCACGGATGGAATACGCGGCACGAAAATCTCGCCGCCCTGCATGCCCTCGAGACTCGCGAGCACAAAATCTACTCCGGCTTGCAACGTGATCCAAAACCGCGTCATCCGCACGTCCGTGATGGGAAGTTTGGCGGCGCCTTCGGCCAAAAGTTTTTGAAAATACGGAACCACCGAACCTCGCGAGGTAAAGACGTTTCCGTAGCGCACGACCGAAAATATCGTCGTGCGCGCTTCGCCGCTCGAATTGGCCGCTACGAAAAGCTTGTCGGAGACCAGCTTCGTCGCCCCGTACAAGTTGATCGGATTCACGGCCTTGTCCGTCGAGAGCGCCATGACGCGCGGAACGTTATTATCGATGGCGGCGAAGATCACGTTCTGCGCGCCCAAGATATTCGTCTTAACGGCTTCGATCGGATTATGTTCGGCCGTCGGTACTTGCTTGAGCGCGGCGGCATGGACGATGAGGGCGGCCCCTTCACTTGCGCGCGTCAGGCGTTCGCGGTCGCGGACGTCGCCCAGCACGTACCTGACGCTTTCCCGCGCCACGGAGTGCCGCATCTCGTACTGCTTTTGTTCGTCCCGTGAATAGACGACGACTTCGCGCGGCTTGTAACGCTGCAGCAGCGTAACGACAAAGGCTTGCCCGAACGAACCGGTTCCGCCCGTGACGAAAATAGACTTGCCGTTTAAGCTATCCACGTCAGGTTTCAAGATTACGGACCAAGACAAACGCTTCAGCTGCTAAGATACCCACCGATGCACCCCGCCAACGCGCTAGGTGCGTGATCGCTTCCTGCGAACGCGCGTGCGGGAATTCGCGCATTTCATGCGCGTACTCGTTTAGTGCCGAGACCTTTGTTGAAAGCGTATCCGAAATATCCACAAACCAGTCGGGATCGAATGAGTTAGACCGTGGACCTCGCCAGCTCGTGCTCGACGGTATCTCAAAGCAAAGAATTCGGCGCACTGTTTGACCGGGCGTCGGTCTACAGGCCGTGAGGACGCACTCGCTCAAACGGGTATGGTCGCTATTCAGATCAGACCAGTGATGCGTATAGACGATTTCCGGCCCATTCTTTTGCACGTGCTCTTCCACAAACCGTGTAATATCCAACATCGCGACGGAATCGAGCTTGTTATCCGGAAAGTCGTGCAGCGCGAGCGAACGCGCGCCTAAAACCCCATTGGCCCGGCGCGCAGCCTCGCGAAGATCCTCTAGGTCCGAGCGCGCCGCTCCCGATCTCGCCATCACCCCTTCACCGGCGATAACGACATCGACGCGATCCCCTTGCGCTGCGTGCCGCGCAATCGTACCGCCGCACCCCAGCACCTCATCGTCAGGATGCGCGGCTATCACAAGAACACTGGTCACGGCCCGGAGCCGGCTACGATTTGGGGAGGCCAGACTAACTCTTGCACCTCTATTTCGCTCGCGTCGAACGAACCGCCGTCCTCAGCTTGGGAGACCCACACGTTGTTCTCTTCCAGGATGTCGATCTGCAGCCGTCGTTTACCGGCAGTGGGCGGCGCCTTCACTCTGACCAACGCGTCGTGCTGATGGCCGGGAAGAATTTTCGCCGGAAAGGGCGTGCGTATACAGGGCTCGGAGTCTTTTTCCGATTCGGGAAGCCAGGTGTAGCCAAGCGCGAGCGAACCCCATCGGACGAACTCGCTTTGAGGAAGCAGCGCGCGGTGCGAGTTGTTGACAATCCGCACCGTAATCCAATACGTCTGACGGATCGTCATTTTAGCAGGGACATCCAAAATTCGCATATGAATCCCGAATGCGGCGTTACTCTCCCTTACCGGCTCCATCACCGCCGGCTCGGTAGAGTCGTCTATCCGCCGCGTCTCGAAATAATAATCCTCGTACAGATAGAAGCGCGTCTGATCAAACCCCGTACCCCACTCGTCGTAGGCCTCGTCGTACGTCCGCAGCTTCGCTTCGCGGGCTTCCCGGCTGTGCCAAGCGAAATTCATGGCGTCCGTATACAGACCCGCGAGGTAAGCCGGTTCGCCGGCAAATGCGATCTGCTGATGCAGCTTCGAGGGAAGCACGGCAATCGACTCGATATTACGATAGAGCAGGGCGCTAAAATGACCGATATACGGCGCCGTGGAAAGGTAGCGATCTTCGCTAACGAGGTACCGCGTTGGAACCCAATAGTGCGTCACGCTGCGCATCTTCATCAATTTTTCGAAAACCGCCCGGGTCCAGCGCGAGCTCAGTTTGTCGTCATCTTCGGCAATGAAAATCCAATCACCGGTGCACCGATAGAAGCTTTGGCGCAGCATCTCGATGAATAACGGATCGTGCACGAAGAAATACACGTGCTTCGTAAATCTCTTGGCCACCTCGAACGTATCATCCGTCGATGTGTCGTCAACGAGCACGACCAACTCGTCGGCGAGCTCCTTGAACTGTTGAAGAAGATTTGCGAACGTTGCCGGTGGATTTCTCGACGAGCCGTTTCGCGTTGCAATATAGATCGACAGCTTCATTATCTTCTCTCTAGCCGCGATTCGCAGCGCTTTTATTGCTTCCCTACAAGGATCAGTTGATATGCCGAGTTCCATCGATCTACACAATGTGATCCGCTATTACGACCGCTTGCTCGACAGAAACGCCGGCGACACCCGGGCCGTCGGCTGGAGCAGCCCGGAGAGCCAAGAACGCAAGTTCCTTGAAGTTACGCAGATTTTTGCGCACGAGCGACAGCCCTTCACGGTGTACGACGTGGGTTGCGGTCTCGGGCATTTGCACGACTTTTTAAAAGAGACCAATCGTTTCGCGGACTATTACGGGTGCGATATCAATCCCCGCCTGGTCGAAATGGCGCGGCAAAGGAGCCCGGGGATCACGCTGGAGTGCCGCGATATTCTACGAACGCCCCCGAAACACAAATACGATTATGCGGTCGCGTGCGGCACGTTCAACACGTGCCTGAAGACTTCAAAGAGCGCGTGGACGGCTTACGTACAAAACATGCTGCGCATGCTCTATCGAATTGCACGGCGCGGGATCGCGGTAGATTTCTTGTCATCTTTTGCTAAAGGAAAAGTGGCGACTGAATACTATCCAGACCCCTCCGAAATCCTCGAATTCGTTCAGCGCCGGTTATCGCCGCTCGCGGAGATCAGCCACTCGTCTTCACCTGGGCACTTTGCCGTACTGGCGTATCGGCCGTTGTTGCGGACGAGTATCTCGAGGCTGCGCGGACCCTCGTTGAAAAGCAGATCAACGATCGATAAGCGTGGCACGAACGAGCCGAAGCGCTGAGCGTAGACCGGATGCCGGTACTCCTGAAAGACGACTTCAACGCCGGCGGACGCAAACGCCGACAGATCGGCGTAATTCCGGCCTTGAGAGCCGAAGATATACGTACTCGCACCCAGCTCCGAGCACATGTTCACGATATACTCGGATTTCTTGCCCGCAAAATCGTAGTCGCTCGACACAACTAAGCGGACCCTAATTCCCAGCAATCGGACAAAGAGACGCGTCAGTGCGCTCGTTAAGTCCGCTAGAAACGCGTAGCGCTTCGTAAGGACCTGATACAGTTCGGCGGCGTACAACTCGTAGTATGGCGCTTTGCTGTATGCGTCATCGATGGTTGCAAGGTGCTTCCTCTGCCAAGTGTTTTCACGGATTCGTACGTCGCATATCCGCGGGCCGCCGTGGGAGTACACGGGAACACTCAACCAAAGAGGCCCTCGGGCCGTTTTGATCCGGTTGCGATTGATGAAATCTTTTCTCCGGTACGGAGCCGTATCGAACACGCAGAACGTGTCGCAGAGCGTCATCTTGTGGAAGAGGCCGAGCCACGGAAGATACGCGGGTTGATGAGCGGAAAGGATCACCGGACGAATTGCCGGATCGTCTCCGCGGCAAAGGCGCAGTCATCGTCTGCGAGCAGCGGATAGATCGGCAGCGATAGAGCTGTTCGCGCGAACGCGTAAGCGTTCTCGTTCTCGCTTCCGCCGAGCAGATGCCGCACCGCAAACGGCTCGACAGCGGGGATGCCGTGTTGACGGAGATGTTCGAATAATCCGGGCATCTTCGATGAAAGCGCTACGGCAAAAGATCGAACGGGCCGGCTTGAAGGATCGCTTGCGTCCGCGAACGGGACGCCGGACTGCCGATAGATCTGAAAGAGCGTTTCGCGCCTTTCGCAGAATTCAGCCAGGCGCCGGAGCTGAACTCGCCCGACGGCCGCTTGGACATCGGTGATCTCAAAATTGAAGCGGGCCTTATTGTCGTCTCGATCGGCGTATGTGAGGTAATCCCGGATCTGATCGATGGCGCTGCGCTCTTTAGAGAGAATGGCGCCGCCGGCGCCGGCTGCAGTAATCATCTTGGTTGGACCAAATGAAAAAACCGCGAGCGTTCCCATGAGGCCCGCAGGCCGTCCGCGAAAAGACGCGCCCAAAGCTTGCGCGCAGTCTGCGATCACCGGGAACCGCTCGCTCTTGATTTCTTGAGGAATGCCGAACATATGCGGAACGATCGCAAGATCGGGCGTGCTCGCACGAACCGCGTGAAGGTCAACGTTGGGATCGCCGGGAGAGCAGGAGTCGACAAATACCGGATTGCCCCTGGCGGCGCGAACGGCGTGCAGCATCGATTGGCCCGCATAGGCCGGTAAAGCTACCCGATTCCCGGCGGCCTGCAGTAGCCACAGCGAAAGGTATAACGCCGCAGTTCCGCTCGAAACTGCAACCGCGTGCCCTTCATCCAGACCATGCAGCTCGCAAAGTTCGTTTTCAAATTCTGCAGTCTGACGCCCGCGTGCGACCCATCCGGACAGAATCGCCTCGGCTGCTGCTGCCGCTTCCGCTTCGCCGAGGGTTGGGCTGTTGCGTTTGATTCGCATAGTAATGCCGAGGCGATTTGCGGCCATGTTTAAATCGGAATTCATGTGAAGCGCTTCCCTTACCTTGGCTTTCAGCCGGGCCGCCGGGGTGACGCGGTCCTTCGGCGAACTATGAAGCAAAATGTACAGCTCGCCGGGCGAGCATCGCGAAACGGTGCGCCACACCGGCCTGGTCTTCGGCGCGACCGCGTTCGTGAACGCCGCCAATTTCGGATTCCATTTCGGAGCGGTTCGGTTGCTGGGTCTGCAAACGTACAGCGCGCTCGCCGCGCTCCTCGCGTTCGTGCTGATCTGCAGCGTCCCCGCGAACGTTCTACAAGCTGTCGTTACGGTGCTGGCCGGCGAATCGATCGGAAAAGATCCCACAAGTACGGGCGCGTTGAATCGATCGGTGATCAAGCTCGCACTGATCGCCGGCGGCTGCATCGCGCTGTTGGGCGGCGCCTTTGCGCCATTCTTGAAAAACTATTTGGATTTGAGCGAGCCGACGCCGGCGTTCTTTGCGATCTTCGTGATCGCGTTCGGTTTCGCCGCCGCCGCGCTGAGAGGGCTCTTGCAAGGCGAGCAGCGTTTCGGCGTGCTGGCAGCTTCGTTGATCTGCGAAGCGGGGGGCAATGTCATCTTTGGGCTCATGCTGATCGTACTTTGGGGCGGACTGCATAGCGCGATCTTCGGCAACGTCTGCGGCGTCGCCGGTGGATTCCTGTTCTGTTTGGGATGGGCGCGAAAGACCGCCGCAGCCGGCCACGCGCACGTAGACATGCGCAGAGTACTGGCAAAATCGATCGGGACAACGCTTGCGCTGGGCGGTTTGGCGGCGATGTCGTGGGCCGACGTCATCCTCGTGCGGCACTTTCTGCCGCCCGCAACGGCGGGAATCTACAGCGCGCTCTCGATCGTAGGGCGTGTCGTGATCTTCAGCATCGCTTTCATTCCTTTGGTGCTTATCCCGAAAGCCGCGAAACTGAGCAGCCAAAAACGCACCACCGCGCCGCTGCTTTTGATGATGCTCGCCGCCGGTTTGGGAGTCTGCCTGATCGAACTCACGCTGATCCGGTTTGCTCCCGCCCTGATTCTCGCTGCGATCGCGGGAAAAGCGGCCATCGCGGCGACACCATACATGCTCCGCTACGGTGTAGCGATGACCGCGCTTGCGCTAACCACCATCGTTGCGAACTACGGGATCGGCATGCATCGATTTGCCTTCGTCGTTCCTTTGATTGCCATCGAACTGCTGGAGATTGGCGCCATAACGGTATATCACGCCTCGATCGACAACGTGGTCGCTGTGATCATCGCCGGACACTGCGCCGCACTCGCCCTGACGGTTATGGCGCTCCTGCTGGTTGGAAGATCGCGGAAAAACGCTGATGGTTGAACTCATCGTGCCGAGTCTCGGAGAAGAGGAGATCGCCGCCGCGCTTGACGTGCTGCGTTCGAGGCAGCTCGCGCAAGGCGCGATCGTTGCATCATTCGAGAGCGAATTTGCGAAACTATTGGGCGTGCGCCACGTAGTGGCGGTGAATTCGGGAACGGCAGCCGTGCACTGCGCGTTAAAAGCCACCGGCGTAGGTGAGGGCGACGAAGTCTTGACGACGCCGTTCACCTTTGCCGCGACCGCGTCGGCGATAGTGATGCAGCGCGGGAACGTGCGGTTTGTCGATATCGATCCCCGGACTTACAACGTCGATATCGAACGTTACGCGGCCGCGGCAACGCCGGCCACTAAGGCCATCATCGCCGTCGATTTATTTGGACTGCCGTGCGATTGGGCCGGCGCGGATGCGTTGCGCGCGCGCGGCATCGCGGTGGTCGAGGATGCATGCCAAGCGATTGGCGCCGTGCGCGGCGGCAAGCCGGTGGGCACGCAGTGCGATGCGGCGGCCTTCTCGTTCTACGCGACGAAAAACATCGTGATGGGCGAAGGCGGCGCGCTGGCGACCAATGACGACGCGGTCGCGGCGTCAGGGCGGCTTTTTCGTCAACACGGACAGGTTGGCGATGATTTTACGGAGCTTGGTTACAACTATCGGCTCACGGAGGTCCTGGCGGCCATCGGGCGCGCGCAACTGCACCGCCTGAAGGCGATCACGCAAGCTCGCCGCGCGAACGCGGCATTCTACGACGAACAGCTCGCCGGCGTTCCCGGCGTCACGTTGCCGTACGCTCCCGAGGGCGTCATCCACGCCTACCACCATTACGCGGTCTTGATCGACAAAGCTACGACGCCGAACCGGCGCGACCGCGACGATGTCCGATCCGCGCTCTCCGAGCGAGGCGTCGGCAGCGGCGTCTATTATAGGAAGCCGTTGCATCTGCAGCCGCTCTTCGGTGGACCGCAGCGGACCGGCGAATTCCCGGTCGCCGAACGGGTTGCGGCGCAAGTTCTTTCCCTGCCGGTCCATCCGCAACTCTCGCAAGCCGATCGCGAGCGCGTCGTTTCAGCTTTTAAATCGGCGGTCGGCGCAGTATGAGCGCCAAACTCGCGATCGCGGTCGTCGGCTTCGGCGCCATCGGACGGCAGCACGCGCGCAACCTGGCGAACATCGAAGGCGTTGATTTCGCCGGCGTCGTCGACCCGCTGTCCGATGCGCGTGCGAGCGCCGAATCGCACGGCTATCCCTCCTTTTCATCGGTTGAGGATCTCCTGAAGAATCCTTTGGACGCCGCCGTCGTGAGCGTACCGACGGCGCTGCACTATCCGATTTCGCTTCAACTGATCCATGCCGGGATTGGAGTGCTTGTCGAAAAGCCACTTGCCCAGACGATCGAACAGGGAACCGAGATGATCGAACGCAGCCGCGCTGGGGGCATCCCGCTCATGGTGGGTTACGTCGAGCGATTCAATCCGGCCATCATCGCCGCGCAGGGTTTGATCAGGGACGGCTTGGTCGGCAAGCCGCTGCAGGTTACCACGCGACGCGTCGGAACCTGGCCGGCGCGGGTGCGCGATGCGAACGTCATCGTCGATATCGGCGTGCATGACATCGATCTGATCTCGTTCCTCCTGCAAACCAATCTCACGCTGCTCGACGCGCAAGGCGGTATGGCGATATCGACCGACCGGATCGATTACGCAAGCTTAATGATGGATGCCGGCGGAGTTGCCGCAACCGCCTTGATCAACTGGGTTACGCCGGTCAAGATTAGAGACATGACGATTACCGGCTTGGCCGGCTTTCTGCAGATCGACTATCTGCGGCAGCAAACACATTTTGCGCCCGGCCGGGACTTCGTGATAACCGAAAGTTACGAAGATTTCATCGCGCAATACGAGGAGGGCGTGCTGCTCGAATGTCCCGTCGTTCGCCGGGAACCGCTGCGTCTCGAGCTCGAGAAATTCGTCGACGTGCTGCATGGCGCCGAGTGCCCCGATCCCAAGATCGCGCTCGAGTCGCTGCGGATCGCGCTGGAAGCGACCGGCATGATCGAAAGAAAGCTGCGCTTGGGCGCTCCCACATGATCTACGTGCACGAAAGCGCGTTGATCGAGGAGAACGTCACCATCGGCGACGGGGCACGCATCTGGCACGATGCCCATGTTCGCAAAGGTGCGAGCATCGGCGAACGCTGCATTCTCGGCAAAGGCGTCTTCGTCGACGCGGGCGTGCCGATTGGCGATGACTGCAAACTGCAGAATTATGCCTGCATTTATCGCGGCGCAACTCTCGGCCGCGGAGTCTTCGTCGGTCCGCTCGTCGTCTTCACAAACGACATCCGGCCGCGTGCCACCGATCCCCAATTCAAGCTGCGCGGCGAGAACGATTGGCAAACCGGATCAATTTTCGTCGCGGACGGTGCTTCGATCGGCGCCCACTCCACGATCCTTCCCGGTGTAACGATCGGCCGCTGGGCGATGATCGGGGCGGGTTCGGTCGTGCGGCATGACGTTCCCGACTACGCCTTGGCCGTAGGATTGCCGGCACGGCTGATCGGCTGGGTCTGTGCGTGCGGCGATCGGGTGACGTCACAGGATTGCCGGCAGTGTGGCGAGGTCCCAGGGGACCATCCGCTGCGCAACAATGAAAGCTGATGGCAAAGCTGAGCGTCGTCGTGCCAGCTTACAACGAAGCCGAAGGCATCGAGCAGCTCCGGAGCAAGCTGCTTCCCGTGCTGGACCGGATCGCGGCGCGCCATGCGGTCGAGCTCGTGCTGATCGATGACGGCAGCACGGACGCAACCTTCGATCGGCTGAATCAAGCCTTCGGCGATCGCCCGGCCACGCGGATCATTCGCCATCCGGAGAACCGCAATCTCGGCGGCGCGATCCGGACAGGCGCGCGCGAATCGAGCGGCGAGTGGATCGCAAACCTGGACAGCGACTGCACCTATGATCCGGCGATTCTCGAGCCGCTGCTGACGTCTATGGAGAATGGAGCCGATCTCGTTACCGCCTCGCCCTATCATCCGAACGGGCGCGTCGTAGGAGTGCCGGCATACCGTCTGTTTCTCAGCCGCTCCGCGGGTCGTCTCTACGGCCTCATCCTAGGTGCGAACATCCACACCTATACGGCGATGGTGCGCGTCTATCGCCGCGACGTGTACGAGCACATTGCTTCGCGCGAGTCCGGCTTCACCGCAGTCGCCGATATGATGCTCCGCGCGATCAAGCAGCATCGGCGCGTCGCTGAAGTGCCGGCGGAGCTTTCCGTCCGCCGCTTTGGAGAGTCGAAGCTGCGCATCGCAGCAGTCATCGGCAGCCATCTACGCTTGATGACGCGATTGATACTGCGTCCGCGGTCCTTTAGCGCATGAAGCAAACGATCGTGACGGTTTTAGGAACTCGCCCCGAGATCATCAAGTTTTCACCCGTTCTGCCGCTCTTCGATGCGCGCTTCGAACACGTGCTCGTGCACACGGGTCAGCACTATGACGAGAATATGGACCGGATTTTTTTTCGCGAGCTGAAACTGCGGCAGCCTGCCTACTTTATAAACGTCGGGTCGGCCGGTATCGGCCCCGTCGTCCAAATCGGCCGCATGCTCGAACGCCTGGAACCGATCATTTCTAAAGTCCGGCCGGATTGGGTGGCCGTGCTGGGCGATACGAACTCGACTCTTGCGGGCGCGCTGGTCGCTGCAAAGTTGAACGTGCCGGTCGTCCACTTTGAGTCCGGCTGCCGTTCCTTCAATCGCACTGCACCCGAAGAACAGAATCGCATCCTGGTCGATCATCTCTCCGACTTGCTGCTCGCACCGGACCGGCAAGCCGCGGCTCATCTCAGAGACGAAGGCATCGATCGCAAACGCGTGCATTTAATAGGAAACACGGGCTTGGACGCGACCCGCCGGACCATGCGCATGGTGACGCAGCGCCGCCTGGACGCCTTCGGCGTTCGGCCCGAATCTTTCGTGCTGACAACGCTTCATAGAGCCGAGAGCGCTGACGACGCGGCTCGTCTCTCGCGGATTGTTGCGGCCATCAACGAAGTCTCGGAAGACGTGCCCGTGCTTTTTCCCATCCACCCGCGGACTGCGGCCATGCTGAAAAAGCACAGGATACGGTTGGCTCCGGGTGTTCGTAACCTCGAACCAATGGGCAATCTTGATTTTCTGGCGCTGTTGAAAAATTCGCTCTTCGTTATGAGCGACTCCGGCGGCATCCAGGAAGAAGCCGCCGTCGTGAACCGGCCCTGCCTCGTGCTGCGCGATGAGACCGAGTGGACCCGCCTCGTTGACGCGGGCAAGAATTTCTTGGTGGGAACGAACACCCGCGGAATCACGAAGGTTGCGCAAGCCTTGCTGCGGTCGCCGTCGCTGCGGCGCAAAATCCGGCGCAAAAAAGCCCCGCTGCAATTCGGCGCGACGCAAAAAGCCATCCGCCTGCTGCTCAAAAAATGATCGCTTTGCTTTTCGCCATCGCCATCGTGCTGTTTCTGGGACTCGTGGGTCTCGGAGTGACGACGCTTTTCGGCCGGCGGCTCTCCTTGGGGATCCTGCTGCTTTCTCCGACGATCGGCATGGGCGTCGTCTTACCGATCGAGCTCACGTTCAACCGTGCAGGGCTGCCCGTTGAAGCGTTCGGCCAATGGCTGGTGCTCGGTTTCGCGGTACTTTCAGGCATCATTCTTGCGATCCGGCGTCCCAGCGCTCCCTGGAGCAAGCTGCTCCCACTGATTCCCGCCTTTGCAGCGGGGACGTTGTTGGCGGGAGCGCCATTCTTGCTCTACGGTTTTCATTGGGCCGGCAACAGCAACGGCGACATGGCCGTCTACGTATCGACGGCCGACAATTTCTTGCATCACGGTTTTTTCGACGTTGCGCCGCTTCACGAACTGATTCGCGGCACCGACGTACCCCGGAACTTGTGGTTCTGGGAAGTGGCGCCGCCCAACCGCTTTGGAACCGAGGTGCTGCTGGCGCTCGCCGCAGCTGCCGCGCATCTGCACGCCTACGAAGTCTATATGCCGCTCTCAGTTGCCGGATTCCTGATGCTGATCATGGGAACCGGCGCACTCTGCGCCAACCCGCAGATGGAGCGGCGCATGGTCATTGCGACGATCCTGATCGCGGTTGCGTCACCGCTCATGCTTTTCTCGGTCTACCAGCAAGTATTGCCGCAGCTGCTGGGCCAAGTCTCTGTCGTAGCCATCGTTGCCGCCGTACAGATCGCCGGCGGTTCCGGGCTCATGCAGCGTCCGGTTGCGCTGGGCTGCTGCGTGACGGCTCTTTCGCTCATCTATCCCGAGATATCGCCATTGGTCCTGGGAACGGCGGCGATCACTGCTCCCGTTGCGTTCTGGCACCATCGCACGGAGATAGCCGCTTATGTAAAACGCATTGCACCTGTCGCCGGGATTGCCGTCGCCACGGTGCTGCTGCTCCAAAACATTCAATTCTTCACGTTTGCGGCAACGGTGAGGGTCTTGCAGACCATCGTCAGCCACTCGGTGTCGTCGGGACCCGGCGCCATCACGTATTACGTCATTCCGTCCGGCGCTGCCAATCTCTGGGGACTCGTGCCGTTGGAGAACTACCCCGAGCCTTGGCTGTCGTTCGCGATCGCTGCCGGCTTCGTCGGCTTTTTCGCGATTGGCGTCGTCGCAGTACGCTCGCTTCTTCGAAGCGCAAAGTTTTCGGATGGCGCGATCGTTGGAATACAGATCGTTTTGCTCACGCTCGTGATCGACCGGGCGGGCTATACCGCATTCAAGACCGGATTTTGGCTGCAGCCGTTCTTGGCGACCGCGGTGGCGCTCGCTATTCTGTGGGGCGCCGACCGCTTGGCCCGAATTCTGCGAACGCCGCCGGTTTTCGTCACGGCCGGCCTGGTGGCGCTGTGCCTGGCGGCGACGTCCTTTTCAACCTACACCTATTTGGTTGCGACCTCGGACCTCCTCAGGCACACGCGAGCCGAATTCACCGAGATCAACGGAGCTTCGAGCGGAGACCTTTACGGAGCGCTCGATGCCATGGCGCTCCGTTATGCAAACCAGATCGATCGCCCGATTCGCATGGACGCGATAGACTACCAGCTCGATCTGCTGGCCGGCCTTGCCCTGCGCGGCCATCCGCTCGAATACCAGAATGCCGATCCGTTCCTACAGTTTTTCTTCGGGAATACCGGTGGAATCGTCAAGCAGATCGTCGGCTGGCCGGCCGGCTTGCGCGACGCTGTGAGGAGAACGGCAGCGCGGCGAACGCGCGTCTTTGAGCGCAAAATGCTGACGTTGCCCAGCGCGATGAACCACATCGAGTTCACCCTGGCCGACGACCCGACCGCGATTCCGACGCGCAACATTGCTCCCGACTCCGACGCCTTTTACGCCGGTTGGAGTGAGTGGAATCCCATTCACAGGGGGACCGTCAGCGACCAGCACGTCGATGGGGTTGGACCGCGCGGTCATAGCGGTTGGCAGGCCACGGGTGACGGCCTTCCCCTCGATGCCGGCGTCATCAGTGCGCCGCTCAGCGTCAGGTCCGGAGAGACCGTCACCGCGTCAGTATGGATCGATCCCAGCGGTATCTCAAGCAGTTTCAACAGCCGCATCTACATCAATAATGCCGACAGCTTGCGAACCGAAAACCTCATCAGCGGCCTCTATCACGGAAGAAAACCCGGCCGCGTTTCGATAAGCCTCACGATCCCGCCGGGCGTTGCCTCAATTTACATGCTTTTCTCGACGGACGGCGCGGTTCTCGGCAACGGGCAAACGTTCACGTGGTCGATGCCGATGCTCGAAGTGAGCCCGCGCATGACCGCGTACGTTCCCAGCTCGCCCTTCACACGTTTCTATCTCTATACGAAAAATGAAAAAATCTTCGTGCCGCCGCCGCAGCCGTTCGATCGCCGCGATGGACTCTTCTTGGAGCTCGGACCGCAGCTCTCACTGCTCAATCGATCGCAGGCGAACGTGCCGTTTCTGGTGCGGCTCGTTCCCTGGAATACGATGCACAATTGGCTGTCGCTCGTGGATTCAGATTTTGGAGAGCCGGCCACGCTTGGAGAACACGTCACGCCGGCGATGGGAGATATCGAACCGGATCCGTACAATCAGCCGAACTTCATGGCAACGGTCGGCCGATCGATGCTTTTGGAGGTCATCAATGCCCCCCCGACCGTGCGGCTGCAGCTCGCGTTAACGTCAACGTTTAATCCGCGGCCGTATGTGCAGGTTCCGCCGATCGTGATCGTGGGGACGTCGCGACTGAAGATTCCCAGCGTCGGAGCCGGCTCGGCCAGGATCATCACGCCACCCATTCGTCCCTTCACCGCTTTCGGACGGCGATATCTGATTCTGTATTTCGGCGACAGACTCGTAAAGTTCACGACACAGCGTGCCGGGCTTATGAATCTTTATGGACGCGACATCGACCTCGATCCTCGCCGGTTCGCACTCTTCGGACGCGACATCAGCATCGCCGGCCCGCCTCGGCGCGCACCGGTGCTGGTCGGCAGCTTCCCGGCCGATCTCATGAATCCGGACCTGATCTACTCCGGAATCTTCGAAGACGGTTGGGTCGGGCGCAAATTTTCCGTGCGCTTGCATTCGAATGACAAGGCCGATGGGCTCCGGCTGCGCCTGACGGTTCCGCCGGAAAGCGTGAAACAGCTCGTTATCGTGAAGATCGACGGGCGGCTCTCCGCCCGCATCACCGCAAAACCCAGCACGTTCGTCGACGTGAATCTTCCGGGCGCACCGCCCGGTGATCACCTTGTCAGCGTCCAGGCCGTGGCCGCGGGCCGTCATGTTTTGCGCCACGATGCGCGCCCGGTTTGGGCACGCCTGCGGGAGATCGGTTTCGACCCCGGCGGTGACGCACTGTGAAGAGCGCCGTCGTTGCAGCCGTTGCGGTCATCGCAGCAATCATCTTGCTGGAGAATGTTCTTGCGGCCCGCTACGTCTCGCATCTCCCGCGGCTTACAGCCGATTTCTCGCCGGCGTATCTGCAGCGCGAATTGCAATTCATGGTGGCAGGCTCGCCCCCGACGATCTTTCTAGGCGATTCCGTCGTCTGGGGATATCAATTGCAGCCGGGCCAAACCGCGGTTTCGATTTTGGCGTCCCGCGGATGCGTTTGCCGTAATCTGGCATTCAAAGCCGGCAGCCCGCCCAATTACTACGCGCTGGTGCGCTTGCTGCTCTCTTCGGGAGTGCGCCCCAAAGCCGTGGTCATGCAGATCAATCAGAAAGTTTTCAGCCAAACAGACGGCGCCTATCAGACGCTGCACCCGGGGCTGGCCGTTTTGGCCGAACCACTCCTGACTCGCAGCGATCGAGCTGCGCTGACGCCTTTTTCAAGAAGCAATCCGTTCGAGGAACGATTCGATCGCGCGCTTTCTTCGCTCTGGGCGCCATACGCGATGCGGGCCGACATCCGCGAAACGCTGCTGGGCGATCCAGACCCGCCTGAGCCGCTCCATCCGTCCGCCGCCCTCTTCGAAGGAGCCTACGATGCAACGCCGCTAAACGGGCGAAACGCCGGCGTGTACTTTTTGCAGAAAACGGCAGCGGCGCTGCGCGCCGCTCGCATTCCGGCCGTCGCTTTTATGACCCCGACCAACCACACACTCCTGCACGAATATATCAACACGCCGGAGTATCGCGCGAACGGATCGTATTTGAAGGAACTCCTACTAAAACAAGGCGTCGTCGTGCTCGATCTGGACGAGGCGTTTCCGGCCGATGAATTCTTCGACAACGATCACTTGACGGCGGCGGGGCAGCGGCGCTTAGCAAAATTGCTCGCACCCGCGTTACACCTCGCCGGTAAGAAGCATTGATGTACGAACGGCTGACCGAGCTGCTGCGCGACGTCTTCGACGACGACACTTTGGTGGCGCGGCCCGATCTCACCGCCGATCAAGTCGCGGGCTGGGACAGCTTCGCGCACCTGCGCCTGATATTTGCGGTGGAGAAAGCCTTCGGCGTCAAGTTCGCCGCTTCGCAGATCTCTTCATTAAAGAATCTGGGCGAGTTGGCCGCCTTGATCGAGGCGAAGATTGCGAAGCCCAGCGCATGAGCGAAGAACTCTACAGCGAGCTGGCGTGGCTTCCCCAACCGCCTGAAGATTTCCGGAAGCGCTGCCGGGCGGCGGCGGACGGGGCCGCTGCAATGCAGCTCGCAGGCTATGCGCTTGACGAAAATCACCTGCGGCAGTTGGCGGACGCGATCGCGCGCCTGCAAACGCAAGGACAATCGCTCGCGCCGCTGACACCGTTCAAGCTGGGAGTACTTGGAAACGCCACGCTTGAGCCGCTTGTGCCGGCATTGGTTGCCAGCGCAGCCCGGTACGGGATCGCCTTGGAATGCGTGCCCGCGGCTTTCGGACAGACGGTACAGGAAGCACTCTCTGCGGACTCCGTCATCAACCGCGCGAAGCCGGATGCGGTTTTGGTCGCGATCGATTATCGCGGGCTGCCGCTAGGCTCCGTCACAGACGCATTGAATTTGCTGCAGAGTCTGCGCGACGGTTTTCGCAAGCATGCCGGTGCGCTCAGCATCCTTGCGACCGTAGCACCGCCGCCGGAGACTCTGTTCGGCAGTTTGGACCGGTCGGTTGCGGGAACGCTGCGCAACTTTAGCGCGGCCTTCAACGCCGGTCTTACCGAAAGTGTCGCGGGAACGCAAGACGTCGTTTTCGACGTCGGTGCTTTGGCCGAGACGGTGGGATTGGCCAATTGGTATTCGCCGACGCAGTGGAACATCGCCAAATTTGGCTTCGACGCAAAATTCTTGCCCCTCTATAGCGATCACGCCGGCCGCATCGTCGCAGCTCTGCGCGGCAAGAGCCGCCGCTGTCTGATCCTCGACTTGGATAACACCATTTGGGGCGGTGTGATTGGCGACGACGGCATCGAAGGCATCGTGATCGGCCAAGGCGACGCCACCGGTGAAGCCTATCTCGAGGTTCAGCGAGCCGCCTTGGCGTTGCGCGAGCGGGGCGTCGTGCTCGCGGTCGCTTCGAAAAATAGCGACGAGATCGCGCGCTCCGTTTTTCGCGAGCATCCGGAGATGCTGCTGCGCGAGAACCATATCGCGGTCTTTCAGATAAACTGGAACGATAAAGTCAGCAACATCCGCGCGATTGCGGATCGGTTATCGCTCGGCCTGGATTCGCTCGTCTTTCTCGACGACAATCCGTTCGAACGCGGTTTGGTGCGCGAGATGCTGCCCGAAGTTGCCGTGCCGGAGTTGCCGGACGATCCCGCGCTTTACGCGCGGACGCTGGCAGCCGCGGGCTATTTCGAAGCGATTGCCTTCTCGCAGGAAGATCGCAAACGCGCCCAATTTTATCAGGAGAACGCGCGCCGCACGGAGCTGGCAGAGCAGGCCACCGATCTCGGCGCGTACCTTGCATCGTTAAATATGCGGATCGACTTCCGGCCATTCGATGCGGCCGGCCGCAGCCGCATCGCTCAGCTCATCAACAAATCGAATCAGTTCAATCTAACGACCCGCCGGTACAGCGAGATCGACGTGGCGGCGATGGAATCGGATAAGAGCCTGTTGACACTGCAGGTCCGGCTGGCGGACAATTTCGGCGACAACGGCATGATTAGTGTCGCCGTCTGCAAACCGCGATCGCCAGAAGAGTGGGAGATCGATACTTGGCTCATGAGCTGCCGGGTGCTTGGCAGAGGCGTCGAGCAGATGGTGCTACGCGAGATCCTGCTGCATGCGAAGGCGAACGGTGTTCGGCGGGTGATCGGCGTCTACCGGCCCACCGAGCGCAACGATTTGGTGCGCGATCACTACGAAAAACTCGGCTTCAAGCTCGTGACGCGGGAGCAATCCGGCGTAACGACGTGGGAGCTCGACGCCGGCGCCGACGTGGAACCAGCGCCGATGACTGTGGAGAGATCGGGTTTTGAACGTACCCTCGTTTGAGTTCCTGGCATTTGCCGCCGCAGTCGCGCTGCTCATCCACGTCTCCAACGCGCCGGCGTGGCGGCGCACGATCTTCGTTCTAGCCAACGCCGGATTGCTGCTCAGCTTCACGCACGATCCGAAGCAGCTCGTACCCTTTGCCGCATTGCTGACGTTCGGATTCGTCAGCGTGAAGGCGATGGAATCATACCGCAGCCGAACGGCCTTCATTCCACTGCTTGTGGGCCTGCTGTTTGCGTTCTTTTGGCTCAAGCGCTACGCGTTCGTCCCCCATGATCTCTACCTGCCGTTCACATATCTGACGATCGGCATGTCGTACGTTTTCTTCAGAGTCTTGCACCTGATGATCGATGCTTACCAGGAAGCGCTGCCCGAGCGGGTGAGCCTCGCCGCGTACGCCAGCTATACGCTGAACTTCACGTGTTTGGTTTCGGGGCCGATTCAGCTCTACCAAGATTATCGAAGGACGGAAACCGAGCCGTTGCGGCTCACCGCCGAGCTCGCAGGAAAAGCTGCGAGCCGGATCGTGGCGGGTTTTTTCAAGGTGAGCATCCTCTCACCGGTTCTGCTCTACGCGCAGCAGCGGGGCATAGCGATTTTAGGACCGCAGTTGACCGTTGGGGATCGCATCGTCGATGCCGGTGTCGTACTGGCGCTCTTTCCGATCTATCTGTATTTCAACTTCGCCGGCTACACGGATTTCGTGATCGGCGTCGCGGGATTCTTGGGACTGGAGCTGCCGGAAAACTTCAACAAGCCGTTCTTAGCGGGGGGCGTAATCGATTTCTGGAGCCGCTGGCATATGACGCTCTCGAATTGGCTGAAGACCTACGTGTACTCGCCGCTGCTGCTCAGTTCGATGCGGCGCTTTCCGGCGACGAAAACGCAAGCCTATCTCGGGGTATTCGCTTACTTCGTGACGTTCTTCTTAGTAGGCGCCTGGCACGGACAAAGCGCGAAGTTCTTGTTCTTCGGTCTTTTGACCGGCCTGGGAATCAGCGTGAACAAGTGGTATGAAATCGTCATGACCCAAAAGCTCGGCCGGGTGCGCTACCGCGACATGGGCGCGCAGCCCGTCTATTCGGCTCTGGCCCGAGCGCTGAATTTCACGTGGTTCAGTTTTACGATGCTCTGGTTTTGGTCGAACTGGCAACAGCTCGGTAGTATCGCCACGCTGTTGGGAGCGCCCGCGATCGTGCTGGCGATCTTTGCAACTCTCGTCGCTGCAGTCTTCGCTCTTTCGGCGTTGAAGAGCCTCGAGTGGGTCGAAAGGTTGAACGTCCAGCCGCTGCGAGCTGCCTGGTACACGGCGCTGGCCGTGATTACGATCTCGGTCGCGGTCGTGTTGAACGCGCCCGCCCCGCACGTCGTGTACCGGGCGTTCTGATGACCTTCCATCACATAGGCATCTTCGTGAACGATATCGAGGAAGCTCAGAAAAAATTCGGAGCGATCCTTCCCGTGCGTGAATGGGGGAGAGTCTTCGACGACGACGGGCTGCACATTCGGTGCTGCTTCGGCAAAGACGATGCCGGCTTGCGTTACGAACTCGTCGCACCATTCGGTTCTCCAAATCCCGTTTCGGGCGTTCTGCGGAGCGGCCGCAATATTCTCAACCACGTTGCCTATCGCGTCCCAGATCTCGAAGCTGCGGCACGCGCCCTGCAGGAAGCAGGAGCGGTTCCGATGGGACCGCCGCAACCGGCGCTCGCGTTCGGCGGTGCGCGTGTGATCTTCTTGCTGACCGAGCTCGGCTTCATCGTCGAATTGATCGAACATGCGCAGTAGAGCTATCCTATTTTTCTGCGCGTGCATTCTCGGCGCCGGAGCTGCGCGCGCTGCACCGCCCGATGTCACGACGATCGCGGGCAGCGGCGCGGCCGGCATCGCCGACGGGCCGGCGCTGAAAGCGACATTCCTCTTTCCGTCGGGCGTCGCAGTCGCGCCCGACGGTTCGATCTATATCTCCGATACCGCCGCGCAGCGCATCCGCCTGCTGACGCGTTCCGGCGAGGTTAAAACGGTGGCCGGATCGGGCGCGATCGTGCCGCCCGGGCTCATTGTGGCACCGGGGTATCGCGACGGGCCGGCTTTGCAGGCGCAATTCAACGGACCCCAAGGTTTGGCAATTGGGCCGGACGGCGCGCTCTACATTGCCGATTCAAACAACGGCTGCATCCGCATGTTGCTCCATGGACAAGTGACGACCATCGTCGGAAAGTGCGGGCAGAATCCGCAGCCATACCGCTGGAATCCGGCGTTTGTGGTGGATGGGCCGATCGCAACGGCAAGCCTCATCCATCCCAGCGCATTGGCATTCGACGCCGACGGAAATCTCTATATCGCGGACGACGGCGGCGGGCTGCGGCGCTGGGCACATGGCGTGTTGACGAGCGACCATTTTGCCGAGGAGCACAGCTTGCCGCAAGGCGACGCAATTAGCGCGATCGGCGTAGCCGTCGCCGGCGGAGCCGATCCCGTTATCGTGGTCTCAACCCATACCGACGTTTTCGCATATTATCCGTTGACGGGCCGGGACACGATCATGTATCCGGACAAAGCCGCCGACGGCAATCCGTTCGGCCATCCGAACCAACTCGCAGCCATCGATGCGCAACAGTTTCTCTTCACTGATCTCATTACAGAGAACGTCCGCTATCTACGCCTGCAGAAGCTGCCGTTCAACGGCAGCGTCTTCACGCGCGTGATCGCCGGCGGACGCTACGAGCGCGGATCCGACAATGCGGGCTTTGCGAACGGCACCCTAACCGATTCCCGCTTTTACGATCCGATGGGTATCGCGGTCGTGGGGAACAGGGCAATCGTTGCGGACGGCGGAAACCGCCGCATCCGCCAAATCCTCTTGCCGGCCTCACGTGTTTCGGAAGCCGGCTTCGATCCGGCCAATCACGTCGATAGCAAACATTACGAAGTTGCGTTGATCGGCGCGTCGTGGTCGTTCTGGGACACTCTGGGAGACGACTCGATCTGCGCGCACATCGAAGCGGCGCTGAACCATTCGCACCGCTTCCGCAAGCCGGTGCGTTGCCATACAATCAGGATCGACGCCGGCAAAACCGGCAATTTCGAGGATTACATTAAAAAAGTTTTCTCGTACGAGCGCATGGACTTGGTGATTATGGACGCCGAAGCCTATGCGTCGGATCTGCCGGCCACAAAGGAAGCGCGGGCGGCGTTCGGGCCTAGGTTCCGGGCGCACATGCAGCAACTGCTGGCCGCGCTGAAACCGTTGCGCACGCGCCTTGCCTTGCTGTGGATCTACAACGCCCAGGACACCTCGGACTCCGAGTGGATCGTGCAAGGTTTTCCGTTTTACCGGGCGCCGCCGACCACGCACTTTCACGACGCCTACACTGAGATCGCGGGCGCGCTGCGAGGGACGCCAATCCTGCACTACGACATGTATGACGACATCCTGAAGTACGAGTTGAGCATCGGCGCGGCGCCGCTGTACGCGCAGATCGATCAGCATCCCAATCCTCGCGGGAACGCGTTCTTCGGCGATCACATTGCGCAAGGTCTGTTAGCCGCCGGCCTAGGCAAACATTGAGCGCACGTTTTGTTCTCGTCCTTTGCGCGTGCGCCATCGGTGCGGTAACGGTAGGTGCTGCCGCGGCGGCGGCGACGGAGGTCACCACGATCGCGGGCAGCGGCGTAGCCGGCATCGCAGATGGCCCCGCGCAGCAGGCGACGTTCCTCTTTCCGGCCGGGGTTGCGGTGGGGCGCGACGGTTCGATCTATATCTCCGATCTCGCCGCGCAGCGCATTCGCGTGCTAACGCCTACGGGTCAAGTTCGCACCGTTGCGGGCTCGGGATCGATCGAGCCGCCCGGATTCGCTGTCGCCCCGGGCTATCGCGACGGCCCCGCGCTGCAGGCCCAATTCAACGGCCCCGAAGGTCTGGCCGTCGGTCCCGACGGGTCGCTCTATATCGCCGACTCGTACAATGCGTGCATCCGCAAAGTGCTGCGCGGAATCGTTACCACGTTTTTCGGAAAGTGCGGCGAGCGCGGCGTATCGGATGGGGCGCGCATGACTGCGCGCCTGAACCGGCCGCGAGATCTGGCGTTCGATGCCGCGGGCAATCTCTACATCGCCGACGACAGCGTCGGACTGCGTAGGCTAAACAAAAACGGCACGCTGACAACCATCCACTTCAAGCAATACGGTGACCATTCGTCATACGGAGTCGCGGTCGTCGACAAACCGGATCCGATGATCCTTGACGCAACGGTGGACGGAGTTGTCGCCTACTATCCCGCAACGAGCCGCGACGAGATGCTTGGAGCCGGGATCAGCAGCATGCCCAGCAAGGTTGCCGCAGTCGATGGCCGCCGGTTTCTCTTTACGGATCTGCTCTCGCACAACGTTCGCTATTTTCGCACACCCGCGCTGCCGTTCGTCGGCCAATTCACACGCATTATTGCCGGCCACGCTTCGGAGCGCGGTATCGACGACGCCGGCTTTGCAAACGGTACGCGAGCCGAGTCGCGCTTCTACGATCCGATGGGCATCGCGGTCATTGGAAACCGGGCGATTATCGCCGACGGCGGAAACCGCCGCATCCGCGAAATGGTTCTGCCGCATTTTCGCGTCAACGAGACCGGCTTTGACGAAGCGAATAAAACCGACGATAGCCACTACGAGGTTGCCCTCGTCGGCGCGTCCTGGTCGTTTGCGGAAAGCTTAGGCGACGACTCGATCTGCGCGCAGATCGAGAGAACGCTGGACAGCTCGCATCGCTTTAGCAAGCCGGTGCGTTGTCACACGATCACGATCAACGGCGGCAGCTCGCAAGCGATGGAAGACTACATCAAGAACGTCTTTGCCTACCAGCGAATGGATTTGGTCATTCTGGACGCCGAGCCGGAGCTGGAAGGCCTTCCCGCCGGCGATACGCTCCAAAACGCGGCCTTCGTGCAACGCTTTCGATCGCGCATGCGACAATTGCTCGACGTATTGACGCCGCTCGGAACGCGACTGGCCCTCGTCTGGATCTATCCGGCGCAGCTCACGTCGAATGCCGAGTGGATCATCGACAAGCCTGCCGGTGAATTTCGCACGTTCCCCGACAACTCTTACCATCAGCCCGCGATGAGTCTGGAAAAGGCGCTGCACGGGATGCCGATCCTGCAGTATGACATCTACGCGGACATGATCACATATCAACTCAGCCGCGGCGCCGGGATGCTCTACCATCCGGACGATCAGCATCCAAATCCGCGCGGCAATGCGTTCCTCGGCGATCATTTTGCCCGCGGATTGCTCGCCGCAGGGTTAGGAAAAAAATGAGCCGCTCCGGATTGCTTGGATTTGCGGCCTGCGCGCTATTCATGGCGGCACATGCCGGCGCGCAAGCTGCGCAGGAAGTCACCACGCTTGCCGGCAGCGGCGCCGCGGGCATCGCCGACGGACCGGCGGGGAAAGCTACGTTTCTCTTTCCATACGGCGTTGCGGTCGCCGCCGACGGATCGATCTACATCTCCGATCGCGCCGCGCAGCGGATCCGGATCTTGACCCCTTCCGGAGAGGTACGGACGATTGCCGGTTCAGGTCCGATCGCATCGCCGGGCCTGATCGTGCGGCCGGGGTATCGCGACGGGCCGGCCCTGCTAGCCCAGTTCGCGGGACCCGAAGGCTTGGCGATTGGCCCGGACGGCGCGCTCTATATCGCGGACACGTACAATCATTGCATTCGCAAACTCTGGCGCGGCGAGGTGACAACCGTCGCCCGGATCGACCATCCTGAGAACCTCGCGTTCGATACCATTGGAAATCTGTATATTGCCGACGACGGGACCGGTCTGCGCAAACTCGGCATGGACGGCGTGCTGACGACGATCCGCTTCAAATCGTATTCAGGGCAAAGCGCGCGAGGCGTTACCATCGTCAACGCTCCCGAGGAGTTGGTTGTCGTCGGCGGGCTCGACGGAATCGTCGTCTATCATCCGGCAACCGGAGCGGACGAGCACTTTGCAGGTTACACACTTGAATGGCCACGCGCCGTGCCCAACCAACTGGCAGCGATCGATGCCCGGCAATTCCTCTTCGCCGATCCGCAGGCCCAGAACATCCGCTACGTTCGCCTGCCGGTTCCTCCGTTTGTCGGCCGCGTCTTCACACGCGCGATCGCCGGCGGCGAGGCTGAACGGACGACCGAGAACGCAGGCTATGCCGACGGTTCGCGCGCGCAGGCGCGCTTCTACGATCCGATGGGCATCGCCGTCGCCGGAGATAGGGCGATCGTCGCCGACGGCGGGAACCGGCGCATCCGCGAACTCGTGCTGCCGGATCTGCGCGTCTCCGAAGCGGGTGCCGGCGCGGGCACAGATGCGAACCATTACGAGGTTGCGCTCGCCGGCGACGCTTCGATCTTTGCCGACACGATCGGCGCCGATTCGATCTGCGCGCACATCGAAACGACCTTCGACCGGTCGCGCCGCTTCCCGAAACCGGTTCGCTGCCACACGATCGCGATCGACTCCGGGCAGCCGGCTGCGCTGGATCAGGACATCAAGAGCACCGTGACGGGCCAGCACTTCAATCTGGTGATCCTCGACACGCAGTGGCGGCAGTATGCCGCTTCACCGAATACCGATGCCTTGCGAGCTCGCGTACAGGGGCTGCTGAACGTGCTGACGCCGTTGCGCACGCGGCTCGCTCTCGTCTGGGACTACCCGCCGCAAGACGTCGCGTTTGCAGATGCAGGTTTGGTGCTGCCGCCCTCTCCCGAACTCACCTTCGATCGCTCGTTAACGATGGAGAAGGCGTTGCGGGACTTACCAATCCTGCAATACGATCTCTACAAAGATTTGGTCAACTACGAATTGCGCTCGGACACGCAGCCGCTTTTCACGCCGCCGATCGTCGCGCTGCCGAACCCTCGCGGAAACGCGTTTCTGGGCGATCGCATAGCTGCGGCGTTACTCGGCGCGGGTCTAGGGCTTGATTTTTAGACCGAAGACGCGGAAGTTCAACGTCCGCCGCTCGTTCGGAGCTTTCGCATTGCGGCTTTGCACGAAGAGCGTCAGCATCGTACCCGCAGGCTCGGCGGGAAGGTGAATCTCGATGTAGGCGCGTCCGCGTGTGGGCGAGCTTTGCGCGATCGTTTTGCCGCTCGGGTCGCGAACGCCGATCTGCAGCGGCGCGCCGCCTAAACTTGGTCCCGGCTCGACTTCGGCTTCCATGATCCATGGGCGCCGCTGCGCTGCGGTCAGTTTGACTTGCGCGTCGTTGTCGACCCAGCGAAAGCTCTGACCGGCGTACATCTCGTATGGATACCAATTCGCGCTCAGCGCAAGCGGTGAACCGTCGAAGACGATCTCGTTCTTGCAGTTCCCGGCTGAGGATCCCAAAATGATGCTCATTGCGCGAAAGTTGAGAATGCGCTTGTCGTGCGGCACCGCGCGGTTTCGGCCGGCGGTATTCAGTACAAACGTCTCGGCGATCGCGTTCTGATTGACGGGAATCTTGACGTATTCTCCGGGTCTAACCGTCGAGGTTTGGCTATCGCCGTGATTGCCGCGAATCTTCAGCGTGAGGATTCGCATGCCAAGGCTCGGCCCGCGCTCCAGGAGCAGCTGCAGCGCCCGGCTGTTGACGTCGGGGCAGGCCGTGATCTCGGCGTCGCGGCTGGCCCAGCGAAACACCACGTTTGCATACTTCTCGGGTGCGTACCACCCCGAGCCCAGCCGCACGCCGTCGCCGGGACGCGTGACGTCGCTCCCAGCGGTCGGCGCAGGGGAAGGCGCAGGAAACGACGGGGTGGCGCAGCCGCTCGTCGCCAGCAACACGGCGACAAACACCAAAACGAAAGCGTGCTTAATTATTGATGCTGCCCGTGACTTTCGCGCTCACGCCGGCCGGTAAGCGCCGCGGATCCGTTACCCGCGGCCATTTCACCGAGTTGGCGAGCGCGGCTTTGGTGACCGTCAGGATCAGCAGTTGCGTGAAACCGGCAAACGAAGTCGGCGCATATTGCGGGTCGTTTTGCGCGGCGGTCCGGACGTAAAGCACTTTGAGCGAAACCGACGAAGCCTTGCGTAGCAACGCTTTGTGCCCGGCCACCACCGTAAGCGCAGCCGATTCGAGTTCGGCCAGCGCCTGATCTTTGGATTCGTGCTTGGCGGCAAGCGCAGCCACGAACGGCGTCGCCTGCCAAATCAGCAATGCGCGGCCACTGCTCCTAGGCACGACAACCGGGCCGGCGGGCGCGGATGTGACAGGCGCCGCGACGGTAAGAAGCACGCTGAGAACAAGTAAGATACGCATCATATTGAACCTTCTCCATTGAACTCACATCGACTCCAACACGTTCCGCAACGGCGGCACTTGGAGCCCTCCCGGCGACCGTCTGAAGGTTCCCGCTGGCCTGCCCGCAGAATCCGAGCTCGCACCACTATGGATATTTTGACACCTGCGAACAACACGAGTCTGGGGTCCGGTTGGTTTCCGCTTGAGTCTTATCGCGCTGAGAGCTTCCGCTGGGTAACGAACGACGCCGAAGTTTACGTCGCCGCCTTGAGGAACGTCAAGCACTATTTAAATATACATCTCGAGCCCGGCCCCGGGTTGAACCTCAAACCGTTCGAGCTTTTGATCAAGGAAGACGATCAGATCCTGGCGCGCACGACCGTGAAGGGGCGCCAAATGGTCTCGCTCGAGCTTCCGGCCGCGGAGCCGGCAGTTCGCAAACTGGTGCTGCACGTGGAAGGCGGCGGGAAAGCCGCTCCCAACGACAACCGCCTCCTCAACTTTCGCGTTTTTAAATTAACTTTTGTGCACGCGCCGGTCGACGTGCTGCCGCCCGAACTCGGTGCGAAGCTGGGGTCGGGCTGGTATCCGCTCGAAACGTTCAACGGCGAAACGTTCCGATGGGCCGGCGAGGACGCGAAGATCTCGATCGCTGAACCCGGCAACGCAAAAAGCCTATTGCTTGAAGTCGAGCCGGGACCGGGCGTGAACTCAAAACCATTTGTGCTGCGCGTTTTGAATGATTCGGGCGTTCAGGTAACAGAGGCGCAAATAAAGACGCGCCAGGTTGTCGAGATTCCCCTGGATGGAGCCGCCTTGCTCACATTGCTCGCGGAAGGCGGCGGAAAGCAAATCGGATCCGACAAGCGGATCATGAATTTTCGCGTCTTTCAAAACTCTGCGGATCTCAAAGCGCCGGCGAAACAACCCGCGACCGCCTAATCTGCAAAAATCCGGCCTCGCCTATGCGCGACAGCACATAGAACAAGACGATATCGCGGCAGTCGGCGCGGCCCTTCGTTCCGATTGGCTCACAGGCGGTCCCGCCGTTGCAGCGTTCGAAGAGAACGTCGCGGCATATTGCAAAGCGCGTCACGGCGTGGCGGTTTCTAGCGCAACTGCAGGCCTGCACACCGCCTGCCATGCGCTCGGAATCCGCGCGGGCGACCGCGTCTGGACGTCTCCTAACAGCTTTGTGGCGTCCGCCAATTGCGCGCTCTATTGCGATGGAGCAGTGGACTTCGTGGACATCGATCCACGTTCTTACAACATTAGCGTCAGCGAGCTGGAACGAAAGCTCTGCACTGCCGCCGAACGAAAGGCGCTACCGAAAGCGTTGATCGCCGTTCATTTTGCCGGCCAGCCCTGCGACATGCGCGAGCTCGCAGCGGTCGTGCGTCCCTATGGGATTGGAATTATTGAAGACGCTACTCACGCGCTTGGAGCCACCTATCAGGGCGAACCTGTCGGGTCGTGCCGTTACTCGGACGCAGCGGTCTTTAGCTTTCACGCGATAAAAAGTATCACAACCGGAGAAGGCGGAATGGTCGTGACCAATCGCGAGAATATCGCCCGGAACGCTCGGCGTTTCCGCAGTCACGGCATAACTCCCGATACTTCTCGCGCCGAACCCTGGCGTTACGAACAACGCGAGCTCGGCTACAATTATCGCATGACCGATATCCAAGCTGCGCTCGGAGCAAGCCAGCTCAACAAACTTGACGAATTCATTGCGCGGCGAACCGAAATAGCCAAGCGCTACACTGCAGGGCTAGCAGAACTTCCACTGCAGCTTCCCCACATCGGTGACGACACCACGTCCGCGTGGCACCTCTACCCTATTCAAATCATGACGGATGACCGAGCCGGAACAAGACGCAACCTCTACTTCGAACTGCTGCAGCACGGCTTTCGCAGCCAAGTGCATTACATTCCGGTTCACACCCAGCCGTTCTACCGGGCCTTGGGCTTTCGCGCTGGGGACTTCCCGGCTGCGGAATCATATTATGAAGGCGCTTTGAGCCTACCGCTTTTTGTTGATTTGGCCGATAGCGATCAGGATCGGGTGATGGAAATCATTCGTTCAACACTGACGCAACGATAAGCCATGGCGACCATCGAACGCGTAGAGAACCAGATCGCCCGCATCGAGGGCTTCGATGCCGTCTTCTTAACAGAAGATCGCCGCGATCTGCGCGGCGATCGACGGGGCATTCCGGGGTATTCAATCCGCTTCACGAAGAGAGCCTCCGGGCGCATGACCGTCGAGGGCTGGAAGCAGCGCCGTTTTCGCCCGATCTATCCCGGTTTCGATGCCGAGGTCCTCATGGCCAACGGGCAACCTGCTCGTGGAAACACTTTCCTGGAGACGGTTCGCAGGTCATATCAAAGCCGGCGGTTCCGGGGCTAGCTTGCTTCGAACATTAAGGCGCGTAAGCGGAGCGTAAGACTTCGCTTAGTGGGCCCTTTTGGAGGTGTGAAGACCAGGGCGATGAGGTTACATTAAGAAGAGAGAGGGAGCCGATCTGGCGTCCTTTTTTGAGGTCGCTGGGCGAAGCCGTTTGATGGGAGTCACTTTCATGTATCGTTCCATGCCGCGTATCGTGCGGATCGCCTCACTTGTCAGCGCAGCCTTGGCGCTCGCCGCCTGCGGCGGACATGGCGGCGGCGCTCTTCCGACGTCAACCTCAATGGATACGGGCAGAATAGCGTTGGGCAAGGTAATGCCGACTCCTACACCGCCGCCGCTAGCGACGTTCACGGAGTATCCGGTTCCGACCTTAAACTCAACCCCCAACGAAATCATCAAGGGACCCGACGGCAACGTGTGGTTCACGGAATTCACCGGCAATCGACTTGGGAGCATCAACGCTCTCGGAATCATAACGGAGTCAGCGACCCTGGCTAATCCAAATTCCTCGCCGAACGGTCTTAATATTGGTCCCGACAACGCCGTCTGGTTCACCGAGGATAACGTTTGCGTGCGCGACGCGGTCGGCAGAATTGCGACGATCAGCGACCCGATATCGGAATGGGACGGTCCAAGCGGCTTGGCGTCGTGTTCCGGTCCGTACGACATCATTACCGGCCTCGATACGAACATGTGGTTTACGGAATCTGGGACGCCGGACGGGATTGCAGAAATTACACCGTCGGGAACCATCAGCACCGTGTGGTCCGGCGCACAGAACGTACAGTACAATCAAATCACGAAGGGCCCGGATGGAGCCCTCTGGTTTACCGAGTTCGCGAACGATAGAATTGGGCGCATCGATAGCACCAAGCACGTGACGGAATTTTCGGCGGGCATTACGGCCGGGTCTGGACCGTACGACATCGTCACAGGCCCGGACGGTAATCTCTGGTTCACGGAGTTCTATCTTGGCAAGATTGGGCGCATCACGCCCACCGGAGCGGTGACGGAGTACCCCACAAGTAGCGCTGGAACCGGTCCCAACGGCATCACCGTTGGTTCCGACGGCAACCTTTATTTTGCTGAATACAACACCAATGCCATCGCGAGAGTCACAACGGCCGGCGTCATCACTGAGTTTGCGATGCCCACCACGACGCTCAACGGCGGCAATCCGGGACCGGCATTTTTGGTCACAGGTTCGGACGGCAACCTTTGGGTCACGGAGTACAACGCGAACAACATCGCAAAAGTCGTTCCGTCTCTGTTAGGCGTCACGATCGCTCCCCCGCCCACGCCGGCGCCATGCATCGATAAAGACGACCGACACCAGAATCCGCTGCATCCGAATAAGGACCACGCCGTGAATAAGCCGTGGAAAGACTGCAAGACACCGAAGGCGGATCTTAAGTAACGACCAAGTACTGGCGAACTAAGGAAGGCGGGCTCGAAAGAGCCCGCCTTCCTTGTTTACTCTGTGCCGAAGCGCTCTAAGATCGATTGCTGGGCAGCCGTGTTCGCGAAAACGAGTTGCGGTTTTGGCACCGGTACTGGCCGCCACATTTCAATGTGCTGGTATGGAACGGAGCCAAGATTCAGAGGAGTCAATAAGCCGTTACTGTCGACATAGTCCACCAGCATCATGATGAGCGTGTTGCCGAGTCCGTAGCTCGCGTACTCTCGCGCGATGAGACGCTTTTGATTGACTGTCGTAAGTTCATACCGCCCAGGAACGCAGTAGTCTAACGCAATCGTAGTATCCTGGTCGTCGCTGATCCGTGCGATAACGATCTGGCCGTGCTGCGCGAGCCATTGAAAATATTCTGTTTCGACATTGAACCCGCAGTGGTGCTCACCTTTTGCCTTCCAGTAGTCCTCGAAATCGTACTCGACTTCCGTATCCCACCTTAGGACATCATCAGGCGACGCGTCGGTGATGACGCGGCATGTAAAATGCTCTTGAGTCTTTCGGTAGTTCCAGTATTTGTCTTTGCGAAGGCTATCGTAATACGCGGCGCGCTCGGTCTCGATCGGAACGACGAACTCCGTACGCCCGGCAGGCTCGTATGCGAACCCAATCTCTTCGACGCTATCGATTACCGTTTGAGGAAATAAATTCGATTGATCCGGAATCGACGGCTCCAAATCAACAATAATCCTGCCATTTATAGTAACCGAAACCGGGAAAGTCCAATCGTCGCCTTCAACAATAAGCGAGGCGGCGGCAAGGTGCTGCACCGCACTTCTTGTGTGACAGCTATCGCAGACTCTTTTCAGGTTGAAGTGCTCGCGAATGTATAAGGTAGGGTTTCCCTGGCGCGGATCCTGGCCAAACATTTCCCAGAGTTTAGAGAGGCGCTTCCGGTTATACGTTCGGTGAATCCCGATCATCGCTAGCAAAGTTTTGTGGCCGGTGGAGTTCCACCTGGGCATAGGACTGGCGCCGTTCAGGGGAGGATACAACACGCTTTTCGAACTTTTTGGGATGCGCGCCAGTGACACCAACTTGCCCCCGCGTGATCCGCAAGCGCCGGCTAACCACCGGGACATCCGCTCGTTTGTTGTCACGCTGAACGGAAAGGCGATCTATTATCGCACTAATACACAAGATCGGAATATATTTCACGACATTCTCATTCGAGAAGATTACGCTTGCGTGGAATCACTGGCAGACCCGAAGATTATCATCGACTGTGGCTCGTATGTCGGGTATTCGGCGCTATATTTTCTTACCAGATTTCCAAACTCGCATGTAATTGCGATAGAGGCCGAGCAACAGAATTTCGACCTATGCCGCCTTAACCTCGACCTCTATCGCGAGCGCGTAACCATACTTCACGCCGCAGTCTGGCCTGAGTCGGTCCCACTCGTTACGCGTGACGGCAAAGAGTGGTTGGGAAGTGACCTTGAGTGGGCAAACACCGTGGAACTTCCGGAAAAAGGCCAAAAATCAAATGTGGACGGTATCGATCTGGAAAGCCTCATCAGCCGTTTTAATTTGACGGAGGTAGATTTACTAAAGTTCGGCGTGCCGGCAAGAATATTTTCTGGGAATCCTGCATGGCTGCGCAAGGTTCATAACCTCGTGGTTCGCTTGATCGATGAAGAGGCTGAAGACGAATTCTTTAATGCATTGGGAAGCTATGGATATTACCTGCAACGCGCCCAAGCGGGAGTCGTTTTCTGCACCAAGCTCACGAGTGATATCCGAAAAGGAAAGCCCGACAAGCACGACGCAACCACGGGAAATTTGATCGCGAATGGCGATTTTGGGGATATCCGCGTGCCATCAGGATATGTTGCCGGTGGCGAATGGATTGCGGGTTCACATGACCCGGCGCGATTCTGGCGTACCGTTGTCTGTGACCCGCAGTTTTTCATAGGCGTCGCAGTAAGAACAGGCGCGCAATCCACGGGCCAAAATGCGCTCTACGTACACACGAATGCCGGGCAGAACGTTGCGCCGGTTTCTGCCCCCTACGCCGCAATAGAGCACGCCGAAGCGATAGATGTCACGCCCGGTGAGGAATTTCTCCTGCGGGCGCTCTTACGAACGGAAGGATCGCCCTCGCCCCCTTTGGGACTCACGCGGGCGGCGTATATCTATCTGCGGTTGCACTACGATGACGGCACCTGGAACGATCTTCGAACTGAACCTCAACATGAAGTTTCCGATCGTTATATCGAAATCGGCGGAACGGTACGGGTTCCAGAGCCTCCCGGGAAGCGACGGATAAGGTCCGCGACGCTTTGGCTCTACGTATGGCTCGAAAATCGAACGGACTCTAAAATACCGGCCGATGACCTTTGGAATGTCTATTTCGACAACGTTTCTTGTCATCGTGTCTGAGCTACGCTAGTGGATGTCGAGCTGCACGTTACCTATAACAGAGCGCGCTTAGCAAAGCTCGAAAGCATGTTTGTTGAAGATCCGCGGTACGGAAACGCGTCTTTGTATGTTAAAGAGCATTTCAACCTCCGGCGGATCTGTCAGAATTGCGGAAACCGCAGCGTAGAAAAACGTCTTGCGATCCCGTCGCTCATCATAGAAGGAGACTCATGGGTCATTCCTGTCGCTGTGCTCGATGACGGAAAAATCGTTATGCCGCTTCAGGACGCGATCCCCGACCAATCGAACTTCTTCCGTCCTGACGTCCTTGAAGGATTGAGAAGCATCGGGATCTTGTATAGGGGAGATGGGCCCTATGAATACGTCATCCCAATCGAGTCCACCGCCGATGATTATTATCGCAGCCTCAGAACCAAGACTACCGGACGGCGCAGCCGAACCAATCGCCGTTACCGTTACTACCGCTCCGTAAAGAGAGATTTCAACTGCCGTGTTCTTTCAGACGCCGCGCCGGAGGACGTCGTCGCATGGGATACCGAGCTCGAATACGATTATGAATCGTACTGGCGCGCACGTTCAGACGATCGCAGGTGCGGCTATAACGTGGAATCAGAATACTTTCAGTTTCTCGCCGAAAACGGGCAGCTGCTGCTCGCGCGCATCAGCGACGCTGATGATTCCACAGTAGCTCTAGGCTATTGCGTCCCACACGTCTACGCGTTGTATTTTCGTCTTCTCAAGCGTCGCATCGGCCCCGCATATGCCAAATATGCCCTTGGAAGCGCTTTGAATTTCATGTTTCTGGATTACATTTACGAACGTGAACTGCTGACGCCGCTCAATCTCGGCTCCTTTGCCCACTCATATAAAGAAGCGCTTTTACCGATTGTCGTAACGAAACCGGAGCTCATGTTCGAGGACGAATCCGCGCACCAGGCAGTATTCGACAGCGTAGGGATTGCGCGCTAGTTCGGCTGCAGCGCAGCCTCGTTCACTTCGCGCAACTTTATGTCGGCGTCGATCATTTCCGGCGGTCCGGCCATGATGTCGCCACCGTTTTCTTGCATGAACGCCATCGCACGGCGCGACGCCTCCTCGGCACTCGCGCGGTCGCGCCACGCGGCTAGCGAGAGCAACTCGTCGGGACCCGATTCGAATATGGCTATGCGGGAAAAGCCCGGAAGACTCGAGAGCATCGGAAGCAACTTCGTTCGCATCATCTCGAGCGCTTCGTTCACCTTGCCGGGCTGCAGCTTCACGCGACGCAAGACTCCATAGGTCGCGTCTTCGGCGCGGCGCTCTTGTATGCGCACTTCACCTTCCGAAATTTTCGGCGGCCCTTCCACGAACGAAGCCACATTGTCGCGCACCCAATCGGCCGCTAAGCGCGTCGACTCCTCGGCTCCGGCGCGGTCGGCGAACATCCCGATGGTTACCAGCGTTCCATCCAGCGTTGCAGCCATCGTGTAAGCCATGAAGCCGGGCGCCTTGGTGACGATTGGCAAGAATCCGCTGCGGGCGGCGCCGACGACCTTGTCGACGTCACCGGCAGATTTCATTTTATAAACGCGAACGACACTGTACATGCGCGGCTCCTTTCGAGCGTGGGGCGTGGACCCTTCAGCGCCGGACGGCAGCGACCTGGCGTTGACTATCAACTAATGAATTAGGTATACTCCTCGGCATGAGAGCCTGCGTCCTATTCTTTGCCGTCTTCATGGCCTCGATGTGCGCGGCGAAGGCTCAAGAGTCGCTGAAGATCGCGATTCCGACCGTGGCGACGCCGCCGAAAGTAGATGGCACGCTCAACGACCCCATCTGGCAGCAGGGCGCCAAGGTGCAGCTGACCTATGACCGCTTGACGCATGCGGCGGCGGCGGAGCCGACCACGGCCTACATTCTCACCGACGGAAAATCCATTTACGTCGCTTACGATGCCACTCAAACGCGCACGCCTATCGTCGCGAACCAGCACAACAACAACACCGGCGTCGACACCGACGATGAGGTCAAGATTGGGCTGTGGCCCGGTGGCAAGAACGGCATCAGCTATGCCTTCATCTCGACGCCGATCGGCACGCGTTATCAGACGTCCACCGAGAACCTGGCCTACGAACCGACGTGGGATGCGGTTGGGAAAATAAGCAGCAACAGATATAGTCTCACGATGCGCATTCCGCTCTCGATCATGCGCGGCGCTAATCAATCGCAATGGCTGGTAAATTTTACGCGCTGGGAAGTAACGACCGGGTCCCTTTATG
>JAAXCW010000006.1 GCA_013036095.1 Vulcanimicrobiota bacterium
GAAGGCGCGCCGGGCGCACGGGCGACGCCCGACCACGTGGGCACGCTCCGTGGCGGGCAGGCGCGGCACAACGTCGGCAACATCGTCGTCATCGGTGACGTCAATCCGGGCGCGGAGCTGAGCGCCGGCGGCGACATCGCGGTCTTCGGATCGCTGCGCGGAGTCGCGCACGCCGGAGCGCAGGGCGATGCGGGCGCGCGCGTCTATGCGGTCGATCTCTCGCCGACGCAGCTGCGCATCGCTACGTTGATTGCAGCGGAAGCCGGCGCGCGAGGAGCTCGCAAAGAGCCCGAAGCCGCCTGCGTGCAGAATGAACGCATTACAATCGTTCCGCTGGTTTCGGCGGATCGTTTTGCAAAGGGCAAGGAGAAGGTGGAGTGAAGGCTCGCAAGATCGTCCTGACGTCGGGCAAAGGCGGCGTCGGAAAAACCACCGCAACGGTCAATATCGGCGCGGCGCTTGCCAAACGGGGCCACCGCGTGATTCTCGTCGACACCGACATCGGGCTGCGCAACCTCGATTTGGTGCTCGGCCTGGAAAAACGGATCGTCTTCGACTTGGTTGAGGTGATCGAGGGGCGCTGCCAAGTCCGGCAAGCGTTGATTAAAGACAAGCGTTTCGAATCGCTGGCGATCTTGCCGGCGGCGCAGACGCGCAACAAAGATGCGATCACGGAGGCGCAAATGGCCCGGCTAATCGACGAACTCGCGGAGATGGCCGATTACGTGCTGATTGATTGCCCCGCAGGTATCGAAGGCGGGTTCCGCAATGCGATCGCCGGCGCCGACGAAGCGATCGTCGTGACGACGCCCGAAGTGAGCGCAATACGCGATGCGGATCGCGTGATCGGCAAACTTGCGGAGCGCTCGATTCCGATGCGCCTGATCATCAACCGCATCCGGCCCGACATGGTGCGCAGCGGCGACATGCTTTCAATTGATGACGTCTGCGAGATCCTCTCGATTGAATTGCTCGGCATCATTCCCGACGACGAAGAGATCATCGACACGACGAACCGCGGCGTGCCGCTCGTGCTCGGCGAAGGCTATCGTCTGCGCGGCATCTACGAAAAAATCGTGCGGCGCTTGGAAGGCGACCTCATTCCCTTTACCAACCTCGACGCGCCCGGCTTCATCGGCCGGCTCATCGGCGCGCTGAAAGCAGGCTGACATGCTCCCTCTCCGTCAACCTTTCGACGTCACGCAGAATGACGCGCAAGCAAACGCCGCGCAAGACGCGGCTGCGCCGGTGACCTTGGGCCGCGCGATCGTCGTGACGTCCGGAAAAGGCGGCGTGGGCAAGACCACGACGACGGCAAATCTCGGCGTCGCGCTGGCGAAGCGCGGTGCGAAGGTAGCGCTCGTTGACGCCGACGTGGGTTTGCGCAACCTGGATATCCTGATGGGCTTGGAAAGCCGCGTGCGCTATCATGTGCTGGACGTTCTCGAAGAAAAAGTCGAGCTCAACGAAGCGCTCGTGCGCGACAAACATTTCCCCAATCTTTTCTTGCTGGCCGCCGCGCAGTCGCGCGAAAAGGACGAAGTCGATACTGAGTCCATGCGCGATCTGATCGAAGAGCTGCGCGAACAGTTCGACTACGTGTTGATCGACTGCCCGGCCGGTATCGAGATGGGCTTCACAAATGCGGTGGTCGGCGCGCAGGAAGCGATCGTCGTCTGCACGCCGGAGGTTTCGGCGGTACGCGACGTCGACCGCGTCGTCGGGCTGCTCGGCAATGCATTCGCGCCGCAGCTGATCATCAACCGCGTGCGTCCGCACCTGGTGCACAAAGGCAAGATGCTCTCGGTGGAAGACGTCAATTCGATTCTGCGCCTGCCGCTGCTGGGCGTCCTCGCCGACGAACCCGACGTTATCGTGTCGACGAATAAGGGCGAGCCGCTCGCGCTGCGCTCCGATTCGGCGACCGCGAGGGCGTATCACACGATCGCGGCGCGCATCGCCGGCGAAGACGTCGCGGCGCCGATGGTCGACTATAAAGAAACATTCATGGACAAACTCGGATCGCTGCTGGGAGGCCGCAAATGACCTTCAACGATGTCTTCAACAATCTGAGTCGCCTGTTTGGCCGCGAGAAATCGGGAGAGACGGCAAAAGAACGGCTGCGGCTGGTGCTGATGTCGGATCATCTGTCGCTCGCGCCCGACATGGTCGAAGCGATGAAGCGCGATCTGGTCGAAGTGGTCTCGCGCTATGTCGAAGTCGATCGCGATAATATCGACGTGCGCTTCGAACATCAAGACAGCGTCTTCGCGATGCTCGCGAACGTGCCGATCATCTCCGTGAACCGGACTCCATCGCCGCCCGCAGGCCCGCCGCGCCGCCGCCGCCGCAAGAAACGCTCTCTGCAACCGACGCAGCCGGGGTTGCCGCAATCCGGCGCAGCCAGCAACGGAGCTCCGGCACCGGCGACCTAATTCTCTAGCGCGCGCAGTTCCTCGAACTGCCGGCTCAAGAGCTTCAGGCGCGACTTTGTTAAGCATATGCGTTTCGAAAGACGCGTTCGGATTGCGGCCGGCTTCTTTCCGATCGGTACGTTGAAATAAATCTTAAATGGTGGAACCGAACTAAAAGCCATGAACTCGTCTGGGCTGTAGCGGTCGAAACGCCAACCGTCGGCTTTCTTATAGGCGATCACAAACCGGAAGTGCTCCGCGTCCTCCGCAGCGGCCGCCCATTCCGTTAGTGTTGCTGCGCCGAAGCAATGAGTCTCCGCCCGCGTGAACTTGACCTCAAAAAGCCAGCGTACACCGTCTTTCTTGGCGGCAATGTCGGTTGGAGAGGCGCTGATCTGCACGTCGGAATAACCCTCGCGCTGCAGTATCTCTTGGAAGGCATGCTTCGCCTCGACGTCGCTTTTTAGGTTCTCGCTGACATTTTCCATCGGAAACCTCCGCAGCCGGGAGGTTGCAGGGCGCTCGTCGTGGGATCCTGGATCCCCGAAAAACTATCCAGGAGGCATGGCTGATGAAATACTACGTATTGCTGATCACATCGGGGGTAGATGCTGAAGCAATCGGGCCTTTCGATACGCCCGCTGCGCGCGATCGCAATGCGAAGGAGACAGCCCGGGCGTCGGAATTTCACGCCGCATACGACTCCGTCTTTCGTCTGGATCTCGGCGGCGACGAGCCAGAAATATATCCCTTCGCATCCGGCGAACTTGGCGAAGATGCGGAGACGGCCCTATCGAGAATTTAGATTGAGCCCAGGCCCAATGGGAGTATCGAGATCCAGCCAGCCTTAAAACGCACCATACCGATTTTGCGCATCTTCGATATCGCCAAGGCGCGCGAGTTTTATCTCGACTACCTCGGGTTCACTGTGGATTTCGAACACCGCTTTAATGAGAACGCTCCGCTATTTATGGGCATATCGCGCGGAGATATCGTTCTGTTCTTGAGCGAGCATCATGGCGACGGCACTCCCGGAACGCATGTCCTCATCGAGACGGACGGGCTAGACGCTTTGCTTGCGGAGTTGAAAGCCAAGAACTACCGCTACATGAATCCCGGAATTCAGGTGCAGGACTGGGGCCGGCGCGACCTTGTCGTCGTCGATCCCTTCGATAACCACATCAACTTTAGCGAGCGGATCGAGTAGCAACGATGGCGACGATGACGTTTGGCGCGCAGGCGCGCCGTTATGCCGGTCGCGTGAACTGGTACTTGGTCGTCGCCGCTCTTCTCGTCACGGCGTTCGGCATCGTGATCATTCAGTCCGCGGGTTTGCACACGGACCCCGGCGAGTACCGCAAGCAGGCACTCTACGCGATCCTCGGCATCGGCGTAATGATCGGGTTCTCGCGTATCGATTATCGCGATCTCTCGAAGTGGGCGCCGGGACTGTATGTCGTCACGCTACTGCTGCTGGCATTCATTTTGCGCGGCGGGCATTCGTCGCACGGGGCGCAGCGCTGGATCAGCCTCGGTCCGCTTGGCACATTCCAGCCGTCCGAGCCGGCAAAGCTGATCCTAGCGATCTCGATCGCGTGGGTGCTCTGTAAGGGCGAGTACAGGAAGCTGACGGAGCTGTGGAAACCGCTGTTAATGGTCGCCATTCCCGCGCTACTCGTGGCAAAACAGCCCGACCTCGGAACGGCGTTGGTCTTTATGGCGATCATGAGCGCGCAGCTGTTTTTCGGTTTACCGAAATGGCAGCACTTCGCGGCATATGCGCTGGCGGGAGCGGCAGGGATGGCGCTGGCCATTGAAACGAAATACATCTTGAAGCCTTTCCAGAAAGCCCGGTTGCTGATCTTCCTCAATCCCAAAGCCGATCCGCAAGGCGCTGGCTACAATTTAAACCAGTCGAAGATCGCCGTCGGCAGCGGCGGGTGGTTCGGCCGGGGTTTGCATCACGGTACGCAGACGCAGCTGAATTTCGTCCCCGAGCACTCGACCGATTTCATTTTTACCGTCGTCGGCGAAGAGCTCGGATTCGTTGGGACCGTCATGCTGCTTGCGTGCTATGGCGTGCTGCTGTTCGGCGGCGTGATCGCGATAATCAGCGCGCGCGACCGTTTTGGGTTCTTGCTCGCAAGCGGAATCGTTGCGATGTTCGCATTCCACATCGTCGTCAACATCGGCATGACGATCGGCATCATGCCGATCACGGGCATACCGTTGCCATTCTTGTCGTACGGCGGCTCGGCGGTGCTTACAGACTTTGCGGCTATCGGCGTTTTGCTCAATATCTACACGCAGAAAGATCGGGGCGTTTTGGGTAACGCTTGAAGCGCCCCTCGATATGTGCGCCTGCCGGCGCACTACTCGGGGTCCTTCGACAAGCTCAGGATGACACGCTTATCGCTTTCAGGGAACAAAGCAGAGTATGAGCGCAACCAATATCCGCGATTCGAAGTCATGGTTTGATGTACTGGAGACGGCGCAGCACTGCCAAACGGCGGTGATGACGTTGGCCCCGGGCGACGAAAGCGGTCCAAAACAGAACGAGCATCCCCAGAGCGAGCAGGTGCTCTATCTGGTGGAAGGCGAGCTCGAAGCCGAGATCGGCGACCGCCGCCTGACGATGCGCGCCGGAGACTCGGTCATCGTCAAAACGCAGACGCCGCACCGGTTTAGCAACCGCTCGGATCGCGCGGCCATCACTTTCAACGTCTACGCGCCGCCCGCATATTAAAGGTCCGGTCCCCAGGCGGCGGGAACGGGGGGCCAAACCGGCAGCCTGCCCTCTAAGCTATGGGCTGCGCCGGTAACGTTCAGATTTTTAGAACCGCTAGCAGGCGATCGCAGGAGCTGAAAAGCCGGATGCTGGTCGTCCTCGCGGAGGAGTGAATGTGTCAACCGAGATCCTCATATCGAGCGATCCCTGGGAAAACCGGGTCGCAATCCTCGAGGACAAGGTCCTCGCCGAACTCTACATCGAGCGTGAAGAAAAAGTCATCGGCTCGATCTTCAAAGGAAAAGTCCAAAACGTTCTGCCCGGCATGGGCGCGAGTTTCGTCGACATCGGACTGGGGCGCAACGCGTTTCTGTACGTCGACGACATCAATAAGACGCCGCTGAACATCGGCGACGTCGAAATCACGCAAGGACGCAGCGGCTGGACGATCAGCGAAAAGGTCAACCGCGGCGACGACGTGCTCGTGCAGATCGTCAAAGAGCCGCGCGGCCTCAAAGGCGCGCGCATCAGCACCAACATCTCGCTGCCCGGACGCTATCTGATTTTGATGCCGACCGGCAAGTACAGCGGCGTCTCGCGCAAGATCGACACCGCCGAAGAACGCAACCGGCTCAAAGCCGTCATGAAACGCATACGTCCCGAAGGCATGGCGACGGTCGTGCGCACGGCCGCGGCGGGCGTGAGCGAGGCCGAATTGATCGCGGACTTGGGCGTGCTGATCCGCATGTGGCACGGCATCCTCGAAATGTACAAGCGCGCCGCCTCTCCCGCGCTGCTGCACAAAGACATGAACCTCGTCTACAAGGCTGCCCGCGATTTCGTGAGCGCCGACGTCGACAAAGTTCTGATCGACAACGAGGAAGAGTACCGCAAGGTTTGCAGCTTCTTGCAACTGCTGGGCCCGCAATATTTGGACCGCGTTTCGTATTATCCGGGTGGCTCGTCGCTCTTTGCCGATTACAAGATCGACGAAGAGATCCAGCGCCTGATGAAGCCAAAGATCAATCTCCCCTCCGGCGGCTCGATCGTAATTGAAACGACCGAAGCGCTTACCGTCATTGATGTCAACTCGGGCAAATTCACCGGCGGCAAGAATCTCGAAGACACGATCGTCAAGACGAACATCGAGGCCGCGGCCGAGATCGCGCGCCAGGTTCGCCTCCGCGACATCGGCGGCATCATCGTCTGCGATTTCATCGACATGAGCTCCGAAGCGGCGCGCAACAAGGTCGTGGGCGTACTCGAGGAAGGTCTGCGCCGCGATCGCACGCGCGCCACGATTCAGTCGTTCAGCAATCTCGGACTTTTGGAATTCACGCGCAAGCGCGTCGGAAAAGATCTCTCGGCGCAACTGCGCGGAGCATGTCCCGATTGCGGCGGCTTGGGAACGGTGCTCTCTTCACAGTCCGTCGCAATCGAAACGCTGCGCAAACTGCGCGCGCAGCCGCTCAACGGCAAGCTATTGCTCGTCGAAAGCTCGCCTGGCGTCGCGGCGCAGCTCGAATTTTGGTACGAAGACGAAACCCGCAAGCTCGCGGAACAGCTCGAAGCGACGATCCATGTCCGGATCGATCCGCTGCTCCATCCGGAAAAAACGCGCATCCGCAGCGTGACGGAAGTCCCGCCCGACGCCGCCGTGCGCGTGGGTGACGAGCGCGAAGTCGAATTGCTTCCGGGACGCCTGCCGAATCCGGCATCTGCCGCCGCCGTGCTCGGCACGCGCATCGTCGAGGTTGAAAACGGCGCGAACATGGCCGGACAAAGCGCGCGCATCAAAGTTATCGACGTCGAAGACGATAAAGCGCTGGCCGAGCTTGCTGCCGCAGCGCCGGGAGAGAAGAAAAAACGCCGCCGCCGCCGTCCGGGCAAAGCGCTCACGCCTGCCGAGCAGGCCGAACAGCTGCGCGAGCTGGCCGAAGAAGCCGCCAAACAGTCGTCGGCGCGCCCGCCAATTGGCATTACAACCGTCACCGAGGAAGAAGAGCGCGAAGACAAGGCGATCGTCGCCGAGACGAAAGCCGAGCGTGCTCCCGAAGCGATTCTGATCGGCGAAGGCGGAGACGTACGCGATGGCGGACGCCACCGTCGCCGCGGGCGCCGTCGCCGTGGCCGCGGGGGTCATGGTACCGTCTCCGGCAACGGCCAGGTCGCGCCGGCCGCCGGAATTCCGCCTCACAGCGCCGAGGTGCAAGCCGAGATTCCAGCTCAGGTTCAACCCGCAGCGCCCATCGGCGATGGCGAACACCGCCGCCGCCGGCGCCGCCGCCGTCGCGGGGGCAGAGGAAGAGGCGAAGGTCCCGGATTAGGCGCCGCGCCGATTCCGCTGGGGCAGCCTACGCCGCCGCCGGTTCCGGAACGTCACATTTTCCGCGTAGCGCGCGACGGCCGGGCAGAACCGACCGGGGTGACTGCGCCGCCGCAGCCCGTTCGCGCGATCGCGCCGTGGAACCGCAAGCTTCAACCGCCCGCGGTCGAAGCTCCGCCTCCCGCTTTGCACGTGCCGGAAGAGCCGGCGCAGCCGACCAAACCCGTGCGACGACGGCGCGCTCCGAAAGCTGAGGCGGTGGCAGCGCTACCGGCCGCGCCGGACGAAGCAAAGCCGAGGAAGACGACGCGCGTGCGTAAGACTACCGCCGTAAAGAGCACGGCGCGCAAAAAGAAATCGACTTAACGCACGTCTTCGTCGATTACGACGGAACCATAACCGATTTCGACACGTTCGACGTGCTCGTTCAGCACTATGCGGGTCCGGACGAATGGGCGCGCTACGAGGAGCACCTCCAGGCCGGCTCGATGTCGCTTCGCGATACGCTCGCCGCGCAAGCGCACTTTGTGCGAGGGACGCTCGAGGAAGCCGACGAGCTGCTGGCGGCATCGACGCGAATCGACCCGGCGTTCGGGCACTTTTCGCAACGCTGCATCGAAGCGGGCGTAAACCTTACGATCGTCAGCTCCGGAATCGCGCCGCTGATCGAACGCGCTCTCAAGCGCAGCGGCCTGGAACACATTCCTATTTTGGCAAACGATGTCTCGACGGACGGATCCGGCTGGGCGTTGCGCTTCCGTGACGCTTCACTCAACGGTCACGACAAAGCGGCAGCCGTGCGGGAAGCTTCAGCTCTCGGGAAAGTCGCCTACGTTGGGGACGGATACTCAGATTACGAAGCGGCGCTCGTTGCGGAAAAACGCTTCGCAAAACGCGGCCGCAGCCTCGAGCGTTATCTGCGAGACTGCGGCGTTGCCTTTACTCCGTTTGCGAGCTTCGACGAGGTCGAGTCGGCGCTCTTTGGTTAGCCGTTCATGTGCGCGATGCGATCGTTGAGGAACTGAACCGCCCGGCCCAATTGCGCGTCGCGTGCCGGATCGCCGAAGCGGAAGCCGGCTCCCTTGTTTTCAATCACCTGAATATCGGGCGTAATGCCGACTAGATTGATGTCGCGATTGTGCGGCGTCAGGTACCGCGCGTCGGTAATTTTGATGGCCGATCCGTCGGGAAGCCCAACGATCTCTTGGACGACGCCCTTGCCGAAGGTTTTCGTTCCAATCACCGTGCCGACGCCGCTGTCTTGAATCGCGGCCGTCGTGATCTCCGAGGCGGACGCCGTGTGATCGTTCACCAAGACCGCTAGCGGAACCGGCGGGATGGCCGTGTCTTCGGCCTCGTAGGTCGTCACGTTTGACGCGCGCGATTCGACCGAAACGATCGGTCCGCTCGCGATGAACTTCGAACTCACCTGGATCGCGGCGTCGAGATAGCCGCCGCCGTTGTCGCGCAAGTCGAGAACCAGCGCGCGCGCGCCGTCTCGCTGCAGGCGATCCAGCGCCTGTTGCAACTCGGCGCCGGTGTCTTGTCCGAAGACGGTGAGTTCGACGTACCCGATCTTACCGGGCAGCATTTTTTCGTAGACTGAAAGCTCACGAATCTGCGCGCGCACGATCGTAATCGGCGCGGAGAGTAACTGCCCGCCGCGCACGATCGTCAGCTTGACCGGGGTGCCGGCCTTGCCGCGCAGATGCGAGGAAGCTTCGGGCAGCTTCATGTTCTTGGTGGAGATGCCGTCGATCGCCGAGATGATGTCGCCATCTTGCACGCCCGCCTTATCCGCCGGACCGTCGGGAATAATGTTGCTGACGTCGATGAACTTCGTCGTTTCGTCTTGCTCGATCACGATGCCCGTGCCGGCGAACGTGCCGCCGTTAAGTCCTTGGTTGAGATCCGCGTACTCTTTGGGCGTCAAAAACGTTGTGTACCGGTCGTGTACGGAGTTCAGCATCCCTGCGATTGCCGCATATGCGAGCATGTGCGAGCTAATCTTGCCGTGCGCCAGCCGGGTCGCGACGTCGACCTCATGGCTGACCGCGCGCGCCGTGCGGGTGGAGCTGTCGGCTGCGAAAATCAGCGGCAGCCCGGAGCCGATTCCGGCCAGGCGGAGCTGCTTGGCAATCTCCGTGCGGGCGCCGTTAACGATTGACTGGGCGTCAGTTTTCCGGTAGAAGTCGGCGCGCAGCTTCTCGTAGCTGAACTGAATTTCGCTCGCGTCTAGCGGTGCGATTTGTTGGGGCGCGGCCGCGGTCAGGAAAGCGGCGGCGCAGATCAGGGCGATGTAACGGTTCATATTCTTTCTAACGCGTGAAGCGGTCCAGATATGCCTTGGCGGCTTGCAGTTGTTTGTCTTTCGGCGTGTCGATCAGCCTGAAATCCAGGGATTGGGCGACGTGTTGATCGGGCGCGATGCCTCTGTGCTGGATGTCGCGGCCGGCCGGGGTGAGGTAGCGCTCGGTCGTAATTTTGAGGGCGCCCCCGTTAGGCATCGTATAGATACCCTGAACGACGCCCTTACCGTAGGTCTGGGTGCCGATCAGCGTGGCCATCCTATAATCCTGAAGCGCGCCGGCGGTAATCTCCGAAGCGCTTGCCGTGTAGCCGTTGACGAGCACGACCACCGGACGCAACCCGGCCATGTAGGCGCCGGTCGCTTCCTTCGAGTTTTTGTCGCCCGCGCGATCGATTTCGGTCACGATCGTTCCGTGCGGCACGAAGTAGCTCGAGATGCTGACGGCCGCATCGAGCAATCCACCGCCGTTGAAGCGCAGATCCAGAATATATCCTTTGGCGTGCTTTGCCTTTCCGGCGAGCAGCGCTTTGCGAATCTCGTCGGCGGACGTCTGGCCGAAGTCGCTTAGGCGAATGTAGTCGTACCCGTTCTCCATCTTGGCGTGCACCGTCGGTACGTGAATGATCTCGCGGGTAATCCGGAATTGGCGCGTCACCGTTCCTTTATAAGGGTGAGTCTTGAGCGTGACCTGAGTGCCCTCTGGCCCGCGTATCAAACGCTCGACGCGATCCAGCGCGAAGCCCTTAATCGCGTGCCCGTCGACGGCGTCGAGCAATTCGGCCTGCATGCCCGCGCGTGCAGCCGGTAGATCGGGAATCGGCTGCAAGAGCACTTGGCCGTTTTTCAGTTGATAGATGAAGACGCCGATGCCGCCGAAATCTCCGCCGTTAAGCTGCTCGTTCAGCGCGCGAATTTGCTCGGGTGGGAGATAGACCGTGTAAGGATCGCCGACCGACTTGAGCATGCCCGTGAGCGCCGCCTCCGTGAGATTCGCCGGCGGAATCCCTAACGGCGCGTAACGGCTGCGCGCGAATGCGAGCTGACTGTTGAGTGCGGAGAGCGCTTGCGATTCGTCGTTACCCGCGGCCACGGCCGGAATCTGCGGCTGAATGCGTTTCTTCTTCAGCGTATCCTTTAAGTACGAGAGCATCCCGGCGCGTTCGCCCTTGATAAGCGTTTGGGCGTCAACGCTCTTGTAATAGCTTTGCTCGACTTGATCGAACGCGACGCGCAGGAGTTCGTTATCCGAATCGCTGCCGGAGCCGAGGTTCAGATTGAGTGAAGCCAGCTGGTCAGCTAGGGGTGCCCGCCCGGCGGCAGGACCGGATGCCGTGCGCGATCCGAAATAGAGCGCTCCCGCAAAGAACGCGGCCGTGATGGCAAGCGCCACGATGAGCGCGCGGACGGGTGACGGCATACTCGCTTAGTACCCACCTATCTGGGACGGGGTTTCGTTAGTGAAGGTAGGCTGTGGGATCGACGGGTTTTCCCGAGATGCGGACTTCGAAATGCAAGTGAGGCCCCGTCGAGGCGCCGGTCGAACCGACGGCGCCGATGATTTGGCCGCGCTGCACCTGCTGGCCATTCGAAACATCGATTCGCGATAGATGTCCGTAGCCTGTGGACATCCCGCCTCCGTGGTCGATCAAGATGTAGTTGCCATAACCGCCGTACCAGCCCGCCGAAATAATCGTTCCGGAAGCAGCCGCTTTGACCGGTGTGCCCATATCAGCACCAATGTCGAGACCCTGATGAAACTCAGGTGCGCCGCCGAAGGGGCTGCGCCTTGGCCCGAATGGCGATGTGATCACTCCGGTGACGGGCCACGCAAGCGCGCCAGGAGCCGTTTCGGGGGTCGTAATGCCCGCGGCGCGACGCGCGGCCGCGATCTGCGCTTCGCGTTCGCGAATCAGCGCGACGAGCTGATCGTTTTCGGCTTGGCTCAAGCCCTCCATCGCCGCAACTTCTCCGGCGACGTGATGGCGTTGCGCGTCAGCCAGAGCAACGAGATTCCCTCGTTCTTGAGCCAAAATGTCGAGCTGATTGCGCGCGCGTTGCTGCGCGAGCTGCTCGGCTTCGAGCGCGGACTGCGTTGCCTGCAAAGCTTGCTGTGCTGAACGGACCTTCTTCTCGGCGGCTTTTCTCTCGCGCACCGCGCGCTGATTAGCGGCGATCAGCAGGCCCAAGTCTTGCCAGCGTTCCACAAAATCCGAAAACGATTTCGCGGCCATCAAGACGCTCAAATATCCAAGATCGCCGCGTTCGTACGTGTCGACGAGGCGACGCTTGAGCAAGTTGTCGTGCAGCGCTAACGTCTTGCGCGCCGCGTTCAGTTGGAGTGTATTAAAATCGAGTCTGCGCTGCGTTTGCGCGGCCTGCGACGCCAATCCGTTCAGGCGTGAGTTGACTTCGCCGATCGAATGGTTCGTTTGATCGAGCGCACCCTGGAGATTGGTCACGCGCACCGTCGCCGCTTGGAGTTCCACTCGCTTCTGATGAAGCCGCCGGTCGATCGCCGCCTTTTTGGCTTGTTCCGCGCGAATGCGCGCGTTGAGATCGGACGGCACGGCCGTTGCCGGAACGAGCCCCAACAGTAAAACGATCGCGACCAGTCTACGGATCATTGCCGGCGCTTGTCCTTCACGTAAACCGAACCCCCGATCGACTTGGCGTAGCGTTTGAGCTCGGCGGCCGTTTCGCCGATTTGCGCATAATCGGTCAGCTGGCGCTGCTCGCTCGAAACGAGCGCGATCGAGAGCGACATGATCGCGTACCGGTTGAGCGCGCCGCGCCTATCGTGCGTTTCGATGAAACCTTGGCGCAGGTCCTGCGGACGGTACAAGTCGCGAATGCCGCGATCGAAGTCCGCGATGATTTCGCGCGCGATTTCCTCGGCGCGTTCGGGCAGCGTGACGATCAGGAAATCGTCGCCGCCGATATGACCGACGAAATCCTTATGCGTGCCGCGCCGCCGCACGACGTCGACTCCGATCGAAGCGAGCATGCGAATAGCCTCGTCCCCGTGCGTAAATCCGTAGACGTCGTTGAAGGCTTTGAAATTGTCGAGATCCATGTAGAGCACGGCAAACGGAGCCTGCGACTCAATGCGCCGACGCAGCTCGGCTTCGATGGCCAGGTTCCCAGGCAATTTCGTCAGCGGGGAAAGCGACGCGTCCATCTCGACGCGCGCGATTTTCGCGCGGACGCGCGCGAGCAGCTCCTGTGGTCCGAACGGCTTGGTGATGTAGTCGTCGATGCCGGCCTCGAAGCCGGCGAGTTTATCGGCGATCTCACCCTTTGCGGTCAGCATGATAATCGGCACGTGCGTGGTTGCGGGCTGCGAGCGAACGCGCCGCGCCAGCTCGTAGCCATCCATGGCCGGCATCATCACATCGAGCACGATCAGATCGGGTCGCATCATTTCTAATGTGTGCAAAGCGTCGGCGGCATTGGGGACGGCGGTTACTTCGAATCCCGCAAGTTCCAAATTGGTCTGAATGATCTTGCGCAGGTTGCGGTCATCGTCGACGACCAAAATTTGCGGCATCAGCCGCGCTTGTGCAGCGAGATCGTGAACGTGGTGCCGCGTCCGGACTCGCTGCCGGCATCGATCTTTCCGCCGTGCGCACGTACGATCGCGCGAGCGATGTACAGCCCCAGTCCGCTGCCGCCGGCTGCGTCCACGATCTCCGAGTCCGCCCGGTAGAAACGCTCGAACACGTACGGAAGATCGTCGGCGGAGATCCCTATCCCCGAATCGCTGACTTCCACAATCGTCGCTTCAGCTTCTTCGCGTGCGCGAATGGCGATCGCGCCGCCATCGGGAGAATATTTGATCGCGTTTTCTATCAGGTTGCGGAAAAGGTCGCGCAATCGGTCGGAATCGCCCGAAACCGTCGCGCCGGCGGTTTCGCGGACGATCGGATGGCGATCGGTATCGAAATGGATCTCCGCCAAGGCCTCGTCCAAAACGGCGTCGAGCGGAACCGTCGTTCGCCTGCGCAGCAGCTGCCCGGCTTCTACGCGCGTGACCAGCAACAGATCGTCGATCAGGCGCGAGAGGCGATCGGCTTGCTCCTCGATGATGCGCAGATACTCTTCGCGTTTTTCGGCAAAGAGCTCCGGGTTTTGGCGAAGAGTGGCGGTATACGCTTTTATCGCTGCAAGCGGAGTCTTGAGTTCGTGCGAAACGGTGCTGACGAGCTCATTTTTTAATTGTTCGATTTCGTCGATGCGGCGCATGGCATCAATCTCTAAGTCCGTAAGTACCGGCCGACCGCAATCCACGATGCTAACGCTCCCACCGCCGCGCCGACCGCAAACAGCTCGAGCACCAGCGACGACAGATCGACAGCCACGGTGTTTATCGGAAGCCACGGAAGCGCCGAGGCGATTTTGGGAACCAGCGACGCTCGCGCCAGCGCGAGCGCGCCGACGGCGATGGCGGTTCCGGCCACGCCGGCGAGCAGCCCCTCGACGATGAACGGCATACGGATATACATATTGGTCGCGCCTACGAGCTGCATGATCGAGATCTCGCGACGCCGCGCGAAGACGGTCAGGCGTATCGTATTGGAGATGATGATGCCCGCGACCAGTAAGAAAAGCACGATGACTGCTATACCCACCGGGCGCATAACCGCCGCCAGTTGGAGCAGCCTCTGCACCACTTGGCGGCCGTACTCGACGTTTTGCACGTGCGGCAGGCGGGCGATGCTCCGGGCGACCGCAGGCACTTCTTGGGCTTCTCGGACGCGCACCCTGAATTTGTCGGGGAGCGGATTCTCCGTCAGCAGCGATGTGTCGATCTGGCCCTTCATCAGGCGGCGCATCTGCGCGAGCCCCTCGCGCTTGGGGACGAAGCTCACGCTAAGGATGCGCGGGTCCTTCGCCAGCGCGGTCCGTATCGTGTCCTCTTGCGAAGCGGTCGCGGATGGATCGGCGTAGACGGAGATTTCGATCTGACTGAAGACGCCGGATTCGGCGTGCACGAACGCCGAGCGCGCGTACAGGAAAATGCCGAGCATGACGATCGTCACCGCAACGGTGCCGATTGCCGTGATCTGCATGCCGGCGTTCCGGGTGAAGTTCCGCCGAACCTCACCCAGAAAGAATCTGATCCTGCCCCAGTCCAAGGAAGTAGTAACCTCGTTCTTCATCGGTGATCACGCGGCCGTTATCCAAGCGCACGACGCGCCGGCGCATACGATCGACGACGGCTTGATTGTGCGTGGCGACGACTACCGTAGTGCCCTTGAGATTGATCCGGCGCAGCAATTCCATGATCTCCGTTGTGTTAGCCGGATCGAGATTGCCGCTGGGTTCGTCGCACAGCAGCAGTTTGGGATTATTGACGAGGGCACGCGCGATTGCGGTGCGCTGCTGTTCGCCGCCCGAAAGCTCGTTGGGATACATGCGGCTCTTGTGGGCGAGCCCGACCAAGTCGAGCGCGCGCGGTACCTGGCGCTGCACGTCGCGCGTGTGTGCGCCGGTAACTTGCAGCGCGAACGCAACGTTTCCCCACACGGTTTTATCGCTCAATAATTTGTAGTCTTGGAAGACGACGCCCAGGTGGCGGCGCAGCGCCGGAATGCGCCCGCGCGCGAGGCGGTCGACGCGAATTCCATCGACGACGATATGCCCGCTCGAGGGACCCATTTCGCGGTAAAGCAGGCGAAGCAGACTCGATTTGCCCGTTCCCGAATGGCCGACGAGGAAGACAAACTCACCCTTGCCGATCTCGAGACTGACGTTGTCGAGAGCGCGCACTCCGTTTGGATAAACGAGCGACACGCCGCGTAATGAGATCATCGCTGCAAGAGGGTTTTTCAAACTGCCCGAACGGATACCTCCGCTACGTTATGAATCTTGACTTAACCGCAGAACAAGAGGCTATCCGGCGGACCGTCCGGGAATTCGCGCGCGAACGGGTTGCGCCGCGCGCCGAAGAGATGGACCGCGAGGAAGCGTTTCCATACGACTTGGTGCGTGAAATGGCCGGCCTTGGACTGATGGGGCTGCCGTTTCCCGAAGAATACGGCGGATCGGGCGCGGATACGGTGAGCTATGCGCTCGCCGTCATGGAACTCGCGCGGGCGGATGCTTCGACGGCCATTACGATGGCTGCGCACGTGTCGCTCGGCGCGATGCCGTTCTACCTGTTCGGAACGAGCGAGCAAAAAGAGAAGTACCTCGTTCCGCTGGCGCGCGGTGAGCGGCTCTGGGGCTTCGGACTGACCGAGCCCAACGCCGGCAGCGACGCCGCCAACACGCAGACGAAGGCCGTACAGCGCGACGGCAAGTGGATCGTTAACGGCACGAAAGCTTTCATCACCAACAGTGGAACCGACATCACGGCCGGCACGACGATTACCGCGGTGACCGGGAAGCGAGCCGACGGCAAGCCCGAGATTAGCAATCTGATTGTGCCGCAAGACGCGCCCGGATTTTCGCGCAGCAAAAAATACCGCAAGATGGGCTGGCGCGCGTCGGATACGCGGGAACTCGTTTTCACGGACTGCGAAATTCCCGAAGAGAACGTGCTGGGAGCGCGCGGCGATGGGCTGAAGAACTTCTTGCAGATACTCGACGGGGGACGCATCTCGGTGGCGGCGCTCTCGGTCGGACTTGCGCGCGGCGCCTACGACGAGTCCGTGAAATACGCCAAGGAACGGCAAGCTTTCGGAAAACCGATCAGCAAGTTTCAAGCCATCGCTTTTAAGATCGTCGACATGGCCACCGAGATCGAACACGCCGAGCTCATGGTGCTCAAAGCGGCGTGGGAAAAGGATGAGGGACGCGATTTCGTTCGGAGCGCGAGCTACGCCAAACTGTTTGCAGCCGAATTGTCACACCGCGTCGTGAACGACGCCGTGCAGATCCACGGCGGCTACGGTTTTATGGACGAATATCCCGTGTCGCGCATGTACCGCGACCAAAAGATCAACGAGATCGGCGAAGGCACCAACGAAGTGCAGCGCATGATCTTGGCAAAGCTGCTCGGCCTTTAGCTCTGCACGGCCGTCGACCAGCCTGAGTAATCGCCCCCGAACTCTTCGGCAAGCGTTGTGAGCGCGACGCGCATCTCGGTGATTTTGAACGGATCTACGGTATCCAGCTTCGCGCATCGCACCGCGCGCTCGCCGGCGTCAATTGCCACGCGGTATCCCTTGTCCGCCATGACACGGGCAAAGCCGTCGAGCTGTTCGCGGTCGCCGAAGGTAACCGTGTGTTCGATCGGACGGCGCTTTTCGAGATCGTCGCCCGCATCGATGAGCACTTGCAGCGCTTTCATATCGTTTGCGAATGCCATCTGCTGCGCGTCGGGATAGAGGTAGTTCGTATAGACGGCCCAGAGCGGATCGCTGGCGGCGAGCAAACTGTACGTGTACTCTTGGTGCTTGGTCATCACGTCCGCGACGCGCGCGGCGACGTCGTCGCTTTGGGGTCCATAATAATGGAAGGTGCGCATGCCCCGGCCGGTCACGCGTCCCGCTTCGACCAAACCGGCCGGTTCGAGCGCCGAAGCGAGCTCCTCTTCGATGCGCTGCAGAACGCGATATTCGTTCGCGCCGGTCATCCCGTGCGAATCGGGCTCCCGCAGCGTTACGGCGATCGTGTACGCTTCCGGCTGGTCCGGCCGCGGAGCGCCATCACGCAACTCGAGATCGACCGCCACCGAAATCGGCTCTCCCTCGACGCGCGCAAAGTACGACGACCAGTCCGCCATGCCGGTCCTTTTTCCCCAAAGGCCGCCCAGCCCGTGCTTTCGAAGAACCCAGAATGTATCGTCGTCTTTTTCTGGCCGCCGCGCTGTCGGCGCTCGCTTCCGCACCCGCTCTAGCAAGCTTGCAAGCCGGCGCCACAGCGCCCAACTTCAAGGCTCAGGCTTCGCTCGGCGGCAAAGTCTTTGATTTCAATCTAGCCGACGCGCTCAAAAAGGGCCCGGTCGTTCTCTACTTTTATCCGGCGGCGTTCACGAAAGGCTGCACGATCGAAGCCCACGATTTCGCCGATGCCGTCGACCAATACAAAAAGCTGGGCGCAACCGTGATCGGCATTTCGCACGATACCATCGATACGCTGAACAAATTCTCGGTCAGCGAATGCCGAAGCAAGTTTGCCGTCGCCGCCGATCCGCAACTGACGGTAGCCAAAGCCTATGACGCGGTTTTGGCGCAGGCTCCCACCTACGCGAACCGGACCTCCTACGTGATCGCGCCCAACGGCAAGATCATCTACACCTACACCGACCTGAATCCCGCGATGCACGTCACGAACACGCTGCAGGCCTTGCAGCAGTACGAGGCGTCCCAGCACTGATCTGAACCGGCCGCAGCCCCCGCGCATAGAAAGGGCATGAGAATCTTCATGCTCGCCGCGCTGGTTGCCGCAGTCGCAACCTCACCTCAGTCTGTCGAGATCAAAGGCTTCGCGTTCAAACCCGCGGTGCTGACCGTCGCCGCCGGCGACACCATCACATTCGTCAACCACGATCAGGAAGCGCACACCGTGGTCGCGCAGGGCGGGGCCTTCAAGTCGAGCGGGCTCGATACGAACGATCAGTGGACCGTTCGCATCACCAAGCCTGGAAAGTACCCGTACTTTTGTTCGCTGCATCCGTATATGAAAGGCACGATCGTCGTGCGTGCCGCGCGAGGTATGCACTGATGCAGCGAAAAGACTTTCTCGGGCACCTTGCCTGGACCGGAGCAGGCATCGCCTATGCGCTGAGCGCCGGCGGACTCATGACCGGCACGGCCTTGGCGCGCGGCGTAACGGGGCCGATCGACTTCGTGCAGATCAGCGACAGCCACATCGGCTTTCATCAGGATGCAAATCCCGACGTCGCCGGAACGCTGCAGGCTGCAGTTAAGGCCATCAATGCGCTGCCGTCGCAGCCGAAGTTCGTCATCCATACCGGCGACGTGACGCACCTTTCAAAACTCGAGCAATTCGGAACTGCTAAAGATATTCTCGCGCAGCTGCGCGCCCCGCTGATCGTCATTCCCGGCGAGCACGATTTCATCGGTAAAGATTACAATTCGTTTTTTCAGGCCTTTCCGACGCCCAAGGGCGGAAAGCAATGGTTCTCGTGGGATCAAAACGGCACGCATTTCGTCGCGCTGATTAACGTCTTCGATTTTGAAAAAATGGGATTGCTCGGCAACGATCAGCTGACGTGGTTGAAACGCGATCTCGCTGCGCAGCCGCGCTCGACACCGATCGTCGTCTTCACGCACGCACCGCTCTACGCACTCTTTCCGTCGTGGGGCTGGACGACCGAAGACGGCACGAAAGCGATTGCGATGCTGCAGCGCTTCGACAACGTCACGGTGCTCAGCGGGCACATTCACCAGGTCGTCACCCACCAGGAAGGCAACATTCATTTTGCGACGGCCGATGCAACCGCATACCCGCAGCCCGCGCCGGGCACGGCGGATAAACCCGGACCGCTCGCACTTCCACACGATCAGCTGTTGCGCGCGATTGGGTACCGCAACGTCTTACTCGAGAAAGGGCATGCCGCCGTCATCGACGATCGAAGGTTCGCCTAGAACCATCACCGCTCAAGAGCGCGCGATGGAAAACGGATTCGTCGCGCGCGAAGCATGGGCGTTCGAGGCTGCCTATCAATCTTTCAAGACCGCGCTTTTTGGCGCCGCGGTCGGTATATTGGGCGATCGTGAAGAGGCCGAAGACGCCGTTCATGACGTCCTCGCGCGGCTCTGGCAGCGCGAGCACGCCTATTCGACGGCACGGGGAACGCTGCGCTCGTTCTTGGTCGCCTGCGTTCGTAACGAAGCGCTCTCGCGCCGGCGCAAGAGCAGCAACCGTCTGCGGATCGAGCAGACGATGCGTCCCGAATCGGTTGAAGCCGCCGACGAATCGCTGGCCGATCGCGACCGCATCGCGCGCGCTCTGGAACTGTTAGGAGAAAAACAGCGCGAGGCAATCCGTCTGGTTTACGAGGAGGGCTTGCCGTACGCCGAAATCGCGCGCCGGCTCAACGAGCCGGCCGGCACGATCAAGAGCAGGCTGTCGAACGCGGTGCGAACGCTCCGCGCTCACTTCGCCGCCCAAGGAGAAACATTGTGAACGATCCGCGGAACGAGCATCTTGAAGAGGCCGCCGAGCTCTATGCGCTCGGTGCGCTGCCTGATGCAGAACGCGAGGCGGCGGACGCACACATCGCGCGTTGCAAGGTATGCGCGCGACGCGTCGGTCAAGCCGAGGAAACGCTGGCGGTCTTGGTTCGGGCGCAGTCGCCGTCTTCGCAGCTGGACCGCCGCGTGCGCGCGACCTTCGTGCGGCGCAGCAGCGGTCGCGCGTTTTATCCGCTCGTTGCCGCAGGCCTGATACTGGCGCTGTTGCCCGGCGCGCTCTTTTGGCAGCGCGATCGCGATCTGCGCGCCTCGGATGCGGTGAACCGGCAGGCCGTCGCGGCGATGATCGGCTCGCATTTTCTGCATTCGCAATTTGTGAAGGTTGCCGCGGATGCGCCGCCGGCAAAGGCGATCTTCGCGCGAAACGGGGCGTGGGTATATGTGATTGCCGTGACTGACCGCGACCTTACGTTGACTGCAGGCGGGCATGTACTCGGAAGAATTTCAGGAACCGGAAACGAGCGCGCGATATTCGTCGAGCATCCGCCGGCGGCGCGATCGCTGGTTCTCTCGGATGGTGCGCGCGTGCTGGCGCGCGCCGCTGTCGCGCTTCCTTAGCCGGCGTGTTTGCGCTGCTGCGCATCGAGCGCCGTGATTTCGCGCGTCGCGAGCTCGACGGGCACGAGCTCGGGAAGTTCGGCGTCGGGCAACGACGCGAGTTCGCGGATCTTGCGACCTTGCGGTAAGACGCGGCTTTCCATCGAGCCGACGGCGCTGTTGTAAGCACCGACCGCTTTTTCGAGGCTCGCGCCGATCGATGCGATATGCCCGGCGAATGCGCGGACGCGGTCGTAGAGCACGCGTGCGGCCTCAGCAATTTTCTTGGCGTTTTCTTCCTGCTGACGGTGCTGCCAGCCGAGCGCGTAGGAGCGAAGCAGGCCGATCATCGTCAGCGGGCTGGCGATATAGACGTCCTTGGCGGCGCCGTATTCGATCAGATCGGGATTCTCAGTGCAAGCCGCGCTTAAGAACGCTTCGCCCGGTACGAACATCACGACAAAATCTGCGGAGCGTTCGGCGCGCTGGTAATTGCGCCGCGCCAGCTGATCGATGTGATTTTTGAAAGCCGCCGCATGCGCTCGGAAGCGTTCGCGCCGTCCGGCTTCGTCGGGAAGTTCGACGGCCTCGAGAAATGCGTTGAGCGGAACCTTCGCGTCCACGAAGATGCGCGAGTTCCCGGGAAGCTGCACGGTCAAGTCGGGACGTCCGCGATCTTCGCCGGTTTGCAGCGTCTGCTGCTCTCCGAAATCGCAGTACGCTTCCATGCCCGCCAGTTCGACGACGCGGCGCAGCTGAATCTCGCCCCATTTTCCGCGCGTCGTCGGATTGCGTAACGCTGCGGAGAGCTGTGTTGCCGCAGTCTCCATTTTACCGCTGCGATCGATCAACCCCGATATTTGTTCGCGCAGGCCTTCGTAGGCGCCGGAACGCTTTTCTTCCATCTCGCGCACAAGCGCGTCGAACTCGGTGAGTTTTTGCTGGACGGGCGATACGATCGCCGCAAACTTCTCGTTGGCGAGCGTCAGAAACGAGTCGCGCTGCATCTCGGCTACGCGCGCATTGGCTTCGTGCAACTCGGCTTTGAGCCGTCCCGCCGCAAACCACATAATCGCGGCACCTGCGGCGACGCCGCCGAAGAGCGCGAAGAGAACGGCAAACGAGATCGTCACCCTGGAACGATTCGCGCTAAGCTTTTAAATACTTTGTAAGGAAGGTGATCGTGCGCCGCCAGGCGTCTTCGGCAGCATCGGCAACATATGACGAGCGCTGATCGTCCATAAATGCATGCCCCGCGTCTGGGTAAACGACGAAGTCGTGCGGAACCTGTAAGTCCTGAGCAAACTTCTGCACCATGTCGCCGGGGATGCTTGTGTCGCGCCCTCCATAGCTTCCGACCACGGGAACTTTAACGGCCTGGACCACAACATTAGAGATATTTCCGTAGAATATCGCTCCAGCTGAGTATGGAACGGCATTAACGGCGATTTGTTCTAGCGCAATCGCACCGCCCATACAGAATCCCAATATGGCGATTTTGCCGGCTGCTTTATGGGACCAAATCCACTGTGCGCCGGCCCGTAGATCGGCCGCAGTCTGGTCCTCGTTGAGCATCTGGGAGAATGGACGAAAAATTGAAAAATCGGTTGCGCCATCGCCCGGCGGCGCGTTTAGTAGCCCGTAAAGATCGGGCGATATCGACGTGAAACCCGCCTTGGCCAATCGGCGCACGAAGTCGCGGATCGACGTGTCGACGCCCCAGATGTGCATGACCACGACGATGCCGGGCGTTATTGGTCCCGTTTTCTTCGGCCACGCAGCATATGCGGGAATCGCGCCGCCGGGCGTTTGCAACCGGAGCTCAAGTGTTTCTATGCTGGGGTCGCTCTCCGGCACCAGCGGCGGGTGCGCTTTTCCGAGCTCGGTTTGCGCAAATGCGGGCCCGAGCGTTGCGGTTCCGGCTGCTGCCGCGGCAGTAGCTCCCAGAAACGTTGAGCGGCGCACGTTCGGGCTGGTCGAGTTTGTGGGATCAATCTCTTGCATGGCGTAACTCCCTGGCGTCAGAAGAGGTGGTTCATGAATCGGGCGTCGTTTCTTTCCAGCGCTACCGTCGCCGCGGCCGTTACAGGCGTGCCTGGCGGCTCGAACTTCGTTGAACGCCGCGCGAACTTCGACGCGGCCGGCTTCGTCCGCGCCGTCAATAAACCGGCGGATATCCGCCAAGTCTGGGAAGCCGTCGCATTCCATCCGGCGATCTTCAACAACATGAAGAACGGACTGAACGGTCTGCACTTCGGTTTCGGCTATCCGGCAGATCGCATCAGCGTTGTGCTGGCGCCGCACGGTCCGTCAAGCGCATACACCTATGCGGACGAGGTGTGGCAGAAATACCGCATCGGCGAAGCCTTCGGCCTCAAGGACGCTTCCGGAAAGGCGCTCGACTCCAATATCTTCCTGCGGCCGCCATCCGTATTCCTAAGCACAACCGATCCTGACGATCCGCAGAGTATTTTTCAAGACACATCGATCGCGACGCTGCAAAGCCGCGGGGTAGTCGTCTTGACCTGCCATACCGCGGTCGAAGAACAAGCGCGCGCGATCGTCAAGAACGGTTTCGCGCCGGCCGGGATGGATGCTACCGCCGTCGCAGACGATATCTTAACGCACCTGATTCCGGGTACGCATGTCGTTCCCGCGATGATCGCCGCGATCGCGGAGCTGCAGCAGCGCTACCATTACAGTTACCTGACGCTAACATTTGCATGACAAAACTCGCGCTGCTCTTCGCGGTTTGCGTGTTGGCTGCTTGTGCCGGACAAAGTGCGCCCGCGCAGGCGCCTGCGTACGACGAAAAAGCGGTTCCTGCCGGTGCGCAGGGCGATCTGATCCGCTACGGACGCGAGCTGATCGTCAACACGCGCGCACACATGCGCGGCTATGTGGTGGCAAACTTGGATTGCGCGGCCTGTCACGTCGCGGGCGGAACGAAACCAAAAGGCGGAAGTTTCGTCGGTATCTACGGGCAGTTTCCGCAGTGGAACGCGCGCGCGCATCGCGTGATCGCACTGCAGGACCGGCTGGCGGAGTGTTTTCTTTACAGCATGAACGGCAAGCCGCCGGCGTACAACAGCCGCGAGATGATCGCGCTGGTTGCGTACATCGCCTACCTTTCGCGCGGAACGCCGGTCGGCGCGACGCCCGATCCGTCGGTAAAACTCACGGAGTTTGCGCCTCCGCGGCGGGCGAGCGTGCAGCGCGGATCGGCCATCTATGCGCAGCAGTGCTCGGCCTGTCACGACGCGGGTGGCGCGGGCTCAGCCGCATTTCCGCCGCTGTGGGGTCCGACCTCGTTCAACGGCGGCGCAGGCATGCACCGGCTCTGGAGAATGGCCGCGTTCGTGCGCTACAACATGCCGCAAAACGCCCCCGGCTCGCTCACACCGCAAGAAGCCTACGACGTCTCGGCCTTCGTCCTCAGCCACGCCCGGCCGAAGTTCCAAGGGACCCGGCTGGTCGGGTTTCCGGAGCGTCCGGCCAAGTATTTCTAAGGGGTGCGACCGGGCAGGTTGCATCCGATAGCCAAAACGGGGCAATCTTGGGAAGGGCCTTTATAGTGGTAGACGGAGAGAACATTCTTGCCTGAGACCCTGGTGCGGATTGTTTTGCCCGAGATGGGCGAGTCGGTGACCGAAGGTTCGGTCGTCGCGTGGCGGAAGCAGCCCGGCGACTTTATCGCCGAAGGCGATCCGCTCGTCGAGATCACGACCGACAAAGTCGACGTCGAGGTTCCGGCGACGGTTTCGGGCGTGGTGAAGCAGTTGCTTGCGGCTGAAGGCGACACGGTTGCCGTTGGCGCCGCGCTCGCTGAAATCGATACGACCGCCAAAGCTCCTGACGCCGCCCAAACTCCGGCGCCGGGCGCCGCGAAAGCCGCACCGCCCAAACCGCGGGCTCCGGCTGCCGAATCACAGCCAAAACGCGCGAATGGCGCTTTCGTCGCTACGCCGCAGGCCAAGCGCATTGCGCGTCAACTTGACGTCGATCTCGCGCGCGTACGCGGCAGCGGGCCCGACGGTTTGATTCTGCGTGAAGACGTCGACCGTCAAGCGGAGAGCTTGCCGGCGGCGAGCCGCGGCGCACAACTGCCTGCGCTACCGCCGCTTCCGTCTGGCGCGCAAGTCACGCCGATCAAAGGTCCCGCGGCCGCGCTGGCTTCGTACATGGAGCAAAGTCTTTCGATTCCGACGGCCACGAGCTTCCGTACGATCGCCGTCGACACGCTCGACACGCGCAGACGCGAACTGAACGCAGGCATAAAAGCTGCCGGCCGATCGGAAAAGATTTCGTTCACGCATATTATTGCGTACGCACTCGTGCGCGCCGCGCACGAGATGCCGTTCATCACTGCGCATTTTCGCCGCGACGAAAATCAGTCCGTGCGCGTCGAGCCCGGCGTTCACTTAGGATTAGCCGTCGACGCCGAGCGGAAAGACGGTTCGCGGTTTCTCGTTGTGCCGGTGATCAAAGATGCCTCGTCTTTGGATTTCGCCGCGTTCCGTAACGCGTACGAAGATCTCGTCGCGAAGGCGCGCGCAAACAAACTCGCAGCCGACGATCTGCAAGGCGCATCTTTCACACTCACAAATCCGGGCGGCATCGGAACTTCCGCGTCGGTACCGCGCTTGATGCCGGGCCAGGGTGCGATCATCGCGGCGGGAGCGATCGGCTATCCGCCCGGTTTTGCGAAAGCGAACGAAGCCTCGCTGAAATCACTCGGCATGACGAAGATCATGCAGATGACGTCCACCTACGATCATCGCGTGATTCAGGGCGCGCAATCCGGCGAATATCTCAAGCGCATCGACGACCTGCTTCAAGGTAAAGACGGATTCTTCGAGACGCTCTTCGCGTCGCTCGGTTTGAAGCGGGGCGAAACGGAGGCGCCGGGTGCCGAACGGCCTGCGATTGCCGCATCGGACGAAATGCTGCGCGCGGTGGCCGCGGGAATGGCGCTGGTAGCGGCATACCGCACGCACGGACATCTCGCTGCTCATCTCGATCCGCTCGGTTCTCCGCCGCCGGGCGATCCGTCGCTCGAACCCGCCAACTGGGGTCTCACGCCGGCGCTGCAGTCCGCCGTTCCGGCATCGGTGCTGCGCGTCAAAGTTCCCGGAAATACCCTCGCTGAAGTTTTGCCGCAGCTGCGCGAGACGTACAGCTCGACGATCGCCTACGAAGTCGAACACATCTCGAACACCGAGCAGCGCGAGTGGCTGCGCGACGCGATCGAATCGGGACGCTACAAGATCACGTTCTCCGACGATCGCAAGATCGATCTGCTGCGCCGCCTGACGCGCGTGGAGACCTTCGAGCGCTATCTGCGCAAGATGTTCTTGGGGCAAAAGACGTTTTCGCTCGAAGGTCTCGATGCGATGGTTCCAATGCTTGAGGAATTATTGGCTCTGATCGCTGCTGACGGAACGCAGGCTGCCGTCATCGGGATGGCTCACCGCGGCCGGTTGAATACGATCGCGCACATCTTGAACCGGCCGTATGAAGAGATCCTCACGGAGTTCGAAGCGGCGCACGAGCGCGGCGAGCTCGGCTCCGCCGACGTTACCGGCGACGTCAAGTATCACCAGGGCGCCGAGGGCGTTTTCGAGACGCCTGACGGCAAGAAAGTGCGCGTCACCCTTTCGAACAATCCGAGCCATCTCGAAGCGGTCAATCCAATCGTCGAAGGAACCGCTCGCGCGCTTCAAACCGATCATTCTCAACCGGTTGCGCAGCTCGATCCGAAAAAAGCGGTTCCGATTCTGATCCACGGCGACGCGGCATTTCCGGGCCAAGGCGTCGTTGCCGAGGTTTTGAATCTGCAATCGCTGACTGGATATTCAACCGGCGGCACCGTCCACATCATTGCGAACAATCAGATCGGTTTCACGACCGACCCCCGCGATGCGCGCTCTACGCGCTACGCATCGGACTTGGCTAAGGGCTTCGACGTGCCGATCGTGCACGTGAACGCCGACGATCTCAACGCCTGCATCTGGGCCGTCCATTTGGCCGCCGAATTCCGCCGCCGCTTCGGCCGCGACGTCGTGATCGACGTCATCGGGTACCGCCGTTTCGGCCACAACGAACAGGACGAGCCGGCGTATACCCAACCGGCGATGACCGAAAAGATCAAGGCGCATCCGACGGCGCGCGATCTATTCGCCAACAACCTCGTAGCACAGGGCGTGCTGGCTCCCGAACGCGTTGCGGAACTCGCGGCTGACGCCGGAGCGCATCTTCAAGAGACCCACCGCACGGTTAAGAGCGGAAAGCATAACGTGGCGGGAATGCTCGCGAAGATCAGTGCGACGGCTCCGATCGAAGCAGTGCCGCTCGCCGCGGCCGGCAAGGATCGTTTGCTCGCGTGGAGCGAGGAACTCACGCGAGTGCCCGAAGGTTTTTCCGCGAACAAGAAGCTGCAGTCGCAATTTGAGCGGCGCCAATCGACTATCGCTCAAAAGGGACTGGTCGACTGGGGAATGGCCGAAGCGCTGGCGTTTGCATCGCTGCTGACGCAAGGCACGCCGGTCCGCTTAACCGGCCAAGACACCGAGCGCGGTACGTTCAGCCATCGTCACGCAGTTCTCCACGATCCCGCCGCGCGCGCCGAGTACGTGCCTCTGCAGCACGTCGCCGGATCGAAAGCATCTTTTGAAATTTACGACAGCCCGCTCTCCGAATACGCATGTTTGGGCTTCGAGTACGGATATAGCGCGACCATTCCGAAATCACTCGTGCTTTGGGAAGCGCAGTTCGGCGACTTCAATAACGGCGCGCAGATCGTGATCGATCAGTTTATTGCGGCCGGACAAGCGAAATGGGGACAAACCGCGCGGCTCACGCTGCTGCTCCCGCACGGTTATGAAGGCATGGGTCCGGAACACTCCAGCGCGCGTCTCGAGCGGTTCCTGCAGTTGACCGCCGAGGGAAATCTACGCGTCGCCAATCCATCCCATGCCGCGAATTACTATCATTTGCTGCGCCAGCAAGCGACGATGCCGCAGCCGGTTCCGCTCATCGTGATGACGCCGAAGTCGCTGCTGCGTCATGAGGCCGCGGCCGGCAGCCTCGACGAGATGGCCAACGGCGAATTCCGCCCAGTGCTCGACGACCCGCGCGTCTCCGACAAGAGCGTCATCGAACGGCTGCTGCTCTGTAGCGGAAAGATTTATTACGATCTGACGCTTCACGAAAAATATAAAGATCTCAAGAAAACGGCGATCGTGCGCATCGAGCTGCTCTCCCCGCTGCCCTACACCGAGATCAACTCCATCATCGCAACCTATCCGAATCTCAAGAAATTGGTCTGGGTGCAAGAGGAGCCGAAGAACATGGGCGCGCGCGCTTACGTCCGCCGCCGTTTGATCGAGCGCCGCACCGATAACCTCGAGATCGGCTACATCGGGCGTCCTTATCGCGCGAGCCCGTCGGAAGGCTACGCGGGCGCGCACGCCGTTGCGCAAGAACGCGTCATTATGGAAGCGCTGACCGAGTGACGCGATTGCTCGTTGCGCCGCGTTCTTCATCGCGAAAGCTCACTGTCCTGACGCTGTCGGGATTGTTGCTTACCGAGGTATGTGCGTACATCGGCAAACCGGGCGCGTACCCACCACTGCTTGAAGCCGGGATATGGAGTGGATTGGCGCTCTTCATTTTTGGCCTCGTCGTTCTCATTCGAGGAGGTTTGCTGCGCGCCAAAACTTTGCGCTCCGAAACCGGTGATGCGCAGGTTGATCTTCCCAAAGTGTTCCGATGGACGATGCTCGCCGGCATTCTTTTGCTGAATGCGGGAATCTGGATATCAGCGTTTCTGCCGGGCCGGCCTGTTGTGTCGCCGGTTTTGGAGTTTGTTGGAATTGCGGTCATGCTCGTCACCCTCGAGCGGTTCGCCTAGATCGCCAGTGACCGCTTTGCGTAGGACCGGCCGCCGAATTCAGATAGCGGCGCTACCGTTCATACTTCTGGCGAACATCATGATGTGGTTCCATCTTTCAAGCGGTTGGCGCCCCCGCTGGTATGACGAGGTTCTTTTGACGCTACTGCTAGGCTTCGCCGTGCTCCAACTCGTCTTGCTATTCTTTTACTCGCGCGATGCCTGAGCGGTACGAGCGCGGCGAAAAATTACTGCGTAAAGTCGACGGCGACAAAGTCGCGGATAACCTCATCGCAGACTATGAGAAAATAGCACCCGATTTTACGAGGTATCTCATCGAATTTGCCTTCGGCGAAATTTACGCGCGCGAAGGCGACCTGAAACAGAAAGAACTCGTCGCGATCGCATCCCTGGCGACGATGGGTGGCTGCGACAAGCAGCTGGGAACGCACGTGCGCGGCGCGCTTAACGTCGGACTGACGGAAGCAGAGGTCGTCGAAGCGGTGATGACGCTGATTCCTTACATCGGGTTTCCCAGGGCGCTCAATGCGATGGCGGTGGTCAAGCACGTAATGGACAAGCGGAAAACATAATGGCTTTGTTTTAGCGAGCCTTTTGGCTCTGGTTTTGGGCTCCCTGCGACTTTTTAGGAAAGAGCAGATCCAGCAACTCGCCCGGTGATTCCGCGGAATAAATGAGCATGCGGTTGCGCGGAGTCACGAAACCTTCGCGTACCATGTGATCGAAGAGCGCGATGAGATCGTCGTAATACCCGAACGCGTTCAGCAGTCCGACGGGTTTGTCGTGAATGCGCAGCTGTGCCCACGTCAGTATTTCGCAGAACTCGTCCATGGTTCCGTAACCGCCGGGCAGCGCGATGAACGCGTCGCTCAGATCCGCCATCAGCGCTTTGCGTTCGTGCATGCTCTGCACGACATGGAGTTCGCTCAGGCCGTCGTGCGCGATCTCGCGTCCCGAAAGCGCTTGCGGAATGACGCCGATAACTTCGCCGCCCGCCGCCAGCGCGGTGTCCGCCAGTACGCCCATCAGTCCGACCCGGCCGCCTCCATAGACGACGGCCATGCCGCGCGCGACGATCGCGCTCGCCGTTAGGATTGCTGCGTCGATGTAACGCGCGTCGCTTCCGGATTGAGAGCCGCAGAATACGCCGACGCGGGAAGGCATGGCGGGCGGTTTGGCGGGGCGCGGCCGCGCGCCTGCCGTAGAACCGGAGATGGAATACCGCTTGTTCGGAGCGCGTGAAGTTCCGCGGCGTTTCGTGCTGGTCTTTGAAACCGGCGACGACGTCATGGCCGAAATGCAGCGCTTCGCCGAAGAGCAGAACGTCATGGCCGCGTTTTTTAAGGGACTCGGCGGTTTTCAGCGCGCGACCGTCGGATTTTATAATCTCGACCAGCAGCGCTACGAGCCGATCGAAGCCGACCAGCAGGTTGAAGTGCTTTCACTGCTCGGCAACGTGGCGATCTATGATGGTAAACCGAAGATACACATCCATTGCACGCTTTCGTATCGCGACGGGCACGCCGTCGGAGGGCATCTGCTGCAGGCGACGGTTCGTCCAACGCTGGAAGTCGTGCTCGACGAACTCGCCGGAAATCTGCACCGCAGCGATCGCCCCGAGATCGGCATACCGCTGCTCGACCTGACGCACTAAGCAGCATGCGCTAGGAGTTAGGCCAGCACCAACTGCTCGTCGCCCGCGCCGGCTTGGCGCAGCGCTTCGTGAATCATCCGATCTTGGATCTCTTTGACGGCCCAGCGCGCTTGCGCATCGGGTGAAAGACGATCGATCGGATCGAAATACATGAAGGCTTTGCCGGGCTTGACGCTCGGAGCGGCGTAGACGGCAATGCCGTTCTCGCGGTCGTAGTACTCGAAGCTGTGCACGTCGCGCTTCCCTCCGCCTCCGGGTGCGTCGCAAACGAACGTCGGCGAATTGAACCCTGCGGTGCTGCCGCGCACGAATTTTTCGACGTCGATGGCCGTTTGAACGGTCGTCCGCAGATCCTCGACGCCCTTGACCATGTCGTGCATGTAGACGTAGTACGAATGTACGTTCACGTAGCTCAAACGCTTGACCAGCAGCTGCATTCGCTCGGGCTCGTCGTTGACGCCGCGTATCAGCACGGACTGATTGCGAACGAAGACGCCGCGCTCGAAGAGCACGCTCATGGCCTTTTCGGTGATCCACGTGATCTCTTCGGGAGCGTTGAAGTGCGTGTGCAATACAACGTCTTTGCCGAGCTTTCGCCCGCGTTCAACGACTCCGACGATCGCGTCGACCCATGCCGGATCGGTGAGGAGCTTCATCGGCATAATCGCCGGACCTTTGGTCGCAAAGCGCATGCGGCGCACGTGCGGGATGTCGAGCAACGCGTTACCGATAAGCTCGACGTTTTTGGGCGGCAGCTGGTAGACGTCGCCGCCGGAAATGACGATATCCTCAAGTTCCGGGCGGCTCGCAATGTATGTGAAAGCGTCGTGCCACTGTTTGGGCGTTCGCGCGAGCTCGACTTTGTCGACTTCCTCGGTGTCGGGGCCGATCGCGTAACTTCGCGTGCAGAACCGGCAGTATACCGGGCAAACCGCCAGCGGGAGAAACAGCGCCTTGTCCACGTAGCGGTGGACGAGACCAGGTACGGGCGAGTCGGCTTGTTCGTGCAGCGAATCGAGTACGAGCCGCGGATGATCGGGCAAGAACGTGCTCTTGACCGGAATGAATTGCCGGCGGATCGGATCGCCGTACGGATCGTTCCAGTCGATGAGCGAGATCGCGTACGGAGAGACTCTGACGGCCATGGGCGCGTGCGCGAATCCGGCCCGCGCGTCTTCGATAAACTCGGCCGAAGCAAGGCCTGCGATCGTTTGCAGCAGCTCTTCAGGCGTCTTTACGGAGTGCTTCTGCTGCCACAAGTGGTCGAGGAACGTCTTTTCGTCGACGTCCTTATAAGCTGGGACGTGCCGCCAGAATTCACCCTGCTTCAGATTCTTGAAGTCGAAGTATTCGGGGCCGACGGGGGGCTTGGTGTGAAGCACGGTATTCATAGGAGTCTCTCCGCGGGACGCGCGAACGCGTAGTATTTCTTAAAATATGCGTGAACGGCCGCATTGTCGCGCAAGGTCTGCAGCGCAATCGCTGCGTGATCTTTGGTATAGCCGTTTCCGATGAGCATCGTTACCTCTTTCCCAACGCCTTCGGCTCCCAGCGCGGCGGCCGTGAACGACGTGTTCATGGAAAAGAAATAGACGGTACCCGAATCTTTCGCGCAGAGAATCGAGGCCAGCTCGGTGCCGTCGACGTTGACGCAGTTGACGACGAGGTCCGCAAGCGCCGGCGCCTCGTTCGAAACGAGCTCGGAGAGCGAAAGCGCGTCGCGCGCATCCGCTTCCACGAATCTGTCCACGATGCGTTCTCTCACCAGCATCGTTGCCGATTCGCTCGCGCGCGGCGCGACGCCGATAAGCATTCCGGAACGGCCCAATCGGGCGCGAGCCCGCGCGCAAGCCAGAACCCCGGACTTCCCATCCGCGCCGATGACGACGACGGTCATTCCAGGGCGCACGAGTCTTTCGATCTGCGCGGGCGCACCGGCAACGTCCAAAACGGCAAGCGCGACTCCGGGATCGATATCGGGCGGCAACTTCGACCACGAAGCGGATTCGAACAGGATCGCCGTTCCACGGACGCTCACATGTCCGCTGGCGACCTGCACGCCGGTGATGGCGTTCAAGCGCAGCGGCGTCAGCGTGAGCGAAACAAGCGATGCAATCGCGTCACCTTCGCGCAAGTCAATGCCGCGCAAGTCCTCGCCGATCTCGCGGACGCGGCCGACGAACATACCGCCGCTTCCGGTTACGGCGTTGTGCTGTTTTCCACGCTCGCGTACAGTCGCCAAAATGTGTTCGGCAATCTTTTGTTCGTCGTCGGAACAGAATGCGCGGATCTGCGCGAAGGACGCCGAGTCGAGATTGAGCGCGTCGACGTCGCAGAGAATTTCATTCGCGAACGGAACCGGCGTGTCGTCCAGCTTCCACGCATTTTGCGGCATGGTGCCCGGCGGGGCGATGACGCGGTGCGCGCCGAAACGGTGACCGGCTTTTTTTGAAACGTTCATGTGACCGATATCCCGCCGCGTTCGAACGGCGTCGAGAGCACGATCGTGGTTTTCGTGCGGGCCATGCCGGGAACGCTCTTCAGGCGCGAAAGCAGTTCGTCCAGGTGCGCGGTCGAGCGCGTCATGACTTTGAGTACGAACGATTCTTCGCCTGCGACGCTGTGGATCTCGGAGATCTCCGGCATCGCGGTCAGCGCCGCAATGAACGCGTCATAGCTGCAGTCGGGCGTTGTATAGCAGCCGATGAACGCTACGAGCGCCAGCCCCAAGAGTTTCCCGTCGAGCTGCGCCGAGTATCCGCGCACGTACCCGCGGCTCTCCAATCGCTTGACGCGGTCGTGCACGGCAGACGCCTTTAGGCCGACGGCTTCACCGAGATCGGCAAAGGTCGAGCGCGCGTTGCTTTGCAGCGCCGAGAGCAGCCGAAGGTCGAGCTCGTCGAGTCCGCTTGGTTCGGTGGTACCGTTCGGAGTTTTGTTCATAGGGCCGAATAATCTTCGGGAAATTCATTCTACTACCGGAGGACCTTCGGCGCAAGGACTCGCGGGTTGCGCGGGCCAGCCCCGAGAACGCCCTGCCATGCGAAAGTCATGGCGGCCCATATTTGCGGCCGCGCTGCTGGCCGCGGGCTGCTCGATGGGGGCGCCGCACCGGCTCGCCGTGCGCTTCGACCTGGCCGCCGATCCGGCGAATTTAAATCCGCTCTTTTTGCATCAGGATGCGGCATCCGTCGAGCAGCAAGCCGCGCGCTTGGCTTTCGAACCGTTCATCGACTTCGATCAAAACGGGCGGGAGGTTCCGCAACTGCTGCTGCGAGTCCCGACGATCGCCAACGGAGATCTCTCGCGCGACGGCCGGACCATCGTCTACCGCCTGCGGCCGCAGGTGCGATGGAGCGATGGAGTGCCGGTCACGTCGGACGACGTGATCTTCACCCTGCGCGCCATCCTCGATCCGCGCAATCCCGTTCCTTCACGCGAAGGCTACGATCTGATCGATCGCGCGCAGGCGCGCGGTCCGCATGCCGTCGTCTTTCATTTAAAACGCGCGTGGGCGCCGGCCGTCGACACGTTTTTTTCTTACGGGTACCGTCCGCAGTTCGTGCTGCCGGCTCACATCCTGCGCACCCAGCAGCCACTCGGGCAGGCGCCGTTCAACGCAGCGCCCATCGTCGGCGACGGGCCGTACACGTTTGTGTCCTGGCGGCGTGGAGAGTCGCTGGTCTACGTGGCAAACCCGCGCTACTGGCGCGGCGCTCCGCGCGCACAGCGTCTGGATATTCGCATCATCCCCGATCCGGCGACGAATCTCGTGCTGCTGCAATCACGCGAGCTCGACTGGAATTTGATCGCGCCGGCCCAGCAAAGCACGCTCCGCTCGCATGCGGATATCACTTACCGCTACGTCTCGACCGGCGTCGTCGCCGGCTTAGTTTTGAACCTGGCGCATGCGCCGCTCGACGATGTGCGCGTGCGGCGCGCGCTCGCGATGTCGCTGGACCGCGCCGGCATAAGCCGCAAGATTACGCTCGGACGCTATCCGGTCACCGATGTGATCCAGCCGAGGTTTTCGTGGGCTTTCGATCCGTCGGTCAAGGAGCCGGCATACGATCCCGCCGCTGCCGACAGACTTTTCGACGCCGCGGGCTGGCGGCTCGGGCCGGACGGCGTGCGTCACCGTCAAGGGAAGACGCTGACGCTGCTTTACGTGCAGTTCAAAGATACGGCGACCGGCGTTCGTGTAGCAACCGCCGCGCAAGCGATGCTGAGGAAGCGCGGCGTCGACGTGCAAATGAAAACGATCAGCGGCGCGCAGCTGTTTTTGCCGCGCACGGGCGTGCTCGCGAGCGGCAACTTCGATCTGGCCTACGTTCCGTTCACGATGGGATCGGATCCGGACGATTCTTCGATCTTGGGCTGCGGAGCGACGAGCAACTATATGCGTTACTGCAACCACGCGGTCGACGCGCTCGAGACTGCCGCGCTGGCTTCGCCTTCGCGCCCCGCGCGCAAGATTTTGTACGGACGGATCGAACGGCTGGTCGCAGGAGATGTTCCGATCGTGTACCTTTTCGATGCGAATTATATCTACGCTTACAGAAGAGCGTTGAGCGGCTTCTATCCTAATGCGTTCTTGCCAACGTGGAACGCGTACAGTTGGCATCTGGAACCGTGAAGGAGCAAGCGTGATCGCAACGGCTGTTCGCAGTATCCTCAGCAACCTCGAGCTCGTCCTGATTGCCGTAGCGATTGGAACCACTGTTCTCAAACTGCGCCGCGCTAAGGCGCATCATACGGTGATGACTACGGGCTATACGTTTTGGGGCGAGCTGGTGTTTTACGCCGTCGGTTTTGGCTTGCTATGGAGCGGAATCTTCCACGCGTTCTTTCAGCAGCTCGCCGCGCCGTCGATCGGATGGCAGCCCAGTCCGTTTGAGTGGGAACTCGCTTGGGCTTCCTTCGGCATCGCGCTCGTGGCGCTGCTCTCGCTCGCGCGAGGATACGAAATGCGGCTGGCGGCAACGCTGATGGCGTCCGTCTTTTCTTTCGGCGCGGCGGTTCAGCACGTCAACCAAATGCTCTGCTGCCACAACTACGCGCCGGGAAATGCCGGCACGATTCTCTGGATCAACGATATCGGCTTGCCGATCGTATTGCTGTTTCTGGCTTACTCGTCCCGCGATGCATACGAACGAAGCACGCGCGTAGGTCTTCACTAGCGAAGATAGCCTCGCCGCTATACTAAGCGAAGATAGCCTCGGCTCGAAACGCTAAACATACGCTGCGTTTTGGGACGAGGTTATCTTGGCTGAGATATTAGAGAGCTTTAACCGCCGAGACGAGCGAGTCGACACTGGCTTTGGCGTCGCCGAAAAGCATCGCGGTCTTCGGATCTTCGTAGAGCGGGTTTTCGATGCCAGCAAATCCGGAACGCATCGAGCGTTTGAGCACGACGACGTTGGCGGCTTTGTCCACGTCGAGAATCGGCATGCCGTAAATCGGCGATGAAGCAACATTGCGCGCGGCGGGGTTGGTGACGTCGTTCGCACCGATCACCAGCGCGACGTCGGTGCGCGCGAATTCGGGATTGACGTCGTCCATGTCGTAGAGCTGATTGTACGGAACGTTGGCTTCGGCGAGCAGCACGTTCATATGTCCGGGCATGCGGCCTGCGACCGGATGGATCGCGTATTTTACGGTAACGCCGCGCTTTTCGAGCTGATCGGCAAGTTCGCGGACGCTGTGCTGCGCTTGCGCGACGGCCATTCCGTACCCCGGAACCACGATCACTTGATGCGCGAATGCGAGCATGACGGCGACGTCGTCAACCGTGACGCTGCGAATATTTTGCTGACCGCCCTTAGCAGCGGCGACGTCCATTCCGCCGCTCGCGCCGAACGCGCCGAAGAGCACGTTGCGCAGCGGACGGTTCATCGCTTTCCCCATGAGGATGGTGAGCATCGTGCCGCTAGCACCGACGAGCGTCCCCGCGATGATCAGCAAGTTGTAACGCAGCTCGAACCCGGTAATGGCGACTGCGAGTCCGGTGAACGAGTTGAGCAGCGAGATGACGACCGGCATGTCAGCTCCGCCGATCGGCAACACGAACATGACGCCGAGGACGAGTGCGAGCGCGACCATGACGCCGTACGCCCACGTCGGCTCGACGCCCAGCGTAATCATCACCCACGCGGCAAGCCCCGCAATCGCGAGCGCTACGATCCCGTTGACGAATTGCTGTCCGCGATAAGTGACCGGACGGCCGGTCATGAGTTCCTGCAGCTTCAGAAACGCAACGACCGAGCCCGCCGCGCTGACGGCGCCGATAATCGCGCTGATGACCAGCGAAACGTCGGTAAGCACGTCGAGCGGAACGCCCGCGTTGTGCGCGCGTTCCCACAAGAGATATTGCACGGTTGAAACGGCCGCAGCGGCGCCGCCGCCCGCGCCGTTGAAGAGCGCGACCATTTGCGGCATCGCGGTCATCTTTACTTTTAGCGCGGAATAGAGTCCGACGGCCGTGCCGATGACGACGCCCACCAGAATCGCCCACCAGCCGTAACCGTGCGACGGCGCAAGTGCGGCGATGATGGCGATGAGCATGCCCGCTGCCGCGAGCCGGTTTCCGAAACGCGCCGTTGCAGGCGAGCTCAGGAAATGCAGGCCGAGAATGAAGAGCACGATGGCGGCGATCTCGGCAAGCCGCAGCAGAACGAAAGCGGTCACTTCTTCGCGGGCTCGCGTTTCTTGAACATCTGAAGCATGCGTTCGGTCACGGCGAAACCGCCGACGACGTTGATCGTCCCAAGTGTGACCGCGACGATCGTGATCGCGGTCAGCAGCGGCGTCGCCAGCGCGTGCGCGGGATCGAGGAGCTTCACCGTCACGATGATCGCACCGACCAGTACGATTCCGTGAATGGCGTTGGTCGCGGACATCAGCGGCGTATGCAAGGTCGTCGGGACTTTGGAGATGACTTCGAAGCCGACGAAAATTGCGAGCACGAAGACGGTCAGCAGCGCGAAAAACGTAGAGAGTTCGTTCACGTTGCAACTCCTGCGCCGAGGGTCTCGATCGTCGGCTGGTGCACGATTTCGCCGGCGCGCACGATCGTGGTTCCGCGCGCGATTTCGTCGGCCGGATCGAGGTTCAGTGCCCCGTCTTTGATGAGCGCCTCGAGCAGCGCTTGCACGTTACGCGAATAGAGTTGCGACGCGTGGTAGGGCATCGTCCCGGCCAGATTCGTTTGACCGATCACGTGCACGCCGTTGGGCGTGACGATCGTTTTTCCGGGAACGGTCAGCGCGCAGTTGCCGCCGGCTTCGGCTGCGAGATCGACGATCACCGAACCAGGGCCCATTGCCGCGACGGCTTCCTGCGTGATCAGAAGCGGAGCGCGGCGTCCGGGTACCAGCGCGGTCGTGATCACAACGTCGGACGCGCCGATGTGATCGACCATGAATTGACGCTGCTTTTGAATCTGCTCCGGCGTTAGCTCCTTAGCGTAGCCGCCCGCGCCTTCCGCGTCCGCGCCGAGATCGAATTCCAAAAATGACGCGCCCAAGCTCTGCACTTGCTCTTTGACCACCGCGCGCGTGTCGTACGCGCTGACGACCGCTCCAAGCCGGCGCGCCGTCGCGATCGCCTGCAGCCCGGCGACGCCTGCGCCGAGAATGAGAACTTTTGCGGGTCGAATGGTGCCGGCCGCCGTCGTCAGCATCGGAAAGAATTTTGGAAGTTCCGATGCCGCGAGCAGCACGGCTTTGTAGCCCGCGATATTGCTTTGCGAACTGAGCGCATCCATGGCTTGCGCGCGCGTGATGCGTGGAATCGCGTCCATCGAAAGTGCCGTTATTCCGGCGGCGGCCAAACGCCGCACGTAATCTGGATCGCCGAGCGGCGCGAGCAAGCCGAGCAGCACGGCTTTCTTGGGCATCGCAGCGAGCACGGCATTGTCCGGTCTTCCAACGCCCAGCACGAGGTCGGCGCCTTCTAAGATCTGCGCTCGATCCGCAACGGTCGCTCCGGCCTTGGTATACAGCTCGTCGGGGAAGGCCGCTTGCTCGCCGGCGCCGCGTTCGATCTGCATCGTCATGCCGTTCTTCACGAGCTTCGCGACGGTTTCTGGAACCAGCGCGACGCGCGTTTCGTTGGGCGCGGATTCGCGCAGCACGGCGATCTTCATCGGGCCGTCCGTTTCCATCCCGGCGACCACAAACCTTCGCTTTAGATAATGCGAATGTTGTTGCGCAAGATGCCGATCTTTTCGATCTCGACTTCGACGTCGTCGCCGTCGCTGAGAAACTCGGGGGGCTTGCGTGCAAACCCGACTCCCTCGGGCGTTCCGGTTGCAATAACGTCGCCGGGCTCGAGGGTCATGCCTTTGCTGAGCGACGCAATGAGGGCGGGAAGCGAAAAGATCATGTTGGCCGTCGTGCTGCGCTGCTTTTCCGCGCCGTTGACGCGCAGCGCGATCGCGAGATCTTGCGCGTTTCCAATTTCATCCGGCGTCACGATCCAGGGTCCCATCGGCGCAGCCGAGTCTAAGCTCTTTCCTTTAAACCACTGGACGTGCGCACGCTGCAAGTCGCGCGCCGTGAGGTCGTTAAAGCACGTGTATCCAAAAACGGCATCCAGCGCCTCGGCCTCGCCGACGTCCTTTGCGCGCGACCCGATCACGACCGCCAGCTCCGCTTCCCAATCGTACTCGCTCGAGACTTTCGACGAAAACTCCAGCGTTTGTCCGGGTGCCGCGAGCGCCGTCGGCGCTTTCGTGAAAAATGTCGGCACGTCGGGTAACTTGAGCTCGCGTCCGCTCAATTGCGAGACTTCGAGCGCGTGATCCAAGTAATTCTTCCCGACGCAAAAGATGTTCTTGTGCGGGCGGACCGGCGCGGCTAGCGTTACGCCCGACAGCGGGTGAAACTCCGTAAGGCGCCGCTCCTCGCGAGCTTCCGCCGGAAGCCCGATATATTCGAGCAGCGTGTTGCAAGCGATCGAGCCGACTCGGTCGCCGTCGAGGTAACCGGGACGGAGCCGTCCTTCGAGCTCGAAGGTTACGTACCGCACCTACAGGTTACGGATGCGGGGACGGCGTCGGCGTTGCCCGCGACTTCTTGAGGGCGGCGTTGATGTCGGGAAGATTCGGATTTTCCGCGGCTTTCTTTTGTTGCTCCGCTTTTAATTTTGCGAGAGCGGCGGCGGCTGCTTGCGCCTCTTTCTTGGCATCCGAAACGATCTTGGTTGCGGCGCCCGGCTCGTTAGCCCAGCTGCCGCCGCGCTTGAAGAGCGCGAACGTGCGTTTGACCGCATGCGTGCTTGGATTGTAATCGTAGTGCACTTTGTAGAGTCCGACGACCGCGGTGATCGTCTTGCCGCGCTGGTCGCGGATCCACATTTGCAGTGCGTTGCCCATCACCATCGTGTCGAAGGGCGCGTCGCCGGAAAGATTTCCATGCAGCACGCGCACGACCTGACCGAGCTTGTTCACCTCGACCTGCAAATCAACGTGTAGCGGCTTGGAGGGCAGCTTCGGCGACGGCATGGGGGACGGCGCCGGCGCGGCGGCGGCCACTAAGGGAAAGGCCAAGAGAGCCGCCGCGAGCGCGCCTATGCAATGCAGTTTGGAACGCATCGAAGGTTCTTCGCCGCCCGAGCGCAGGCGCCTCATGCCGCTACCGTCGAAAGCCGAGCGCTCATGTCTGGGGGTTTCTTCCATCCCGGTACTAACGTAAGCACCCGGTTCGATCGTTCGCATTCGGGCCGCCGCTAGTGGCGAACCTCATGTTGCTCGATACGTACGGGCTCGTCTACCGGGCTTTTTTCGCGCTGCCCCCGCTGACGACCACGCGCGGCATGCCGATCAACGCCGCGTATGGATTTACGATGATGCTCAACAAAATTATCGCCGACGAAAAACCGACGCACGTGATCGCCGCTTTCGATAAGGGCATGCCGGCGCACCGCGTCGCGCTCTATCAGCAGTACAAGGCGCAGCGCGACGGGATGCCCGACGATTTGCGTCCGCAGTTCGCGCTCGTGCGCCAGATTCTGCAGACCAATCGCATTCCGATTCTGGAGATTGAGGGCGAGGAAGCCGACGATGTCATTGCGACGCTCGCACGGCAAGCGAAGGAGGCCGGCGAGCGTGCGCTGGTCGTGACGGGCGATCTCGATTTGCTTCAGCTGGTAGATGAAGCGACGACGGTGCTCATGACGCGGCGCGGCATTACGGAGCTCGCGCGCTACGATGCCGCAGCCGTGCGCGAACGCTTCGATTTGCATCCGAAGCAACTGCCGGATTATCGCGGACTCAAAGGCGATCCGTCCGACAACCTTCCCGGCATCCCGGGCGTCGGTGAAAAAACGGCGATCAAATTGATCAAAGCTGCGGGCTCGCTCGACGCGCTCGTCGCCAATCCGGCACTTGCCGGATCGCCCAAACTGCAGAAGCTCGTGGAAGAATACGGAAAACAGGCGTTGGTTTGCCGCGACGTATCGGTAGCGAACGATCGTTTGGATGTGGCGATCGACTGGGACGAGTCGCAGTACACGCCGGCCGGCAACGACGACCTTTACCGGCTTTACAGCGAGCTCGAATTCAAAACGCTGCTGGGCCGGCTGAACGTACCAACGGAGTTGCCGCTGCTGCACGCGCACGAACGCGTAACCGGCAACTACCGCTCCTACATCGCGGCCACCGATCCGCCCGAATACGCCCAGCTCGCGCGCGAACTCGAGGGGCTCTCCTCGGCTGATAGCCTCGCATTTGCGGTAAAGGCCGGCGGCGAAATCGGCGTATCGAGCGCAACCGGAACCGGGCTGTCGTTCCTGGCGGGATCGCTTGCACACGAGCCGGTCCGAGCCGCTTTCGAAAAGCTGCTGCTCGCGGCTCCGCGCCTGGCCGCGCACGACGTCAAAGCCGTTCTCCACGTCTTGCACGATCGCGGCTTCACCGCGCCGCCCTTCGCGGACGACACGATGATCGGCGCGCATTTGCTCAACCCGTCACGGACTTTTGCTCGAGTCGAGGACGCCGCGCAAGAATTTCTCGCGCTCAGCGCCGGCGACGATGTGGCGGCTCAGGCCGACGCCGTAACGCGTCTGGTCGAAAAAGAACGCGAGGAGCTGCAGTCGCGCGATCAGTTGCGTCTGTATGAAGACGTTGAGGTGCCACTCGCGCCGATCTTAGCGAAACTTGAGTGGACGGGCGTCGCTATCGATCCGGCGGAGCTCACCCGCCTCGCGAAAGAAATCGACAAAGCCGTCGCGCGTCTGCAGCGCGAGATCTACGATTTGGCCGGCGACGAATTCAATATCGGATCGCCGCAGCAACTCGGCAACATCCTTTTTGAAAAGTTGTGTCTTCCGTCGGGAAAGAAAACCAAAACCGGCTGGGCGACCGGTGTGGAGATTCTTCAGGGCCTGTCGCGCGATTATCCGATCTGTGCGCGCGTGCTCGAATATCGCGAGGTCACCAAACTCAAGAACACCTACGTCGACGTTATTCCGGCGCTAACCGATCCGCGCGACGGGCGCTTGCGCACGATCTTCAATCAAACGAGCACGGCCACCGGACGATTGAGTTCGACCAATCCCAATCTGCAGAACATTCCCGTGCGCGGCGAACTCGGACGGCGGATCCGGCGCGCGTTCGTGGCGCCCGAAAAAGAGAGCATACTGCTTGCGGCGGATTACAACCAGATCGAGCTGCGGCTGATGGCGCACCTCTCCGGCGACGAGGCGATGCGGCGGGCGTTTCACGAAGGACAAGACATCCACGATTTTACGGCGCGCCAAATCTTCGCCGTGCCCGCAGGCAGCAGCGTCGATCCGAATCAGCGCCGCATGGCAAAATCCGTAAACTTTGGATTGCTCTACGGTATGTCAGATTTTGGGCTTGCGCAGCGCTTGGAGATCGGTCGCGCCGAAGCGCGAGAGATGACAACCGCCTACTTCGCCCGCTTTCCCAGCGTGCGCGCGTATATAGATGACGCGATCGCGCAGGGACGCGAGCTCGGCTACGTCACGACGCTCTTGGGGCGGCGCCGCTATATGCCGGCCCTGAAATCGAGCAACTACATGCTGCGCTCCGCGGCGGAACGCGAAGCGACCAACGCGCCGTTACAAGGCAGCGCCGCAGATCTGATGAAGCTCGCCATGGTACGGGTGGACGCCGGTCTCGCGGCCGCGGGGCTGACGGCGCGCATGCTGCTGCAGATTCACGACGAGCTTATCTTTGAGGTTCCGCGAGCCGAACTCTCCGATGTGGCTGCCATCGTGCGTAAGGAAATGAAAGATGTGGTCGAGCTGAGCGTGCCGCTGGACGTAACGATCAAGGTCGGACAGAATTGGTACGACGTCGAGGAGGCGGCGGATGTTTGAAGCGTTGGCGCTAACCGCCGCGCTCGCACAGAGCTCGCCGCAGCCGGTTCCCACGCCGCAGACGCTGCGCGTGATCTCGCTACGGGCTCCGGCCGCGCGCCTCCGTGTGCAAGTCGCCGCGACCGAAGCGCAGCGCGAGCGTGGTCTGATGGGCGTGCGCTCGCTCGCGCCGCACACCGGGATGCTCTTCGTCTTTGACTCCGACGCTCCGATCGAATTCTGGATGAAAGATACGCTGATTCCGCTGGACATGGTTTTTATCGGGAAGAACGGTACCGTTCGCAGTGTCTTTTCGAACGTTCCGGTCGTTTCGATCGACACGCCCGATGCGCGCATTCCGCGCCGCGACGGCGTCGCAAAGTACGTGCTGGAACTGCCGGCCGGCGAAGCGGCACGCGACGGTCTGACCGGCGGCGTCTCCATCGCGCATCTCCCCTAGATGCCCGAGCTTCCTGAAGTCGAGACGATCGCGCGCGGCCTAGCCGGCGCGATCGCCGGTAAGACGATCGAGCGTGCCACGGTTGCGCTTCCGAAGATGGCTGTGGCGCCGGCGCGCATGAATTTCAAGCGCGCGATTCGCGGAGAGCGGATCGTTTCGGTGGGCCGTCGCGGAAAGTATGCCGTTATCGAGCTGAGCTCCGGACGTCGCCTGATCGTCAGCCTGCGGATGACCGGGCGCCTTGTCGTACTGGATCGCGGCCAAGCGAAGCTCCCGTACGAGCACGTTTCTGTGCATTTTACCGACGGGACCCGGCTAGCATTTGCAGACTCGCGGCAATTCGGACGCATGCGCCTGGTAGAGCCCGGCGAGCTGTGGGATGCCGGCCTCGGCGTCGAGCCTTTGTCGGGGGACTTTACTCCTGAGCGCTTTATCGGTATGCTTTCGGGGCGGACGACGCCTATCAAGGCGTTGTTGCTGGATCAGCGGCGTATCGCAGGGGTGGGAAACATCTATGCTTGCGAGGCGCTGTGGGGAGCCCGGATCCGTCCGAGCACTCCCGCGAAAGCGTTGACGAAGCCGGCCATACGCCGGTTGCATGACGCCCTCGTCGAGGTTTTGCAGCGTTCGATCGCAATGCGCGGCACGAGCGTCGACGACTACGTCGACGCGCGGGGCGTGCAGGGCGGCTTTCAAAATTCGCTTTCGGTTTACGGCCGGGCCGGCTCCGGGTGCGAACGTTGCGGCCGCGCGATCGTGCGAACCGTATTGGCTCAGCGCGGCACGTGGTGGTGCCGCACCTGTCAAAGATAAGGACAAATATATATAAAGGATGGAAAGCTAAAATCTCTACAACGCCAACCGCTCCGGTGCAAGAAGAGGAAGAAGACCAACTCGCACTCGAGCAGCAACTCTACGAAGACTCGCTCAAAGTCCTCGACGAAGGACAAGTCCTTAACGGACTGATCGTCGCCAAATACCAGGACGAACTGCTCGTCGATATCGGCGGAAAATCCGAAGGCACGCTGCCGTTCCGGGAACTCTCTTTAGCGATAGAGCCCAAAGAATTAAAAGTCGGCGACACGCTGGAAGTCATGATCCACCGCATCGACGACAACGACGGCACGCTCTTTCTCTCCGAGCGGCGCGCGCGCGCGCTCAAAACGTGGGAGAAAGTCATCGCGGCCCACGAACACGACGAAGTCATCGAGGCGACCGTTACGCAGGTCGTCAAGGGCGGAGTCCTCGTCGATCTGGGCATGCGCGGATTCGTTCCCGCTTCGCAGATCAGGCGTCAGCCGATCGGCAACCTGGAAGAACTTGTCGGAAAGAAGCTTAGGCTCAAAGTGATCGATCTCGATCACAAGCGCCACCGCGTCGTTCTCTCGCAGCGCTTGGTTCTGGAAGAAGAACTCAACGCCAAGAAACAGGAATTGCTCGGCACGCTCGAGGTCGGACAGATTCGCGAGGGCGTCGTCGTGCGCTTGGCGGAGTTCGGCGCGTTCGTGGATCTCGGCGGCATTGATGGCCTGATTCACAACAGCGAGCTCTCCTACGCGCGGATAAAGCATCCGTCGGAAGTGGTCAAGATTGGCGACGTCGTCAACGTCGAGATCATGAAATTTGATCCTGACGCCAAGAAGGTCAGCCTGTCACTCAAGCATGCGCTGCCCGACCCGTGGGATGAATACGCCAACAAGCTCTACGAAACAAACCGGTTGACGGCACAGATCGTTAAGGTCACGCCCAATTACTTGCTGGTGGAAATCGTCCCCGGGGTGCTCGCAATGGTTCCGAAAGGTGAATTCGATCCGGGCGCTCAGTTCAGTCCTGGCCAAGAAGTCGAAGTGACGCTGCTGACGATCAATCACTCGACGCGCCGCATTACGGCGTCGATTCAGCACGTTGCCGACATTCCGCCTGAAGAGATCGAAAAGATTGAAGTCCCGGAGTTGCCGGAAGTTGAATCGCAGGAGGGCGAACCGTCCGAGTCGGCCTGACCGGCGGGATCGGATCCGGTAAGAGCGAGGTCGCGCGCTGCATGGAGACATTCGGCGCGTATGTTATCGATACCGATAAACTCGCGCGCGAAGCTGTGGCGCCCGGCAGCGACGCGCTGCGTGAGATCGCGCGCACGTGGCCGTCGGTCGTTCGCATGGGCGGCCTAAACCGTCCGGCGCTCGCCGAGATCGTGTTTGCGGATCCAAGCGCGCGCGAACGGCTCAATGCGATCGTTCATCCGCACGTGCGCCGTTTGGCCGACGCTGCCGAAGCTTACGCCAAACCGGGACAGATCGTCGTGCAAGTCGTGCCGCTGTTGTTCGAAACCGGCTACGACGAGCGGTGCGACGCGTCGGTGGTCGTCATCGCGCCGGACAGCGAGCGTATCGCGCGCATCGCGCGCCGCGACAAGTTGAGCGAAGACCAAATTCGCGCCCGGATGGGCTCGCAAATCGATCCGGAGCAGGCTCGCTCGCGAGCAACATACGTTATCGAAAACGATGGAGATTTCGTTCAGCTCAAGGAACGCACGCGCGCCGTTTACGACGCGCTCTCCGGCTAAAGCCTCGTCCCAACGGCCATTTTTCGTTTAACAAGCGGTCGAGTGGGTATTTAATCCGCGATACATTCCCAATCATTAAGGGGCTACACCACATGGCGATTCAAGACCAAGCGCAAAATCCGGGCGGAGGCATGACTGTTCGGGAAGCAGGCAAGCGTGGCGGCGAACGCGTCAAGGCCAAGTACGGCACGGAGTTCTACGAGGCCATCGGACGTAAGGGCGGCGAGGCCACCAAAGAAAAGTACGGGCCTTCGTTCTATGAGGTCATAGGCCAAAAAGGCGGCCAAAAGCTCAAACGTAAGAGCTCGTAGCGGCTATTCTGCGGGCACCCCATGGCAAAACCATACAAAGCCGACGACAAGCCGCCGGGTGGCGAGATGTCCGTGCGCGAGGCCGGCAAAAAGGGCGGTGACACCGTCCGCGACCGCTATGGCCCCGGGTTCTATGAGGCGATCGGGCGCAAGGGCGGACAAGCGACGCGTCAGCGCCACGGCGTAGAATTTTACGAGTCGATCGGACAAAAAGGCGGCCGCGTCGTCAAGGAAAAATACGGCGCCGATTTTTACGAAGAGATCGGCCATAAGGGCGGCCAAAAAGTCAAACGGCTGATTGCCGAAGCGAAAAAGAAAAACAGCGGCGGTTAGAGATTAGGGCGAGACGCCGCCGCTGACGCGGCCGAAATGAATCTCGCCGCTATTGAAGTTCACGTTTATCGAAGAAACCCTTAACGTCTGGCCGCCGCTGCGCACGACGCTCGGATGCGGCAGCGTCAGTAGTTTTGGCGCATTGACCCATTGAATCAGATCCGTATCGAACGAGCGCTCCGAGCTGGCATCTTGCGTTTGCGTAACGTGCACGTCGCCGGTCGCCGTGAAATCGAATGTCTGTGTATTTACCGAGACTTGTTCGGCGCGCACGCTGAGATAGGGTTTGCCGTTCTTATAAAGCACGCCGCGGCGTACGCCTTGGACGGTGGCGAGCACGCCGTCGGCGGACATCGCGGCATGGTCGTATTCAAACATCCAGGACTTGGTGCTCATGCGGTTTCCCGTGACGCGTCCGCCGTGCAGCGTCAGGGGCGTCATGCCGTGCGGCGCCGCACCAGGTTCGTTGCCCGCCAAAACGACGCCGGCAATCACCCAAATCAGCGCGCCGGCACCTGCCAGCAACACGTAGAGTTTCCAGCGCGCCCCCGCTGGGCGCCATTGCGGCGTACGCCACTGCACCGCGCGTACGCGCAATCTTCGGAGTGCGAGACTCCCCGCGTAAACAACCAGGAGCGCAATGCCCACCGGCGTCGGACCGATACGCGCGAAGATCGAACCGGGCGGCGATCCGATCGTGCCCGCGACGATTGCCGGTTTATCCAAGGCCGTTCGCTGCGTCCACGATCCGTCGGGCGCGATGATTCCGCTGATGCCGGTGGCGGCCGACTGTAAGACCCATTGGCCGTTTTCGATGGCGCGCATCTGCGCGATCTGCGCATGCTGATACGTGCCGGATGTTTCGCCGAACCATGCATCATCGGTCGATATCACTAAGAACTGCGCGCCGCGCGAGACCTGCGCGTGCACGAGGTCGGCAAAAGCCGATTCCCAACAAATCAGGGGAGCGAATGCGGCGCCGCCGGCCGGGATAATAGTGTCGTCTCCTCCGGCGGCAAAACGGCCGATGAGATCGGAGTCGGGCAGCCACTTGAGAAAGGGTTCGCCCGGAAAAGATTCGGTAAACGGAACAAGTTGGCGTTTTTCGTAGACTTGTGAGATATGTCCCGACGGTTGAAAGACGAAGAGCGCGTTGTAGTCTTTCGGGCCGCGCGCTTCCAAACTCCCGACCACAAGCGTCGCTTTCAAACTGTGCGCGAGCGCCGAAAAATCCGAGCGGACCATGGCCCGGACGCCGTTGGGATCGGAGGCGTTCAGATCGGTTGGAATCACGGTTTCAGGAAGCACGACGAGCTGCGCATGCAGCGGCTGCAGTTTGCGTGTCTGCGCGAGGTACGTGTTGACGGTCGGCCAAAACGCCTGCGGATTCCACTTGACCGTCTGCGCGATGTTGCCTTGCACCGCGCCCACGCGCAACAGCGGCACTCGAGAATTGTGGCGTGCCGGCCAGGCCGCAAAACAGAGCGCCCAGGCGGCGGCGACAACGACTACTGCGATCGCGAGCGGTCTCGGATCGCGGTTTGCCAGCGCCTGCGCGCCATACGCTCCTAACAGCATGACGACGAACGTGATCCCGAACGCGCCGACGTATGGCGCAAATGCGATCAGCGGCGTAACGGTTTGCGAGTAGCCGATCTGCGCGAACGGCACGGCAAGCAATCCAATCGATCGGAGCCACTCGAAGACGGTGAACGCCGCCGCAGCTGCTGCGGGCGCCGCCCATGCCGGACCGAACCGTTCCGCGACGCGCGCGGCCACTGCGCTCGCAGCGAACGTCAGCCCCTCGACCAGCGCGGGAATCAGCACCACCGCGAATGCGAACGATCCGACGTAGCTGCCGACCGTGTACGTGAACCAGGAAAAATTTATCGCGAAAAAGATCGTGCCGGCGAACCATCCGGCGAAGAAGGCGCGTTTCCAGGAGAGCCGTTGCCAAGCCCAGAACAGGCCCGCCGCCGCAAGCGGGGCGAGCCACGCCTGTCCCGCCTTGGGAAAAGCAAGTGCGAGCGCAACCGCGCTCAAAGCGGATACGATGACGGAGGTGAAGGTGCTACGCAAAATGTTGTTCGTCGTCTCTGTCGCGGCGTTCACGTTTGCTGCCTGCGGCCGCCAAGTAACTCCCGACCGCGGTTCCGTGACGCCTTCGGGACTTCCGGCGGGTTTCATGCAGGTGAAGTTCACGACCGCTCAGGCTATGGATTTCACCAACGTCCAATACGTCATCATGTTCAACACGTCGACGAGCGGCGGAATGCCCTATGCGAACGGCTACCAGACCAATTATGCGAACTATTGGTTTGCGATCGTCGTCGGCGGCAACGGCGTAACGTCTACGGTGCAAGTCGTGCAGTACGTGCGTCAGCCCGGGCTCGGCGGAGGCACGGTCGCTACGCCGCAGGTCATCCCGTATACTCCACAGCAGCTGCAATACAACCTCAATAGCAACGGACAGAACACGCAGTTCACGGTGACGTTCGATCGCCGTCTCTTCAACGGCATTGTCGCGACGCCGAGTCCCGTGCCTGGCGCGAACCCGAAGCTCTGGTACGTCAACTGGTTTACGACGAACGCTTCCGGTCAACCGATCGACGCGCCCGGCATCGGCGGGCCGCAAGATCAGACGTTCACTTTTCCGACGTCGGGACTGCCCGGCATCGACATCTCGACATCGTTCGATCAGCAATTCAATGCGAACGCCGGCTGGCCGCAAGTCACGCCGCGCAGCGCGCAAATTGCCGGCGGCGAGGTCATCAACAGCCCGTAATTACGGCACGTCGCAAGGCGGGTGCCCGCACTTGCACGCCTCGGACTCAATCCCTCCGGCCTCGTCGTCTTTGCAAACGGGGCTGCAATACTCTTCGGTCTCTATCTCGGCCGTCAGCGTACAATTGCACAAATCGTGCGCGCACTCAATAGTCTGTTGCATGCAGCCACTATACCCATGTTGCCCTAGAAGTTGAAGCTGGTCGGAATGATCGAGCCGGTCGTGTTCAAGCCGAAGCTCGCGCCACGTGACGGGAAGGCGAGCAGGTTGAGTGTGAGATTCACTTGCTTGGCGGCTTGATTGTATTGGAGCTGGATTTGATAGCAGTCACCGATGATGCGGCTCCAATAGATGCTCTTGTTGATGATCCGGCCTTTGTTCTTCCAGTCGATGTCGCCGATAAACTGCAGCGTCGAACCGTTTCCGAACGGCGTCGAGAACTGCAGGTTTGTCGTGAAGAAACCGTTGCCCGGACCGGGAATGAACGATCCCGCGAGTGAGACGTACGAGCGGCGCGACGGATGCACCGCTAACTGATACTGCACCGGCTGAGCTGCGCGATTGAACGCGGTGCTGAAACTGAGCGTCAGGTTGTAAAAGTCGCTGTTGAAGAACCGCAAGATGTCGGCCGCGCTCTTATAGTTGAACGTCGGCTGCTGGTCGAGCGTGCTGAACGGCACAAATGCCGGCCCGTTGTAATTCGTTTCGTTGTAAGTGATCGCGTTGAGGGCGTGGCGTCCGATCGGCGTCGACATCGTCGCCGTCTGCTCGATGCTGGCTTTCATATCGCCCGTGCCGTACGCGAACTGGTGCACCTTCACCCCGGCGCTGATGTCGCTGCCTAAGACGTGGTAGAGCGCCGGACCAAAATTGAAATACAAGTCTGCGCGTGAAGTCGAGAGCGGAGTCTGCGGCTCGTTGTAGTTTCCAATCGTGAACGAGGATGTGATCGGAATGATGAAGCGCTTCAGGAAACTGTACGGATGAATTTCGAGTTCGGGCTCTTTGTTTAAGCCGTAAGGAATGCGAGCGAAAGCCTTGTCATACCTTAGCGTATAAGCCGCGAGTTTGTTGCTCCACTGCAAGAGATCGCTAAATGAACCCGCCGAATTACTGCTCAGGTTGTTGGGCCCATAATTCGTTCGCGCCGAACTGAGGTTGACGCTGAGGCTATTCTGCGTGACCGGGCCGAAAGCGCGTGATTCGGTGAACCCAAAATTGTCGGTTGCCGACAGCGTGGTAATGCTGGTGTGCGCGAACGTATAATTTTGCTGTGCGCGCACGCCGGTGTGGACAATGGACGCGCTGATGCTTTCGTTGGGCGGAATGTTTATGAGTGGACCGAAGTTGCTGGTGTAGGCGAAACCAAAGCGCGCACGAAGCGCCTGCGAGAAATTCTCGGCATCTTGCGCATTGAGGTTGTTCTGGCCGTGAAAACGGTAAAAGTCAACTGAGGATTGGCGTCTCCCATTCTGTTTGGTGAGGAAAGCCGTGTAGCCTAGGCCGAAACCCTGTTTAGTGTAATATTCCAGCCGGTAGTAACCGTAAAAATATTGGTCGCTCCCGAATCCGACCTTTGCCTTGATGTAAAATCCCTGATATGAATTGTATCCGACTTCGGGAAAAAACGACGGACGCTGGCGTTCGTCTTGGATGCTGCGCAGCGGAATGATCAGTTTGGGCAGATAGAAAACGGCGGCGGCCCCCAGGAACAGCACGGCTTTACTGATGACCATCCGGTCGCCGGGATAGATGTCGATGGTACGTCCGGTGATGTGGTATCCCGCGCGCGGACGTTCGCACGTCGTGACGTTCGCGTAGTCGCCGTGCGAGACGCCGTGTTCGTCGGCCTTCAAATCTTTCGCGCTGAAATAGACGAGCCCGCGTTCGACGCCTTCCGAACTTTCGCCGCGGCCGTTAATCAACTCGGCGCGCTGCGCGACCGTGTCGAACAAGATCTCATCTCCGCGCAAGATCGATGTATTCGTATTGTTGGCGATATACGGGTTGCCGCTGATCGTGACCGTTTTGAATCCGTCATAGTGCGCGCGATCGCCGACGAGCACTTCGTCTTGATAAAAGATGTGCACGTTGCCGATCGCGTCACCGGGGGCGCCCGGTTTGTTGAAGTTCCCGACGAACCTGTCGGCCATCACTGCCATGAAGCCCGGGCGCAGGGTCGGGGCGACGATCGGCGCCGGTGTCGCGGAAGGCGTCGGCGAGCCGTTGGGCACGATCGAAGGCGGCGCGGAGCCGCGAATGAGGAAGACCGGTCCCGCGCTTGCTTTCGCACTCGGCACTGGCGTGGGGATCGGCGGCGGCGTCACTGCGCTCCCGCTTGGAATCGGCGTGGTGTAGAGGTGGCCGGGCGCTAACGGCGCGTTCGGAACGGGAGCGCTGGAGCTCGGTGACGGCGCGGGCGTCGGCGTGACCTGCGCCACCAAATCGCTCGAGCGCAAAGCGCGCGACGCGCACGTGTTTGCATTGAGCAGTCCAAAGATCGCTTCCGATGACATCACGTTGCCGGCAGGCGGCGGCGCGGGCGAAGGTGCGGGAGCCGGCAGGGGAGAGGGTGTGAGCGACGGGAGCGGCGTGAGCAAAGGATGCGGCGCCGGCGCACGCGGCGCCGGAAGAATATGCGGCTGGGGCGGCGCGATCGCCGCAATCTTGCGCACGGAAGGCTTGCGCCCGGCGAGCGGTTTGGGCGACGTCGCCAGGAGCGGCTTTGCGCGTGCGATCGCAATTTTTGGGGGTGCGGCAGTTACGCGCACGACCGGCGCGGGCGTTACGTGTATGATCGGCGTTGGTGAAGGTGTTGCGGCGGGCGCCGATATCTCGGGCAGCGGCGTCGCCAACGCGATTTCGTCTGAACGCTGCACGTTTTGCATGCTGGCGCCGAGCCATCGCGCACCGCGTGTATCGGTTCGCAAGAGATTTGCGCCCTGCAAGTTCGCGTCGCGGAAATCGGCGAGCCGAAGGTTTGCCGTTTCCAGATTCGCGCCGGCGAGATCGGCGTGCCGCAAATGAGCGCGGTAAAAATTCGCGCCATAGAATAGCGCGCTTTGCAGGTTTGCCTGTTCCAAGCTCGCGCCTTGAAAGATTGCGTCTTGCGAGTCGGCCGACTGCAGATTGGCGCGCACCAGGATCGCGTTTTGGAGGATCGCGCTTTGTAAATGCGCGCCTTGCAAATTCGCTCCCGTGAGGTTCGCGCGCGTGAGGTTTGCGCCGCTCAAGTCGGCGCCTTGCAGATCCGCGTTGCGCAGGTCCGCGTTGCGGAAGTCGTGCTTCTTCAGGTTCGCGTTTTGAAAGTTGACGTCGCGCGCCGGCGCCGCAAGAGGAAAAAATCCTGCGACAAACGCGGCCAAGCAGATCGTTGCGCGAACGGAGCGCTTTTGCAAACCGAACACGGAGCGCCCTAGTGTTCTTCGTACCAAAGCAACGCCAAGCCGCCCAGGCCGAAAACCAGGTTCGGAACCCAAGAGACGAGGTACGGGTTCACGCGTCCCGTGCTGCCGAACGCGGCCGCCGCTTCGGAGAGAATGAAATAGATGAAGAACGCGATGATCGACATTGCGATGCCCATCATGCGCCCCTTCTTGCCGAACATGACGGCGAGCGGCAGCGCGAGCAGAACGGCCACCAGCGCCGAGAATGGAAACGCGAGCTTATCTGCGAGGTTGACTTGCAGATTCCCAAGCGCTTCGCCGCCCACGCCCTGCGCTTGCAATGCGCTCACCTGGTGGGAGAGCTGTTTGGAATCCATCGTCCACGCATCGCTGCTCGCACTGCTCAGGAACTGTGCAGCGTTCTCTCCCAGCGGCAGGCCGATGCTGGCTTCAGACTTGTCCACTTGCGACGTCATGTAACCTTGGCCGTTGTAAAATGTGATCACGACGCCGTTCAGGACGAGGGTTGGTCCGACGACGTGCGCGGTCTTGGCCTGAATCGTTTCGTTCCAGTAACCATTGCGCCCGGGTTTGAATATCTGCACGCCGACCATGGTACGGCCGTCAGCGAGCACGTGGTCGATGAAGAACTCGTTGTTGGTATCGGGATCCTTGCGGAAAAACTGCGACTCGACCGGCAGCGCTCCGGTATGATAGATGATCTGATAGAACGTCCGCGTCGAGATTTCGACGGACTTAGGCGCGACGAATTCGTTCATCATCCATGAGAACAGGAAGACGACGAATCCAAAAAGCAGCGGCGTAAGGCAGAGGCGCCACAGCGATGTGCCGGACGTGCGAATCGCGTTGATTTCGTTGTCGGCCATCAACCGTCCGATGCCCAGCAGTGTCGCGAAAAGGGCCGCGAACGGAAAGGCCATCGGGATCGACTGCGGGATGCGGAACACGACGAACCGCAAGACGAGAAAGAACGGCGCGCCGTGCCCGATGACCTGATTTGCAGCCAAGAAGAAAATGTTGAAGCCCCAAAATAAAAAGAACGCCAGGAACGCGAAGACGAACGGCCCGATGAACTCGCGCAAAATGTAAGCGTCGAGCAGCGGCAAGCGTAAGGAGCGGAGCAGGTTGATTGGCGCGGGGCGTGCTCCGGAAATGGAGGCCATCCGCGTTAACGTTCGCTAGTAGCTGCGGTAAGCCGTCAGAACGCGGTCGACGTAGGCTTGCGTTTCGGCATACGGCGGAACGCCGTGATATTGGTCGACGGCGCCCGGCCCTGCGTTATACGCCGCAACGGCGAGTTCGACGTTATTGCCGTAGCGAACGAGCAGACCGTGAAGATAGCGCGTTCCGCAGTCGACGTTCTCGGCAGGATCGAACGCATTGCCGATCCCGCAGCCGGCTGCCGTACCGGGCATCAGTTGCATAAGACCTTGCGCTCCGGCGCTGCTGATCGCTGACGGATCGCCGGCCGATTCGGCCATGACGACGGCGTTGACGAGTCCGGTGGGCACGCCGTTGCGCGCAGCCGCCGAGCTGACCAGCCTCTGAAGTTGCGCGGGATTGAGCGCGTGCGGCGCATACGGAAGATAACCCGCTCCGCTACAACCGCAGAGCAAGCTCAGGAATAGCGCAGTCCCGAGCAATCTTTTCATAAGGGTCTCGAGTCTCTTCTGCAAGGTATCGACCCTGCCTTCGACCTTCCTTACAACGAGGCAGATGCGCGTGCTGTTTCGGCGTAGTCTGCTCGGCTCCAAACGATTTCATAGCGCGATGCGCAGTTATTCCTAAATCGAACACGCGTTCGATTCCCAATTTTACGCTTGCCACACGCACCTACGGAAGCGTATAGTGGTGCAAAGTGGTGCATTGTGGTGACCGAGGGAGGATTGGTTGCACGCGGATTTGCCGCGCTTTACTGGTACGGTCGAGCATGCCCTTGACGACAAGGGCCGTCTCATCGTGCCCGCGCGCTTCCGCGAACGCCTAGGGACCGGCTTCGTTTTAACCATCGCGCAGCCGGACCCGTGCCTCGCCCTCTATCCGCAAGCGGCTTGGGCCGATTTCTGCAGCCGGCTCGAAGGCGCCCCGCGGAAGGACGAGCGTTTCCGCCGCCTCGTGCGTCATATCTTTGGGCACACCGAGGAGGTTGCATGCGACGTTCAAGGACGTCTGCTCATCCCGTCGGCTCTCCGGGCGTACGCCGGCATCGAGCGCGAGGTCGTTTCGGTCGGCTCGCTCACGCGGGTCGAGATCTGGGCAGCAGAGCGCTACGCCTCGCACGCCGCGCCCGATCCCGAAGCCGGTGACTTAATGGCGGAGCTGGGGCTTTACTGATGGCGGGCTGGAGCGATGCAACACATTCCCGTTTTTCACGCGCAAGCTTTAGAGTGGCTGGCGATCCGCCCGTCTGGGATCTATGTGGATGCGACCTTCGGCGCGGGTGGCCATTCGCGTGGCATCCTCTCGCGTTTGAAGGGCGGGCGGCTCATTGCGCTCGACGCGGATCCTTCGGCCGGGCAGCGGGCTGCCGAGATCGGCGATACAGCCTTTACATTTATTCATGCGAATTTCCGCGAGCTGCCGGACGTTCTCGATCGCCTCGGCATCGAGCTGGTGGACGGCGTGCTGTACGACTTGGGGGTTTCTTCGATGCAATTTGACGAACCGTCGCGCGGTTTTTCTTTCCGGGAATCCGGACCGCTCGACATGCGCATGAATCCGCTAGCCGGGCGCAGCGCTTACGACGTGCTGATGAGCGCGAGCGAAACCGAACTTGCGGAAATCTTCTTCGACTACGGCCAAGAGCGCGCCGCGCGAAGGATCGCGCGTACGATCGTGCACCGCCGCAAAGCCGGATCGTTCCCGGGAACGACGCTGGAGTTCGCGCGCATGGTCAGCGGGCTGATGCACCGCCCGGGACGGCGCGAACGCATTCATCCCGCGACGCGCGTCTTTCAAGCGCTGCGCATCGCCGTCAATGACGAGCTCGAGGCACTGCGCGAAAGCCTGGACGGCGCCGTCGACCGGCTCCGCGGCGCGGGGCGGGTCGTTGCGATTAGTTTCCATTCGCTGGAAGACCGCATCGTCAAACGAAAATTCCTCCAAGACGATCGGCTGGAAGTGCTGACGCGCAAGCCGCTGGTCCCTGATTCCGACGAGATCGAGCAGAATCCGCGCGCGAGCAGTGCCAAGATGCGCGCCGCTGAGCGGAGAGCGAGCTGATGGTCGCCTATCAGGCGAATCCGCGGCTGCGCAATGTCCGCACCGCTAAACATGCAACACATCTGCGTAAGACTCGCGCATCGCGCTCGCGCTACACCAGCCTGGTCCGGTTTTGCGGCGGGCTCGGCGTCGTGCTCGTCGGCGTGATGATCTACGTCATGCTCATCGCGAACTTGACCAGCCTGAATTACGCCGTCGCGCGCGCGGACCGGCAACGCGCATCGCTTCAGGCGGAAACCGCGCGTCTCGACGACCGTCTGGCGGCACTCCGCTCCGACGACCGCTTGGCGCGGATGGCGTCGGCGCTGCACATGCGCGAGCCGCAGCAGTTCGCGCTGGTCACGCTTCCGCCGGCTGCGCCGCAGGGACGTTCGAGGCTCTTTCTTTCCAGTTTAGCGAGCTGGTTCGGCGCTAAATAGGGTCTGCAAGAGACTCGTGCATCGCCGAAACTTCTCGCGCGTCGCTCCCCGCCGTGCAAAAGCGCTCTTTTACTTCGCAGCTGCCATCGCCCTGATACTGGGGTGGCGCCTCGTCGAGGTGCAAGTTTTTAAAGGGCCGATCTACGCGAAGCAGGCGCTGGCGCAGCGCAGCGATACCGTCGACGTCTTTGCGCGCCGCGGCAGCATCCTCGATCGCGACGGCAACGTGCTGGCGTACTCGCTTCCCTCCGAAAGCGTTTATGCGGTGCCGCACGATCTCGGCGACGCCGGCACCACGATCGCGCGGCTGCAAAAAGTGCTTGGCGGGATCCCTGAGTCGACGACCGCGCTGCTGCGCGATCGCACGATGCAATTCGTCTGGGTCGCCCGCAAGATTCCCCACGATGAGGCCGACGCGATTTCGGCGCTGCAGTTGCCGGGAATTTCCGTCATGGAAGAAGATACCGGCCGCCGCGTCGATCTGGCCGGAGAAACGGCTTCAACGGTCGTCGGATTTGTCGGAATCGACGAGAACGGGTTGGCCGGAATCGAGTACGCATATGACGACCTCTTAAAAGGAACGTCGGGGCGCGTCACGCTTGAGGCGGACGAGTTCGGACATCCCATTCCGTTTGGACGCCAGCGCGCCGTGCGGCCGGCCAAACCAGGGATGACGCTCGAATTGACCATCGATCCATATCTGCAGTACGTCACCGAGTCTGCGCTCAAAAAACAAGTCGCCGAGTTCCACGCGCAAAGCGGCACGGCGCTTGTGATCGAGCCGTTCACAGGCGAAGTGCTCGCGCTGGCCGACTTGCCGCACTTCGATCCGAACACGTATTGGAAGTTTTCGCCCGATGCGCGGCGTGAGCGCGCCGTACAAGACGCTTACGAGCCCGGGTCGACATTCAAGCTGCTGACCGCGGCAGCCGCGCTCGAAAGCGGCAAAGTGACGACGTCTTCATATTTCCCGGCACGCAACGCGATCGAAGTCGGCGGGCGCGTGATTCATAACGCCGAGGACGACATGCCGGTTCGCGGCAGCAGCGAGACGCTTGAAGATATCATCGCGTATTCGCATAACGTGGGAGCGGCCGAAGTCGGCCTCTCGATTGGCGGCAAGACCTTTTACGACATGGAACTGCGCGCGGGGTTCGGTGACTCGACGCACGTCGGTTTCGCGGGTGAAAATCCCGGAATCGTGCCGGCTCCCGCGGAGTGGAGCGACAGTTCGCTCGCGACGATGGCGTTCGGACAAGGCGTCTCGGTAACGCCGCTCGCTCTCGCGCGCTATTATTGCGCCATCGCGAACGGCGGACTGCTCGTGCGTCCGCGACTGGTCCGCGCGATCTTCGATACCCAGGGACGACTGGTCTATCAATACGGGCCCGAGATCGAACGGCGCGTCTTTTCACGGCGCACCGCCGATACGCTGCGGCGTTTTCTGCGAGCCGTCGTCGTGCGCGGAACCGGGAACCCGAGCGCGCAGCTGGCCGGGTATACGACGGCGGGTAAGACCGGAACCGCGCAGGTCGTCGAAAACGGGCGATACGAACCGGGCGCGTACATCGCTTCCTTTATAGGTATGGTGCCCTACGAGCATCCACGGTATTTGATCTACGTGAAAGTGGAGCGCCCCGAAGGCGCGATCTACGGCTCGGTGGTGGCAGCGCCGGCGTTTTCTGAAATCGCTCGTCAGGCGATGCTGCACGCCGGAACACTCCCGGCGACACCGCGCCCGAAGCTGTCGCCCGTTCCCAAGAAGCGCTTGGTCCGCCCCGGACGCACGGCGAACCTCACCCCATGATTGAGCCGGGCGTGCTGCTGGAATTGCTGCTGGAAGGGTTGCCGGACAGCCGCATCGCCGGCGGCGGCTCCGTGATGATTTCATCGCTCTCTTTCGATTCGCGATCGGTCCGGCCGGGGGCGCTGTTTTTTGCGATTGTCGGCGAGCATACCGACGGCCACCGCTACGTGAGTGAAGCGATCGCGCGCGGCGCCTCCGCAGTGATCGTCGAACGCCAGATCGATCTTCCGCCACACGTTGCGAGCGTTGTCGTTCCGGATTCGGCAGCGGCGCTTTCGAAAATTGCCGACACGTTTTATCGTTCGCCCTCGCGCAATTTAGTCATCGCCGGGATCACCGGCACGAACGGGAAGACGACTGTCACACACATGATCGCGGCTATCGCCAACGAGGCCGGAGTATCGGCCGGCATCGTCGGTACGCTCGGAACGAAATTCGACGGCATAGACCGGCCGCTCGACCATACGACGCCGCTCGCATCGGAGCTGCAAGCGCTGCTCGCGCAGATGCGCGACAAAGCGGTGAAAATCGTGGCGATGGAAGTCAGCTCGCACGCGCTTGCGCTCGGTCGCGTCTCCGACGTCCATTTTTCGGTAGCGGGACTGACCAACGTCACGCGCGATCATTTGGACTTTCATAAGACGCCCGAAAACTACGCCGCCGCTAAGCGACGGCTTTTCGACCTAGCGGAGCGTGCCGTCCTCAACGCCGACGATCCGTACGGCGCGCGTTGGGCGGCCGAGCTGCGCGGCCGCAAACCCATTCTCACATTTGGAACGGAGAGCTCGGGTGACGTGCACGCCGAAAAGGTCCGAGTGAACGAAAGAGGTTCGCAGTTCCAAGTGGACGGCCGGCAATTCGATCTGCATTTGACAGGCGGATTTAACGTGAGCAATGCGTTATGTGCGATTGGAGTCGCGCGAATGCTCGGTCTCCCCGACGACGTCTCGGCGCGCGCATTGGCTTCGATCGAACGCATCCGCGGGCGCATGGAGCGCATCGATGGCGGCAGCGTCGAGGTGATTATCGATTACGCGCACACACCCGATGCACTCGAGTCCGCGCTCCGTGCGTTGCGCGAGACCGTGCAAGGCCGCTGCATCGTGGTCTTCGGTTGCGGCGGCGATCGCGATCGCGGCAAGCGGCGCGAAATGGGTGCGGTCGCCGTGCAAAACGCGGACTACGTCTACGTTACTTCCGACAATCCGCGCACGGAAGACCCGCGCGCGATTATCGAAGAGATTCTCGCCGGCGTCGGCGGCGCGCCGCACGAGGTCGAACCCGACCGCCGCCGCGCGATCACAGCGGCGATTCGAGACGCGCGTCCGGGCGATTCGATCTTGATCGCGGGCAAAGGTCACGAGACGTACCAGATCGTCGGTAAGGAGGTGTTGCCGTTTGACGACGCCGCGGAAGCGCGCCGCGCGCTTGCCGAACGCGAGCGGGTTCTTTCATGATGCTTACCTTCGATCGCGCGGCTGAAGCGACGGGGGCTCAAGTCCGCGGGCGCGAGCGCGCTCCCGAAACGCTCACGGTTGTCACGGATACGCGATCGCTCAATCCGGGCGACACGTTTCTCGCGCTGCGTGGTGAGCGGTTCGACGGTCACGATTTCATCGGCGAGGCCTTAAAAAAAGGCGCCGCCGCGATTGTGGTGGATTCCGCCGCCGCGCAAAGCGATGGCGTCGCGGCCTTAATCGTGCGCGACACGCGCCGGGCATACATGGATTTGGCTGCCGCGGCGCGCGCGCAGTTTTCGGGCCGGGTCGTTGCTGTAACCGGCAGCAGCGGGAAAACAACGACCAAGGATTTTCTCTGCCAGCTTTTGATTGCGACCCTGGGGACTTCTGCGGTGGCCGCATCGCCGGGAAATGAAAACAACGAAATCGGGGTCAGTAAACTGTTGCTCTCCGTCTCGCCGCAGCAACAGATGCTCGTCGTCGAAATGGGTGCCAGGCATGCCGGCGAGATTGCGGAGCTGGTCGCGATTGCGTCGCCGCATATCGGTATTTTGACCAACGTCGGCGACGCGCATTTGGAGATTTTCGGATCGCGCGAACGGTTGGCTGCGACAAAGTGGGGATTATTTTCCGAGGGCGCGCAGGCCGTACTCAATGCGCGCGATGAGATTTCGCGCAATCGAGCGAGTTCGCTCGGCGCGCCGCCGCTCTGGTTCGGCGAGGGCGAACCTTCCTTGCCGGGCGTATGGGTGCGCGACGAGGGGACGCTCGTGCTGAACTACGGCGGCGCCTCGCAAACGCTTTCGATCCGCACTCCGTTTCCCGGCGCGCACAATCGCGCGAATCTCGCGGCCGCAATTGCGGGTGCGCTGCTGCTCGGAATAAACGCTGAGGAAATTGCCGGCAACGTCGCCGGACTGATTCTGCCGCCAGGCCGCTACGAAAATATCGCGCTTCCTGCGGGCCCAAGATTGATCTACGACGCGTACAACGCGAATGCGAGTGGGACCATTGCGACCCTGACAACATTCTCGTCGGAAAACGCGCGCCGCCGCATCGCCGTGCTTTCGAGCATGGCCGAGCTTGGAGCCGACGCTCCCGCAATCCATGAACGCGTCGGCGCGCACGCCGCGGCCATGAACATCGACGTGCTGCTGGTCGGCGGAGATTTTGCCGCATCGCTTGCCGCGGGCGCGGTGCGTGCCGGTTTTTCGCGCGAGCATATCGTAACGTTTGGCGAAAACGAAGAAGCCGCGGAGTGGCTGCGCAAAAACGCCACCGATCAAGACGTCGTTTTATTGAAGGGCTCGCGCAAGTACCGAATGGAGGAGATCGTGCAGTCGCTTCGCGCAGGTGCCGCATGAGCGGTAGCTTGCGTGTCGATCGCCCGCAGATTCCGGCGGGTATGGTTGCGATTCCGGTGCGCACGCGTCTCGTTCAGCCGGGGGAAGATCTCGCCGCGCTGATTCAAGCGTCGGTTGCCGGTATCGCACAGCCCGGCGACGTGCTGGCGGTTTCCGAAACGGCCGTCGCGATCGCGCAGCGTCAAGCTGTGCCGGCCGAGTACGTGCGGCCGTCGCGTCTCGCGCTGCTGCTCTCGCGCCACGCCGGCGCGATGGCGACCGTGAGCCAACCGGAGTCGGTGCAGATCGTTATCGACAATGTCGGTGCCGCGAAAGTCGTCTATGCCGCGGTCATGCAAGTGTTGGGCCGGCTGGCCGGCCGTCGCGGCATGTTCTATGAAATCTTGGGCGAGGCAATCGCCGCGATCGATGGCTACACCGGCACGATGCCGCCGTTCGATAATCTCATCGTTTTCGCGCCGCAAAATCCCGACGCGTTTGCGCAATCCGTGTTCGAGCGAACCGGCATCGCATGCACGGTGGTCGACGCGAACGATCTCAGTGCGGCTAAAGTTCTGGGTGCGTCGAACGGCGTCAATCACGACGGCGTCGCTGAGGCGTTGCTTTCAAACCCCCATGGCAACGGCGACGAGCAAACGCCGATCGTGGTCCTCAAGTGGCGCGGCGATGGTGTAAACCCGTTGATTGGGCCTGGCCCGTGAACAGCGCCCAATTGCTTTTGTTAGTCGTTGCGTGCGCGCTTATAGTAGGCTTTCTCTGCGCTCTGATCGGCGGCTACCTCGTCATACGCGTCGCGACGCCGCTGAAACTATTTCAACGGGCCTACGAAGACGCGCCCCAAACCCATCAAAGCAAAAGCGGTACCCCTACGATGGGCGGGTTTGCATTCATCGCCGCGATGTTGCCGTTATTGGTCCTCGTCAGCATTGCGCCCTTGGCTCCGGGCCCGCAGGCGGCTCTACGTGCTTTAATTTTCCTGGTCCTTGCATGTGCGGCCATAGGTTTTGTCGACGACTACATGGCAATTCGACGCGGACGCAATCGCGGTCTACGAGCCCGCACGAAATATTTAGCGACTGCGCTTGTCGCGGTAATGTTTCTGCGAATGATTCCCGAACCGCATGTCAATAGTACAATTTTCCTGGCAGGAAGCTACGCGCTGCAGGTGCCGTACTGGATGTGGCTTTTGTTGGGAGTCATAGCGATTACGGGAACCGTCCATGCGGTTAATCTCACGGATGGGCTCGACGGGCTAGCTGCCGGAACGATAATAAGCCCGCTTATCGTCCTTGGCATTGTGTCGCTGCAGAATGAGTTGCTCCCAGCTACCTTTGTTGCGGTATTGGCCATTGGAGCGTGCCTGGGGTTTCTTGTTTACAACCGTTATCCGGCAAAGCTCATCATGGGCGACACCGGGTCGCTGGCGTTAGGCGCATTGCTTTCCGGTTTGGCAATCCTCAGTGGTGAGATGCTGTTGCTGATCGTTATCGGAGGCGTTTTCGTGGCCGAGGCGCTCTCTGTAATGTTGCAAGTTGTGTATTTTAAATTGACGCACGGCAAGCGCATCTTTAAGATGTCACCGCTGCATCATCACTTCGAGCTCTCGGGGTGGCCTGAAACGAAAGTTACCACGCGTTTTTGGTTCGCGTCGGCGATTTGCTCCGCAGTTGGATTGGCGATAGTAAGATGATGTTTGTGCCCCACGGCCCTCGACTTCGCTCGGGCGTCCTTCGACTGCGCGTTTTGCCAAGGGCAAAACGCTCTCTCAGGATGACACTACTTTTAACGACACGTGGTGTGCCGACGCTCCCTACTGCGGCCGCCTTATGAACTTTTCCGCCGGCGAAACGATCCTGGTCATCGGGCTCGGACGCAGCGGAAAAGCTGTCGTTGAAGTGTTGCGTGAGCGAGGCGCCGAGGTGTACGCGATCGACGAAAAACCGCGGGCTGAGCTCGCCGAGACGATCGCCGGCCTCGAGGCGATGGGCGCGCAGTACGTGGCGCCCGAGAATATCGGTGAACTCACCAACGTGAATTGCGCCGTTCTCTCTCCGGGCGTGCCGCTGAACGGGCCGCTGGTTCGCAAGGTTCAGAGCGGCAACGTCCCGGTGTACAGCGAGATCGAAGTCGCTTACCGTTTGTGCAAAGCGCCGATTATCGCCGTGACCGGCACCAAGGGGAAATCGACGACGGCTTCACTCATCGGCCACTTGCTCCGCGCGGCCGGCAAAGATGCGCGCGTCGGCGGCAACATCGGCAATCCGCTCATTCTCGAAGCCGTCGCGGCACCGCCGGAAAGCTGGGTCGTAGCGGAGGTGTCGTCGTTCCAGCTCGAAACGATTCGATCGTTTCATCCCCGCATTTCCGTGATTCTGAACATTTCCGCCGATCATCTCGACCGGTATCATTCGATGGACGAATATATCGAAGCGAAGTACCGTGTCTTCGCAAATCAAAACGAACACGACGTCTTCATCGGAAACCTCGACGATCCGGTGTTAGCGCTTTTGCATTGGCACTCGGGCGAGGCGCGCGTGCGCGCCAAGCAGATGTGGTTTACGCTTGGTGACGACAGCAAGCACGCGACGATGTACCTGCGCGACGGCGCGCTGACGTATTCTCCGGTGACCGGCGATCCGCGACCGATCGCTATTGCGGGTCGCGACGATATTCCGCTGGCCGGATTGCACAACGTGCAAAACGTGATGGCCGCGGCGCTCGCGGTACTGGCTGCCGGAATCGAACCGCGCGATCTTCGCGACGGAATCCGGTCATTCGGCCCTATGTCGCACCGCATGCAACCCGTCGGCGAAGTCGACGGTGTGCTCTACGTCGACGATTCCAAAGCCACCAATCCCGGCGCCGTCATTGCGGCTCTGCGCGCCTACGACAAACCGATCGTGCTGATTGCCGGCGGGAAACCAAAGAATACGGATTTCACCGAACTCGGGCGGATCGTCGACGAACGCGCTCGAGCGATCGTGGTGATCGGTGAAGCGGCCGACGACATTGCGGCACACGTCTACCGGACGCCAATCGAGCGCGCCGGTTCGATGGAAGAAGCGGTTCGCAGAGCTCAATCGCTGGCGCGGCCCGGTGACGTCGTGCTGCTTTCGCCGGGATGCGCTTCGTTCGACATGTTCGAATCGGCTGAAGATCGCGGCCAAAAATTTACCGATGCGGTGCTAGGATCGCCGGCTCGATGAAAGTTTCGGTTGCCAAGCGTCAATCGCACGCCCAAGAGCTGCCGCGGTCGTTCGTAGCTTCTCCCCCCGATACGTGGTTATTCATCGCGGTAGCGAGTTTGGTCGCGATCGGTCTGGTCATGATCTTCAGCGCTTCGAGCGCCCAGGCGTACGCCGACCATCACGACACGGCCTACTATGTGAAGCGCCAGGCAATCTATCTGGTCATCGGTGCGATATGCGCGTTGGGCGCCTATAAGATCGACTACCGCAAGCTGCGCGCGTTCGCGCCCTACGCGCTGCTGCTCTGCATCGCAGGGTTGCTGACCGTTTTCGTTCCGCACTTGGGCCAGACGGTCTCCGGCGCGCGCCGCTGGATCGGCGCGGGCTCGTTTTCTTTGCAACCCTCGGAGTTTGCAAAACTGGGACTGGTGATCTATCTGGCGGCGGCGCTCGCCGGCCGAGGCGAACGCATAACGTCGCTCACGCGCGGGCTCGCTCCGCTCTGCATTCCCGTGTTTTTCACGGCGATGCTGGTGCTCATCGAACCCGACATCGGAACGTCGAGTCTCCTCGTATTCACAGCCTTCGCGATGTTTTTCGCGGCCGGCGCGCGGATCGAGCATCTGCTGATGGTTATCGCGGTCACCCTTCCTCCCGCCGCGATTGCAATCATGAGCAGTCCCTATAAACGCGCACGCATTTTTGCGTTTCTCCATCCTTTTAAAGATGCGCAGAATACCGGCTTCCACATCGTGCAGTCGCTGCTCGCGCTCGGGAGCGGCGGGCTCTTCGGCGTCGGACTGGGCGAATCGCGCGCGAAGTTTTTCTATCTGCCCGAACAGTACACGGACTTCATCTTCTCGGTCCTTGGCGAAGAGCTCGGCCTCATCGGAACAGCCACCGTGCTGATTCTTTTCGGAACGCTGGCCTATCGCGCGATCCGCATTGCCATAGCCGCCCCGGACCGGTTCGGTTTTTTCCTGGCAACGGGCTGCGCGGCACTCATCGTCATTCAAGCATTCGTCAACATCGCCGTGGTCACGTCATCCTGGCCCGTGACCGGCGTGCCTCTTCCTTTTATATCGTTCGGAGGCAGCTCGTTGATCGTATCGCTGATCGCCGTCGCGCTGATCATCAACGTCGGGCGGCACCGGCGCGTCACTGAGTGAAGGTCGCATTCACCGGGGGAGGTACCGGCGGCCACGTCTATCCGGCGATTGCGCTCGCGGATGCGCTGCGCGAGCGGGCCGAGATTCTGTTTATCGGAAGCCCCGACGGAATCGAGAATACGCTCGTGCCCGCAGCCGGCTACGAACTCGCGACGATTGAAAGCAGTCCGCTCCAGCGCGGCGCTTCGCTCGGTACGCTGCGCACGATCGCTGCCAATGCCGCGGGGATCGCCCAAGGTGTGCGCGTGTTGCGGAGCTTCGATCCCGATATCGCGATCGCCACGGGCGGCTACGTCTGTTTTCCCGCGATGGCGGCGGCGCGAATTCTGCGCGGCGTGCGTCCGAGTCCGGCGCTCGCTCTGCTCGAACCCAACGCGCATCCGGGATTGGCGAACCGCTTGCTAACGCCGATCGTCGACGAAGTCTGGGGCGCGTTTCCCCAAGCCGATCCGGCTTTCGCTCGCAAATACGTCTACACCGGCGTTCCGGTTCGCTCTTCGCTGCTGCATCCGGACAACCGCATCGAGGCAGCGCGACGGCTTGGGCTCGATCCGTCGCGGCGGACGATTCTGGCGATCGGCGGAAGCCAAGGCGCGCGAACGATCAATGAGGCGGTCGCGGCGCTGGTGACACGGCGCGCGCTGCCGCCGGCTTGGCAAGTACTGCACATCTGCGGCGAGCGCGATTACGAGTACATGCAGGCCGCCGAACGCACGCCCTTCGGCGAAAACCTGGCTGTTCTCGTTTCATATTTGCCCGACATGGCCGACGCGTACGCCGTCTGCGATCTCGCGATCGCGCGCGCGGGTGCGTCCACCCTTGGTGAACTGACCGCGCTCGGCATCCCCGCCCTGCTCGTGCCCTATCCATTTGCCGCCGACGACCACCAAGCGCGAAACGCTCGCAAGCTCGCCGATGCCGGTGCGGCTGTCGTCATTGCCGACGGGGAACTCAACGCCGATTCGCTCTGGTGGACGCTGCGCGAGGTCATGCAGCCCGAACGGCTGGATCAGTTGCGTTCGGCCGCGCGTTTACGCGCCAATCGCGACCCGGTCACCGCTATTCTTGCGCGGGTGGAGGCGCTCGTTACCAAGAACGAGAGCTGACCTTGCGCACCTTGCACTTCGTCGGAATCGGCGGCATCGGGATGAGCGCCATCGCGCGCATCTTGCTCCAACGCGGCGAACGGGTGACCGGTTCGGACGCGATCGATTCGCCGCTCATCAAAGAATTGAGAGCTGCGGGCGCAACGATCACCGTCGGACACGACGGCCGCAATGTCAACGGTGCGACGACCGTCGTCGTCAGCTCCGCAATCGATCGCGAGAATCCGGAATACCGCTCGGCGCTCGAGCGCGGCATTCCCGTTATCGGCCGCGGCGAAATGCTTGCGCGTATTATGGAAGGGCGGCGGGGCATCGCGATCTGCGGCACGCACGGCAAGACGACGACGACGGCGATGACGGCCGCCGTATTGCGCGGTGCGAACGTCGACGCGAGCCTGGTGCTTGGCGGCATCGACGGCGCTTTGGGCACGAACGCGCACGACGGCACCGCGCCGTGGTTTCTGACCGAAGCCGATGAGTCGGACGGATCATTTACGCTGCTCGACCCTTCTGTTGCGGTCGTGACGAATATCGAAAACGACCACCTCACATCCGATGCGGAGATTCCGCAGCTCGTCGCCGCCTTCGAAGAGTTTCTGGCAAAGGCGCCGGCCGACGGGGCGGCGATCGTCGGAGTGGATAATCCGCTGACCCGTTCGCTCGCGCAGAGCGCGCGGCGCGCGCGCACGATCACGTTCGGGATCGCCGCCGATGCGAGCGTCCACGCATCGAACACTCATTTCGAACACGTTCGCTCGACGTTCGAGCTCTTCGCCGACGGCGCGCGTTTAGGAACGGTCGAATTGCATGTCCCGGGCGCGATGAACGTCGAGAACGCTCTAGCCGCGGCCGCTGTCGGCTGGGCGCTGAATATTCCCTTCGCTTCCATGGCCGAGTCGCTCAGCGGTTTTCTCGGTGTGCGCCGCCGCTTCGACGTTCTTGCCACAAGCGCGCGCATGATCGTCGTTGACGACTACGCGCATCATCCGACCGCCGTGCGCGAAACGATCGCCGCTGCGCGCCGCTTTCACCACGGACCGATCGTCGCCGCGTTTCAGCCGCACCGGTACACGCGCACGGCGTATTTGGCAAGCGCGTTTGCCGAGGCGCTGGCGGATGCGGACCGCGTCTACTTGGCGCCGATTTACAGCGCCGGGGAAACGCCGATCGACGGCGTGACGGAGCGGCTGATCGGCGAACCGCTGGCAGCGGCCGGCGTTCCGATTTCGTACGTGAAGTACGTGCACGATTTGCGTGAAGTGCTGCAGCGTGAGGCGCCGGCGAATTCGCTGGTGCTGATGCTCGGCGCAGGAAACATCACCAAGGTTGCGGCCGAACTCGCGCGGGATGTCTCCGCGTGATCGCGGCCGATTCCGAACTGCGCAGTCTGCTGACCGATGCGGATCGCCAAAAGCTCTCGGCGATCTGTGGCGACGGCGTACGTTTTGACGAACCGCTTGCGCCGTACACTTCCTGGAAGATCGGCGGACCCGCCGACGCGTGGGTTGTCGCCGAGAACGAGGAGCAGCTCGCCGAAGTCATGCGCCTTTGCGCGCGGCGGAAGCTGCCGTGGTTCGTGCTTGGTAGCGGAAGTAATCTGCTGATCGGCGACGGCGGCGTTCGCGGATTGGTTTTACGGCTCGCCGGCGAGTTTGCCGCGATCGATGTAAACGACAGCGGCGTCGAAGTGATCGTCCGCGCGGGCGCGTCGGCTGCAATGTCGCTGCTTACCGCGAAGGCTGCGTCGGCCGGAGCAATTGGAATCGGTTCGCTGGCTGGAATTCCGGGCAGTGTCGGCGGCTCGTTGCGCATGAATGCGGGCACCGATCGCGAGATTGGCGACTTCGTGCGTGAGGTTTGGGTGCAATCACCGGCAAAGCCGCAGGCGCATCCGGTCTCCGTTCATTATTATTACCGGCACACGTCGCTCGCGCGCGACGCGATCGTTTCGCGCGTGACGCTAGCCTTCGAACGCGGGCAAGCGCAGGCCGTGCGCGAGGAGATGCAAGAGCGTCTGGTCCGGCGCAAACGCACGCAGCCGATCGCGCTGCCCAATGCCGGTTCGTGCTTCCGCAATCCCGAGGGCGACAAAGCGGCGCGTTTGATCGAAGCGGCCGGAGCCAAGGGGTGGCGCGAAGGCGGCGCGGAAGTCTCGGCGCTGCATGCCAACTTCATCACGAACACGGGCAGCGCGTCTGCGAAAGACGTTGCTTCGCTGCTGGCGCGCGTCCGCCGCGCGGTGAACGAGAAGTTCGGCGTCGATTTACAACTCGAAGTGCACTTGGTAGGCGTCTTCATCGAATGAAAAAGAAAAAGGCCCGGGTCGCGGTCGTGATGGGCGGCTCGAGCGCCGAACGCGAGATCTCCATTCGAACGGGAACCGGGGTTATGCGCGCGCTCGAGTCGCTCGGGTACGCGGCGCAGTCGCTCGACTACGATCGGAAATTCGTCGACGCGATTCGTGACATCGCGCCCGATGCGGTTTTCAACGCGCTGCACGGTCCCGGCGGCGAAGACGGGCAGCTGCAGGGCATTCTCGATTTCCTCGGGCTGCCTTACACGGGAAGCGGGTTGGAAGCTGCGGCGCTTGCGATGGATAAGCACCTCACCAAGAAGCTGTTTTCGGCCGAAGGCTTGCCGACCGCAACGTGGGATCTCTTCGATCTTTCGGGCGGCACGCTGCCGCTGTTGCCGGGTTCGCTCGATCTGCCGCTGGTCGTCAAGCCGCGTTATCAAGGCAGCAGCGCGGGCGTTGCGATCGTGCGAACGCACGAGCAGTGGTCGCAAGCAATGATCGCATCGGCCGAACACTACGCCGAAGTGATCGCCGAGGAGTTTATTTCCGGGCGCGAATTCACATGCGGCGTACTCGGCGAAGAAGCGCTTCCCGTCGCGGAGATTGTTTCCAACGCCGGTGAATTTTACGATTTTAAGTCTAAGTATGCTGCGGGCGGCAGCACGCACATCGTGCCGGCGCCGATCGATGCCGATCTCGCGGCGCGCATCGGCATGCTGGCACTTTCGGCCCACCGGCTCGTCGGCTTGCGAGATTACTCGCGCACGGATTTTATCGTCAGCAAGGAAGGGCGCCCGTACATCTTGGAAATCAACACGTTGCCCGGCCTGACGCCGACGAGCGTTTTGCCCGACGTCTGCAACGCGGCCGGCATCAGTTATAATGCGCTTGTCGAAAGGCTCTTGGGCTATGCGCTTTCGCGTAACGGCGAACGCGTGCTGACAAAGTGAGAAGATAATGTTCGATTGCCGCTGTCCGCACGTTCCTCACTCCGACCGGCTTTTTGCCGAAGTCGAACTGCTCTTCGCGCGCCGATCTTTCTTGTTCGGCGCCGCGGCCGCCGGAGCGGCGCTCTTTTTGCCTTGGCGCGCGCGCGCCGCCGAACAAGTGACCGTGCTCAAATCGGCGCGGCTTTTTGATGGCGAAGCATTCAAGACGCCTGGCGTGCTGGTCATCAGGGGGCAGCGCATCGTCTCGATGCACGCGGGCGATGCCGGCGTCGACGCGCAGATCGTCGACCTCGGCGGAGCGACGCTGCTGCCCGGCTTGATCGACTGCCACACGCACGTGGCCGCGCGCGTCGTTCCCGACACGTACATGCTCTCGCTGCTGCCGCCCAAAACCGCGGCCGACAACGTGGCGGAAGCGGCGATTTACAGCATTCACAACGCGCAGGCGATGCTGCGTAATGGGTTTACCACAGTTCGCGATGTCGGCGGCGGCGCCGGAATCGATCTCGCACTGCGCAATGCGATCGCCAACGGCGCGATCGTGGGGCCGCGCATCCTCGCGGCGGGTCCGTCGCTTTCGATTACCGGCGGGCACGGCGACACCAATGACTTGCCCGAATTTGTACACGTCGATCAGCCGATCGAGAGCGGCATCTCGTACGGACCCTACGGATTTCGCGAGCGCGTGCGGGAGCACGTAAAGCGCCACGTCGACCTGATCAAGATTCTCGCGACGGGCGGCGTGCTTTCGTACGGAGACGTCTGGGACATTCCGCAGTTCAATCTCGACGAGGTGCAAGCGGTCGTCGACGAATCGACGAAGTTCGAACGCCGCGTCGCAGCGCACGCGCACGGCGATAAGGGCATTGCCGTCGCGGTCGAGGGCGGCGTCCACTCAATCGAACACGGCACCGGCGTCAGCGAAGCCACGCTCAAGAACATGGAGGATCGCGGAACGTATCTCACGCCGACGATTTGGGCGCTCGATTCCATTTTGCAGCCGGGCAATCCAAATAAAATCTCACCCGGCGGCATCGCTAAGGCCGAGTTGGCCTCGGAGCTGCGCAACGCGGGAATGCAGCGCACGATCGCGAGCCGCGTAAAAATATCCTACGGTACCGACGCCGGCGTTTTTCCGCATGCGGAAAACAATAAAGATTTTGCGCTGTTGGCGTCGATGGGAATGCACCCAATCGACCTGCTGCGCTCAGCCACGAGCCGCGCGGCCGATTTGCTGGGAACGTCCGACCGCGGATTGCTCGCGCCGGGGAAACTCGCCGACGTGATCGCCGTCTCCGACGACCCCGCGGCAAATATCCGCACGCTTGAGAAGCCTTCCTTCGTGATGCTGGGAGGGCGCCGGATCGACACGTCGCGCCTGGCGTAACATTCCCGGTGCCCTCAGACGTTATACACGCAGAAGTATGCTGAAGAATTCTTTGGCGGCACTCTTTGCCGCCGCGCTCCTTGCCGTTTCCCTGGCCCCTGCGGTCCGCACCGCCGCACAGACGGCGGCCCCGGCCGTTCAGCCGACGCTGCCTCCCTATCAATCTCTGACCCCGGTCCGCGTGCTCGGTATAATCCGCCGGGTCTTCCGTTCGCACCGCCCGCCGCCGGCCTACGAGACGTACACGATGATCCGCACGCAGTACACGAATTACGCGGCAGAGCCCGGCGCCTCGCCGTATCCCGATCCACTCGGCTCGTACACGACGCATTATTGGGTTCGTAACCTCGACCGCGCCGCGCTGACGCGCCGCATCTATCGCGACGACGCCGAAGGGCCGCCGAGTTTTGACCGCCCCGCGCTCAATGAAGCGACCGATCCCGGCCCGCCGACCGCGGACGTTTTTGCGGCGGCGCCGCGCAATCAGCACATCAACCCGCAGTCTTACGTTCCGACGCCCGAGCCTTCAACCGAACCGCTCAAGACGATCGGCTCCGTCGTCGCGATCGGCGAGTCCGATTACGACGTTCCGCAGATGACGGTCGAGCGGAACCTTCTGCACCTGGTCCTGCGGCCTCGCCGCGACCCGGAGCGGAACGTGCTGCGCCAAATTTGGGTGGATAAGAAGAGTTACGAGTTGCGCCGCATCATCGCGCACGACCGGCTGTTCACCGGCGACGAGGGAATCTTCCCGGTCACCTTCACCTACACGCTCGGCTATTTGAGCGGCCAGCTGGTGGTGACGCACCTGCACGGCATTGTCGAGCCGCGCGTCGAATCGAACGGAACCCAAACGGTCTACGGCGGCGACGGCGCGACGGTCAACTTCGACTTCACCGACATCACGTTTCCGAGTTCGCTTCCGGAATGGTATTTCAATCCGCGGGAATACGGCCAGCACATCGCGGAGGTGCCAATCTAAGGAGAGTTTATGTCTACAACAGGGATCGTCGTCGACCGCGGCCTCGAAGGCGTCGTCGTCGGCAGCACGCTGCTTTCCAACGTCGAGGGAAAAGAAGGGCGGCTCACCTATCGCGGCTACGACATTGACGATTTGGCGCCTAATGCGTGCTTCGAAGAAGTCGTGCACCTGTTGCTGTATGGACGTCTCCCCTCCGCAAAGCAGCTCGACGAGCTGCGTAAAGAACTCGGCGCACACCGCATGCTGCCCGAGCCGCTCATCAATGCGATGGAACGCGTTCCCAAGGACGCTTGGCCGATGGACGTGCTGCGCACGATCGTTTCGGGGCTTGCGATTTTCGTGCCGGTCGACGCGCACGGCGCGCATGTTTCAGATGTTCACACCGCGATCGAGTTGATTGCCAAAGTGCCGACCGCCGTCGCGATGTGGGACCGCATCCGCCGCGGTCTCGAACCGATAGAGCCCCGGCACGATCTTTCGCAGGCGGCGAACTTCCTTTACATGTGCCGCGGCACGGAACCGTCCGACGTGGCTGAAGATGCGATGGACACCTATCTCGTGCTGCTGGCGGATCACTCGTTCAACGCATCCACGTTTTCGGCTCGCGTCACGGCTTCGACGAAAGCCGATCTGTATGCCGCCGTGACGTCGGCGATCGCAACCCTTGAAGGCGAAGCACACGGCGGCGCGGCTAGCGCCGTTGGCCGCGTGCTGCTCGAGGTCGGAAAGCCCGAACGCGCCGAAGCGTACGTGCGCGAGGTGCTCGCTCGTGGCGAGCGCATCATGGGCATGGGACATCGCGAATATAAAGTCCGCGATCCGCGTGCGCGCCATTTGGAAGCCGTCGCAAAAAAACTGAGCGAGCTGCACGACCCGAAGTGGTACAAGATCGCGCGCGCGCTCGAAGACGCCTCGAATCTCGTGCTGCGCGAAAAGAAGCCCGACAAGAGCATCTACGCCAACGTCGATTTCTACACGGCGCCGCTCTTTTACAGCTTAGGATTTCCCGGGGATGAGTTTACGCCAATCTTCGCGTGCGGCCGAATCGCCGGCTGGTCGGCGCACGTACTGGAACAGTTAGCGGATAACCGGTTAATCCGGCCACAAGCGACGTACTCCGGTCCGCCGGTGCACGCGTTCGAACCGATCGAGCGGCGCACGGGCAACGGCGCGGCCTCTCACCCGTCATCGTAAGTTCGCGTTAAGCCTTCGGGCAGGCGCGCCACGATCTCGTAATTGATCGTGCCGGCCCAGTCGGCCCAATCGTCGGCGGAAACCGATGCGCCGCCGTCGCTGCCGATCAGCACGACGCGATCGCCCGGACGCGCGTTGGTGCCCCCCAAATCGAGGATCGTCATGTTCATGCAGACGCGGCCGGCAATCGGACAGCGTTTTCCGGCGACGACGAATGCGCCGCGATTGGAGACCGCGCGCGGAATGCCGTCGGCATAACCGAGCGGCACGACGCCGACCCGCATCGGGCGCGGTGCGCGGAAAGTGCCGCCGTACCCGACGGTTGTACCGGCCTCGATCTTCCTGACGGCGACGATGCGGCTTTCGAATGAAAGCACCGGTTCGAGTTTTAGCTCCTGCGGCATCGCCGCGCGTGTTTGTTTCGACGGCCATAAGCCGTAGAGCGCGATCCCGAAGCGCACCATATCCAAACGCGTTTGCGGCCAGAGCATCGCAGCCGCCGATGCAGCGATGTGACGCGCCGGTTTCGTGTCGAGCTTCGCGCCGTCGATTGCGGCGTTCAGCGTTTCGACCTGCGCGAGCGTGAATGCAGCGTCCAATTCTTCGGCCGAAGCCAAATGCGAAAATATTCCCGTCAGCTCGATGCCGGGCGTGCGCGCGATGCGCTGGATCGCATTTGCTGCTTGTGATGGATCGAGCCCCAAGCGTCGCACGCCGGTGTCAACCTTCACTTGGACCGCAAACGTTTTCCCTTGACGGCGAGCCGTGCTCGCGATGGTTTCGAGATAGGCGCCCGTGTCCCAGAGAGTGATCTGCAGGTCGTGCGCGAGCGCGCCTTCGAGCAATTCGACCGGAGCGGGACCGAGCACTAAAATCGGGACGGTAATGCCGGCGTTTCTCAGCGCCAACCCTTCCTCGATCGAGTATACGGCGAGCGCATCAGCGTATTCTACGACAGCGCGCGCCGTTGCGATGAGTCCATGACCGTACGCGTTTGATTTGACGACGAAAGCTGCGCGTGCCGGTGCCGCGAGCTGACGCAGAGCTTTCGCATTGCGGCGCAGCGCGGCGGTCGAAATGCGCAGCCCGCCGATCATCGCGCGCGCTCGAAGAGCCGCGCAATCAGCGCGACGGGCAATCCAAAAAACACACACGTCACGCTCAGGCCAAACGCGACTTGCTGCGCGGTATGAATCTGCTCGGCGGCGATGCCGTAAAGCACGAGCTGCGTCACGACGTACACGACGACCCCGAACGACAGCCCCGAGAGAACCGGAAAGCGGTTGACCTGCGGCTGAGTGGCGGCGAGGTAGGCGTAACCCACGCCCCACGCCAGGCACGCGGCAGCGTAAAGGGCAGCGTAGGGGGCTAATTGAGCGTCGGCGCCCATGCGGCGGAGCGCGGCCGGGAAGTAGACGATTCCAAAGAGGACGCCACCTGCTGCCCCCTCTGCGGCGCCCATCAAGGCGACGCGGGCCCACACCGTAAGCCGACCTTTACGCAAACTTTACCGCCACTTCTTGAAAATAGTTCTTTCTGCTCAATTAATTTGAATGGTCTTCGGCACCACACGTGCTATATTCGCATCACGGGTCGGAACTTTAGGTCACGGAGGATAGAGCGCTTGAAGCGATACTTTAGGGCTTTCTACGCTTTGCTATTGGCGTTTGCGCCGGCGGCCTGTGCGATGCACGGGCAGTCGGCTACGCCCACGGCGCTCCCTCCATATAACCCGTCGAACCTGGTTCAGCCTCTCGATCTTCACGGCGGAATCGCCACAGCGCCCACAACGCCCACGGCGCCCACGACGTCCACGACGGACGTCACCATTGGCGACGCGCCTCCCGCGTTCTTGGGCCGCGGTCTAGCCAGCGTGAATCTCGCCATTAGTGAAATTGATTTCGTCGATGCCGCGGGCAGAAGTAAATTGGTCGCAAACTACGCAGCGCCCCTTGTCGTCGACCTGCTCGAATACCAGGACGGTTCGGGCGCCAGCGTCGGTCGGACTGACGTGAACACACTGCAAACCTACCAGCAAGTGAGATTCGTTATCGACACGGCCGCTAGTAACGTGGTGTATGCTGGCGGCTTCAGCGCGCCTTTGAATTTCGTCACCGATAGCGACAGTTCGTCGTCGCATGCCGGCAGAACGACAAGCACGACTTATCTCGGAGCGGGACGCGTTGCGATCACGCAAAGCGGATCGTTCACCATTGGCGGCGGCGCGAGCGAACTCGTGAACGCCGACTTCAACCTGATGGAATCGCTACGGTCGTCGATCGATTCCGAACGCCGCGACGGCAACGACGATAACTCGGCCGTGCAGGGCGGATTCGGATTGGCAGTGCGTCCCACGATGTTCGTGGCCGCAAATTCCAACGAAGGCAGCATTACGGGCACCGTCGTCAGCGATGATGGGCGCCCGGTCTCCAACGCGGTCGTCGTGGCATTCGGCCAAGGGCAAGTCGGCAACAGCGTTGCCACCAACTCCTCGGGTAACTTCTTGCTGCATACGCTAGCCGCGGGTTCATACCGCTTGGATGTGTACAACCACTACACCAACTCGGCCGGCGCGACTTTTTCATCGGAGGGTTCTAGCTCGGATCGCAATCGCGTGAGGGGACAGACGATCATCGTCAGTCCCGGGCAAACGGCTAACGCAGGAATAATCAGGGACTAGCGGCGCCAAGAATGCACGTGCAAGGCGAACGCCTAAAAACCCAGGCCGACGTCTCGACGAGTCTGCAACTCGCCGCGGATCTCGCGCGCAGAGCGCGGCGCGACGAGGCCCTATTGGAGCTGACGGGCTGCGAAGATTGGCCCGCGCCGTTCAAAGAACAAGGCTTGCTGTTGCGTGCGGACGTGCTGTCGCGGCGCAGCCCAATCCTCGGCTTGGAGTCGCTTGCGGTTCACTCCGAGGACTTTAAGTCGTCTGAAGGACGATTCGGATATCTGATCCTCTCGGCGTTTTCGTACGTTAACAGCCGCAACTTCGACGGGGCGCGCGACATGCTGGCAAGCGCGCAAGAACTCGTCGGTGAGAGTTTGGAACGCGCTGCGCGTTTGGGCTATGAACGGTCGCGCCTGTTGTGGGCGACGCGGCGTTACGATCCCGAAAGCGACGACATCGCGCTCGCTATGAGCGACCCGTCACCGGACGCGCAATTTAAGGCATTGGCATTGCGCTCATGGATGTACGCGGGCCTAGAAAACTACGACGCCCAAACCCGCGATTTGCGTGGCGCATTCGAGCAGTACGAAGGCAACAAGGAGAGCTGCGACATTACTGCCGTAGCGATCTATTTGCGTGGCTTGTTGGGATTGGCCGTCGAGCGGGGCGATCACGAATCGATGCTGATCGGCCAACGCGTGTACGAAACGCTCGAGTGGACGCCCGATATCCAGGATTTGCGCTTTATCTGCGTTCGCGCGCTGGCATGGCACGCGTTCCATGAAGGCGATCCGGGACGCGCTCAATGGCTGTTTAAAGACTCCAAAGAGCTGGCGCCGACGCTGGCTTGGAAGGTCATGGCGCACATCGACCGCGCGTACGTTGCGAAAATGAATATGAACGAAGCTTGGGCGGCCGAGGAGCTCGCGCAGGCGGACGCGCTAGCCGGCGAAGTCGAGTGGGACGCGACGCACGGCGAAGAGCGGCAAGCGTTGGTCATGCTCGCGGAACTGTTCTCCTCGACCGACATGGCGCAGGCGCAGCGTTACGTCTCGATTTATAGCTCGCTGGGCAAGGACAGTCTCGATCCGACGCTGGCCTCAGGACACGACCGGCGCTCGATCGCGTACGAGAAGTATGCCGCGGGCCGGGTGCAAGCCGTACTCGGAAACGTGAAGCTTGCCAAAGAGTCGCTGGAGTTTGCCTACGACGTATTCTCTCAGATAAAGCACCCCTACCGCGCTGCACTCGCCGCTGCGGCGCTCTTCGAAGTAACCGAAGATCTGCAGTGGCTTGAAAAAGCGCGTGCGCAAGCCGGGCTCTTTGCAAAGAGTCCGTTCTTCCGCCGGCTCTCCGAATTGGATAAGGTCGAGGAACAGCGCGTCCTCTCGGGTTTGACGCCGATGCAGCGGCAGATCGCTATTGCGGTTTCGCAAGGCGCCGATCTCGACGACCTCTCTCACCGGTTCAGCCGCAGCAGATTCACGCTCGAGAAACAGATCGAGATCATCTTTGCCGCTTTGGGCGTGGAGTCGCGTCATGCGCTTCGCGCCGAGTTACGGCAACGTAAGATGCTGTGAAGCCCGCCGCTCAGGCGGGCATGAATACTCGCATCGTCATCCTCGCCGTGCTGGTGGCGCTCTGCTTCCTGGCGTTTTTCGTTGCGGCGACCGAGCGCGCCGAGCCACTGGTTCTCGCAATCTACGCCGCTGCCGGCAGCATCGTCATCTGCGTTGCCGCAAAACTCTTGGTCAGCGACGGAATCGCTTCGATCCGCGGCTTGACCGAACGCGGCTACAACGTCGTGGAGAGCATCCCCGACGGTTTTTTTATCATCGACAAAGACTGGCGCTTCTCGCACGTCAACGAGCGGGCCGAGGAGCTGCTGCGTAAAGACGCGGGCCAGCTTATCGGCATGCGCGTCCAAGAAGTTCTGGACCCGCTGGCATCCGATCTCGTCCCGGAAATGTTGAGCGTCCGCGGCCAAGGCGTTCCGCTCGAAAGATTGCAGCACTTTCAGTCGACCGACAGATGGATCGAGATCCGGATGCAGCCCGCGCGGGACGAGCTGCTCGTTCATTTGCGCGACGTGACCGAACGCAAGAACAGCGAATTGCTGCTAAAGACGAGCGCGAGTCTGCGTTTGCTGCTTTCGCAAATGCCGGCTGTGGTGTGGACGGTCGACCGCGATCTGCGTTTGACTTCGATCCGCGGAGCTGCAGAGCAGCGGCTCTGCGCCGACGATCTTGTCGGCGGCCCATACGGCGCCAGCATCGACGATCCCGACCAGCGGCGTGCGGCATTGCTCGAACTTCGGCGTGCGCTCGGCGGCGAGGCCGTGCGTTACGAAACGCGCCAAAACGGCCGCTGGCTGCAGAACGACGTCGAACCCCTGCGCGATGCCGAAGGCACGCTGACCGGCGCGATCGGCGTGATGCTCGACGTCACCGACGTGCGGGAAAGTGCCGAGCGCTTTTCGCGGCTGGCACGTCAAGATGTTATGACGCAACTGCCCAACCGGCTGGCGCTCGAAGAATCGCTCTCGGCTATTCTCGACGATGCCGCTGCGAAAAAAGGCCCGGTCGCCGCGCTCTTCATCGACATCGACCGTTTCAAGACCATCAACGACACGCTCGGTCACCGCGTCGGCGACGAGCTCTTGCGCGGTATCGCTACTCGTCTGCAGGAGCGCCTGATCAATCGTGCTTCGATCTTCCGTTCGGGAGGCGACGAGTTCGTCGTGATCATCGACGGCATCGGCGATCAGCGCAGCGTCGTATCGGTCGCGATGGGCGTCCTCGCCACGTTCCAGGAGCCGTTCGTCATCGACAGCCGCGAGCTGTTCGTGACCGCAAGCATCGGCACGAGTCTGTTCCCGCAGAACGCGCGCACAGCCGAAGAGCTGATCGCGTTCGCCGATTCCGCGATGTACAGCGCCAAAGAGGCTGGGCGCAACAACGTCAAGTCCTACGACGGCACGATGCATGCGAACGTGCTCGAACGTATGAGCCTGGAGCAAGATCTTCGTCAAGCGCTGACGCGGGGTGAATTACAGCTGCTCTTTCAGCCGATCGTCGACGTGTTAACCAAACGCATCGTCACGGCCGAGGCGCTGGTGCGCTGGCAGCATCCGACGCTCGGCGAGCTTTTGCCCGAAGTCTTCATCCCAATCGCCGAAGAGAGCGGGACCATCGTCGAGATGAGCCGCTGGGTGCTCAAGCAAGCCTGCAGCACCGCCGCGCGCATCCGGCAGATGGCGGCGCCCGAGTTTCGGGTTTCGGTCAATCTCTCGCCGCGCGACTTTTACGAACAGGATTGCGCCGCGACGATCGGCGCGGTGCTCGCCGAAACCGGGCTGCCGGCACGCGCGCTCGAGCTCGAGGTCACCGAAAACATCGTGCTCAACGATCTCGCCGTCGCCACGCTGCTGCGCATTCACGCGATGGGCGTGCAGATCGTCGTCGACGATTTCGGCAAGGGCTACAGCTCGCTCAGTTACATCAAACGGCTTCCGGTCCACGCGATCAAGATCGACAAGGGCTTCATCGATGATGTCACGCGCGACCCGTACGACCAAGGTATCGTGAAGGCCATCGCGACCCTGGCGCAGACCCTCGGCCTTCGCGTCATTGCCGAGGGCATCGAAACCGAGTCCCAGTGGGAGTTCGTCCGCGCCCTGCGGTGCGACCAAGCCCAGGGCTACCTCTTCCACCGCCCGATGCCCCGTGGCGACCTGATGGCCAGCATTGCCGCGCAAGAGTCGGCCCAAAGCGGCTCGAGCCCCCGCGTCGTCCCAATAAACCGCGCCCTCTAGGCCGGCTTCTCCGGGTCATTATCCTTTGAAGGCATGTATAGACTCTGCTATGCTTGGGCTATGGACCAGGGAACAAAGCGCATAGTCACCTACGCAGTCCCGACCGTGCTTCTTTTCACGGCTGCGGCCTATTTCAAATGGCAGGCTCATTGGCTTATTCTCCCGGGCTACGGTCACGGAAGCTGGTCGACGTTCATTATCCACCCCGGCTACTACATTCTTGAGGTCCTAGCCCTCGGGCTCGCGATCTTCGGTGTAGTCATGACGATCATAGCGATACTCGTTTATCTTCGGGCACAATGAGAAGAGAACAATGCCGAGCCTAAACCTGATGACGCGGCCTGTATGCGCCGGCTCGTCGGGCGTTTTTAAGACGCCTTCTTAAGAGCGCTCTTTTTCGCCGTTATCGTTCTTCACGGATATCGTACGCGCTCGCCGGGCTTGGGTCGGTACATGGGCCCCTTTCCTCCCAAGCATAGCCTTTGAGGGCGATTGACTCCGTGGGCGCGGATAATGACCGCTTCTCGGGCCTTGCAGTCCCGGCCGGAGTCTGCTAAGATTTCGAGGCTGGCAGTCTCCGTTAGAGAGTGCTAGCCCTCACTTCCTCATCTCGGTCAATAAATTTTTGGAGGGTTTTTGTGAATCTCAAGCCTTTGGGCGATCGCGTTGTTATCGAAAACGTCGAGCAGCAGGACCGCAGCGCCGGCGGCGTCTTTCTCCCCGACACTGCTAAGGAGAAACCGCAAGAGGGCATGGTCCGCGCCGTCGGGACCGGTCGCACGCTCGACAACGGCACCAAAATCCCGATGGGCGTTAAGGTCGGCGATCGCGTGATCTATTCGAAATATTCCGGCTCCGAAGTAAAAATCGACGGTAAAGATTACCTCATCGTCTCTGAAAAAGACGTGCTGGCAATCGTCGACAAAGTTCCGGCCGGCGTTTAAAGGAGCATTTAGAACATAATGGCTGCAAAAGAACTCGTATTTGATGAGAGCGCCCGCCGGGCGCTCGAGCGCGGTGCCAACCTGCTTGCCGATGCCGTCAAAGTGACGCTCGGCCCGAAGGGGCGCAACGTCGTGCTCGACAAGAAATTCGGCTCGCCGACGATTACCAACGACGGCGTTACGATCGCGAAAGAGATCGAACTGCCAAACACGTTCGAGAACATGGGCGCGCAACTGGTCAAAGAAGTTGCTTCCAAGACCAACGACGTTGCCGGCGACGGCACGACGACCGCGACCGTGCTCGCACAAGCCATCATTCGTGAAGGCTTACGCAACGTCACTGCCGGATCGAATCCACTGCTGATCAAGCGCGGGATCGAAAAAGCCGTCGAGCTGGCGGTTGCGCAGATGGAAACCTTCGCCCAGAAAGTCGACACGAAAGAGAAGATCGCGCAAGTCGCTTCGATCTCGGCCAACGACAAGGCGATCGGCGACTTGATCGCCGATGCGATGGAGAAGGTCGGCAAAGACGGCGTCATCACGGTCGAAGAGTCGAAATCGATGAAGACCGAAGTCGAAACCAAGGACGGCATGCAGTTCGATAAGGGCTACATCTCGCCGTACATGGCCACCGACATGGAGCGCATGGAAGCGGTGCTTGATGATCCGTACATTCTCGTAACCGAGCGCAAGATCTCGGCCATCGCCGACATTCTGCCGCTGCTCGAGAAGATCGTGCAGATGCAGAAACCGCTGCTCATCGTCGCCGAAGACGTCGAAGGTGAAGCCCTCGCGACGCTGGTCGTCAACAAACTGCGCGGCACGTTCACGACCGTCGCGGTGAAAGCGCCGGGCTTCGGCGACCGCCGCAAAGAGATGCTCAAGGATATCGCCACGCTCACGGGCGCGACGGTCATCTCGGAAGAGCTCGGCCTCAAACTCGACAAGACCACGCCCGACCAATTGGGCCGCGCCAAACGCGTGAAGGTCACCAAAGAAGAGACCACGATCGTCGACGGCGGGGGCAAACCCGAAGCAATCAAAGGCCGCATCGAGCAGATCAAAAAGCAGGTCGAAGATACCGACAGCGATTTCGATCGCGAGAAGCTCCAAGAGCGCCTCGCCAAACTGTCGGGCGGAGTTGCCGTCATCAACGTCGGCGCTGCGACCGAGACCGAACTCAAAGAAAAGAAACACCGCATCGAAGACGCGCTGAGCGCGACCAAAGCTGCGGTTGAAGAAGGCATGATTCCGGGCGGCGGCGCGTCGCTGGTGCATGCGATCAAGACGATCGATAAATACCAGCCTCCGAAAACCAACGGAGCTGCCACCACCTGGGCCGACGAAAAGATCGGCATCGACATCATCAAGAAGGCACTCGAAGAGCCGCTGCGCCAAATCGCTTACAACGCGGGCTACGAAGGTTCCGTCGAAGTGAACAACGTGCGCGGCAAAGAGACGCCGTTCGGTTTTGATGCGATGAGCGGAGACATCGTCGACATGTTTAAAGCCGGCATCGTCGAGCCGTTCAAAGTCACGCGCTCGGCACTGCAAAACGCAGCGTCGATCGGCGCGATGATTCTGACGACCGAAACGCTGATCGCCGACAAACCCGAGCCGAAAAAAGAGCCGTCGATGCCCGGCGGCGGCATGGGCGACTACGGCGGGATGATGTAGACGCTTGATGGGGTTTGCGACCACCGCGGCGTATGTTTAGCGGTCGCCGCAAACCCCATCTGCGCTCAACAGTTCTGGCCGATTATCTTCACTCGACAAAATAGGAAAGGCCCGCAATATTTGCGGGCCTTTTCTTTTGTTTTATTTTTTTTGCAGGAGCTATGTTTGGCGAAGATGAGGTTGGCCCGAAACGCTAAACAGACTCCGCGTTTCGGGACAACCTCATCGAGCCACTACACAGTAGCTGTCGCAGTGCGTGCGCTCATCGCGCCGATGATCCATCCCATGATCGCCATTGCAACGATCACGAAACCGGCGTTGATAGCCCAGAGTCCGAACGCGAGGCCGCCCCAGACCACTCCCATGAGCGTCATCGATGCATAGACGCCGATGCCGATGAAGAGGCCGAAGCCTAAGCCGCGCGCGGCGGGATTGGGGTCGGGCCGCATCGAGAGCGCGGTTCCGATGACGTACGCCAGGAACCAGCCCAACAGGAAGGTCTCGACCAGGGGCCACATCATGCCGCTGCCCGCGGGCATCGCGGGAGCCTTGCCGCCCATCATTTGGGTGACCTGGGCCGCATACATGGCGCCGAAGATAAGGGTGTACCAGAGCCAGCTGAGCAGGAAGAACGCTACCGCCGCGACCAGAGCGGCGAGGTGGTTGACGCGTGAACTCATGAAGCCTCCAAAGGCAAGCGATTCCTGATCCCTTCGCTTGCTTGCTTCGGTGCCCTGCCCCAAATGAGGGAAAGGTGTAAGCAAGCTGATAAACCAGTTGACCTGTCTTTTTGGAGGACAAAGTAAGCATGAAATTTCCCCGGACCATCTTGACCTGCGGCGTAGCGATCGTCGCTGCGGCCGCTTTAAGCGCCTGCGGATCGGGCACGACGACGACCACCACCACAGCCACTGCTGCGCCCGGCGCGAATGCGAAGATTTCCAACGGCATGAAGACGGCAGTCGGCCGCACCGTGAAAATGGGCGCGCAAAACGGCTCCGGACAGACCGGAACCGCGACCATCGTTACAAAGGGAACCGGCGTCATGGTGACCGTGACCGTCAGCAACGAGCCCAAGGGCGCGTCGGAGCCGGCGCATATTCATCTCGGCACTTGCTCGAAACTGATTCCGGCGCCGTGGAAACCGCTTAGCAACGTTGTGAAGGGCGTTTCGACGACCACCGTACCGGGTGTCACCGTCGCCCAGCTCACCGGCAAGACGAAGTACGCGATCAACGTGCACAAGAGCTTGGCAATGCTCAAAGTGTACGTCTCCTGCGGCGGAATCTAAGGCCAAAGACCTAGTCACCGTAAGGGGGGCGCGCAAGCGCCCTCCTTATTTTCCGCCGGCCGCGCTATAATGGAAGGCGGAGGCCTGTACCTATGTCGATCAGGTTTACTTATCTCTTGGCTGCGGCGCTTTTGCTTTCAGCCTCATTAACGTCATCCGTTTTAGCCGCGGGTTCGGCCGACTTTGCGACAGCCGTCAAAAACATGCCCGCCCAGTCCGACAAGTTCCGTTCGATGATGAGCAACTTGAGTGTTTCGCAGTTTCATTTCGTGAACGTGGCAGGTCAAGCCGATTCCGCCACGCTTCGGAAGAACGCGTCGGCGATCGCCGACCTACGCGATACGCTGGGGCACGCAACGCTACTGGATAGCCAAGGCATCGTCGTCACGCTGCGCAAGGTGCTGCAAGGCAAGAATCTGACGATCGAGCACATCGTCGGCATCTCGGTGGGCGGCACGCAGATTACGCTGTTTTACCAGTAGGCGGAACGAGCCGCTTGGCCCGAACGAACAAGTAATAGACCGGCACCGCAGCGGCGAACAGCACAAAAGTGACCGCTGCGCCTTGCCACGACGCGGCGTAGCTGGTCAGCGCGATGCCGAACGCGATCACCAGGAATAGGCCCGTGGTGTATGGGTGAAACGGGACCGAAAAGGGCACGATCTTGCCGCGATCGCGCGCGCGGAAGACGAACACGGCGACAGCCGCGAGCGCGAAGAACAAGAAGTCGACGCCGATCACGTAGTTGATGATCCCAGCGTACCCTTTCCAGAACGTGATGACGATCGCGATGAGTCCCTGCAAGGCGATGGCGACGACCGGCACCCGCGACCTGGGATGCACCCACGCAATCGCTTTAAAGAACAGCCCGTCGGCGGCCATCGCGTGATAGACGCGCGGCGACGTCAGAATCTGATTGCTCAAAAAACCGAGCGTCGAGAGCGAGATGATCGCGGCCATGAGTTGAGCGCCGCGCGTTCCAATGAAAGCGCGCGCTACTTCGGAAGCTGGCGCGTCGGTGTGCATCAATCCATTCGATCCCAAAACGCGCAGACAGACGACGTTCACCAGCAAGTATAGAACGATCACGCCCCCGACTCCCCAGAGCAAGCCGCGCGGCAGCGAGTGCGGCGGATCTCTGAGTTCGCCGCTCATGAAACTCGCGGTTTGCCAACCGCTGTATGCGAACATGACCTGCACCATCGCGACCGCCATCAGCGCGAACAGCCCCATCGTCGTCGCCGTGCTTGGAGTCTGCACAGCCGCGGCGGGCAGTGGATGCGCGAATAGGCCGAAACCGATCAGCAGCGCGATCGCCGCAATCTTCAGCACCATGAACGCGTTCTGCAAGTTTCCACCCTGGCGAACTCCGAGGCAGTTGATGATAGTAAAGACGGCGAGCACGACAAACGCCAGCAGCGGCTGACGAACATTCTGTCCGGTCAGAACCGGATAATAGCCCGCGAACGTGAGCGCGGCGGCGGCCATTCCGCCGCTTTGAGAGATCAGCAGCAGCGTCCAGCCGTACATGAATGCAACCAGCGGATGGAACGCATCCCGCAGATACGCGTAAAAGCCGCCGTCGTGCGGGCGCCTTGCCGCTAGTTCCGCGATAACGAATGCGCCGAGAATCGACACGGCGCCGCCGGCGATCCAGACGCCGAGGATTGCGCTCGGGATCCAAACGATTTTGGCGACGACCGAGGGATTGCGGAAGATGCCCGAGCCGACGATCCCGCCCATGACGATCAGCGCGGCGTCGAAAGGCCCCAGCCGCCTGGCTAGCTTGATCAGCGGTTCACCTCGATACTTCAATGGCAGGAGGACAACTGCGAATGCGAGGATGCTTTGGACCCGAATCCTCGGAGGCCCTTGGAGAGTTATAGGTAGCAATGGATTGGATGTGCGGATGGCAGCCGAACGTCGACGTCGTGATCGACGAAGGCTCGCGCACGCTCGTCGTTCGGGCTGAGCTCGCCGGCGCCGACAGCGAAAGTTTACGAATCTACTTGGACGATCAGCGGCTCTATATTTCGGGGCGCCGCGCCAAGACCGCGCGCCTGCGCGGCGGGTCGTTCGTGCAAAAAGAGATCGCGGACGGCGATTTTGTGAAGAGCATTCGCTTGCCGGTTGCGGTCGCCCAGCAAGAAATTACCGGATCTTATGAAGACGGCATGCTGACGATCGCGCTCCCGATTTCCGCGGACGAATACGTTCCGGCGTCGCGCACGGAAATCCGCATGACCGTGAAGCGGGTGCTGGCGTAATGCCCGAAATCGGACTTCTGCCGCTGCAAGACGCCGTGCTCTTTCCGAACACCGTCATCCCGCTTGCGGTCGTAAAGCGTCCCGGTATTCAACTGGTCGAAGAAGCACTGCGCGAGGGCAAGTCTATCGGACTGACGCTGCTGACGAACCGCGACGTCGAAAATCCGGGACCCGACGACGTGCACCGCATCGGAACGATCGGCACCGTGCAAAAAATGCTCAAAGTGCCCGACGGTACGCTGCGCTGTATCGTGGCCGGTCAAAGCGTCTTCAAGATCCAGAAATTCACTTCGACGGATCCCTATATGGTCGCGGAGTACGCGGAACTGCCCGACATCACGAGCTCGTCCGACGAACTCGTCGCGATGCAGCGCAACCTCGCGACGCTCTTCCAGAAACTGCTGGGATATTTGCCGCAAGCTCCGCGCGAGATGGAGATGGAAGTCCAGAATATCTCCGATCCGAACTTGCTTACCTATTTCGTCGCATCGACGATGCGTCTCGATACGGCCGATCGCCAGGCAGTGCTCGAAGAACGCAACACCGAGAAGCGGATGCGCAAGCTCACGATGCTGCTGACCAAGGAGCTCGAGGTCGTCGAGCTCGGACACAAGATTCAATCCGATATCCAGCGCGAGATGGAGAAAAACCAGCGCGAGTTCTATCTGCGCCAGCAGTTGCGGGCGATTCAAGAAGAACTGGGCGAGGTCGATCCGCAGCTGGCCGAAGCCAACGAGCTGCGGCAAAAAATCGAAGAAGCGAAGATGCCCGAAGACGCGCGAAAAGCCGCCGACCGGGAACTCGACCGCATCTCCAAAGTTCCGCAGGCGTCGCCCGAGTACAGCGTTATCCGCACCTATCTGGATTGGCTCGTGCAGCTGCCGTGGGGCCAGGAGACCACCGATCACTTCGATATCAAGCGCGCGCGCCAGATTCTGGACGAAGATCACTACGATCTCGACAAAATCAAAGACCGCATCATCGAGTATTTGGCTGTCGGCAAACTGAAGAAACGACTGACCGGTCCGATCCTGTGTTTCGTGGGGCCGCCGGGCACGGGAAAGACGTCGCTCGGGCAATCGATCGCGCGCGCGATGGGACGAAAGTTCGCGCGCCTCTCGGTCGGCGGCGTGCGCGACGAAGCCGAGATACGCGGCCACCGCCGCACCTATATCGGCGCCATGCCGGGGACGATCGTGCGCGCGATTCGCGATGCGGGCACGCGTAATCCGGTCATGATGATCGACGAGATCGACAAGGTCGGCGCGGACTTCCGCGGGGATCCGCAGTCGGCGCTGCTCGAAGTGCTCGATCCGGAGCAGAACAACACATTCCGCGATCACTATCTCGATTTGCCCTTCGACCTTTCGCAAGTGCTCTTTGTCTGCACGGCCAACAGCTTAGATACGATCAGTCCGCCGCTGCGCGATCGTATGGAGATCATCCAGCTCTCGGGATACACCGAACTCGAAAAACTCCAGATCGCCAAACGCTATCTCGTACCTAAGCAGCGCAAAGCCAACGGACTAAAGGATTCGCAGGCGCAGATCAACGATGCGGCGCTGCGGTCGATCATCGTCGACTATACGCGCGAAGCCGGCGTCCGTAACCTAGAACGTGAAATCGGGACGACGTTTCGCAAGATCGCGCGGAAGATTGCGGAGTCGCCGCGCTACAAAGGCCGCATCAAAGCCGACAGCCTGGTGGGTTATCTCAACAAGCCGCTCTTCTACAACGAGGTCAAGAAGCGCGTCGCATCGGTCGGCGTCGCGACCGGGATGTTCTACACGCCGGTCGGCGGAGATATTTTGTTCATCGAGACGACGGCGATGCCGGGCACCGGAAAACTTGTGCTGACCGGCCAGCTCGGCGACGTGATGAAAGAGAGCGCGCAAGCGGCGGTGTCGTTCTTGCGCTCGCGCTCCGCGGAGTTGGGCTTGCCCGACGATTACTTCGCCAAACACGATCTGCACATCCATGTGCCGACGGGGGCGGTGCCGAAAGATGGTCCGTCCGCGGGCGTTGCCTTGGCCACCGCTATTGCGTCGCTGCTCACCGGAATCAAAGTGGATCCCGACGTCGCGATGACGGGCGAAATCACGCTTACCGGTCAAGTGCTCCCGATCGGCGGTCTGAAGGAAAAGGTGCTTGGCGCAAAGCGCGCGGGCATCCGGAAGATTATCATGCCCAAGCGCAACGAGATCGATCTCGACGACATTCCCAAAGAAGTGCGTGATACCATGACGTTCGTGCCCGTTGAAGAGCTTTCTGAAGTTCTTCAGCACGCGCTCGGCAAGCGGATCATCACCCCGGTTGAATTGGGCGCCTCGCCCGCGCGCGCCAGCAATGTCGTGCCGATGCGCCGCAGCGCCATCAAGCGCGTTCGCAACGGCGAACGCAAACGCTCGCGTAACCGCCGCTAAGTTCATGCGAGAGCTGCTGTTTATTCCCGGCCCAGTTACCGTTTCGGAGCGCGTGCTCGCAGCGATGAACCGCCCGCTCATCGACCATCGCGGCCCCGAATTTAGCGAACTCGTGGAGCGCATCTACGCGGGATTACGGCCGATTTTTGGAACGGAAGAAGCCGAGATCGTGCTGCTCGGATCCTCCGGCACGGGTGCGCTGGAAGCGGCGATCGCGAACGCTTTTTCTCCAGGCGATACGCTGCTGGCCGCTCCGATGGGCGCGTTCGGAGAGCGCATGATCGCGATTGCGCGCACATACGGCATGACGGTCGATGCGCTCGAAGCGCGTCCCGGATTCGCGGTCGATCTGCGCGAGTTCGCGAAGCGGCTCAACGACGATACCGATCACCGCTATCGCGGCATTCTGCTGACGCACAACGAAACGTCGACCGGCGTTCAGAGCGATATGGGGGAGCTGGCGGCGATCGCGCAAGCGCACGGCGCGCTCACGATCGTCGATTCGGTCAGCGGGTTAGGCGCAACCGATTTCCGCATGGACGAATGGGGATACGACGTCGTGGCCGGCGCGTCGCAGAAAGTGCTGGCCGCACCGCCGGGCGTTGCGATGTTAGCTATTAGTCCGCGCGCGTGGAACGCGATTGAGGCGTCGAAGACGCCGCGTTTCTACTTCGACCTCGTGAAGGCGCGCGAATTTGCGCGGCAAGGTCAGATGCCGTGGACGTCCCCGGTCAGCACGATGTTCGCGCTCGACGTTGCGCTCGAACAGTATCACCGCGAAGGCGCGCCGGCAATTCACCGACGGCTAGCGATGTACGCGGAGGCCATTCGCGCGGCGTTCACTGCGCTCGGGCTTGAAATTTTTTCTCAACCCGGCGCTCATTCCGTTACCGTCGTCACCGCAAAGGTTCCGGCCGGCGTCGATGCGGCCGGCTTGCTGCGCGGCCTGCGGATGAATCGCGGCGTCACGCTCGCGGGCGGCCAGCTCGATCTGAAAGGCAAGATCGTGCGAATGGGAACGATGGGGGATATCTCGCAGACCGACGTCTTGGCCGCGATCCAGGCACTCGAGATCGCGCTGCTCGATTACGACGTGCCGGTGCGTGTGGGCGCGGCCGGTAAAGCCGCGCTGAGCGTCTTTCTGGATGTAGACGGCGCTACACCCGGTGATGCGCGAAAAAGTAGTGCGCAAATGGGCGCGCAAACCACGGGAACGTCCCGATGATTGCGCCGTCCACGCGATCGTTCGGGCTGGTTTCGTAACCGACGAGCACCGAGCGGTGCAGATCCGCGCGAATATCCGGGGAGAGCGGAAAGAAGAGCGCGACATAGAGCAGCAGCCAAATCAGCACGACCGCTTTCATGATTCCAATCGCCGCGCCGCCTAGGGCGTTTCCCAATCCCAAAAACGGCAGCTTGGTCACGGTATTCAGCGCGCGCGCAATCAGCAAGATCGCCACGTAGGTTGCCAGGCCGACCAAAAACATCGCGACGACGTGCGCCGACCCTCTGCCCAAATGAAGCGTCGTCTGAAAGAACCCGTCGACCGATCCCCGGTAGAACCATGGCACGATGACCGATGCGGCGAGCGCGACGAATCCGCTCAGCTCCAGAATGAAGCCGCGCTTATAACCTTTGAGCGCCGCGATCAAAACGATGGCGCCGATCAGGATATCCGGCCAAATCATGCGCGCAGCGTCACGCCAAACGCCGCGCGCAGCGCCGGGACGGCCTTTCCGATGACGGCGTCGGCTTCAGCGTCGGTGATCGTGGAATCGGGTTTTTGCAGCGTCACGCGGATGGCCACGCTTTTCTTACCGGCAGGCACTTGCGGACCGCGATATTCGTCGAACGCGGTTACCGCCGTGCACCACGCGCCGGCGGCCGATCGCAGCGCGTTCTCGAGCCGCTGCGCCGGCAAATCGGCGTCGCATACGAGCGCGAGATCGCGATACGTTGCCGGAAACTTCGACGGCGGTTTGAACTGCGGAACGTCGTACGGAGGCAAGGCCGACAAGATCATGCGGCAGGCGTAGACGGGCAGACGTACTCCAAAGGTTCGCACGAGGCGCGGATCGACTTCCCCGACGACCGCAATTTCGCGTCCGTCCATGAGAACGACTCCGGTTTTTCCGGGATGAAAACCATCGCGTTGGTCCGCGGCTGTTTCGAACCGGCTTCGTCCCGTCATCGCTCGCAGGAAGGCTTCGCAGTCGCCCTTCGCGCGCAGAAAGTTCTCGTCGCGCCACTGCGCCTCGGCTGCGGGTGCCGCCGAAAAAGCGAAGAACGCCATCGGCGTTTCCAGGGGCTGGCGATCCTCGGTAAAAAAGATGCGGCCGATCTCAAAGGCGCGATCGGGACCGGTTGCACGTGCGAGATGCGTGAGCATCGCCGGTCCGAGTGAATGGCGCATGTAGCGTTGCTCCTCGCTCAGCGGATTGAGGACTTCCACCGGCCGCGCGGGCGGTTCAACGCCCGCTCGCCGGATTTTTTCGTAGACGTGCGCGCCGTGCAGCGAGTACGAGACGATTTCGCGATACCCCAAAGCGGCGAGCGTCGCGGCCACTTTACGTTCGCGCCGGTAGTCGCCGCTGGGGATGTCGTGCGTGCGCACGGCCGGAATCTCGGATGCGATCAAGTCGTAGCCGGCCATTCGCGCAATCTCTTCGATGACGTCCGCGCTGCATGTAACGTCCGTGCGCCAAGCTGGCGATACAACGCGGAGCACACCGTCCGCGAGCGCTTCGACTTTAAAACCCAGCCCATCGAGCCGCTCGGTTATGTCTTGCAACTGCAGCTCGTATCCTAAGAGCCGCTTCACGTCGGTGATTTTGAAATCGATCGGTTCGGCCGCGATGAGCGGTTGGCCGAACGCAGCCGGTTCGTGCGGCGTGGCGCCGGCTTGCGCCAGCAGCTGCGCGGCGCGCGCTGCGCCCACAGCGGTTAACGCCGGGGCGAGCGACTTCTCGTGCCGCGAACTCGCTTCGGTGCGAACGCCGAGCTGCCCGGCCGTCCGGCGGATGCGCGGTCCGCTGAAGTTGGCAGATTCGAGTATGAGGTCGGTCGTTTGGGCGGTGACTTCGCTGCTGCGCGCGCCCATCAAGCCGGCCAGACACTCCGCCGAACTTTCGCTTGCAATCACCAGCGCTTGCGAATTCAATTCGTGCTCCGAGCCGTCCAGCGCAACGAACCGTTCTCCCGCGCGCGCATCGCGCACGATCAAATGACGGTGCGGAATCTTGGCGGCGTCGTAAAAGTGCAGCGGCTGCGCCGTCTCCAGCATGACGTAATTCGAAATATCGACGAGCCCGTTGATGGGACGCTGCCCGGCGAGCGCGAGGCGGATGCGCATCCATGCCGGAGACGCCCCGCTCTTCACTCCGCTGAAAATCTGCGATACGAACCGCCGACAGTCCGGCGACTCGATCGTGACTTCAGCTTTCGGGCCGCCCGCGCCGTCTCCGGGATTTGAAAGCTCCGGCGCGCGCAGCGGAACGTTTTGATAAGCGGCGAGCTCGCGCGCCAGTCCGATAATCGACATGGCGTCCACGCGGTTGCTCGTGATTTCGACGTCGAACACCGCTTCGCTCAGCCGAAAGTATTCGACGACGTCAGTCCCGGGCTGAAGGGACTCTTCGAACTGCATGATGCCGTCTTCGAACCACTCTGCGGGGAGCGCGAGCTCGCCGGCGGAGATCATCATGCCTTCCGATTCCAGGCCGCGCATTTTCCGACGCTCGATCGTCAGCTGGGGAAGACGCGCGCCGATCGTGGCGACGGCGATGGTTTGACCGGCGGCGACGTTCGTCGCGGCCGTTGCAACGGTGAGGGGCGTTCCGTCGCCGACGTCGATGCGCCCGACTTGCAAACGATCGGCGTCGGGATGTTTACCGAGTTCCGCGATGCGCCCCGCGATCACGCCCGTGATGATCGGACGCGTTTCGATCGCCGCAACCGGAAAGCCGAGCAGCGCCAGCATCTCTGCAACCGCGCCGGCATCGGCCGGCAGCTCGACGTAGTCGCGAAGCCAGCCTAGAGGAACGCGCATTTAGGCCAGCTGTTCCAAGAACGCGTCGTCGTTTTCGAAGAAGCGGCGGATGTCGTCCACGTCGTAACGCACGAGCGCCATGCGCTCGACGCCAAAGCCGAACGCCCAGCCCGAATAGACATCCGGATCGTAGTCGACGTTGCGCAGAACGTTCGGGTGCACCATGCCGGCGCCGCCCAACTCGATCCAGCCCGAACCGCCGCACATGCGGCATTCGCCGCCCGCACCGCGGCAAAGCGGGCACGTCGTATCCACTTCCGCGCTCGGCTCCGTGAACGGAAAATACGATGGGCGGAACCGGACTTGCTGTTCGGATCCAAAGAGCTCGCGGCACATGCCGGTAAGCATGCCCTTGAGGTGTCCCATGTGCACCCCTTCGTCGACCAGCAAACCTTCGCACTGGTTGAACTGATAGAGATGCCGCGCGTCAACTGCGTCGCGGCGGTAGCACGTGCCGGGCACGACCACGGCGACCGGCGGACGGTGCTGCTGCATCGTGCGGATCTGCATCGGCGAGGTGTGCGGCCGTAACAAGAGATTGGGCGTGAGGAAGAACGAGTCGAATCCTTCGCGCGCAGGATGTTCCGGCGGGATGTTCAGCGCGTCGAAATTGTAATAGTCGGGCTCGATCTCCGGGCCGACGACGACGGCGAAACCGTGGCGTTCGAAATAGGCGCACACGTCGTGCATCACGCGCTTCATCGGATGAATCGAACCTTGCTGCGGCGGAATCGAAGGAAACGTCACGTCGATTCGCTGTGACAAGCTCGCTCCAACTTCGATCGCTTCGGCCTTCGCTTGCGCCTCGTTCAGTGCGCGTTCCATTTTTTCGACCGCTTCGTTGATGCGTTGCCCGGCGGCGGGGCGCTCGGCCGGCGGAAGCTTTCCGATCGATCTGCGGACCGCCGTGACGTCTCCGCTGCGCCCGAGGAACGCGACGCGCACGGCGTCGAGCGAGTCGGCGCCGGCAGAGTTTTTTAGCGCGTCCTCAAACCGGGCGCGCAAGTCTTCTAAAGCATCGATGAGGTTCATGAAAAATAAAAACGCCCGGGGTTACTTTCCGGGCGCTTTGGAGTCCGCCTTTTCGTCTTTTTCAGGTTGGAACCGACGTCGGGTGGAGCTGCCGGTAAATCAGATATGCGTTGATCGATCCCGTTGACTTGAAGAGTTTCCAGAAGAACTCGGACGTGGCCATCGGTCTCCTTCCGGGCGGGCCTACAGGCCCGGCCCCCGTGCGGTGCAAGCAGTATAGCACGCGACTTTTCCACAGGGTAGTCTTGACTTTTTGGCCTGTCTAGACTCTCTTGACAGAATTTCGGGTGGCCTCATAGAGAGCGATTCCCCCTGCCACGGCGGCATTCAAACTTTCGGCTTCACCGTTCATCGGAATGGCCGCCAGCCGCGAGCAGAGGGGCGCCCACGGCCCCAAGCCCCGGCGCTCTTGGCCAACGACCAAAACGCTCTTTAAGCCCCAGGAGAGCCCTCCAATCGGCTCGCCGTGGGAGGCCAGGCCGGTTATTTCCCAACCGGCTGCCGCGGCGGCGGTCTCTTCCGGATCCGCTACTGCCAGCTTCAGCCGGAAGAGCGAACCCATGGCGCCGCGGACCACTTTGGGAGAGTGCGGCTCGACCGCGCCCGAGCCGAAAACGACGGCGGATGCGCCGAACGCCTCGGCAGCTCGCAGCAGGGTTCCCGCGTTTCCCGGATCGCTCAAGCCGGCCAGCGCCAAGACCAAGCCGGGAGCCGCAAAGAGCTCGGAGACCGGGAACAGCTCGATCGGTGCGACGGCGAGCAAACCGGGCGCGGTTTGGAGATCCGAGAGCCGGCGCATCGTGCGCTCGTCAACTCTGTAGACTTGCGCCCCGGTCGATTCCGCTTCGCGCGCGCTCTCCGACGTTTCGAGCGCTTCGGGCGTGCCGTATACCTCTTCGATCGAAACGCCGCTGCGCAGCGCTTCGCGCAAAAGCGTCGTGCCTTCGATCGCAAAATGCCCGTATTCGCGCCGGCCTTTTTTCGTGCGCAGCGCGCGTACCCGATCTATTCGCGGATTATGGGCGCCGAGCATCGCTTCCCAGGAATCGCGCGCGCAGCGCGATGGTCACCACGCCCGACGCCATCGCCGCGAGCGCGATGGCGATGCGATCGTTGAAGTAGTGCGATCTCGCCCAGGCGAGCAGCAGAACGGCGGCCGTTGCGAAGATTCCGAGGAAAACCAGCAGCCACAGCAGCTCTTGCCCGATCGTCGTTTGCCGGCGCACGCTTGCTTCTACGGGGAATGCTCCAACTATCCCGTCCCGTGGGTATGCAGTCAGCAATGTCCGACGACGCACTCAAGGTCATCGATTCGAAGGAAATCTACGCCGGCCGGATCTTTCGCGTGCGCGTCGACACCGTCGAGCAAGAGGGTAAGCGTCGCGACATCGAGCTGGTTGTCCACCCCGGTTCGTTCGGTATTGCGGCGTTGCCGGGCGACGATACGATCGTGCTCGTCCGCCAGTACCGCCATCCGGCCGGTTTGAGTTTGTGGGAGATTCCCGCCGGCACTGCCGAGCCGGGCGAGCCGCCCGAAGACGGCGCGAAACGCGAACTTCGGGAAGAGACCGGCTGCTTGGCTGACACGTGGGAACTCTTATCCACCCTCTATCCGACGCCCGGATTCTGCACCGAATGCGTGCGTTTATACGTCGCGCGCGGACTGCATGCGGGGCCGCAACGGCTTCAGGAGGATGAACGTATCGAGGTGAGGCACGTATCGTTTCAAGACGCTTGGGAAATGCAAGCAAGCGGCGAGATCATCGACATGAAAACGATGGTAGCGCTTCTTTGGTTGGATCCCCGGCGAATTAACAATTTTCGTTAAGAGTCGATAACCTAGCTACAAACCTTTCGCCAAATACGTTTTAATAGAGGCGGCGGGTTCGCGTTATGGAGGCTGCGGTGAATACTCCACGGGACATTAACGAGGTCCTCAAATATCTTTTGAGCGATGGCAAGCAAGAGCACATCGCGGCTTCCGTATTGGCAGCCGACGACGAAGCCTATCTCAACAAGCTCATCGCCGCCGTGCGTGCCGGGAAGCGCGCCGTGCTCATCGTTGAGGACTCCGACGACAAACTCAAGTACATGTTCAGCAACGCCTCTCGCGCGGAGGCTGTGAGTATGCTCGGCAAAGTTATCGAGGCCACCGGACGCCGGTTAGCTAACGGCGACGACTGAAGAGAAACGAGGGCTTTCGCCCTCGTTTTTATTTTACGGCGTTCTTCGCCGTTTTTAAGAGGGACCCGAAGGCGGCCGCATCGGAAACCGCCAGCTCCGCCAGCGTCTTGCGGTTGAGCGTGATGCCCGACTTCTTCAAACCGTTCATGAACACCGAGTAGCTCAAACCTTCCTTGCGGGCAGCCGCATTGATGCGGCTGATCCAGAGGGAGCGGAAGTCGCGCTTGCGCACGCGCCGGTCGCGGTACGCATAGGCCAGCGAGTGAAGCAGCGCTTCGTTCGCGACGCGGTAATTGCGCCGGCGGGCTGCGCGGAAGCCCTTGACGAGCTTCATGACTTTACGGCGGTGTTTGAGTCCGTGGACTCCGCGTTTTATTCGTGCCATGCCGAGCTCCTTACAGCAAGTAGGGGATCGTTGGCGCCAGGCGCTTCAGATCTCCAGGGAAGACCGGCTGATCTTTACGGAACTTGCGTTTGCGCTTGCGCGTACGCTTGCTCATGATGTGGCCGCAGCCGCTGAATTGATGACGGTGCGTCACCTTTCCGTTGGCGCTCACTTTTACGCGTTTCGCTGTACCGCGGTGGGTACGAATCTTAGGCACTTTTTTTCTCCTTATCCTTGGCAGCCATGCTGGTGAACTTCGGCGGACCGGTAGGCACCGAGCGGGGCGCCAGGATCATGAACATATTTTTTCCTTCGAGTTTTGCGTCGCGTTCGATCGTGGCGATCGGCGTCATATCTTCAGCCATCCGATCGAGCAGGCGCTTTCCGAAGGACGTGTAGGTAATCTCTCGTCCGCGAAACATGATCGTGACTTTGATCTTGCTGCCGTCGAGCAGCAGACGTTCGGCCATACGGGCCTTGGTCTCGTAATCGTGGGTCTCGATCTTCGGGCGGAGCTTCACTTCTTTGAGTTCGAAGCTCTTTTGTTTCTTGCGGGCGTCTTTATCTTTTTTCGACTGCTCGTATTTCAAACGTCCGTAGTCGGCGATCTTGCATACCGGCGGAGATGCCGTCGGTGAAACCTCGATGAGGTCGAGCCCGGCGGTCCGAGCCCGCGCGAGTGCGTCCTCCGTGAAAAGGACCCCAAGTTGCGTTCCGTCTTCGTCTATCACGCGTACTTGGCGGATGCGAATTTGGTCGTTTATTCTGAGCGGTCGAGCTATTGCAGTACTCCTGTCTTACAAATAAAAAAGGCACCGCCGAAATCGGTGACCCTCATCATTCCGAACCGGCCGGCGGCTCCTCGATGAAGACCGGATCGCCCTGAGGCATCCGGTGAGGGCTCGGGGCCCCACTTCGGCTTACGGAGCATACCACAGCAGGGCGGGGCAGCGTCAAGACGCTCGCACTTAGCCGGCCGCCTGCTCCTCAGCCAAAACTTTTCCCGTCTTCGGATCGACCTTGCGCGTGAGTTTGTCTTCGGTGCTCGCGACGATGACGCCGACCTCGTCCCGGATCGACGTATAGCGCTGGTTCGGGACATTTGAAGACCGCGGCTCGACCTGCCAGAGCACGTCGCCTTTCTCGCTCACCCCGAAAAGGTTCTGAGGATACGCTTGGTCGGGCGGGACGTTCAGCAGCAGCACGTAGATGCCGTCGATCTCCAAGCGTTCCTTAATAGGGTAGGCGGGCAGCGTCGGGAGCGAGGCTTGTTCCATAGGGCTCCTGTACCCGGAATTCGCCCAGGTTACTGAACCACGCGATCACTGAGCCGGGTCGAACATCACCTTAAATAGATAGAGACCGAACGTCGGCTTACACTTTTTTATCCGTGGCAGATACGTCGAGGCGGCGGCGCTCCGGAGAGCGGCCTGATCGATATCGGCATTACCGGTCGAATTGACCACGCGCACGCCGGCAACCTTACCCTGCCGCGTAAGATAGACGCGAATGACGGCGGTTACTCGTCCCAGACCGAGCGCTCGCGCAGACTGCGGATAATCCGGAGTGACTTGCTGCGTTACGATTGCATCTCGATTGCATGGGGCGGCCGGCGCGGCCGTCGCCGGCTGCAGCGTGATGGCAAATAGAATGGATAGAACCATCGGGAACCCCCTAACAGGGCAAAATCTTCATAAGGCGTAGCTGAGCTCCCTGCGATCGCGGGCCGGCGAAAGAGAGCAAATACATGATTTCTTGGCGCAAAGGTTTTGACGAGGCGTTAAAAGAGGCGAAGCGCGATTCGAAGCTGGTCTTCTTCGACGTCTTCAACCCGGGTTGAGGGGGATGCCAAGCGCTGGATACCGTGACGTATCCCGAAACGTTCGTCGCAGAGATCGTGAACCGGTGCGTTCCGGTTCAGATCGATAACTCCAAATCCGAACACGAATCGCTGCTCAAGCGATATCACCACATTTGGACGCCGGATATTCGCCTCTTGAATGGCGACGGCGAGGTGCTCCAAGAATGGCAAGGCTATCTTCCTCCGGCTGAATTTGCGGCGCGGGCGCTCGCGAGCATCGGGCAGGCGCACTTGCGGTTGCGTGAATTCGATGCAGCCGAAGAATCCTACGTCGAGCTGCTCAAACGTTTTCCGACGGCGATGGCCGCGCCCGAAGCGCAATACTATTTAGGAGTTACGCGCTACCGGCGCGATCCGGAAGGCAACGAACTGCTGCACCAATGGGCTATGCTGCGGGCGAAATATCCCGCCAGCGAATTTAGGCTCAAGCAGTCGTTTAAAGAGCTGCCTTAAGCGCGCCGTCCATCGCCGAGAGCAACAGGTCGATCTCGGCGTCTTCGATCACCAGTGGCGGAGCGATGCGTAGCACGTTTTCGTGCGTGTCTTTCGCGACGACCCCGCGCTCCATGAGCAGTTCCGCCAAGCGCCGCGCGGGTACGGTGAGCTGCAGACCGATCAACAGTCCGCGTCCGCGGATCTCTTCGACAGCCGGTGAAGCGAGCTCGCGCAGTCCGCGCACGAGCTTCGCTCCGGCGTAGCGCGCGCGAGCTGGGAGATTCTCACTTTCTATCACGTCGAGCGAAGCCAAGCCGACCGCGCACGCCAAAGGGTTTCCGCCGAAGGTGCTGCCGTGATCGCCCGGTCCGAAGAGTTTCATCAGATCTCGGCTTGCAAGCATTGCGGAGACGGGATAGTATCCGCCCCCCAATGCTTTTCCGGCGATCATGACATCGGGTTTAATCCCGTCGTGATCGCATGCAAACAAATCGCCCGTGCGGCCGAGCCCGGTCTGGATTTCGTCCGCCATGAACAGCACACGGTGTTCGCGGCACAAACCCCAGGCGCGCTTCAAAAAACCCGGCGGCGGAACGATCACGCCGCCTTCACCTTGAATCGGTTCGACCAGAATCGCGCACGTGCGTTCGCTGATCGCCGCCGCCAGCGCGTCGTAGTCGCCGAACGGAACCGGAACGAATCCCGGCATGAATGGTCCGAAATCGTGACGGTATTGTTCGGTTGTGCTGGCGCTGATCGCGGTGGTGGTGCGCCCGTGAAAGTTGTTGGCAAAAACGACAATCTCGGCGCTGTCCGCGGCGACGCGTTTGCGTTCGTACGCATAACGCCGGGCGAGTTTGATCGCCGTCTCCACGGCCTCGACGCCGGTGTTCATCGGCAGCGCCGATTCGTATCCGCAAAACTCCGTTAAGCGCTTGAGAAACGGTCCTAACTTACCGTTGCGCATCGCGCGCGATGTTAAGGTGACTTTGTTGGCTTGCTCTTCGAGCGCCACGCGGATGCGGGGATGACAGTGTCCTTGGTTTACCGCTGAGTATGCGCTCACACAATCGAGATAGCGTTTTCCGGCGCCGTCGTAGAGCCACACGCCCTCCGCCCGCTCGACGACGAGATCGAGCGGCTGGTAATTATGGGCGCCGTAGCGGTCTTCGAGTTCGATGAAAGCCGCAGCGTTGCGATCGGTGTCGTGCATTGTAGGAAAGCGGTTCCGTCCGCTTTAAGAGCGTTCCCTCTTTCTTCATGAATGATGCATCGTACTGTAGCGCGCAAGAGGGTCTCGCGCGTTTTCGTTCTCGCGACAGCGCCGAAATCGGCGAGCTGGGGCGTTCGCTCGTCTTCGATCACGGACGCCGCACGCGGCGGGCAATACTCTTATTTCACGGGCTGAGTGCGAGCCCGCCGCAGCTGATCGGCATCGCGCGCGCGCTTCATGAACGCGGTCACAACGTATTCGTTCCGCGCCTTCCGCAGCACGGGCGCGAAGATCGTATGTCGGGCGCGCTCGCCGGCATGACGGCTGAACAGTTGAAAGCGTGCATGCGCGACTCTCTCCAAGTCGCGCGCGGCTTGGGTGAAGAGGTGAGCGTTGCCGGTTTTTCTTTGGGCGGATTGCTGACCGCGTGCTTGGCGCAATCCGAACCGCTGCACAAAGCCGTGGCGATCGTTCCGTTCTTAGGGCTCCTCTGGATGCCGACGCGCCTGGGCCAATTCGCGGCGCGCGCAGCGCTGCATTTTCCGAACCGTTTCTTTTGGTGGGATCCGTGGCTGCGCGAGAAGCAGCTGCCGGCGCACGGGTATCCGCGCTATTCCACGCACGCGCTCGCGCAGGGTTTGAATCTCGCGTACGAACTGATGGATTCGGCGCGCGTCCGGCCGCCGGCCGCCAAGGAATTGATCGTGGCGATGAACGTTCGCGAACCCGCCGTCAGCAACCGCGCCGCCGTCAAGCTCGCCAAACTCTGGGAGGCGCATGGCGCGAACGTGCGGATCGAGCGTTTTCGTGACTTGCCGTTCGCGCACGACGTGATCGAACCGAAACGATATCCCGATATCGCGCTGCGTTTGCAGCCGCGTCTGGTGGAGTTGATAGATGGCTGATTCCCGAAAGCGCTGCTCGTGGGCCGTTACCGAAGCCGCGATCGCCTACCACGATCGCGAGTGGGGCGTTCCCGTGCACGACGACCGCGTTCACTTTGAGTTTCTGCTGCTCGAGGGCGCGCAGGCGGGACTGAGCTGGAACACCATTTTGTCAAAGCGCGGCAACTACCGCAAACTCTTCGCGAACTTCGATCCGCGGCTTGTTGCGAAATTCAGCGAAACGAGACTCCAAAATATTTTGAAAAACCCCGGCGTCGTCCGCAACCGTCTGAAAGTGCGGGGAGCCGTGAAAAACGCAAAGGCTTTCCTGCGCGTGCAACGCGAGTTCGGCAGCTTCGACGCTTATCTGTGGTCTTTTGTCGGCGGCAAACCACTCTGCGCTCGCCGCACCGCGCGCTCGCGGGTCCCGGCGACGAGCAGGGAATCCGACGAGCTGAGCGCTGACTTGAAGAGGCGGGGCTTTACGTTTGTGGGGTCCACGATCTGTTATTCGTTCATGCAGGCCGTCGGCATGGTCAACGATCACGTCACGACCTGCTTCAGGTATGCAAAATGCCGCTGATGGTCGCTCCGTCTCCGGCGCGGTCGTATGCAGAGGCGATGGAGCGCATCGAAGAATTTACAGCTCTCGATCGCGACCCGCGCATTCTGCCCGAGGCGTACACAAAATTGCACGACTACGGCGAGCGCACGCAACTTGCCGTCGTGTTGCTTCACGGGCTAACGAATCATCCCGGTCAGTACGTGCAGTTCGCTCCGCTTGTTCGAAACCTCGGCGCGAACGTCTTCGTGCCGCGCCTCCCCGAACAGGGCGACCGGGATCGCATGACGACCCGGCTCGCGCGGCTGACGGCCCAGATGCTGCTCTCGTCAGCAACCGAGGCCGTAGATATCGCATGCGGCTTGGGCGAGCGCGTCTGCGTGCTCGGAATCTCGACGAGCGGCTTGCTTTGTGCGTACTTCGCGCAGCACCGCGGTGACGTGGCACACGCAATCGCCGTCAGTCCGGTCTTCGCGCTGCTCAAACTCGGGTATCGTCCCAGCCGGTTCATGGGCGCTGCAATGCGCAAACTGCCCAACGCATTCGTCTGGTGGGATCCGCGCAACAAAGAGAACATCTTGCCGCCGACGGGATATCCCCGGTTTTCGACGCACGCGCTCGGAGAGTGTTTGCTGATTGGCGGCGATGTGTGGGACGCGTCCCGCGCGGCGCCGTTCGCGGCGGGCCGCGCGACGATAATCACAAACGAGCGGGACCCGGCGGTCAACTACCGCGCCGCCGATAGCGTTGGACTGGCGTGGCAACGCTACCGCCGCGACTTCACGCAAGCCTACCGTTTTACCGATCTACCCGCAAACCACGACATCATCGATCCGCAAAACGCTACTCCGCGGACCGATATCGTCTACCCGGTGCTCATGCAATTCATCCGCCAAACGATGGAGGTTCCGCGATGACGATCAAGTACCACCGCACGATGACGTACAAGATTGCCGTTCCAACCTTCGCGCTGCTGCTCGCGGCGTGCAGCTCCTCGCAGTCGGGCAGCGCGACCGGCGCGGCCGGAACGCCGGGCTCGATCTCGATCTCCGGCTCAACCGCGCTGCTCCCGCTGGTGAAACAGGCGGCTGTCGATTATCAGAACGCACACGCGAACGTGAAGATCAGCGTGGCGGGCGGAGGATCGCGCGTCGGCATCACCCAGGTGGCGCAGCGGGCGGTCGACGTTGGCGACTCCGATATACCCGCGCGGGGCGAGCCGAGTTTAGTCGATCACCAGGTCGCCGTCGTCACGTTCGGCATCGTGGTCAATCCGCAAACCGGCGTGAAGAATCTGAGCATAGCGCAAATCCGCGACATCTTCGGCGGAAAGATCACGAACTGGAGTCAAGCGGGCGGAAGAAGCGCGCCGGTTACCGTCATCAACCGGCCGCGCAGCTCGGGCACGCGCGCCGTTCTGGTGCAAAATATTCTCGGCGGACACGAACCGTCGGAAGGCGGCTTGACGCAAGACTCTTCGGGTACCGTCGCCGCCATGGTCGCGCAAACTCCCGGCGCGATTTCATACGTGGGAATGGCTTACGTCAAACCGGGATCGCAAACGGCGATATCGATCGACGGCGTTGCACCCGCGGACGCAAACGTCTTGAACGGACGTTACAAGTATTGGTCATACGAGCACATGTTCACCAACGGTCAGCCGAGTGCGCAAGTTGCCGGCTTCATCCAGTACGTCACGAACGACACGGCTCTGCTCCGCCGGTTAAAATTCATTCCGGCGGCACAGATTAAGCCGATCTAGCTGGCAGCGCAAGACATTACGGAAGAGCCGGAAGCGAAAGTGACTGGCGCGTAGCCAAATCCGGATAAGCTTCGTGGAAGTTTTCCGCTGCCGAGAGCACGAGCCTGATCGCGAAATCGAGCTGCGGATCCTTGCCTTCGCGGTAATGGTGCGGAGCGATCTCCACGTCGTAGTCGGGATCGGTTCCGTAATTCTCGACCTTCCAGCCGACGTCTTTGAACCAGAACGAAAACTCAGGCTGCGTGGTGATCGTGCCGTCGACCAGACGGTGATAGGGGTTAATGCCCACGACACCGCCCCAGGTGCGTTTTCCGACGAGCGGTCCGAGTTTGTAAAGCTTGAAACAATGGCTAAAGATGTCGCCGTCCGATCCGGCAAACTGATTGGTGATCGCGACGAGCGGTCCGGCTACCGATTCGGGCGGATAAGGAAACGGTTTTTGGCTGTAGCGCGCGACGTCGTAACCTACGCGTTTGCGGGCGAGCTTTTCGAGCAGCAGCGGCGACACATGGCCGCCCCGATTGTACCGCACGTCCACTATCAGCCCGCTGCGATCGAACTCGGAGAGATAACCGCGGTGAAATTCCGAAAATCCCCACGGCCCCATGTCCGGAATGTGGAGGTAACCAATCTTCTCGCCGGTCACTTCGTGCACGTATTTCCGCTGCGCGTCCACCCACGCGCGGTAGCGCAAGCTTTGCTCGCTCGCAAGCGTTTTCACCGTGATGTGCCGCTCGTGCGATCCGGAGCGGATGACGATGCTCACTTCGCGCCCCGCGGCGTTGACCAGAGCGTGGTTCGGACCGAACTCGCGGTCGAGCTTCTTTCCGCCGATGGCGGCGAGCACGTCGCCTTCGCGAACGTTTAAGCCGGGCTCGGCCAGCGGCGAATCACTCTGCGGATTCCACGAGTCGCCGCGCAAGATTTGCGTGATGCGCCAGCCTCCCACGGCCTTGTCGAAGACGTAATCGGCGCCGAGAAATCCGCGGCGGTATTGGGGCGGCTCGCGCAGATCGCCGCCGTATTCATAAGCGTGCGACGTGCCGAGTTCGCCGTGCATCTCCCAAATGAGATCCGAAAGCTCGGCGCGCGTGCGCACGCGCGGGAGCACGGCCTCGTAGCGGTCGCGCACGCGATCCCAGTCGATGTCCGCCATGTCTTCAAGCCAGTAGTGCTCGGTTTGCAGCCGCCACGCTTCACGGTACATTTGCCGCCACTCGTCGCGCGGCTCGATCTCGACGCTGATGCGATCCAGATCGATCCAGCCGCTCTTGCGCCCCGGTTCGGACGGCGGTTTCGGATCGTCGTGATCTTCGGGCAGTTCGGCGAGCGCGTCGATCGCGCGCAGTTTCTCGTGCGAACGGTACAGCAGCGTGTGATGATCGGCCGCGAGCGCGATCTCGCAGACGTCGGTGGCAACGGTCGCGACGCGCTGCGTTTCGAAATCGTAAGCCATCAGTGTTCCGGCCACGTCCTCTTCATCCCACGAGCGCGACTGCGGTTTGATGCCGCGCACTTCGAACTTGGTGAACAGCGCGCGGTTGCGGACGGCTGCGATCTGATCGTACTCGCCTTCGTCCACCGGGAAAGCCAAAATCCGCCCCTGTATGCCGTCGAAGTCAATCTCGACGCGCGGCGGCCCCGAATCTTTCTTTTTCTCCTGTCCGTCGCGATCGTGATCGAGGTCGCGGTGAACGGGTTTGGGCTTCGGCGTGAACGGATTGGGCACGTCGGTGCGCAGCGTCGCGACGAACGGCCGCTGCGCTTGTGGAAAGCTCAAGCCGAACTGCAGCGCGTCGTAGACCGGATCGAAATCGCGCGTGGAGATGAAATAGAGGTACCGGCCTTCGGGATCCCACGCCGGACTCTGATCGGCGCGCAGCTGCGGTGTGACGTCGTGAATTTCGCCCGACTTCAGTTTGACGACGCGAATGATTGAAACGGCTTGATCTAGCGGAGACCACGTATAGGCGAGATAGCGGCCGTCGGGTGAAAACGCGAGCCCGGCGATGCGATTTCCTACACTCTTGTCGAGCACGCGTGGCTTGCCGTCGCGCACGTCGACTGCAATCAGTTCGTAACGGTGGTTCGCAAACGCGACGACGTCCTTGACGGGCGAAGCGGCGAGCTCGGTGACGCGCCCGATGTCTCCGGTCGTGACCAAGAGCGGTTCCTTCGATCCGTCGATCTCGTGTATCGCGATCTGCTCGAAGCCGTTGACGTCGGTCGTCGTGGCGAAACGCCCGTTTTGCATCCACGCGATGCAGCGGTAACGCACTTTGCTGCCCGACCCGTGTCCGACTGGCGCTTCTTCCCAGAACGGCATCGTAAACGGCTGTCCGCGCACGATCAAAGCCAACGTGGTCCCGTCGGGCGAAGGCGCGAATTCGTCAAGCGTCTGCGTTCCCGGCAAAAACTTGCGCACGGTTTGCGAGGCTGCCGATGGCATGGTGACGTCGAGTTCGCGCGTTTTTCCGGTCGTGACGTCGTAGCAGAAGAGCGCTCCGCCCGCGGTGTAGGCGATGCGCGTTCCGTCAGTGGATGGAAAGCGCGCGTAGTATTCGCCGTGATGCGTATGGCGCTGCACGTCGATGCCGTCCAACGAGCAAGAATAGATGTTCCCAAAGCCTTCGTGATCGGCAGCGAAATAGATCCGGTCGCCGATCCACATCGGCCAAACGGGATTGCCGTTGGGCAGCGCGAGATGTTCGAATTCGCCTTCGCCCGTCGCGTCGATCCAAATCTCGCCGGAGGTTCCGCCGTGGTAGCGCTTCCAGCGCGCCGGATCGTCGGCGTTCCGACCGACGGCCATACGCGTTCCGGGGCCTGGTGCGATCGCGCGCATATGTCCCAAAGCGAGCGGCCGCGGCGTTCCGCCGGCTGGCGATACTGCAAAGCCTAGCGTGTCGCGTTCGTACCAAGCGTTGGGATTCGAGACGAACAGAATCTCCGAACCGTCGGGCGTCCATCCGCTGACAAGTGTCAGCGTCCCGCCTAGGAAGGTTAAACGGCGTGGCTTTCCGCCGGCGGTGGGCACGACGTAGACTTCCGCATTGCCTTCGTCGGTTGCGACAAACGCGATCTGCGAACCATCCGGTGAGAAGCGCGGCGTGCTGCAAACGCCGGGAGTCGCAGTAAGACGCGCGGCCGCGCCGCCGGCGAGCGGCGCGATCCAGACGTCGTCTTCGCATACGAATGCGATGCGATCGCCTGAGACGGTCGCGTATCTGCAGTAACCAAGGTCCATGAGGGCGGTATGGTTAGCGTCTGGAGAGGCCGGTCCCGCTTGCCCGGGTCACTTACTTTGTGGTACAAAGTAAATATGGCGATGCAGGCGGCAGTTAAATCCGCGATCCCCGTCCACGTGGCGGTGATCATGGACGGAAACCGCCGCTGGGCCAGGAGTCGCGGCTTGCCCGCAGCCGAAGGATACCGCCGCGGAGTCGGCGCGCTGCGCGCCGCGGTCCGCGCCGCGCTTGCGGCCGGCGTGAGAATGCTGACCGTCTACGGTTTCTCGACCGAAAATTGGGCGCGCGATCCCTCTGAAGTGCTCGCGCTAATGCAGCTCTGCACGATCTTCGCCCGGACCGAGCTCGCGGCGCTCCGGCGGCAAGGCGTCGCGGTCGAGATCGTCGGGGATATCCGCGAATTTCCGCGACCGGCGAGAGCGGCGCTTGCGAGGCTCGTGCGGGCGACCGCCCACAACCGCCGGTTAACGCTGAACCTCGCGCTCAATTACAGCGGTCGCGCCGAGATCATCCGCGCGGTGCGTTCAATCGCCCATGACATCGAGTCGGGAAGTTTGCGTGCGCGCGACGTTGACGAATCCACTTTGCGGCGCCGCTTCTATGCTCCCCATCAGCCCGATCCCGATCTGCTGATCCGCACGGGCGGAGATTTTCGCGTTTCCAATTTTCTGCTCTTCCAGCTCGCGTACACGGAATTGCTGACACTGCCGTGCATGTGGCCGGATTTTAGCGAGGACGATTTCGCGCGCGCTTTGATTCAGTACGGGGAGCGCTGCCGGCGCTTCGGGTCATGACCATTGCAGGGGCTCCCGGCACGATGGTCCGGCCATCAGCTTCGACCAACAGCTGATCCAGCGCCGCATAGATCAGCGTCGTATTGTAAAGCTGCACGCCCGGCGCACCGACGATGGCGGGCGTGCCGACCGTAGTGCCGGTGCTCGTCAGGGGTGCCGCCGAAAATCCGGCCAGCGTACGGAAAAGAAGTTCGGCATAGAGCGCGTTCGCCCAGCCGAATTCGGCTCGCGTAAAAGCCCAGTATGCGTTGCCGTTAAAGCTTTCGTGGATCAGGCCGTCCTTGCTATCCGTTTCGGCTAGCGTCGTTACGCTTGCCGCGATCTCTTGCGATGACGTTGCGGTGAGCGCCCGTCCGATGATGCCGAGTGGCCACACATATCCCGGCGGCGTGTGTTCGCTGCCTAATCCGGACGCGTATATTCCTTTGTAATACCACGGGTTGCCCGCAGAAAGCGCGAATGCGCGCGTGTTCAAGTAGATCGGATCCGAAGCCGGCGACCACCCGATGTATGGCATTGCGGTGAGGTTCGGAATGTTGGCGTCGTCGGCAAAGAGTTGCGCGCCGTAGCCGTCGGTTTCGTAGGCATAGACCCAGCCACCCAACTCGGGACGCCAGGCCCGTCCGTAGAGGTCGATACCGTTCTCGATCTGCGCCGACATCGAATTCGCTTCGTTTGCCAGATTCCGGTCACCATACCCGTCGACCGCGAGGGATGCGATGATACGCAGAGCGATCGCCGCGATGGCTTCCTGCGGAATATTGAAATGATAACGAACGGCGTCGTCGGATGGACGGTATGCGGTCCAAATCATTCCCGTGCTGGGGTTAAACGGTTGGGATTGCAGCTCGGTGTGGTACCGGCTGCAGCTCGCGTGCAGCTGTTCGCAACGCCACGTGGCGACGCTCGCGCGCAGTTCGCGATGAAAGCCGCTGCTAAAAAGTGCGCGCGTGCCGGTTTGCTGCCGGACCACCCACGCCATCAGAACTGGCCACGCCAGCGAATCCGCTTCCCATTTGCGCTCCCAGATGCGATAGCCGGCGGTAAATGCGTTCGCGTACGGATCCGAAGCCACGTTGCGCGCGTTGCGTTCGATGACGCCCAACAATCGCACCGCCAGGATCGGATATCCCGGAGCGAACCGCACATAAGGAATCGTTTGGGCGGAAGAATCGCGCAGCCACATCGCGGGAATGTCGCCGGTTTGCACGTACGTCGTGCCGTCGCGCTCGCTGAAAAAATCTGAGAAGAGTGTGTGAAAGAGCGAGGCCGGTTCGATCGCGCGGGCACGATGGCCCGTCAGCGGAACGATCAGTGTTTGCGCGTTCGCAGGCGTGCCGGAGAAGGCAAGGACAACCGTCAGCGTGGCGGCAATCCTTCGAACGTGGACAATCCAGGCGATCACTCCGACCTCTTGCGGCAATTCCGCGCCCGTTCCCCACGCGCGCTGGCGCGCGCGATCAGCCGCGCGGAGTCCGGGCGGGGAGCCGAACTCGTCCGCCATCTTTTTTCGAAAACGGGGCGCGCGCTGACGATCGGTCTGACGGGTCCGCCGGGCGTCGGCAAATCCACGCTCGGCAACGCGCTCGTCCGCAAAGTGCGTTCGCTCGGCAAGAGCGTCGGCGTCGTATCGGTCGATCCGAGTTCTCCGTTTTCGCACGGGGCGTTGTTGGGCGATCGCATTCGGTTGACCGAACACTTTACGGACAGCGAAGTTTTTATCCGGTCGATGGCCAGCCGCGGGCATCTGGGCGGCCTTGCCGGAGCGACTGCCGACGCCGTGCTGCTGATGGACGCGTTCGGCATGGATGTGGTCATCATCGAGACGGTCGGGGTGGGACAATCCGAGATCGAGATCGCCGAGCTCGCGCAAACGACGATCGTCGCGCTGCAGCCCGGCAGTGGGGACAGCATTCAAGTGCTCAAAGCCGGAATATTGGAGATCGCCGACATCTTCGTGGTCAATAAGAAGGACCACCCGATGGCGAATCAACTCAAGCACGAGATTCGTTCGATGATGGAGATGCTCGACTTCACGGGATGGGTCCCGGAGCTGATCATGATGCAGGCTACGAGCGGCGAAGGCATCGACGAGCTCTGGCCCGGCGTCGAGCGGCACGTTGCATACCTGCGCGAGTCGGGCGAGCTCGACGAGAAGCGGCGCGAAGCGTTTGCGCACCAGGTCCGGCAACTGGCCCTTGGCCAGCTCGAACGCAAACTGGACCGCCAACTCGGCAGCGACCTTGCTTCCGGAGTCGATCCGTATGCCGCCGCCGAACGGGTGCTCCATGCTTTCGGCGTTTCATCCGAAATTTTGGACGAGCCGGCTCGGGCGCCGCACGTGCGCGCATCGGTTAAAGGGTTAACGTGATCACTCCGCCCCCCACCATCATTCGCGAGCGCGTCAGTCCCGTCTGCACCGCGCTGCATCAGTTGGTCGTTCCGCTTGCGCAAATGAACATCAAGAACCGCGCGCTTACCGGGGCGATCAGGTCCAACGAGGTCCTGATATGGAAATACCAGGATACGAAATTGCGCGACGGCGTCATGATTCGCGTCGCACAAAACGACATGCTCGCCACGAACCTGCTCGCGAATATCCACGACGTGGAGAATCAGCTCCTCAAGTCCTATCAGGCCTATCCGCAAGGGACGAACGCGAAGGTCGACGCGCTGCGGCAGCGCGTGCAGAACGTCGTAGACATAGAGCGCGTTCTCGCTAATCAGTATGCGGGCGCCTACGGCGCGATCGTCGACAACGATCAGGTGAAGGAGATTGAGAGCGGTTTGGACAGTTTCGCCGGCAGCTCGCGCCCGTCGGGACCACCCCAGACGCCGCCGGCGGTTGTCACGCGTGAAGGCGGCGCGCCGGACGCGGATAACGATCCGCGGCTCTCAAGCCTGCCGCCGGGTGGGCTCGCCCTGCGCGCACTCAAATATACGCCGCTTGCCGGCTTGCAAAGATTGCTCCGCCGCGAAGGCCCTGCGCTCGAAGCGCAAGCGCTCGTCGCTGCGCACGACTGCGACGGGGTCTAAATGCTGCAATTCGTACTCGCGGTGGTTGCCGCCGCTACGCCGTCGCCCAAACCATATCCGGTTTTCATGCCGCCGCCGACGATCATCCAGGAACGCGTCAGCCCCGTTTGCAGCACGCTGCACAAAGTCGTTTTGCCGCTAGCGCGCATGCAGGCGCAGTACCGGCATTCCGTGGCCGAGATAAAGAAAGACGAGCTGCAGCTGGCCAAATACTCCAAGACCAAGCTGCAGGACGGCGTGGATCTCTACGCCGGAAAGATCGATCAGGAAAGCACGAACCTAATCGGCGCGATCCACGGAATCGAGCAGCTTTTGCAGGAGTCATATGCGAGCTACCCGGAGGGCAAAGTTCCCAAGGTGGACGCACTCCGGCAGCGTGCGCAGAACGTCGTCGACATCGAGCGCGCCACAGCCGATCGCTACGCCGAGATCTACGGCACGATCGTCGACAACTACGGAACGGATATGCTGAAGACGCTCGGCAATGATTTCGGAACCGGCGCGACCGGCGGCTCCGGCAGCTTCGGAACGCCGGGACTCGACACAATGCCGAATGCCGCAGTGCCCGCGGCGCCGCCGCAGGTCACGACGCCGCCGCCCAGCCTGCCGGCTGATTACGATCCGCGGCTATCGGATAAACCGCCGGCCGTCGTCAGCTTGCACATTTTGAAGTACGACCGGCTCTCCCAGTTGAACGCGGCCCTCGTCGCCCAAGGCCGGAGCCTTATCCAGCAGGCCCTGATCGCGGCCCGGGATTGCGACGGCACCTAGGGGAAGGCTTTAGACCCCGCCGCTCGAGGACTAGATTGGCAAAAATGATCGAACGCCCGGACAGCCCGGGCGCGCAGCCGGAGAACGACTTCGGCGCGCAGGAAAAAATGTGGGAGAGAACTTCCGCTCAGGGCAAGCGCCGGAAAGGTGCCGGCTCCGGCGCGGTCGACCGCACGATCTCCGACCTTCCTTTAAAGACAATCTACGGGCCGCAAGATGCCGGGCTCGATCTCGCACGCGATCTGAGCTGGCCTTCGATCTATCCGTACACACGCGGCATTCATTCCAACATGTACCGCGACCGCTTGTGGACGATGCGCCAGTTCGCCGGCTTCGGCAACGCCAAACAAACCAACGAGCGTTACCACTTCTTGCTTTCGCACGGCCAGCACGGATTGTCGGTCGCCTTCGATATGCCGACGCTGATGGGATTCGATTCCGATGCGCCGCAAGCGCGCGGCGAGGTCGGCAAATGCGGCGTCGCCATCGACTCGCTCGCCGACATGGAAACGCTCTTCGATGGCATCGACATGGGCGACATCACGACGTCGATGACGATCAACGGACCGGCCTGCATCGCGCTAGCGCTGTACGTGGCGGCAGCCGAGAAAAAAGGCGTTCCGCGCGTAAAGCTCGGCGGGACGGTTCAGGCCGATATCCTCAAGGAGTACATCGCGCAGAAAGAGTGGATCTTTCCGCCGCGTCCGCATATGCGTTTGATCGTCGACATGATCCGCTTCTGCCGCGACGAGATGCCCCGCTGGAATACGATCTCCATCAGCGGCTATCACATTCGCGAGGCCGGTTCGACGGCCGCGCAAGAATTGGCTTTCACGCTCGCCGACGGATTCGCGTACGTCGAAGCGTGCGTTGCCTCGGGAATGGACGTCGACTCTTTTGCGCCGCGCCTTTCGTTTTTCTTCAACTCGCACATCGATTTCTTCGAAGAGATCTGCAAGTTCCGGGCCGCGCGCCGCATTTGGGCGCGGCACATGCGCGATCGCTATGGCGCGAAGGATCCGCGTTCGCTTCAGATGCGTTTCCACACCCAAACGGCCGGCTGCAGCGCGACCGCGCAGCAGCCTGAAAACAACATTGTGCGCGTCGCATACGAAGCGCTGGCCGCCGTCCTCGGCGGGACGCAGTCGCTGCACACCAACTCGATGGACGAAGTGCTTGCGCTGCCGTCGGAAAAGGCCGCCGAAATCGCGCTGCGCACCCAGCAAGTGCTCGCGTATGAAACGAACGTGACGAACGTGGTCGATCCGCTGGGCGGCTCGTATTTTATCGAAGCGCTCACGAACGAACTCGAGCGTCAAGCCGAAGAGTACTTCAAACGCATCGAGGAGTACGGCGGCGTGATCGAAGCGATCGAGGCCGGGTTCTTCCAGCGCGAGATCGCCGACGCGAGCTACCGCTATCAGCGGTCGCTCGAAACGAAAGATCGTATTCTGGTCGGCGTCAACGCCTTCGAAAAGCCGGAGGAACGGCAAGACATCGAACTGCTTCGCATCGGCGTTGAGATGGAGCGCGAGCAAGCGCGTTCGGTCGCGGATGTTCGCCGCAATCGAGATCAGAACGCTGCCCAAGTAGCGCTCGAACGGCTGAAGAAAGCCTGCGCAGATCCGAACGACAACGTGATGCCGCATCTGATCGACTGCGTGAAAGCCTACCTCACCGAAGGTGAGATCGTCGAAGCGATGGCCGGCGTCTACGGCCGTTACACCGAGAAAGTGGCATTCTAATGGCCGCGCTGACCCAAGAACAGCGCGACGCCGAAGCCGCAACGCTCAAAGAAGTGATGGCCAAGCTTGAAGAGGCGCTGCGCCTAAGCCTCGAGCTCGAACGCGAGAAAGATCCTCCGCATGGCTAGACCGCTGCGCGTCGTCATTGCGAAGGCCGGTCTCGACGGGCACGATCGCGGCGCCAAAGTGATCGCGCGCGCGCTGCGCGACGCCGGGATGGAAGTCATTTACACGGGCCTCTTCCAGGCTCCCGAGCAGATCGTGCAGACGGCGATCCAGGAAGACGCCGACGGCATCGGCCTATCAATCCTCAGCGGCGCGCACATGACGCTCTTTCCGCTCATCGTCGAACAGCTCAAAGCGCAGAACGCCCAAGACATCGTCTTTTTCGGCGGCGGCACCATCCCGCCCGAGGATGCGGAAGAACTCAAGCGCATCGGCGTGCGCGAAATCTTTACGCCCGGCGCTCCGCTCGCCGACATCATCAAATTCGTCCAGCGCGAATGCGGCAACCGCCGCGAACTCGTCGGCTGACGGCTGAGCAAGATTGACCGTTAGGACGCGTATCGCGCCGTCGCCGACCGGCGATCCGCACGTCGGCACCGCTTATGTCGCGCTAATCAACTACTGCTTCGCCAAGAAAAACGGCGGCAAGTTCGTGCTGCGCATCGAGGACACGGATCGCGCGCGCAGCACCCGCGAATCCGAGCAGGCGATTCTGGATTCGCTGCATTGGCTGGGCTTGAGCTGGGACGAAGGGCCGGACGTGGGCGGTCCGCACGGGCCGTATCGTCAGAGCGAGCGTTCGGAGATCTACCGCGAACACGTGGCAAAACTGTTGGCCGGCGGCAACGCATTCAAATGCTTCTGTACGCCCGAACGGCTCGAAGATATGCGCGCCGCGCAGCGCGCTTCGAAGCTGCCGTCGCGTTATGACGGATTGTGCACGAGCCTGAGCACCGATGAGGTCGCGAAGAAAGAGGCGGCCGGCGCTCCGTACGTCGTGCGATTGAGTGTGCCGGCCGAGGGCGTGTGCGTCGTAAACGATTTGCGGCGCGGCGCGATCGAGATCGATTGGGGCAGCGTCGATATGCAGGTGCTGATGAAATCCGACGGCATGCCGACGTACCACCTAGCGAACGTCGTCGACGACCACTTGATGGAGATCACGCACGTCTTTCGCGGCGAAGAGTGGCTCTCTTCGGCGCCCAAGCATTTGCTGCTCTATCAGTATTTCGGCTGGGAGCCGCCACAGCTGCTGCATCTGCCGCTCTTGCGCAATCCGGACAAGAGCAAGCTGAGCAAACGCAAGAATCCGACGAGCATCCTGTTTTACAAGGCGATGGGCTATCTGCCCGACGCGCTGCTGAACTTCTTGGGATTGCTCTGCGTGATGCCGCCCGAAGGCGAAGAGATCATGGACTTACAGTTAATGACCGATCGCTTTGCGCTCGAGCACATCGCTCTGGGCGGCCCGGTCTTCGACGTTTCGAAACTCGACTGGCTGAACGGGCGGTACATCCGCGAGCGGAACGATCTCGACGGGTTTATGACCAAAGCGCAAGCCTGGGGTCTAGAGACCGACAAGTTGCGCCGGATTGCCGCGCTCGCACAGCCGCGCATCGAACGGCTGAGCGACCTCGGACCGCTGCTTGCCTTCTTTTTTGCGGGGCGCGTGAGCGTGACGGCGGAGCAACTGCGCACCGCGAAGCTCGACGATGTTTCGCTGCGCAAAGCGCTGCAGTTAGCCAGTTGGGGTTTCGACGCGCTGACGAGTTGGCAGACGGCGGATATCGAGGCGGTGCTGAAAGATGTTGCTGCGAAGCTGGATGTGAAGCTGCGCGACGTAACGCGCCCGTTCTACGTCGCGATCACGGGAAGCGCGACGTCCGTACCGCTCTATGATTCGATCGATATTCTGGGCCGCGATATCGTGCGCGAGCGCTTGCGCGTCGCGCTCGAAGTTTTGGGGGGCGTCTCGTCGTCCGAACTTAAAGAGTGGGCGAAATGAGCGTCCGGGCTATCGTGCTTGCCGCGGGCAAGGGCACGCGCATGAAGAGCGACACAGCAAAGGTCTTGCACGATTTGTGCGGACGGCCGATGCTGTGGTACGTGCTGCAGGCTCTCCGCGCCGCCGGAGTCACGGAAATTTTCGTCGTGACGAACGCCGAACTGCAGGAGCGCGTCAGTGAGTTCGGCGCGACGGGAGTGCTGCAAAAAGAACAGCTCGGAACCGGCCATGCCGTGCGCATCGCGCTGGACGCAATGAAGCCGGAAGGCGGCCGCGTGCTCGTAGCGTGCGGCGACATGCCTTTGGTCAACGCTGAAATCTTCAGCGCGGTGGTGGCCGCATCAGACGGCGGAAACGCGCTAGCCCTGGTCACCGCGCGGGTTCCGCTGCCGTCGAGCTTTGGCCGGATCGTGCGCCGCAACGGCAGCGTGGAACGGATCGTCGAGGCGCGCGACGCCGGCTCCGCCGAGTTGGAGATCGATGAAGTCAACGCCGGCATCTATGCGTTCGACGAAGGAGCGCTTCGCGAAGCCGTCGGCCGGCTGCGCAACGACAACGCTCAAAAAGAGTTTTACCTGACGGATGCCGTGGCGGATTTGGTGCGTTCGGGCAAGCGCGTCGCGCCGGTCGCGGCGTCCGACCCCGCTCACGTGATCGGCATCAACGATCGCGCGGACCTCGCGCTTGCGCGCAGGGAGATGAATATACGTCTTTGTGCCCAGCACATGCGCGATGGCGTGACGATCGTTAATCCGCTCAGTACGTCGCTCGAACCGGAGCTGAAGATCGGGCGCGACACCGTCATCTATCCGAACACTTCGATTGGCCGCTTGTCCGAGATCGGCGAGCGCTGCATGCTCGGCCCGAACTCGCGGCTCTCGAACGCCCGGTTGGGCGACGATGTCACCGTGCGCGAGAGCTCCATCTTCGACTCGAGCGCGGGCGATCGCACGAGCATCGGTCCCTACGCGCATATCCGTAACGACTCGCGGCTCGCCCAAGACGTACGCATCGGAAACTTCGTGGAGGTCAAGAACTCGCGACTTGCGCGCGGCGTGAAGGCCAGCCATCTCACGTATTTGGGCGACGCGGAGATTGGCGAAGAGACGAACATCGGCGCCGGAACGATCACCTGCAACTATGACGGAAAGAAAAAGAACAAGACGCTCATCGGGCGCGACGTCATGATCGGATCGAACACGTCGCTCATCGCTCCCATCACGATCGGCGACGGAGCGCTGACCGGCGCAGGTTCCGTCGTTACCAAAGATGTTCCGCCGGGTCAGCGCGTTGCCGGCAACCCGGCCAAACCGCTGCCCAATAAATAGGATCTGCTTACACGGGAGGTTCGTATGTCAATGACACGCTCCGCAGCAAGTTTGACGGTTGCGTTTCTCCTTGGAACTGCCTTCTGCGTTGCGGCAAGCGGCGCGACGGTTTCCGTTACGGTTCGGCTTCCGAACGGCGCGCCCGCGAAACACGCATTCGTCAGAATGTATACGATGGGAGCCGCCTACACGATCGTCAGCCTCGAAACGGAGACGACCAACGCCGCCGGAAAGGCCACCTTCAAAGTGCGTCCCGGCGCCTGCTTGAAAGCCGAATTCGGCGACGACGGCAGCGGCCGTCCGAAATACATCGGCAATGCCTGTCCCAAACCTTACGGAAAGTCCGTGACGATAACCTTATCGCCATAGAATGAAAGGGCGCCGTGCTCTCCACGCGGCGCCCTTTCTTGCAGCCCCGCTTTGGGGATCTTATTTGCCGATCTGGCTATTCATCACGGCGAGATCGAGACTGCCGAGTCCCGTCGTGTAGTCATAACCGGGCGCCGCCGTGTAGAGCCCGTTGGTTCCCGTGAGAATATCGTGGAATCCGCCGTAGGGCGCCGTCGGGGGCGGTCCCGTCAGGGTAGCCCCGGCGCTATGTTGCTCGAAGTCGCGGTAGAGGAGCGCGGCCGCGAATCCCAGCCTGTTCCCGTGCGCCGATTCGAACCGCGCCCAGCTTCCGGCCGCAAGCGGCGAGGCCAAGCTCGTTCCGCCGGTGACGCACGGCGTGCACGCGCCGTTGGCGGCCTGACCGCCCCACGTTTCGGCGCCGGTTTCGATCGATGCATCCATGGCGATGTCGGGAAGTCCCCGGAAGCCCGCGGCTTTATTGACGGGCTGCACTTGCTGCTCCCAATACGGCGGTGACTCGAATTGGCTCAAACCGCCGCCGCCCGCTTCCCAGGAATTCTCGCCCTTGTAGCTGCCGTCGGCGTTGCTGAACAGGTCCGTGCCTCCCACCGCAACGGCATACGGCGAAGATGCGGGATACTCGGTGAATGGTGCGCCGCCCGGCGCGCCGTTGGTGTTGACGAAGTTGTTGCAGTAGCCGCCGTTGTCGCCGGTGGAGACGAACATCGTCATTCCCAGCGCGGCGCCTTGCGCGAGAATCTCGTCGTCGAGTAGCATCGAGCCGTCGAGGAACGGGAAGAACTCGCAGCCGCCGAACGACGAATTGCCGATCTTGGTTTTGTGCTGCGTGACCCAACTGTTGTACTCGTTGGCGATATCCGAGTCCGTGAGCGAGGTCGTGTCGTAGATGTAGAGTGCTTTCAGATTCTGCGCGATTCCGCTGGAATAGACCGTGTCGAGCGTCCACTCGCCGTCACCCGAGGTATCGGGGCTCGCGAGTCCGACCTGCACGACGTTGACGGGAACTTGCGGCAATCCGAATTTTTGCTCGTTGAGCCGAAGATCCGATATCGATTGCGTGACGTCGCCTTCGGCCATGATCGCCACCGGTGTGGTGCTCCCCGTGGGCACGCCTGCCGCGTCGTAGGCTTTCTGGAACGTGGCCGGATCGTAGAAGCGCAAGCACTCCTGCGGCGGCGTGGAGACGCCGAAGACTTGGCACGATGTGACCTGCGGCGTGGGTTTGAACGCCTGCATGTTGTTCAAGCCGAGAACGGCGACAACGATTCCTGACAGTGACTGCGGAACGAATGCCGGCGCGATGTTTGCGATGAACGACGTGCCGCCGCCGGAAAACGAATGGATCGACGTGTTAAACGCGGTTTGCGCTTGGGCGATCGTTCCATCCGCGCTGACGATAAGGTTATTCGGCGCGACCGTAATATTGCTGAAGCCTTGGCTTTGAAGATAGGTCGTCACAGCCGAAACGTCCGAACTGGTCGGCGCGTACGTCGCCATGAAAGTGCCGTCGTCAAGCTCATTGCCCGAGGCGATCTGCGATTGCAGCTGCTGCATGTTATGTAATTGAAGTCCGACGCGGACCGTAATGGATTGCGAGGCGCTCGCGGCTCCGAGATCGCTCGCGTTGGCGATCGGAATCGCTTGTGTTCCCGTGCTGGCCCAACCTGATGGCGCTTGGGCGATGGACGCTGATTTTGTGCTCCCCGTGCCCAGCTGCGATTGCGGCATGGATCCCATCGGCGGCATCGAGCCGCCGTGCCCTCCGCACGCCGCCAACAATACGGAAGCGACGGCCAGGGCTGCAAGTTTCTTCATGGATTTGCTCCTCCTTACCATCAGCCTATGAATGGCAACGGGGCGCTCATATACCAAAAATAGGGTAGAGCCGGCGCGACCCGGGGTGGCCTATCCTCGACCCATGATGATTTCAGTACCGGGCGAGTGGGACTCGTACAAACTCGATCAACTCCACGCCAGGCTGGAGCCGGCCTATACGTCGGAGCACGTCGTTATCAACCTCTCGGGCGCGCGCCACGTCACCGACACGCTGCTTGCGGCGCTGCTCGAACTGCGCGCTTACCGCGAGGTCAGAAAGCTCGAACCGGCCGTCATTCTGGTGAACTCGGCCTTCGTGCGCAAACTCTTGTCGCTGGCGGGCTTCGACGGACTCTTCCGCGTCTACGACGCGGTCGAACTACTGGTCCCCAAAGCCGCTTAGCTGCCGAGTCCCATTTCGCTTGGCCACGCGCTTGCTGCGGCATCCGGCCTCCCCCTTCGACAATGCTCAGGACTCGGCGCTTCGCGCCTCGGCTACGAGTCAGACGACCCGCGCCGAAACGGGACTCGGCAGCTAGCTAGAAGCCGCCGACGCCGTTGGGCGAGCCGAGGCCGGTCGCCAGATCGAAACCCCACGCAGCGATATCGTTGAACTGGTCCCTGTGCGCGTAAGAATATGCCGGGCCGGTGGGATTGCCCGAAAGCGCGTAGGCGGCCGCGATGAGCGGCGCGCCGATGCTCGTGCCGCCCGCGACCAGCCAGCCGCCGGCGGCTGAGTCGTACATCGAGGCGCCGGTCTGCGGATCGGCGACCGCCGCTACGTCGACGGTAGAGCGCGTTTTACAGATATTTTTTTGCCACCACGGGCGTGTGACGTACGCGCTGCAGCCTTGCCCGCCGTACGCCCAAGCCGATTCGTTCCATGCGCCGGCGCTGCCCGAAAGCGTCGTGCCGCCCACGGCGGTGACATATTGCGAGGCTGCCGGATAGAACGGCGCGCGCTGATCGCCCGAACTCACGGTGATCGCAGTGCCGGGATGACGATAGTGCACGTCTTCGGCCGTCTCCCCCGACCATTCGGCGGCGTAATAACTGTTGCTGATCGCCGAAACGTCCATCGAAGCGGCGGTATCGACCGCCGCGCCGAGATCGTCAATCTGCGCTGAGTTTGCCTCGACGAGGACGATCGAACATTTCGGACACGCGGCCGACACGACGTCGAGATCGAGTGAGATCTCTTCGCCCCACGCGGCGTTTGCGGCGGGATAGGATCCCGTTCCGCCCTGCTGATTGACTTTGCGCAAGCAGCCGTTCGACGTGGTGCACGGCGGCAGGCCGTACGCAGAACGGTAAATCGCGAGGTCGGTTTCGGCGAGCGGATCGTCGTAAGCGTCGACGATTGCAACGGTTCCGCCGGAGCGCGCGGACGGAAGCTTATAGGCGTCCTGCAAGTCGGCGGGGTGCAGGCCGGGCAGCAAATTGGACGGCGTCAGCGCGTCGGAAACCGGCGGAACGGTGATGTTGACTGCAATGGTGCACGCCGCCTGACCCGAAAGCGTCACGGGCGAGCACGCTAACAGCGCGCCCGGGAGGCCAGTCGCGCCAGCTCCGCCCGGAAGTCCGGTGGCGCCGGCTCCGCCCGGAAGGCCGGTCGCCCCGGCCCCGCCCGGAAGACCCGTTGCGCCCGCGCCGGCGTCTTGGGCGACCGCCGTGTAGTCGTTCGGTGAGCGGCCCGATGAATTCGGTGCAGACGGGATGAGCCCATGGGAAGCACCCGCACACCCTTCGATGAGCGCGGCTAACGCAATAAAGACAAACAGACGCATAGGCAAGCAAAGGCTCCGTCCCGGCGTCAGCTTTCTACCCAGCCACGGCGCATCGCTAACGCGACGGCTTCGCGGCGTCCGCTGCACCCGAGCTTCCGGCAAATGGACCGGATATGCGTATCGATTGTCTGCGAGCTGCGGCTCGATTTTGCGGCGATCTCCTTGCTGCTGGCGCCCGTGGCGAGCATGCGCAGTATGTCGCGCTCCGACCCGGTCAGACCGCTGTAGCCTTCGAACGATTCGGCACGCCGGGGCAAGGCCCGCAACATACGTGCAAGGCCGCCCGCTTGGCAAGCATGCAGACGCGCCAAGACGCCTTCCCAATCAGCCGCGCCATCTCCCGACAACTGCATCCTGTAGAGGGTGCGCGTCGCCTGCGCAAACGCGCGAAATTGGTGCGCCTTCGGTGGAATAGCGCGTTCGGCCGCGCTGAGATGCCGGTGCGCTTCGCTCGAGCGGCCGCGGAGCAGCTCGGCAATCGACAGAAAAATGCGTGCGCGAATGGCCTGCATGCTGCCGGAATCGGCCGTCTCGAGCAGTTGGTTCGCTGTGCGCAACGCGGCGTCACCCTCTTCGGGCTTTGCCGCTGCGAACGCGCATAATGCCATAAGCGCAGTCACGAACGCCCGGCGTTCTTGATTTTCGAGCCGTCCGGCGGCTTGTGCCAGTAAGTCGTACGCGCCGCCAAAATTCGCGCTCCAGGTTTCGCGCAAAGCCCGTGCAGGCAACAGCATCTCGGTGCTCGCCAGCGGAAGGAGCGCGTGCGTTTGCGCGAGCTCGACATCGATCTCAGCCAGCGCGGACTCCTCGCCACGCTCAACTTGTAGATCGTAATACGCGATCAGTCCGTAAAGGCGGGTTTGTTCGCTTCCGCCTTTGCGCGCGAAGTCAATGAGCCGATTTAAAATCTCGATGAGCCCGGCGGCGTCCGGCGCTTCGTTATACAGGATTGCGAATAGGACGCTGCAAGCCCGGGCGGCGACATCGTATAAGTCTCGCGAAACCGCGATCTCGATTGCGAGTTCGGCATATTTTTGTGCGCGCTCTGTAGCGCTGAATTGAAAAATATACGAGGCCTGCTGATAGATGCGCGCGCGAGTTTCGTCCGAAGTCTCCGAATCCATGAGCTTGAGCGCGCGCGCGATCATGCGCTCCGCATTGTTTAAGGCTCCTGTGCCCGCATAGGCGGTCGCAAGCGTGCCGAGGATCGGCAGCAACAACTCAGTTGGGACCTCTGCGTCGCGCGCGACCGGTTCGAGCAGGGCGATGCAGTCGCGGCCGTTTCGTACGAGCTCCACGGCGTAGCGGTGCACCAGTTTCAGCCGCAGAGCGGGTTCGCGCGAGCGTTCGATCGCCGCCAAAAAAGCGGGCTCCGCAGTTTCGAAATGGCCGCGCGCCGCCTCGAGCATCGCGCGTAGCGCCTGCACAACCGCGTTCCCGCGCGCCTGCCCTTCGGGAAGCGACTCGACCGCCGCGCGCAGCGCCGCACCTTCGCCGCGTTCGAAGAGCGCCAATCCCGAGCGTTCGAGAATCCGCACGATCGACGCAGCATCGGAAGCGCGCGCATAGAGCAGCAACGCGGCGCGCTCGGCGCCGCGCGATTCAAGCAGGCGCGCTCCGTCGGCTGCCGCCTGAAGCCACGCGGGGCGCCCGCTGCGCAGCAGTTCGCTTTCGAGGAACTCGCGGAAAAGATCGTGATAGCGAAACTCGCCCGGCGACGTTTCGGTGAGGAACGTAACGTTGCGGCGAACGGCTGCGAAAAGGTCGCTCGCACCCAACCGTTCGATGGTCTCCCCGTCGAATGACGAAAAAACGGAACTCGCCAGCAAAAATCTGCGCTGATCCGCGGGCAGGCTCGCCAAAATTTGCTCGGCTAGATAGCGGTAAACGATCTCGCGCGTGCCCCTTGCGGCCGTTGCGAGATCGCTTACGCGCGTACGCGTGCGCAGAGCGATATTGAGCGCCACCGGCCAGCCGCCCGTCAGCGCGCGCAGCGACTCGACTTCGCCCGGGTCGGCCGGAGCTTCGGCGTCCCCGGCGGCGGCCAGCGCCTCTTCGGGCGTAAAACGCAGATCGTCTTCGCCGACCGGAAAATCCATACGTCCGTAGGCGACCCATGTGGCGACGGGCAGACCCATGTCGGTTCGCGCTGCAATGATCCAGGATATGCGCTCGCCTGTGCGCTCGATCACGTCGGCGAGAAATGCGACCGACGCCACGTCGGTGGCGTAATGCAGATCGTCGATGACGATCGTCCCCGACATGCCTTTTGTATGCTCGACGAACCAATCGGAAAGTTCGCGCACGGGCTGGGATGCAGCCATGACGCGTTCGGCAAGCGCCGGGAAAGCTGCCGCCGCGGTCGGGGCCTCGGGCGCAATCGCCTCGCTCAACCGGCGAACAAAATCGACCAGCGTGGAATCTTCGCGACGCAACTCCAGAACGGTAGCGTCGATCCCCGAGCTTTCGATGAAATCCCGCAGCGCCACGCTCTTCCCGAAGCCGGCCGGAGCCGCCAGCAGCGTCACCGGAAAGCGGGCCGCGCGCGTCAGCCGTTCGTTCACGCGCGCGCGCAGTAACCGCGGTGTATGCACAGCGGGCGCTTCGACGCGGGCACTTGCCCATCATATGAAGGTTCCGTCGCTGCACGGCCGCTGCTTTGAGGCGCTCTATGCGGAGCGGGCGCTGCGGGAAGCGGTAATCGCGGTCACCGCCGCATCGCGCGATTCCGCCTTGGCGGTACTGCAGACGCTCGGAGCCGCGCTTCCGGTCTTGGATCCGGCGATCGACGCGGTCCTCGTTTACGTGCCCGACGGCGAAGAACTGCGCTGCGCCTTTGCGGGCGGCGGGCGCGCCGAGTATTTTCGCGATGCGCGCTTAAGGCTCGACGGAAACTCCCTGCCGGCGCGCGCCGCCCTCGCCGGGCAGCACGTGGTGCTCGAACGCGGCGGCGCGGTCATTCCGACGGATCGCGCGGCGGTTGCGGTTCCGATGTACGTCGGGAACCTTCTGTGCGCCGTGACCTACGCGGCGTCCGCCGGCAGTGCGATCCGCGCGCGCGGATCGGTGATCGGAGCCGCCGCGCACGCGGCCGTCCCGTACGTGCTCGCGCGCGATCGCGAAGCCGACCGCGCGAGCGCGACATATGATGCGCTGACCGGTCTCTATACCGCGCGCGCATTTCGCGACACGCTGCATCAAGAGCTGCGCGCCGCTTCGCTCGGACGAAGCATCACGCTCGCGCTGTGGTTCATCGACACCGACGGATTCAAAGGCGTAAACGACGCGCGGGGACACGCGGCCGGCGACAGAGTGCTGCAGCAATTGGGAAGCATCTTGCGCGAACACCTGCGACCCTCCGTCGATTTGGCCGCGCGCAACGGCGGCGACGAATTCTGCGCCGTTCTGCGCAGCGAGCACAAAAGCGGGGCGATCGCCCGCGCGCAAACGTTCTGCGACGCCGTGCGCGCGTGCGATTTCGGCGTCGGCCTGCCGGTGACGGCCAGCGTAGGCGTCGCGGCATTTCCATACGATGCTGCCGCTGCGAGCGAACTCTTCGAAGCTGCCGACGCGGCCATGTATCACAGCAAGCGCTCAGGAAGGGACCGCGTCGCGTTTCCTGACGGACGCGGCAGCTTTACCGTGCATCGCTGAAAAGCAAAGGGCCCCACTAGCGCGAACCTCCCACCATGCGGTGCAGACTGGTGTGGATCACGCCCGACGCCGAGCGTTTGATGGGGTATTGCGCGCGCGTGAGCAACCCCGCCAACCAGGATAACCCCGACGTCGCCGGCCTGTTGCGGTACTGCATCAAGAACGGGCACTGGTCGGTCTTCGAGATGGCCGATCTCTGCATCGAGATTCAGACGACGCGCAGCATCAGCGCGCAGATCATCCGGCACCGGTCCATGCATTTTCAGGAGTTTAGTCTCCGATATGCCGAGCTGCAGAAGATCGAGCGCGTGAATCCGCGCCGCCAAGATCCGAAAAACCGCCAGTCGTCGCACGACGACCTTCCGCCCGAAACGCTCGAGTGGTTCGAGCGCGCGCAAGACGAGCATTTCGAACAAGCCTTTCGCCTATACGAAGAAGCGCTGGCAAAAGGGATTGCCAAGGAGTCGGCGCGTTTCTTGCTGCCGCTCGCGTCGGCGACGACGATTTACATGAAGGGCACCGTACGCGACTGGATTCACTACATCAATCTGCGCACCGATCCGTCCACGCAGTTGGAGCATCGCGAGATCGCCGAGGAATGCCGCAGGATATTCGTCGATCAGCTCCCGATGGTCGCTGAAGCGCTAGGCTGGGAACGCGCTCCGGCGCACACGTGATCGCGCTCGCTCTCGCACTTGTCGCCGGCCGGCCGAACGCGCTGGACCGCGCGGTCGGCGCCATCCCCGCGCACGCGCTGCTGACGCAGTCGCCTTTCGCGTTGGTCGATCCGGCGCGCGCAACCGCCGCGCAGCATTTCGAACAGTTCACGATTCCGGTGTGGTTCGTAACGATTGCGGTGCAAATCGCGGTGCTGGCGTGGTTTTGGAGCTCGGGGCGTTCAGCGCGGCTGCGCGATCGTTTACGCGCGCGAATAGGATCGGAATTCTGGGTGCGCTTTTGTTTCGGCGCGCTGCTGGCGCTGATCGATCGCGCGGCGGCGTTTATTCCGATGTTCTTCCAGTACCGCATGTCGTGGATCATGGGGCTCAGCGACGTGGTGACCCGCTATTGGTTCGGCAGCTGGCTGCTCGAGACGGTTATCGCCATGATCGCGGCGGGACTCCTCGCAGCCGTCGTGCTGGGACTCGTCGATCGCACGCACCAATGGTACGCCTACACGACGGCGGGCATCATCGGGCTGACGCTTTTGCTGACGTTCATTCAGCCGTTCGCGCTCGCGCCGTTCTTTTCGACGTACCGCGATTTGCCGGCCGGCGCACTGCAGAGCGACCTTCCGGCGCTGCGCGCGAAAGCCGGAAACATGACAGTGCCCGTGGTTGAAGAGGTCGTATCGCGGCGGACGCACGCGGGATCTTCCTACGTTCTTGGGTGGGGCAGTTCGCAGCGCGTCGTGATCTCGGACACAGCGCTCGCCGGCGCCAGCGAGCCGGAGCTGCGCTTTACCATCGCGCGATCCTTCGGATGGGTCGCTGCGAGCAGCGCGCTGCACTTGGCATTGATTCTAGGAGCTATGCTTGTCCTGGGTTCGGCGCTGGCAATTTTCCTCGCCGACCGGATTGGATTCCGGCGCGACGACGATCCGGTCTCGCGGCTGGCGCTCGTGGGAGCGCTGCTCGGCCTCGTCTATCTCGTCGCGTTACCGTTTTTCAACAGCTACGAACGCAACCTCGACATGGCTTCGGACCAATATGCGCTAGCGCTGACCGGAGATCGCATCAGCGCAATTCGCGGCGCCGTGCGCGGCGCCGATCAAGCGCTGCAGCCGATCTGTCCGCAACTCTTGGGCTATTGGTATTTTTCGACCCGTCCGCCCGCCGGCGTGCGCATCCCGACCTTACAGGGACGCACTCCGCTCTGCCGTTAAACCGCCGGATCGGGCGGTTCGGACGCTTCCCACGTATTCGCGAACTGCATCGCAGCTTCGATGCCGCGTTCGAACCAGCAGGCGACGCCGTCGGTCGCTGCCGCAACGATGCCCGGCAAGGCTGCGCGCTGTTCCGGCATGAACGGCGCGAGCACGTGATCGATGCTGTCCTCATCGGGGCGGCCGACGCCGATGCGCAGCCGCGCGAACCGGTCGTCCATCGTTGCGATGACCGAACGCATCCCGTTGTGGCCGCCGTGTCCGCCGAACGCGCGGAGACGCAATTTGCCGAACGGAATATCCATGTCGTCGTAGACGACCAGCAGTGATTCGGGCGGGACTTTATACCACGATGCGATCAATCTGATCGGAACGCCGCTATTGTTCATGAACGTTTGCGGTTCGACGAGCACGAGGCCGCGCGCGGAATCGTAGGCTTGCCGCGCGCCGTCTTTGACTTTCCAACGATCGACGCCGAGCCGCCGCGCGAATTCGTCGACGACCATGAAGCCGACATTGTGCCGGGTCTGCGCGTACTCTTTGCCGGGATTGCCCAGTCCGGCGACGAGTTTTACTCCGGAGCTCCTTCGGCCGGCGGTTCTTCGACGGGCTTGCCGACGATCTCGGGCTCGGCTTGTTCGGTGACCGCGACGGCGGCTTCTTCGAGCAATTTCTCGGTCTTCGACGGTTCCACCGCAACGACGGTCGCTTCGGCCGGGGTGATCATCTTGAAGCCTTCGGGCAGCGCTATTTCGCCGGCGGTCACATGCTGATGGATGCCGAGTTCGTTGACGTCGATCTCAATGCGGTCGGGCAGTTTGTTGGCCGGCCCCTCGACTTCGAGTTCGTGGAGCACGACGTCCATGACGCCGCCGAAGCTTCGTACGCCCTCGGGCGTTCCCATGGTGACGACGGGAAGCTTGGCTTGCACGGTTTCGTCGGCGGAGACGCGCTGAAGATCGACGTGCACGATGCGGCGCGAAACCGGATCGACTTGCACTTCGCGCAGCAGCGCAGTATCGACGCGTTTGCCGTCCATCGTAAGGGTGATCAGCGAGGTGCGCGCGCCTCGATGCAATATGTCGTCAAGTCCCCGGCGCGCGAGCGCGATAGCCTGGGCTTCGGAGCCGTGTCCGTACAGAACTCCGGGAATTTTCCCGTCGTTCCGGAGCGCGCGCGCTTTGGTACTGCCGACGCCTTCGCGGCGTTCGATCGTGAGATTCAATTGTTGTGCCATTATGTGACCGCTACAGGCTCCGGAGGGCGAAGTTCATTCATTTTTTTTTCTCCGTCTTCGGTAAAGAGTTCCGAGACGGAACGATTGGTAGTAATGCGGTTGATCGCGTCGGCGAAGGTCTGTGCGATCGAAAGCTGCGCGAATTTCGGGTGCTCGAGCGCGTCCGAAAACGGGATCGTGTCGGTCACGATTACCTTTTCTATGGGCGAAGCTTCTAAGACCGCGATCGCATCGCCCGCGAAAATTCCATGGGTTGCGACCGTGTAGACTTTTGTGGCGCCGCGCGAGAGGATCGCCTCGGCGGCTTTGGCCAGCGTTCCGCCCGTCGAGATCATGTCGTCCACGACAACGGCGACCTTCCCTGAAACGTCGCCGACGATGTCCGTCACCTCCGAAACGTCGGGTTCGGGACGCCGTTTGAAGACGATTGCGAGCGAGCTCCCGAGCCGCTTGGCGAAGAGTTCCGCGCGATGCACCCCGCCGGCGTCGGGCGAGACGATGACGACCCGGCCCTCCGAGAGTTCTTCCTTTTTGAGATAGTTGCAGAGCGTCGGCATTGCCATCAGATTGTCGACGGGACCGTCGAAGAAGCCCTGAATCTGCGCCGCGTGCAGGTCCATCGTCACCATGCGCTTCGCGCCGGCGGTTTTGAGCATGTTCGCGACGACCTTCGCGGAGATCGGTTCGCGGCCGCTCGATTTCTTGTCTTGCTTGGCGTAGCCGTAGTAGGGCACGACCGCCGTGATGCGCGAGGCCGATGCCCGTTTCAGCGCGTCGATCATCAGCAGCAGTTCCATGAGCGAATCGTTCACGCCGCCGCTTGGAGACTTGCAGATCGACTGGATGACGAAAACTTCCGAGCCGCGTACGTTCTCGCCGATCTGCACGCGCGTTTCCTCGTTTTTGAATTTGGAAACGGTTGCTTTGCCGACGTGCAGCTTTAACCGCCGGGCAATGTCCTCGGCGAGTTTTTGATTGGAATTTCCGCTAAAGAGAAGCGGGCTGTTGCTCACGCTCCGAGGTTCCTTTGGGGGCGTTCGCAACCCTGGCGGGGCCCGCATCGGTCCAGAGCGTCGTGGCCAACCGTTTCAAACTCGTGGCGCCCTTCAGCCTCGCAGGCGATCAGCCGGCGGCGACCCAGGCTTTGGGCGATCGCGTGTGCGCCGGCGATCGCGCGCAGACGCTGCTCGGCGTCACGGGCAGCGGCAAGACGATGGCGATGGCGCGGACGATCGAGATTGCTCAGAAGCCGGCGCTTGTTCTTTGCCACAACAAGACGCTTGCGGCGCAGCTCTGCGCCGAGTTCCGCGAGTTCTTCCCGGAAAACGCGGTCGAATTCTTCGTTTCCTACTTCGACTATTATCAGCCCGAGGCTTATATCGCCCACACGGACACCTACATCGAAAAAGACAGTTCGATCAACGACGAGATCGAACGCCTGCGCCACTCGGCGACGCAGTCGCTGCTCACGCGGCCCGACACGCTCATCGTCGCGTCGGTCTCGTGCATCTACGGCCTGGGCTCGCCGGCCGACTACATGGAGCTTTCGCAGAACCTGAGCGTCGGCACCGACATCGACCGCGACGTACTGCTGCGCAAGCTCATCGACATGCAGTACCGCCGCAACGACCTCAATCTCGTGCGCGGGACGTTCCGCGTGCGCGGAGATACGCTCGAGTTCATCGGCGTCGACGAAGAGCTGGTGCACCGCATCGAGTTCTTCGGCGACCGGATCGAAGCGATCAACGTGGTGAATATTCTGACCGGCGAGTACGTCGAGAGCAAGGACGCGATTACGATATTTCCGGCCAAGCATTTCATTACGCCGGACGAAAAATTGAGGCGCGCGATTGTTACCATCGAGCAAGAGCTCGCGGAACGGCTGCAATTCTTCAAAGAGCATGGAAAACTGCTTGAAGCGCAGCGTTTGGAAATGCGCACGCGCTACGATCTCGACATGCTGCGCGAAGTGGGCTACTGCAACGGCATTGAAAATTACTCGCGGCCGCTCTCGGGTCGCGAGCCCGGCTCGACGCCGACGTGTTTGCTGGACTTCTTTCCGAAGGACTGGCTGCTCTTCGTCGACGAGTCGCACGTGACGCTGCCGCAAGTGCATGGCATGTTCGCGGGCGACCGCTCGCGGAAACAGTCGCTGGTGGAGCACGGCTTCCGGCTGCCGAGCGCGCTCGACAACCGTCCGCTCACGTACGAGGAATTCGACGCGCATATCAACCAGGTTGTCTACGTTTCGGCGACGCCGGGGACGTACGAAATGGGACGCAGCGCGCAAGTTGTCGAGATGATTATCCGGCCTACGGGGCTGGTCGATCCGGAAGTGGAGATTCGTCCCACGCTCAACCAAGTCGACGATCTGATGGAAGAGATTCGCCTGCGCGTCGAGCGCAAAGAGCGCGTCTTGGTCACGACGCTCACGAAAAAGATGGCCGAAGATTTGACCGACTTCTTGCTCGAGATGGGCTTTAAAGTGCGCTACCTGCACAGCGAGGTCGACACGCTCGAACGCGTCGCAATTCTGCGCGACCTGCGCCTCGGCGTTTTCGACGTGCTCGTCGGCATCAATCTGCTTCGCGAAGGGTTGGATCTGCCGGAGGTTTCGCTCGTCGGCATTCTGGACGCCGACAAAGAAGGCTATCTGCGCAGCGGGACGTCCCTGATTCAAACGATCGGCCGCGCAGCACGTCACGTCGAGGGCAAAGTGCTGATGTACGCAGACGTTGTCACGCAATCGATGGAGCGCGCAATCGGCGAAACGCGCCGGCGCCGCGAGCGGCAGGTCGCCTACAACTTGGAACACGGCATTGAGCCCAAGAGCGTGCGCAAAGAGATCCGCGATATTCTCTCGATGGTCGGCGCAACCGAAGAGACGCAACTCGAGCTGCGCCGCGAGAAACTGCCGCGCGACGTTGCCGCCCGAATGGCCGCCGAACTCGAAAAGAAGATGCACGAGTACGCAGCCAACCTCGAGTTTGAAAAAGCTGCGGCACTTCGCGACGAATTGGTGGAACTGCGCAAGCAGATAGGCGGCAACGAGTCGCTGCTCTTTCAAGGGAAAGCGCCGAAAATTTTCGCGCACGCGCTCAAGGAACTCGTCGGCAGTTGATCGCTCGCCCCGTGAGGTGAGGAAGGCTACCAAAGCGGGGAAACGCTTAGAGTACCGACATCTTTGGGAGGACGATTTATGAAGGCAATCCCCCGCGCTCTTACCGCTGCACTCGCGGCGTGCGCTCTGAGCCTGACGCTTTTCGGCGGCGTAGCGATGCGGGCAGCCGCTTCACCGCAAGCAACGCCGGTTCCAAGCCCGGAACCGACTGCAATGGTGACGCCGGTTCCAAGTCCGGTGCCCGCTCCGATGATAACGCCGGCAGGCAATCCCGTTCCGACCGCACCGTCGCCGGGAACGGACATGTTGAACAACAACCCCAACGGGAACTGGCTCGAGAAATTTAACCGCCAGGCGACGCCCGATCCCGGCGCTCGTCAACCCGCGGCAGCGCCCACAATGACGTTGCCGGCCAACCATCCGGCGATTCCGGCGAAATGCCGCGCGCTCATGAAGGCCTATGCGAACAAAGCGATTACGCCGGCACAGCACGCCAAACTGAAAGCTCAGTGCATGGGCAAAAAAGCGATGTAAGCTCGCGCTGCACGCTTCCCGAAAACCCTCGCGCACGCGGGGGTTTCTTTTTGCCGCCGAAAGAGTGGCGCTGTGAAACTGCCGCTCGTGGAAAAATCGCGCAGCGAAGAGGTTGTGCTGCTGCGCGCCGTGCTTCCCGCATCCGCGGAGCCTGCGCTGGTTTCTTACCGCACGCGAACCGGCGCGGTGCTGCGCGTGGCCGGTATGGCCGCGGGCGCTTACGATCGCGAACACCGCGACGTCGTGGTAAAGGGGAGCGAAGAGCCGCGCGCACTCGAGCTCGAAGTCGAGCTCGAGGCGCTCCCGACCAACGGCTTGCCCTCCGGCCCCGGAATCATGTGGTGGCTGCTCAACGCGTTCTCGCACCAAAAGCCGCAGCGCTTTCTGGACGTGACGGCGGCCGCTAATAATGTCATGGTGAGCGCCTCGAATGTCATCGTGAGCCCGTCGAACGACCCTGAGCAGCGTTCGCTTAGCGAACGCGAGTCGAAGGGAGAAGCGCTTCCCCTTATCGGCCACTCGCATCTGGATGTGGCATGGTTATGGACGTACGCGCAGACCAGACGCAAAGCGGAGCGGACCTTCGCGATCGCTTGCGATCTCCTCAACCGCGATCCCGATTTTCGCTTCGCGCAGAGCCAGCCGCAGCTCTACCGGTTCGTGGAAGAGAACGATCCGCAGCTCTTCGAGCGGGTCCGTCAAGAAGTGCGCGCGGGACGTTTCGACCCCGGCGTTGCCGCACTCTGGGTCGAAAGCGATTGTAACATTCCCTCCGGCGAATCGCTGTTGCGCCAGATGCTGTTCGCGCACGAGTATTGCGCGCAGCGTTTGGGCGTGACGCCGTCTATCGCATGGCTCCCCGACTCCTTCGGTTTTGCCAACACGCTTCCGCAACTGCTCGCGCACGCCGGCATTCCATTCTTCGCGACAACGAAGCTGCAGTGGAACGACACAACGCGATTTCCGTACGCGCAATTCGTGTGGCGCGGCCCGGATGGCAGCACCGTGACGAGCGCGCTCATCCAGTCCCATGACGGCGGCCCGTATCCTTGGCGAGTGAATACTGCTCGCGAGCGGCACGAGCCGCTGGTGCTCGGGTACGGCGATGGCGGCGGCGGCGTCACGGCGAAGATGCTCGCGCAAGCGTGCGAGATCGGCCGATGGATCCGCCCGCGCGAATGGTTCGAAGGGCTCGCGAATCGCAGCGAGCCGCTTCCGGTCTATTCCGGCGAGCTCTACCTCGAGTATCACCGGGGCACCTACACGACGCACCACGACATGAAGTCTCAAAACGCGCTGCTCGAGCGCGCGTTGCTCGAAGCGGAAGAACTCGTTGCGTGGTGCGAAGCGGTTCGCGCTCCGGCTGCCGCAACCGCGCAGTTCGCGCAGCGGCTTCATGCCGCGTGGGAGATCGTGCTGCGTAATCAGTTTCACGACGTGTTGCCGGGCACGGCGATCGGTGACGTCTATCGCGATGCCGAGGAAGAATACGCGCAGGCGCAGGAGCTGGTGGCTAGCGCGATTGCATCCGCCGAGTCGATGTTGCCGCGCACGGGCGCGCATAGCGCCGCCAAACGCTGCTCGCCGCGCGCCGACGGCGCGGCGTTCTCGTTCGACAACGGCCTGCTGCACGCGCGCGTCGGCGGCGACGGCGTCATCACGGAACTGGCCGCCGCCGGCGGCCGCAGCGTTGCAATTGAAGCCAACGTGCTCGCGCTTTACCGGGACCGCCCGCGAGCGTGGGAAGCGTGGAACATCGACGACGGTTATCAGCCGACGCTGCGGCGCATCGCAGCGCGTAATGCGCGCATCTCCGGTGACTCGCTCGAACTCGCGTACGATCTCGACGGATCGCCCGGGACGATGCGGATCGAGCTGCGCGACGGCGAACGGTCTCTGCGCGTCGAGCTCGACGTCGATTGGCGCGCGCGCCGGACGCTGCTTCGCGTTGAAAACCGTTTTGCCGTGCAAACCGGCGAGGTGACGTACGGTTCGCCGCACGGCACGCTCGTGCGCAGCGCCCTGCGCAATACGCCGGCGGAGCGCGCGAAGTTCGAAGTTCCCGGCCAGCGTTTTGCCGCCGTGCGCGACGCGCGCGGCGAAGGCGCGGCAATCTTGTCGTTGGACACGTACGGGTGGAGCGCGCTTTCGCAAGGGTCCGAGATTGCACTCGGACACTCGCTCTTGCGTGGAACGACCTGGCCGGATCCGGAGGCCGACATTGGTTCGCACCGCCTCGCGTATGCATTTGCGCCGGTTCGCTCGATAAGCATAGGAGCGCTGGAACGCGCCTGGATCCGGTTCGCGCACGAACCGCGCGTGCGGCTCTTTACGAGCGAAAACCAGAGCGTTTTGGTCGTTGCCTGCAAACCCGCCGAAGATCGCGACGGCGCCATCGTACGCGTGCGTGAATGCGACGGCCAGGCGTGCTCCGCGCGTTTGCGTTCCGGTGCGCGCGTCGCGGCCGCGCATGCGGTCGACGCGCTCGAACGGCGGATTGAAAATCCCGTCGCAATTGAAAACGAAACGCTGGTCTTCGACCTGAAAGCGTTCGAGCTGCGATCGCTCAGGGTGCGCTTCGGACATGCGTAGACTCGACGCAGTCCTCTTCGATCTCGACGACACGCTGCACGACGACACGCTCGCGTTCAGAAGCGCCGCAGAGGAAGTCGCACGCGAAGTCGCAACCGATCACGGCGTCGACGCGCGGGCGCTCAAGGCCGCGTACGTCGCGCAAGCCGAAGGATTTTGGAAGCAGCTGACAGCGGATCAAGTGCAGCAGCTGCTGCTTACCAAGCTCTCGTCGCTGCGGTCGCGCTTGTGGGCAAGCGCGCTCTCATCGATCGGACTTGACGATCCGCGTTTAGCCGAACGCAGCGCCGTCAACTACAATCTCTATCGGAAGAAATATTTTGCGCTCTTTCCGGGAGCGCTCGATCTGCTGACGCGGCTTCGAGCGGCGGGCAAGAGATTGGGACTGCTGACCAACGGCGTTTCGGAGACGCACAAGGAGAAGATCGCGCTGTTGGAATTGAGCGAGTGTTTCGACGCGATCTTTCTCGCCGACGAAACGGGGATGGTCAAGCCCGACCCGCGGCTCTTCGCCCACGCCTGCGAAAAGCTCGGAAGGCCGCCCGCTGCGACGGCGATGGTCGGCGACCGGTACGATCGCGATATTGCGGGCGCGATTGAGGCCGGGCTCTTCACGATCTGGGTGAACGTGCGGAACGAACCGCTGCCGGCTGGCGCCGCGCCGCCCGACTCCATGGTCTGGTCTATTGCCGAGGTGAGCGCTCTCTTGCCGTGAAACCTTAGCCGGATTGAAAAGGTGGGGTTATATGCAATCTCCTGAAGGTTTGGGCAATACGTTTGGGCGCTCGTGGGAGCTGCTCTCGAGCAACTGGATCATGCTCGTTCCCGGACTGGTCATCGGCATCGTGGCCTTCGTCATCGACGTTTTCGTTATCGGAGCCGGTGTCATCGGCGGCGCCGGACTGGGAGCCCTTGGAGCGGGGGGCGCCGGTTTAGGCGCGTTCGCGATGGCCGGCCTGCTCGCCACAATCATAGGATTGATTGCGACGATTCTGACTATCGCCTATACGACCGGCATGGCGGGTGCTGCCTGGAGTACGGGACGCGCTACGCTCGACGACGGAGCGGCGGCGTTCCGTAAGGACGGCGGGTCAATCTTGGTTGCGCTCGTTTTGCTCGTGGTGCTCGCGATTGTCGCGGCATTTCTCTCGGTGATATTGTTCTTCACGTTCGGGCTCCCGCTGTTGTTGTTCGTGTTGTTTTTCTTGTACACGTTCGCCAGCGTGATCGTCGGCGGGCGCTCGGGAACCGAAGCGTTAGGAGACTCAGCGCGAATTGCTACGCGCAATTTTCTGACAACGTTACTCTTGCTCGTTTTGCTCTGCGTGGTCTTCTTCATTGCCGCTCTCCTCGATCGGGCATTGATCCACATATGGCTCATTGGTGGCATCGTCGCTATGCTCATCCGGCAGATCGCCGCCGTCTACGCGACGCTGGTCGTCGTCGGCGAGTATATCAAGCTTTCGACCGCGCCTGCGGTTGTGGCAGCCCCGCCGAGCGCTGGGCCGCCGGCGACGTACTAGGTACGCCTCGCAACGTATAATCCGGGTGGTGTGTTGAAGTAACGAACATGCCACCCGGTCTCGACTCCATCGTTATCAAGGGCGCGCGCGAGCATAACCTAAAAAATATCGACCTCGCGCTTCCCAGAAACCAGCTGATCGTCATCACCGGCCTCTCGGGTTCGGGGAAATCTTCCCTTGCCTTCGATACGATCTACGCCGAAGGACAGCGCCGCTACGTCGAATCGCTCTCGTCGTACGCGCGGCAGTTCTTGGGCCAGATGGAGAAACCGGACGTCGATTATATCGAGGGGCTCTCGCCCGCGATTTCGATCGACCAGAAGTCGACGTCGCGAAATCCGCGCTCGACCGTCGGAACCGTTACGGAAGTCTACGATTACTTGCGCTTGCTCTTTGCGCGCATCGGATTGCCGCATTGCTACAACTGCGGACGCGAGATCAGTTCGCAGACCAGCGAGCAGATCGTCGACTCGATCATGGAGCTGCCCGATGGTTCCAAAATTCAACTGCTTGCGCCGCTCGTGCGCGGCCGCAAGGGCGAATACGCCAAACTCTTCGAGGAGATAGCCAAAGAGGGTTTCTCGCGCGTGCGCATCGACGGCGAACCCCGCGAGCTGCGCGAAAAAATCATCCTGGACAAGAAGCGCAAGCACACGATCGAAGTCGTCGTCGATCGTCTGGTGATGAAGCCGGATATCCGCAAACGGCTCACCGATTCGGTCGAAACGACCGTTCGGCTTTCGACCGGGATCGTTACCGCGTTGGTTGAGGACCCTTCGGCAGAGCCTGCCTTGAGTAACTCGAAGGGCTCAGGGCAAGTTAAGGCGCGAGAACTCACGTATAGCGAAGCCTTCGCGTGCGTCTACTGCGGGCTCTCGTTTGAAGAGCTGGCGCCGCGGCTCTTTTCGTTCAACTCGCCCTACGGCGCGTGCCCGGGCTGCACGGGCTTGGGCGAAAAGATCGAGATCGATCCTTGGCTGGTCATTCCCGATCGCAGCAAGTCGATCGAAAGCGGAGCGATCGTTCCGTGGAGCAAGTCGCTGGGCAGCGGACGCTTCCCGTCGATGAATCCGTACTATCTGCAGCAGCTCGAGCGCGTTTTGCGGCGTTATCGCGTGAAGATGACGACGCCGATCGAGAAGATGCCCGAAGAAGTCGTCGATGTGATCCTCTACGGAACCGACCGCGAGCAGAACTTCGCCTTTGAGTCGCGGGCCGGCAAAGTCTGGGAATACCGCGCGACATTCGAGGGCGTCGTCAACAATCTGGAGCGGCGCCACAGCGAGACCTCGAGCGATTACGTCAAAGAAGACATCGAGAAATATATGTCAGCCTCGGTCTGCCCGCAGTGCAAGGGCGCGCGGCTCAAGCCCGAGGCGCTGGCGGTAACCATCGGCGGCTCGAATATCGATCAGCTCACCCGGCTGTCGATCGAGCGGTGCGAAAAATTCTTTGCCGAGTTGAAGCCCAGTCCGCGCGAGGAACAGATCGCGCACCAGGTGCTCAAAGAAATTCGCGCGAGACTCGGTTTTTTGACGAACGTCGGGTTGAATTACCTGACCCTCGGGCGGTCGGCAACCACGCTTTCGGGCGGCGAGTCGCAGCGCATCCGGCTCGCGACACAGATCGGCAGCTCGCTGGTCGGCGTGCTCTATATTTTGGATGAGCCGTCGATCGGGCTGCATCAGCGCGACAACGATCGATTGCTGGCAACGCTCAAGACATTGCGCGATCTCGGCAACACGCTGATCATCGTCGAACACGATGAGGATACGATCCGCAATGCCGACGTGGTGGTCGATATTGGACCGGGTGCCGGCGCCGAAGGCGGCTATGTCTTGAGCGCCGGAACGCTAGACGACGTTATCGCCAACCCGGAATCCGAGACGGGCGCGTATATTTCCGGGCGAAAATTCATTCCGATACCGAAGCAGCGTCGCGAGCCGCGATCGTGGCTGCAAGTGCGCAAGGCTAAGGCCAACAATCTGCTCGGTATCGACGTGGACTTGCCGGTCGGCGTGCTCTCGTGCATCACCGGCGTGAGCGGCAGCGGGAAATCCACGCTCGTGAACGACGTGGTGGTCAAAGCGCTCAACCAGCATCTGCACCATCAGCCGGCGGCCGGAACATACGGTAACGTCCGCGGCGCCGATATGCTCGACAAACTCGTCGTCATCGACCAATCGCCGATCGGGCGCACGCCGCGTAGTAACCCGGCGACCTACACCGGCGCGTTCGACCTGGTGCGCGAGCTGTTTTCGATGGTTCCCGAGTCGAAGATGCGCGGCTATATGCCCGGCCGCTTCTCGTTTAACGTCCGCGGCGGCAGGTGCGAAGCCTGTGAAGGCGATGGCATCATCAAGATCGAGATGCATTTCTTGCCCGATGTCTACGTGCCGTGCGAAGTCTGTAAGGGCAAGCGCTACAATGCGCAGACCCTCGAGATCAAATATAAAGGAAAGAACGTCAGCGACGTGCTTGAGATGCGCGTCGATGAAGCGTCGGAGTTCTTTTCGGCGATCCCGCGCATTCACAACAAGCTGCGGACGATTTGCGAAGTCGGGCTCGGCTACATCAAGATGGGACAGCCCGCGACGACGCTCTCGGGAGGGGAAGCTCAGCGCGTGAAGCTGGCGACGGAACTTGCGCGCCGCTCGACCGGCCGGACGTTCTACGTGCTCGACGAGCCGACGACGGGTTTGCATTTCGCCGACATCCACAAACTGCTTGAAGTCTTGGACCGGTTGGTGCAAACCGGAAACACCGTGCTCGTGATCGAGCACAACCTCGACGTCATCAAAACGGCCGACTACATTATCGATCTCGGTCCCGAGGGCGGCGATCGCGGCGGCACCGTGGTAGCGGCCGGAACGCCCGAACAGGTCGCGCGCGACAAGCGCTCTTATACCGGCCAATACCTGCTCCCCGTGCTGAAAGATCAGCGCGCGGTCGGACACCGGCGTCCCGAGGCAAGCGCGATCGAAGCGCTCGAGCGCGAGAACTTGCGTGTCCTCGACGATCTGGCGAAGGGTGACAGGGTAGCCGTCGAAGCCTAAGGCATGGCGCAATTCACGATCGCGATGCTGGTCTGCGCGGATCTGGAGCGCTCGCGCAATTTCTATCGCGACGTTCTCGGATTGACGCTGAAGACCGACGCCGTTCCGGACTGGGTGGACTTCGATCTCGGCGGCGGCGCGCTGCTTGGATTGCATCCGAAGACCGAGCTGCACGCCGTGCGGCCGGGGTCGCTGCAGATCGGCTTCTCCGTGAAAGACGTGGACCGGTTCATCGAAGAGTGCAGCGGGAAGGGCGTTCCGATCTTTCAAAGTCCGTGCGATGAGTCGTTCGGTCGTTTTGCGATGATCGGCGATCCGGATGGGTACGCCATCCAGATAATCAGCTTGTCGCGCTAGCAGCGCATGGCAACAAACGCTGACGAACGCGCGCGCGAGCTGCGCCGCCTAATCGAGGAAGCCAATCACCACTATTACGTTCTGGACGATCCGCAACTCTCGGACGCGGATTACGACCTGTTGCTGCGCGAGCTGCTGGATATCGAGGACCGCTATCCCGAGCTGCGCACGCCGGACTCGCCGACACAACGCGTCGGCGCTCCGGCGGCCGAACGCTTTGCGCCGTATCAACATCGCATACCGATGCTCAGTCTGGCCAACGCCACAAACGCGGAGGAGCTGCGCGCGTTCGACGAACGCGTTCGCAAGCTCGCCGGCGGCCCGCAATCCTACGTGGTGGAGTTGAAGATCGACGGCCTCGCGACGTCGCTGCAGTATCGTGACGGCGCGCTCGAGCGCGGAGGCACGCGCGGCGACGGGCGCACCGGCGAAGACGTCACACCGAATCTGCGCACGATCTCATCGATTCCCCTTCGACTTCGCTCAGGGCAGGCTCACGGACATCTCGGCCACGTCGAGATCGAGGTGCGGGGCGAAGTCTATTTAAAGAAAAGCGACTTCGCAAAGCTGAACAACGCGCGCGAAAAAACGGGGCTGCCGGTTTTTGCCAATCCGCGCAATGCCGCGTCGGGCGGGGTCCGTCAATTGGATCCGCGTCTGACCGCGGAACGGAAGCTGTCATTTTTCGCCTACTCGCTGGTACTTTCGGAGGCCCGCGCGCCGCGCACCCAATGGCAATCCCTCGAGCTGCTCAAACGCTTGGGTTTGTCCGTCAACCCGCACGTCGCGCACTGTACGTCGATCGATGAAGTGATTGCGTACTGCGAGCGGTGGGAAGGCAAGCGCGAGGATCTCGATTACGAGATCGACGGCGTCGTCGTGAAAGTTGACGACTTGGCGACGCAAGAACGGCTCGGCGCGGCCGGGCGCGATCCGCGCTGGGCGATCGCATACAAATTTAAACCGCGGGAGGCGCGCACGAAACTGCTCGATATCGTAATCACGGTCGGACGAACCGGCACACTGAATCCCAACGCAGTGTTAGAACCGGTGCAGCTCGGCGGCGTAACCGTTCGCAATGCGACGCTGCATAACGAAGAGTACATCGCGAGCAACGACATCCGTGCGGGCGACGTCGTGCTCGTGACGCGGGCGGGCGACGTGATTCCGCGCGTGGTTGGACCCGTCTTAAGCGAAAGGAAAGGCAAGCTGCGCCGCTTCGTCATGCCGCAGCGCTGTCCGGTTTGCGGTGCCGACGTCGATCATCCCGAAGGCGAAGCGATGTCGCGCTGCACCAACGCGACATGTCCCGCGCAAGTCCTCGAGCGCGTGCGCCACTTTTGCTCGCGCGGCGCAATGGACATCGAGGGCATCGGCGACGTCATGGCCCAGCAGTTGACCGAGCTCGGACTTGTGCACGAGATCGCCGATATCTATGCTCTCGATGAGGTGAAACTCGCCGCTGTACCGCGCACCGGCGAAAAAACGATTGCGAATCTCTTGCGCAATATCGAGACGTCGAAATCACATGGCCTGGCACGCGTTCTCACCGGTTTGGGGATCCGGTTTGTGGGAACGCAGACGGCGCAGATTCTGGCCAGCGATTTCGGGACGATCGATGCGATCGCCGCGGCGGGCGCGGAGGAGTTGCAGCAGTGTGAGGGCATCGGTCCCGAGGTCGCGAGCAGCGTCTCGCTCTTCTTTGCGCAGCGCGCCAACCGCGGGATGGTCGAGCGGCTGCGGAAAGCCGGCGTCTTGATGAGTGCGCCGAAAGGCTCGCGCGCTGCCGGCGGGAAGCTGGCGGGGAAGACATTCGTCCTTACCGGCACGCTGCCGAACCTAACCCGCGACGAAGCCGCCGAGCTCATAACACAGGCGGGCGGAAAAGTCACGAGTTCGGTGAGCAAGAAAACGGATTACGTCGTCGCGGGTTCGGATCCAGGGAGTAAATACGACAAGGCGCAAACCCTCGGCATTTCAATTCTCGACGAAGCCGGGTTGCGAAACCTACTCTAGTGTTATGGTGAGCGCCGCACAAAATTTGTCATGGTGAGCGGCGCGCGTAAGCGCGCCAGTCGAACCACGGCCGAGCAGCGCACGAAGTGCGCCTGACGAGGCCCGGGAAACACAGGCCTCGACTACGCTCGGCCCCCCTTCGACTTCGCATTTCGCTAAACGCGAAATGCTGCGCTCAGGATGACAGCTTTTTGGCTCGCCATGACTCGAATAACGGCGCAGCAATCCCGCTAATATATACGAACGAGCTTGCCGCGTGCCGGTTCACGTGGAAGCGCGCTGCCGAGCGCGTCTGCAACGTCGCGCGCGATCACGCCTACCGGCCGTTGCTCGCCCGCTTTTCTCGCCGCCAGTCCGTGCCAGTATGCGCCCGCGCGCGCGGCGTCGAGAGGCGAAAGTCCTTGGGAAAGCAGCGTGGCGATCATCCCCGTGAGAACGTCACCCGTTCCCGCCGTTGCGAGCAACGGCGTGCCGGTGGTGTTGATGTGCATGACTTTACCGTCGTACACCAGCGTCGCGTCGCCTTTCAGGAGCGTGGTTACCCCGGTGCGATCGACGAATTCGCGCAGCCGATCGATCCGTTCGCCGTTTTTGATCGTGCCCTTCCCGGAAAGCCGCGCGAACTCGCCTTCATGCGGCGTGAGAACGATACGCTTTCCGCGCAGCTCGTCCAGATGTTTTGCGAAATGAAAAAGCGCGCTCGCATCCGCAACGATCGGCAGATCGCATCGCTTGACAAAGTCGCGGATGAGGCCGCCGGTGGTATCGTCGAGTCCGAGCCCAGGTCCGAGACCGACAGCGCTACACCGCTGGGCCACATCCGCGAGATCGCCGGCGCCGGTCAATTCGACGGCGACTTGCTCGATGAGGTGGGCGCGCAGCGCGGGCAACGCATTCTTCGGCGCCGCAACGGTTACGTAACCTGCGCCGGAGCGCGCCGCGCCGAGTGCCGCCAATATCGCCGCGCCCGGAAATTGCTCCGAACCGGCGACGATGAGCGGAGCGCCGGCTTTGCGCTTGTCCGAATCGCGCCGTCGCTCTGGTAACAGCTGCAAGAATTCGCCGTCATCGAGTGCCGCGAACTCTGCGGACTGCGCCGCGATCGCTTTTTCCGATAAGCCGATGTCGGCCAGCCAAAGCTCGCCGGCCAGCGAGCGCGCCGGTTCGAGCAGCAGCCCGATCTTCAATGCGCCCAGCGTAACGGTGACGTCCGCGTCAACCCCGCCGCTCGGCACGTCGATCGCCAGTACGGCGGCGACGCTTTCGTTCAGAGCACTAACAAGTGCGTCGTATTTTTGCGGCAGCGGAAGACGCGCGCCGGTGCCCAGCAATCCGTCCAGCGCGAGCCCGCAGCCTGCGAGTGCCGCGCGCGCTTCGTCGATGGTCTGCGGCAGTGAGCGCGCGATAACGCCCGCCTCCGACGCGCGTTTCTCCGCGTCGCGTCTTGCCGCGGAAGGTCTTTCCGCAAGGTCCGCATACACGATGCGTTCGTAAGATGCCGGCAGCAGCGCCAGTGCGGCAAACGCATCTCCGCCGTTATTTCCGCTGCCCGCGAACGCGACGATTCGCGACCCGCGCGCGTGCCGGCGTGCGATCTCCCCGATCCGTTCTCCCGCGCTGCGCATCAGCGCTACGTCTCCTCCGCCACTCGATGACGCTGCGTCGATCGCCCGCATTTGCTGCGGCGTGAAGACACGCATTACGGGCCTTCCAGGATAACGGTGGCGGCGGCCGTCTCATCGGTGTGCGTGATCGACAGATGAATGACGGTGACGCCGCGGCGCTCCGGCAGTTTCGCAGCTTCGCCGAAAAGCCGGATGGCGGGCTTGCCGCTGCGTTCGTGCGTGACGCCGACGCTCCGCCATGGGATCGCGTGCCCGAACGCTTTGCGCGTCGCTTCTTTGGCTGCGTAAAATCCCGCGAGACGCTGGGCCGGTTCGCGCTTGCGCAGCGCGTACGCCATCTCTTCGTCCGTGTAGATTTTGCGCGCGAACCACGCGAGTTCGGTCTCGTCGAAACGGTAGCGCGCAACCTCGGCCAGGTCGGTCCCGATGCCGACGATCATAGCGGGCGTTTTCGCGAAAGCGTCGAAAGAAACCGCCCCAAGAGATGGAGATGCAATTGCGCATCGTTCCCGTGAACGGGATCGACCCCGCGTTTCTCTCCCGCCTGGGATTGTGTTTGGCGGAGCGTTTTCTCTACGACGTCGTCGTCGAACGGTCGCTCTCACTCTCTCGGAGCTGCCTCAACAGCACGCGAAAGCAACTCTTTCTCCCCACGCTGACGACAAAGCTACTGCGCGAATACGGCGGCGAGGGCGGTTTGCTGCTGGGCATCACGGATTTCGATCTCTATAAGACCTCACAGCGGTTCGTCTTCGGAGACGCCGACGAACATCGCCGCGTGGCGGCCGTTTCACTCCACCGGCTTCGCAATGAGTTTTACGGAGAAGCTGCCGATGAAAATGCGCTCTTTCAGCGCACGCTGAAGGAATGCGTTCACGAGCTCGGACACGCGCTCGGCCTAAAGCACTGCTACAATGCGCGCTGCGCCATGCACTATTCGAATTCGATCTTCGAGACGGATAACAAGATGCCGCATTTTTGTGATGTGTGCGAAAAGCGGAGCCGCGCGCGGAGCTAGCCCGCTAGCGTAAAACGCGCGCGTCGGCCTGCGAGATGACGTGGCGCCCGTCGTAACAATCGACGACGAGTTCTCCCGCACCCCCGAGCTGAATCGCGGCGCCTTCGAGACGCTCGTCTGAACCGTCTAACCTCAAGCGATAGCGCGCACCTGGAAGCCCGGCCGCGCGTTCCCACACGCGCGCGATTTTTTCGGGCGACGCAAGCATCGTATAAGAAGCGCCGGCACGACGCAGGATCGCGGCGAGAAGCTCGCCGCGATCGAAGTCCCGCAGGTCCGAAAGAAACGCGGGGGGCGGATCGACATTCGCAAATGTGTCGTCCTCGGAGGGCCGCATCACGTTGACACCGACGCCGCACGCAACCCATGCCTGCGAACCGGCGACGCGTGAAATGCACAAGATGCCGGCGACTTTCGCTCCGTCCAAGAGGACGTCGTTGGGCCACTGGAGTTGCGTGGCGACGCCGAAATCCGCGAGTGCTTCGTGCACGGCCACGCCGATCCAGAACGGCACGCTCCAAAGATCGCTCGATGGAACCGGGTCGGGCAGCGCAGAAGTGAACAACAGCGCACTGCCGGGCGACGCGATCCACGACCGCCCTTTGCGTCCGGCTCCATTGGTCTGATAATCCGCAACCAGCGTTAGTCCGCGCGTTTCGGGCTCGCCCAGGATCTTCGCGATATCGTCGTTGGTGCTGCCGGTCGATTCGACGCGGCGGATCTGCGAGAAGCGGTTCATCGTCGGGCGCTTCTTCCTTCGACGACGTGCGCCTCCGGCGCACTACTCAGCCCTTCGACGACGTGCGCCTACGGCGCACTACTCAGGATGACAATTATGATCCCGTAACGTAACGAGGCTCCTATGGCTATCGAACGTACGCTCCTCTTGTGCAAACCCGACGCCGTGTCGCGCGGCGTGACCGGCGATATTATCTCGCGCTTAGAACGCCGCGGCTATATTATCGTGGCCATGAAGATGATGCAGCTCGACGGCGAGCGCGCGCGCAAGCATTACGGCGAGCACCAAGGGAAGCCGTTCTTCGACGGACTCGTAAAATTCATTACGAGCGGTCCGCTGGTCGCGATGTGCGTCGAAGGTGAATCGGCAATCGCCGGGTGCCGTCAATTGATGGGAGCGACCGATCCCCTGGCGGCCGCGCCTGGCTCGATACGCGCAGATTATGCGCAAACGATCGGCCGCAATCTCGTGCACGGCAGCGATTCGCACGAAAGCGCCGAGCGCGAACTGCAGATCTTTTTCGACCCCGCCGATTTCGTTTCGCGCAAGCACGATCTCGAGCGCTGGATCTTCGAAAAGTAAATGGCCCTGCAGGCGTTGCGCGGCGGCGGGCGGCCGCTCATCGAAGGCGTCCGCGCGCGCGAGGTGCTCGACTCGCGCGGAAACCCAACCGTTGCAGTGACCGTCGCGACGACGTTCGGCGCGGTGGAAGAGGCGATGGTTCCGTCGGGCGCGTCCACCGGCGCGCATGAAGCGATGGAACTGCGCGACGGCGACACGTCGCGTTACGGCGGCAAAGGTGTGCTGAAAGCGGTCGCGGCGGTCAACGACATCATTGGACCGGCCATCGAGGGTCTCGACGCGACGGCGCAGCGCGAGATCGACGAAAAACTGATCGACCTCGACGGAACGGAGAACAAGAGCCGGCTCGGCGCGAACGCGACGCTCGGCGTCTCGCTGGCAGTCGTGCGCGCCGCTGCGTCAAGCTTCAGCGTTCCGCTCTACCGTTATCTCGGCGGTCCGTCCGCGTCACTGTTGCCCGTTCCGCTGATGAATGTGATCAATGGTGGGAAACACGCGGCCGGCGGATTGCAGATCCAAGAATGCATGCTCGTGCCGCTCGGCGCGCCGTCGCTAAGCGAAGCCGTCAGATATGGCGCGGAAGTTTTCCACATGCTTGGCAAGATGTTGCACGACGCCGGCCAGCCGACGACGGTCGGCGACGAGGGCGGATACGCGCCGCATTTGGAAACGCCCGAACAGGCGTTGGATCTTTTGGTGAAAGCGATCGGCGCGGCCGGCTACAAAGCCGGATCCGACGTCGCGATCGCGCTGGATCCCGCTTCGACCGAATTTTTCTCCGATGGAAAATATTATCCGGTCGATACCAAGCGCGCCTTTACGCCGGCGCAGATGGTCGATTTTTACGCGGGACTGATCGACAAGTATCCGATCGTTTCAATCGAAGATGGTTTGGCCGAAGACGATTGGGAAGGGTGGGCGCGGCTGACCGAAGCGGCCGGCTCGCGCTGTCAGCTGGTCGGTGACGACATCTTCGTGACCAACACGCAGCGCGTCGAGCGCGGCATCGCGGACCGCGTCGCGAACTCCGTGCTGATCAAGGTCAACCAGATCGGAACGCTCACCGAAACGCTCGAAACGATCGAGGTTGCGCACAAAGCCGGCTACACATGCGTAATTTCGCACCGCTCCGGTGAGACGGAAGACGCGATTATCGCGGACATTGCCGTCGCCACCGCTGCCGGACAGATAAAAACCGGCTCGCTTTCGCGCAGCGATCGCGTTGCGAAGTACAACCGGCTGATGGCAATCGAAGATGAACTGGGTGCATCCGCGCGTTACGCGGGCTCGCTCGCTTTCAAGACGCTGCGCCGCTAGCTTACACACCGGACAATTAAAAGCTCGCTCGCTTTTAAAGAGGCGTGCGAAGTTTTGCTTTGCGTGATTATGGCAACACTAAATGCGACACCTTCCCCCCGAGCACACAATGGAGACAAGGGTATGTTTCGACCGCAGAACCTAGTAGCGGCCTTCTTAAGTGCGGCCTTGCTATGCACCACGGGCATCGCACTGGCCGACAAAGACAAAGGCGGCAATCACGATAAGCACGGCAGCAGCGCGGCGGCGCAACCGGGACAGAGCAACAGCGGCGGCGATTCAAAGGCGGCAGCGCAGCGCGGCCCCGGCGGCGTCGGCGGCCCTCGTTCTTCGCCGGGCGAATTCGACCGCAGCATGAGCCACAGCAAAACCACGGGGGACGGTTCCCTCGGAACCGAGTTTGAAGGTAGCGCGGGCGGCCGCGATGTGTTCGGCACCGGTGCAAAGGCCGGCGTCCATGTCAAACTCTCGAACGGCAGCACGCACGATTTCGCCATCTCCGAGGCGGCGCTCAACTCGCTCAAAGCGCATCAGGGCCGCAGCGATTTAATTTTCTTCACCACGAACGGCCAGCAAATCACGGCCGTCTGTGCGCGTGGCGAGAAGGACAACATGCGCGTAACGGCGCGCACGGGCGACACCTTCATGCTGCAAGATAAGAGCGGGCAGACGCGTGAGATCAAACTCGACAGCAAGACGGCGAGTCGGCTGCACGTAAAAGTCGGATCCGACTTGGAAGTGACGGCCATGACGGCAACGAGCGGTAAAGTCGTCGCGCTCGACCTGGAGAAGAAACATAGCTTCGACAAGTTCGCCCGCAACCGCGAGTCGGAAGTTGCGAAACTCGATAGCGACCGTCAAAAAGTCGATATGGATACGCGCAAGCTCGACAGCGATCGCGCCAAGGTGAAATCCAAGGAAGACGTTGACGTTGCCAAGGTCGACATGGACAAACGCGACGTCGATATCGACCAGGAAAAGCTCGACATCGACAAGGCCAAGGGTAATAAAGCCGATATTGATGCCGACCGGCGCAAGCTCGACAGCGACAAGAAGAAGTGCGACCACGACATCGCGAAACTCGACAACGATACGAAGAAGGCCAAGAAATCAGATGTTGAGGTAGCCAAGGCCGACGTTGACACCAAAGGGCACAAGGCTAAGAACCGTAAGTCCGACACTGAAGTAGCCAAATCCGACACGGACGTCGCCATAAGCGGCGCGGGCAAGTGCGGTCACGGTTCGTCGCGAAATGGCAATCCGGCCTACGCGAACCAAATGGCCAAAGACGCAGCCAACGACGCATCGGGCCACAACCCGCCCGGACTTCCGCACGAGTGCGTGAATCCGGCCGGACATACGCGCGGATTCTGCAAGTCGTCCAGCAGCGAGGGCATCTGCGGCGGCGGCAGCGGTTCGGGCGGCAGCGATACCGAGGTCGCTTCGAACATCTCGAAGCCTTGCGCTCCGGGAACCAGCTCGAAGAGCCACGGCAACCCTGCGTTTGCCAATCAAATGGCCAAAGACGCAGCCAACGACGCATCGGGCCACAACCCGCCCGGACTTCCGCACGAGTGCGTAAATCCGGCCGGTCACACCCGCGGCTTCTGTAAGTCCCGTGAATCGACCAGCTCGGCAATGTGCGGCGGCGGATCGGGTGGCGGCGGCATCGCGCCGAGCAATCTGCACGGCGGCATCGCAAGCGCTTCAGTACCCGCTCCGGGTAAGGCGACGGTGCCTGGCGCGCGCAATGGTGGAAGCGGAACGGTACCCGGCATCGGCGGCGGCACGGGAGCCGTGCCTGGTCCGGTAGTGGCACGCGCCGGCACGCCTCCGACCGATACACGCGGCGGCGACCGCGGACCGGGCGCGCCGGTCGGCATGATTCCGGTTGCGGGCGGGCAGTTCGCGAATGGCACGCGCGGTTCGACGCGCGGCGCATCGCCGACGCACGTGCTCGGCTCTTCGACCGGGCCTACAAGCGGACGCCGTATCGCAGCTCTACCGACGCGCGTTCTTCCGGTTGCTATTCAACCGGTTGGAAAACGGCGTTGTGTTTGGTACAAGACCGGAGTGCTCGGAGCTTCGACCGGCCCGCGTTACATCATCGGGACCTCCGCGATAAGCGGCAAGCCGGTGCTCCACAAGAAGTGTCGCTAGCCCAATCCATTGTGTAGCGACAGAGAAAGGGCCGCGAAAGCGGCCCTCTTCTTTTTGCTAGCCCATATTTCCCCAACGGTAATGGGGCGGATGCGTGACGTAGGGCGGTCCGCTCTTGATGATAATCTCGGTGTGGTTGTCGAGCTCGATGTTGCGCGGATTTCCTTTGAACGGCTTTCCGTCAACGGTAATCTTCAGCTTGGCTCCGCGCCGCGCGAGGAGCGGGCCGGCTTGGTACCAGTTCAACGGCTGCTTCCAGACGTCGAAGAAATTTCCGAGCCTGAAAAACTTGTGGATCGGAACTTCATCGTGGATCAAACCATCGGCGGTGTGCGTGTGCAGCCAATACAAACAGTTGTTGTGGATGCCGATGTTTGCCGGCAAGACGAGGCGCTGGTATCCGTCATAGAGTGCGAGGTACTGGTGGATGTGAACGACGGCGCCCTCCATGCCTTCGCAGCGGATACCGTCGATGGGCGGGGGCGCGGTGTTGTGACGGGGCGGGGCCTGACGCGGAATCGCCGCGATCATGCAGCAAGCAAGCGCGGCGATTATCAGGGATACCGATCGTTTCATGACCGGAAAAGGACGGCTGTTAGTTGGTGAAGTCCTGCACGAACAGCATCTCGCCGTCCGGACCTTGCACCGCGGCGATGCCCACTTTCGAGAAGTGGCGCTGCATGATGTTTGCCAGATGCTCGGGGCTTTGCAGAAGGGCTTGGTAGGCCGTCGGTTCGTCGGGGCTCATGGCCAGATTCTCGCCGGCCCAGCCGAACGGAATACGGTCGGCCTTCATGCGGTCAAACGGCGATTGTCCGGTCTGCGACACGTGCGCGAAATAGTTGTGCTGCGCCATGTCGATGCCGTGGGCGCGCGCGACGTCCGTCAGGCGGTTGTCCAGTCTGAGCATCGGCAGCCCGGCGCGGGCGCGGGTGGAGTTGAGGTCGGCAAGCATGCGCTTCTCTGCCGGTACGGATATGGAAGCGCTCTGCATGGCTAAGCCAAGCACAATAGCATGAAACATCGTATATAAGTAATCGGCATATCCGCCTCGGACTTCGCATGCTTGCTTCCAAGCAGGCGGGCGGCGGCCAGCATACGACGAATGGCCGCCACATGAGCACACGTACCATGCCGAATCCCGAGCTCTTAGAGTTTGTCCGGGCCGCCAAGCAGCACGGGGTGAACGATGAGTTCATCGTCTCACTGCTGGGCGACCGAGGCTGGTCCGAGCGGCGCGTCTATGCCGCTCTTTCGGCGTATTACGCCGACGTGCTGGGAATGCCCGTGCCGGCCCGGTCGGGTCAGGTTGAGAATGCGCGAGACGCCTTTTACTATCTGCTCAATTTCATTACGCTCGGGTTTTGGACCGTCGCACTCGGACAGGTCTTTTATATTTTGATCGCCCGGGCGTTCCCGGACGCAACGCAAAGACAGTATTACGCTGAGTCTTTGCGCGACCAGATCTCATGGCAGGTTGCCGTCGTTGTTATCTCCTTTCCGGTCTTCGTCTTTGTGCACACGCTGATTCGGCGAGAGCTTTCGTCGCGTCCGGACCTTTACGACTCGGGCGTGCGCCGCTGGCTCACTTACCTGGCACTTGTTATCGCAGCGATAGTAGTGCTCGCTGACGGCGTTTGGTTTATTAGCGCCTTGCTCCGTGGCGAACTCACGGTCCGATTCGTCCTCGATTCGCTCGTGCTGCTCGTACTCGGCGGCGGCGTCTTTCTCTACTATTTGAATACGATCGACGCTCCCGCAACGCAGTCGTGAAACTTGACCGCATTTTTGGTGTCGCGGCGTGCATCATCGTGGCGCTGGGTTTGGTACTTGCCTTCCTCGTCATCGGCCCTCCGGGCCACGCCCGGCTCGTCGCGCTCGACCAGCAGCGCGGGAGAGATCTTTTCTACATCGCCTCCGGAATACACGCCCGCTTCGGTGAGACGGGCGGCTTGCCCAAAGGCTTACCGAGCGATTTGGAGCGGCGCGACCCGGTTACTCTGCGCCCATACGAATTCCAGAGAATTGACGCAAAGAATTACAAGCTTTGCGCGCGCTTCAGCTTAGCGGCTGAAAACGAAGCTCTTGAACCATCCTGGCCCGGGCAATCCTGGCCGCATGGCGCCGGACGAACCTGTTATCAATTCAACGTTGCGGCGTCTGAAGTAGCGCCTCGCTTGATTTCACCTGCGAACCGGCGGTAACGGCCCGGGAGCCATCCAAACAGGGATACAACGCCTGGATAGTAAGTTCTTGGCGGGGGCCCGTAGCTCAGCGGTAGAGCGGCCGGCTCATAACTGGTTGCGCGCAGGTTCGAATCCTGCCGGGCCCAAGCCCCCAGGGCGTACACCGTGAACGAACTAGACGAACCACTCTCGCTTGATCCGGAATGCCGCGCGCGTTACGAGCGCGACGGATTCATGAAACTGAAACTAGTCTTTTCAGCGGAGACGATCGCGCAGTTTCGCGATCCGATCTCTTCGGAGGTCGTTCGTCGCAATTCTGTGACCGCTCCGTTAGAGGAGCGCGACACATATCACAAAGCCTTTCTGCAGATAACGAATCTCTGGCGAACCCACGATACCGCGCGCCGGTTTGTCTTCGGCAAGCGCCTCGCGATGATAGCCGCACAGCTGCTGGGTGTGCCTCGCGTGCGCTTGTATCACGATCAAGCGCTGTACAAGGAACCGGGCGGTGGTATCACACCGTGGCACGCCGATCAATTTTACTGGCCCTTGGATAGCGACAAGACCATCACGGCCTGGGTGCCGCTGCAACCAACGCCGCTGGAAATGGGTCCACTCGCCTTCGCCGCCGGAAGCCACCGCATGACGATCGGGCGCGATCTCGAGATATCCGATGAAAGCGAACGGAGCTTAAAGGAAGCGCTCGCGGCCGGCCGCTTTAGCGAGGTTAACGAGGCGTTCGAACTCGGCGCGGTCAGCTTTCATTCGGGCTGGACCTTTCACCACGCCGGCGCCAACTGTTCGGACCGCCCGCGCGCCGTTATGACGATCATCTACATGGCCGACGGCGTTCGCCTCGCCGAGCCTTCGCGCAAACAGCACTTCGCCGACTGGGAGGCTTTTATGCCGGGCGTACAGCCGGGGGATGTTGTTGACAGCCCGCTCAATCCCGTGTTGTAGTAACGAGGCCGTTGAGGCGCCATCGTCTATCGGTTAGGACATCGCCCTTTCAAGGCGGAAAGACGGGTTCGATTCCCGTTGGCGCTACCAAGTCGCGATTGAAAACGAGCACAGATTCACGTCGAATCGCCCTGGCTTTGCGTTAGCGAAGCAAGTTGGGCGCGAAATGGGCGCGCGGCATCTTCACAAGTCGCCGGCGCGCAATCCCTGGCCCGATCTAAAGTTGCAGATTAGCGAGCGGAACACGCCGCCTTTAAGGTCGCTTGCGCCGGTTTATTCCCGTCGACCGCATGGCCCCGTGGTGAGAGCGAATCACTTCCCGATCACGAGCCGGTTCAGAAGTGCCACCCTGCTGGCACTCTTTGATGCGATTACACGATCAGAAAGCGCATAGCAGAAAGGCGGCCACCGTAACAATGTCATCCGACCCCTCCAACCTTCAGCATATCAATCATACGACGGCGTTAAAGGCTTTCGATCGTATCGGCGATGCATGGCAGCTGTCGACTGAGGAGCGCTGTCGGATCCTCGGCGCTGAAGTCGGCACCTACGAAGATTGGATGACGGGAAAGAGAACACCGAAGCTTTCCGATCCCCAGATCATCACAATCTCTAAGGTAATTAACATCTACGACGGGCTGCACAGGCTCTTCGGAGATCAAGCATATGCCGACAGGTGGATTAGATGCGAGAATGCCGCCTTTAACAACCAGCAACCGATAAATCTTCTCACGAGCCGAAGCCCTGCCGGCTTGGATGGGGTCTTTGAATTGGTCATGGACATATTAAGAATATGAAAGCCGCGGCTACGTGAAAGCCAAAAAGAAGCTACAGCACTTCGTCGCGCGTTCGTACTTGCGCGGCTTTGCCAATAACGGTGCTCTTTGGGGCTGGTTTCGCGAACCCAACGAGGTTCGCGACGTACACGTAAACACGATCGCCGCGGAGCATGGCTTTTATGATGTCGCCTTGGCGGACGGTACACCATGCGACGACCTTGAAGACGCGCTTGCCGTATTTGATGGGATGACGCCCGCTCTTATTAGATCTTGCGTATCCGACCCGCGTCTATCCAAGAAAGACGTTGACGGCGTGCGCTGGCTGTACGCCACGCTGTTGGCGCGCAATCACCAGGGGCGAGACCGGCTCGTTCCCGAGGTCAAGCGACTAAGCGAAAAAGTTGGCGAAATGTATGACGAGGATTTCCCCAGTGACCCAGGGCGACGTACGTGGGCCATCCATACCGTGCTCCGTGAGCATTTTTCCCTGCCCGATCGCTTTGCAGTCGACCCTGACACGATTTCGCGACTCAATGTATTGAATTTGGCCGAAAACCTGATGTCCGCGATGCCACGCAACGTTTGCATTTTGCGCTCGAAAGCCCAGAATTTCTTTACTTCCGATGCACCCTGCGCGTATTTTGATCCAATTTCGCCGCCGCGCGCAGGCGAGGTTTCAGGGATATACGACTTCGCGTCGGACTCATTGGAATTGACGCTCCCACTGGATCGGCGACACGCGGCCCTCATTGCAAATCGAGCACTGCCGGATAAAGTAAGCGTCAATTTTGATGGCGTGCGCGTAGTCAATGCTCGAACAGCATTTTACGCAAAGCGCGTCATCCTGGCCTATCCAGAGAACGAAGAATCCGCGGCCGTATGGATGGCTGAGGTCATGACCGAACGTACCGCATTCGATACGCCACTGCTAGCCGGGTTCAATTAGCCGACGATGCCTCACGATTTCACGAACTTTTTCATATTGACCGGAAGTATTAGCGCAACGCTGTGGGCCGTGGCGCTTGCTATACTCGCGTTGACTCTTTCGACAGGCTTTCTGCCGGGCGGCCTTGGCACTCTTTCGCAAATTAGTGAAGAAATGTCCACGGTGGCAAACAGAATGCAGCTGTCCATAGAAATGCAACGACTCCATCAGCTGCTTCGGTCACAATACCGAGGGCTATGGTTTGTAATTCAGCTCTTGCCGATGCTGGTATTTTTTCAAGTCGCACTGTTATTTTCGGTCGCAGCTGCGTTTCCAGGTTTTTCCCTCAACTGGCTTTGGGCAATTCCGCTTGCGCACATAGCCGCTTGGACGTATCTGATGAGGCTGCTAAAAAAGGGTGAGATATCTCGCAGGGAGGCCGTCAAGGTCGCCGGATTAGCTGAAGTCGCCCATTCCATGCCTGACCAACGGCTGCTGACAATCAGGGCAGTGCTGCCCGAGTTTCTTCTGCTTGCCATAGCAGTCTACATCATAGCAACCGGTGGATCCCAGGTCGCGATCGCCATTTCAATTGCGGCGTCCCTGGCCTTTGGTTTTGTCTGGGCTACCAAGATTCTAATAGACCTCGCCTTTTCAAAGGGCGCATGATTTGCGCAGCTGTAGGTCGTCCTACAAAAGAGCGGCCTTCCCTAAGATTCCGCGCGGATAAACTGGTGGCGTGCAGGAAATATTCCGTCGTCAAGAGCCGAGGGAGAGGGGTCCGATGAAGATACGTTCGATCAGGCGCGAGATCCAAATTCTGCGCATCTATGCGCTAGTGAGCACTGTCGCCGCCGGAGTGTTTTTGCTAGGCGCCGTCCACGAAGCGAAGAACGCGTCGTTCGACACGATAACGCTGCACCGCATAAACGTGGTCGACCGCGAAGGAAAACTCGCCATGATCATCACCGATCACGACGACTTCCCGCCGCCAATCATCAACGGCAAGCTGGCGAAGCGCATGGGTGGAAATGATTCCAACGGCATCGTCTTCTACAACCAACTGGGCAACGAACAGGGCGCACTGGCATGGGACGGCCGCATCGCGAAGGATGGAAGCTTCCATTCTAGCTCGACCCTCTCGTACGACTCGGTGAAGACTGACCAGCTGCTGCAGGTGAACGACGCCAACGATAACGGCCACCAGAATGCATATATGATCGGCTGGAATGAGCCCGATTGGACCACGCCGGAATACCAGCGGTTCATCTCCGAGTGGCACGCGGCGACGACAGATGCTCAAAGGCGAGCCGTGCGTACGAAATATCCAAATGAGCGGATTCTGCAGCGATTCTTCTTCGGCTATGACGATGATAAATCGCGCATCACGCTGCACGACGCCACCGGAAGGCCGCGCATCAACATGTTCGTTGCCAACGACGGCCAGGCGAAACTGCAGTTCCTAGACGCCGACGGCAAAGTCACCTATCAGCTTCCACAATAAGGCCAAAGTAGGGCTGACTAGAAACGGTTAGCGATCTTCTGGCAAGAGACGGCGTAGTTCTACGAATGGTGAGGTGTCATGGCGCATCAGATTGATCTGACTGGATCATGGTTTAAGCTCAAACGAGCGAAAGAACACATCGATGCGTTTCACAGGTCTGTCGAGGACAAGCTCGGGCCGCACCCCATTCAGTATGGACTAGCGTCTAAATTCGACCCTGATCAAGCGGTCTTTGTCTTTTACATTGACCGCCTTGTCGAAATTGACGATTGCTGGAGCCTTATTATCGGAGACGCGATCCACAATCTTCGGGGTGCGCTTGATCATCTGGCCTGGCAGCTGGCGATACGCCATTGTAATGGAGTCGAACCCAAGGACCCTGGTTCCATTCATTTCCCCATTGAAATCGATCGAAGTAAATGGCCGCGCAACTTCTTCGATACTTCAGATTCCGCCAAGATAGAAGACCTCCAGCCGTTCAATGAAGATTCCGCTGCGAAGGCGCAAAAACTGCCACACCCTTTCGTCATGTTGCGCTGCCTGTCGAACGGTGATAAACATCGGATGATTCAAGTCACGAGTCACCACCCCGCGACCTATACGATCCCGAAGATCACTTTGCACGACTGTGAATTCCGTGGACAAAACATCGGACTGACGGCATTCTGGGGGGAGCCAAAGTTAGGCGAGGAAATAATCCGTGTCCCTGTCACGATCACGGGCGATAAGCCTACCGTGGAACTCGAAGGCTATGTGTCCTTCTACATCGCCGTGCGCGAGCGGTGGAACGTTGAGGACGTTCTGACTATAATCCACCAGCGCGTCGAAACGCTACTGGGCCGTTTCTAGCTAGGCGCCACCTTATGACGAGCTTCCCCCCGGCGCTTTGAAGACCGTACATCATGGTTCAGCGTATGGGGGTCGGCACCCGTATTCATCGCCGTCGTTCGTCGGCGTACAGTTTTCTTATCCTAGTAAGGGACCTTCATTGTATTTCTTGGCGTAAACCGAAATATAATCGCTATCTTGGCAAATACACCTTACTGTTTCGTCTTTCAAGGCCGGCTGTGTAACAAACTGTCCCATTTCCCGCAGAAGGTCGATCCTTGTGATCCGCGTCTGTTCTGGCGCAATGAGATGTTTGATAGCCACCGCTGCGAGCAGAATACCCGCAAGCGCGGATTGGTGCGCCAGCGGCACGTGCATTTCGCGATCATTTCCAATTTGATCTTGCTGGCTAAGGAGGGCACCGCCGCAGAGACCGTCGACGTACAGTTTCCTTATAGGCTGCTCCTGAAACGGCACTAGCATTTCGGGCGCGATGGAAAGCCGTGCTGCGATTTCGTTCAGCAATTCTTTGGAAGGTGGCAGATTCTGAGCTAAGAGATTGCGAACCTCGATGGTTTTCTCTGGAATACCAAGCGCTTGTGCGATCAGCTCATCGGCGTTCGGCGCGGGGCCGCGCGGAATGTAAAGGCAACTCAAGCATGCGCCGGGACCCACAAAGGCATGAGTTGATACGCCCAGATCGCCGATTTGCGTCCATGCGTTGGCAATCCATTGTGGGAGCGTAGCCTGCACCGCCATTCGATCGCGCGCCGTGTCCAGTGCAACGAGGACGTTATCCCAACGGTATCCGTTCTTGGAAACAAATGAAGCCCAGTCCATTGGATTCGGCACGGCCGAAAGGGCGTTCTTGAATTGGCTAGCGGCAAGCTCCACCTTGCCGCGGTTCTCATCGCTCCTTTCTGTCAAGGTATATCGCTGCATGTTGCTGAGTTCAACGGCCTGGGCGTCGACCAGATGTATCGAGCCTTGTAGCGGCGCGTTGGCGAGGGTCCACACCGCACCGTTACCGATCGCACCACAGCCAACGAGGGCTGTGTGTTGCGCAAGGCGCACGCCCTCTATGGATGGCCCATCATGCTGTGTTCTTTCTCGAGTGAAACCATTCAGCACCACAGGTTCTGGAACGGCCATATCACCCAAAAAAATGAATCGAAAAACGGCAGCACTAGCAAGACAGGCTGCAATGCCGGCGCCGACCGGATTTGATGTGTCGCCCGTGGCGTGGTTGCCATTTGACGAGAGGAAGGCGTTCCACGAATCACAACCCGCGAAAAGAGCAACTTCTGCTTGAGGACGCGCCTCTGTGCCGACCACGATCTCGATCGCAGCGTCATCGGTCCATTCAATAAGCGGATTTATTCGGGCGCCAAGCGCCATCAGCGATTCCCGCAGGCTCTCGGCCTCTGGCGCCCGGATTGAAAGAGATGGATAGAAGCGTGCCAGCAATCGCATTAGGAAGTCGAGTAAGAGGCGACCCTCGGCGCTGTTAGCTGCGTCGTGACCAAATGTAATTCCGACTCGCGCCGAAACGACGTGTTCGGTGAACCAATCCGGATTATAACCGGCGATTAACTGGGACGCAGCAACGTGATTCTTTGAGAAGTACTCTGCCAGAGCCATTATGGGTCCACGTGCAGAATGCTTCGAAATGTCGAAGGCCCTAGCTCCGCCCACCCGTTAGGTTGAAGGCGATAGGCGACCGTTCCGGGCGAAAAGAAACCACCTTGGCAGAAATCGGGAACAACGATCGATAATCCGCCGAGAGTTGTAACGATTGGATAAGCGTCGTCGGTGTCGGAGTGGTACGCCTCACTGGGGTGGCTGTGAATCTGCACACCGAGGAATTCCTGGTGCTCGTACAACCAGCGATTTAATTCGTGTAGCACAGAGCCGTCGACGCGCACGCACAAGCCGGCGTTAAGCTTATATGATGTCTGCCGAGGCACATGCATTGAACGGGTGACAAACCCTTCCTGACTAATCGTCCCAGTCCACAGAACGAATAGTTCATAGCCGCTCTTGCCGGCCGTCTTGAGCTCTTTTTCAGTGCTTCTGATAAGGTCGCTGCTTACTGAAAAATATTTGAGTGTTTCAAAATTCACTCTGGGACCTGGGAAAACCCGAACCCGTTTATTTGGGCGACCAAGCCGATGTTGTACTGGCTGATAGACTCCACGCCGTAGCGGTATATTACGTCCAAAAGGCGGGCTAGCTTCCCGGCCCCGGCAGGTCGGTGCAGCTCCCAGGCGTCACCGGTGTGGGCGGGGTGCTCGTGGTATTCGAGAACGCCGGCAATGCAAAGAAACGGGATGCTCTCCGGGCCATATCCTTGCATCAGCGGCTGGACGTTTACGAATTCCATTCCTGCGGGAGCATTGGCGGCGATGGGAACCGGCGGAAGGCGCCGGTTAAGAGTTACCGGCAGCTCCTTCATCTTGTAAGGTTCGAACGAAAATGGATTAACTAGTTGAACCGACGGTGGCTGCGAGTCGTAGTTCGCATAGTTAAAATGCGCCCCTAAGATCACGGCCGGAGGCTTTAGTTGCGTTGCAACTAGCATCACATAAACATCAGGAAATTCTGCTTGAAGCAGGATCCAACCACGCTGACGATATTCGTCAGCTAGTTCGCGAAATTGAGCGACCTCGCGATCGAATTTTTCTTGAGAGACTGCGGGATCAACAAATTGTGCGACGGACATCTGTCGAGCCCCCCACGCCGGCTTTTAGATTTAGGAACAACTTCGCGTCCGGAGCAAAATGATAGTCGCCGATCTTTGTGTGTAAGTCCAAGATCTGGCCCGCAGCATCACGCAGTTCCCAGTTCTCCGGGGGCTGGCCCGAGTTTCCAGTCTGGTGTAGGGCCTTCTCTATTATCGAACCGAGTGGCGAATTAAGGTTGGTGTCGACGACGGTTGCCTGGCCGTTCACGACGACCATCAGCTCGGTTTTCTGGTCCTGACTCATGCCTTAGCCCTCCGAGGCAGCCCGAAGCGTTTTAACCCGCAGGAATCATCTTACTCCATATTGTCCATAGTATCAAGTGGAGAATGTGGCGTATGTGGCGCTTCCAATTCGGAGGCTGGCCCCGTACAATAGAGACGATGCCGATGTTAACTCAGGGGGCCGCATTTAGCCCCGTCGTTCAGTTGAGGCGGATGCCCACGGGCCATCTCGGCCTCGGGGCACCTACTGCAAAGTGGCTGGATCCGTTCGCACCAAGCGAGCAGCCGGCTACGCTGATCCTCGACCTATCATACAATGCACCGCTCGCTGGAGCGTTGGAAGATGCGATCGTGAGCATAGCGCGCAAGACACAAAACGGCGAGTATGGTCGGGCTCGCCTCGTCGTTTGTACGCCCGATCCAAGGCTACAAAACGTTTTAAAAGGACTGGCGCTCCTTCAGGGACTTTCATTCTTTATCGCCAGCTCCCCAGCAACGATCCACAGTGCGCAGCCAGCGGCGCCGGTAACCGTCACTGAATTGCAGTCACTGCAAATTCTTCAGAGTCTGGGTGGCGTCGCTTCGAGTACTGTTTTTGCTGAGAATGTGGGCATTGAGCTGACGGCCGCCGGCAATCGTCTGGTTAGCCTTGAAAGGCAAGGCTATCTTCATCGAATAAAACGACCCGGTCGCGAGGGAGATCTCTACCTCGATCCACGGGCTGTAGAAATTTCCTAGAGCAACTTCGCCGCTACTCCCGGACAGACTGAGAGCGATCGCGAGGCACGTCCAAAAACCCATCGCAGCGTATTGCCGTCGCCTGAGGTTACGGAAGAACCCCGATCTTCGCGCTCAGTGGCGCCGGCGAATCCATGGATAAAAATCCTCGCGTGCCGATCCAACTATCAAGTCTTTCTGCGGCAGCAATTTTCGTTGGGTCCGATATATGCGTATAAATATTGGCGGTTGTGACGATCGACTCGTGGCCCAACAGCTCACTGACGACTTTTAGATCAGTGCCGAGTGCGAGAAGCGCGGAGGCAAAGGAGTGTCGCAGATCGTGGAATCTGCAAATGGGGATCTTCGCACGCCGAATGGCGCGCCAAAACATTGAGGAAATGTTAACGGGTTTCGGCAGTTCGCCCAGGCGATCGAATACGGGCGTGTCGGCGCTAGGCTCAGGTAGTCCCAGATCGGCGTACCGCTGCTGCTGATCGGCACGTTGGATTTTTAGAGCCAGTTGCACGAACTGCGGCAAGCCGACTGCCCTCCCATCGCGCATTTTCCTCTTGCCTTTTGGACGCTTGATAAAAACGCCGCGCTGACCGCGCGCAACGGCACGCTTCAGCGTAAGCACTTGCCGCTCGAAATCGAGATCCCCCCACCGTATGCCGGCAAGCTCGCCGCAGCGTGCTCCCGTACCAATCGCCGTAATGAGTAGGCACCGAAATCCAAGATCGATAATCGACTTTAGAAGCGCGCGGAACTCCTCGAGGCCCATGACCCTTTGTTCGTTGGCGTCACGCGGAGGCTCGTCGACAGCCAGACACGGATTTCGCAGCATGTACTCTCGTCTGACGGCGAAATTTAGGATAGTGCGCAGAGTACAAAAATGATGGTGCACACTCGTTGGGCTGAGGGCGCCGCGACGTTTGTCTTTGCGAGTCGCTTTTTTCCAGGCTGCAATCGCTTCGGAAACCCTCTGTGGCCGCAAGTCCGAGAGGCGCAGGTGGCCCAGCAACGGGCGAATGTGATATTTGACGATGCTCCGATACCGATCGAAGGTCGTAAAACCGCAAGTGGCTTCTTTCTCCAGGAGCCACTCGTCGATGACAGTCCCTAGACGCATGCGCCGACCGTCAATGTATTCGTTACTTGAGAGCTGCTGCACGATTTGTGCAGCCCTTGCTTGCGCTTCTTGCAAGGTGCCGGAAACCGTAAGGCGGCGGTGCTGGCGCTTTCCGCTTGGACCGATGAAACTGTAGCGGATGCTCCAGCGACGTCCTCGCTTGCGAATCGACGTTTTCATCTATCAGATATACAACTTTGAGTCGTATTGTGTCAATTGGGTATAAATTGGTCTAGTACCGATTGGTAAAAGGTGATTATTTGCCGTCTAGCAACCTGATTTTCCGTGGCATTCCGCAACGTCGGCGCGGTATTGCGAGAGGCTCGGGAGCGCGCCGGCCTAACGCAATCCGACCTCGCGCGCGCCGCCAGGATGACGCCTAACATGGTCTCGCGCCTGGAGGCGGGGGAACGGCCGAATCCTGGTTTTGCGACGATCGCGCGTCTGGCCGAAAGTTTGGAGCTTTCTCTAGACGATATTTCGAGCGCGTGCGGGTTTAAGTCAGGAGCTCGGGCTGAAAGCCTGGCAGGGAGATCCGCCAGCCCGCAAATCGGGGCAGCGATGCGCAAGGTCCACCAGCGCCTCGTAAATCTGGCGGAAGACTTGGGCGAGCTCACGGGTCAATCCGTGAAGCCGAGTCGGCGACATCGCCGTTCGCGCTGATCTCACCCTCAAGCATGCGCCGCAACTTGACCGTCGGAACCACCCTGCGGCGCCCAAACTGCACGGTCGGAATACTCCCTTCGCGCGCGGACGCGTAAGCAAGCCGTCGTCCGATTCCGACAATCCGCCCTGCCTCGGGGATAGTCATTGTGGGCCGGTCCGGCCAACTGATGGGGGGAGCTTCTCCCGTGGATCTACGCTTCGCCTTAGTGGGCATCGCCTGCGGGTTTCTCTGGCCGTGGGGACCCAAAAAGCGCTTCGACCGATTTCCAGAAAAGCAGAGTACGGCCGTTCCGACGGATGTTACGAATCCCGGTTTTCGGGTCTTTGTGATAATCGTCGGCTAGTCCGCGCACGAGTCGGGCTTTAACGCCGTAGATCCGGGCGACGGCGTTGGGAGTGATCAAAGCCGGCTTTGAAGCGGCCTCTGGGGCCGATTCTGTTGCCGCTTCTTGTATTTCGCTCGCGCGATCCGTATTTTTAGCGTTCATCTCTAGTTCCGGGGACAGGATGCTCCCGCCCGAGCCATCGGGCCAGGGACGTTTTTCACTTATGCTATCGGCTAGTTCTGGCGGCTGGCCAAAACGCTCGAAAAAGGGCCGTTTAGGAATGAACCACTGGCCGCGGAGCCTTTCGGCCCGAATCGTGCCGTCTTTTAGCATCCGGTAAAGAGATCGGTCTGAGATCCCGAGGTATCGACGTGCCTGGTCTGGTGTGAGCACAAGTACCTCGGCCGTGGGTGCCGCGAGCATCCGCGCGTTTCCACGTCGAGATCGATTGCGCACTTCTCCGGGTCCCGAGGACGCTACCGCTAAAACTTTTGTGCCACTTTGTGACATTTTGTGTCATCTCGAATCAATTTGAAATTTGTAGCCATTGTCAATCCGTCACGACATGCCGTAGAGTTCCGAAGTATGACCAAACGCGCGCAGAGCGAGCCTGCGAACACTTCGGATGAGAAGCGAAATGGTGGGGACCATCGCGCTACTTCTTGCAGCTTTGTCCGAGATGTCCTGAACTCGGACAAAGTTGTATCGTCCCCAACGCACTCTCAGAAAGCGCGCAACCGGCTGGCTCGCGTCAGGCGCTTGCCCAAAATGATCGATCCCGCACGGTCGATCCGCGAAATGGAGGCCCTGGCCTCACAGCGTTTTGGCCTGGTTCAGCAATGGCCGTTTTGGCACTTGACGACCCCGACTGAGGATGCTATGACACTTGGTACAGGAGCAAACCAAGTGGGCACAAGCTTGGCTCAGCCGATGCAGGAGCTCTGCGTTCAGAGCGTTCTGGCTGACGATATTCCGCCGGAAGCTCGTGACGCAGCGGCCTATTATACGGCGCGCTGCCGCGCATCGGGCACCTTTAAAAAATGGCGCTCGACCTGGCGTTTAGTGCTGCTGTACTGCGCTCAGTACGAACGCTGCCCTTTACCAATGGCAGAAGGCACCGCCATCGGTATCGTCGTGCGCATGGCGCAGGCGGGATATGGAACCAGCTATATTCGCGGCGTTCGCTCGACCATTGCCATGGCCCATAAATTTAAGCACCTTCCCGATCCAACGCGAGGAGATCGTTTCTTGCGTGTCATCGAAGGCATCAGGCGCGAACTAGGCTTGGCGAGCCCGAACCAAAAGGCTGCGCTCCTCGCCGGCGCCTTGAGGGAAATAGCTTGCCACGCGCAAGCCGATAAGAGCACGAAAGGTTCGCAAGAATGGGCTGTTATGACGCTCCAATACCACACAGTGTTTCGACGCAGCACGATCACGGCTCTGGACATTGAAGATGTTCGCGATTTCGGCTCGTATTTGGAAGTATACGCGCGGAAATCTAAAACTGATCAATACAGAACCGGGAGATGGGTGCAGGTCGGGGAGATTCGGGGCGATCCCCTCGATCCGGTCGCAGCAGTTCGAGATTGGCTGCGCCGCAGAGGCAATGGTCCCGGACCCCTCTTCCGGCACTTGGGCGAGCGTCAAGAGATAACCGATGAGTCGCTCTCGGATCGCACGGTAACGCGCATCGTAAAGAAGTATGCGGGCCTGATTGGGCTCGATGCCGATGAATACGGCTCACAGTCGTTGCGCGCCGGCTTCATTACGCAATTGCAAATAGAAGGAGTGAGCGAGCTTGATATCGCGCAGCAGAGCGGCCACTATGAACTGAAAACGGTCGGAGTCTATACGCGTCTGGGTTCATTCCGCCTGAACCTTTCAGTGGCCGCGGCGGATGGTAGGAGAATCGCACTTGGCGCGTAGAGATCGCCGGCCGCGCGCGCGGCCCTATCAGAATGAACAGCTCGCGCCGAGTACAGTGGCTCGGTACATGACAGAGATACGGCGCTATGAACGAGAGGCTGCGGTTGCCACGGTTAGCGAACGCGAACCACCCGTTGATTGGCTGGTGCGCTACCTCGTGAGGGTGGCGCAGCATTCGCCCAAACGTATGGGTAAGCAGCTTGCAGCCCTCAGCTATTACTTTCGCGTGAACCACCGCCCGGACATCACGGGCGACCCCCGCGTCCGCCAACTCTTGCGTCTGCCCAGTGCGGCAGCTCTGGATCCGCTCCCCGCGGACATTGGTGCATTAGAGGACGTCTTAGCCCAGGAGCGTGTGCGCGCTCGTTGTTACGCTGAGAGTGCGTATCGTCCGCGAACACGTAAAAGCTATTCTCGCGCTGCCCAAGCATGGGAAATCTATGCTGTCTCCCGCGGGATTGACGCGAAAAAGCCACCGGCGAGGCAACTCGCAAACTACCTTTGCGAAAGAGCTGCCGATGAGCGATTCGGAACGATCAACAATCGCAAGAATGCCATCAGCTGGTATTTTCGAACGAGTGGAGTTGCCGATATCACGCTTGCCGATGAAGTGCTCCACGCGCTGGACGGCTTGAAGCGCAGTATCGGCGGTCCCGCATATCGGCCGTTGTACTCGGAGGATCTCAAAGCCATGTGCGTGTCGCTCGGAACCGAACCAATGGATGTGCGCGATCGATGCATTTGCCAGCTCAGGTATTTTGGTCCATTCAACGGCCAGTTCTTGAGTGAATTAATTTGGGAAGACGTCCATCTTGAGGCTGATGGAGTCACGGTTTCCCAGGGTAAACGAGATATCTTCGTGGGTGGAGTCGATGATGCGGAAATTGACATTCGCCTGTGGCTAGCTCGTTGGAAAGCACTTGTTGAGCGAGAAGCAGGCCCAGTCTTTGTGCCTTTTGACCGCGGTTGGTCGACGGTTCGATTGTCGGCGCGGGGTATCAAACGGATCCTCTGCCGCGCGGCCTCTCGCGCTGGCTTGCGGCCGAAGTTTGTCGGCTGGGCTTTGCAAAAAGGTTTTGTGCGTCGCGTCGCGTCCGCGCACGGTGCCTCGCTTACGATCGCGCATTTGGGTTACCAGACAATCGATGCATTGCGCTACCATTATCCCGAGGTTGGTATTCTCGAACGACATATCCGGCGGAATGCGCGGAATGCGCGAAATGCGCGAAATGCACGGCCTCGGAGCGATGTCAGACCTTCACCATGAGCGCGAAGCAGGTCTGACGGAGGAAAATATGAACGATAACCGATTGCGCGGAGAGCGGTTCGAGGACAATCTGATCACTCGGGCAAGGGACGAGTACGGCGATGCGGCGCTGATTGATCGAGAGCATTTTAGTGCGTTGCACTACGGATGCACGGCGGCGTCGAGAATCGATGGTGTGTGGCAGTGCAGATGCGCAGGTGTCCCGATCGACCAGCTCGGACGCATTTGGCTAAAAGGTACGTTTCTCACAGAGCAATTGATCCGAACTTTGAACGAGGCCTATGAACGGCTTCCGGAACAGGCGGATCAACCGTCCGAGTGATTGCATAGCCCCGGGGTGCCTTAATCGCCTTCTTGCCACCAGTAGGTCATATATGGCATAATTGATGTGTGTTAGACCATATAAAGACTATTACCGAGGCCTTGGCTGCTTCTCGCCAACGGGCCGGACTCAGCCAGGAAGCCGTTGCCGGCCGGGCTGGACTTAGGCAGACCTATCTCTCGAAAATCGAGCGGGCGAAAATTGACCCACGCTTGAGCACCGTCATGGATGTTGCCCGGGCTGAGAATCTCGAGCTAATGCTGATCCCCGCCGAGATCGTCCCGGCGGTTAGAGCATTACTCGGAACCGGCCCGGCACTCGAAGACCGTCAGCTCTTCAGCGTCGAGCCCGAATAATGCCGCACGTTCTCAATGTCCACCTCAACGATCGCCTCGTCGGAACGATTACAAATCTCACAAGCGATCACAACGTTTTCACGTTTGCAGACAGTTACCGCGACGATCCGGGTGCACCGGTGCTGAGCCTTGGCTTCTACAACGCCGAGCGCAAGCTTGTGAATCCGTCAAAAGTGCCGCAAGTGCGCTTGTTGCCGTTCTTTGCGAATCTGCTGCCGGAAGGCCACCTTCGCGAATATCTCGCGCAGCGTGCGCGCGTCAACCCAGTGCGTGACTTCCCGCTGTTGTGGCTTACCGGTAACGATCTCCCAGGTGCCGTCATTGTATCTCACTCCGAGGGCCTAAAAACCCCCGCCGAAGACCCCGACAACGTCGTTCCACCAGACACCGAAAAGGACCCAACGGTACTTAAATTTTCGCTCGCAGGCGTCCAGTTGAAGTTCAGCGCGATTCATGAAGCCGCGGGCGGTCTTACAATTCCCGTTCACGGGCGCGACGGTAGGTGGGTATTAAAAATGCCCTCTGCCACGTACAAGAACGTGCCTGAAAACGAGTTCTCTATGCTAACATTCGCGCGCATTGTGGGCGTCGACGTTCCGGAAACAGGGTTGATCGAGTCGGGAAGCGTTAGGAATCTACCGCCTGAGGTTCGCAGTGATCTAGGCAGCGCGTTATACCAGCGTAGGTTTGACCGGGATGGCGATGCAAGAATTCATACCGAAGACTTCAACCAAATATATGGGCAGTATCCCGCTCAGAAATACGAGAATGTAAGCTACGGTAATATGCTCAGCGGCATCTGGAATACGATGGGCGAGCAAGCAACACGAGAGTTCATCCGTCGGCTGGTTTTCACGATTGCCATTGGAAATGGCGACATGCATCTAAAGAATTGGAGTGTCATCTACCCAGATGGGCGCACACCCCAACTTGCGCCAGCATACGATTATGTATCAACGATCGTGTATTTGCCGAACGACAAACTCGGACTCTCTATAGCCCAAAGCAAAGAGTGGTCGGACGTTTCATTCACTCAGTTAGAGCGCTTTGCGCGCAAAGCCGGCGTGCCGCGAGGGGTTGTCCTAGAAGCAGCTCGTGAGATGGCTAGCCAAATTCGCGCGGAGTGGCCGCGGGCCAAAAGTAACCTGGAACTGTCCGGTGACATGGTTAACCGCATCGATGCGCACATGGCGTCTATCCCGATTTTGAACGGCAAAACAACGCACGCTGCCGCTCTGACTTCGGAAACAGCATCAGCCGAGCCCCAGGCCGAAATTAGCTAATGCGACTTGAGGAAGCGGTAGGAAAAGTGTTTCGAGTTTGGGGTCGATCTACAGAAGAAGGTCGATCTAGAAACATGGTGTCAAATGTCGCTTTTCTACGGGGCCGCAAGGGAGCACAAAAACTTCTGCAATGATTGAACTTATTTGGGAAGGCAAGTACATCGATGGGAAGCGCCAGGCTCCATCCCGTATCTCACTGCCCTTTCAGACAACCGAGACGGTGAATGAGAGCGCCGCTGACCGCCAACGTAACTTAGAACTGTTTTCTTCTGGGCGGGAAACCGAGCAGCGTAATCAACTAATCTGGGGAGATAACAAGTATGTCCTTGCAGCTCTTCTACCGGATTTTGCTGGCAAGGTTAATCTGATCTATATCGACCCACCCTTCACAACGGGCCAAGATTTTTCATTCAATGCTACGGTTCCGAGCTATCATGCTGACGGGAGCGAGGAACCCACTGTCTTCACTAAGCAGCCCTCCATTATTGAGCAAAAGGCTTACCGTGACACGTGGGGGGCGGGCGACGACTCATATCTCCAAGTGATGTATGAGCGATTGACTTTGATGAGAGAGTTGCTGAGCGACACCGGAACAATTTATGTACACTGCGATTGGCGTAAAAATAGCGCGTTGCGGCTGATACTCGATGAAGTGTTCGGAAGCAAGAACTTTATGAATGAGGTGATTTGGAAGAGAGACTCTGCCGCCAAAGGAGCAAAAAAGACATCTCGGCAATGGTCACGAGAAGGCGACAACATACTGGTTTACCGCAAACAGGAAGGCGCCTTTTTCGAGCAAGTATACATCACAGAGCTTACAAACACGCAATTGCGCGAATACATGTATGAAGACCCAGATGGGCGCAAATTCAAGAAAGTTACGCTCGGCGATTATTCTGAAGAATCCATAAGGCAATTTCGGAAGCAAAACCTGATCTATAAAACGTCATCTGGTCGTGAATACAAGAAATACTATCTCGACGAAGCGCGCTTTGCGATTGGTTCAATTTGGACGGATATAGTCAACCTTTCAAAAGGCCAGCATGAACAAGTAGGTTACTTGACTCAGAAACCCGAGGAACTTCTTGATCGTATCATCCGGGCGTCGTCTAAAGAGGGGGACATTGTGCTTGACTGTTTTGCCGGCAGTGGCACAACGGCTGTCGTTGCCGAGAAACTCGGGCGGCGCTGGATAGCGTGCGATCTAAGTCGGTTCGCAATTCACACCACTCGCAAGCGTTTACTCTCGGTCCCACGCGTGAAGCCGTTCGCTGTGCAGAACCTTGGCAAGTACGAAAGGCAGGCTTGGCAAGCCGCCGAGTTTCAGAGCGGGGGCGAAAGTGCATTGGAACAGCAGGGTCAACGAGACGCCGCCTACCGACGATTCATTTTGGATTTGTATCGTGCAACGCCAATCGGGGGCTACCAGTGGCTGCACGGACTCAGATCAGGACGTATGGTACATATCGGCGCAGTGGATGCACCCGTCACCCTGGCCGACGTTAAGGCCATTGCGCGCGAAGTCTGGAAAGCTGCGGACGCTGGCAGCACAAAAAAATCCGCTGCGGATGTTTTGGGTTGGGAGTTCGCCTTTGAATTGAATGAAACGGCCCGAGAAGTTGCTGCGCAATCTCGAGTCGATGTGACATTCAAAAAGATTCCACGTGAAGTTCTAGAGAAACGTGCCGTCGAGCAGGGTGATATCAAATTCTTTGAATTGGGAGCGCTGTCGGTCGAGAGCAAGGTGAATAAGCGCGAACTCACGATCAAACTGACGGATTTCGTGATTCCCATTGACGACGTTCCCGAAGATGTGCGCAAGGCAATTGAGCACTGGAGCCAAATGGTTGATTACTGGGCGGTGGACTGGAACTACAAAGACGACACTTTCCACAACCAGTGGCAGTCCTACCGGACGCGTGCCGACGCAAACATCAACCTTTCGACTAGACATGAGTACGATGATGGCGGCGAGTACAGAGTCGTAGTGAAGGTCATCGATATTCTCGGGAATGACACCACAAAGACCCTAGCAGTCACGGCGAAATAAGCAATGCCGCGGGGAGGAAAATCGGCAAAGGCTAACCTTTTACAAACCGACTTATTGGACGTCACCGAAAACCTGCGTACCGGACCATGCGTACCTGCTCTCCGCGAAGCTGTAAAAGCATGGAGGGCTGGCGGCTATAAGGGCATCACCGACACGACGCGTATCCTGCTGAATCATTGGTTTTACACGGACCATAAACTGCCCACAAGCGCGCCGTTTAACTATCACCGCTCGCAGCAGGAAGCTATAGAGACGCTCGTTTTTGTTTGGGAAGTTGAGAAGGTACGTAGCCGCAAGGGCTTGCTCGAACGTTATGCTCACAGTTTAAGAGACGTGCTATTGCCCCCGCTCGATGACTTCGCTCGCTATTGCATAAAGATGGCGACCGGCAGCGGAAAAACCAAAGTGATGTCGCGCGCTGACCGACACACGGTGGATGTACCGAAAAGTTCAGCAGAAAGCGTTCGAGAGTCTGCAACCGACCAGCTTAGAACATTTAGCGGCCTTAAGTGCACCGATCTGAAGCCGGTTAGGGCGGACGGCAAATCCGTTTATTCGTGTTGCGATCATGGAGCAGAGCCTAGCCGCACGCTACGATCGTTAAGAGCTAAGCGAGCTGGACAGCCACGCATCTCGCGTCCATGACGCCCTACTTCGAGCGATGAAGCTATCGCATGGAGAGATTAGGCAGTTTCAATCGGGCTTTACCTACTTCGTGAGGTCGAGGCGAGTCGTGGAATTCTTGGAATCCGTGTCAATCAACAGCGTGTCCTAAGAAGTGGCGTCTGTCCCGGTGGTTCGCGCTAGTTCTAGTGCGCGTCTGCCGCGAAGATGTCGACTGAAACACGGCGGATTCAGCCTGAGTAGGACTGAACCTGCCGTACTTGAAACTGAATTGCGGAGTCTTCGGGGGCGAATCGGTGGGGGGTGTATATGTCCCTATCTCGAGTTTCATTTTTGACGAGTACTGGTGCATTAACCGTAGCAAGCGTAGCTGGGTTTCCCATATTGGGGCGGGCCGACGCACCCGCAGATCTCGGTAAGGTTCGGAACCGCCTTTTCGTCAGCGCCTATGGACGAATATCAGAGAATTGGACCGAATCTGGAATCCGTGCGGTCCTTGACGCCTACACACATCCTAAGAGATGGTTCGTGGATTATCCGGGTGCCGTTTCGTTCGCGTCGTTTCAGCTAGCCGACGACACGAACTTTTTTCGAACACTTCAGAAATTTGCATACGACGGTGGCCCGAGCGCCGTCACGCCGAAGGAATTTTCTCAAGCGGTAGGGGTCGGCTTCGGCGTACTTGGGTTAGGGGCGGGCGCTGTAAGCGCAGGTGCCAGCATCGCATTGGGAATCGCAGAAAAGCTCGCCCCAGATTTGATCACAGCTGCGATGCCTTCATCAACCACTACAGCCGACGATGTGGGCGTGTATTTTCTCGCGCACACCGTAAGCCTTACGGACACAAACAAGGGTTTTGAGCGCGCGCTTAGCTCTAACGACACGCTTAACTTGCCCTGGCGTGCGGACGCTAAGGCGATCGCGCCAGACCTGTCGGAGCAATGTTTTGCAATCGTAGGCAAGACTATACTTAAGGGCGTGGATGATCTCGATAGTTCGGGTGACCGCCCGTCGATCGAAAAAAGTGAGATGCTAAGGGTTGCGCAAGTCACCCTTGATCAACTGCAATTGCTCAATGACTCGACGAACGCGATTTCGAAAGCACAATTGCAACAAATGCAAGATGCGGAACGCCAACAACTGATTCAAAGTAATCTCGACAACATGGAACGCAACAACGCGAATGTCGGCGGTGGCGCTGAAATCATTAGCTTCGTTCTAACTAGCATTTTTCAGAGCCCTGAAGCCGCCAAGGCCGCAAACATTGTCTCCACGACGACTCAGGCGTATCAACAAGTTGCGCGGCTCACAGCGTTGTTTTCTGCGGACAAAATCGGAGCGATTGCTCTAACTGGCGGAGTCCTTGGCGCAGCGCAAATCCTTCTTAAGTTATTTTCGCCGGATGGCCAAGACCCGACTGGCATCGTTCTTAACGCGATCGACCGTATGGATCAGCACCTCACTGAATTTAGAAAAGATGTCGACGAACGGTTGACTGCGATGCAGCGGACCATCGAGCTTGGACAATTGGCAGTGCTGGATCAGCTCGTTGGTCTACGCGCGGAAGTGGAAAAAGATGCGAACGCAATTTTGGCGAGCGTTCAGGCTGGCACCGATGCGACCGTCGCCTCCAAGGCGTCCGGCGATCGCAGTGAACGCCAGACAATGTGGTCGGATTTTATGACCAATGCCCGCAGAGCCAATAGATCTATTTCATACCTGGATCAAAGTAAAACGGACTTCGGGACCGCGCTTGACAGCCTATCGAGGCACGCGATGGAAAGCGCGAAGAGAGGCAGCTTCGTTGGTGAGCCCACGTGGGTCGTCGGCACGAATCTTGCCACTGAAATTAATAACCGTCGGCGCGTCGAGTATTGCCTGGCTATGTATCCCACTCTTACTCCCGCGGCAGCGCCAGCGTTGCCCCTCAGAAACCCGGTCGAGTTTTGTCGCGGAACGCAAGCGCTGCTAGAAGCGCTCGCTCTCGGTGCCGTTATCAGCCCGCCATACGACGTTTCCACCAACGTGATCAAAGGGTACCTCGTCGATCAAATTTGGCCGCAAGGTGTTTCGCTCGCGGCTTTCCTGCATAACCTGCGTTCCGCCGCCACGGTAAGTGCGCTTAAGAAAAACCTGTTTGGCGACGCAAATTCCGGCATCGTGGGAGCTGTAGACCCACTCATCGCCATGCTCCGAACCATCATGAAGAGTTTTGAAACCCAGGCGTATACGACGGGAGAAATACTACAAGGCTCACCGTACAGCGCTTCCGGACTGACCTGGGTCTTATACAAGAACTACTGGCGGCGCGTGATATATGACCCGTTTCCGGCCGCTCGTCCATACATTGCCCTTTACCCGAACGACGTTAACTCCATGAGTGGTCCACCGCGTGCGTGGAACATTGAAATCATTGCAGGACCTCGCAAAGGGACGATGCTTGCAATGAATCCGCCGGTACCGGATGTATTAAGGGCTGAACCTCTTTGCTGCTCTGCAGATTTTGCTGGCACAGGATACAGCGCGAATATCAACGGAGGCCCGCAGGACGCTGACTGGATCTTGGGACAGCTGTATCAAGTTGTGCGCGAGAATGTCGATTACCCGGCGTTTAGATCGTTTGACATGTCCAGAAAAATTCCGGAGCAGGCGGCCGCATTCGATATAGGAGCGGCGGCAGCTTTCGAGGTGCATGCGCGGGCTTTGCAAGGCGTTGCCGTCCTTGCGAATTGGGCTGCCAGACGTGTCGATTTCGACCCGCGCATCGCTGACCCACTCGATACGGACCGCATGGAGTCGGGTGAGGATATTAATTATCAGGGTTATTTTGATAACGTGCCCGGGGTTTTTTCCATGGAGGCGGTCTATAAATTTCTAAATGTTTTCGCGCGGGAGAAGCTAAACCCGGAAGGCGACTCTTACGGGGACCAACTCGCAGACGCGCTCAAAGAACAAATTACCAAGGACGTAAACAGCGCAGCAACATCTATTGCCGCTGTAAAACCCCTTACCTCGTTACCATTGCTCGATGGAACGCTGCGGCGTATCTCAGCTTTTGCGGCGACTCAAGGGATAACGCTTGATCGACTCGCTTAAGGGACGGCTCCAAAGTGCGGCACGGGGGTTAAAAGAAGGCTAATAGTGATTAATTGCTAGTAGGTATCTATATCTTAAACCGCACAATCACGGCGTCACAGGCCTGATGCTGCGCGTTACACTGCCCACTTGGGTCGAGGAGCGTAGGCTCGACGCTATTTAAATGCGGCGACGGCGAGCGCTCCTACAGCACTGATTCTTTCCGGATGCTGGCGTTGCCGTATATGGTTGTCTACTGTGGGCGCGGTATGGGCGCACATTGCGAGATACTCAGGGATTCTAGCGGCTCCTAACGGAGACGCTGTGAGCACGAAAGGCCGCCACAGGACTCTGTCGGAAACCCACCGCACGTCGCTGGAACGGGTTCGATTCCCGTTGGCGCTACCATGAAACGCTCGATTTGACGGGCGTTTTTCTTTTGTATCGGCGTCGTGTGGCACCGTTGTGGCACGAACGTGTTTCGGGCCAACTCGTGGCCGGCCGCCGCAGCTGTACTCACGGCCGTTCCGAGAAGAGCTGGAACGAAATGACGACAAGCGTAACAAACGGGAGCCCAAAGCGCAGCCAAGTTAGCATCCACAGAACCAGTTGCTGTCACATTCTGCTTGAAAGGTCGGCTAAACGAACCCAAGCTGGATAGCTATAGCCTTCAATCCACTTTGTGCTGCTTGTTGAGGGGATTTTTAGCCACGCCAGCAGAGCGTTCACGTAAGCGCTGTACGCTAAGCTATATTCGCCGGCCGCACTCGCCGCTTGCCCTTCGAGGTAATATGCAGCCTGAGAGGGTGGCGATTTCGCGAACACAGTTGCCGCTTCGCTGAATCTGCCGCTGATGGCCGCCGCTAATCCACGGCGGATTATGGCTGGGACCCCCGCGTCTACCTCGACCATGTTCAGGACGCTCTGACCGTGGTAGGACGAAGGAAAGACGTCGTTACGATACTGGATAAATGCCTGCCGAAACTTTTTTCGGGTAAATAGCTTGTCCCCAAGCGCAACGGTATCAGTCTGCGCGTACCGTCCATTAAATGACTCAATCGCCTGCTGCCAAGCATGTGCAGCGGCCTTGCGATTCCCAAGCTTACTTCGCGCAACACCGACAAACGAGAAAGAAGCCGTGATATCCCCCGACGTATTGAATCTCAGGTCAGCCGGCAAGTCCGGTGCCTGCAGTTGGCGACGAAACCCGGCAAGAGCAGCTACGAAATCGGTTTGAACGCAGTCGAATCGACCAGCCTGGGCCGCCTTCACTCCAAGCTCAAACCAGGCATACGCTTCAGGAACCGGCGGTGGGCGAGGCGCAAATGATTCGCTAACTTGACGCAAATCCGATGCGTTGGGCGCTGGGCACGCCGCAAACGATGGCGCGGCGGTCGCCACGAGAAGAGTTACAAAGTAAGCGGCTCTAAGGATATATCTTGATACCATCCGTTTCGTTGTCCTGTGGCACGGTGTAGGCATACCCGGGCTATGATCTAAACTGCAGCGCCCAAGATAAGATACGCCGGGCGAGGGGTCATGTTCTTTTCTGGCAAGCTAGTCATACCGCGTGTGTCCGATCTGCTCGGACCAAAAACGGTGCACGTTCCGAGTATGTCTCGGTTGAGAGCGTCGTAGCTTTTTTCGCGATTGGCGCCTTGTAGGTAAGCCGGGCTGTCGCCGTTTTTGCCTTCAAGTGCTAGCCCGGGTATGCGCCGTTTGATGGGACAAGGCGACTAAGCGCATGCAACCGGCTTTCCGTGAGGAGCTTGCTTTGGGGTATTTATGCTTGATTTGTCACGTTTTACTATAGTATAATGTGACAAATGGCAGCTAAAACCACCGCCCAAGCCATCCGCCGTTACGTAAAACGGCTCCCACCGGGGACTGTTTTCACGCCGGCACAGCTTGTCCAGGAACGCCTCGGCTCCGAATCCATCGTGCGTCAGACTCTCCACCGCCTCGTCGCAGACGGCACCATTCGCCGAATCGCGAAGGGCTACTATGACATCCCACGCACCAGCAGAATCGGCCCCCTTAGTCCGACCCGCGAAGCGATCATCGCCGCTCATGCTCGAAAGACAGGCGCCATTATCGAGCGCCCGCAGATCGATGCCGCTAACAAGCTCGGCTTGACGACCCAAGTTGCCGCGCAACCCGTCTACCGGACTAACCTCTTCCCGCGCGACCTGAATATCGCTGGTCAGCGGATTCGGCTCCGAACGGCGGCTCCGCGCTCACTTGCACGCGATGGGGATCCGGCGGAACTTGTCATTGATGCGTTGCATGCCGTTGGAAGGCGGCGCATCTCACCAAAGGATATTGCAATGCTGCAAGATTTCGTCAGGCAACACGGCCTTGCGACGAAACTCAAACGTCGGGCACGCCGCGCGCCAGCGTGGATGGTTCCGTACATCGACGAAATATTAGCTTAGGATTACTCAGTGGAAGATTTCACTGGACTTAAGCCGTCCGAGCGTCGCGACATAATCGCCGAGGCTGCGACGGGCATGGGCCTTGATTTTACGATCGTAGAGAAAGACTTCTGGGTTTGCTGGACGCTTCAGTCGCTTTTTTCACTTGCGTCCGGACATGCACCGATGGTGTTCAAAGGCGGCACATCGCTTTCCAAAGCCTACGCACTCATTCAGCGTTTTTCCGAGGACATTGACGTTGTAACGGCTGTCGATTTTTATCTCGAGCGCGGGATAGCGGATCCAGAAGATGCTCCCAGCAAGACACAACAAATCCAGCGGATGAAGGACCTAGATGTTGCATGTGCGGCCTACATTGGCGGGGAGCTGGCCGGGGCACTGCGACAACTGTTTGCGGAACGTCTCGGTACAGATACCGGTTGGGAGCTTTCAGTCGATCCGGGCGATCATCACACGCTTCTCTTTCGCTATCCCGCGACTGCGTCCGACATCATCCACCAGTACATTCGCGAGCGCGTCAAGATCGAACTTGGCTGGCGAGCTTCGACAATGCCAAACGAAACTCGCACGTTCCAGTCTTACGTTGCCGAGCGTTTTCCACGCGTTATGGCGACACCCGACGTCACATGCACTGTGCTGTCGCCGTCGCGCACATTTTGGGAAAAGGTGACGGCCCTACACGCTGAGAGCTTCCGCGAAGAAGAGCCGAGATTCTTTTCCCGCCACTATTCCGACGTCGCCGAAATCTTCCAGACTGACGTTGGGCGAGCAGCATCTAAGGATTTCGCGATGCTGCAGCGCGTCCGAGAGTTTAAGCAGCGCTACTACCCCTCGGCCTGGGCGCATTACGACCGGGCCGTACCAGGATCGCTAACTGTAGTCCCATCCGACGATAAGCTGCGAACGCTTGCAAGCGATTATCGCGCCATGCGAATGATGTTCTTTCGGGAGCCGCCCCCGTTTGAAGAAGTTGTGGCGCAGTTGCGCGCGCTCCAGCAACAGATTAACGGATAAGAAACCTAGGCCAGGTTTCGGATAAGGTATACGTCATAAGCGCGAGGACTTTCTTCGGTTTTGCGGGACGGCCAGCAGCCCCAAATCGAACGTGCGGCTAGACGCCCTTTCTACTTCGCCTTCTACTTACGAGATATAACCTATGGCAATCCATGGTAACCGAAAGGGCCGTTCTGCGATCATCACTGGAGCCCATGGCAATCCATGTGAATACCTATAAGCCGACCAGGGATTTCGATTCCCGTTGGCGCTACCAATCTCGGCGCGTAAGCTATCCGACTTCGGCTAATCCGTTCGGACCGATCGGACGCAGCTGTTTTAGCGTGGCAGCGGTTTGCATGATGCCGCGTGCGATCGCCTTGGCTTCCCGAACCTCCGCCTCGGCCGCCTCGCGAGCTTCTCGGCATTTCGCGAGAACGGCGTCCGCTTCATGAATCTTAGCGGCGTTCGCTTCTGCCTGCAGTGCGGCGTCGCGAGCATGGCCTTCGTTTTCGTCTAAGTGAGCCTTGGCCTGAATAACGGCGTCGTGAGCATCCGCGAGACGCGCCTCGAGTTGCTTGACGGAATTCTCCGCAGCGCTAACGGCGTGTTGTGCGGCGCGTACCTCGGCATCGATCCGAGCGCGATGCATCGCGGCGCTCTCGCTCTGTTGCGCGAGGGCACTCGCCTGCGCTTTAGCTTCCGCCTCCGCTTCAGCGAGGTTCGCAACGGCTGCGAGTTTTTCGTCGAGTTTGAGATTCTCGGCCAGCGCCGCTTCCGCGGATTCGTTCTCAAGCATCTTCGCGATCCGGCGCGCGTCATCGAGGAGCTTTTCAAGCCGCTCGCGATGGTCCGCGGGGGGAGGCGCTGGGACAGGCGTCGGGGGAGCCGTCTCTTGCGGGGTCGATGGCGGGCGTATTGGCTCGGCGTTTTCTTGTTCGCGCAGATCCGCCAGCACTTTGTCGAGCGGCGACGCTTGACCGGATCGTCTGTCGCGCCCGCCAAATGCGCGGCCCATAAAGCTCATGAAAGAGCTGCTTTCCGCATGAAAGTCCTCCGAGATTATCATCGGCAGGACGTTCGCCCAATATAACCTATGCTGAGTTCCGCAGATACTCGACGTCCACACGATCTTGTGGACGCCCGGCGGATTCCTTGTTGGCGATGAGGTCCGCCTTACCGATATAGTTCACCGGCACACCTCCGTAAGTTGTGGCGAGCCGATTCTCCCAGGCGCGATCGAACGTCACCCCATCGATCGTCGTAATGATGTCGATCTGGTTAGGCGCGCGCCCCATAATAAAAAACGTCTGCGGAACGGTTAAGTCCTTGACGCGCAGTTCTTCCAATGGAGCGCCGAAGGCCCTTAAAGCCTTCCAAACCTTTTGCGCGTTTTCTGAGTCGGTTCCGATGAAAATGTCCGCATCTTTTGTAGCACGGAGCTTTCCATGCACCGCGAAGGCGTATCCGCCAACGATGAGATACTTAGCGCGCTCTGCGTTCAAGGCGCGCAAGAGATCGATCAAGTCGGAGTTCAGATCCATCACTTCCTCGCGCGACCGTCAGGTCTCGTACGATGCTCCAAATGGCCTGCGCGCGTTCGAAGGGCAATAGAGCATCTTCGCGCGCTCGTTCCAGGGCAGTTATCTCTTGCGTTGAGCGAGCGACGCGAGCAGTCATCGTCGCTCGGCGTTCTCTCGCCCGCTCTTCAAAGGACTTGCCCACAGGAGAATATTTCGCCAAACGACGCGTAGGTACTCCCATTAACAGGCCGCAGTATACCCGGCGCCCAACTCCGTGCTTGGGAGACTTGCTATGACTGCACGTTGTTTTTATCTTTTTCGCGCTGCCGGCGCCGCCTTCGTTCTGATGGCATTGGCCGGGTCGAATCTCTCGGCCGGCGCGGTGAGGTCCTCGTATAGCGAGCCGGTCGTGCTGGCGAGTCAGAACGGCGTTCTCGAAGTCACGCTGACCGCGCACCAGAGCCAAGCGCATTTGGATACGGTCTCCGGGCCGCTCAAGAACATGATGCTCTTCGCCTATACGGTGAATCGCGGCACGGCCTCAAACGGGGAAATGTCAGGCGACAACCTGTACCCCGCGCCGACGCTACGCGTGTATCCGGGGCAAACGCTGATCGTTCACCTCAACAACGCGCTCACCGGTTTAACGATCCGCGATTTTTACAATCCAGGTTACACCGCCCAAGGAAAGACCGTGCCGACGTATCCGGCGATGCTAACCGCTGCGCCGATGAATCTCCACGTGCACGGCATCCACACGAGCCCGAAAGGCAATTCCGACAACGTGCTCCTGCATATTCCGCCGGGGATGGCGAACACATATACATATCACATTCCAACCGACATGCCGCAAGGCGCGTATTGGTATCACAGTCACCTGCACACGATTACGACGCCGCAAACCTATTACGGCCTTGCGGGGCTGCTCGAGATCGGCCGCACCGACGGCAACCTTCCGATCGTCACCAAGCGGCATATTCCGATCCGGAATCTGATTCTGCAATACAATGCGGTCTTCGATCGCATGGGCGGACTCTCGCAGATGAACAATGTGAACTGGCCGCAATTCGTCAGCACGCTTGCCCGGCCGCGCGGAAGCGCACTTGCAAACGGGACGTACCGGCCGCTGCTCGCGCCGGTGAATTTCTTGCAGTCGAAGAAGGGCACGCGCTATTTTACGGTGTGGTATACGGGCCCACTATCGATTCATAATTATCGCGGCTTCTTTCAGTTCATTCCGTCGAACCTGCAGCAGTTTACACCGAGCGCTAAGGGCGGGACGGCGATCGCTGCTAACCCGAACCTTCCCGCCTACGATCGCGACGTGCAATTCACGGTGAACGGATCGTTCCAGCCCGTGCTGCAGATCAAACCCGGGCAGACCGAGATTTGGGTGTTAGCAAACGTTAGCGATATTGCGTACATGCCGGTGGAATTGACGGAAACCGCGACGGGACGGCATCCGCCTATCGCGATCGTCGGCGTCGACGGAAACCCCACGCTTACCGTGCATTACCCCGTGACGTACAACGGTACGCGCCTTTCGATACCGCCCGCGTCGCGCTTTGCGATTGCGGTGACGATGCCCAAAAAAGGCGGCCTGCAATTGGATATGCCGCCGCTTGGACGAACGAAGACGCCGCGGACGGCGCCCGGCATCCTGTACACGAACAACGGCACCGCCAATCCGCCGGCGCAGCTCGGAACGCTCACGGTGCCTCAATCGGTGATCAGTTACGCCGACGGATTCTTTGTCTTTCCAACGCAAGTGCTGATGCGAGCTATACCTGCGCCGGACGCCGGACAAACGACCGCGTTTATCGCGGGACAGAAGTTGCACGCGTATACGTCGTTCGAAGATCTCTCGCGCGTGAAACCCGATGTTCGGCGCGCGCTGCTGATTAACGGCGGCTTTCTGAACAACCATGCCAGCATGGCGGATCCAAAAGCATTCGTCTATGCGTTCGGCGGTAACGCGTTTCCAAATATTCCGTTGATTCAGCCCCGCTTAGGATCGGTCGAAGAGTGGACATTCGTCAACCATAACAACGACGAACATCCGATCCACGTCCACGTCAACGATTTCCAAGTCACCGGCTTTTCCGATCCGACGATCGGCTTGCGCACGGGCGTCGAGATGTGGGGAGAGGATAACGCCAACGTTCCCGCTCCGCTCCTGGGACCGCAAGAGAGCGTGATCGCGGCGGGAACGCTGTCCATGCGCACACATTTTATCGGATATACCGGACTCTACGTGATGCACTGTCACCGTCTCAACCACGAAGATAACGGTTTGATGGCGCTCATCGACGTGATTCCCGCGATCTCGGCCTACGCGGTTGCGTCTGCCGGATCAGCCGGCCGCGCAGCAACGGTAAAAATCTACGATGGTAACGGCGACCGGCTCATTCGCACGGTTACGCCGTTCCCTGGTTCGGCGAGTGTTCCGAACGTTGCGATGGGTGACGTCAACGGCGATGGCGTGCTCGATCTAATCGTGGGCGCCGGCAAAGGCCACAGTCCCGACGTTGTTGTGTACTCCGGAGCAGCCGTCGCGGGCAAGCATTCATTTGAAACGGTGCTGGCGCGGTTCACTGCATTCGGCTCGAGCGATCGCAACGGCGTCAGCGTCGCGGCGGCCGAAATCGACGGCGGTTCCGCCGATAATATCATCGCCGGATCGGGCGCTGGGGTGCCGGATCGCGTCAACGTCTACCGCGCGCTGAAATCCGGCGCGCCCCCGCAACTCTTTTCCGCTTTCGTCCCGTACGCCAACGATAGTTCCGGTGTAACGCTCGCCGCGGGGTTTGTCGATTTCATGACCGGACGTAACAGTATTGTCACCGCTCCCGGAAAGGGGAGCGCGGGCCAGGTGAAAGTCTTTGTCTTCTCGCTGATGACGCCCATTGGCAGTGCGAGCGCTGCGGCACAACCCGAAATGACCGCCGCGTTCACGCCGTTCGGCGCGTCGTACCACGGCGGAATTTCGCTCGGCACTGGATGGCTTGCCGGCGGATTCGGCGGGGCGCAAACCATTGTAGCCGCACAGCGTAACGGCGGCCTGGTCAAAGTGTATTCCACCGGAACTGCGCTGCAGGGCGCTCCGCCGATGTATTTGGACAATCCATCCGCTCACGAACCGATGAGCGCGTTCGGCGTGGTGGCAAGCTTCAGCCCGTTTACGGGGTCGCCTGACGTGCGCGTTGCGACGACGAGCACGACGATCGGCGCGGACCTTCTCGTGAGCGGTGTGAAGTCGGGCCGCGCGCAAGTGGTCAAGTATCGTTTCGGGAGGCCCTCAAAAACCGCGCTCATGCTGCGAGCGGTACGTCTCGGCGCGGTCGAATCGAAGCCAGGCCGGCAAATCGGAACACTTGGTGGATTCTAAAACGGACAATCTGCTGGTTTGTGCGCGCCCGCGCGCCGGAGCCGAGAAAGAATTCGCGCAATGGCCGCCGCGTCTGCAAAAGGCGCTGTTGTCGTTCGGCGGCGCGCTCAGTTGCGAATTCTGGCCGCCCGCGCCGCCGGATCAAGAAGAATGGGTCGGCGCGCTGCGCTTCGAGTCCGTCGATGCGCTGCGGCGCTGGCGTACGTCGGAGACATATCGCAATTTGATCGCCGAGGTCGCGCCGCTCGTCGAAGGCGGCCGCGTGACGCAGCTGCTCGGAGGCGCCGCCACCGAATTCTACGTACAGAACAGCGCGACCGAAGTGATCGTCACCGAGCTCAAACCCGGTAAGGAAGCCGAGTACCGCGATTGGGCCAACCGCATCGATAAAATGGAGGGCACGTTTCCGGGCTTTCGCGGATCCTACGTGCAGCCGCCGGACCCCGGCGGTTCGGTGTGGACCACGCTGCTGCGCTTCGACACCGTCGAGAAACTCAACGCATGGCTGAACTCGCCTCAGCGCGCTGCGTTGCTAAAGGAATCAGAAGACCTCGTCGATCGCGTGGTCGTACAGCACGTCGATACGTCTTTTCCAGGCTGGATGCCGCCCGATCCCGTGACCGGAAAGTCGCCCGCCAATTGGAAGACGGCGATGCTTGTCATCCTGATGCTTTTTCCGGTCGTCGCAATCGAACTCAAATTTCTCACTCCGCGTCTCCTCGCCGTGCTCAATCCCGCCGTGGCGACGATCATCGGCAATGCCATAAGCGTCGCGCTGGTCACGTGGCCGCTGATGCCTTTGGTGGCAATCAAGGCGTTCGCGTGGTGGCTCTATCCTGAAGGCCGCCCGAGTTGGGTGCGGATCGCCGGTCCCGCTGCGGTCTTACTCGGTTACGCGATTGAAGTCGCCATCTTTTGGAGCTTTTTATGAACCTCAACACCGTCAAAGAACTCAAACGCCCGAAGTCGGCCGATGAAATCCGCCAATGGCGCGACGGTTACTCATGGCTTGCAGGCGGAACGTGGCTCTTCTCCGAGCAGCAAGTCCACGTCGATACGCTGATCGATCTCGAATCGCTGAAGTGGCCGGCGCTCACGGTCTCCGGCGACGGTCTCGAGATAGCGGCGACCTGCCGCATCGCAGAGCTCTACGCGTTCGAACCGCCCAAAGCGTGGCGCGCGGGACCGCTGCTCGGCGAGTGCGTCCGCTCGTTCTTGTCTTCGTTCAAGATTTGGAACGAGGCGACGATCGGCGGCAACGTCTGCATGTCGCTGCCGGCGAGTCCGATGGTTTCGCTTGTCGTCGCGTTGGAGGGCGTCCTTACGTTATGGCCGCGGGAAGGCGCGCCGCGCGAAGTACTCGCGACCAATTTCGTCACGGGCAATCACCAAAACGTGCTGGCGCCGGGCGAATTGCTGCGCAGCATCCATCTGCCCGCGGAAGCGCTTTCGAAAAATTTTGCGTTCCGGCGATCGTCGCTTACGCACCTTGGACGATCGGCGGTGCTGTTGATCGGCACGCGCGCACCCGCAGGCGATTTGATCCTGACGGTGACGGCCGCGACCGCGCGCCCGGTGCAATTGCGTTTCAAGGGCAGTCCGTCGGAGTCCGAGCTGCGCGATGCCATCGACGCCGGCATTCCCGATTCGCTGTGGTTCGACGACGTGCACGGCTCGCCGCCTCACCGCAAACACTTGACATACCGTTTCGGTGAAGAGATACGCAAGGAGCTCGAGGCATGAAACTCAAGGTCAACGGCAAAGAGTTTTCCGCCTCCGCTGCACCGGGTGAATGTTTGCGCATGTTCTTGCGCGACCTCGGCTGGTATAGCGTTAAGAAAGGTTGCGACGCCGGCGATTGCGGCGCATGCACGGTCTGGGTCGACAACAAACCCGTGCACAGTTGTCTCTTTCCGGCCTTCCGCGCGGACGGGCGCGAGGTGACAACGCTCGAAGGACTTGAGCGCGACGGCAAGCTGCATCCGATGCAGCAGGCGTTTCTGGATGCGCAGGCGTTCCAGTGCGGCTACTGCACGGCCGGCATGATTATGACCGGTGCGGCGCTGACCGAAGAACAGACAAAAGATCTGCCGCACTCGCTCAAGGGCAATCTCTGCCGCTGCACCGGATACGGATCGATCCGCGATGCGTTCGATCGAAAGACCAACGTCGAGACCGACGGCGCCGGAAAATCGAGCGGAGCCAGCGTGCGCAACCCGTTTGCAAAAGGCATCGTCACGGGGCACGCGCGCTACACGACGGATCTTCCATTGCCGGAAGGCACGCTGCACCTCAAGGTGCTGCGTTCGCCGCACGCGCATGCAAAGATCGTTTCGATCGATCGCAGCAAAGCGATGGCCATTCCCGGCGTGGTGGCCGTCTACACCTGGGAAGACGTTCCGCGCCGCCCATACACAACGGCGATCCACGAAGACAATCGTGTAGACGCCGACGACACCTATCTGCTCGATAACATCGCGCGATTTGTGGGGCAGCGCATCGTCGCCGTGGTCGCCGAAACCGAAGGCGCGGCGGAAGAGGGATGTCGCAACGTCGAGGTCGAGTACGAGATTCTGCCGGCGGTCTTCGATCCGGAAGAAGCCATGGTTCCGGGCGCGCCGGTGCTGCACGAGCGCGGTGTCGACTCGCACATCTTGCACCCCGAGAAGAATATTTTTCTCGAACTTCACGGCGAGGTCGGCAATGTCGCCGAGGGCTTCGCACAGGCCGACGCAATCTATGAAGGCGACTACGACGCGCCGCGTCAGCAGCACGTCCACCTCGAAACGATGCAGTCACTTGCGTGGCGCAGCGACGACGGACGCCTGCACGTGCGCACCAGCTCGCAAGGGCCGTTCATCGTCAAGGGCAGACTCTGCTACCTCTTTGGAATCATGCCGGCCGATCTGCACGTCTTCACCGAACGCGTGGGCGGCGGTTTCGGCGGAAAACAAGATATGATGAGCGAGGACCTCACGCTCTTCGCTACGATGAAAACGGGACGCCCGGTGAAATGGGAGTTCACGCGCGAAGAGCAGTTCATCGGCGCGACGACGCGCCATCCCATGAAAATTCACGTGAAACTCGGCGCCACGAAAGATGGAACGCTTACGGCGATTCAGTATCGCATCGTTTCTAACACCGGCGCTTACGGCAATCATGGTGGCGAAACGCTTGCCAACGGCATGTCCGGCCCATGGGCCATCTACAAGTGCCCAAACAAGAAGGGCGACGGATACGCGGTCTACACGAACTTGCAGTGCGGCGGCGGTTTTCGCGGCTACGGCACGACGCAGCCGACCTTTGCGATCGAGTCGGCGTTCGACGAATTGGCGGACCTGCTGAAGATCGATCCGATCGAATTGCGGCGGAAGAACGTGGTCGGACCCGCCGACAAATTCGAAGCGATTTGGAAAGAATCGTCGGACCTTACGATGGGCAGCTACGGGCTGGATCAATGCATCGACGCGATTGAAAAGGCTTTGGCCAGTGGACGCGGACTGCGCAAACCCGAGGGCGACGATTGGCTCGAAGGCAGCGGCATGGCGATTTCGAGCTTGGATTGCGTGCCGCCGACCGAACAGCGATCCGGTTCGGAAGTCTCGCTTCTCCAGGATGGGAGTTATCATTTCACCGTCGGTTCGGTAGAGATCGGCAACGGTTTGGTGACTGCGCAGCAGCAAGTCGTCGCGCAGATCATGAACTGCCCGACTTCGCGGGTATCGTTCCTCAATTCCGATACCGACAAGACGCCATACGACAGCGGTACGTTTGCCAGCGTCGGCATGATGGTGCCGACCAAGGCGGTAGAAAACGCCGCGCGCGCGCTTCGCGATAAAATCGTGGCGTACGCCGCGGAGACCACGAAAACCAAGCCGGAAGACTGCCGGATCGAAGACACGTTCGTCGTGCACGGCAGGCACCGGACGCCGCTCACCGAGTTACGCGTAGCAGCCGAGAAGGAAGGCGAAAACTTTGCCGCGTTCCGCAAGGCGTACGGATCGCCGCGAACCGTCGCGTTCATGGCATACGGTGTCCGGCTGGCGGTGCACCGCATCACCGGCGAGATTCAGTTACTGTTTAGTGCCGAAGCCGTCGACACCGGCATCGTGATCAACCCGAACCAGCTGCGCGGCCAGTGCATCGGCGGCGTGGTCCAAGGCATCGGATACGCGCTTCAAGAGAAGATGGTCTACAACGACAAGGGCGGCGTGATCAACGCGCAGCTGCGCAACTATCGCATTCCGGCGTTTGCCGACGCGCCGGTGACCGAAGTCTTTTTTGCCGACACGTACGACGCGATCGGACCGCTGGGCGCGAAATCGATCGCCGAGAATACGATCAACCCGGTCGCACCCGCAATCGGCAACGCGCTCAAAGCGGCGACCGGAGTACGCTTCACCGCGCTGCCGTTCACCGAAGATCGCATTTTCGCGCGACTGCAAGAGATCGAAAAGACCCCGGCGCCGGTTTAAGTTCCTTTCTCGGCTCCCACGTAGTGGATCCACTTCACCAGCAGCTGCGGCACCGTTACGAGATGGCTTGCGCTGCCGTAAATCACGTAGAGCTCGTCGTGGGGCCGGCGCTTATGATACGCGAACGAAACGTTCGGACAAAATCCTAAGGCGTTCGGGTTGCCGAGCTGCGGAATAAAACACGTCGCGCCGCCGTTGGGTTCGGGCGGCGGCCCGAAGAAACGGCGCACGCCGATCGCAAACGAGCTGTTGGCGTCGATTTGGTACGCATAACTGACGCGTTGAAACCATTGATGATTTTCGGTTCCGTTGTCGAGGAATTGCCGCGTGTCGTCGGCTTCGAGCGAAAGCGCTCCGCGCTCGCCGACCTTGATCGTCGTCGAACGAAACCAGCTGTACAAGTAGCCCGGCCCATAGCGGCCGCGAAAAAACATGAACGACGAAGGCGTCGCCGTGCCCGGCCTATAGGTGATTCGCGTTGATTCTTGTGTCACGGGAATGACTTTTCCGCCGAGCATGAAATAGCTCGATCCGGCGTTCTGTGTGAACTCCCATTGGTTGCGCGTGTCGAACGTGATGCCGACGTTCAGATCCATCTGCGAGAGACCCAGCGGGTTATGGTAGGAATCCCCAAAAATATTGGCATTAATCTGCTTGAAACTGCCGCCGGCCGGAGTCCAAATGTGCTGTGCGAATGCGCCGTAGCCGTCCATGGTCGTCGTATTGAAGTTTGCGTCGAACGCGTGCGTGAAGAAGCCGTCGAAGGGATTGTACTGCGCACCGATGTGCCGGAAGCCGCCGCCGAAAAAGGAGTTGGGCCCGTACAGGCCCCAGCCGATTTCGCGAAACTGCGCTTGAGACGAGTCCGTAATCCAATTCCCGGTCGCCGACTCGGTGCCATAGTTGGCGTAAATGAATTTGTGCTTTAGATCGTCGAGTTTGGCGCCAAATTGCCACGTATCGTCGCGAAATGCCGGCCCCGGAAGAGAGACCGCGGTGCCGTTGACGCCGACGTGCTGCGCCGAAACAAAGAAGTGCTGCGAGGTCGTGCGAAAGATTGCCGACTGCGCCGCATCGGTCCGGCCAAATCCGACGGCATCGAATCCGCCAAACGTAATCGGACCTTGTCTTCCTTCGATCGCGTACCCGTCGCGGGGCGTTGGAATAGACGGCGTGTAGAGCGACGATTCGGCATTACACGCGTCGCATTCGTAGACGTTGTAATATTGAGCGCCTTGCGTAAAGAAGGGGCGCGTCTCGTTGAAGAAGCGCCGGAACGCGGTCGGCGCAATGGTTTGCTGATCCGATTCGGCGTTAGAAAAATCGGGATGAATGGCCGCGATGAACGACGTGGAGTCGGTTATCGGAATGGAAATGTCGGCGCCCATGCGCGAGGTGCTACCGCCGGCGCCGCGCGAAGCGATCGTCCCAGTCACCTATTCCCATC
>JAAXCW010000007.1 GCA_013036095.1 Vulcanimicrobiota bacterium
CACGAGACGCACCGCAGCGTCATCGACGTCGCGAACGCGCGCGGGATGCACGCTCTGGCCCTCGAGATATTCATGGGCCTGATCTATCTGGACTACACGGACGACCCGGCCAAGGAAGCCCATCCGGACGGAAACGCAACAAATCAGAACATCGGCGTGTAGTAGCCTCTGATGGCTACCGCAACCGGCGAAATTCTTCGCCTCGTCCGTAAGGGCATCGACGTCCGCGCGGTTACCGCGCATACCCGCAAGCCGTTCCGGCTCTATTTGTGCGGCGATCCGGCGCTGGTCGCGTCGATGCGTTCGCTGCTGCTCTCGGGACACGACGATTCCGTACCGGCCGACGCGGCGGCTTGCTTGGAAACCATCGTTCCTGGAATGGCGCAAGTCACGATGACCCGCGAAGGGCGCGCGATTCTTTTCCTCGGACGGCGCGGCGACATCCGGAGCGCGGATTTCGGAAGCTTGCGCGCGCTCGATCTTCCAATCTTCGCGATCACGGTCGACGAAGACGCGCAGCCGAGCGGTCCGGCAGCCGCGCCCGTCGCGGGCGCGACCGGCGAATACGTCGTGACGGCGATTTCAAAAGAGGCGCTGCGCGGGCGCGTCTTTCCGCACCTGGTCGAGCGCTGCAAAGGCGTCGAGATCGCCGTCGGCCGCAGGCTTCCCGTCATGCGCGAGACCGTCGCTGCGAAATTGACGCGCGACGCTGCCAACAACGCGCTCAAGGTCGCTCTTGCGAGCGCCGTCGTCGATCACATTCCGGTCTTCGGTTTAGTTTTAGGCGCGTTCGCTTCGGCCGGCGATATGGTGGCGATCACCGGCATACAAATGATGCTCCTGCTTCACATCGAGGCCGCGTACGGACGCGATCCCGACGTGCAGCACCTCTGGCAACTCCTTCCGGTCGTCGGCGGCGGCTTCGGCTGGCGCATGCTGGCGCGCGAGCTCTCCGGATTCATTCCCGTCGCCGGCATTGCAATCAAAGGCGCGATCGCCTATGCCGGCACGATTGTCGTCGGCGAGGGTGTGACGTTTTATTACGAGCACGGCCGCCACATGAGCCCCGGACAGGCGAGTTCGATCTACGAGAGCACGAAAAAAGACGCGCTCGGCTTTGCCCGCGAGTTCATGACCCGTTTCACAAAGCGCTAAGGCGCGTCAGCAACTCTTCGTCGTCCAACTGCTGCAAGTCGCGCGAAACGCGTGGCCGTATGCGGGCGCCAATCTGCGACGCCATGGCGGCGCGATTGCGCGGCGCCATTCCCTCGCGGCGCGCTACGAACTGATCGATGAGCGCGCGCTCCTGCGGGCTGAGCATCAACGGATGCGCGGTTTCCGAAGGCTGCTGCATCAGTTCGGCCAACTTGGCCGCGCGAGCATCGCGAACGACGATCGTCCCGGCCGCCATGTCGCCCAGCCGCTTGTTCTCAGGTGAGAGCAGCGCCGCCACCGCGCTGATCGCGTACAGCCCCGCGACGAACTCACCGACGCGGATCAGGTTACGGATGGCGATGCTCGCAAAGTCCGCCGGATAGCCGCCGTCGCGCACCACGCGCAGCCCCATCAGTTTTTTGCCCGGCGTCTGCCCATTCCAAAACGCTTCGAAGAGAATGAAATATCCGAAGTAGATAATGAAGATGATCGTGACGAGGAACGCAATCGCCAGCGACGTTTCGATCTTCGTCGGCCTCGAAACTTTTTCCATCGCGCTTCCCCAGTGCGCGCCCGCGTAGATCAATCCCCAAAGGATGCCGAGCATGACCAGCGTCTGAATTGTCACGTCGACGGATACCGCCAAGAAGCGGCTGCCGAGTCCCGCAAGTTCGTAGGAGAACGCGATGCTTTCCGGCGTGCGGACATCGAGCGTGCGATCCATCGCAACGCGTTTCGCCCCACAGCATGCCACAGGCCCCCTTCGGGGGGCGGTTCGCGGCGCGCGCCGCAATACTCCGGAGTGGATCAGCGTTCGTTCGTCCGGCTTCGAGGCCGGGCATGGGAGCGTTTGGAGTTGCTGCTCGCCCGCACGGGGCGTCGCGGTTTACGCGCCTTGGATGCGGCGGAGCTCTTTGAAGCCGGCAAACTCTACCGCTGGGTCACGTCGGATCTCGCCTACGCGCAAGGTCACGGCTATAGTGTCGAGCTGCAGCACTATCTCAACCGCCTGGTCGCGCGATCACATGCGTTGGTATACGGAGCTGCGGTCGAGCCGGGACGAACACGCATCGCGCACTTTTTCACACAGAGTTTTCCGCGGGAGTTCCGCCGGTCATGGCCGTACGTCGCCGCTTGTGCGGCGCTCACGATCGCTTGGGCGGTGGTCGCGTTTGCGGTCGTCAGTTCCCATCCGGCCGATGCCTACGCGCTGTTGCCGGAATCGATCGTTCCGTCGCACATCATCAAGAGTCTGCACGATTCGAACTTCGCGTTCACCTCGGAATATTCGGCCGCCATGTCGTCAATCATCATCACGAACAACATCAAGGTCGCAATTTTTGCTTTCGCAGGCGGCATCGTCACGCTCGGACTCTTTACCGTCTACGAATTGACGCTCACCGGGCTCATGGTCGGCGGCCTCGCCGCGCTCTACGGGCAAGCGGGGTTCGGAAACGACTATTGGGCGACGATCGCGCCGCACGGCGTCATCGAATTGACCGCGATTCAAATCGCCGCGGCGGCCGGACTGCTGCTGGCGGCGGGCGTCTTGAATCCCGGCAGGCTGAGCCGGCGCGACGCGATCGCGCAAAATGGACGGCGAGCCGGTATCTTGATCGGCGGTGTCGTGGCGATGCTATGCGTCGCCGGAATGATCGAGGGGTTTTTCTCAAACTTGCGTTTTGGTATCCCGGTTCGCGACAGCGCCGGCGTCCTCACCGCGCTGGCTTTAGTCGCCTATTTCGGTTTTGCCGGGCGTGAGCGCTGATATGCGGGATCTCTTTCGCGGAAAATTTTCCATTCGCCAGCGTTATGAATGGCTGAGTCTGGCAATAACGCTGGCGTTCGCGCCGGCGATAGCCTTTGCCATCGGCCGCGTCTGGCACGAAGTCATCGGCGTTTCATCGATCGGCGTCCTGGTCGTCGTAGCGATGGTCTATGTGACGATCGCGCGCGGAGCCCTACTGGGCAGCTGCGTGATGATCACGCGCACGCAGTTTCCCGAGCTTTTTTCGGTAGTCGAGCGCTGCGCGTCCATGCTGGAGCTGCCGATGCCCATGGTCTTCTTGCGCGACGACATCCGCGTTCCGGTCGTGGCGGTCGGTTTCGGCGATCCGTATTCACTGATCATCTCGACGCACTGGATCGATCATTTCAAAGAGGACGAGCTGACGTTCGTCATCGGACGCGAGCTCGGACACATCGCTGCCGGACACACGCGGCTGACCTCGATCTTGAGCGTCAACGGGCACGAAAACGCCATCGTTTCGCTCGTTTTTGGCGCCTGGCTGCGGCGCACCGAGTTTACGGCCGACCGCGCCGGGCTGCTCTGCTGCGGAAGCACCGACGCAGCGTACCGCGCGATCGCACTCTGCGAATTCCATTTGTTCGCGCGTAAAGTGGACTTGGCTGCCTTCGCGCAACAGCGCGTTGAGATCGCGCACGATTCGGTGCTGCGCCTGGGCGAATGGCTCGCGCCCAATCCGTACGCTACGAACCGCATGGAAAGTCTGCGCGTGTTCCATCACGCGGCGCTGTACGAGTATTGGGAAGAACGACTCGTGACGCGGCCGGCGTCGTACGCTCCCGTGGAACAACGGTCGGGAGTTGTGGCGAAAAACGATTGCGCGAGCTTCGGCCGCCGCCTCGCCGCCATTGCGATCGATTATGCCCTCGTGTCGGCGATCGGCAATTTGGTCGTGACGAGCATCGGCACGCACGGCCCGGGAATCCATTGGAATATCAACTTCAATCCGGACCCGTTCGTCTCGCTTCTTGTCTATAGCGCTGTGCTGGTCATGCTCGCGGGACAAACGTTCGGCATGATGATTGTCTCCGTGCGCGTGACGAACACACATTTTGGACGGCCCAGCGTTTTGCAGGTGATTTGGCGCTACCTGATCGCAGCGCCGCTTTTTTTCTTGAGCCTCTTCTGGCCCGGCTTTTGGCGCGTCGAGTTACACGATCTCGCTTCGGGGACGCGCCTGGTCGGTTTGGAACGTACGCTGCAGCGCGCCGCGTTGCGGGCGTAGCGCGCTACAGCAGACCGCGCTGCTTGACCAGTAAGTACCGGTCGATCAACGCCGTCGTGAGCTCGCGCGCGGGTACGTCGATGACTTGCACGCCCAAACGCTGCAAGATCGCGGCTGCCGCCCGCCGTTCGTCGCGCAGCTCCAGCGCGACGGCCGCCGCGTAAACGTCCGAACTCGTCTTCGGGAAGGCCTCCAGCGCGCGATCGATCGCGCGGTCGTTCATGAAGACGCAGATTACGATGTGCCGCTTCGCCAGAATACCGATCTGCGCGAGCACGGAGCTCTGCGCAACCGGATCCACCATGTCGGTAAAAAAGACGACGAGGCTGCGTTTACGCACGTTGCTGCGCACGTAGGCGAAGGCTCGCGCGTAGTCCGACTCTTCGAAACGCGGTTCCAGATCGTGAACTTGCGCGGCAATTGAGGAGATCGAATGTCCGCTGCGGGGCGCCTGGGCGCGCAATATCTGGCTCGCGAACGCGACTAATCCAATCTTGTCATGGGCGAGCGAAGCGATGGAAGCCACCGAAAGCGCCGCGGTGATCGCGTAGTCGAATTTCCGCTGTTCGTCGACGCGCGGGGTCATGAGGCGGCCCGCATCCAGCACGATCATGACGTTTTGACTGCGCTCGACTTCGTACTCGGCGACCATCAAACGTCCGCGCCGGGCCGTGGCCTTCCACTCAATCGAGCGGAATTGATCGCCCGGCGCCCAGTCGCGCAGGTTTTCTAACTCCGTGCCGGTACCGCGTAATCGCATGCGGCGTAAGCCGGCTTCAATCAGGCGGTTACGAACGTGTAGCGCGCCGTACCGTTCGACCGCGGAAAGATCGGGATAGACGCGGATCGGCTGCCGAGCGCTAAAGCGCAGTCTGCGGCTGAGAAATCCGAATTGGTTTTGCGCCGTGACGTAGATCGTGTCTAACACGTCGCCACCGCGCGCGACCGGAATCACGCCGCGTTCCACGGCCGCTTCACTGTGCGGAGGCACGGAAACCGTGACTTCGTCCTGGACAAACCGCAAGACACGGCAATCGCTTTCGATAAGGTTCAAGCGCAGGGCAGCGCCGGACCGGTTGCGGACGCGGTAGCGCAGCGCGCCGCGTGCGCGAAGCGCGAACGGTTCGAGCGGCTCGCGTTCGATGTCGAGCGAGGCCCGATCTACTCCGGCGAAAGCATCGGCAAGAGTGCCCGCAACCAGCGCGGCAGCGCACAGCGCTGCTAAAACGAGGAATGCCGGCAGCGCGCCGCCGATGGCCAGCAGCAGCGCGAGTATGGCCAGCGTCCAGTAAGCGCGCGGCGCCGGCCACACGCCGGCGAAGGGAGACCTAGGTTGCGTCTTCACGTGGAATCGCGACCGACTCCAAGATTTCGCGCACGACTTTGGCCGCAGTTACACCGTCGATCTCGGCTTGCGGCGAGACGATCAAACGGTGCGGCAGCACAAAAAGCGCGACGTCTTTGACGTCATCCGGTGTCGCGTAATCGCGCCCGTCGATCGCTGCCGACGCTTGCGCCGCACCGAGCAGCGAGACGCCCGCGCGCGGACTGGCACCTAAACTCAAGCCGCGATGCGATCGCGTCGCGGCGATGAGGTGGTAAATATACTGTTGGACGGCCGCGGCGACGCGCACGCCCCGCACGTCGCTTTGCGCCGCGGTGATTTCCTCAACGTTCGCGACGGGCTTTAGCGCCTTGGGCTCGATGGCGCGGGCATCGAAGCCCGCGGCAACGCGCGAGAGCAGTTCGAGTTCGGCCGGCGCCGGCGGGTAGCCGGCGATCGCCATCACCAAGAATCTATCGAGCTGCGCTTCGGGCAGCGGATAGGTGCCTTCATACTCGATCGGATTCTGCGTAGCGCAAACGAAAAATGGACGCGGGAGCTGCAACGGCACACCGTCGATGGTGACGCGGCCCTCCTCCATCGCTTCGAGCAGCGCCGATTGGGTTTTAGGAGGCGTGCGGTTGATTTCGTCCGCCAGCAAAAAATTCGTGACGATCGGCCCGGGCCGCATGCTGAACTCGGCGCTCTGCGGATTGAAGACGGTCGTTCCGACCACGTCGGCCGGCATCAAGTCCGGCGTGAATTGAATGCGGCGGTACTGCGCGCCCAAAAGCGCGGCCAAGGCTCGTACCGCGAGCGTCTTGCCGGTTCCCGGAACGCCTTGAATCAGCGCGTGTCCGCGCGCCAGCAGCGCAACGAGCAGCGCGAACGTCAATTCGTCGCCGCCGACGATGATCTCGCGCATTCCGGCCTGTACGCGCTCACCCAACTCCCGAGCGGTCGTTACCATTCATAATCCTTTCGCAATTGCGCGAAGATCGTTCCGGCGAGCAAGACCTCGCGCGGTCCGGCGCTCCTTCGTTCTTTGAGCCGGCGCAGCTCTTCGAAGGCCGCGCGTCCGCGTTCGTCACCAAGCGGCGGCGAACGAAATCCGCCGGCCGCTCGCGCCAGCCGGGCAATGACGTCATGCGCCGCGCTACCTCGCTGCAGCATGCGCGCCAGCGATTCAATGTAGGCCAAGGAGTTGCGCTCGTCGTCGCGCTCCAACGCTCGGGCGGGCGCCAGCCGTACGTTTGCAGCGAGAATAGCCAGCAGCAGCGCGAGCAGCGCAACGATCACGGCGGCGATTACCGGCCTCGGCAGCACTTGCCAAAACGTGCGCCCCGCGGCATAGCCGTACACGCGTTCGTCGAACATGGGAGATCCCGCGCCTGCGAACAGATCGTAAGCGAATGCGGCGTTATCGCGCGCGGCTAGTCGCGCGTTATCAAAGAGCGCCGGCGTGACAAATTCCACGATCGTCCCGCGTCCGTGTTTGAGCGAAACGGCAACCGCGCCGCCGCGCCCGGCCAGCAGCACGTAATGTTTGCGATCGCAAACGGCGCGTATGCTCGACGCAAAATCCCCCGCGACTACCCGGCGCGTTCCGCGATACCCGCACGCAGTCGATGCTGTCTTACTGCCGGAAGGACGGGTCTTCGGGAGTCCCAGCGCGTCGCGCGTGAACGGATACATGCTGCCGAGCACGATCAGCTTTCCGCCGCGCCGTACCCATCTTTCCAGCGCGGCCGACTCCTTCGCGGAGAGAATCGACGAATCGATTGTATAGTCGCCGGCGAAAACGATCGTCGCGCGCGCCGGCAACTCTCCGAGCGGCAGCTCGTAACGCTGCACGTTCACTCTTTCGCGCTGCAAAAATTCGTACAGCGCCGCGTAGCCGTTGGGGCCCGCATCGTATGTGGATGGATACGACGAATGCGCGCGCGGCGCCGTGGCGCGCAGCACGGAAAAAGCGGTGAAGAGAAGCAGCGCCACGCTCAAAATGGCGACGTCGATACGGTTACGCATGCGTCGGCTCGACCGGCAGTGCGATGTACGCGTCATGCGCTTCCATCCACTCTCCGCGCGCGACGGGCACTTCGGCGTAGAACGCGGCGACGAAGGGTCTCGCGATGGCATCAAATGCAGGTAGAACGGCGGGTTGGGCTCCCCGCAACGCGCTCCGCCACTCGTTGACCGTACGGCTCGGATCTTCGCGCGCGATTCCCAGCCGCTCCAGACGCCTCATCGTTGCGGCGAAGATGAGCGCCAGCGCCAGACGATACTCCCCGCGCGCCGCGGCCTGACGGCTGAGTTCGTACAGTGCGCCGGGATCGGGGCGGTCGAGGAGCGGGTGCGCAGAATCCGGGCGACGCGCGTCGCGAATGGATCCGAGCGCGAGCCGGACCAGCACGACGACGACGACCGCGATCAGCGCGACAGCCAGCGCGTCACCGATGATCGTACTCGCGCGGCTACCGATGTGCACGTGCGAGAAAAGCGCGTCCCATACGCGCGACCACAATCCGCGCAGCCAGTCCCAAATCATTTCTAACAGTGTGCGGTGCGTGGACGGGACAGCAACCCGGAAGCGTCTTTCCGAAAGAATCTCCCGCGCGAGATCGCGAGCACCCAGCGGCGGCCGGCTCGCGGTCATTCCAGCCGGTCGAGCTGCGTCTGCATATCCAGGCCCTCGCGCCGGACCCGGACGTCAAAATAATAGACCGCGAAAAGCAAAGCCGTAAACGTGCTGCTGACCAGGGAGATCGGAGCCGTGACGATTCCATAAAGCGCGAGGGAGTGCGTTACGCCTTGGGCCAGCGCGGCAACGATCCCAAGCACGATATACAACCCGACGGAAATCGCAATAAGCGCGAGGAAAACAAGCACCGCGCGGCCGAGCTCGCGCCGGTTGAAGATTCTAGCGAAACCGGAACTGATCGCCGGAAAGACCGGCGCGTTTTCGACGACGATCGAGATGAAGGCGAATCCCATCGCGAACGCACAGAGCGCCAACGCCAACATCCAGGCGATCACGAGAATGGCGGCGATGAAACCGAATGCGATGATGGCGAAGGTCGATCCACGCACCAAGAAGAGGCCGGCCGCGAATATCGCGCCAAACGCGAATGCGCCGGCAATCACCGCTGCACCGATCACGGCGATCGTCATGAGTTCCGCGCCTAAAATAGCCGGCCATCGCCGCAACGCCGCGCCGTAACTCTGACGCCACGTCGGACGCTGGGAACGGTAAAGATCGGCAACCGCCGACGCCGTCGCCGTGTTCGCAAACGGCAGCAAGAGCAGCTGTAGCAACAGGACGAGCATAAGAATGCCCTCAAACTGCAGCAATCGAGAAATAACGACCGGCGATGGCGTACTGGACGGATGCGTTGCCTGCTGCAGCACCTGCTGGTACGTCCCGCTCCCGTAGGTTGCAAAATAGGAGGCGATCGTCAGCGGGAGGATGACCACCATCATGATGAGCGTGAAGAGTCCGAAATACCGGACATAGAGCGTGACGGTGCGGTCGAAAATTTCGCCGATGCTCAGCGGCCGAAGCGGCAAGGCGTCACCCGCAATGCTCATGCGCCGCCCTTCTTGAGGATTTGAACAGGGTCCTATGGTAATCAAAGCAGATGCAGCTGCTCGGGCGGATCGCCGCAATCACTCGTTATCCGGTAAAAAGCCTGGCGGGTGAAGAACTGCCATCCGCGGAGATAAAGCAAGACGGCATCCCCGGCGACCGCGAAGCCGCTTTCTTCGTCACCGGCGGTCACGCGCGCGCCGGAAAGACCTATCGCGGAAAAGAGCACAACCTGCTCCACTTGACGAGCGATCCGGAACGCGCACAAACGCTCGCGCGCGAAAAAAACGTCGACGTGGAGCTGCGGCGCGGAGCTCGTCACTTCGACGACGCGCCCATTTCGCTCATCTTTGACCGCTGGGTCGAGGAAGTTTCGGCTGGGCTGGCGCGGCCCATGGATTTTCGGCGGTGGCGCCCTACGCTTTATGCGCGTGCCGCCGACGACTTCGAGTTCAGTGAAAACGACCTCACCGGAAGCGTCATCGAAGCGGGAACGGCTCTCTTGCGCGTCCGCTATCCGATCGAACGCTGCGTGGCAACGACCTATGACCCGGTGACCGGCGAGCCCGATCCGGAAGTGCTACGTTACGTCGCGCAGCAGCGCGCCAACCTGCTGGGCGTTTACTGCGACGTGGAATTGGCCGGCGCAGTGCGCACCGGCGACGCTTTGCGTTTGCGCGCGCGCTGAACGTCGCGTACGACCGACTCAAGAGCGTCGATGTAGTCGAGAAAACGATCGCGCCCGGCACGCGTAATGCGCACCACGGTCTGCGGGCGGCCTTTGCCCGTGATCCGGCGCGTTTCCACGATGTTCATCTCGGCAAGCGCGTGCAAGTGGCGGTTCAGATTTCCGTCGGTCAGTTCGCACGCTTCCTGCAGCTGCGTAAAGGAGATGCCTTCCGGATGCGCGATCAGCGCGCTGCAAATTGCCAGGCGTCCGCGTTCGTGAAAGACGCGATCGAGCGCGCCCAATGCAAACTGCGTCATGCCGTTGTCCTTTCGCGATCGCGTATGACGATGAGACCGATGGCCGCTTGACCGGCGCCAAAACCGGCCGCCAAAACCCACGGCGCCAACGCGACGGCCGGCGGCGCAAAGAGCAGAGCGGCGCCCGCGGCCAAAAATGCGACGCAGACGGGAACGACCGCGCGCGGCAGCATCGTGCGCGAGGCAATCAATCCAACACCGTAGCAGCCGAACCACACGCCTGGAAGAAACGCGAAGAGATTCGCGCGCAAGAGCGCGAACGACAGAGCGGCGCCGAGCACCAGCGCCGGTAAAATCGCAAAGCCGACCGTTGCCGTCTGCCAGCGCTCGCGCGCGGTAGCGTCGTTTACATACCAATGCGCAATGGCACTATAGTTGAGGACGATCGACGCCGCGCAACACGCAAACCAAATCGCAAAATAGAGCCGCCCGTCGTGCGCCGAAGTCATGGTTGGAACGAGCAGCCACTGGACCACGCCGGCGCTCAGCGCGAATCCGGCGGAGACGAGCGCCGCCAGTCCGGAGTACCCCTTGAAGCGCTGCACGCCGCCCAGCCGCTCCCGGACCTCAGCGATGTCGGCAAGCGCCCGTTCTAAATCGGTCATCTCTTACTTTGTAGCACAAAGCCGAGTGCGCCTCAAGCGCCGCAGGCAAGGCGCCCCGGATCGCCTAAGGCCTGCTCGTCTCTTTGCTTTCTTCAAAAGGAGCTCCGCGTGAAAAACACCACCCCGAAAATAGACCGCGCGACTTTGCTCAAAGGCGGTGGAACTCTGGCCCTGACCGCAATGATCGCCGGCGCTATGGAAGCCCGCGCCGACGCGTGTTGTTTTCCAATTGATCTCACGTACGGAGACGCCTCGAGCTTAGAACGGACGGCGGAAGTGTCGCGTCCGCGCAAGCACAGCGGCTCAACCGGATTTAGTGCCGTGAAGATTTGGGGGCCCGGAAAAGGTGGGACGCCCCAGCCGACCGCGCCTTGGACACTGCTCTTCACTGCGGACCTAGCCGTTGTAAAAGGCTTCGACGAGGATCAGCATGGTCACGGTAAGGGAGTGAACGGATCCCAACCCAAGCCATTGGGCGGCACCATCTGGGTGTACGTTAAGTAAGACTTGCCTCGGGGCCGCTCACACGAACCAGCAACGCGCGAGCGGCCGTCTTCCAACTCACGGTGAGCTCCTCGGGTTCGTCGAGCGCTTTTCCAAAATGCGCTCGCAGCTTCGACTCCGCTTCGTCGTGGCCCAACGAGGTTTTCTCATTCAGCGAATACATGCGCCGGATCGCCGCCGCCAGCTGGAACGCGTCTTTCGCCGCGGCCGCATCGCCTTGATGAATGGATACGAACGCAGATGACTCCAGAGCCGCGACGGCGAGATTCGGCGCATCGATCTTCAGCGCGCCTTCCAGACTTTCCGCAGCAAGCCCGGCCGCGGCCGCGTCACCCCGGCGCACCGCATTTACCGCCATGGCCGCGAGAATATCGGCAGATCCAAATTCGTTTTTCAGTTCCCGTTTGATCGCGAGCGCGCGATCAAAAAGCTCGCCGGCACGATCGAATTCTCCGCGCTTGAGTTCCAGCGTCCCTTGCAGCGCCAGCACAGTCCCGAGTACGTCAGCGTCGCCAAGCGACTCGGCCGCGCCGAGACAGGCCGAAAGTAAACCCGCGGCCGCTTCCAGCTCGCCGCGCTGGAGTTTGATTGCGGCGCAATTCGCATTTGACGTAACCGAGGCGCGCTCTTCGCCGGGTTCCGTACAGCGAGCCGCGATGTCGCAGTACAGTTTTTCCGCCCCGGCGGAATTTCCGCGGCGGCTTTCGTTAACGGCGAGCGCGTGCAGCGCTTCCAAGACTCCAGCGCGATCGCTCTTCTCATGGTAGAGGGTTAACGCGCGTTTCGCCAACTTGTCGGCCTCCGGATAAGAGCCTTCTATGCCGGCGAACGTCGAGGCGCGGCGCAGAATACCCGGAAGCGCCTCGTCGCCCGGCCGGTTTTCGATAAATCGCTCCAGCCACGCGCGGCCTTCTTTAACCGTGCGCCGGATATACCAGTATCGGAACATGCCAGTAAGCATGCCCGCTAACCGCGGTCTGTTCTGCTCAAAGCCGTAAGCGATCGCGGCGCGAACGTTCGCCAGTTCGCAGTCGATCTCGGAAAGCCATGAGCCGAGTTCGTCGCGCGGTAAGCCGCCGGCGCCCCTCCCGGCCAGCTCGCAGTAAACTTCGAAGTGCCTCAGCTTCGCGCGTTCAAGCAGGCCGGGTTCACTCTGCTCGCGCGCGTACTCTCCGATGACGTCGAGCATCCGGTATCGGGTTTCAGCGGCGCCATGCGTCGGCGACAGAAATGACTTATCGACGAGCGCTTCAAGTACGTCCAGCGTATCCGCTGCGTCCGCCGTAGGAGCGACCGCCTCGCAGCCCGCCAGGGTAAAGCCGCCCGCGAAAATCGACAGCGCGCCGAGCATTTCGCGCTCGCGAGGCGTGAGCAAATCGTAGCTCCACGCGATCGTCCCGCGCAGTGTCTGGTGGCGCGACTCGTCGACGTTTGAGGAGCGCAGCAACGCAAGCTGCGAACCGAGACGCGCGCGAATTTCCCGCAGCGAAAGCGTCGACAAACGCGCCGCCGAAAGTTCTATCGCCAGCGGAATTCCCTCGAGCGCCCGCGCTACCGCGGCCAAATCTTCGGCGTCGCAAGCAGGATCGAAATCGTGAACCGCAGCCTGCGCGCGTTCGATAAATAGGCGAGAGGCTGCGGCATCGCCGACCGCGCCAAGGCGATAGACCTGTTCGCCGCGGACGTGCAGCGATTCGCGGCTGGTCGCGACGATTCGCACATCTTTGGCACGATCGAGAATCTTCTTGACGGCAGAACCGATTGCCGGCATCAAATGCTCGGCATTATCGAGCACGAGCAGCAGACGCTTTGTCGCCACATCGCGCAAGAGCGTCTGCTCGACCGGTTCACCGGCGGCTTCCCCCACGCCGAGCGCCGACGCGATGGTCTGCGCCACAAGAGCGGGGTCGCTCACCGACGCAAGCCGCACGACCCAGACGCCGTCGGAAAATTCATCGAGCAGCTCGGCGGCGCATTGCAGCGCGAGGCGCGTTTTCCCGATTCCGCCGGGACCGCACAGCGTAATCAGCCGCTTCTTAGCGAACAGGTCGCGCAGCTCGCGCAGTTCGGTTTCGCGGCCGACGAAACTCGAAAGCTCGATCGGCAAATTGTTCGGGCGCGCGTCGAGCGTCCGCAACGGCGGAAATTCCCTTTGCAGTCCCGGCGCGGTCAATTGATAGATCGTTTCGGGTTCCGCGAGATCTCGCAATCTGTTGGTGCCCAGCGCGCGGCATTCGAACTCGGCGGGCAGATCGCCGCGCACGAGCGCCGCGGTTGCTGCCGAGAGCAACACTTGGCCGCCGTGGCCCGCAGACATCAGGCGCGCGGCGCGATTGAGCGCGGGCCCGAAATAATCATCGTCCGCGGCAAGCGCGCTGCCCGTATGCAGCCCGGCGCGAATGCGCAGCTCGCCGACCGCTCGATCCCATGCCTGGCTTGCAAGCTTGCGCTGCGTTTCGACCGTTGCAACACAAGCGTTCACCGGCGAAGGAAAGACGCAGCAAAATGCGTCACCCAACCGCTTAAAGATGCTGCCTCCATGCGCTTGCAGCGTTTCGGAGACGATCGCGTCGTGCGCGGCGAGCGCCTGCGCCATGGCGTCAGGTGCGCGATCCCAACGAGACGTGCTGCCTTCTATATCTGTAAAAACAAAAGTCAGCACGCCGGTCTGAGGCAGCGGGTGCATGCGAGAACTTTCCGGCTAGAGCGTGCGGCGGCCTTCGATGGCTTTCGCCAGCGTCACCTCATCAGCGTAATCCAGATCGCCGCCGATCGGCAGTCCGTACGCAAGTCTCGTCACCGCCGACGCGAGCGGCGTCAGCAGCCGCGACAGATAGACTGCCGTCGCCTCTCCCTCAGCGTTGGGGTTGGTCGCCAGAATAATTTCGTGCGGGTTTTCCTTACCGACGCGATCGACCAGTTCTTTCACGCGCAATTGCGCCGGCCCGATGCCGTCCATCGGCGAGATCAGTCCGCCGAGCACGTGATAGCGGCCTTTGTACGCGCCGGTGCGTTCGAGCGCGAAAATATCTTTGGCTTCAGCCACCACGCAGATCGTCGTCGCGTCGCGCCGCTCGTCGGTGCAGATCGGACACGGATCTTCTTCGGTGATCGAATAGCAATTGGAACAAAGGCGCACGCGATCTTTCACCGCGAGGATCGCTTCGGCGAGCGACTGCGCTTCGTTGCGCGGCCGGTTCAGTAAATAAAAGACGAGCCGCGCGGCCGTTTTCGGACCGATGGTGGGCAGCTTGCTGAGTTCGTTGATGAGCGCTTGAACCGGGCCCGCGATGGTGCCGGAGCTTGGCACTTATGACAAGCCGGGTATGCGCAAGCCACCCGTGACTTGGCCCATGCGCGATTGCGTTGCCTCGTCGGCTTTCTTGAGCGCATCGTTGCAAGCCACGACGATCAGATCTTCGAGCGTCTCCGCGTCCTCCGGATCGATCGCTTCCGGCGCGATCTTCACGGCTTTCACACGATGATCGCATGTCATTTCGACGCGAACGGCATCGCCGCCGGCGTTCCCCGCTACTACGGTTTCCGCGAGCTCTTCCTGAGCCTTCGTCATCTCTTGCTGCATCTTGCGCATCTGCGCCATGATGTTGGCCTGGTTCATTTAGGTCATCCGTTCGTTGATGTAGGAAAGGAGTTCGTCGGGATCGTCTGGCGGCGGCGCCGGAGAGGCGTTCTTGGATACGGCCTCGACCCTGAAACGCACCCGCAAGGGCGTGCCCAGCACTTCCGCGATCGCATCTTCGATCAGCTTCGCATTATCCTTGAGCGTTTCGGCAAATATAGCATTGGGCAGCTTAATCACCAGCGCATTGCCTTCGATCGCTTCGGGTTGAGCGCGAGAGAGCTGCGTTCGCAGCGATTGCCGTTCGCCTTCGACGCGAGTGCGAATCGACTGCCATGCGGAGCGGACCTTTTGAATCGTGAGCGGACCGTTCGGGCTCGTCTTCTCAGCCACGGGTGCCGGCGGTTCGGTAGACGGCGTTTTGATTTGCGCGGCTGGTTTCGGCGCGGCCGGTTGCAGAGCACCGGATTCAAGAACGCTGACGCGCGAAGCGATGGCGTCGAGCGTCGGATCTTCGGCGGCTAAGGTGAAACGAAGGAGCGCGGTCTCAAGCTCGAGGCGCGGATTGCCGCTCGAGCGAACCGTGGAAAGCGCTTCGGCCAAGAGACGCAGTGCGCGGACGATCTGCGCTTGCGTGAGCTCCTTGCTTCTCCTAACGGCAGCTTCTGCGTCGGCAGGCGCGAGATCGCGCGCGAGCAGCGCCGGATCGATTCGCGCCACCAAGAGGTTGCGAAACTCGGCGATCATCCCGCGGATCAGCACTTGCATATCGGTGCCGGCGTCACTCGCCTCGTCTATGGTTTTCAGCACGCCGGCGGCGTCGCGCGCGATCGCACGATCGAGCAGCGTGCGCGCGTACGTGCGTCCACTGGCGCCGAACGCCAGCTCGACGGTCGGCGCGTCGATCCTGCCGTCGGCGAACGCGGCAGCTTGCTCGAGCATCGTGAGCGCGTCACGCAGGCCGCCGTCGGCACGGTAGGCGATGGCGGAAAGTGCCGAATCGTCGATCGGGATTTTTTCGGCGGCGGCGATCTCGCGCATGCGCTCGATCATGACCGGGATGGCGATGCGCCTGAACGCATAACGCTGGCAGCGCGAAAGAATCGTAAGCGGGAGTTTTTCGGGCTCGGTGGTCGCCAGGATGAAGACCGCGTGCGGCGGCGGCTCTTCCAGCGTTTTCAGAAACGCGTTAGCCCCTTCTTTGGTGAGCATGTGCGCCTCGTCGATGATGTAGACTTTCATGCGCATCGCCGCAGGCGCGAATTTCACCGCGTCGCGCAGGGCGCGAATCTCATCGATGCCGCGGTTGCTTGCCGCATCGATCTCGAGCACGTCGAGCGCGGTGCCCGATAAAATCGCCACGCAGTTTTCGCACGTGTTGTCCGGCGTCGGAGTCGGGCCGTTGACGCAGTCGATGCAGCGCGCCAAGATTTTGGCGGCCGAGGTTTTCCCCGAACCGCGCGGCCCCGAGAAAAGGTAGGCGTGTGCCAGCTTCCCACTCGAGATCGCGCTGGTCAGCGTCCGGACGACGGCTTCTTGGCCGACCAATTCGGCGAAACTCTTCGGCCGCCAGTCGCGATACAGGGACACCCCCGGGAAGTACTTTTCGGCGTTTCGGCGCGCCTGCCGCGGGGTATACTTGCCACGCTTAGCGCTTCTTTTCTTTAACAAAGAGGCGGAATCGCACGTCCGGAAGGCGTGCAGCGGAGAGAGAATGATCGACCTGCGGGCCGCGCTTCGTGAGAAGTTCGGCTTCGAAGAATTTCAATCGGGCCAGGAAGAGGTCATCACCCGGATATTGTCCGGCGAAGACACGCTGGCGATCCTCGCCACTGGCGCAGGGAAGAGCTTGACCTATCAGCTGCCTGCCCTGCTGCTCGAAGGCACCACCATCGTCGTCAGCCCGCTAATCGCGCTGATGAAAGATCAGCTCGACATGCTGCGCGAGATGGGCGTTAACGAAGTGGTCGCGCTCAATTCGACCCTCTCCGAAGATCAGGAAGCCGCGGCGATCGATCGCGTGCGCAGCAAAAGCTTGAAGATCGTTTTCGTCACGCCCGAAAAACTCGAAGACGAGCATTTTCTGCGGCTGCTCGGCGAGATCGACGTGCCGCTCTTCGTCGTGGACGAAGCGCACTGCATCAGCCAGTGGGGCCACGATTTCCGGCCGGCCTATCTGGCGCTAGGCGCGGTTATTGCGCGCCTCGGCCATCCGACCGTGCTCGCGCTCACCGCGACCGCGACGCCCGCCGTGCGCGAAGACATTCTGCACCAGCTCGGAATTCCGAGCGTGAAACCGATCGTGCGCGGATTCGATCGTCCCAACCTGATTTACGACGTCCGGCGCGCCGAAAAAGAAACCGACAAATTGAAGATCCTCCGGCGGCTCTTTCTCAACGACGAGCTGGAAGGCACCGGCATCATTTACACGGCGACGATCAAGAACGCTATGGAAGTCCAGCAATACCTGCAGGACGAGCTCGACATTCCGGCCGCGGTCTACCATTCGAAACTTCAGAAACACGATCGCACGGCGGTGCACGAGCTGTTCATGAACGAGCATATACGCGCCGTCGTTGCCACCAATGCTTTCGGTCTGGGAATCGACAAGCCCAATATCCGTTTTGTGGTGCATTACGATCTGCCGGGATCGGTCGAAGCGTACACGCAGGAAGCGGGACGATCGGGACGCGACGGCCTGCCGTCGCGCTGCATCCTGATCTACCGGATGAGCGACACGCGCGTGCAGAACTATTTCTTGACCGGCAAGTATCCCGATATCGAAGAAGTGCAAAAAGTTTTCGGAACGCTGCAAATCTTTGCCGGCCAGTCGGGCGGAGTTTCGATGACCGACCTGCGCAAGATCTTGCAACTGCCGCTCACCAAGCTCAAAGTGATCCTCGCTATCCTGAAAAAAGGCGGCTTCATTGAAACGCCGAGCCGTTCGAAGTACGCGCTCACCGAAGCGGCCCGCAACAACGAAGCAATGCTGTTGAACCTCGCCAACTACGAAACGAAGAAGTCCTACGACCAAAGCAAGCTGGCGATGATGCTGCAGTACGCCGAGACGACGTCGTGCCGCCGCCGGTTTATTTTGAATTACTTCGGCGAAGGCTTCGAGCGCACCAATTGCGACGCGTGCGACAACTGCCGCCGCCCCCGCATCGCGCTGCACAACGGCAGGCCGGCGCCGGGTGAATCCGGCTTCCGCATCGCCGATATCGTTCATCATCCCAAGTTCGGACAGGGCACGGTCGAACGCGCCGAAAAAGACTTGGTAACCGTGCTCTTCCCAAGTGTGGGCTATAAAACGCTGCTTGCCTCAGCGGTGAGCCGCGAAGTAGCCAAAATCGCGTAAGCGAAAGATGGAGCGAAATCCGCTCGCCGCGATAGTCGCGGCCGCTTCTGTTTTTGTTTGCGCCGCAGGGTCCGCCGAGCTGCTCGCGCGCGGGCAAGTTCCCGCGCCCTCGCCCAGCGCTTCGCCGGCTGCCGCATCGCCGAGCCCCGCGCCGACCCAGCCGCCGATCGTCGTGTCGCCGTCATCTGCGCAAGTACCCGTCGGCGGGCAAACCACCGTCCGCATTATGTCCGCGCTCGGTCAGCTGACGTTTGTGATTTCGAATCCGGCCATCGTGAGCGGAGCGATCGACCAAGCGACTCAGACCCTGACGCTTTCGGGGAAATCGCCCGGCTCCGCCATCGTGACCGTGACCGATCAGCGCGCCATCAGCGCGCAACTCCAAGTGCGCGTCGCGTACAACGCCGGCAGCATCGCCGACGCAGCATCGATCCGCATCACCGGCGATCCCGCGAGCTCCGAGTTTGTCAAACAGGAAGCGGCGGCGACGGCAGCGTCACTGCTTCAAGCGCGGCCCGGAGCGCAGGCGATCGTCACGACCGATCTCGTCAATTTCAATCAGCCGTTGGAGCAAGACAACATCGCCGTCGTCGACGTTCCGGTGCTGCTGCAGGGCGAGCAGTATTTCACGGTCTCCGGCACGACCCACGTTCGCGTCGAAAACGTCGCGGCGCCGGCGATTTTGCCCGACTCGCTCATGGTCAGCGACTATCCAGAACGGCTGACGGCCAACGGCATTCTCTTCGCGGCCGATCTCGAACGCGCGCAGCCTTCGCGCTTTCTCTACTTCCATTTCAATCCGCCGGGCGAACCAGCGCGGCGCATCGTTCTGCGCGCCGAGAATCGTTCCGCGCAGCCGGCCCAGCTCCAGTTCATCTCCGGACAAGCCGGCCCGGCCCCCAACGAGATGGAAGCCGGGCATGCCGCCACCAAACGCTTTCTCGAGCGTCAAGTACAGAACGAAGGACGCATCATCACGATTGCCGGAAGCGGCACGCTGCAGCTCGCACAGCAAGATCTTCCTGCGAATGCCATCGTCTGCGGATTGCTTCAGCTGCGTGTTCTCAACGGCAGCACGGTGCATCTGACGCTGTTCGCGCAGAACGCGACAAGTTCGCCGGATGAAGCCTTGACGGACACCGACCTGCTGCAGGGCGGGCAGCGCCACGCCCGAGGGCTCTACAAAATTCCCGAATTCCACTACTCGCGGACGTGGAGCACCGATGCGGATTACCTCGAACTGCCAATCGGCGACATTCCGCTTCCCAACGTCATGCAGGGTGAAGCGCTCTCCGGCGACTACGGCGTCAAGCAAAGCTTCGTCGTCAAGGTAACCAACCCGACGAGCAGGCCGCAAGCGATCGCCATCTATGAAAACCCGCGCGGCGGCCGCGCTACCGGCACGTACGTCATCGACGGCGTGTTGATCCAATCGCACGGCGTTCCCGCGTTTTCCCGTTACAAGATCCGGCAGTACGTCGTGCCCGCGCGCGGATTCTTGCGCGTCACGATCGTGACGATCCCGGAAAGCGGATCGAGCTATCCGCTGCGCTTGATCTTCGCGCCCGACGACGGCAGCGTCGCGCCAGGCGCGCCGGGCTCACCGATTTACTAATCGCCTGTCGAGGTGAGGGTCATGCCGGTTCGCACGGACACTTGCCGGGCACGTCCTGTGCCCGGCTGCACTCCTGAATTCAGACCGCTCTCGCCATCCATGCCCTTCGACTGGCGCGCTAAGCGCGCCGCTCAGGATGACACGGGGCCCAATTCAGAGCCGCGCAAACCGGCGTAACGCTCAACTCAAAAGGGCTTGCTTGTAAACCGATAACATTTGTATTGCTGCGCGTTGCCAGGAGAAGCGTTCGATCGAGCGCGCGCGTACGCTATCGGCGTGCGCCTGGGCCGCCGGCGGATCGTTGAGTATCGCTCCGATCGCGGCGGCCCAAGCGGACGGATCGTCCGCAGGGAGGACCTGCGCATCTCCGCCCGCGATTTCGGGAAGCGACGATTGATCGGAAACGACGACCGGGACGCCGGCGCAGAGCGCCTGCGCGGCCGCATAGCCGAACCCCTCGTAACGTGACGGAACCGCGACGAGCGCGCACTTCGCGTAGAGATCGAGCAGCGCCGCGCGTCCGATGTAGCCGCGGAATTCTACGCGGTCGCGCACGCCTAGCGATTCGGCGAGGCGCAGACATTCGTCGCGGTAGGGAGTAAACGGCCCGGCCGAAATGATGCGCACGCGCGACCCGATCAGCGGGAGCGCGCGGATCAACACTTCCAAGTTCTTGCGCCGTTCCACGGTGCCGGGAACCAGGATGACGTCGCTCGGATACTGCCGTTCGACGTTGCAATAGTCGGCGGCGACGCCATTGTAGACAACGTGGATTTTCGGAGCTGCAGGCATGACGTCGAGCAGCTCGCGCCGCGAAAACTCCGAATCCACGGCAATGGCATGAGCGCCGGCATAGCGCTTCAGCGCGAAGCTTCCGAAATAATAGCGCGCGTAAGCGCGAGCATGGCGCTGAACTTTGAGCCACGCGACGTCGTGGACGGTGACGACGGTCGGAAGAACCGTCGATAGCGGCATGGTCCCCGAGGCGCAGTGCAGCATTTGCGCGCCGGATGCACGGGCGCGCGAGGGCAGCAGCACTTGGTCCCATAGTACCCGCCGATCGAAACGCCACGGATCGAGCTTGGGCTCACGCAGCTCGACGACCGGCGTGCCGTTCTCGCGCAACGCCTCGGCCAACCCCGAAACGTACTCGCCGATCCCGGTGGCTGTGCCGAGCGTCAGCTGCGCGTCGAGCGCAACGATCATTTTAGCAGCGCTTGCAGGGTGTGCAAAAAATGCGAATGCGGATCGTAGGCGCGGCCCGATCGCTCGTATTGACGCGCGGCTGCAACGTCGCCGAGCCGGAAGGCGGCAACGCCCAATCCCGCGTAGGCGTCCGCGCTCGCGGGATTTCCATCGACCGCTCGTTTGAAATACATGTATGCGCGCGCAGGTTCGCCGAGATTCAGCTCCTGGCTGCCTGCCGCCATGAGATACCGCTCAGCCAGCGGTGCGAGTTTAACGGCCGCCGAGTAATCGCGCATGCCTTCTTCGAACCAGGCGCGGCGGTGCGCCGGATCCATATAGCCGCGCTGCGTTGCTAGACGGCCCAGCCCCCAATACGCGTCGGCGAGCGCGTCGGGGTGCGTCGAGGTTCGTTCCAACCGGTCTTTCAGACGCAGCTCCAGCTCGTAAGCCGCAGCGAGATCGTGCACCGCCAACCGGTCGACCTCGCGCCGGATCGCGAAAACGTCGTTGGCGTCCACGAAATAGCGGTAGGCTTCGGCATCGTTGCCGCGCGCTTGCGCGATCTGTCCCAAGAGTTCGGCTCGCGCGGGTGAGTCCGGTAAACGAAGTGCATAGCTTTGTGCAAGCGGCAAGTCGTTGCGCTCAAGCGCAGCCGCAGCAAGCATCGCGGCCACGTACGGTGCCGGCGCAACGCGTTCAATCGCTGCGTATGCTGATGCGCCCCAGCCGGCCGGCATGCGCGCAGGAAGCGAGACCGCGGCGGCCGCGGGCGAAAAAATCGCATCCGAAGCTGCCTGTACCAAGCCCAAACCAAAGGCGAGGGCTGCGAGGACGATGACGAGGATGGCGTAAACTGCCGAGCGGCGTGCCGCCTCGGTCAGAATTTCACCGTGAAGTTCAGGTCGGCGCGCGTTTGCTGAAGATTATAATCCGGCGCATACGAATCTTGATAACGATATTGGCGCGCCGAGAGCGTGATCGCGCTCGAGCCGGACGGCAGCTGGTACGTCACGTTTCCGAGATACGTATCCTTGCGCGCATCGAGACCCGGGAAGAGCAGCGCGCCGTATTGGCCTTCGTAATGCTGCTGCTCGTATTGCAGTCCGACGGTCACGCGCGGCGTTACGGGAACCGCCAGCTTCGCGCCGACGCTCTGTTTGACCAGGCTCGTTAGTCCGGGATAGTACAGCAACGGAGCTTGCGGATCAAAACTGCCCGAATGCTGACCGCCGAAGACGGGATCCGGGTTAGCCGGAACGTACGGAAAGGCCGCGTCTTGCTGAAAGCCGATGCGTTCGACGCCGCCCGAGAGTTGGATGTGGAGGCGTTCGTTTCCGGTGCGAAGCGTGAAGTTCGTCGTGGCGATCAAACTTTGAGCGCGCGCATCGCTGACGTACGGACAAGGCGCGGCTTGATCGGTCGTGCCGCAGACTTGCAAAATATGAAACGCGTCGGGGTGCAGTGACTGCATGCCGGCGCCGGTCAGTTGACCCGAAAAATGCAGCGCGCCGATCCGAATCGGAACGGTGAGCGCGGCGGCCACGGACTGCAGCGTCGGCACGTACGGCTGATAAGTGCCGAAGCGCACGGAGGGGCTCTGCGCGAAACTACGCGCGATCGCCGGCAGACTGATCGCGTCTTGCTGATCGGTGAGCGGCGCAATCAAAGGCGTATCGTCGGCGTAGATGGGCGCGGACGTTGCAAAGGCTTGTGCGGAAATACTCTGCGTAGACAGCGTGCGGCCGGCCGGCAGCGTGAGATGCACGCGCGCAACCGGCACGCTCGACGTTACGGCCGGAGCCGGGAGCCCCAGCGAATCGGCGACGGCAACGTTAAAGAGCGCGGCGCCGAAAGTCGACGCGCTGCGCCGGACGGGCGTGAGCGAAAAAAAAGTCTCGGCGTTATGGTCGAAAATCCGGGCCGGATCCAGCGTCGCTCCTGCCGCGGCTTTGGCAGTCACGGGCACGCTCAAGAACAGTACTGCCACCAGCACTGCTAAAACGGCCGAGCGAGAGAACCGAGTCATACCTTCTCCATACCGCAAACGGGGCGCACCCTTTACTATCGGCAGAATGCGGGGAACGTTCCATCTACGGCAGGGGTGCCCCAAAACCCCGTTCGGCGTACCGCCGGGCTATCAGCAGGGCCGCGTAGTCGTCGATTGGCCGGGGCGGCAGCTGGAGGCCCAGCGGTATGAGGCGACGCCACCCTGCCGGGGGGTGGTCGGCAAAGTACAGAGCCCTGGCGCGGTAGCTGGTGTCCGTCTCATCGATCAGATGAACGGGCGCCCCCAAGCGTTCCAGCAGCGCCCGCACCGCAGCCGCGTTCGTTCCTCCGCCGAGAGCCACCGCCCGGAGCGGGTGGGCGTCCACGAGCGGACCGAGCCTTTCCAGCAATCCGTCCACGGTTTCGATGCCCAGCGCCAGCGGCGGAGAGTTCGCATCTTCTATAAGGGCAAAACCGATTTTGCGCGTTCCCGGATCGATGCCGAGAACGGCTTGGCTCACGGGACCTTCTGAAGAACGACGACGATCGGCAGCTGCAGCGTGTGCGGATAGATGTCGGTCGCGGCAAACGCGGTCATCACGTAGTTGCCCGAGCCATTTGCGAGCATCTTCTGCATTTCGGCAGCTGAAGGCGGCAAGGTCTGCACCGGCAGAACGTTGCGCACGAAATAGACCGGGAACCCATCGCTCGTCGCTTTTTGCGGCACGAAATTCGCCAGCAGTTCGTAGAGCGCGAGCTGCGCGCTGACGTTTTTGCCGCTTGGCACGCTTTCGTAAGCGATCAGGTCGCCGCGCTTGTACATCAAGCGATCCGGGATCGGCCGCGTGAGGCCAAAGTGCACCTCGTCGCCGCGCTCGCCGGGGCGCCCCGCGGCGTAGAGATTTTGATCCGCGGCCGCCAGCACGAGCACGTCGCCTTCAGCTAACGCGGCGCGCATCTCCGGGCTATCCGCATAGCTATCGAGCACGCGCTGCACGTCGGCCGGCGGTTTGAAAGGGCGCAAACCCAACGGCGGATAGACGCGGTTGACGTAGTTCACGGTTTGATCGTAGAGCTGCTGGACGAGCCGGCGGCGTACCTGAGGCGATGCATCCTGCGGAATCAGTATTGCGCCGTTGCCCATCGGGGTTCCGACGCCGACGACCAGCCGGCCGTTGTTGACTTTGCTCTCGGCTTCGGTGGCGCGCGCTTGCGCCTTGGCGATCTCGGCGTTGATTTGATTCAGGCGGAAAAATGCCGTCTTTACTTGATTCGACGCAAAGATTGCCGCGAGCGTAACGATCAGCGCGATGATCATGCCCGTTGCCACCGCGATGATGGTCGACGTGTAGCGCGGCCTGATATTGAGCAGCGTCAAGCGTTTCCTGCCGACTTGATGTCCGATGCGGTCGCCGGCGTAAGCGATGATTCCAGCTAATGCGACGATGAAGATGATGGTACCGGCACCACGGAGCAGGTCGATGAAATTCATCAGATGAGCGCCGCCCGGCGCAGCCGCTGCGCTCCAATTGCCGTAAAGATCAGATTCGGCATCCATGCCGCGAGCGCCGCGAGCGCCGGCACGGCCTCACCGATGCCCGAAAAGACTGTCTGCACGACGTAGTAGATGAACGCGATGAGCACCGCCAAGCCGAAACCCAAGCTCGCGCTCCCGCCGCCCCGCACCGAACGGATTCCGAAAGGCACGGCGATCAGCGTGAAAACGAAACAGGCAAACGGCTGCGCGAGCTTTTCTTGATAGGCCATCCAATATTTGCGCAGCTCGGAAGGTGTGAGCTGTCCTGTCCGGATGATTTCGCCAAGCTCTTTTCGGCTCATGTTCAGGGGATTGTTGCCCGCCGCCCGTTTGGCGATCTCCGCCGGAGACTGGCCGAGTTCGACTTGCAGCGTCGGAGTCTGCGACCCGACGATGCTTTGTCCGCCCTGCCCGCTGAAGCGGTAGATGCGCGCGTTGTCGAGCGTCCATTTCTCGGCCGCGAAATCCGCGCGGTCGGCAAAAATGATCTGGGTCGGGCTGCCGGACCGGTCGTACTGCACCAGCGTGACCTGCATCAAAGCGTGCGTGTTGGGATCGTAGGCGTTGAAAAACGTGATCTGATGCCCGCCGCCGGGCAGCGGCGCGTTGACGGTCGTATCGCTGGCAAAGGCGCTCGTATGGTTGATCACGGTGTTTTCGATGATGGTGAACTGCGTCTGGGCGTACGGAACGATCGCCTCTTGCAAAACGAGGTTCACGAGCGACATCACGAATCCGGCAACGAGCAGCGGCACTATTATGCGTATGAACGTAATGCCGCCGGCGTTCATCGCGGTGATCTCGCTCTCGCCCGAGAGCCGTTGAATAGCCAGCAGCGTACCCAACAGCAACGCCATCGGAATCGTCAGCACGACCATCGAAGGCAACTGCCAGAGAAACGCTTCGATCGCCGCCCAGAGCGGGGCGTGCGCTTCCGAAACGGCGCGCCCGATTGCGATGATCTGCGCGGCGGCGAAGATCAGCGTGAAGGCCGAGAGCCCGAAAAGAAACGGACCGAGCAGTTCGTTGAGCATGTAGCGGTCGAGAATGGTGTACCTGAACGGCACGGGCCGGGCGGCGGTTTGACTCAAAGGCGGAACCCTTCGCCCAGGTAGAATTTACGCGCGACCGGGCTGTCGAGCACTTCTTGCGCCGATCCGGAGACTTCGATGCGTCCGTCATTCAAGATGTACGCGCGGTCGACGATCGCTAGGGTTTCACGCACCTGATGATCGGTGATCAAAATGCCGAGGCCGCGGTCGCGCAGTTGCCTGATCATCGCTTGGATGTCCGCTACCGCAATTGGGTCAATCCCGGTGAACGGTTCGTCGAGCAGTAAGAATGCGGGCTCCGTCGCGAGCGAGCGCGCGATCTCGACGCGGCGCCGCTCGCCGCCCGAGAGACTGTCGCCGCGCGCATCGATCAAGTGGAGCAGTCCGAACTCTTCGAGCAGCGGTCCGAGGCGAGCTTCCTGCTCTTCGCGCGGCACGCCATGCATCTCCCAGATCAAGCGAATGTTGTCGCCGACGGAGAGTTTGCGGAAGATCGAGTTTTCCTGCGCCAAATAGCCAATGCCGCGGCGCGACCGCTGATACATCGGCGCAGTCGTCAGATCGATCTCGCCCGCTCCGCTCTCCAGCAGCACCGAACCGCCATCGGCTTTGACCAGTCCGACGACCATATAAAACGTGGTCGTCTTGCCCGCCCCGTTCGGACCGAGCAAACCGACGATTTCGCCGGTTCGCACTTCCGCGCTAACCCCGTCGACGACGGTTCGTTCGCCGTAGCGCTTGCGCAGGTCGCGCATTTTTATTTCGCGCGGCGGGAGTTGTTGCGCAGTCACTTCATCACCATGCGCGTCAACTTGATGTCGGAGGTAAACGTATTCCCGGTCAGCACCTCACGCGATCCGTTCTGCTGCGCCGTCATGCGCACGTTCCCGCTACCCGCCAACATGCTCGTCGCGCGATCGTACGTAAGCTGGTCGCACGTCAGCGTCGCGCCGGTGCTCGTGTGCGCTTGAACGCCGCCGGAAAGCGTAACCTGTTTGGTGCGTTCGTCGACTGCAGCTTGCGGAGCTTGCGCCGTGAGCGAGGAGCCGTCCTTGTCGTAAAAAGTCACCGTCGCTTCGTGAAAGGTGGCCTGCGCGACATTATGCGCGGAACGGCTCACATACGATCGCGCCAGCAGCTCGTACATTTTGCGATTACCTGACTGCTCGAACGTGCGAACCGGCGACCGCGCAGTGCCGTGCCCGGTAATCTTGAGCGGCGGCACGCCTTGCGGTGACGGAGACGGCGTCGGCGCGGGATTCCGCAGCGGCTGCGGATTACAGGCGGTCAGCGCAGCAGCCGCAAGCAGAATCACGCCGATACTTTTCATGACGATCGCGGTTGCTCCCCAAGTCCGTCCGTGGCCGTGACCAATGCGAGCGCCATTGAGGGCAGCCACAGTCCGAAGATGACGACGCTCACGGTATCGATGAGCCCTTGCACCCACGTGCCGACGAGTCCCGCCGCAACCGCGAGCGCGATGGTCGAGTTCGCGGGCGACGCGCCGCGCAGCCGGCGCAGCAGTTCGAGCGTGAAGCGCCACCAGGCGAACAGCACTGCGAGCAGTCCCACTAGGCCCGTCTCGGCAAAGATCGTCAGCAAGAAGCTGTGCGCATGAAACGCGGCGGCGTCGCCGTCTGGCAAGCGCACGAGCGGGTAGATGCGCGCGAAATTGAACGGTCCGACGCCCGTCAGCGGGAAGCGGCGCACGATCTCGACGCCCGCCTGCCAGATCGAGAGACGCGTGTAGTTCTCCGAAGGGTTGTGGTGCGCGTTAAAGACGACGAGCACCGCCGCCAGACCGCCCAGCAGGATGAGCGGCGCGTAGCGGCGCCGCATGCGGCCACCGAAAAAGATATAAAAAGCGATCGCCGCCGCCAGTCCCATCCATCCGGCGCGCGAGAACGTCATGATAAACGCCGCCGCGCCGGCTGCGAGCGATCCCCAGGCCAGCGTTCGCAGGCGCGCATCTTGGGAGACGCGCGCAATCGCGTACGCAATCGGCAAGAAGATGATGAGATAACCCGCCAGTTCGCCCGGCAAAATGAACGTTCCGATCGCCCGGCCATGTCCGATCGTGTATTGCGAAACCGGAACGCGCGCGACGACCATGACGATCGCCGCGAGCGACGCTAAGCCGCCTGAAAGCAAGTAGCTCGTAAAAATCGCGCGGCTTACGCCTTGAGCCCGGTAATAGCGCAGGATCGCCAGATGCCAGACCAACGCGAGCCCGAAGATGCCGATGAAGAGCAATCCGCCGCGCGGATCGAAGCCGAGCGCGGCGGAAAGCAGTCCCGCGCCTATCCACGCCAGCAGCGGCCAAAAGGTCGCGGGCGTTTGGAGAGGCGGAATAAGCAGTGTAGCGGTCGCGTAGATTGCCACGACCGCCATGACGATAAGCAACGTCACCGCAAACCAGCGCGGCACCAGCGAAACGCCGGGCACCGTGACAGCGGTCAGCGTAATGAACGCTGGAAAAAACGGAATGGCGACATTCGTTAGCGCAAACGCGAGCGGCAATGCGCGCGTCAGGCGCACAAGCGCACGATCTCCTCGGCAATACGGCGCGCGGCGCCGGGGGCTCCTAAACGCTCGCGGCCTATGCGCGCCATCCTCTCGCGCTCCCGCTCGTTTGCCACTAACTCCGCGACTTCGCGCGCGCCCGATTGCGAGTCGCGTGGCAGCACGCGCAGCGCGCCGCCAAGCAGCGCGACTTGCCGGCGGCGGTACCATCCACCGCCTTCGAATGCGATCACGGGCACGCCCGCGGCGGCCGCGGCTTCATTCGCCGTCCCGGCTTGTCCCAAGACCAGTTGTGCGAGCTCGATTGCCGCTCCAATCTCTCCGGTCCAGGCGCGCGCTATTTCATTTCCGCCTGCATACACGGAGAACGGCTCCAGCGAATCGGCGCGAGGATCGACGCGCAGCCCTACGCCTTGCAGCGTTGCAGCGAAACGTTCGGCTTTCAATCCGGGCGCGACCGAAAGCACTCCCCGGATGCCGGGCCGCATCGCTTTCACGCCGGCGAGAACGGTGAGTAAGAACGCGGCCTGCTCGTAAGCGTCGTCGCGGCTGCCCGGAAAGATCGCGACGAGCGGATCGCCCGTCATGCTCGGGCGCTGCGGCTGCTCCGGAACGCCGAGATCGGCCATGACGTTTGCGTCGCGCGCGGGTATGCCGTGAGCATGTAGGCGCTGCGCGGTTGCGGCATCGCGCACGAACGCAACGGCGGCGCGCCGAATCAGCCGCTCCTCGAAGCGGCCATATGGCGCAACGTAAACGCTCTTCGCCGTTCCCACGAAAACGACGGGCGCGCGCGCGCGTAAGGCCATGAATAAGGCAAACAGGTCGCCGACTGCGGCGATCGCGCTATAATCGCCGCCCGTGCGGACGAGAAAACGCCACTGCGCGATCGTCAACGGACCCAGACCGGCAACGACGTCGCGCGCAAGATTGCGAACATTTCCCATCGCTACGATTCCGCCGCTCGGCATTTTTCTGCGCGGACCGACGTCGTGCAGAGGGGCCCAAGGGCTCGCAACTCCCACGAGCGCAAGATGATCGCAGCGCAGATTCGCGAGCTTCCCGGTTTCGCGGGCAATGCGCGCCGCAATCGCCGCCTCTCCGTGCCCGTTCGAAACGAAGAGCACGGATTTCATGCGGCTGCCAACAGAGGCGCCAGCGCAAACGATGTGAGCGACCAGCGGCCGCGCGTTACGTCATACTCCAGGTCGGTTTGCGAAACGTACTCGCCGTACGGACCGGCGTGCACGACCGGAACTCCACCATGCACTTCGGGTTCAAAAAGCGTGTCGTGACTGTGTCCGCCGAGCAGCAGATCGATGCGCGGATTGGCGGCGGCGAGTTCGCGGTCTCGATTCAAGCCCAAATGCGAGAGCACGATCAGCGCGTCGCCCGCCGGAACGCTCTCCAGGTATTCGCGCAGCACGGCCTGCGGATCCAAAAAACGCCAGCCGAAGATCCGTTCCCACGGACTGCCGGCAGGATACTGCGTGACGAGCATCGCCGCAAGATGGACTCGGACGGGGCGCTCCCATGGCCCGCCATACTCGATCGTATGAAAACGTGAAAACGGCAGCTCGCGTCCCCTGAGATCGACGAGGTTGCTGCAAATCAACGGATGACGCATCTGTGCGGCGCGCGCGCGCAAGCAGCCAAAGAGATAATGAAATTCACGGTTCCCGATCGCCTGCGCGTCGTAACCGGCGTTATCGATCTCACCTATAATCGGCTCTTTGCGGTGATAGACGGTTTGGCTTCCGCGCAGTGAGTCGCCGCAGTCGAACAGCAAGCCCGGCGAGTTCTGCCGCAGCGAACGCAGCCGCGGCGCAATGCCGCGGTGATCGTGCAAGTCGGAAGTGTGATAGATGCGCATCAGCTCGTTCCGCTCTTCGCCAGGCTCACGGCAAAGGCCGCGCAGCGGTCGATCGCGCCAGGCGGTCCGAGCTCTTCGCGCAGCGCGGTAAACTCGGCGTACTGCCGCCACGGGTCGCGCAGCAGCGCATCCATTTCCCCGGCCAAACGCTCGGGCGTCGCCAACTCTTGTAACAATTCGGGCACGATCTGCCTGCGCATGACCAAATTCGGAAGCGTCACGAAGCGGCCCGCACGTACGCGCTGCGCGTACTTTTCCAAACGTGGCGACACGACGTAGAGTGCCACCGCCGGAACTCCCGACAGCGCGCATTCAAGCACCGCGGTTCCGGACGATACCCATGCCGCGTCGGCTGACGCGATCGCCGCGCCGGTACCCGCCGCAAAGGAGAGATCCGCAATGCCTTCACGCGCGGCGGCTACCCTTATGTACCGTTTGCCGCGTTCGTTCGCCGGGCCGGCGATCGCGCGCAGGCCCGGACGCTTTGCTTTCAGCAAAGCAAGGGCGCGCAGCAACAGCGGAACGTGATATGTCAATTCGCCGGGACGGCTGCCCGGCAAGATTGCAATCGTGCCGCCGTCGGGCGGAGGCGCCGGGCGCGGCGGACGCATCGCGTAACGCGAAGCCAGCGGATGTCCGAAGTAGGCGATCGGCAATCCCAGCGCCGCAAAGAAATCACGCTGATGCGCGAATGCCGTTAGCGGCATAGCGACGCGGGCCACGTCTTTGGCGCGTTTGGGATCGTCCAGCCACGTGCCGGGCGGATAGAGATCGATAATCGGTTTGCGAAATCCAAGCGCGCGCAAAACCTTGGCAAGCCGAACGTTAAACGCGCCGAAGTCGACGAGCACGACGAGATCGGGCGGCGAGAGAACGAGCTGTGTCGCGATGCGTAATCCGAGCGCGAGAAGTTTAGGAATGCGCGGAATCGCAGCGAGCGGACCCATGCTCGCCCATCCGCCGTTATCTTGCCGGATGGTAAAGCCCGCCGCGCGCATACGATCCGAACCGATTCCTTCGAAGCGCGCCTCCGGCTCGAGGCGCGCGATCGCTTCGGCCAGCGCGACGGCCGTCAGTTCTCCCGAGGCTTCGCCGGTCGAGAAAAAATAGCGCATGTTAGGAGCCCGGCCGGCTCCTCACTTCAGGAGGATGCCTTGCTGAGAGTCGGCTTCCAGGAACGCGATCATGTGTTTGCCGGAGTCGGTCGACGCCTCAGCCTTCATCATCTCGATCGCCTGCGAAAGATTCAGCTTCGACCCGTACAAGATCTTGTAAAACTTCTTGATCTCCGCGCGCTCTTCGGCGGAGAATTCGGCGCGCCGCAACCCGACGCTGTTGAGCCCGTACGGTTCTGCCGGATTGCCGGCGACGAGAAAGAACGGCGGAACGTCGCGCGTAAGACGGCTGGCACCGCCGACCATCGCGTAAGAACCCACGCGCGTAAACTGATGCAGCGCCGTCATCCCGCCGATCAGTGCGTTGTCTTCGATGATGCAATGCCCGGCCAGCTGGGCAAGATTGCTCATCGTCACGCTGTTGCCGATGACGCAGTTGTGCGCGATGTGCACGTACGCCAGAAATAAGCAGTCGTCACCGACCGATGTGACTTGGTCTTCGCCGGTGGCGCGCTGGATGCTGACGTATTCGCGCACCGTCGTGCGGCTGCCGATGCGCGTGTAGGCGCGTTCGCCCTGGTACTTCTTGTCCTGTGACGGCGCGCCGATCGTGGCGAACGGAAAGATCTTGCAGTCTTCGCCGATCGTCGTCCAGCCGTTGACGACCACGTGCGACTGCAGCACCGATCCGCGTCCGATGGAAACGTTCTCGCCGACGATACAAAACGGTCCGATCTCAACGCCGCGCTCAATATGGGCGTTCGGGTGAACGATTGCAGTCCGATGGATCACGCGCGAACCTTAGACGTGCAGGACGGCTGCGTCGTAACCGAGCAGCCGAGGATCCGAAGAGATCGAGAACATCAGCTCGGCCGAGACGGCGAACTCGTCGCCGACGCGCCCTTCGGCTTGCACCCACCCGATGTTGCGTTTGTGTTTGATCAGCGTCGCTTCCATCATGAAGCAGTCCCCGGGAATGACGGGACGGCGGAACTTCGCGCGGTCGATGCCGGCCAAGTAGGGAATCTTCCGCGAGAACTCCCCGGGTTCGAGGACGACGCAGCCGCCCAGTTGGGCCAGCGCTTCGATCATGTAGACGCCGGGCAGGACCGGATTTCCCGGAAAGTGCCCGGTGAAGACCGGTTCGTTGTTCGTGATGTTCTTGTAACCGCGCGCGCGGACTCCGGCTTCCAATTCCAGAATGCGATCGACAAGCAGCAGCGGATAACGGTGCGGCAGGATCTCCATGATCTGCCGGATGTCGAGTTCGGCCACTACGAGCTCGCTTTCGCCGAGAGCTTGCCGCCGCCGATTTGGCGGCGCAATTGCCGTGTCATGATGCAGTGCAGTTTGTGGCCGCTCTTGATCGCGACAATCTCACACTGCGGCCAGGCGCCGAGCAGCGCAAAGTCTCCCAGCAAGTCGAGCACCTTGTGGCGCACCGGCTCGTTCTCCCAGCGCAGCGGCTGCAGCGGACCGCCCGGCGCGAAGACGAGGGCATTCTCCAGGGTTCCGCCTTTGGCGAGGCCGCGTTTGAGCAGCGCTTCTACTTCGTGCATGTAGCCGAACGTGCGCGCGCCCGCGATCTCTTTCAGGAACATCTCGGGGTTGATCTCGCCGTCAAAATATTGCGTCCCGATCGGGGCGGCAAAATCCGCGACGAATTTTACGCGCATCGCGCCGGCGGGCAGAACCGTCACGACCCGATCTCCGTCGCGCGCGAATGCCGGTGATGCCGGCACAAAACTCGCGCGCGCTTCGCGCTGAGTCGCGATGCCGGCTGCGGCGATCGCCTCGGCAAAAATCTTTGCGCTACCGTCGGCTACGGGAATCTCCGGACCGTCAACCGCCAGTTCGGCGTTCGAAATGCCCATGCCGAAAAGTGCGGCCAGGATGTGCTCGACCGTTGAAATGGTCACGCCATCTTTTCCGATGACCGTTGCGCGCGCGGTTTCGACAACGTACTCCGCAAGCGCCGGTATCTCTATGCCGGAGCTGATGAAACGTAATCCCGTACCCGGGGCCGCCGGCCGGATCTCCATTCGGCAAGGGGCACCCGAATGCAAACCTACGCCTTCAAAGGCGAGCGGTTCACGCAGGGTCGTTTGGTAGTGCGTCACTGACGTTTTTCGAGCGCGTCGACACGAGCGACGAGCTTAGGCAGGTTACGAATCATGACCTCTCGCCGCATTTGCTGATCGTGAGGGCGCCCGGGCACGCCGCTGTAGAAAGCGCCTTCCGGTACGTCTTTCCAAACCTGGCTGCCGCCGCCGATGCGCGCGCGCGATCCGACCGTGAGATGTCCGGAGAATCCGGCCTTTCCGCCGACCAGAACGTAATCGCCCAGATTCGTGCTGCCCGCCAGACCGGCTTCGGCCGCGATGCCGCAATGTTTGCCGATACGGCAGTTGTGACCGATCTGGCACAAGTTGTCGATCTTCGTGCCGTCGCCGATCTGCGTGCTGCCCGTCTGCGCGCGATCGACGCACGTATTCGCGCCGATCTCGACGTCGTTGCCAAGCACGACGTTGCCGATTTGAGGAATCTTCTCGAATTTTCCGTCGATGAAGACGTAGCCGAAGCCATCCGAGCCAATCACCGATCCGCTGTGCAGAATGACGCGATCGCCGACGGTGCAGCCGTCGAGCACGGTTGAGTGCGGATGCAGCAGCGCGTCGGCGCCGATCGTCGTCTGCGCGCCGACGTAGGATCCGGCTTCGAGCACGGTGCGCGCGCCGATGCGCGCTCCCGCACTGACGACGGCGTGCGCCCCTATGTAGACGTCCGGGCCAACGACGGCGTCGCCGGCGACGCTTGCCGACGGATCGCGAAACGGACCCGACTTACGCGGGCGTTCCAGTGTTTGGAGCAGCGCCGCAAGCGCGGCGCGCGCATTGAGGACGGCGACGAGCGGTTTTTTCGAACGTTCGATCAGCTCGGGTGAAAGCAGCGATTCCTCGACCAGCACGGCGCCGGCTCGCGATTTCAGCGCCTCTTCGAGATAGGCTGGCGTCGTTGCGAACGTCAGCGCATCGGAGTCCGCATCGTCGATCGCCGTAATGCGCGCAACGTGAAACGTGTCGTCGCCGATCGCGCGGCCGCCGAGCCGCTGCGCCAGCTGGCCGAGCGTTCCGAACACTATGGAGTCGGCGTGGGTTTTTCGGTGATGCCGAGCAGCTTTTCAACGTCGCCGGTGATGTCGGTTCCGCCGTATCCGACGAACTCGCGAGTCACGACCAGCTTCAATTGTTTCTGCCCGGCAACTTTTTCCGATGCAGCGCGCACCTGCGAGACGAGCTGGTTGGAGATTTGCGAATAGTGCTGCTGTAGCGCCATGACTTGTCGCTTCTTATCGGCATTCGAACCCTTGCTCGCGGCGATCGCGCGCTGGTCAGCCACGAGTTGATTTTGCGCGTTGGTGTACACCGGCCAATTCGAGGTCAGCCGCTGTACGTCGACCAAACCTATCGGGCTTCCGGATCCGGCACAGCCGGCGAGGATTGCCGCTCCGAGAGCGGCGACGAAAATATACTGTTTTTTCACTCGTGTAAACTCTCGATGTCCTTTTCGACGTCGTTGGTCAGATCGATGCCGCCCGGCGCGGCTTCAATGTTGACCAGCACGACTTGCAATCCGCGTTTCGCCGCCACTGTTCCGGCGTCACGCCGTATCTGTTCCACCATTTTGTTGTAGAGATCGTCCCGCTCGCGCTGCAGCTGACCCAGCTGGCTATTCGCAGCCCCTGTTGCAGCCGAATCCGCGCCCTGCAGCTCGGCATACTTGGCATCGAGCTCCGCCTTGGTCGCTTGATATTGCGCGATCGTCTTTTGCGCGTCGGCTTGGAATTGCGCCTTAAAGGTCTTGTCGATTTGCGCAATGCGGTCGCGCGTCGAGGCTGAGACGTTCGAAGGCACGGCGTTCGGACGCAGCCCTTGCAGTTGCGACGATACCGCTTGGGAAACTTCGTTGCGCCGCGTCTGCAGTTTGGCTTGCGTATCGGCGTGAATCTTCGCCGACTGCGCGGCCATTTCGCCGCGCACTTGGGTGTTGAGCTGCGCGCGGTATGCCGAGAGCGTCTGCTGATCGCGGGCGCGCTGCGCGGCGACGGCAAGGGCTTCGCGCCGATCGAGCGCGGCGAGCTCGTCACGGTATTCCTTGCGCGTCGCATCGGGCAGAGCCAGGCCGTTGAGCTTCATGCGCAGCTGCAGACGCTTGTTGGCGTCGGCCTGGGAAAGTTCCAGGGAGAGCTGCGATTCGCGTTCTTGCAGCTGCGTCGCGCGCTGGCCGAAAGCGCGGTCCGCTCGCGCGCTCAGTTGCGCTCCAATCGATTGCAGCGCTGCATTCGACTGCGAGACGACGCTCTGCTGATACTGAGCGAAATCGCTATTGGCTTGCACGGTGACTTGCTGCGCCTGCGAGGCCGAAATGTTCTGCATGGCCTGCGCAGTCTGCGCGCCGTTCGTGCCTGCGCCGGCCGCGCCCAAGGCTGCTGCAATCGCGGCTTGTTCGCGCCGGGCGTAATCGAGCTGCTTCTGGCGTAAGATAACGTTGGCGCGGTCTTGCGCGGCTTTCAGCTCCGCGTTGAGCTCCTTGGTCTGCACGGCGATCTGCTTGCCCGTGTGTGGCACGGCGCCCGCTCCAAGGGAGTGTAGGCCGAGTGCGTCGATCGAGTCGTCGATCTGCGAGAGCTGCGGATAGAGCGGATGTTTCTTGAGCACTTCTTCGAGGCGCACATACCCGATGCCGCGCACGTTCGGATCGTCCGCGCGCTGCTGCGCGCATCCCGCAAGCACGATGACCGCTGCCGCTAACCCTGCGAAGATCGTCCTACTTGAGTGCATTTTGGACATCGGCAGTGATGTCCGCTCCGCCGTAGATGATATCCGCCCGGTCGATCACGAGAATCAGGTGCTTCTGGTTTGCGACGCTAGCCATGGCGTTGCGCGTTTGATCGACCAGCGGTTTGAGCGTACGGTTCTGCTCGTCGGTGAGCGATTTTTGATATTGCTGGAAGATTTGCTGCTGCTGCTGCTGGTTGTTTTTAGCGGCCTGCATTTTTTGCAGTGCGCCTTGGCGCGCGTCGCTGGCGAATTTCAGGAAGTTATCGTTGGCCGCTTTGATCTTCGGCAGTTGATCGATCTGCGATTGATCGACGAAGCCGATGACCGCGGGCGGGGGCGTGCTCGCCGGCGGCACGACCGGTCCTGGACCATTGACGAGGTCGACCACGCTCTTGGTGATATTCTGTCCGCCGAAAACGACGATGCGCTTGTCGACGACGACTGAAAGGCGCTGGTTGGACGCGATCTGCGCGATCGCCGTCTGGGCGCGCGCGAAAAGGGGACCGAGCACCTGGCGTTGCTTGTCGAGAAACTTCTGTTGGAACTCTCCGGATATGCGTTGGCGATCCGCGTCGTTACGCGCGCGCTTCATTGCGGCGGAAAACTGCGGATCGAGCTGGGCCTTAAATTGCGCGACCTGGGCGTTCGCGCGCTGGAACTGCGGAAGCGCGCCGACCGCGGCTTGATCCAGATATCCGACGTCGGTGAGGTCCGCCGCGATGGCGGCCGGGGCGGCGAGCATTACCGCGAGGGCGGCTGCCGCCAATACTCTTGCTGATGTACTCTTCATAGCTCCTAGAAGCTTTGGCCGATGCCGAAGCTGGTGTGGTTGCCGTTGGTACCCTTCGCGAAGTCGATGCGGATCGTATGCAAGCCGAGCTGCGGTACGTCGAAACGCAATCCGAAGCCGACATCGCCAAGGTACGACCAATTGCCGGGGAATCCGATGATTCTGTTCGTGTAAGGATCGAGCAGCGGAGCCGCGCCTCGCACGCGCCACCCGCCTTCATCTGCGAAGACCGCGACGGAGAATTTGCGGTCGGCCGTTACCGGCTTGCGCAGTTCGATCTGCCCGAGCACGGTGTCGGTGCCGTAGTAGACGCTGTCGTATCCGCGCAAGTTTTGATCGGAGAACGTGAACAGCGCGCTCGGCGGAATCGCGCCGGTCGAGGCTCGGACCTGCCCGTGCACGCCGAACGTCGAGTCTTTGAGGATCGGGAAAAACTTGGTGGCGTCCAGCGTGCTTTGCGTGAACGAGAAGTTCGAGCCGATAGACGGCGTCGAAACCGTCTCGCTGAACGAGACCGTCTGTCCGCGCCGCGGATTGAAAATGTCGTCGAGGGTCGCGGCGGCGATCGATCCGAGCGAGAACGAAAGCGAGTTGAGGCGGTACGGCTGGCCGGTGTTGATGTTCGCGATCGACGAAGCTTGGATGCCGAAGCTCCCGGTATTGGCGGTCAAGTTGCTGAGCGGTCCCGGAGTCGGTCCGATGATGATGTTCGGCTGGCTCGACTGGAAGAAGAACGGCGACGGCACGGTGGTGCTATTGGTCACGTTTTCCGCGTTGACGCCTATCTGTGCCAGCAGCGTCTCGGACATGCGCCGCCCGACTTGCAGCGAGATGCCGGCAGTCTTCGCGGTGCTCGTCGCAACCACGCCGTTGAGCAGGGCAGCATTATTCGAAGGCAGCAGCGTCACCGGAACCGGCTGCGTGGGATCGGTGGCAGCGTTGCCGACCGCGGTCGTGTAGACCGGATAAAAATACGTATTGCCGTTGGCAAAGATCGTCGCGCCGAAGCTGTAACGCTGAGATTTCGCCGAGTTGCCGACGTACGGGATGGTGACCGAGGCTTGTGTGACGTAGCTGCGCGCTCCGCGCTCGAATTGGAAGCTCGCGCCGTTGCCCGTGCCGTGCAGATTGTTGTCGTTGTATCCGATGGTTCCGTAGAGCCCTTGACCCGTGATGCCGCCGGAGTATCCGGCGCCGATCGAAGCCTGCGCGGTCTTTTGCTCGACGACCACCCAGTCGAGGACAACGCAGCCCGGATCTTTTTTCTGCATTTCGTCGGGGCACGGTTTGGGATTGACGTCGACCTTCGAAAAGAACTGCGTGTTGTTCAGGCGTTCCAAATCGCGCTGCACGCCGGCCTTTGTCACGATCTGTCCAGGCTGGAGCGCGAGTTGGCGCCGGATGACCTGATCTTTCGTCTTCGTGTTGCCCGTGATCTGAACCAAACCGACTCTCGCGACATAGATGTCGTAAGTAACGGCGGCTGTTCCGGCTTTCGGATCGACGGTGGTAGCATCGATGCCGCCTTCAAAGCCGCCCAGGATCAGGTTGAATTTGTCTTGGTAGAGCGTTTGCAGCGCCTGATAATCTTTATCGCGCAGCGCGTCGGAATACTCAACGCCTGGTTTGACGTTGAGCACCGGCCTGATGAGCGCGGCCGGAAGCACGGGGTCGCCGGCGATGTTGACGGCAGTGATCGTCAGGCCTTCTTTAATATCGAGCGTGACGGCGCCGCTCTGACTGTTGATGTCGAGGTTGGTGACGTGTGACGGAAGCTGTCCGGCGTAGCCGATGCGATCGTAGTAAGAATTGATCTTCAGGAAGTCTTGCCGCATGGTATTGGTGTTGAGCACCTGGCCGACCGACGTGTCCATAAGCGCCAGCAGCGTGTCCGCCGGGACGTGGGTGTTTCCCTGAAAGTTGACCTTCGTGATGACCGGATTTTCGATGACGCGGTAGGTGATTGCAATGCCGCCCGGACGCTGGCGGATTAGCGGCGCAGCCTGATCGGCAAAATAGCCCAGCGCGAAGATGCGCTGCAGGTCCGCCTGCACGACCTTCGGATCATAGGGCTGTCCCGGCTTCGCGGCGACGACGTTCATGATGGTCGCGGTGGGCACGTGAACGTTTCCGGAAACGTCGACCGAGACGATCGGCGGCGCGGTCGCGGAGATCGCTTGGGCAGGCGTCAACAGCGAGACGATTGTCGCGAGTGTGAGGACGATACCAGCACACCGTTGGAGCGCGCCGCGCGCACCCCAGAGGCTCGAGGTCATCAACAATATCTTCCTTGAGAGTATGAGTGGTCTAACGCCCGTGGCGTCAGCTCCGTAACGCGTCGCCGGGCCGCGCCGTTTCGGCCCGCCCCGCGTGTTCGCGACCACCCCCTGCCATCCTTGCCGGGGATGGCTAAAACAGCCTCTGATAAAGGAACGTGAAGCCGTTGGTTCCTTGCAAGGCTTGGCCGGTTGCAGCGCGCTGGTTGGTCTGCAGGGTCTGGCTAGCGGACTGGAAGAGCGGCGTCGGACCCTGCTGCATGAACATCGTGAACTGGGCCGAGGTGAACGTGTTGGGCTGGTAGACGAAGCCGACGGTCTGCCGGATGGGGACGCCCAGCGTGGTGCCGTAGAGGGCGTAGAAATTCTTCGCCAGCAACCGCCGGAAATTCACGCCGAAATTCCCCGTGTAATCCAACGTGAGATTGACGTCGCTAAGGCCCAGATTCGTACCGAGCGCGTTTTCGATCGGCGCGAGCAGACCGCTGACGAACTGAGCGTTGAAGATATTGAAGGCTTCCTGTCCGATCGTAAGCACGCCGTTCTGGCGCTGGACGTAGATATTGGGCGGCAGCAGGCTGGGCGTTCCCGGCGGCGGCGCGCCCTTCAATTGTCCGGGCGGCAGCGGCACGCCGGTGTCGCTGAATTGGATTGGGCCGATCAGGTTGCCGAAGGGCAGCAGAAGCGCAATCAGCTGCTGCTCCGTGTAGCCGGGCGGATCGGACTGGAACGCGATGTGCGGGCTCGTCACCGGTCCGTTCACGGTCACCGTGATGTCTGCGGACCCGGTGGGATTGCGCTGGGTGTTGGGATCGGGGTTCGTGACGTGCGTCGTCCCGACTGCATAGATGTCGGGGATCACGCCGTTGGCCGGATCGAACGTCACCGTTCCGGTGCGCACTTTAAACGCGTGGTCGATATAGGTGAGCGTACCGCCCGCGGAATTGAACTCGCCGGAAAGCGTCGGCTGCAAAAGCGTTCCTGCCAGCACGACCGAGCCTTGACCCGCGATGTCAAGGCCAAAGATGCCCGCGCCTCCGCCGCGCACGCGCACGTTCTTGCCCGCGGTGATCGCCAAATTGAAACCGAGATTAAACGGCGGCCCTTGCGCAGCTCCGGATGCGGTCGTTCCGTTTCCGCCGAACTTGAGGAACGCGGCGAACGGCACCGTAGAATCGGTGATGTTCGCGGTGCCGCTCAGCGTCGCCAAACGTCCAGGCACACGCGCGAGCGTTGCCGCCGAGGTCAGCGTGTACGTTCCATATTGCGGCAGATTCAATTGCGCGCGCGTCGTTTTCACCGCTATCGAATAGCCGAGCGGTCCGCCATGAATGCCGCCGCCGAAATCGAGCCGCCCCGAACCGGTGAGCGTGCCCGTACCCGGATTGGCTTGCAAGCGGTCGAGCGTCGCGTGCGTTCCCAAGAACGTTATCTGCGCGACGGTATTCGTAATCGGCGTCGTCTCGATCGCGCTCCTGTACGTGCCGCCGGCCACGGCGAGCTGCCCAAGTATCCGGGGATCGCCGACGGTTCCCGATACGCCCATGTGCCCGGAGAGCGTTCCGCCGAGCTTCGTATCGTTTCCGAGAAACGCGCTGAACGACGACAGGTCGACGCGGTTGGCAAGAAAGTCCATCGAGACCGGCGCAGACGGAGGTCCGAAAGTGAACGGCGAGAGCTCGATCGGCAGCGAACCCGCGATCGCCGCGCTTCCTTTTACAAAGCTGAACTCCGCGTTGCGCACGACCAAGTCGTTGCCGCGCAGCGCGACTTGACCGACCAGCGACGGCATGACGATGCCGTAAGCGTTAACGTCTGTGCCGGCGACGGCCGCCGAGATCGCCGGGCTGCCGAACGTCCCATTAAGGTGCACCGTCGTTTCGAGCCGTCCCGTCACGTCGATGTGCTTCTTCGTCGCCTGCACGACGAGCCGCGGCAGATCGTTCGTCACGGCGTGCACGGTAATATCCATCGGCGACTTCGGCGCGAAGCCGAAACTGCCCGAACCGTTCGCATCGAGCGCCGGCAGCGCGAGCGAGAGACGCGTCACGTCGATGCGGTCGCCGGACGATCGCATCGAGACTTCGCCGCGTTCGATCGGCAGCGGTCCGAGCGTGCCTTGTGATATCGCCGCGTTTCCCGTCAAACCTAAATGCGGATACGCGCCGCTCACGGCGACGTTCCCGTTGATGCGTCCGGTAATCGGCGCCTGCGGAAATCCGAAGGCCGGAAGCCATGTGCCGAGATCGATGTCGCTGAGCGTGCCCGAGATATGGTAACGCGATCTCGTGATCAGCGTGCTGAGGTCGGGCGTATGCGCGAACGCGATCGTTCCGGCGGCTCGCAGACGTCCGTGACTGCCGCCGACGGCGACGTTAAGCTGCAGAATGTCGCGCAAGCTGGTCCAATGCGCGTACGTGTCGCCGATTGGAAAACGTCTGTACCGCAGCCCAGCCACGGCAACGTCGCCGGAAGTGAATACCAAACCGTCGTACTGCGCGAACGCCAGGTTCAAGTTGCCGTGTCCTGCGAGCGTGTCGCCGGTGTCGAAGTAATCGTTGAAATCGGAGAGATCGGCTCTGCGCGACTGCAGCGAAAATGCGGTCTCGCCTCTTGCAACAGTCGCTGAGAACGCCGCTTTCGTCGTCACGACTTGCACGGTGCCGTTGCGGACGGCGACCCCGCTGCGACTCGCCGAAATCTGTCCGGCCGCATCGGAGAATCCCAAACCGTTGATCTCCCCCACCGGTACGCCGACCGAACCCGCTATCGACGGGCTGCTTCCCGACCCCGTAACGTTCACATCCGCGACGAAACTGCCGTTCGCGCGATAGGTCGGCACGTGCGCGACGCGCGCGACCTCCGAAATATTCCCCACGGGAACTTGCGCGCGCAGATCGTACTGCGGCGAACCCGACGTCAAGCCGCCGATCGCGCCGTTGACGTCGGCGAACGTGCTGCCGAGAGCTGCGAGGCCGTTGCGCACTTGCAGGGTGTCGTTTGCAATTCCGATCTCCGCACTGGCCGAAAATGGACCGTAACCCGCCGCCGTGCCGTTTTGCAAGACGACGCCTGCGTCGACGCCGGGAATGCCCGGGCCGGGCATGATCGCGCCGAACGCGACCAGCGATCCGCCGCTGATCGGCACGCCGAGTCCGTTGAGCATGCTCGCGTCGAGCTGCGTCGTGGCGATCGCCATACGCGAAGGCGCGCTCGACGACGTCGTGTTGAACGAACCGGCGGCAACGATATCGCCTCCGGCGGCGCGCGCCTGCGCCGAGTAGATGTGCAGCACGCCCCGGTCATAAGCCATCGTGCCCGAGATACTCTGCACCGGAATGCCGCGGATCGTCGCGCCGCGCAACTGCGCGTTCTGCGCCTGCACGTAAATGGTACCTTGCGCGATCGCGATGCCGATCGGGCCGTCGATCGATCCTTGCGCCGGGAAGTTGCCGATGAACGGACGCAGGCCTTGCAGCATGCCGGAGTAATTGCCGCGCGCGATCATCGCCGAAGGCCCGAACGATCCGCTGCCGGCAAAACTGCCCCACGGTCCGGTTGCGCGCACATCACTCAGCTCTGCGGCCGCGAACGGGCCGGCAAACTGCGCGTGAATGCTGTTAAACGGTACGCCCGCGATAAGCGCGGGGGCCATGTCGACCGATCCGCCGATCACGGAGTTCGCGGCTGAGCCGGTGCCCGCGATATTTGCTCGTACGATATGCGCGTCGATTGGCGGCAGCTCCGGAATCTGGACGCCCGGCAGCCCGACGGGTGACGGCTGCAGCAGCCGCACGTTATCGGCCGAGGCCCAGAACGCACTGTTTCCGTGCGGGCGGTCCAGCGCGAACGCGGCGACGAGCGTGCCGCCGGCGGCAGTGCGTACCGAGATTGGACCGAACGTACCGGTGCCGTTTTGATCGATGTTGTAGAATCCGTTCACGTCGTCGGGATGGCTCAACGAAACGAGATAGCCGCGGCCGTTGATCTTCAGATCGGTTCCGCTCAGCATGGCCTCCGCGTTGATCGTTTGATCGGCGACGAGCGCGCCCAGATACGGCAGCCTGTTGGACGGGCCGAACGCGTGGAGGATCAAACTTGACGTGACATGATTGCCGAGCAGCATCGTGCCCTGGACGTGCAGGCTGATGCCGCTGTACTCCCCGTGGAACGGCAAAACGACCAAGTCACTTCCGTATAAGGCCACCATGCCGCGCGGATTGTCGATCGGCACGGATTGAAAGTTGAAGCGCGGTCCGTTGAAACCGATCCACAGCAGCGGGTTATCGATATTCCCTTCGATGAGCGCGTGAATTCTTAAGGCGCCGTAAACGGGCAGGCCTTTGGCAAAGCCGGCGATCTCCTTCAGGTACCGCAAGTCGCCGCGGCCTTCGAATCCCAACCGGAACTGCGGCCGGCGAAAGTCGAAGATGCCGCCGGCGATCCTGATCGGAATGTGACCGACCGTCGCGGTCAAGTGTTGCGCAGCGAAACCGCCGTCAAAAATGTTGATCGGCCCGTCCAGATTGCGGATCGGGGAGTCGAGCCCGCGCACTTCCATCGATCCCTTCGCCATGTAGCCGGCGCCGATGATGTGATAGGCGGTCGTTTCGTTCGGCTTGACGTCGAAGGCGTACATGCGAACGTCCATACCGCGCACCACGCCTCCCAGCAATCGTGCTGCCGGCGAATCGATGAAGTAGTTGCCGATCGTTTGAATCGGAATCGCGCGCACGTGCACGTGATGCAGGGCGTACCCCTTGATGTAGTCGATCGTTCCGACCGCGCGGAACGGCTGTGTGCCGGCGTCTTCGAGATCGCCGGTCGCGACGTAGTGCGTGACCTTGACGCTATTGAGGCTCAGGTCGACGTTGATATGATCGACGCGCTGCAGCCGGCTTTCCTTATAATAGCGGTATTGATCGATCAGCGAGGCGCGGCCGTCGCGAATGCGCACCGTCATCTGCATCGGAACCGCGTTGGGATGCTGGCGCGCCGGCCCAGCCGCCGCGCTCGGAGGCAACGCGACGTTGTAAGTGCCGTTTTGGTTGTGGATCAGCGTGATGTAAGGGCGATCGATCGTTACGGCGAGCAGACCGAATCGGTGCTTGCTGCCGGGGAGCAGGTCGCGCAAGCTGTAAAAAACATCGACACGATCGGCGTCGAGCACCGGCTGTCCGTGGCGAGAGATGTGCACACCGACGAATGCGGCATGGCCGCCGCCGTAGCGCAGGTCCTTCATTTGGATCGAATAGCCGGTGGCAACCCCCGACAGGGCGCTCACCGTGACGCGCGTCACGCTGTTGTGGAAAATGACGACCACCGCAATTGCCGCGAGCACCAGCGCTGCGGCTGCGGTCCAGATCCCTTTGCGCAAAGGTCCCTCCGCGGCCAGTTATACCCCTAACGTTGGCGGAAGCCCCGCAGTCACGGGGGGACCTATAAGTCTAAGTTCTTGGCGCTCTTTGCGAATTCGAAGATGTATTGTTTTCGAGGCTCGACTTTGTCGCCCATCAAATCGGTGAATATCTGCTCGGCCTCGACCGCATCTTCGACCGTGATCTGCTTCAAACGGCGGTTGCCGACTTCCATCGTCGTCACCGCGAGCTGCTCGGCGTCCATTTCGCCCAAGCCCTTGTATTGCTGAATCACGAAGTCTTTAGCGTCTTCACCGACGATCGACTTTAGATCCGCGTCGCTGTACGCATACCACTGCTTCTTGCCTTTACGTAAGCCGAAGAGCGGCGGCTGCGCGATGTACACGTAGCCGTCTTCGACCAGCCTTTTCATCTGCCGGTAAAAGAACGTCAGCAGCAGCGTGCGGATATGCGATCCGTCGACGTCGGCATCGGTCATGATGATGATCTTGTGATAACGCAGTTTGCCCAGATCGAACTCGTCGCCGAAGCCGGTGCCGAGCGCCGTAATCATCGTGCGGATCTCTTCGTTCGAGAGAACTTTGTCGAGCCGGGCTTTTTCGACGTTGAGAATCTTTCCGCGCAGCGGCAGAATCGCCTGACTGTTCGGATCGCGCCCGCCTTTGGCGGTGCCGCCCGCCGAATCGCCTTCGACGAGAAACAATTCGCTTTCAGCCGGATTCGTGTTCTTGCAGTCAACCAATTTGCCGGGAAGGCCCGAGCCTTCGAGCGCGTTCTTGCGCCGCGAAAGGTCGCGCGCTTTTTTGGCCGCTTCGCGCGCGCGCTGCGCTTGCATGCACTTGTCCAAAATAATGCGCGCGAGTTTCGGGTTTTCTTCAAAGAAAAAATCTAAGCGTTCGTTGACCAGCGCATAGACGATGTTGCGCACTTTGGCGTTGCCGAGTTTGGTCTTGGTCTGCCCTTCGAACTGCGGATCTTGCAGCTTCACCGAAACGACAGCCGTCAGGCCTTCCATCACGTCGTCGGTGGAGAGCGAGCTGTCGGACTCCTTGAGCGCTCCGCGCTTTTTCGCGTAGCTGTTCACCGCGTTGCTGATCGCCGTGCGGAAGCCCGTCAGGTGCATGCCGCCTTCGATGGTATTGATATTGTTCGCGTAAGAGTAGATCAGTTCGGTGTACGTGTCGGTCCACTGCATAGCGACCTCGACGTCGACGCCATCGCGTTCGTGATGCGTCGAGATGATCGGGTGCAGCGGGTCTTTCTTTTCGTTCAGCCACTGAACGAACGAGACGATGCCGCCGTCGAACTTGAAGGTTCGCTCGCGCGGCGTTTCGGGGCGCTCGTCGCGCAGTGCGATCGCCACTTCACGATTGAGAAAGGCGAGCTCGCGCAAGCGTTTCGCGAGCACGTCCCAGTGAAATTCGGTGACTTCGAACATTTCGCGGTCGGGCTTGAACCATTGGTAGGTGCCGGTGCCTTCCGCCGGTCCGATCTTCTTGAGCTTTTGGGTGGTGATCCCGCGCTTAAAGCGCATCTCCCACGTCTTGCCCTCGCGCTTCACGCGAGTCGTCATCTCTTCAGAGAGCGCGTTGACGACCGATATGCCGACGCCGTGCAGTCCGCCCGCTACTTTATAACCGCCCTTGCCGAATTTGCCGCCGGCGTGCAGCATCGTCATAACGACCTCGACCGCCGGCATCTTTTCGTCGGCGTGAATGTCGATCGGGATTCCACGCCCGTCGTCTTCCACCGCACACGAGCCGTCCTTAAGCAGCGTGACCGTGATATTTTTCGCGAAGCCCGCCAGCGCTTCGTCCACGGCGTTGTCGACCGCTTCGTAGACGAGCTGATGCAAGCCACGCTCGGCGGTGTTGCCGATATACATGCCGGGACGTTTTCGAACCGCTTCGAGGCCTTTCAGGACCTCGATCTGCTCGCTGCCGTACTCGTTAGGTCTCATCGCTGCCATAAAATATCTTGTACAGTTCCTCGCCAAGAAGGTCGCGCACGACCGCCGGTGCGATCTTTTCCGGATCGAGCCTGGTCTTCAGTAAAACGTACGAGCTGACGATGTCGCGTTCGCGCCTGCTCGCGCGCTTCCGGCCGGAGCGCTGCAATTGCATGAGCGCGTCCCACCATCGCGCCAGCAGTTTTGCGCGGACCCGTTCGTATTCGTCTCGCGATAAATTTTCGACGTGTTCCGAAATGCCGGAGTAGCCCAAGAACGGTACTTCGAAAAGCAGTCGCGCTATTGCGGCCGAGCGTTCCGCTCCGCGGGCGTTGGCGCAGGGCGCGCAAGACGGCCCGGTTTCTGGAACGATCCGTATGCCGCAACGGTTGCACTCTTTCCATCCCGCGCTAGCCTTGGCCCGCTGCGCGCTCGTGACGTCGTGGCGGAACATGGCGACCGCCGATTCCAGCGTGGCCGCGGCAGGGCGCGGCTCGGTGCGTTTGCGCGCCGCAGCTTTGCGGCCCGACGAAGGCCCCGGTCGCGACCCGATGCGGCCGACGCGGAAACGTACGCCTTCCAATGCGACTCCGGTTGAAGCGCGCACCGCGTCCACAATCCGCTCGCTCAAAAACGAGAGCTGCTGACTCCATGCGGCCGAGCGCGTCACGACGAGCAGCGACCCGCGAATTAATTCGGCCGGACGGGAATTGGACGCGATATCCTCACCAACGATCGTTGCCCACTGCGCGCGCAAATGCGACAGCGGATCTCCCGCAACGACCTTCGCCGGCTGCCAAGACGAGAGCGCGGCGCGCAGCGGCTGCATCAGCTCGCGCCCGTTTCCACGCGTGCATCCCGGATCTCGTAGACTGATGCCAAGGCGAGCGCCCCCGGGAGCTGCGTTGCCGTAATAAACGCTTGTTCGAACTCGCCGACGCCTTCTAAAAATGCGCGGGCACGCTGCGGATCGAGTTCGGAAAGGACGTCGTCGAGCAGCAATAGCGGGGCTTCGCCCGAGCGTTCGTGCATGACGGCATATTCGCCGACCTTGACCGCAAGTACCGCCGTCCGCTGCTGGCCCTGCGAGCCGAACGCCGCGAGCGACCGCCCATCCAAATCGAGCGTAAGATCGTCGCGATGCGGGCCGACGAGCGCTACCCTGCGCACGCGTTCTTGTTCGGCGCCGTCGCGCAAACGTTCCTGAAAGCTCGAGGCGATCGAGTCTTCAGTTTCGGCTTCGAACCCCACGTTCGGCCGATAGGTCAATTCCAGATGCTCGCGACCGTCACTCCAGCGTGCGTGTACTTTTGCCGCGGCGGTTCCGAGCGCGCGCACGAAATGATTGCGCGCGATCATGAGTGCCGTTCCGGCCGTTACCAGCGTTTCGTCGTAGATCTTCAGCAGTTCCAGATCGATTGGAGCCTCCGCGCGCAGCAGCGCCGTCTTTTGGGCGAGCGCTTTCTGATACCGGGCCAAATCGCGGTAATAGGATTTTTGTTCCTGCGCAAGCGCGCTGTTCAAAAACGAACGCCGCACCGACGGCGGTCCGTCGACCAGATGCAAATCCGCGGGCACGAAACTCACCACGCGCAAGCTGCCGAGAAATGTCGCATACCGTACGCTGCGGCTGTTGACCGTGTAGAGTTTGCGCGAGCCGCGCGGCGTTGCCGTCAGCGTGCAGCCCAGACGGATTGCGCCGGCCTTTACGTGCGCTGCGCCCGAAATGGTCGCGAGCTCGAACCCGTCGCGAATCAGATCGCGCTCCCGGCTGGTGCGAAACGATTTCCCCGTTCCGAGCAGTGAGATCGCCTCTAGCAGGTTGCTCTTGCCTTGCGCGTTGGCTCCGACAAAGACGTTCAGTCCCGGCGCCGGCTGCAGCTCGAGGTGTGCGTAGTTGCGCACGTTCGAGAGCGTAAGCGAATCGAGCCTAATAGTCGGCGGCTTGCGACGGGGTTTTTTGCTGCATGATGCTTGTCACGGTCAGCGTCGTTGAGATCGGTTTGAATGCCGACGGCGATTGCGTGAAATCGAACATGTCGTCGAGCGCATCGGCGCGAGCGTCGGCGGTGTACGACTGAATCGACGTCAGTCCAAAGATCTTTTCGATGAAGTGCAGGCTACTCGCGACTTCGTGCTGCGCGTGCGAAACGTAGTTATGCTTCGAGTAGGGCGAGACGACGATCAGCGGGGTGCGAATGCCCAAACCTTCATATGCGCCGGTGCGCGCGTCGGCGTATTGGGGCGGAACGACGTGATCGTACCAGCCGCCCCAATCATCGTACATGATGATGATCGCCGTGCTGTTCCAGTACTTGCTCTTGCCGACCGCATTAACGATGTTGGCCACCCATTGCGGACCGGTAGTGCTGAGCGACCCGGCGTGATCGGAGTTCAAGAACGACGGCATGACCCACGAAACTTGCGGAAGGTTGCCGCTTGCGATGTCGGTGAAGAACGAACTCTCCGGCGATTTAACGTTGCGCACCCAATCTGCGCCGAAACGGACCGGATAGATGACGTCGAACGCAGACCAAATGTCACCGAGATTTAGGCCGATGGTGGGCGAGTAAAAGCCCCAGGATATGCCTTTGTTATCGAGCTGAGTGGCAATCGTGCTGTAGGAAAAACACGGGAACGGCCCGGGGAGCTCCTGGCCAAACTGCGCCGCGAATGGATAATACGCCGGCGGCGGATTGACCATCTGCAAGACCGCGGTTGTCGTCGGCGCGGGCGCATCGCATCCCCAGGTTTGATTGAAGTCGCTCGGGATCTCGGCCACGTGGCCGGACTCGCCGGCGATCATGTATTGATGCGAAACGTAACTGGGCCCATTGTTTGACGGAAAGAAATCGTCGCCGATCGCGTACTGTGCGGCCATGTCCCAAAACGGCTGGACTTCGGTGCGCGGAACGTACGCGTAAGCTAACGGTGTCGTCGATCCCGGCGGGTAGTGCGTACCATAAACCCAGCATCTCGTATCGTTCAGCTGATCGTTTGACGGACAACTGCAGCCGGATAGCAGAACTCCGCAAAAAGTGAAGATCTCCTTATCGAACCCATCCATTTTTCCGCCGTCGTAATTTGCTAAAAACTGAACGCGCAGGTGGTTGATGTCGGTGGGATAGGCCAAAGTGATTGGCTGCAGATTCTGTCTGTTGCCCTTCGAATCGATCCCAAAGCTCTGCGTGTTTGCGCCGGGATAGCCTTGGAAGACGCCGTCGAACGTGCGGTTCTCTTGCATGATGACGACGACGTGCTGGATAGCCGGACCGGGCGCCGTGGTCGGAATTACGGGCGCTGGAAGGCTGGCACTTCCGCCGCTGCAACCCGCAAGCGTTACCGCTACCGCTGCTGCCAAGACTAGGCAGCGCCGCATTATGCCGCCTATTGCCGCAGCGGCATCAACACATACAGTTGCTGCGCGCCCTCCGCCGGCTCGACCGGTTTGATTGCCGCCGGCGAGAGCGGACCCAGGAATTCCATGACGGTCTGCGCGCTCTCGATGTGATTCAAGATCTCAACGAGATAGCGAGCGTTGAAGGCGATCGTCAAATCTTCGCCTTGTTGCTCGACTTCGAGTTCTTCGTATGCGTTACCCGATACGTCGGAGCTTGCAGTGACGATGAGCGTTTGGTTCGCAACTGCGAGTTTTACCATGCTTGCGCGATCTCCGGCAACCAGTTCGGCGCGGCGCAGCGCTGCGATCAAACTTGGCGTGCTAACCTTCATCGAACGATCGAATTTCGCAGGGATGACCTGACCGTAATTCGGGTATTGTCCGTCGACCAGCCGGACGGTGATCGATGCGTCGCCGGCGGAAAACATGAGCTGGTTGCTCTGCGTGCCGAGCGCCGTGACGTCGACGAATTCGGCGCCGCCCAGATTGCGCGCCGCTTCGATGAGCGCGCGGGAAGGCACGATATATTTCTCGCTGCCGGAAACGCCGCTCTCGAGCGTCGTCTGATATTTTGCCAGGCGGTAGCCGTCGGTCGCAACCATGGTCAGCGAGTCGCCTTCGATTTCGAGCAGCGTTCCCATCAGAACCGCGCCGCGCGCTTCCTCGCTCGACGCCGCAAAGATAGCGGCGTTGACGCCATCGCGAAACCTCTTGGCGGAGATTCGGAAGTTTTGGCCCTTCTGCGCGGTCGGAAGCGGCGGATACTCTTCGGCCGGCAGAGCGTGGAAGTCGTAGCTGCTGCGCTCGTATTTGACGCTGGCACGCGTCGGCGTTCCCGTCAATTCCATGAGCCCGGCTTGCAGATTGCCCAAGTAGCTGCTGAACAATTTGGCCGGAACGGTCACGCTGCCCGATTCACTGACTTCGGCCTTGAAGGCATGCTCGAGCGTCACTTCGAGATCGGTCGCGCGCACGGAGATTTTGCCTTCGTCTGCGCTGAGCAGCACGTTGGACAAGATGGGAACGGTCGTATGCGCGTTGACGACCTTGCTTGCGGCACCGACTGCGCCGGAGATGTCTTTCGTGTTACAGGTGAACTTCATTCCACACTCATTGCTGTCGTCGTTGGCTCTTTATTATAAAAAGATCTAATAGTATTAGTAGTAAGGCGGTGCATTCTGCGAAGAAGCCCCGATTTGCTTGCTACGATGCGGGTTTGTGCCCGGCATAACCTGTGCAGGACCTTGGGGAGTTCCTACACATGTACACCGCCGGCCGCCTCCGGCCAGTTATCCACGCGTTCAAAGCCGCCCTGTGCATCATGTCGTGCATTATAAGATGTAAACGCTTAGTCGGTTTGGCAGAGCGCCAGGAGGGAGCGGATCTTATTGCGGTAGGCTTCGTCGCGCTGCATTTGGTCCTTCACCTTGTCCCGCGCGTACATCACCGTCGTGTGGTCCTTCTTGTTGAACTCACGCGCGATGTGGGGCAGAGAACAATCCGTCAGTTCCGTGCAGACGAACATCGCGATCTGACGGGGCCCGGCTACGCGCTGGTCGCGCCGGTGATTGTCCATCTCTTTGATCGTCAGGCCGTGGGCCTTCGCGATCTTGTCTTTGATCGTGTCGATCGTCACGCGCCGCAGCGGCATCTGGGCGACCGCGTTCTTCAGCACTTCGGCCGCGAGGTCGACCGTGATGGTAGACTTGGTTAGCGACGAAAACGCGACGACACGAATAAGCGCGCCTTCGAGCTCGCGGATGTTCGACGGAATGACCTTGGCGATGTATGACGTCACCTCGTCAGGGACCGGAATCTTCTCGGACTCCGCTTTCTTGCGCAGAATGGCTTCGCGCGTCTCCAAGTCGGGCGGTTGAATATCGGTGAGTAGGCCCCATTCGAATCGCGAACGCAAACGGTTCTCCAGCGTTTGAATCTCTTTGGGCGGACGATCGCTCGAGATAACGAGCTGGCGCCCCGATTCGTGCAGCGCGTTGAACGTGTGGAAGAACTCTTCTTGGGTGCCTTCCTTGCCTTCCAAGAATTGGATGTCGTCGATCAGCAGCACGTCGACCAAACGATACTTGTTGCGAAACTCAAGGGTCTTGTTGTTTTGCACCGCGATGATGAACTCGTTGGTGAATTTTTCGCTCGACACGTAGACGACGTTGGCGTCGGGAATGTCTTGCAGAACGCGGTGGCCGATCGCGTGCATGAGGTGCGTCTTGCCCAATCCGACACCGCCGTAGAGAAACAGCGGATTGTACGCGCGCGCCGGCGCGGCTGCGACCGCTTGCGCGGCAGCGTGCGCGAACCGGTTGGAGTTGCCGATGACAAACTCTTCAAAGGTGTAGCGCGAATTCAGATTGCCGGGCCGGAACTCGGTTTGCAGGCGCGCCGCGCCCGCCGCCGGCTGGGCGGAGGCTTCAGGAGCGGGCGTTTCGCCCGGCGTTTCGACGATCACGAACTGCAGCTCAAAAACGGTTCCGAACGTTTCGGCGAGCGCTTCGACGATCTGAACCTTGAGGCGATTTTCGGTCCACTCGCGGGCAAATGTGTTCCCGACCGCCAGCAACAACTCGTTCCCGTTGAGGGAAACCAGCCGCAACGGCTTGATCCACATTTCGTAAACCGGTTTGGAAAACTTTCGTTCTAGCGCTGTGAGTGCGGATTGCCAGAGTTCATTGGAAATATCGGTGTTTCCAGCCGCAAGCGCCATCCTGTATCCGTCCCGTCGTAATCTAGTTCGGAACTCCACCATCGACAAAAGTCTAACGGCGCAGTCCCTTCGTGGAGGCGCACAGGTTGGCGCTATCGGGGTCGTATCCTGCGGTAAATTAAGAGATTCTTATCCACTTATCCACAGGTGTAGAACCATCGATTTTTCGGGTCAAAACACACGTATTCCACCGCTCCGCCGCATGTATTGACAAGCGGGAAATCGCCCGTGGCGACGGGCTTTTCGGCCCAAGTCGAGCAAGCCTCAGCGCAGCGCTGTCCACAGCCTTCTCCACAAGTGTGGAGAGCGGACGTTTCTGAATCTTTGCTTGACGGCCCGCGACGCTGGTCCTATACTAAGTGGCTGTGCCGGCGGGTGCATCCCCGGCACGTTCCCAGGAGTACATTCCTTCATGAAGCGGACCTTTCAACCGCATAACCGCCGGCGCAAGCGCGTCCACGGCTTTCGCGAGCGTATGTCCACCAAAAACGGCCGCCGCGTCATTGCGGCCCGCCGCAGAAAGGGCCGCAAGCGCCTCAGCGTCTGATGCGACGCTTTGCCAGCCTGCGCCGCCAGGCGGATTTCGCCCGCCTGCGCCAGCGCGGCCGGCGTATGGCCACCCCGAATTTGACGGTTTACCGCGGCGAAGGCGCCCCAAAGGGCGAACGCCCGCTCGTGGGCATTACCGTTTCCACTTCAGTGGGCAAAGCCATCATCCGTAATCAAGTAAAGCGTCGCATCGCGGCCGCCATGCACGAACTTGTTCCCGCCGATCCGCAGGTCCGGATTCTGGTTGTCGCGCGGCCTTCCACGGCCGCCGCTTCTTACGCGGACTTGCGCGCCGAACTCGCGCGAGCGTTGGCTTAGTGCGCCGTATCGCTGCCGCCGCGCTGCGCGTCTATAAGATCGTGATTTCGCCGCTTCTTCCGCAAGCGTGCCGATTCTATCCGACTTGTTCGGAGTACGCGGCCCAGGCATTTGAAAAACATGGCATGCTCCGCGGAGGCGCGATGGCTGCGAGCCGGCTTGCCCGCTGTCATCCATGGCATCCCGGCGGATTCGATCCGGTCGCGGAGCGGTAGATCGTGCATTTTATTTTTGCGACGAACGCGTTTCTGGACCCGATCGTCAACGGCATCACGGCTATCCTCAATGCAATCAACTCCGTCGTGCACAGCCGCGGCTGGAGTTTAGTTATCTTTGCGCTCGGCTTCAAATTGATCTCGTGGCCCCTGAACACCAAGCAGTTCATGTCGATGATCAAAATGCAGAAGCTCGCTCCGCAAATGAAAGCGCTGCAGGCCAAGTATGCCAAGAGCGATCCGCAGCGCTATCAAAAAGAGACGATGGAGCTCTACAAACGGGAAGGCGCCAATCCGCTGGCTGGCTGCTGGCCCATGCTCGTGCAGTATCCGATCATCATCAGCGTCTACTACGCCGTGTGGGCCCACAAAGATCTTTACAAGAACGAACACTGGCTGTGGGTCGGCGCGCCGTTCACCGACCATGTAGCGCCGCTTTTATGGAAGGCATATCTGTTCGCGCCGAATTTGGCAGCGGCCGACATCGTGCTGCTGCTGCTCTACGCGATCTCGATGTATTTCTATTCGCGCTACGCGACAATGCCGTCGGCCGATCCGCAACAGGCTCAGACGCAAAAACTGATGGCGATCTTCTCGCCGCTCATGCTGGGGTTTTTGGGACTGCGCTACAATTGGCCATCGGCGATGGTCCTGTACTGGTTTTCGTACAACTTGTTCACGATGGGCCAACAGTTTTATCTGCTCGGGAAGTACCACCAGCCGCTATCGGCGCTGGATGACTTTCACGCGCTCACCGACTTGCCGGACGACGCGAAGACCAAGGCGCTGCCGAAGGCCAACGGGGAAGTCGCCGGCCAGCAGCGGGGCGGTTCGCGCAGAAACAAAAAGAAAAAGAGAGGCGCAAGAAGGTAGCTATGTTTGAAGACGACGTCGAGCCCGAAGATCAGCAGCCCGCGGAGATTCGCGACCGCGATATCCCCGGTACCGGAACGCGCGTCCGGCGCGGCGGAACCGGCGGACGCCGTCCGCCCAATGGTACGCGCCGAAGTGCCCCGGCGCCGCGCAAAGGGCCGAAGACCGCGATGCCTGACGCCGCGAAGCCGGCGCGCGACCTGCTCGAAGAGATTCTCGGAAAGATGGGCGTGCCTCATGCAGAGATCGAGTATCTCTCGCGTCCGGAAGGCGAGTATTTTGAAGTCACCGGTCCGGACTTGGCGATGCTCATCGGACGGCACGGCAACACGCTCGAGTCGCTGAACTTGGTCTTCAACAACATTCTGAACGCCGGCGTGAAGACCGGCCGCAAGTATTACACGATTGACGCCGAGGGCTACCGTGCGCGCCGCGCGGATCAACTTAAGAACCTCGCGCTGATGACGCTCGAGCGCTGCGTTCGCGAGAATACACCGCAAAAGCTCGAACCGATGCTGCCCTCGGAGCGAAAGATCGTGCACATCGCTTTGGCCGAAAACGCCTTAGTGCGTACCGAGTCCGAAGGCGTCGAGCCGGAGCGAAGAGTGGTCGTTTTTCCCAAGTAGCTCGTCGGCGCATAGCCTTCGCCTCGCTTAGGCTATGTTTAATCGCTCGGCGAAGGCTATCCGCCGCCTCGCACTTGTTAAAAGCGCGTAGGGAAGATTGATATGCCGTTCTCAACAGAACAAACAATTTGTGCGATCGCAACGCCGGCCGGAGCGGGTGCGATTGCGATCATACGCGTCAGCGGACCGCAGACTCGCGCGCTTGCAAAGCGGCTGTTTCGTTCGGCGAGCGCGCTCGGGCCGAAGATCGCGACATACGGAACCGTCGTGGACGAAAACGGCGCGACCGTCGATCGCGGGATCGCCATTCTCTCTGCGGCGCCGCACAGCTACACCGGTGAAGACACCCTCGAGCTGCAGATTCACGGATCGCCGATCGTGGCGCGCGAAGTCGTGCGCGCGCTGCTGGCCTGTGGTGCGCGCTATGCTGGCGCGGGCGAATTTAGCCGGCGCGCGTTGCTCAACGGAAAGATGGGCGTGCACGAAGCATCGGCGGTTGCCGATCTTCTTGCGGCCGAATCGCGATCGGCGGCCCGCGCGGCGGCTGCAAATCTCGGCGGCGGACTTGCGCGCGAAGTGCAAGCGCTCCGCGAGCGGCTTTCAAAGATCTTAGAAGAACTTGCGGCCGCGATCGATTTCCCCGACGAGGTTCGCGATCCGGATCGCGCCGAGCTCGAAGCGTCCGTCGAATCGGTCGCTGCGGAGCTGCGGCGTTTGCAGCGCAACGGCGAAGCCGGCCGGCTGATCCGCGAAGGCGTGGGCGTCGCGATCGTCGGTCCGCCCAACGCCGGAAAGTCTTCGCTGCTCAATGCGCTGCTGGGCGAGGATCGCGCAATCGTCTCCGAGATTGCGGGCACGACGCGCGACACGATTGAGGAAACGATTGACGTCGACGGCGTTCCCGTGCGGTTTATCGATACCGCGGGCATTCGCGCGCACGCCGGGCGGCTGGAGAGCGCCGGCATCGACCGGACGCGCCGCGCGCTTTCAGAGGCACGCGCAGCGATCGTGGTGGTCGACGGCTCGCAACCTATTGGCGACGAGGCCCGCGAGGTTCTCGCGCTCACCGAAGCGCGGCCACGCGTGATCTTCTGCAACAAGAGCGATTTGGGCGATGTGGGCGCGCGCGAGCTCGATGGCGGCGCGGACGTTTGCGGCTCGGTCTTCGATCGCGCGACGCTTGCGGCGTTGCGCGGCGCACTCGCGCTCACGGCCTGGGGGGGCGAGCTGCCGGATTTGGAACGGCCGCATCTGGCCGCACTCTTCGAACTGGAAGCCGTGGCGCAGGCGCTTGAAGCGCTCGGCCGCGCGCGCGAAACCCTGCAGCGCGGCGAGCCGGCGGACTTGATCGCGGGCGAGCTTCAGCGCGCGTATGCAGCGCTAGGGCATCTCACCGGCGAGGCGGCCGGCGAGGAATTGCTCACGAAAATTTTTGCGCGGTTCTGCATCGGGAAATAGCAGCAGGGTGGCGAACGCCCGGTCCCTATGCTTGATGTACTTTCGCGTAATTGGTGGACGTTTGCGATCCGAGGCGTCGCAGCCGTCATCTTCGGCGTCTTGGCGCTCGCGATGCCGGGAATCGCGCTGGTCGTGCTGGTGTTTCTCTTCGGGGCCTACGCTCTCGTGGACGGCGTTTTCGCGTTGATCGGTGCTGTGCGCGAGGCCGAGGCGCATAACCGCTGGGCGCACCTGCTCTTCGTCGGTATCTTCGGGATACTGGTCGGCGCCATCACGTTCTTCTTCTGGCAGATAACTGCGTTTGCGCTGCTCTATCTCATCGCCGCCTGGGCGGTAGTGACCGGGATCCTCGAGCTGGTCGGCGCGTTCGAACTGCGCCGCCATCTTCCGGGCGATTTGTGGTGGGTGCTTGCCGGGTTGGCGTCGATTGCGTTCGGCGTTCTGCTCATCCTTCGCCCGCTGAACGGGGCGCTTGCGGTCGTCTGGATCATCGGAGTTTACGCGATCATTTTCGGCGGCTTTTTGATCGGCCTCGCCTTCCGGTTGCGCGGCCTGAAACGCGACGCTGTGGCGGTGCCGGGCTAACCGAAACCCGCGAACCGTCTGCTACAATAACGGCGGTTATGGCAGCGCGAATTCATTCCGATGACGCCGGCGTTATCGTCGTCGGCGGCGGGCATGCGGGCGTCGAAGCGGCGCTCGCCTCGGCGCGCTTGGGCGTACCTACGCTTCTGCTGACCGGCGATCCCGACCGCATCTGCACGCTTCCGTGCAATCCGTCGATCGGCGGCAGTGCAAAAGGCCAGCTGGTGCGCGAAATCGACGCGCTCGGCGGCGAGATGGCGCGGATCATCGACCGGTGCTCGCTGCATTCGCGCTTTCTGAACGAGTCCAAAGGTCCGGCGGTGCGCGCGTTGCGCGCGCAGGCCGATAAGCCCGCATACGCGCGCCTAGCGATCGACGTTTTGCGGGCGCAGCCGAATCTGCGCATCCAACGGGCGATGGTAGAGTCGCTTATCATGAGCGCGGGTGAAATCCGCGGCGTTGCATGCGCGGACGGATCGCAATATTATGCGCAACGAGTCGTATTAGCAACAGGCACGTTTTTGGGCGGTAAATCTTTTCGCGGTGACGTCGTGCAATCCGAGGGGCGCTTCGGCGAACCGCCGGCGCTCGGTTTGGCGCAATCGCTGCGCGCCGCCGGTTTCCCAACGCAGCGTTTGAAGACCGGAACGCCGCCGCGTATCGATCGCGCTACCGTCGATACCGGCGTGATGAAAGTGCAGCCCCCAAGCCCGGTTCCATTGATGTTTTCTTACAACAACGAGCCGCGGTTTGCGGGACCGCAGCTGCCGTGTTACATCACCGAGACCAATGAACGCACGCATCAACTCGTGCGCGGCAATCTGCACCGGTCGCCGCTTTACGGGCTCGATCTCATCAAAGGCATCGGTCCGCGCTACTGTCCGTCGATCGAAGACAAAGTCGTTAAGTTCGCGCACAATCCCACGCACCAGATCTTCGTCGAACCCGAAGGCTGGGACGAACCGACTTGGTACGTGGGGGGCTTTTCCACATCGCTTCCGGCGGACGTGCAATTGGAAATGCTGCGCACGCTGCCGGGTTTGGAAGAATGCGAGATGCTGCGCGCCGGTTATGCCGTCGAATACGACATGGTGCCGCCGACGGAGCTGCACGATACGCTCGAAACGCGGCGCGTGCGCGGGCTCTATCATTGCGGGCAGCTCAACGGTACGTCCGGCTACGAAGAAGCCGCCGCACAGGGCTTGATTGCCGGGATCAACGCAGCGCGAGCGGCGCAGGGACGCGAGGAGCTGCGCTTGAGCCGTAGCCAGGCCTACATCGGCGTGCTCATCGACGATTTGGTGAACAAAGGCGTCGACGAGCCCTACCGTATGATGACCTCGCGGGCCGAGCACCGCATTCTCTTGCGCCACGACAACGCGGACCGGCGCTTGACGCCCGTCGGGCGCGACGTCGGCCTCGTGGGCGACGCAGATTGGGCGCGCTTCGAGGCGCGCTCTGCCGAGCTGGACCGTGCGCGGCACATCGTACACTCCACGCGCATTGGCGTATCGGAATCTGTGCCGGCTGTGGGGCCGGGCGCTACGCTAGCGGATGCGCTAAGGCGGCCGGAGATCGAATTCAGTCGTATCTCGGATCAGGCGCCGGAGATCGAACGCTCTATCGGTGAGCGCATCGCGATTGAAATAAAGATCGAAGGCTACGTGCGCCGCGAAGAGCTCGCGATCGAAAAGGCCGCCAAGAGCGAGGGAGCTGCTCTGCCCGCCGCGCTCGACTATGCCGGTTTGCGGGCGCTATCGCGGGAGGCGCGTGAGAAGTTGGCCATGCGGCGTCCCGCTACGCTGGGAGCCGCGTCTCGCATCCCCGGCGTCACGCCGGCGGACATCGCCATCCTCTCGCTCTACGCGGGCGCCGAACTTCAACCCGCGTGAGCGGGGAGGAAGAGCGACTCTCCCTCTACACCCGGCTGGTTCTCGAGGCCAACGCCCGATTCAATCTGACAGGAGCGCGGACAGAGGCCGAGCTTGCGACGCACCTCGCGGACAGCTCGACGGTGCTGCCATATATCCAGAGCCCGTACATCGACATTGGCAGCGGCGCCGGGCTTCCGGGGATCCCGGTCGCGCTGGCTACTGGGGCCGAGACCCTCTTACTTGAGGCCACGCATAAAAAGGCGAAGTTCCTGAAAGAGACGACCCAGGCCTTGGGCCTGAATGTTCGCGTCGTCGCTGCGCGCGCCGAGGATGCGGGACGCGACCCGCAATGGCGCGAGCGGTTCCAAAGCGCCACGATTCGGGCCGTCGCGTCGGCGTCCGCGGCGCTCGAGTTGACGGCTCCGTTCCTGGCCGTTGGCGGCTTGGCAATACTGCAACGCGGCCCGGCGGAGCCGGGAGAAGCGGAATCGCTTTCCTTGGCTACGAGCGAGTTGGGGTGTGCAGCCGAGTCGGAAATCCGGCTCGGCGGCGGCAGGCGGCTAATCCTCGTCCGGAAGACTGGGTCCACGCCGCCCCGCTTTCCTCGCCGGCCCGGCGTTGCCCAGAAGCGGCCGCTCGGCGGCTAAATGTTCCCCGGGGAACATCAATGGGACGGCTCGCCCTGTCGCCTAAAGTTCCCCGTAGAACATCGGGTGGAAGAACATGGTACTCTCATAATCGCGATGCCACGGCTTCTCGATATCGATCATGCCCTCGCTACGGCTCTTCCAGCCGGCTCGCTTTATGCTGTTGGGGGACGCGTTCGCGACGAACTGCGAGGCGAGAGCGACCGCTTCGTTCCGGACGCAAAGGATCTGGATTACGTAGTCACCGGCCTAGCGCCGGCTGATCTCCAGAAGTGCCTCGAGCCTTTGGGGGAGGTGGACCTTGTAGGGGCCTCGTTTGCCGTGCTCAAAGTAACCATCAAAGATGTTACGGTGGATATTTCCCTGCCCAGGCGCGAGCGTTCCACCGGCGCCGGTCACCGCGATTTCGAGATTGAGAGCGGGCCGGACGTTTCGCTCGAGGATGACCTCGGCCGGCGCGATTTTCGCATGAACATGATTGCGCGGGCGCTTCCCTCGGGCGAGATCGTCGATCCACACGGCGGCCGAGCCGATATCCGGGAGCATCGGATCGATATTCTCAGCGAGCGCGCGTTCGACGAAGATCCGCTGCGTATGCTGCGCGCCGCGCAATTCGCAGCGCGCTTCGAATATGCGCCTTCGGAGCGTACGCGCAAGGCTATGGTTGCGGCGGCGCCCGCTATTGCGACCGTTTCGGCCGAACGCATGGCCGACGAACTCACCAAGCTTTTAACGCTTGCGCGCAAGCCGTCGATCGGCATCGAGCTGTTACGCGAAACGGGCGTGTTGCAGCACGTTTGGCCCGAGATCCTCGAGGGCGTGGGCGTCGAGCAGAACCAATGGCATGCGTACGATTGCTACCGCCACAGCCTGGCGACGCTCGATGCCTCGTCCCCGGGCGACTTGGTCGTGCGTTTGGCGGCGCTTCTGCACGACGTCGGGAAGCCGCGCACCAAGGACGGTCCGCACTTTTACCGCCACGAGCAAGTCGGCGCCGATATGGCGCGCGATATGCTCGGACGTTTACGTTTTTCGAACGACGTCGTCGACCGCGTGACGCATTTGATACGCCAGCACATGTATGTCGGCGATCCCGATCTCTCCGATCCCGCTTTGCGCCGTTTTATCAGGCGGATCGGCCCGGATAACCTCGACCGGCAATTCGCCGTGCGTGCGGCCGACATCGCGGGAAGCGGACTGCCCAAGCGCGACGATTCGAACGAGCGTTTTCAAGCTCGCGTGCATGAGGAGGTCGCGCGCAAGCCCGCGTTTTCCGTCGCGGATCTGCAGATTGGAGGAAGCGACGTGATCGCGGCAATGGTGCGAAAAGGCCTGGCGCCACGGGGGTTTGCGGGCGATACGCGCGTTGGCGAGGCTTTGCGCGAGCTCTTCGAGCAGGTCACCGAACAGCCCGAGCGTAACGAGCCCGGCACGCTGCAACACCTTTTGGATACCTACTTGGACGCGCAGCGCGATGCAAGCTAAGGAGTCCACACTGTCGCGAATCATCGCACTAGTCAATCAAAAAGGCGGTGTCGGCAAGAGCACAACGACAGTCAATCTCGGTGCGGCGCTTGCGGTACTCGGCAAACGCGTGCTCGTGGTCGATCTCGATCCGCAAGGCAATACCACGACCGGGTTGGGCATCAACAAAGCTGAGATCAAACGCGACATCTACGACTTGCTGATGCATTTTGCGTCGATCGACGAAGTGCTCTGCGAAACCGAAATTCCCGGCCTGCAAATCATCCCCGCGACGATCAATCTAGCCGGCGCCGAGATCGAACTGGTCTCCGCCCTGTCCCGCGAAAACCGGCTCAAAGGTGTCGTCGAGCCGATCGCGGGCGCTTATGATTTCGTGCTCATCGACTGCCCGCCGTCGCTCGGGCTGCTGACCATAAACGCGCTGACCGCGACCCGCGAGATCATCATCCCGGTACAGGCTGAATACTATGCGCTCGAGGGTCTCTCCCAGCTCACCAACGTGGTGCGCCGCGTGCAAGAGGCGCTCAATCCCGGCCTGCTCGTGACCGGCGTGCTGGTGACGATGTTCGACGGCCGGACGAAGCTTGCGATGGAAGTGCTCGAAGAGCTTAACGCCTACTTCCCGCAGCAGATGTTCAAGACGCAGATCCCGCGCAACATTCGCCTCTCGGAAGCGCCGTCATACGGCAAGCCGGTGATCTTGTTCGATCTGAAATCGCGCGGTGCGCAAGCGTACATGGCGCTGGCGGCGGAAATGCTCGCGGCGGAAGCCGCAGCAGTGGCGCGATGAGCAATGCTCCCAAGCGCGGGCTCGGGCGCGGTTTGGGCGCGCTGCTCGGCGATGCGCGAACGACGGCTGCGCCGGCTTCGATGGCGGAAGGCATCCGCGAGATTCCGATCGATCGCATTCGTCCAAATCCACATCAACCGCGCAAGCGCTTCGACGCCGAAGGCTTGAGCGAACTGCAGGCCTCGATCGCCGAACTCGGCGTACTCGTTCCGATTCTGGTTCGCGAACGCGGCGATTCTTACGAGCTGATCGCGGGCGAACGGCGTTGGCGTGCCTGCGCCGCCTTGCAACGCTCGGGCATTCCGGCGATCGTGCGCCGCAGCGACGACCGCGAAAGCCTCGAAGTTGCCATTGTTGAGAACCTGCAGCGCGAAGATCTTAACGCGCTGGAAGAAGCCGCCGGCATCGCGGATTTGATCGAGTCGCATAACTTTACCCAAGAGCAAGTCGCGCAGCGTTTGGGAAAGAGCCGGCCCTCCGTTACCAACGCTTTGCGCATTCTCACTCTTTCGGAGCCGATAAAAGCGATGATCGCCGACGGCAAGGTGACCTCCGGCCACGCCAAAGCGATTCTGGGCGCGCCGGAAAACGCGCGCTTGCAGCTCGCGCGGCGGGTCGCCAGCGACGGGCTTAGCGTTCGCGCTCTCGAGCGCATCGTCGCGCGCCTCCAATCGCCGCCTGCTACGGGCAAGCCTGCCGCGCGCGCCGGTTCTCCCGACGATCGCGACTTCGAAGACCGCCTGCGCCGCAGGCTCGGAACACGCGTGGCGCTGCGCAGGACGCATCAGGGCGGGACGATAGAGATCAAGTATTCCGACGAATCCGAACTCATTCGCATCGCGGAGCTGTTGCTCGAATCAGAGTAAGACGGCTGCGCGGCATCTACGCGATCGTGAACGCGGAAGGCGAGCCGCTCGACCTGGTGCGTGCAATCCTGGAAGGCGGCGTGCGCATCATTCAGTATCGCGCGAAGACCGGAATCGTTGATGCGCACGCTGAGGCGCTGCGCGAACTGACGCGCGCTTGCGATGCGCTCTTCCTTATAAATGATGATTGGCACGCGGTCGAACGGTTCGATGCCGACGGCGTGCACCTCGGGCCGGATGACGCCGGTTTCCAAGCGCTGCCGGAGATCAGGCGCGCGTTGAGCGATCGCATCATCGGCATCTCTTGCGGAACTCCGGGCGAAGCGCGTGTGGCGCAAGCTGAAGGAGCCGATTACATCGGCGCGGGTTCGGTTTATGCGACCAGCTCGAAGAGTGATGCGGGCGATCCCATCGGACTCGACGGACTTCGCGACATCGCGGCCGCAACGTCACTTCCCGTTGCGGCGATCGGCGGCATCACGGCGGAAAATCTGCGCGACGTACGCGCGACAGGCGTTGCGATGGCCGCGATGATCTCCGCGTTCTCCTCGGCGGCCGATCCGCGCGCCGCGACCGCTGCCTTGGTCCGTGCGTGGAACGCCGCATGAGTGTGACCGTCGCGTCGATCGGAACGACGCATCCCTGGAACATCGCGGGAGTCGGGCTCGACGCGCGCGTCGCCGCTGAGTACGGCGTCGGTCACGTCGCTGCGATTGCCGGCGTTAGCGCGCAAGATGCCGAGCGCGTTGCGGCAGTGCTACCCGTTCCGGGCCGCGTTTTAAGCGCACAACTCGAAGCACTGCCGGACTCGATCGCCGCCTATCGCGTCGGGGCGCTGATATCGGCCGAGAATGTCCGCGTGGTCGCGGATTTTTTGCGGGCGCGCGCTGCCACGCCCATCGTCGTGGATCCGGTCCTCGGCTCCTCGACCGGTCAGGCGCTGTGGACCAACGCCGCCTACATCGACGAATTGCGCGAGGTGTTGCTTCACTTGCCGGTTATCGTGACGCCGAACCTCGACGAAGCAGCGCTGCTGCTGCACGCCAAACCCTTTAACGATCGCGAAGCGATGGCTGCGGCGGGCGCGCAGTTCGTTGCGGCCGGCGCTCGCGCAGCTCTGATGAAAGGCGGTCATCTCGCGGGCGATCCGGCCGATATTCTCGTGACGACCGGCAACGCACAGCTATTCGAAGGATCGCGTCTACCGGGATCGATGCGCGGAACGGGCTGCGTCCTGGCGATCTCCTTGGCGTGTGAGATCGCGCTCGGACGGGAGCTTCCGGCTGCCGTTTCCAATGCGCGCGACTACGTGCGCGCGAAAATCGAAGCAGGTACGCGCTTCGGTTCACTGCAAACCGCGTTCTGATGGCGACCGCAACGGCGAAGCGACCGCGAGTGATGTCGGGCATGCGTCCGACGGGCAATCTGCACCTCGGCCACTACGTTGGCGTGCTGACGCAATGGGTGAAGTATTGCGAAACGGCCGATGCGTTTTTCGAGATTGCCGATCTGCACGCGTTTACGACGGCCTTTGCCGATCCGCAGTCGATTCGCGACGCGCGCAACGCAATGGTCGTGGACTGGCTCGCTGCCGGCGTCGATCCGAAGAAATCGACTTTCTACCTGCAATCGGGCATACCGGAGATTTCAGAGCTCCAGGTGCTGCTCGGCATGGTCACGCCGATTTCGTGGCTCGAGCGCGTGCCGTCTTTCAAGGGCCAGATCGAGGCGCTGGGGACGGAGATCGCCACTTACGGATTTCTGGGCTACCCGCTGCTGCAGCTCTGCGACATCGCGATCTTTCGGGGCGAGTTCGTGCCCGTCGGCAAGGACCAAGTCGCGCATTTGGAGTTCGCGCGCGAGGTCGTGCGCCGGTTCAATCACATCTACGGCGGGGGCGATACGATTCTCGTTGAGCCCAAAGCGATGCTTTCGCAATTTCCGGACGTGCCGGGAATCGACGGCCGCAAAATGAGCAAGTCTTACGACAACGTGATCTCGCTTTCGGATGACGAAGCCGCGACAACGGAAAAAGTTCGGCGCATGATTACCGATCCGCAAAAAGTCCGCCGCAACGATCCAGGCCGGCCTGAGATTTGCCCGGTATTTCACCTGTGGAAGCTCGTCAAGCCCGCGCATGTGCCGATCGTCGAACGCGACTGCCGTTCCGGGGCGCTGGGCTGCGTGCAAGACAAGACCGATTTTGCCGCGGCGCTCAACGAATTCTTACGCCCGTTGCGCGAGCGCCGCAAAATGTTCGCAGCCGATGAAGCGTACGTCGAAAAGGTCATCGCCGAAGGAACCGCCCGCGCCCGCGAGATCGCCGCGCAGGTCTTACATGACGTTAAACGGGCGATGAAGTTGAGTTAGGTTTCTGCGACTCCAGTACATACTTCGGATCTTTGGCTGAGGCGCAACCGGCGCGGTAGACCGCAAAGCGTTCGGTGAGACCGCCCGCTATGAGCAGCGCGCCCGCGATCTTTGAAATCGCGTTGGAGTTTTTCGCCAGCGCCGCGCAAACAATGCCGCTTACATTTAGCATTCGAGCGGAGCGCGCGAGCGCGCCGGCTTCGCCCTTCGAATACGCCCCGGCTTGCACCGGACCGATCTCGCGATGCAACGCTTGCAATGCAGCTATCATCGCCGTCCCGCCCAGAAGCGCTAGGCGGCGCGCTGAGCCGCTGTCGCGAGCCGGTGCAAAAAGCAATCCCCATGCTCCGGCGCTCGCGGCCGACGTCGCGGCAAAAAGCGACGGCAACGTTTTCCGCGGCAGATGCCACGCCGGCATAACGGTATCGCCAACGAGAACTGCGGTGTAGACGGACATGACAGGGCCGATCAGTCCAGCGATCGCCTCAAAGAAACGTCCGGCGGGCCGCGCTATGCCCGTTAATTCAGAACCCGCGGCAATAAAAACCGACCCGCTGAACGCGGAGAAGATGTAGACTCCGACGCTCATCGGCGACGTCGGTTTGACGACGCGCAGCATATTGATAAAGCGCTTCGGCTTTCTTAAGTCGGCGATCAAACAGAACGCGCTGACCGCGCAGCCGGCGGCCGCTCCGAAGAGCATGATGCGAGCAAGACGATCATTGCGTGCGGTTCGTTCCGCGAGCGCGAGCGTTGCTGCCGCACCCGCTAATCCGCCTGCGAAGAAATAGGTGGGAATGAGATCCGTCCACGCCGGGGGCTTGACGATTGGGCGGCCGTAGTAGCCCTCGCTCATCGCCGCGACACCGCGCAGAGAACGACCGCGCCGAACAACGCCGCCGCGGCGATGCCGGCCGTCCTCCAACGCTGCGGCAGATCTTTAGTCGGCACGATCGGATCGGGCGGAAGCCCATAGACCTGCGGTTTGTCGAGCAGCAGAAAGAGCGAACCGCCGCCGCCGATCCCGTCCTTCGGATCGTTCAAATAGAGCTGCGCGCCTTCGAATTTTTGCTGAACTTTTTCCAAGCGCTTTTCGGCGCGTTCGCGCAACTCGTTGACGACACCGTACTGGATCGATTCGGTCGGACAAGCCTTTGCGCATGCGGGCTGCTCGCCGATCTTTAATCGATCGTAGCAGAGCGTGCATTTGCCCATCGTGTGATCTTCTTGCTTCTCGCCGATCACCCCGAAGGGACAAGCGACGACGCAGTAGCCGCAGCCGTTGCAGATGTCGTCTTGGATGACGACCGTGCCGAATTCGGTGCGGATGATCGCGCCGGTCGGGCAGGCGTCTAGGCAACCCGCGTGCGTGCAGTGCTTACAGACGTCCGATTCCATGAGCCAGCGGCCGGTGCCGCGCTCCGGTTCCATCTGCTCGACAAACGCGACATGGCGCCACGTGTTGCCGCTCAGCTCTTTGGTGTTGTCGTAAGATTCGCCGGTGAATTCGTACCCGTCGCTCGGAAGCTGATTCCATTCTTTGCACGCGACTTCGCACGCTTTGCAGCCGATGCACAGCGTAGTATCGGTGAAGAAGCCCATGCGGTCGCGCCCGCCGGGGCCGTACGTTGCGGATTCCGCGGCCGCGGAAGTGAGATCGATGAAAGTCATGCTTTCCCGTCCAGATGCGCGCGCGTGCGCACCGCGCTCAGGAAGCCGGGGACATTCGCGCCGCGCGGACGGCGTCCCGGAATGATGTCGCACGTCAAGCCTTTGGTTTCTTGGATATGCACGTTCGGATCGAGCGTGATGCTCAAGAGATCGTTGGCGGAGTCGCCGGTCACCAGACCGCGCGAACCCCAGTGGTACGGAAGACCGACTGAATGAAGCGCTTTCCCGTCGACGCGCATCGGCTTGACGCGATCGGTCACCATCACGCGCGCCTCGACGACCGCGCGGGAGGTGAAAATGGTCGCCCAGTCGCCGTGCACTAATCCGCGCAGCTGCGCGAGTTCGGGGCTGACTTCGCAGAAAAACTCCGGCTGCAGCTCGCTCAAATGCGCGACTGTGCGGCTCATTCCACCGGCGGTATGATGCTCGGTGAGCCGGTAGGTGTGCAGCACGAACGGGAAGACGTTGCCGTGCGCGTCGCTCGGTGAGGGATTCGATTCGTTAAATGTGCGGGGAAATTCCTGACGGCACGGATTGGCTTGCTGCGAATAGAGCGCATTCTTCACCGGCGATTCGTGCGGTTCGTAATAGACCGGCAGCGGTCCGTCGACGATGCCGGCGGGAACGAAGAGCCAACCCAAGCCGTCGTCTTGCATCACGAACGGATGCCAGCCCGCGATCGCGTCTTCAGCTTTCGCGCCTGTTTCCGGCGTGTAATCGGGGCGCTTGGTTTTGTTGAAGTCGGGAACGTCGTGGCCCGTCCACTCGGCCTTTTCCTCGTCCCACCAGACATATTTCTTGCGTTCGCTCCACGGCTTGCCGCGTGGATCGGCCGAGGCGCGATTGTAAATGATGCGCCGGTTTGCCGGCCACGCCCACGCCCATTCGGGCGCGACCCAACTCTGTTCGCTTCCAGGTTTGCGCCGCGCGGTTTGATTGACTTCCTCTTTGAAACATCCGCAGTAGATCCAGCAGCCGCAGGAAGTGCTGCCGTCGGCTTTCAGGGAGTTGTAATCCGAAAGGGCTCCCCCGTTTGCATCCCAGCCATTGATTTCGCGCAGCACGGCCTGCGCGTCGGGTTCGGCCGTGTCACCCGACTCGGGATAGTTCCAGGTCAGGAATGCGATCGGATCGGGGAACGGCTCTTCTTGACGCGCGATCTTTTCTCTGATGCGTTTGCCCAAGTGATAATAAAACCACAGCTCCGAACGCGCATCGCCTTGGGGTTCGACCGCCTTATGATGCCACTGCAGCAGGCGCTGCGTGTTGGTGAACGAGCCGTCCTTCTCCGTATGTGCCGCCGCCGGCATCCAGAAAACTTCGGTCGGGATGGATTCGGTGTGCAGTTCGCCCGCCGCGATCTCCGGCGCGTCGTACCAAAACGAGGCGCTTTCGATTTCGCTGAAGTCGCGGACGACCAGCCACTCGAGATTGGCCATGGCCCGGCGGTGAAGGCCGGAATTCGCCGACCCGACCGCCGGATTTTCGCCGATGCAAAAGAAGCCTTTGACGGTGCCGTCGAGCATGCCCATGATGCTGCGGTACGTTGAATGGTCGCCGCTGATGCGCGGAAGCAAGTTGAAACAAAAATCGTTTTGTTTCGCCGCGCGATCGCCGAACCACGCTTTGAGCAGGCTGACGATGTACTTGTCCATGTTGCCCCAGTAGCCGGTCTTCGCGCCTTCGGATTCGATGAAGTCTTTGAGATCGTCGTGCGCGTGGACGTGCGGCATCGGTACGTAACCGGGCAGCAAGTTAAACAACGTCGGAATATCGGTCGAACCTTGAATCGAGGCGTGACCGCGCAAGGCGAGAATACCGCCGCCGGGACGGCCGATGTTTCCGAGCAGCAGCTGAATGATCGCGGCGCCGCGAATCGTTTGTACGCCGGTCGTGTGCTGCGTCCAGGCAACCGAGTAACAAAACGCCGACGTGCGCTCGCGCCCACTGTTCGCGCAGAGCGCTTCGGCGACATCGATCACGTGTTGCGGCTCGGTTCCGCAGATGCCCGCGACGGTTTCGGGAGTGTAACGCGCATAGTGGCGTTTGAGGACTTGGTAGACGCACCGTGGATCTTGCAGTGTCTTATCCATGTTCGGCGGCTCGCCGTTCTTGAGCGTGTCTTCACCGTGCTTGAGGCCGGGCACCTTAGCCAGTAACGAGTGATCTTCGCGTTGGCCGGCCGCGCCGTGCATGTCCATCCCCTGGTACTGCCAGGTTTCGAAGGTGTAGCCGTTCGTGCCGGCATGCCAGCCGGAGAAGAAGCCGTCGAGTTCTTCGCTGTCCTTGAAATCTTCGCGCAAAATGACGGGCCCGTTGGTGTAGTTCACGACGTACTCTTTGAACGCACGATCGTTCTCGAGAATGTAGCGAATAATGCCGCCCAGGAATGCGATGTCGGTTCCCGCCCGAATCGGGACGTGCTTGGTGGCGGCGGCGCTAGTGCGCGTGAAACGCGGATCGACGTGAATCACCTCGGCGCCGCGCTCGCGAGCTTCCATGACCCATTGGAATCCGACCGGATGATTCTCGGCCATGTTGGATCCCATGATGACGATGCAGTCTGAATTCTGCAGATCTTGCTGGAACGTCGTCGCGCCGCCGCGTCCGAACGAGGTTCCCAAACTGGGAACCGTCGAGCTATGTCATAATCGGGCCTGATTTTCAACCTGCACGACGCCCAGCGCCGTGTAGAGTTTTTTCATCAGGTAGTTCTCTTCGTTATCTAGCGTCGCGCCGCCGAGATGCGCGATCCCATAGCAGCGGTTGAGCATGTTGCCCTCGTCGTCTTTGGCTTCCCACGTTTCGCGTCGGGTCTTCAAAACGCGATCGGCGATCATCTCCATCGCGCGTTCGAGCGGCAGCTCTTCCCAGCGCGTGCCAAAAGGGGGGCGATACTTTACGTTATATTCGCGCAGCGGGCTTTCGACGAGCGAGAGTGTTGCCGAACCTTTGGGGCAGAGACGTCCGCGCGAGATGGGACTGTCGGGGTCGCCTTCGATCTGCACGATCTTTTCGTCTTTAACGAAGACGTTTTGTCCACACCCGACCGCACAGTATGGACAGATCGATTTGACGACTTTGGCGTCGGCCGTGCGCGCTTTCCAATCGGCGGTTTTTTGTGACCGAGCAGCGGAGCCCAGCGCCAGCGGATCTTTTCCGCCGGCTTGGCGCAAGACAGTCCAAAGCGCGCGATCGTTCATGCTTGTGCGGTTCTTGCGCCGTTCTTACCCGGAATTCCGCCAGCGCGCGTGGCGCAGGGCTTCGTCCGCGAGCGAACCAAAACCCCGTGAATGAAGCGCTCGCTTATTTTCGCCGCCACAATGTGCCTAGCCACGACGTCGTCCCTTCCGGCCTCTGCTAAGCCAGCGCTTTCGACCGAGCTGCAAGGGATCGTCAATCGATATCCGCAGACGCAATTCGGGATCGCGATTTACGATCTCGATGCGCGCAGGATGGTGTACGAACTGAACTCACGGCGGTTTTTCGTAGCGGCATCGACGACCAAGCTGCTCACCGAGGGAACGACGCTTGCGCTGCTCGGTCCAGACTATCGTTTCACGACGAACGTCTACCGTACCGGACCAATCGATGTGAACGGAACGCTCCAAGGCAACGTCATTCTCCAAGCTTCGGGCGATCCGAATCTTTCGGACCGTATACAGCCCGACGGCACGCTTGCGTTTGAAAACGAAGACCACTCCTATGATGGTTCTCCCGACACGAAAGCCGTGCCGGGGAATCCGTTGGAGGTCATCGATGATTTTGCAGCGCAGATTGCAGCGCGCGGCGTAAGGGCCGTGACGGGCCGCGTTATCGTCGACGACTCGCTCTATAAAGCGGGTTATCCGGAATCCGGTACAGGCGTCGTCGTATCGCCCATAGTCGTCAACGATAACATCGTCGATGTTACCGTAACCCCCGGCGCGCGCGCCGGCGATCCCGTTACGATTGCGGTTTCGCCGCAGACCCCATACGCCACGTTCGTCAATAAAGCGACAACCGGCGCTGCGCATACCGACCGTACGATCTCTATTTCTCTGGACCAAGCGGACGCGACGGGCATGCGAACCGTCACTATTACAGGCTCGCTGCCGGCGGGCTCGCCCGCGATACTCTACGCATACGACGTACCGTCGCCGGCGCGCTTCGCGGAAGTCGCCCTGACGGCAGCGCTACAAGCGCGCGGCGTGGCAGTCCAACAGATACGATCCGGCGTGTTCGAAAACGGAATATACCGCAATCCGGCGGATGACGAGGTCGCCGCCAACATCATCGCGACACATGTCTCGCCGCCATTGAGTCAAGATGTCAAAGTCACGCTGAAGGTCAGCGACAATCTGCATGCATCGATCATGCCGTACCTGTGGTCGCCCAAACATACACTTCGCGCCGGCTTCGACCTCGAACGCGCATTTATGCAGCGCGCGGGACTCGATACGACGCAAGTCGTCCAAAATGACGGCCTCGGAGGCTTCGCATTTATCCAGCCCCAGTATATGGTGCACTACCTTGCCTATGTGCGCACTCAGCCGTACTACCAGACATTCTATTCGGCGTTGCCGATCCTCGGCGTCGACGGCACGCTCTTTAACATCGCGAACAACTCGCCGGCTCGCGGCAAGGTGCATGCGAAAACGGGAACGTGGAGCGGCGGCGACGCCCTCAACCAGCGCGTATTGGTTTCAGGCAAAGGCCTCGCGGGTTATATGACGACCGCGTCCGGCCGGCATGTCGCGTTTTGCTTTTACATAAATAATCTCGCCGTTCCGCACGGACAGGACGCGAGCCGCGTCGCCGGTCAAGTCAATGGCGCACTGGCTACGGCAGCGTATTTGTTTGTCCAATAAAATATTGATCCGGTCCACGAGGGTGTTCGAGCTGCTGTTGGGTTCCTCGTCCGTCATCGGACTATTCAACGAGTTTGTTCGGCGCGCTCCCTCAGAATGGCTAAGCTATGTGAGCCTAGCCTTTCAATCGCCGCTCTCTTTGTGTATGGCGTCACCTTCGGGATGAGACTCCGGCGCTAAGTTCCGTGTTCGTTAACGGCGCTGCGGTGCTCATTCGTTTTCTGCTTACACTGCTCGTACTCACGATTCTCGCTATGCTTACGTTGCACACACGAATGGCCTGGATCGGTTATGCTGCCATCGTCATCGGCGCAGCTGTGCTTTTTGGGTTAGGGATCCTTGTCGGTATTTCAGTGCGCCGTTTGCGTTAGCAGCTGAGCGAGATATTTTTGCCAAACGAGCGGTAACGTATGGGTGCCGTGTCCGCGCGTTTGGGGCGTGATTGGCAGAAGGACGAACTTTGCATGCTTGACCTTACCGATCTCGCGTTCGACGATGTGAAGTTCGGGCGGATTGATTTGATCGTCGGCACTATTGACCGCCATAACCGGCGACTGGATCGTACCGAGCAGCGTCTCGGGATTGTAATCGCGCGATGAAGCGAGCGCGTAGAGCTCGTCGTTCGCATCCAACCCGGCGGGAATCTGAGCCAAGCGCGATTTGAAGTACGCGTCGGCGGCGTCCCGTGTCGGCATGATCGATTGATCGTAAAACGGGGCGCTGCCTACGAACCAGCTGATGTCGTTGGCCGCTTTTAAACCAAACGGCTGCGCGGTGTACTCTCCGCCGTTGTAATCGGGCGAGCTCGTAATGAGATCCATCGACATGTCACGCCAGACGCGATTACGGCCCGATATTTGAATCGGCAGGCACGCTAACGGCATGAGCGCGTCCATCATTGCCGGATACGCCTCGCCCCACATCCAGCTGTGCATGCACCCCATCGAAGTTCCCATGACTAGCCGCAAATGGTTGACGTGAAGCCCATCGCTTACAAGGGTATGTTCCGCGCTCACCATGTCGTGGTAATCGTAGTGGGGGAATTTCGCGTGCAAACCGTCACTCGGTTTGCTTGACTGGCCGTGTCCGATATCGTCGGGAAGAATGATGAAATACTTGTTCGCATCGAGCAGGCCGCCCGGCGTAAAAAGTACACCGGCAAAACGCTCCGGCGGAGCGAGAAACTGCTTTCCTGAGCCGCCGGTTCCATGCATGATCAGAACCGCGTTTGAGTGTCCGCTTGCGTCGGTTCGCAATGTGCCCAGCGTATAGTAATGAATGCGGAGTTCCGGCAGCGTTTCGCCGTCGTCGAATTTAAAGTTGGGAATCGTGTAATTCCCCTCGACAGGCGTTGGAAATGTTGCCGCACGCGATGTCGCAATCGCGGACGTCACGGCGAAGACAACACTAACGAGATAAAAGAGCGACTTTTTCATATCAAACTGCCCTTCGACAAGCTCAGGGTCCTTCGACAAGCTCAGGATGACAAAAGGTTAGCCTTTAAATTGCGGAATTCTCGCGCGCATCTGATCGAGCGCATAATGGATGTCGTCGAGCGATGCGGCGTAGGAGAAGCGGAGATAGCCTTTGCCGGCCGCACCGAACGCGGAGCCACCCAGACACGCAACGCCTGATTCTTGCAAGAGGTAAGCCGCAAGGGCTTTATCGTCGGCCGTGATCTTCGTGATGTTTGGAAAAGCGTAGAATGCGCCTTCCGGTATGGTGCACGACATGCCCTCGATCTTGTTGATACCGTTCACCAGCGCATCGCGCCGTTCGCGGAAGATGTTGTTCATGCGGACTACGGGCTCGTCGGGACCGGTTAGCGCGGCGATTCCGGCCTGCTGCACGAAGCTGGCGACGCATGAAAACGTATTATTATTGAAGAGCGTCACGAACTTGGCATATTCGGGCGCCATGATGGCGTAGCCTAAACGCCAGCCCGTCATCGCGTACGCTTTTGAAAATCCGTCGATGACGATCGTGCGATCGCGCATACCCGGAACGGTGGCGATGGAGTTGAATTCCCGGTCGTAAAAGTTGCGGCTGTAAATCTCATCGGAGATGACCACGAAGTCGTGGCGCTCGGCCATCGCCGCGATCCGTTCGAGATCTTCTTTGGTGAGCACGCCGCCGGTCGGGTTGTGCGGCGAGTTGATCATCACGGCTTTGGTACGATCCGAGACGCGGCGTTCGAGCTCATCCAGATCCATGCGCCAGTTTTTTTCTTCCAGCAGCGGAATCGGAACCGTCTTCGCCCCGAGGTAGCTGGCACACGATGCGTAGGCCGGGTAGGCGGGATCGAAGTAGACGAATTCGTCGCCGGGACTTAAGAGTGCGCTGAGGATGTTCCAGATAATCGGTTTGGCGCCCGGTGAAAGCACAACATTTTCAGCCGTCCACGGTTCGATGTGGCGAAATTTCGAGGCGTAGGCCGCGACGACGTCGCGCAATTCGAGTATGCCCTGCGACGGCGTGTAGTGGCTGTGGTTTTCGCGAATCGCGCGAATGCCCGCTTCCTTGATGTGATCCGGCGTATCGAAGTCGGGCTCGCCGATCTCCATATGCACGACACGCTTGCCTTGCGCTTCAAGCGCTCGAGCGCGTGCGAGAACTTCGAAGGCGCTTTCGGATCCGAGCCGCGACACGGCTTCGGCGAAACGATCGGCTTTCGTTGCGAGCATCTTTACAGTGCAAACCTTTCGCTAAGAGGCCAGTAATGCGTCAAGGGGCCGTTGTACCTGCGGCGAAGAGTCGCGGACGGTCATGCGCACCCTGACGGACGTGTTTGCGCCGGGTACACCGACGCTTCCCGAGGGTCTACGAACCCTCGTCGTTTCGCCTGAGCGCGAGTTGGAACCTGGGATGACCGTGCGCGCAACGTTCACGTTCCGCAACCAAGGCGGCGCGCCGGCAACCGGCGTGCGCGTGCGTTTTAATCTCCCCGAAGGTTTGGTCTACCTCGTCGGTAGCGGCAAGCTCGACGAAGAGGCGCTCGACGACGAGCAAGGCAGCTCGCCGCTGCTTGCGCGTGCCGGAGCGCAGATCGGCGACGTCGCGCCCGGTGAAGAGCGGCGCATCGACATTGCATACAGCGTCGCGGGCGCAATCGAAAACGGCTCTACCGTCGAGCTGCAGGCCGCGGTCGCCGCATTCGAGCTGGCTCCGGTCGGATCGAACGTCGTCCGCTTGGTCGCTCACAGCCGTCCCGCACTGGAAAATGCACTGACCAGCGTCGCCATCGAAACGCGCCACGGCGCTGCCGGCGGGGCCGCGCCTGGAGGCGAAGCAAACGTGACCGTTCGCGTGCACAACGCGGGCGAGTCCAGCGCGCACGACGTGGTCGTCGTTGCGCCGATTCCCGAACACACCAGTTACGTTCCGAATTCGGCTCGCGTCAACGGCCGCGAATTCGAGCGCGAGCTCTTGGCGTCGTTCGATCGTGTGCACGCGCCGATTGTAGCGCCGTCTCTGCCGGCCAGCGCGACCGTAACGCTGCAGTATCGCGTACGCGTCGACGACCCGCTTGCCGACGGTACGACAATCGTCGCGCGCACGCAGGTTGCGTCGCAAGAAACGGCGGCGTTCGCCATTGAACCGGCGAGCTTGACCGTACGCGCACGAGCCGATTTTGAAGACGACCGCACGGCGGTGACGGTCGAACCCGAATACGACGTGACGCCGGGCTCGCATATCGTCGTGCGCGCGATTGCATTTAACGCGGGCACGACCACCGCAGAAAACGTTTCGCTTACACTGGAGTTTCCGGATCACGTCATGCCCGTGCGCGGAAGCTTCCGCATCGACGGACAGCCGCTGCGCGAACGCAAGAAAGAAAGTCTGACTTTCGATCTCGGAGCGATCGGAGCGCGCGAAGGCGTCGAGTTTGTTGCAGAAGGCGCCGTGCTTTCGCCGATTGCCGACGGAACGTCGTTGCCGGTTCGCGCCAAACTGAATTGGGCTCCCGACGGCGAGCGCGGCTTCGAATGCTCCGCCGTGGTGCGTTCCCAGCCGCGTTTCTCCGCGCGTCACAACCGCATCGTGCGCGTCGGGGGCAGCTCGGTTCAACCCTCCGATGAATGCGAAGCCACGATACTCCTGAGCAACGACGGCAGCGCGCCGGCGACCGATGCGCGCCTGCATTTGATGCTCGACCCGGCGCTCGACGAAGTTCGCGTCTTCGATAAGACCGCGCGGCTGCAAATGGATCGCGACGAAGTCGACTTAGGAAAGATCGATCCGTACACGTCGCGGCGCCTAACCGTGCGCGCGCGCGTGCGCACGCCGTACGCCAACCGCAGCGATATTCGTTTAGGCGGATCGATGCATGCCCGCGAGGCGGGCGAAGTCGTTTTGGGCGAAGCGAATTGGCGCGTCGAGTCGCATCCGGCGTTTTCGGCTGAAACGTCGCAGCTGCAGCTCGTGCAGGACGATGTCTTCCGGCCCAACCAGCTGGTCGAAGTGCACGTGCGCTTGCGCAACGAGGGCACCGACATCGCCAACAACGTGCGTCTGCGGTTGTATGTGTCGCCCGAAGCCCGGTTGGAGAGCGTCGAAGGCGCGACCCGCGAACGATCCGCTCTGCTCTTCGGTGAGATCCGTCCGGGTGGAACGGTCGAAGCCAAGCTCGGCATCCGGCTCTTGCGCAGTTTGGCCAAAGCCTATCCCGTGACGATAGAATCGGTCCTCACCGCCGACGCAATGCTGCCGGTGCAGCTCACGCGCCTCACGATCGTTACCACCGCTGAGCCGAACTTTTCGGTCGGCACGCTGCATAGCGAACCGGCCGACGTTGCCGACGCCGGCGACGAGGTCGAGTTCGTGCTTCACGTGCGCAATGGCGGCGACGGGCCGGCGCGGCGGGTCAAAATCTCGGTCGATTCGCTCGACGAGTTGATCTACGTTCCAAATAGCACGACGGTGAATGAGCTGCCGGTGCGCGACATCGGCGCCCAATCTCCCCTCACGAGCGAACAGGGCATCATGCTGAGCGACGTCGACCCGGGCGTCGAGGCCGCGATCGCGTGGCGGGAAGTCGTGCACAATGGCTTGGCCTCAGGCGAAACGCTCGTGCGTACCGCACGCGTCTCTTACGACGGCGAACGTCTGGATGAAATCGCCGCACCCGAACTCAAGGTTCGCTGCTCGCCGGTTTTTGCGAACGCGATCGCGGGACTGCCGTTCGGCTTGGATGGAATGTTGGGCCCGGCTTTTGCGGGCGGACAGCGCGCGCTCCCCGACGTCAACGATCGGTTCGTGCAGCTGCCGCCGGCGATGCCGGTAGCGCGCGGCGAAACGTCGGTAACCTCGGTACTTTCCCTCGGATCGAGCGGCAACGGACACGCCGGGGACGACGACGAGGCGCACATCGTTGAAACGGTCGCGGTTTTCGATCGCGATCGGTTGGAACGAACGCTGAAGTTTCTCTCCGAAGCGCGCTTCGGTGGATTAACCGGCCATATGTTTGCGTTGCGTGCATTTTTCCCCGACGAAGCCGGTTCTTCAAACGAAGACGCTCTCGAAGATGTACGCGACGCTTTGCGTGAGACGCTCGACCGGCTCTTCATAAAGTTGCGCTTGCCGAACTACGTAATCGCGCCGCGCGATTTGGAAAACTCCGGAACGCGAGCCGGAATCGCCGCGCTCCTGAATGGGCTTGCGCCGGGACAGCCGGCGCTCTCAAGCGGAGCCACGATTTTGCGGGGAGCTTGTGACGCCGGCGAATTGCGCGCGCTGGCCGCGCGTTTGGAGGCCGCCCCGCTGGCGACCGCACTTCCTTGGGCGGCGCTGGCACGGCTGCTGCCGAGCGAATCGGATGCCGAAGCGAACTACCGGCGCATGCTGATCACGTCGCTCGACGATCTGGCCGGCGTCGACGAAACGGCTTTCATCGACGCGCTGCAGCGGCGTCCGTATCCCGTGCTTGACGCGGCGCTCAGCGTGGTCTGCGCACAGCTTTCAACGCGCGCGTGAACGTGCTCGTCATCGTTCTGTTGATCATCGTAGCCATTGCGGTGTGCGTCGGCGCGTACGCGTGGCTGTCGCCGGAACGCAAAGAGATCGAAGAGCCGCTACCGCCGCCGAACGAACCATGGAAGCCTGACACAGCTTGGACGGCGCAAGCCGGGGAAGAATTCGCGACGCTCTCGGAAGCCGCGCGCTGCGACTTAGTCTTCGCCGTCGCCGATCTGCACGACGAGCGGGCCGATGGACTGCTCATACATGCGCTGGACGACCCGTCCGAACCGGTCGCGCTTGCAGCTGCGCATGTGCTCGATAAGCGAGGCGCGGCCGATCGCGTGCGCGAGCACGTCAAGCGCCATCCCGGCGCGCGTGCAGAGCGCATCGAAGAAACTCTAAGCTTCTTACAATAAGAGTCAGGGTTTTTTATGGAAGTACTGCACCATGATCGCGCGCGCGATCGGCGCGGCGACTTGCGCGCCGTAGCCACCGGAGCGATCGACGAAGACCGCTATGGCGATCTGCGCGTGTTTGGCGGGCGCGTAGGCGACGAACCAGGTCGTGTTCGGTCCGGAGCCGCCTTGCGTTTCGGCAGTGCCGGTCTTGCCGCCGAACCGGAAGCCCGGGATCGCTAAACCGTAGGCGGTGCCGCCGGGATCGGTCACTTCGTCCATGCCTTGACGCACGGCTTTGAGCGCTTCTTGCGTGACAGGAACGTGACGGATGATCTGCGGAGCGAACCGCTTCACGATGTGTCCGTGCGGATCGCGAATCTCGGCGACGATGTGCGGATGGTAGAGCGTTCCGCCGTTCACGACCGCGGATTCCACGTTTGCCATCTGCAGCGGCGTCGCTTGCATCGCACCTTGGCCGATCGCGAGACTACAGACGTCGGACGGCTCTAAAGGAAGACCGGAACTTTTGAGCATCGACGCGTTCGTCGGCCAGTTGCCTTCGAATTCGCCCGGGAGGTCGATACCGGTTTTTGCAGCGAGGCCAAACGCCAACGCGTATTTGCGCAAGCGCGCGTTGCCTAAACGCCAGCCCATTTGGAAGAAGTAGCCGTCGGAAGAAGCGGCCAGCGCGCGAACGAATGCCGTCGACCCTAACCCTCCGGCCGCCAAGTCGCGAAACATGGCGCCGTAACAATTCCACGCGCCGCTGTCGTAGACGATCTCGTTGACCTTGACGACGCCGGTCGTGAGCGCGGCCGACCCGGTCACCATTTTGAATGTCGAGCCTGTCGGGGTGCCAGCTCCGATCGCGCGGTTGAAGAGCGCGGGCGGAGCCGCCGTCAGATAGTGCGCGATTTTCTTGGTATCGTTGGACGCGAACGCGTTCGGATCGAAGCTCGGGTAGCTCGCAACGGCACGGATCGCTCCCGTCCACGGATCTTCGACGACGACCGCGCCGCCGATTCCGGAGCGGCCGCCCGCCCACGAGCGGATGCCGTTTGCGAGCGCCTGTTCGACGATGCGCTGCAGGCGCCAATCGATGTTGAGCACGAGCGTGTCACCCGGAACCGGCTGCTTCTTCGGCAGTTTTATTCCCGGCACGACTTGGCTCTGCGCGTCGACGACAACGCGTTGACCGCCGGGTTCGCCGCGCAGATAGCGATCGTACGTGTATTCGAGGCCATCTTTACCGACGACGTCGTTGGGCGTATATCCGAGATTACGCAGCGCTTTGTATTCGTCTTCGCTGATCTGTCCCACGTAGCCGACGAACGCCGATCCTTGCGCGCCGTACGGATAATCGCGCACCGCTTGCGCCTCGACGTCGAAGCCGGGCAGATCGACGAGCAGCTCCGTTAGTTTAACGACCTGCTGTACCGACAAATCGCTGGCGACGATGACGGGACCGTACGGCTCGTTCGCGTCCAGTTCGTCGAACGTCTTGTACCTGACGCCGTGATGATTGAAGAGTTGGTAGCGCAGTTTTTCGACCGGAACGCCGATGGCTTGCGAGACCCTCTTGAGCTCGCTCGTCAGGTCGGTCAACTCCGATGGAATGACGGCGACGACGAAGGATGGCCGGCTGCGCACAATGGGAATGCCATTTCGATCGACGACGGATCCGCGCGGCGCGGCTACCGGGATCAGTCGGATTTGATTTTCTTGGGCGGCCGCGCGAAACGCGTCGCCCTGCACGAGCTGTACTTGAATGAGCCGCGCGAACAACCCGATCAGCGAAAGCGCAACGAGGAAGGCGAAGATCGCAATCCGCCACGTCGATCGTTCCCACACGGGTTTGCGCCGGTACGGATTCACGCTTTACGCCGCTCCACAAGCCGAAATACGAGCATCAGTGCGGCGGCGATGGCCGCATTCATGAGCGCTTCCCAGAGTGCTTGGTGCGCGTGAACGCCGGCATAGCCGCGAGGATACCCCTCCAGCGAGAGCACGCTCCAAAAGATCAGGCGACGGATCAGCGTTCCAATCGCGACCGCCGCGGTCAGCACCGGAATAGAGTCCGCAAAAAAACCTTGCGACAGCGATCCTATCAAGAGCGCCGTGCCGGTCGTTGCAAGGGTCCATCCGCCGCCCGTTGCCGCGCCGGTCAGCGCTCCTCCCAAAATATCTTCGCACGCGCCCGCGATCAGTCCAAAAACAACCGCGCGCCGGACGTCGGTGCGCAGCGCGTACCAGACGACGGCAACCAAGACCAAGCTGGGCTCCGCGTGGCGCCACACGAGGAAGTGCATGAGCTCGATCTGCGCGACCAGCGCGATCGCCAAAAAAATGGCGGCTTGCCACCAATAGGGACCCGCGAACGGAATTTGCTGAGGTTTAGCGCGGAAGGACGACAACGCGGTCGAGCGTCGAGAAGTCGACCGCCGGTTTCACGATCGCAGTTTGATAGAGTGCCGAGTCGCGTTCGATCTTGACGATCGTTCCGAGCAGCGCGCCGGAGTGGAACGAGCGCGCTTCGGCCGTGACGACTTTGTCGCCCGGGCGCAGTTGCGCGTCTTGCGAAACATATTCGAGCCGAACCGAGTCGGCGTTGCCGCGCGCGATGCCCCAGTAGCGGCCGCGCTGAACGAGCGCCGGAATCGTGCTCGTGAAATCCGTAAGCAGCGCGACTTGACTGGTGAACGGCGACGCTTCGATGACGCGCCCGATGACGCCGGGCCCGGCGAGCACGCCGTCGTCGCGCGCGACCCCACTGCGCGTTCCTTTGTCAATCGTTACGGTTTGGATGCCGCCTTCGGGCGGGAAGCCGATCACGCGGGCTTCGATCGCCCCCGCATAGCTCTGCAGCTCCGGCTGAATCGCGAGCCGGCTATTCGCAGCGGCGAGAGCTTCGTGCAGGCGTGCGTTCTCCCGCTGCAATTGCACGTTTTCGGATTCCAGCATGGCGTTCTGCGCGCGCTGGGCCGGGATGCTCAGGGCGGTCCGGCCGCCTGAACGCACGGCGCCGACGGCATTCGAAGCGCCCGCTTCGATGCCGATTCCGAGCGTGGTCGCGATCGTCGTCAGCGGGCTGGGCGTGCCGGTGCGAGCCGCTGTCACCTGCAGCAGCGCGACCAGCGCCGCCGCGATAATCACCCCGAGTACCGCGAAAAGCCTGCGTTCGTCCCGATAAGTAAAGATAGCTAAAACTCCCTGCCGAGTAGGGACTCTGCTAATTCGTTATCGGCAAGACAAATCCCAACCGGCGGAGCGTTCGCACGAACCGGGCCAGCGGGAAGCCCATCACGGTGTAAAAATCCCCGTCGATGCGCTCGACGAGCGAGGCGCCGTGCGCCTGAATCCCATAACCGCCGGCCTTGTCGAAGGGCTCCCCGCTTTCGATGTAGCGATCGATCTCGCCGGGCTCCAGCGGGAAGAACGTGACGCGCGTGCTCTCGCTTTCGACTATGGTCGAGCCCGCCGAAGCGATTGCCAGCGTCGTGTGAACGACGTGCGTGCGGCCGCCGAGCGCGGTCAGCATGCGGCGCGCGTCGGTGGCATCGCGCGGTTTATTGAAAGCTGTTCCGTCCACATCGACCACGGTATCAGCAGCAACCACGACGTCGTTTGGAAAACGCAGAGCAACCGCTTCGCATTTAGCGCGCGCGTGTTCGAGCGCAAGTTCGCGCGGCGCGAGCTCCGCGCGATCGGGTTCGTGATAGCCGCTCGGCACGACGTGCACGTCAAGGCCGAGCGACTGCAATAACTCTAAGCGTCGTGGTGACGCGCTCGCTAAAACGACTTTAACGGTAGATCTTTCCTCCGGCTTCGATGAAGCCGCCGGAATGACGTCCGCGCGGATCGTGATGCGTCCAGTGGATCACGCCGTCGTTGCACTCATATTGTCCCTGCAGCGAAACGGCTTCGCCCTTCGAAAGCGGAATCTCTCCGGTGATCGTGGTGTTGTCCTCGATGCGAATCGTCAACGCGTTGCTGCGCAGCAAAAAACCTTCGTGCGTTCCGGTGCGCGACGTGTAGTCGCCTAATAGGCGCGCAACGGATCCGCTTGCGGTTACTTCAACGGCGGACGCGCCGCGCGCGCAGAGTCCCATGGCTTTCTCAACGCTGACCGGGCCGGTTGCGCAGCCGCTCAACGCCGTGGCGATCAGCGCGAGAGCGATGCTACGATTCATTGGGCGGTGCGTAAATGTTGTTGACGGTGATGTATTCCCATACCGGCTCGGGTACCAGGTATCGCGCCGATCTGCCTTGCGCGAGCATCGCGCGGATGAGGGTGGCGCTCTCGGGCATTTCGGGGAGATTCAGCGTTTTTATCCGCGAGCGCAGAGCCGCCGGCACGGCCGAAACGACGCGGGAAAGCGTTTCGGCGGCGACTCCGGCGCGCGGGGCGATCACGAAGGCTTCCAGCGATTCGAGCACTTCCTCGAACCTGACCCACGAACTTTCGGCGAGCGAGTCGGCACCGGTCACGAAGACGAAGCTGTCGCCGGGATACTGCGCGTGCAGCCGTGGCAGCAAATCTGCGGTGTATCCGGTCGCGCCGGGTTCCAAGTCGCTGCGATCGAGCGCGAAGCGATCGTTGGTCGCGATCGCGAGCTTCAGCATCTCGCAACGCTGCTCGGCAGAAGCGGCGGGTTTTTCGCGGTAGTGCACATTATTGGTTGGAACGAAGATCACGCGGTCGAGAGCTTCGAGCCGCCGCGCGGATTCCGCGATGAAGAGATGCAGGTTATGCACGGGATCGAACGTCCCACCAAATATCCCTAATCGCACATTGTCATCCTGAGTAGCCGGAGGTGCGAAGCACCGTAGGCGTGTCGAAGGGGCATTATGAGTACAGAAACTCGTATGGGCCGATGCGCACGGTGTCTCCTTCGGCCGCGCCCAGGTCGCGCAGCTTTTTCTCGACGCCCATCTTCGCGAGGATCTGTTCGAAACGCGCCAGTCCCTCATCTGAATCGAAATCGGTCATGGCGGCCAGGCGTTCCACGCGGTCGCCGGCGATCACGAAGACGCCCTCTTCCTTTGTAATAGAGTACGGCTCGGACGGCCGCAGGTTGATAACGGCGGCGCTATCGGGTGCGACTTCAACAGGCGGAGCTTCGGCAATCGCGCGCGCGGCGGCGTACATCAATTCTTGCACGCCTTCGCGCGTCGGGGCGCTGATGCCGTAGACGTGCGGAAACTGATCGCGCAGTTCGCGCAGCCGTTCGCGCGCCGGCGGAAGATCGAGTTTCGAGACCGCAAGCAGCACGGGCTTTTCAACAAGACGCGGGTTCCACGCGAGCAGCTCCGTTTCGATCGTCGCTTTGTCGGCCAAGATTTCGTCGAGCTCTTTGCCGCCGTCGAGCAGATGAATCAAGACGCGCGTCCGTTCGACGTGCCGCAAAAACTGATCGCCCAGTCCCGCCCCGGCGTGCGCGCCTTCAATCAACCCGGGAACGTCGACGAGGACGAACGACTCCTCGTCGGAGATTCTGACCACGCCGAGTTGCGGCTCCAGGGTCGTGAACGGATAGTCGGCGATCTTCGGGCGGGCCGCTGAAACCGAAGCCAGGAGCGTCGACTTGCCCGCGTTGGGAACGCCGATGATTCCGCAATCGGCTAGAAGCCGGAGTTCGAGGCGGAAGCGGAAGCGTTCGCCTGGTTCGCCCTTCTCCGCGAACCGCGGAGCTTGCCGCGTGCTCGTAGCGAAATGCTGATTTCCCAGGCCGCCGCGTCCTCCGCGCGCGATAAGCATGCGCTCCCCCGGCGTGCTGAGGTCGGCAAAAAAGTGCTCCGGCTCGTCTTCGGTCGCACGGTAGAGCAGCGTGCCCGGCGGGACTTTGATGATCAGATCGTCGCCGCTGCGCCCCGACTTGTTTGAAGTACCGCCGGCTTTGCCCGCGTCGGCCGAAAACTGGCGCTTGAAGCGAAACTCGACGAGCGTCGAGAGCTCCGGCGACGCTTCCATATAAATGCTGCCGCCGTGACCGCCGTCGCCGCCCGCGGGGCCGCCTTTGGGAATGAACTTCTCGCGCCGCCATGCGACCTTACCGTCACCGCCGTTTCCGGCCGCCACCGCGATCGAAGCTTCGTCTATGAACTGCATGCTGCGAAACAAAAAAGGACCCGCAGGCCCTCTTCAGGTGAGACGCGCCACGGTTTCAGGCGACCGCGCGCACGTGGATGTGCTTGCGATTGCGGTGCATCGCAAACTCTACGACGCCGTCGGCCAGTGCGAAGAGCGTGTGGTCTTTGCCCATGCCGACGTTCTCGCCGGGGCAGACGCGCGTGCCGCGTTGACGAACCAAGATGTTGCCCGCGATGACGACTTGCCCGCCGAAGCGCTTGACGCCCAGGCGTTGCGCATTGGAGTCGCGGCCGTTCCGGGTGGACCCGGCGCCCTTCTTTGAGGCGAAAAGTTGTAGGTCGAATACGAACATGGCCGCAGCACTATATCATAGCCGGGCCTACTGCGGCAAGACTCCTTTCGGTGGCAAGCCCGAAAGGTACCCGGCTCGGCGCGCCCTAACAGGAGTCCGTTTTGACAAAGCGGCGCGTCGTCGTCACCGGACTCGGGGCCGTGACGCCTCTCGGCAACACCACCCAAGAGTTTTGGCGGCGCCTCGTTGCAGGCGAAAGTGGCGTCGGGCCCATTACGGCATTCGACGCCAGCGATTTCGCGACGCGCTTCGCAGCGGAGGTCAAGGACTTCGACGCCGACAGCTTGATCGGTAAGCGCGAGGCCCGCCGGATGGACCGCTTCTCGCAGTACGCGCTGGTCGCGGCTCGCGAGGCGATCGCCGACGCGAAGCTGCCCGAAGATCAGGAATTCAAGAACCGGGTCGGATCCGTGCTCGGCACCGGCATCGGCGGGATCCTGACGTTCTGGCACAACTCCGATATCGCCAGCAAAAACGGGACCTGGTCGAAGGTCACACCGTTCTTCATTCCGATGCTGATGGCCAACGCTTCGGCGGCGCACATCTCCATGCAATTCGGATTCCGCGGGCCGTTCTTTTCGGCCGCGAGCGCATGCGCCAGCGCGAACGACGCGATCGTGACCGCATACAATTACGTGGTGCTCGGCGACTGCGATGCCATGATCGCCGGAGGCACGGAGGCGACCATCTCACCGCTGGCGGTCGGCGGATTCTGTTCGATGAAGGCGCTTTCGACGCGCAACGACGAGCCTACGCGCGCGAGCCGGCCGTTCGACAAAGAGCGCGACGGCTTCGTGCTGGCCGAAGGCGCCGGGATTCTGGTGCTTGAGGAATATGAGCACGCAGCAGCGCGCGGCGCAAGAATGTACTGTGAAGTGCTCGGCTACGGACAGTCAGCCGACGCATACAACCTGGTGGCGCCCGATCCGGAAAGCCTCGGCGTCGAGCTCGCGCTCAAGCGCTCGCTGGAACATTCGGGCATCGGCCCGGACGACGTGGATTACATCAACGCGCACGGCACCTCGACTCCGCAAGGCGACGTCGCCGAATCGCAAGCGATCGAACGCGTCTTCGGAGCCGGCACGAAGGTCGCCGTCAGTTCGACCAAATCGATGCACGGTCACGCGCTCGGCGCGGCCGGCGGCATCGAAGGCGTAGCATGCGCGCTGGCGGTCGAGCGCGATACGATGCCGCCCACGATCAACTATGAGGTCCCCGATCCGGACTGCACGCTCGATTACGTTCCGAACGTGGCCCGCAAGGCGCCGGTGCGCGTAGCCCTTTCCAACTCCTTCGGTTTCGGCGGCCACAACAGCGTCTTGGTGTTCGGCAAAGTCCGCTGATGGCCGGGGAAGCGCGGCGCCGCCGGCTGCGCGCACTGCTCCGGAAAGCCCACCTCGCCCCCACCGATCTCGCCGAGTTCGAGCAAGCCTTCGTCCATGAAAGCGCCGCGCGCGAGCGCCGCGAACACTCCAACGAGCGCCTGGAGTTTCTCGGTGATGCGGTCGTCGGTTTGGCGGCCGCGGGCTGGCTTTTTGAAGAGCATCCGAGTGCGTCGGAAGGATGGCTGACCGCGCGGAAGGCCGCGATCGTCCGCGACAGCGCGCTGGCCACGACCGCTCTGCGCCTGGGTTTTGCGGATTTAGTCGAGCTCGGATCTGGATTAACGCGCTCCGGCGGAGCCGAAAACACAACGATCCTGGCCGACGCATTTGAAGCGTTCGTCGGCGCGCTGTACCGGCGTTACGGTGAAGTCAAAGCGCGCCGCTTCGTCTTAGAGCAGCACATGGCACTGGTCGATCTTTCCGACGAAGGCGTCACCGACCCGAAATCACTGCTGCAGTCGCTCGCTCAGCAGCGCTACCGCGAGCTGCCAATCTATCGCGACCGATCGACCGGCACGCCGCAGGCCCCTCATTTCGTCTCTGAAGCCGTTCTCAACGATAGGGTGCTGGGGTCCGGGGCCGGAAAGTCGAAAAAAATAGCACAGCTGCAGGCCGCTCATGAAGCTCTGCAGTTACTGCTCGCGCGGGCTCGCAGAGGCAAGAAGAAATAAAACTCAAGAGCATAAAAACTTTCGGCTTTAAAACTTTTGCCGATCCTACAACGCTCGAATTCGGCGGCGGCATCACTGCCGTCGTCGGCCCCAACGGGTCCGGAAAATCCAATCTGATCGACGCCTTCCGCTGGGGACTTGGCGAGCAGAGCAGCAAGAGCTTGCGTTCGGGCAAAATGGAAGACGTGATCTTCGCCGGCAACGAAAAGCGCAAGCCGTTGGGCTTGGCGGAGGTGACGATCACGTTCGACAACAGCGATGGAAGGCTGCCGATCGACTTCACCGAGGTCGAGATCGCGCGCCGCGCCTACCGCGCCGGGGAGATCGAGTACTACATCAACCGCAACCAGGTGCGGCTGCGCGACGTGCACGATCTGCTGATGGGCACCGGGCTGGGCCCGGGAAGCTACTCGATCGTTTCGCAGGGGCAGATCGACGCAATCCTCACGAGTAAACCGAGCGACCGCCGAGCCCTGTTCGAGGAAACCGCCGGCATTGCAAAGTTTTTGGCGCGCAAGAATGAGTCGCTGCGCAGGCTGGAGCAAACCGAACAAAACGCGATCCGGATCAACGACTTGATCGTCGAGCTCGAGCGACGCATTCCCGAGCTCGACACACAGGTGCGGCGTGCCAAGCGGTACCGCAAGCTCAGTGCCCGTGTGCGCGATCTCGAGATACTCTCCTACATCCGCGCCAGCGTATCGCGGCGCGCGGAGCGCGAGCATCTCAAGGGCGAGCTCGAACGCAACGAAGAGCTGCGCGGAGCCGGCGCCGCCAAGGCCGCGTCGCTCGGAGCGCAGCTCGCCGAAGCTCGGACGGCGGCTTACCGGCAAGAGCTGACGCTCGAAGATCTCCGCACCAAGACGCAAACGGTACGCGCGGATCTCTCGCGACTGGAAGCGGAATACGCGGCGGCGCAGGCGCGGCGCGAAGCGCTGCAGGCGCAGGACACGCAGACGTCTGAAGATGCGGCGCGCGTTCGCGAAGAACGCGAGGGGCTCGAAGCGGCGCTTGCGAGTTTGGATGCGCGGATCGGTCCGTTGCAGACGGAGCTCGAAGGGGCGCGCGAGAGCGAACTGGCGGCGCAAACCGCTCTCTCGCAAGCGCGCGGCGAGCTCGACGAGATCTTCACGAAGCTGCGCGAAGTCGAAGCGGCCGCCTCTGCGAGTGCCGAACGCAAAGCCGAACGGCGCGCACAATACCAAAGTGCGCGCGCCGAAAGCGAACGGCTCGAAAACGAGCTGCGCGCGGCGCACGACGCGTCGGAAAAGCTACAGATCGCCGCGGGCGGAGCGACGCACCGCTACGGCGAGCGCGAAGCGCAGCTCAACGCGCTCGAAACCCAACTGGTCGACGCGCGCGGCCGGATCGAAGACGCCGAGCGGCTCGCGGTGGCGGCGCAGGGCGATTTAACGCGCGCGCAGACCGAGCACCGCGAGTATTCGAGCGAAGTCGCCGCCGCGCAATCGCGTCTGCATACGATAGAAGAGCTTGAAAATGCGATGGAAGGCCACGTGCCCGGCACGCGCGCCGTCGTTGAGGCGTGGCAGCGCGGCGAACTGCGTGGCATCGAAGGCGTCGTCAGCAACGTCATCGAGATCGACGAGCGCTACGCCCGAGCGATGGACGTCGCGTTCGGCGCACGGCTCTCCAACATTATCACCCTAACGTCGGAAGACGCCGAACGCGCGATCGATTTCCTCAACGTCAAGGAAGTCGGACGCGCCACGTTTCTCCCGCTCGACACGCTGCAAAACCGCACGGGCCGCGATGTGGGCGCGGATTTGCGAGGCGCTGCGGGTATTATCGGGTACGCGCACACGCTGGTCCGCACGCAGCCGAAATACGAAAGCATCGTGCGCTTCCTGGTGGGAAGCGTGCTCGTCGTCGATACGCTCAAGACGGGGATCGCCCTCGTGCGCAACCGCGGCTTCCGCGACACGATCGTCACGCTATCGGGCGAACAGATTGCAGGCGGCGGAGCGATTACCGGCGGCCGCTACAAACGCGAGCGCTCGATTCTCTCGCGGCGCGCCCAGGCGCAGACGCTGCGCGAACGCCTGACCGAGATGCGCGCGCACCTGCTCGAACTCGAGTCGCAACTCGAGCGCACCGCCAACCAATCGGTTCAAGCGATCGAGGGGCGCGATACCGCACGAGAGTTTTTCACGCGCACCGAGTTGTCGCTCGCCGAAGTGCGCGGCGAGATGGCGTCGGCGGCGGCCGAAGTCGAGCGCATGCAAAAAGAGTTCGAAGCCGCGCAAGCGCGCATCGCAGAGATGCAGTCGGCCGCGGACGGCGCGCGCACGCGCGAGCGCGCCTTTGAGAAGGCGCCCGAGGAAAGCGACGACGCGGAACGGGCGCGTTTGGAAGGCCGGCTGCGCGAAGCGCGCGAGCGAATTTCAAAGGCAGAGGAGGCGCAAGCGACCGCCGCACGAGCAGCCGGCGATTTGCGCGAGCGCCACGCGGCGCTGGGCGCCGAACGCGACGCTGCGAAAGCGCGCCTTGGCATCATCGACGCGAACGTCGAGCGCTCGCGCACGGCGCGGGATCAGATGCATGCGGATATCGCGAACCTGAACGTTCAAGTGCAGAAGGCCGCCACGCAGTTGGAAACGCTGCGCGTGGCAGTCGGTGAAACAGACGCCGCTTTCGAGGCCGCGCGGCGCGAGCGCGAAACCATGTCCGATCGCGTGACGCGGCTGGAGTCGGACTTGCGCACTGCGGAGCTCGAAGAACGCGACATCGCCGCGGGCGGCGAGCGGCACCGCATGCGGCTGGCGGAGATCGAGGCGGAGCTGGGCATGCTCGTTTCGCAGTTCGCGCAAAATCCCGCGACGGACGAAGAGTGCCGCGAAGTCGAAGAGCGCTACAAGGATGAGCCTGACGAGATCGCCGTCGATCTTCCACGTTTACGTGAAGACTTGGCGCGCCTTTCCAACGTCAACCTCAACGCAGAGGCCGACCGCGACGAAATCGCGCAGCGCGAGCAGTTCCTGCGCGCGCAGATGGACGACTTGGCGAAAGCGCGCGAAACGCTGCTTCAGTCGATAGCGGAGATCGAACAGCTCACGCAAGCGCAGTTCAACGAAACGTTCGAGCTGGTGGCAGCCGCTTTCACCGAGATGTACGCGCGGCTCATCGGTGGCGGCGAGGCGCGCATGTGGCAGACCAATCCCGAAAATCTTTCGGAGACCGGGATCGAAATCTCGGTGCAGCCGCCGGGGAAGAAATTGATGCCGCTCGCCGCGCTTTCGGGCGGCGAACGCGCGCTAACCGCGGCAGCACTCATATTTGCGCTCATCAAAGTGCGTCCGTCGCCGTTCTATCTGCTCGATGAAGTCGACGCTGCCTTAGACGACGCTAACGTCGAACGCTTCTCCAAGATGGTGCGCGAACTCGCGTCGGAGTCGCAGATGGTTATCGTGACGCACAACAAGCAGACGATGGAACTTGCCGATCGTCTGTACGGCGTGACGATGCGCGAAGCGGGAATCAGCTCGATCGTTTCCGCGGAACTGCGCGAAGGGGAGCGGCCGGCGGAGGCCGCCATTGCCTGAAGCCGCGCTCTTCTCGCTTTCCGACCGAACCGGCGCTGCCGAACTCGCGCGCGCGCTTTCAGAGCGCGGCCACGAACTCTACGCGACGGGCGGCACGCGCGACGCGCTTGCCGGCGACGGGATCGCGGCGCGCGACGTCGAGGAGATTACGGGCTTCCCTCCGCTCTTCGGCGGCCGCGTCAAGACGCTGCATCCGAAAATTCTGGGCGCGATACTTTTCGATCGCGACGACGAAGCTCACCGCGCCCAGGCGCGGACCTACGCGATCCATGCTTTTTCAACGGTAGTCGTCAATCTCTACCCGCTGCCCGATATCGACATCGGCGGAGTCGCGCTGCTGCGTGCCGCTGCCAAGAACTACCCGCACGTCACCGTGCTGAGCGACCCGTCGCAGTATCCCGAATTTTTGAAGGCGCTGCAAAACGGCGGCCCGGATGAAGCCGCGCGCAAGCGTTGGGCGGTGCGCGCCTTCGAAGTCACTGCGGCCTACGATGCGGCGATTGCGCGTCAACTCGGAGCGCAACCCGGGTCGGATCACGCCGAACTGCCCGGCGCGCTGACCGTTGCCATGCCGCTCGCGCAGCAGCTTCGCTACGGTGAAAACCCGCAGCTGCGCGCGGCGTTTTACTTGGAGTCTTCGCGCGTTCCCGAGCAGTTGCACGGCAAAGCGTTAAGCTACAACAATCTGCTCGATCTCGATGCGACGCTGCGTCTGCTCTCTCGCGCGCCGCTCGGCGCCGAGTTCGGTTCGGAGCGCGAACGCTTCGCGCGGGCCGCGATCGTCAAACATACCGTTCCCTGCGGGGTAGCGCAGCGTTCAAGCGTCGACAAGGCGGTCGGCGAAGCGCTCGCCGCGGATCCGGTTTCCGCCTACGGCGGAATTTTAGCGGCCGATCGCGCGATAGACGCAGCCGCCGCGAGAACGATCGCGCCATTTTTCCTAGAGATTGTCGCGGCGCCGGATTTCACTCCGGATGCATTGGCGATGTTGAATAAAAAGAGGAACTTGCGGATCATGCGCTACGCACCCGATTTGCCCGACGATTTGCAGCGCGGACTGCAGTTGCGCAGCGCGCTCGGCGGCGTGCTCGCGGAAGAGGAAGACCCCGCATTTGCGGCCGAGTCGTGGAGCGTGGTCAGTTCGCGCCGTCCGCTCGAACAGGAATGGCACGACCTAGCGCTGGCGTGGGACGTCGTTCGCCACGTAAAAAGCAACGGCGTTGTGATCGTCAAGGATGGCGTCACACGCGGTATTTGCGCCGGTCAAACCAATCGCGTGAGCGCCGTGCAGATCGCAGGAATGCGCGCCGGCGCGCTCGCGCGCGGCGCGGCCTGCGCCAGCGACGGTTTCTTTCCGTTTGCCGACGGGCTCGAAGCTGCGGCGGAGGCAGGCTGTTCGGCGGTTATCGCACCGGGCGGTTCGATGCGCGACTCCGAAGTGATCGCGGCCGCCGATCGTCTCGGCGTCTCGCTGGTCTTTTCCAGCCACCGCTATTTTCTGCACTAGGAGAACGTATGGCACGCTATTTGCACACATCGATCTTCGTCAACGACATGCAAGAGTCGATCGATTTCTACACCAAGAAGCTCGGGCTGAAGCTGCTCGAAGGTCCGCTGCACTACCCGGGCAACGCGGACATGGCCTTTGTCGGCAATGACTGGAACGCGTATATCGAGCTTGTGTACGATCTCGAGGATCATCCGCCTTACGAAGTCGGCAACCGTTACGAGCATTTGGCGCTTGAGATCGATGGGAAGCTCGAACCATTTATCGCGCAGCTCAGAGAACAGGGCGTGAAGATCGTCAAGGACGTAAAGAAGTCGCCGAGCGGAGCGGGCGCTCTGGCGTTTGTGGAAGATCCCAACGGCATTCCCGTCGAATTGCTGGAAGCGCGCGTTCGTACTTAGCGGTAGACGAACGGATCCGCCGGCACGGGAACGCGTTGGATCTCGTCGGCATGTAAACGCAGCTCACCGCCGCGCAGCACGAACGTCCCGCGCGCGCGAGCCCAGCCGGAACGAACCGCGGCGCCAGAATCCAAGCGAATCACGACCGGCGCCGCATCCGCGCGGCAGCACGATATCGCGTAACGCACGAGCGCCGTCTCTTTTCCCGAAGTGACCACTGCGCCGGTGAAATCGATCCGTTCGCCGGGAAACGCGCCGGCGAGCGTCGTTTGCGTTGCATAATAGACCGGTGGCGGCGTACCGAGCACGCAGCCTGCCAGCATGAGCGCCGGTGCGATTCGCAGCGCCGGCCGCGTGTGCGTCCGGTAACGGTGCGCGAGATATGCGCACGCGATCGCGCAGATCCACAACGCCGGCGTGAAGCGCGGATTGACCATCGCTCCGCCGCCGCGAACTGCAGTCAGCGCGCACGCGCCGAAGGCGAGCGCATACGCGATGCAGTCGTGACCTGCAATCCGCTCCGCTCGATTCGTCCAGGCGCGGAGATCGAAAATGCCCGCGACGCAAAGAAACGCCGCCGCTGCGGAAGGCGCGATCCCGCGCGCGATCGCGGCGACGCCGATTGTCCCGAGGGCGCACGGAGAAGTGAGGAAAGCCGTAAGCGCCGCCGCAACGGTAACGGCCGCAACCGGCGCGCGCGCGCCCGCGATGGCGGGCAGCACCGGAAGAAGCGCGGCGCCGGCGAGCGCGAACGGCACGATGGCGCGAAGTGCGCCGAGCACCGAATCATCGCGATGTTCGCATCCGCGCTTGCGAGCGAACGACTCGACCGCGATCGCTGCGCCGAGCCGTGCGACGGCAACCAGCGGGCCAAAGACGATCCACACGGCGACAAACGCCGGAAGCGAACGCGCCGAAGGCCCGGCGCCGCACCCACAGCCCAGATAGGGAACGATCCGGCGGCCGAATCGCAGCGGGATTCGTGCACAGATCGCTCCGGCGAGAACGAACGGCGTGCTTTCCAGCAAGATCGCCGCGGCGTTGACCACGATCGCGCTGACCACGATTCCTCAATCACGTGCGGAGGCGCCGAACGCTAGGGGCAGGTCCGGCCCGAGCGCCTTTTAAAGACTGCGCCATGCCTTCGAAGTTCGCGGCGCCGCGCGGCACGCAAGATATTTTTCCGCCGCAGTCCGGCCGCTGGCAAGAGCTCGAAGCGCGCATTGGCGATTTGGCGCGGCGCTACGGCTACGGCGAGATCCGCACGCCGATCTTCGAATCGACCGAAGTCTTTGTGCGCGGCGTCGGCGAGACGAGCGACATCGTCGAAAAAGAAATGTACACGTTCGACGACAAGGGCGGCCGCAGTATGACGCTGCGCCCGGAATGGACTGCGCCGGTCGTGCGCGCCGCGCTGCAGCACGGCCTCTTCACCCAGGGTCCACAGCGCTTGTATTATATCGGCCCGATCTTCCGGTACGAACGTCCGCAAGCCGGACGCTACCGGCAGTCGCACCAGTTCGGCGTCGAGTGCGCCGGTTACGTGCAGCCCGAAGCCGATGCGGAAGTGATCGCGCTCGCTTGGGATTTGCTGCAATCGTACAAAATCGCGGGTGTTACACTGAACCTCAACTCGATCGGCGACAAAAAGTGCCGGCCAAAGTACCGCGACGCATTGCGCTCGCACTTTTTGCCGCAGCGAGAGTCGCTCAGCGCGGATTCGCAGCGCAGACTCGATCGCAATCCGCTACGCGTCTTGGACAGCAAAGCTGCCGAAGATCGCGAGCTCGTCGCGAGCGCACCGGCGTTCGGAGATTTTTTGTGCGACGAATGCCGCGCGCATTTCGACGGCGTCATGCGCGCGCTCGATGCCTCCGGCATCGCATACCAAGTCGACCCGCAAATCGTGCGCGGCTTGGACTACTACACACGCACCGTTTTCGAATTCGTTTCCGACGCGCTTGGTGCGCAGAATACGATCTGCGCGGGCGGACGTTATGACGGACTGGTCGGATCGCTCGGTGGACCTGATGTGCCGGCGGTCGGTTTCGCGCTCGGGTTGGAACGTTTCTTGTGGGCGATCGAATCGGCCGGCACCAGCGAGGAAGCGCGCCGCGAAGGTGTACAGGCAATCGCGATCGGTGCACAGGCGTTAAAAGAGCTGCTGCCTTTGGTGGCCGGGCTGCGGCGCCGGAGCGGCTGGCCGATCTTCATCGACTACGGCGATCGAAAACTGCTCGCACAATTGAAGCTCGCCGATCGCAACAGCGCGCGCTATGCTCTCATCCTAGGCGAGCAAGAACTGGCCGAAGGACGGATCGTTTTGCGTGACTTGGTGACGCGCACGGACCGGCTCCTAGCCTTCGGAAAAGATACTCTTGAGGCCCTCGGTGAACTGAGAGAGTGATGGACGAGCAGCAGACCCTCAAAGAATTGCTCGAGATCATGCACGAGAACGATCTCGACGCGCTCAAGGTCAAGGTGGGCGACGCGATTTTCGAGCTGGTTCGGCGCGAGCCGGGCGGCCCCGTCGCGGCGGTTGCCGCGCCCGCGCCGGCCGGAGGCGCGCCCTCTGCCGCACCCTCGGCTCCGGCCGCATCCGCCAACGTCAAAAAAGTGACCGCGCCCCTCGTCGGCGTCTTTTACCGTTCGGCGGCGCCCGATGCGGAGGCTTTCGTCAAGGAAGGCGATCGTGTCGAGGCCGGCCAGGTGCTCTGCATTCTCGAAGCAATGAAACTCTTCAACGAGATCACGAGCGACTATTCCGGCATCGTGACGCGCATCGTTCCGGAGAACGGCGAGCTCGTTTCGCTCGGCCAGGAACTCTTTTGGATCGAACCATAGACGTCCGCGCGCGCCGCGGCTACGACGAGCTGATTGAGGACCGGCGCGGCATCTTCGATGCGCCGCACTATCGCGGACAAGTCGAAGCGATCTCCGACGCGATCGTGAAGGCGCTGCGCCGCGGCAACAAAATCTTGTGGATGGGAAACGGCGGCAGCGCGGCTGAGGCGCAGCACATGGCCGCCGAACTGAGCGGCCGCTTTTTGCGCGAGCGGCCCGGACTCTACAGCGAAGCGCTGAACGTGAATACGTCGGCGCTGACCGCCATCGGCAACGATTTCGGTTACGACTACGTCTTCGCTCGCCAAGTGGAAGCGTTCGTGCAGCCCGGCGACGTGGTCATCGCCATGACTACGAGCGGCGGCTCCAAAAATATCGTGCTCGCGCTGGAAGAAGCCAAACGCCGACAAGCGGTGACGGTGGCATTTACCGGCAACGGCGGCGGCGATGCCGGCCGCGCCGCCGATCTCGTGCTGCTCGGCCCCGACGGATACTCCGCGATCGTGCAAGAGGTCCATCAGACGATGGCGCACATCGTTTGCGACCTCGTCGAACAGCGCATGATCTTCGAGGTCTAAGCTTCCTTATAATGAGCCGCACGCAAACGCTGGCGCCTCCCGACGCGCGCACCCTCTTCGAGCGCATGCGCGAGCGGCGCGTGCTCGTGGTTGGCGACGTGATGGTCGACGAATGGATTTGGGGCAGCGTCTCGCGCATTTCGCCCGAAGCGCCGGTTCCCGTGGTCGCGGTGAGCGATCACTCGTTCACGCTGGGCGGCGCGGGCAATGTGGCCAACAACTTGCGCGCGCTGGGCGCGCAGGTGACGTTCGTGGGAGCGGTCGGCGCGGATGGCTTCGCGCATTTCGTCACCGACTTGCTGGCCGACGAAGGCATCGGCAGCGAAGGACTCGTGACGGTTTCAGATCGTCCGACCACGCGCAAGACGCGAGTCGTTGCGCACAATCAGCAAGTCGTGCGTGCCGATTGGGAAGCGACCTCTCCACTCGATACCAGCGATCGCCAAAAGCTCGCCAAGATCGTGTCGCGCGAAGCCGCCGGAGCCGACGCAGTCGTGCTGAGCGATTACGCCAAGGGGCTTTTCTCGCGCGAGCTCGTCGAAGCCGCGCTCGCGTGTCCGATCGTCGTCGCCGATCCGAAGCCGCAAAACCTCGAACTCTTTGCCGGCGTCACGTGCGTTGCGCCCAATGCGCAAGAAGCCGAACAGGCTACCGGCATCGCCATCCGTTCGGACGCATCCCTGGAACGCGCGGGCGAAGCGCTGCTGCGCGAGCTGCGCTGCCGCTACGTCGTGATTACGCGCGGCGAACACGGCATGTCGTTGCTCGGCCGCGATGGCGAGAAGCTGCATATTCCCTCCGTTGCACGCACCGTTTACGACGTCAGCGGCGCGGGCGATACTGTGACCGCCGTGCTGTCGCTTGGGCTGGCAGGCGGCGCTCCGATCGAACTCGCGCTTCAACTCGCGAATTTTGCCGCCGGAGCCGTTGTCGAAAAGTTGGGAACGGCGACGGCTTCGGCCGCAGAGATCGTCGCGCTCATGGAACGGACGTCTTGACACTCGAGGCCGCGCTCACGTGGCGCGAGGAGCAGCGCGCCGCGGGCAAGCGCGTCGTCTTCACCAACGGCTGTTTCGACCTTTTGCACGCGGGCCACGTCGAATATCTGACGTGGGCGCGCGAGCAAGGTGATGTCCTGATCGTCGGGCTGAACGAAGATGATTCGGTTCGGCGCATCAAAGGGCCGGCGCGGCCGATCGTGCCGTTTGCGGAGCGCGAGCGCTTGCTGGACGCGCTACGCAGCGTGGATGCGGTCGTCGGCTTCGGCGAGCGTACGCCCGAGGTGCTGCTCGACAAACTTCGTCCGGACGTGCACGTGAAGAGCTCGCAATACCGAGAAGACGAACTGCCCGAGCGCGATGTCGTGTTGCAACACGGCGGCGTTATCAAACTCGCTCCGCACGTTGACGGCGTCAGCACGACAGATCTCATCGCGCGCATATTGAAGTCTTACGGCGAGTGAGAATCGCCATCACTTGTAACGGCCCGGGCGAAACCGCCGGCTGGCTGCGGCCGCTGCTGCGCGAACTTTATGCGTTACGGCCGGCTGCCGATGTGCATGTCTGCTTCGTTCCCGACGATTACGCGACCGGCTCGGAGCCCGAGTTCGTACGCGGAATGTTTCCGCAGGCCCACGTCTACGATGCGAAAACGTACCTGAGGTCGATCTTCGGCCGGCCTATCGCCGGATTGCCGGAGCGAGTCGACGTAACGCTTTACCTCGGAGGGGACTTGATGCACGCGGCGCGACTGTACCGCAAAACCGGCGGAAAATTTGTCACGTACCGCTTTACGCGGCGCAAGTATGCGCGGTTCACTGAGCGAGCCTTCGCCGTCGACGCGAAGAATGCGGCGGAGCTCATCGGGGCCGGTCTGAATCCCCAACGGGTCCTTGTTAGCGGAAACCTTGCGATCGACGGCGCCTTTACCGAAGCCGCGGCGGAGGCCGAACCCGGCGCGCCGGCTGACGGCATCCTCTTCATGCCGGGATCGCGCGGCTACGAAGTCGAGCAGATGATTCCGTTCTTCTTCACGGCGGCACTGGCGATCCGCCGCGAAGATCCGGCGATGCCGATCGCGTTCGGCATTTCGCCGTTCACCACGTTTGAAGCCGTGCGTTCGGCGATCGAAGCCGGCGGCGACCCGCGCATCTATTCCCAGCGAGGCCGCATGATCGAAACGCCGGAGGGACCCGCGCTGACTTCTCTCGACGGTGCGCAAACGTTTCCCGTCCTCCGCAACGCGCTCGCCGCGGCGGCGCGCGCGCGGTTAACCGTTACGCTTCCCGGAACGAAAGTGATCGAGCTCGCGGCGATCGGGGCCCCCGTGTTGTCGTGCACGCCGATTAATCTGGCGGAAATCGTCGCGATAAACGGCCCGCTCACGTATCTCGATCGCATTCCCTTTGCTGGCCGGCGTCTGAAACAGATCGCCGTTACCGCCGTTTCGCGGCGGTTCCGGTTCCACACGCAGCCGAACATCGACGCGGATCGCGAGATCGTGCGCGAATTGCACGGAACGCTGACGCCGGGACGCGTGGCGCGCGAGGCGCTCGAGCTCTGGGGAGATAAAGCACGTCTGGCCGAGTCGTCGCAAGCGCTGCGCGAATTGTACGCCGGCCATGCCGGCGCGGCGGGCCGGATGGCGCGCAGTCTTCTGGAGATGCAGAGTTAGCGTGCGCATATCGGTCATCATCGCCACCAAAGATCGCGCCGAGTATTTGGATCGAGCGCTGGAATCGCTCGGCAAACAGATTGGAGCGCCCTCGTTCGAAGTGATCGTCGTCGACAACGGCTCAACCGATGCGACGACGCAGATTGTCGAGCGCGCGCGCGCGCAACAGGCGTTTGAGGTCGTCTACGTTTTTGAGGAGCGCCCCAACCGCGGAGCGGCACGGAACCGCGGCATCAACGTTGCTAAGGGTTACCTCATCGCATTCTGTGACGATGACGTCTACGCGCCGCCGGGATGGCTTGCGGCGCACGATGCAGCGCACGAAACGAGCAATCTCATCGTCAACGGTCCGATCGTGAATGTGCCGTCATACCACGAGCGGCCCAAACCGGCGCTCGCAAACTATTCGCGAGCTGCGCTCTGCACGTGTAACGTTTCTATCCCACGGACCGCGCTGCGCGCGGCAAACGGTTTCGACGAGCAATTTCATCTGTATGGCTGGGAAGATACCGAGCTCGGCGTTCGTCTGAGTCGCGCCGGTTTGCGTTCGAAGTTCGCATGGGACGCTTACATTTGGCACATCAAACCGCCCGAAGAAGCGTCGTTGGATTCGGAGATGCGCAAAGCGCTCGAAAAGGCGCGCATGGCGGTACGTTTCGTGCAGAAGGATTCGAGCCTGCGCGTGCGGTCGGCGACCGGCGCGCACGCGGTGAATTTGCTGCGCGCGCGCGTGCTCGAGCGGATGCTGCCGCTCTATGCCGGGATCGCGACCGACGAACGCAAGCCGGCGCCGGTGCGCGCGTTCGCGCGCGCGCAGTTGCTCGACGGCATCTACACCGTAGAACTCGCGCGCGCGTTAAAGGCGAAGGCGTAACGGATGCGTGCGCTGGTGTACTGCGCGGGCGGCGGAATCGGCGATTCGCTGATGGCATCGATCGTTGCCGACGCGCTCAAGCAGCGTTTTGCATCGGTCGACGCACTCACGCTGCCGGCGCACCGTCCGGCGCTCGAACGCGTGCCGGCTTTTGATGCGGTCCTGGCCGATGATGGCCGCGACGAACGCGCGCTCGCCGACTCACTGGCAGAGCGCGCCTACGATGCCGCGATCGTTACGTGGGCGACTCCGCACACCGCGCGCGTTCCGCATCTGGCAAAGATCGCCGTGCGGGTCGGGCAGGCGAACCGGCTCTACTCTTGGCGTTTCACGCAGAGGGTTGCCGTCCGAAGTGAACTGGGCGACGTCACGACGCATTGGTCGCAGATCCTTCTGGACTACGCGCGCGCGATCGACGTCGTGCCGCCGGAAAGACCGGTGTTGCGGTTCGAGCCGTCGGCGCAAGACGAAAGCGAGGCTGAAGCGATCTGTGCGGAGCTCGGACTCGCGCAAAACGGATTTGCGCTCGTGCATCCCGCCAACGCCATTGCGAGCGAGCGCGGGATCTGGCCGCTGGAAGGTTGGGCGAACCTCGTGCGCGAGATTGCCGCGCGTTTCAACTTGCCGGTACTGGTGAGCGGGAGCGAGGACGATCGCGACATCGTCGAAGGAGTCGTGACGCGGGGCGGCGGTTTCTCTCTCGCGGGAAAAACGACGATCGGTTCGTTCGGCGCAATTGCGCGCCGCTCGGCATTTTTCGCGGGCGTTACGACCGGCGCCATGCACGTCGCAGCTGCCTGTGGCACGCCGACCGTCGGCATCTATCCGTTTCAAACGGATACGCCGGACCGCTGGGCACCGCTCGGCGAACGCACGGCGATCGTTCGCGCGACCTATCCGTGCCGTCCGGGAGAGCGAAAAGAAACCTGCCCCGACTACGCGTGCATCGCGAATCTCGACGTGCCGCGCATCATGGCCGCCATCGAGTCGCTGACCGGCGCGCCCGCAGCGGCATGAAGGCGACGATCCAACTCTGCACCTATAACCGCGCGCATCTGCTGGGCCGCGTGCTCGACGCGTGCTTCGAACAGACAGTTGCGCCCTCGGATTACGAGGTGGTGCTGGTGAACGACGGGTCGACCGACGATACGCCGGCGGTGATTGCCGCCGCCCAGGCGCGCGCGACGTGTCCGTTCACGGTCGTCAGGAGACCCAATGGCGGCTTGGCGAAAGCCCGCAATTCGGGTCTCGCGCGCTCGGCTGGAGAGCGGATCATTCTGATCGACGACGACGTGCTGCCGCTTCCAAATTTCGTCGAAGAGCATTTGCGCAGCGACGCTCGGCATCCGCGCGTCATCGTGCGCGGCGGGGCCATTAACGTCGAAGACTTCGACGATTTACCGCTGCCGATCTGGAGCCTGCGCAATTACAGCGGCAATTATTTTTGGACGACCAACGTCTCGGTGCCGCTGGCTACGCTGCGGAACGTGGGCGGCTTCAACGAAGATTTTGCCGAGTACGGGTGGGAAGACATCGACGTCGGATTGCGCCTGCGGTTTGGCGGAGTGAAAGCGGTCTTCAACCCGCGCGCGCTCGTCTATCATTATAAGCCGCGCCCGCGCGCGGCGGACGTCGAAAAAATGCTGCGGCAAGCTCGCGCGCAAGCGCGTACCGCCGTGCAGCTTGCGAAGCTGCATCCGCACTGGCGCACCTACCTAGCGACCGGCGATAATCCGCTGCAGCGCTTACTGCACGGATGGATGCGCCGAACCGGAGCCGCAGGGCGGCTGAGATCGAGTCTCGGCTCGCTGACCGGCGACCGTCCGCTGACCGGACGCGAACTGCGCGCCGCGCGCAGGCTGGCATCCGAAGCGTACTTTGAAGAGCTGGAGCGCGCGCGGCAGGCCGGTTCATGAAGCGGATCGTACTCGTCCGCACCGACCGGATCGGCGACCTGATGCTTTCGACGCCCGCGATCGCTACGGTGCGCGCATCTTTTCCCGAAGCTCACGTGACGATGGTTTGCAGTTCATACAATCGCGTCGTCATGGAAAGAAATACCGACGTTGACGAACTTGTCGACCTTCCCAGCGGCATGCGGCCGGCGCTGTTCGGGGCGACGTTTCGTGGAAAGGCCGATCTCGCGATCGCGCTCGCGCCGCGCGTACCCGACCTTGCGATTGCCGCCGGAACACAGGCGCGCACCCGCGTAGGATACACGTACGGAAGGCGTTATCTGATGCGCTTAATGCTGCACCGGTTCGTCAACGTGTTGATGACCTCGGAAGCCGATCCGCAGTTGAGCGAACGGCACCCTGGCCGGCGCGTTCGCCACGAAGTCGATCAGCTGCTCGATCTGGTCGCGCTGGGCGGCGCGAAGCAGCGCGTGGAGCGTTTACGTTTGGATATCACCGACGAAGATCGCGCCGCAGTCGCATTCGTCCCCGAGGCTCCCATCGTTTTTCATTTGGGGAGGCGATGGTTTCGTGACGGCAGCACGCTTGATTCCACCCTGCAGCTGCTCGGCGATTTGCACCGCTTCGATCTGCCCATCGTGGTGACATATGCGCCGGACTGCGACCGCTACGTCGCGGCGATCGCGGAAACGCGCGCCGCCGACATCGTGCTCGGCGGCCTGCCCTTTCATCGCTGGGCTGCGGTTTTCGAACGGGCCCGCGTCGTCGTCACCGTGGACACGGGGGCAACGCACGTTGCGAGTGCGGTGCGCAGGCCGTCGGTTGTCGCTTTCGAACACCGCTACTTCCACTTGAACTCACAGGAATGGCCGCCCTACAAAGTGCCGAGCGTGCTCGTGCGCAAGCCGCGCCACGAAAATCCGGAGTCGCTCGCCCAATTGCGAGGCGACGTGCTGCAAGGCGTTGCAAAACTGCTGGGTGCGCGTGCCTGAGATTTCGGTCGTCGTGCCGACGTACAACCGCATCGAGACGCTGCGTCACGTTCTTCCGTCCCTGCTCGCGCAAGATCTTCCGCCGGAGAGCTTCGAGGTACTCGTCTGCGACTCCAACTCCAACGACGGGACCGCGGAGTACCTGACGAAGATGCGGGAGCTCTATCCGAACGTCGATCACCTCCCCGGTGCGTATTCGGGGCGGGCGATGGCGCGTAACGCCGGCATCGAGCGCGCGCGCGGGTCGGTCGTTCTCTTCAACGATTCAGACATCGTCGCATCGCCAGACTTACTTTCGCGGCATCTCGAGCATCACCGGAACCAACGCGATATCGCGGTTGTCGGTCTCGAAGTGCAAGTCCGCTCGCTTGAAGATTACAAAGCGAAGCGCGATCACCCGGAGACTCGGCGCGGGTTGCATCCGCCGGGACGCAAACGGTTGAGTTGGCTGTACTTTTTGACCGGCAACGCGTCGGCGCGGCGCGAGGATTTGCTGCGCGTTGGCTGCTTCGACCAATCGTTTACGGGATACGGACACGAGGATTTGGAGCTCGGTTACCGCCTGCAAAAAGCCGGCATTAAGATTCTCTACGAACCGCGCGCCGTGAACTATCACTGGCAAGACGTCGGCCACGAGGACCAGGTCGAGAAGATGAAACTGGCGGGCCGCTCGACCGTGCGCTTTTACCGTAAGCATCCCGATTTCAAAGTGATGGCCAATCTCGGAATGACCCCGGTTTCGCTGGCGTTGCACTCTGCGCTGACCAAAGTTCCGTGGCTGCTGGGGTACTTCGACAAGCGGGCCGGGAAGTCGAAGTTTGCGCGCAGCCTGATCCAGCAGTACTATTACGTTTCCGGAATCAAGAGCGCATTATGAAATATTCTTGCGGCGCGTTGCGCGCGAGCGATGAAAGGGCAGTCGTCGAACTGGCGGGCTGGGTGAACGTCCGGCGCGATCACGGCGGCTTGATCTTTGCCGACCTGCGCGATCGCGACGGCATCACGCAGATCGTCTTCGATCCGCAGCGGGCGAGCTTCGGCGAAGCGGAACGGCTCCGTCACGAGGACGTCATCCGCGTGCGGGGGACCGTCCGGCGCCGGCCGGCCGGAACCGAAAACGCGAAACTGCCGACGGGCGAGATCGAGGTTTCGGTCGACGATCTCGAGGTTATCAACCGCTCCGCGGTGCCGCCGTTCCAAATCAACAAAGACGACGACGTCGACGAGAACTTGCGCATGCAGTACCGTTATCTCGATCTGCGCCGCGCGCCGCTCCAGCGCAACATCACTCTACGCCACAAAATCGTTAAGGCGATGCGCGACTTTTTCGACGAGCGGGGCTTTCTTGAGATCGAAACGCCGATGCTCATCAAGTCGACGCCCGAAGGCGCGCGCGATTTCCTGGTGCCGAGTCGCCTCCATCCGGGATCGTTTTACGCTCTGCCGCAGTCGCCGCAACTGCTCAAGCAACTTCTGATGATCGCCGGCTTCGGACGGTACATGCAAATTGCGCGGTGCATGCGTGACGAAGATTCGCGCGCCGACCGGCAGACCGAGTTTACGCAGCTCGACGTCGAGTTGTCGTTTTGCACGCAAGAGGAAGTGCTCGAGATCATGGAGTCGTGCATGCGACACGTTTGGCGCGAAGCGCTCGACGTTGAGTTGCAACCCTTCCCGCGGCTGGCGCACGTGCAAGCGATGGGGACTTACGGAAGCGATAAACCCGACCTGCGTTTCGGATTAGAATTGCAGCGCGTCAACAACGTCTTCGCCAAAACGGATTTCGCGATCTTTAAGTCAGTCATCGACGCGAACGGCGCGATCGTCGCGCTGCGTTATCCCGGCGGGGCGGCGCTCTCGCGCCGCGACTTCGACGTGCTCGTCGAGATCGCCAAGCAAAACGGCGCCAAGGGCATGGTCTGGGTTGCGCTCGGCGCCGACGGTGTGAAGAGTTCCGCTTCCAAGTTCATCGACGAAAGCGCGGCCACGCAACTGCGCGAACGAACGCAGTCAGAAACGGGCGACGCGGTCTTGCTGTTTGCCGACGCCGGCACTGCCGCGCTGAGCGCGGCGGGAAAGATGCGCAACGTCGTGGCGGAGCGCGCCGGGCTGCGCGATCCGAATTCGTTCGCCTTTGCGTGGATTACCGACTTCCCGCTCTTCGAAGCGGACGAGGCGACGGGCAAGCCCGCTCCGGCGCACCATCCGTTCACCGCGCCGGCTGACGATCAGTGGGCGCTACTTGAGTCGGATCCGCTGCGCATGCGCGCGCAGCATTACGACATGGTGCTCAACGGCTTTGAGTTGGGAAGCGGCTCGATCCGCATTCACAAAGCCGACTTCCAGCGCAAAATCTTCGCGATGCTTGGCCTCACGCCCGAGCAGGTCGACGATCGGTTCGGATTCTTCTTGCGCGCGCTCGACTACGGCGCGCCGCCTCACGGCGGCATGGCGCTCGGCATCGATCGCATCGTCATGATTGCGGCCGGCGAAACCAGCATCCGCGACGTTATCGCGTTTCCAAAAAACCAGCTCATGCGCGACGTCATGATGGACGCGCCTTCGGCCGTGCCCGAACAGCTCGTTACGGATCTTTCGTTGCGCTTAGTTCCTCCGCGCACCTAGTATCTTGAGGCAGTAACACCGTCCGAACGTCGCCGAAAGTCGCCCCAAAACCGCTGGCGAAAAAACGTCCATGTCTTTTCGCCGCTAGAGCGTTTTTCGGAAAAACAAGTTTTGAAGTCGACATTCTGTCGAGTCCGAAAACAACCGCACTTTTTGAGGCGACCTCCGGCGACGCTCCTGGCTACACCGCCAATAGTTCTCCTGCCCGCGTAAAGATCGCGTCGAACATTGCGCGCGTGAGCTTGCCCGTGTTCGTGTTTTGACGGCTCGGATGAAATGACGAGATGAGCGTTACGACGCGCTTGCCCTTCGTTGCCGTCAATTCCGCGCCGTGTCCGAAGCGCCAGCGTTTGGTCGAGAGCGAATAGCCGGCAGCCTGGAGCGCTTCGATCGCGGCCCTCGTTCCGATCGCGCCAAGGCCGATGACGACCCGCAGGCGGCCGAGCGCTTCGACCTCGCGTACGAGATAGGGAAAACACTTGCGCAGCTGCGAGGGCGTCGGTTTGTTTTGCGGCGGCGCGCACCGCAGCGCGGCAGTAATGTAGGTGTCATGCAGTTGCAGGCCGTCGTCCGCGTGTGAGACTGTCGCTTGATTCGCAAAGCCGGCGCGGTGCAGCGCCGGATAGAGAAAGTCGCCCGATGCGTCGCCCGTGAAGGGTCGCCCGGTGCGGTTACTGCCGTGCGCACCGGGTGCGAGGCCGACGAGCAAAACGCGTGCGTTCGGATCACCGAATCCCGGGACCGGCTTGCCCCAGTATGTGAGACCGCGATAAGCGCGCTTCTTCTCCGTCGCAACTTGCGCGCAGTAGCGCCGCAGTTCGCGGCACTTTGTGCACGCGATGACTTCGGAGTGGATGGCGTCCAACGTTTTCGCGCTCACTGCAGGCCCGGAAAACCTAACTGCGCCAGCGCCGCATAGGTTGCGACGCCGACAGCCGTCGACAGATTGATGCTGCGTACGGTCCCTGGCCGCATTGGTATCCGGAGGCAATGTTCCGGATCGCGAGCCAGCAGTTCGTCCGGTAAGCCTTTGGTTTCTTTGCCGAAAACGAGAATGTCTCCGCGATGGAAATACGCATTTGCGTATGACAGCGAAGCGCGCGTCGAAAAATACCAGCGCCGCGAATCGGATGTCGCGGAGAGGAATGCGTCGAGACTGGGATGCAGCGTTATGCTCACGTGCTCCCAGTAGTCGAGGCCGGCGCGCTTGAGCTCGCGATCGTCGATAGAGAAACCGAGCGGTTCGACCAAGTGAAGCGCGCAGCCGGTCGCGGCGCACAGGCGCGCAACGTTGCCCGTGTTCGGCGGAATCTCCGGTTCGACGAGCGCGATCTGTAGCGGTGCGTCGCCGGCAGAGCGGCCGGAAAGGCGATCCTGCGGCTGCATTACGCGTTAGCGATGGGGACAAAATCGAGACCGGCCGGCGCGACGGCGTACGCTACGCCGTTGTTGCGCTGCCAAACTCTTTCGATCGCGGAGCGCGGATAGACGACGCGTACGTTGGGCGCCGCCGGATCGTTCATGGCGCAGTCGCCGCTCGCGGTAAAACCGCAGAGCACGGAAAGATGTCCGTCGGAGTGTTCGAGCGGAGCGCCCGGGAGTTCGTCGCCCTTCCAACTGTACGAAACGGCGAGCGGAATGCCGGCGTCGATCAAGCGCGCGGCGTGGTCGAGATTCCGCAAGTACACGACGGCGGCGCGCAGTCCCAAACTGCCGCTGAACGCGACGTTGAACGACCAGTTGCCGGTGCCGTTGTACGCGCGATCGAAGACGGCGCGCGCGGTCGTGGCGGCGTCGAAATCCAAGCCGTGATAGGCGTTGAGCATCGAGAGCGCCGTCGGACTGCACCAGCCGCGCTCGCCGTGCTCGCCATACTGCGATCGCGCCGGAACGTCGAGTATGCGAGCCGGCGCAGCATACGGCAGCGATGGCTCCAGGCGCTCGGGCGTCGCAAAATACAACGCGTTGAAGTCAACCTCCGGCGCGCGAACCTCGATCCCATCGAACGGCTGGGCGCTGCGAATTACGTCGACGTCAACGGCGACATCGGCGTGTTGCGTGCTGAAAGACTTTCGCCCGTCTGCCGACCATTCGGCATAGGGCAGCCACTCGGTGGCCGGCGCATGCGCACGCAGCAGCCGGAACTCGATCGAGCCGCGATCGGCGAACGTGTTCCAGCTCAGCACGCCTTCGCGTGCGGGTTCAAACGTCAGCCGCGCGCTTTCGCGGGCGTCGTACGAAACTGCGAGCGCTATATCTGCCAGTCCCAAGCGTTCCACGTATCTTGCACGAACGCCGCCGGTTTTAAGTTCTTCATGTCGCTGTTGACGGCTGTGTACTCGTTCTCCCAGTAGAAGAAAACGCTGGGCACGAGCTGGTGAATGCGCTCCTCTTCCTGCTGGTAGAGTTTTTTGCGTGTCGCGTGGTCGTATGTCAGCAAGGCTTGTGTCGACGTGCGGTCGACGACGGGATCGCTGAGGTGCGACGTATTTCCGCCGTGCGGCGGCACGTACACGCTGTTCCACAGTCCGGAGTTGTCCGGATCGGGCGCATTGATCGCAACCGTCCATGAGATGTCGTACTTGCCCGTGTAGAGCGGGCCGCTCGGCGCGAACAGCACGTTCACCGGGTAGTTGCGGATCTGCAGGTTGATCCCGAATGGTTTGAGCTGGCTTTGCACTTGAACTTCGGCTTGGATGTTCTCCTGTTTGTTCGTTCCCGTTGAAATGGTGAGTTGCAGCGTTTGCGCGCCCTTGTGCAGCCATCCGTCCGAGCCCATCGTCCAGCCGGCTCGCGCCAGGAGCGCTTTGGCGGCGTTCGGATCGTAGGGATAGCGCGGAATATTGGGCGCGGCCCATGAGAGCGGAAAAACGTCGCTTACCGCCAGTTGGTTATAGCCATGATAGGTCTTATCGTTGATTTGCTTCCAATCAACGCCCTCGGCAATCGCCAGGCGCACCCGCTGATCGGCGAGGATCGGGTTCTTCAGGTTGAATTCCATGTGACGCCAGTTGGCGATCAGCTTCTGAATGACGGTAACGCCCGGGAGCTGCGGGAGGCGCCCGATGTCGTTTTCGTTGACGCCGACCAGCACGTCGACGTCGTGCGTCTGCAATTCGTTAAAGAGCGTGCTGGTGTTGGGAATGACTCTCCAGACGATTTTCTTTAAATGCGGCGCGCCGCGATAGTAGTAGGGATTCGGAACGAAGACGAGCGATGAGCCGTGATTCCATTGCTGCAGGATGAACGGCCCGCTCGAGATCGGTTTGCTATTGAACGGCGCACGGTTGATATCGGGCAAGCTCGCGAGAATGTGCGCCGGCAGCGGCGGATATGCGGCGCCGTCGATTGCGAACAACCCCAGGATCGTCGAGTTCGGCCGCTTGAGGTGAACCACGATCGTCGTGGCGTCCGGGGCATCGGCCGAGCCGATGTCGTCCCAGCCGAAGAGCGCCTTGACGTTATTGCGAGGATTGCGGACCGCCGAATAGGTGAACATCCAATCTTTTGACGTGAGCGGCGCGCCGTCCGACCAGCGCAGACCTTTGCGCAAGTGAAGCGTGATGGTTTTTCCGTCTTTGCTCAACCCGCCATTGGCGTAGCTGGGCACCTCGGTCGCCAAATCCGGAATGAAGTTTCCGTTGTCGTCGTACTTCAGAAGCGAAGCAAGGATCAGGCCGTCGACTTGATTGCTCGCATCGGTGTGCGCGAACATCGGATTCAAACCGTCGGGTTCGTCAGAGTTTCCGACGCGAACTTCCCCCGGAATCGTCCACGGGTTGTGCCCGCCAACCTGCGTCGTTCCGGTTTTGGTGCACGCGCTCAAGGCAAGGGCGGTTGTGAGGAGTGCTGCGGCGAGTTTCACGTTCATGCGACTACCTTTGCGGAGAGCGGGTGGCGTTTAATGAGCGCCGGCGCGATGGCTTCCCACAGCCGCGCCGCACCGTTGCGGACGACGTCGTCTGCGGGGAGGGAAGTTTCTGCACTTGCCCGCGCAATTTCTTCTGCGGCCGCGCTTTCTTCTAAACCGAACGTGTTGAGTGCGATGCCTACAACGCTAGCGGGCTTCACGGTTGCGCACAGATCCTCGTGCATCGCGATGAGTCGTGAATAGGGCAGCGTCGGCGTTCCGTACGTTTCCATGCTCGTTCGCTTGACGTCGACGACGAGCAGCAGCGCGTCGGGAGCGCAGCCGAAGAGTAGCGCGAGCGTTACGGGCGCGTAAGCAGGGTGGTTGATCGCGCCCTGACCTTCAACCAAGATGTATTCCGGATTTCGTCGAGCGGCTTCGATGACGAGGTGTTCGCTCGCGCCCGTCGCAAAGTCTGAGATCACACGATCGACCGAGATCCCCCAGCCCGCGATCATGATGCCGGTCTGTCCGGTGGGAACAAATTCTGCATTTGCTCCCACTTCGCGCGCGGCGCGCGCGAGCTCGAGCATGACCGTCATTTTCCCGACGGCGCAGTCGTGTCCGACCGCGAGCACAACCGGTGCCTTCACATCGTATGCCGATCCGCTAAAGAGCGGAACGTCCGGCGGTTTGCGTACGTCCCATATCCTAACACCGTGCCGACGGGCGGCAGCTGCGAATTGGGGATCGTCGCCGAGCATGTCATGCAGACCGCTGACGATCTCCAGGCCGGCTGCAATCGCGCTAAGAATTTCGGCTCGCCACTCCTCGGGGAGCTTTCCGCCCTTGGGAGCGGTGCCGATTAAGAGCGACGTCGGTTTAAACTGCAGCGCATCGGCAACGCTTGCGACAAACGGCGCGGAGCTCTCGAGATAGGGCACGACGTCGCGCACCATGCGGCCGGCGCATGACGGGTCGACCACCGCGACAGTTTCGTCGTTCGAATAGCGGATGACGCCGTGCGCCGTTTTCGCATTCTCCGCGAATTGCGCGGGCGCGAGAATTGCGTATCTACGCAACTGCCTTCTCGCGTACGCCTAACCCTGGACCGTCGGGGAGCACGATCTTTCCGCGGTCATACGTAATGCCGGCGAACGGATCGTCCTTAGTGAGAAACGGGCCGTCGATGTCGGCCCAGTCCGCCAGCGGTGAGAGTTGCGCGGCCGCGGTCGCCAAAATCTGACTCTCGACCATACAGCCGATCATGATCTTGAATTTCATCGCGCGCGCCGCGTGGATCATTTTGAGCGCGCCGCGGATGCCGCCGGTTTTCACGAGCTTGACGTTGATCCCGTCGACGCAGCCGATCAGCGCGGGCAGGTCCTCCGCGGTACGCGAATCTTCATCGGTAACAATGGGTATCGCGGTGTGCTCGCGCACGTAGCGCAGCTGCTCGGGACGACCGGCTGGAATCGGCTGCTCGCAGAACTCGATATCGAAGCGCTCAAATTCGCGAAGAAACTCTACCGCTTCTTCCGCGCTCCAGCCTTCATTGGCATCGATGCGGATTGTGTCCGTATATTTGGAACGGATCGATTCAATGGTCTCAATTTGACTCGCACGCGAACCGGCGCCGAGTTTCACTTTCATAACCGGATGGCTGCCGAGCTCTGCGACTTTGCGCAGCGTCGTTTCCGGGTCGCCGATGCCGACCGTAAACGACGTCAGCGGAGTTTCGGCTGGATTCAGCCCGAGCAGACGATAGAGCGGTTTGCCGCAGTCCTTGCCGATGAGATCGTGCAGCGCGACGTCGAGTCCGCAGCGCGCGGCCGGCGGAATCTCTTCCGAAAGCAGGTCGTCGAGCAGGTACGGATCCTCGCCGCGCGGCGCGTGCTCGGCAAAGTACGCCGCAACAGATTCGGCCGACTCGTTATAGCGAGCGATCGGCGCGGTTTCACCCAGTCCTTCGAGGCCGTTCCACGACAGGCGAAACAAGACGGTGCGCGCCGATTGCGCGCTGCCGCGTGCGATCGTAAACGGATGAACCAGCGGGAGTTCCAGGATCGAGGTGGAGAGGAGGAGTGCGGACATGGCGCACTGCTTCCTTCTCGCAGGCTTTGCCAGCCCCTAGAGGCCTAAGTCTTCCTCGTCCTCTTCGTCTTCGCCGTCGTCTTCTTGCTCGTCGTCCTCTTCAGGATCGGTGACGGAATCGTTTGCCGAATCCGCGGTGCCGCGGTCGATCAGCGGATCGCCGTCGGCGGTTTTTTCAAGGCCGTCGTTTTTTGTTTCGTTCATTTGGAACCTCGAGGTGACTGTGCCCGCTCGGGGCTACCGCGAAACCGGCGTGCGAACGCGGTACAAACTTCCCCGATGATCGAAGCGGACGCCCTCGCCGAGCGAACGCGCGGCATGACGTTCGCAACCGCGAATGACGCGAGCTTCTTCGGCGTTGTCGTAACCCGCGCGCACGCGGGCGCTCAGCTCGGCTTCCCGGCGCGGCGATTCAACGGCATGCGCGATTTCGTGCGCGAGGCCGAGCGCGGGCGACTGCTTTCCACCGCGCGTGGTGCGCAGTGCACTGTACGGGTCCCACGCGATCGTATCCGTTGCCGGATCGAAGTGATCGTCGCCGCGGCGATCGATGGTGAGATGAAAGGTTCGCGCGGATGACTCCAAGCGATCGAAGAGACGGCGGGCGGCGCTGTCTCGGATCACATAGGCCCTGGCGAGCTGGAAATCAGAGCGCGCCCGGGCCGGGACGACGATTGCCATGCCGTTCGTTCACGCGCTTGGATGCTTTTCGCAAGGACCTGTGGTAGAGTGAAGGCCGTCGACTGCGCATGGCGCGCAACGTATTGCAGGTGCTGGACCCAGAAAAGTACCTAGGGAGCATCAGCTCCGGATACGACGGCGTAGTGGCCGAAATGGCTGCCGCACCGGCGCCCGGGCCGCACCCACCTGCGAGAAAGCAGGTTCACACCTTATACGACAGACGCCATATGCGGTCGACTGCTTCTTTTAACGGCTGCACGTGCGCGTCGCCTTGCGCCGCATCGAGCGTCACGAATCCGCGGTAATCGCGCAACAGCTCGCATAAGCGCTCAGCCGCGCTTTCGCCGGCGCGCATATCGTGCCAGACCAAAACGGTCTTGGGCAAGAGCTCGCGCGGATCGCTTCCTTCTTCCAGCGTTTCGAATTCGGGGCCGTAGCGCAGCCACGCCGAATCGGTTTCTTTAATAACGCGCTTCATGTCGTGCGCACCCGCGGCAAACGAATGCGGCTGGTTTCGCAGCGCGATCGTAACGTTGTGGCGCTTGGCCAGCGACGCGGCGTCGCCCAGGCGTTCCAGCACGGGGTCCCACGCTGCCGCGGTCGCGGGGGGAAGCGGCGCCGCCAAGAGCGGCGATCCGAGCGCGAGCGCCATCTCCAGCGCTTGCTCGATATGCGCGGGATCAGCCGTGAAAAAGCCGTCGTGGCGCAGCGCGGCCACGGTCAATCCCAGGTCGGCGGACATCTTTTTGACTTGGGCGAGGTAGTCCGTATCGGTGCGCGGAAAATGCCGCACGTCAAAAACGACGCCGTCGGCTGCGAGCTCCCGCGCGCATGCATCGATCCATTCGAGTTGGGTGAGATCACCGCTGCGCAACTGTTCGTCGAAAGCCGTGCTCGAGCAAGCCAGCTTCATAGGCGCGCTCGTTTCGACCGCATATTGGAAGGTACCCCTTGTGAATATCGCCGTTGCAGCCGATCATGCCGGTTTCGAATATAAGGATCGCATCGCGCTCGCGTTGCGGGACGCCGGTCACACCGTTCTCGATTTCGGAACGAGCGACGACACGCCGGTCGATTATCCGCAGTACGGTTACGCCGTCGGCGAAGCGGTTGCGTCCGGACAAGCCGAGCGCGGAATACTGGTCTGCGGCTCGAGCATCGGGATATCGATGGCCGCTAACAAAGTGCCGGGGATACGATGCGCCGCCGTTTTCGAGCCGCTGGCGACCGAACTCGCGCGCCGCCATAACGACGCCAACGTGCTGGCGCTTTCGGAGCGCCTCACCGGCTGGGAGATGATCGAGCGCTGTGTCCTGATATTTTTGACGACGATGTTCGATGGCGGACGCCACGCATACCGCGTCGAGCAGCTCTTCGAGTACGGCGACGCTCAGCGTAAGCGCACGCTCAAAGCTGTGGAAGCCGGAAAAGTCACCGGCGCGCAAACGCCTCGTGAATTGCTGGGGGCGAAAACATGACGCGCTCGCGCACCGGCTTGTGGATCATCTTCGCGGTAGCCGTGATCATCTGCGCCTGGGACGTTTACGCCGCAGTGCGCGGCCAAGGCAATAATTTTGTGGCATGGGCGCTCGGAGCCATGATGGCGGCATTTGCGATTTGGGTTTTGAGCAAGCTGATGCGCGGAGACGGATCGCTTTGATCGCCAGCTCGGGCAGCCTCATCGAAGCGCAGGATCCGGAACTCTTTGCGGCTATCGCGGGCGAAGAACGCCGGCAGCGCCAAAACCTCGAACTGATCGCGTCGGAGAACTATTCGAGCAAGGCCGTGCGCGAAGCGATGGGCTCGGTCATGACCGACAAGTACGCGGAAGGCTATCCGGGAAAGCGCTATTACGGCGGCTGCGAGTTCGTCGACGTCGCCGAGAATCTCGCGATCGACCGCTTGAAGAAACTCTTCGGGGCCGAGCACGCCAACGTGCAAGCTCACGCCGGCGCGCAAGCCAACATGGCCGTCTTTATGGCGGTGCTCAAGCCGGGCGATCCGGTGCTCGGTATGTCGCTAGCGCACGGCGGGCATTTAACCCACGGCACCAAAGTGAGTTTCAGCGGCAAACTTTACAACGCGTTCGCGTACGGCGTCCGCAAAGACAGCGAGCTGATCGATTTCGACGAAGTGCGCAGACTCGCGCGCGAGCACAAGCCAAAACTCATCATCGCCGGCGCCAGCGCCTATCCGCGCACGATGGAGTACGCGCAGTTCCGGGAGATTGCCGACGAAGCAGGCGCGCCGTTGATGGTTGACATGGCGCACATCGCGGGTTTGGTTGCCGCCGGCTTGCATCCATCCCCCGTACCCGTCGCGGATTTCGTCACCTCGACCACGCACAAGACGCTCCGCGGTCCGCGCGGCGGATTGATCCTCTGCAAAGAACAGTGGGCGCAGCCGCTCGATAAATCGGTCTTTCCCGGCATTCAAGGCGGACCGTTCATGCACATGATCGCCGCGAAGGCGGTCGCTTTCGGTGAAGCGCTCAAACCCGAATTCACGACCTATCAGCAAAACGTCGTGCGCAACGCGCGCGCGATGGCCGACGAATTCGCGCGCAATGGCCTGCGCTTGGTGGGCGGCGGAACCGACACGCACCTGATGCTCGTCGACGTTTCGGTCCGCGGGCTGACCGGAAAAGCCGCCGAGGAATATCTCGACGCGGTCGGCATCACCGTCAACAAGAACGCGATTCCCTACGATCAGCAGAAGCCGTTCGTCGCGAGCGGCATCCGCATCGGCACTCCGGCCATCACGACGCGCGGATTCGGCGAATCCGAATGCCGCGAAGTCGCCAGCATCATCTGCGAAGGACTTGACGATATTGGCGCCCGCGCGAAACTCGACGCATTGCGCGGTCGCGTGCGCGAACTCACGAGCCGTTTCGACGTTCCGTAGTATATGACCGGCGCGCCAGCTTCTTTGCTCGTCGTCGACCATCCGGCGGTTGCCGATCGCCTTGCGCGGCTGCGCGATCGCGAAACGCCGACACCGGTTTTCCGCAAACTGATGGAAGAGCTCGGTGCGTTTCTCGCTTATGAGGCGACGCGCGGCTTGCCGCTACGCGACGAACGCGTAAAAACGCCCCTCACGGAAATGACGGCAAAGCGCATTGCTACCCGTCCGGTCGTCGCGCCGATCCTCCGCGCCGGGTTGGGGTTGCTTCCCGGATTTCTCGACGTGATCGACGACGCCGTCGTTGCGCACCTCGGATTCTATCGCGATCCCGACTCGCTTCAGCCGGTCGCCTACTACGCGAACGTTCCCGACGACTTGGCCGAGCGCAGCGTCTTTCTGCTGGACCCGATGCTCGCAACGGGCAATTCGGGTGCGGCGGCACTAGAGGCGCTCGAATCGCGCGGAGCGTGCGACATGACGTTCATCAGTTTGATCGCCGCGCCGGAAGGCGTCAAGACGATCCAAGCGGCGCATCCTAGCGTGCGCATAGTCACGGCGGCGCTCGACGAGCGGTTGAACGAGCATGCGTACATCGTCCCCGGCCTGGGTGACGCCGGCGACCGCATGTTCGGCAGCACGAGTTCCGTCCCCATCTCCCACCGGTCCCGAAAATAACGTGCGTCCCGGGTGGGATGAGTACTTCATGCAGATCGCTCAAACCGTCGCGACGCGGGCGACGTGTCCCCGCGCCTCGGTCGGCTGCGTCCTCGTGCGCGATCATCGCATCCTCACGACCGGCTACAACGGCTCGCCGCCCGGCGTGGCGCACTGCACCGATGCGGGCTGCACCGTCGTGAACGAACACTGCCAGCGCGCTACGCACGCCGAAGCGAACGCCGTAGTGCAGGGTGCACTGCACGGCGTGACGCTCTCGAAATCCACGGCGTATTGCACCCATCAGCCGTGCGTCAACTGCACCAAACTCTTCATCAGCGCCGGCGTGCGCCGGCTGGTCTATCAGACGCCTTACGCGGATCCGGTAGCGGAAGCGCTGCTGCGCGAGGCCGAAGTCGTAATCGAGCAGGCGCGGCCGTGACGGCCAACTACCTTTATATAGCGGGTTTTACGATCGCCTTGGCGGCCGCTCTCTTTACCACGCCGCTCATCCTGCGGTTGGCGCATCGCGTCGGCATGTTCGACGTGACCGATGACCGCCGCATGCACGAAGAGCCGAAGCCGCGCATCGGCGGCGTGGCGGTCTTCTTCGGTTTCGCATTCGCGCTTTTCGTCGTTCTGGGGTTCGCGCTCTCGAGCGTGCGCGGCTTCCTTCCGGCCGACGATCAGCTCGCCGCCGCGCATAATCTGATCGGGCTGCTCTTCGGCAGCATGCTCATTCTTTGCGTCGGGTTGTGGGACGACATCATGGGCCTTCGTCCGCGCTATAAACTCGTCGCGCAGATCACGGTCGCGCTGATCTCCATGGCCTACGGCTTTCACATTGACTACGTTCACCGGCCGCTCTCGCACGATCCCAACGACTTCATCTACTTTCCGTGGTGGGTCAGCTACCCGCTGACCTTGCTGTGGTATACCGGCATGATCAACGCGATCAACTTCATCGACGGCTTGGACGGGCTGCTCTCCGGGTTCACGGCGATCTCTTCGATCTTCTTGTTTGCGATCGCATTTACAAAGGGCGATCCGATCGTCGCGCTCGTCGTTATCGCGCTGGCCGGAGGAGCGCTTGGATTTCTGCCCTATAATTTCGCGCCGGCCCGCATCATCTTGGGCGACAGCGGCTCGCATTTCATCGGCTACGTCTTCGCGACTGTTTCGATCATCGGCACGAGTAAGACGGCAATTGCGGTCGGCCTGATCGCGCCGCTGATCGTGCTGGCATTGCCGATCGCCGACACCGCCGCTGCGATTTTCCGGCGCGCGCGTTCGGGGAAACGCATCAGCGAAGGCGATCTGGGACACTTTCACCACTTGCTGGTCTTTCGGTTCGGACTCAACGCGCGTCAAGCGGTGCTGCTGATCTATGCGATCTGCATTTTGCTCGGTGCCGCGGCCTTATATCTGGCATGAGCGTACAGCCCCTCCGCGTGATGGCGATCTTCGGCACGCGCCCCGACACGATCAAGATGGCGCCCGTCGTGGCCGAGCTGCAGCGCCATCCGCACGTCGAGTGCATCGTCTGCGTCAGCGCACAGCATCGCGAGATGCTCGACGACCTGCTCGCGCTCTTCGCGATCCGGCCCGATCACGATCTCGACATCATGACCGAAGATCAAACGCTGACCGAGATTACGACGCGCGTGCTGACCGGGATGGAAGGCGTCTTCGCAAAGGTTCGTCCGGACGTCGCACTGGTGCACGGCGATACGACGACGAGCACGGCCGCCGCGCTCGCCGCTTTCTATCAGCAGGTCCCCGTCGGCCACGTCGAGGCCGGATTGCGCACGAGCAACCCTTCACTGCCCTATCCCGAAGAGATGAACCGGCGCATAACCGGCACGATTGCGTCGTATCATTTCGCTCCCACCCAGCTCTCGCGCGAACATCTGCTCGGCGAAAATGTTCCGAAAGAAAACGTTATCGTGACGGGCAACACGGTCATCGACGCATTTCTGCTCACTGCCGCCCGCGAGGATTTGCCGAAGCCGCCCGGCTGGGATCGTATCGACGTGCAGCGTCCGATCATCGTCGTGACGGCGCACCGGCGCGAGAATCACGCGCACATGCGCGAGATGTGCGAGGCGATGCTGGAGATCGCGCGCATGCCTCAGCGTCCGCAGATCTTTTGGCCGGTGCATCCGTCGCCGCGCGTGCGCCCGATCGCTTATGAAGTGCTCGGAAACGAACCGGGCGTCGTACTCGTCGAGCCGATGGATTACGCGCGCATGGTCGCGGCCGTGCGCGACTGCTCCTTCGTGCTGACCGACAGCGGCGGACTACAAGAAGAAGCTCCGTGTCTCGGCAAGCCCGTGCTCGTGATGCGCGAGGAAACGGAACGCCCCGAGGGCGTGCTTGCGGGAACGCTGGAATTGGTCGGACACGGCGGCGAGAAAATCACCGGTGCGGCCGCGCGGTTGCTTTCGGACCCGGACGCGTACGGACGAATGTCGCACGCGCACAATCCGTATGGTGACGGACACGCTTCCGAGCGGATCGCGGCTTGGCTGCTCGCGCGTCTGCGGAGCGGCGATTACCCCGCGCCCTTCGAGGGCGGTCTTACGGAGTGAAAAGCGCGGCGGCGCTCGTCGCGGCCGGTTCGGCTTTTGCCGGCGGAGGCATCGGCGGGCTGCTGATCGGGATCTGGCTCGATCACGCATACAGGACTCAATATTACGTGGTCGTCGGTCTCTTTGCGGGTGTCGTGCTCGGCGGCTACGTGGCGTTCCGAATGCTGCTGCAGCAAACGAACGCGTCTTGAAGGAAAGCCCTTCTTTAGAATTGTACCGCGAGCTCAAGCGGTCGATGGCGCTGGGGACGTTGTTTGCCGTGACGCTGGCGGTCTGTGCACTGGCGTTCTGGAATCTCACCTTCGCCCTCGTGTTGCTTGCCGGCGCCGCCGCCGGGCTGGCCAACGCGCTCTTGTCGATGCATGGCAACGAAAGATTGCTCGACGGCCGCAACGTAGCGGTCTTCGTCTTAAGTAGTTTTCTGCGCGTGTGTGTATTCGGTATAGTTCCGGTGGCGCTGGCGGTTCGGACTCCTTCCCTGTGGATTCCCCTGTGGTACTTTGCCGGATTTTTTACGCCGCTCGGGTTGTTCGGACTCCTGCTCAGACGCGCAGATACACGAAAGTAGTTAGTGCAAGAAAACATAGGCGAGCACATCACCTGGGCGTGGCCGCTGATCGGCTCCGTTCATGCCGATACGATCATGACGACGTGGCTCGTCATGGGCTTTGCTTTGCTTTTCTTTGCTTGGGTAGGAGCGAGCTACCGCGCGGCGCGCGTCACGCGCCGACAGACGGTGCTCGAAGGCGTCATCAACTATATCGCCGACCTTGCGACGAGCGTCCTGGGCCGGCAAGGCGAACCTTTCGTGCCTTTTTTCATCGCGCTCTTTCTCTTTATCTTCCTGCTCAATCAGTTCGGCGTATTTCCGTTCAAAGTGCTCGGCCTGCCATTCGGCGGATCGCCGACCGCCGATCTCAACACGACCGCGGCTTACGCGCTCATGATTTTCGTCATGATCCAGTTTGTAGCGGTTCGCAAGCAGGGCCCAGGGTATTTTCTGCACATCTTCAAACCCTTTTGGTGGCTCGCGCCGATCAACCTCATTGAGGAAGTGGCGCGGCCGGCCACACTCGCCGCACGTCTTTTTTTCAATATCTTCGTCGGCGAGCTCCTATTCATCATCATCGCGTCGATCGTGACTGCGAAAGTGATGATCGGGCCCGTAAATCTTTCGCTTGCGGTAACGGTCTTGCCGTTTTTCATTCAGTTCTTCAATTTCTTCGTCGGCACCATTCAAGCGTTCCTGTTCACGCTGCTCGGCATTGTCTACTTGTCGCTCGCCGTTGGCGAACAGCACTAACTCCAGGAAAGGCATAGCTTTGACTTCTCAAGCAATGGTTATCGGGTTCACGCTTCTCGCATTCGGCATCATCATCTCCGGCGTGGCGTTCGGTTCGGCCGTCGGCGATGGAATCGTCGCAAGCAAAGCCGTTGAAGCAATCTCGCGTCAGCCCGAAGCTCGACCCAACATTTTTCTCTTCATGTTCTTAGGCGTCGGCGTGCTGGAGGCGTTTCCGATCATCGCGCTCGGGTTGGCCTTTTATATCTTGCTCGTCGTGGTGAACGTTCCCGGACTGCTCAAGGCGCTTCACTAGGCTACCGGACGCACTGTGTTCCTCAAACTCGACGGGACGTTCATCGTTCAGCTGCTCAACTTCGTGATCTTTTTCGCGATCTTGAACGTAGTCTTCATGCGCCCCGTCGCACGCGCTATCGCCAAACGCCGTGAGTACATCGACAGCGTAACCGGCGACTACGACCGCTATCAGGCTGAAGGCAACGCACTGCGCACGCAAGCCGAAGCGATCCGTGCGGCCGCCAGGCGCGAAGCCGAACAGCTTGCGGCGCAAGCCCGTGCCGAAGCTTCGAACGAAAGCGCAAAGCTTTCCACCGAATTTGCGCAGCGAGCTTCGGAGAAAGTGCGCGCGGCTCACGAGACGGTCAACTCCGAGGTGCAGGCGGCGCGTTCGAACGAGCAGCGTGCAGTCCAAGAGCTGGCCAACGAAATGTTCGCGCGCGCAGTCCCGGAGATCGCCTGATGAACTACCAGGCGATCGCGGAATGGAGCCAGGTCGCTTCAGCTTTACTCTTCCTCGCGGTGCTCGTCTGGATGTGGTTGAAGTTCATTCAGCCGGCCGTTCTCGCCGCGCAAGCTGCGCAGAACGCGCGAATTAACGAAGCCGAACGTCACCGCGACGAAGCCAAGGCCGCGCTCGAGGGACTGCGGGGCGAAATTGGACAGGCGCAACAGGACGCGGTAGCGATCAAGGATCGTCTAGGGGCGTTCGTTTCAGCGGAGCGCGAGGCGGTCTTACGTGAAGCTCGCGAGGCGGGCGAACGCGCCTTGCGCGACGCCGAGGGAGAGCTCGCTCGCGCGCGCGCGGCAGCGCGCTCACAACTCCGCGACGAACTGCTCGAGAAAGCGCTCGATCTGGCGCGTCAGACTGCGGCTCGCCGAATGGATGCGGCGGCCGATAAGAAGCTTGCGAGTTCTTTCGTGCGATCGCTGGAACGGAGCGACGGCTGATGGCCAATCAAAAACTCGCGCGGCGTTACGCGACGGCAATCTTTCAACTCGCCTCGGAAGCCAATGCGGTCGAACAGGTCGGAAAAGAGCTGCGCGTCCTGAGCGACGCGATCGACGACAACGCGAGCGCGCTGAACTTCTTCCTGTCACCGGTCGTCGATCGTAAGGAGAAAGAGCGCACGCTGGTGGCTGCATTCGACGGCAAAGCGCATCCGATCGCGCTGCATACCATGCTGCTCCTGGTCCGCAAACGGCGCGAAGGGTTGCTTCGTGAAATCGTGGCCGAGTACGCCGCGCTCGAGATGGCGGCACGCGGCGTGAACGCGCTCACGATCACCTCGGCCAAACCGCTCGAATCCGGCGAATTACGCAGCGTCGTATCGCAGCTCGAGAAAATCTATGGAAAGAAGTTCGAAGTCACGCAGATCGTTCAGCCAGGCCTGATCGGCGGGCTGCGTATCCTCATGGGCGACCGGCGCGTCGACGGTTCGGTCGAAGGCCGTTTTCAAGAATTAGCTCGCACTCTTTTCGCTAGGAATTAGGAATGATCAACGCAGACGAAATTGCCGGTATTTTAAAACAGCAGATCGCCACGTTTACCGCGGGCGTGCAAGAAGACGAGGTCGGCACCGTCATCGAGGTTGGCGCGAACTTGGCGCGTGTGTACGGGCTGCGCAGCGTGCGGGCGTCGGAACTCGTGGAGTTCGCCAACGGCTTGCAAGGCGTCGCATTGAACTTGGAAGAGGATAATGTCGGCATCGTCATCATGGGGTCCGACGAAGGGATCAAGGAAGGCGATAAAGTCCGGCGCACGGGACGCATCGCATCGGTTCCGGTCGGCGAAGCGCTCTTAGGAAGAGTCGTCGATCCGCTCGGCAAGCCAGTTGACGGCAAAGGGCCAATCGAAACGAAGAAATTCCGGACGATCGAAAACGTAGCGCCTAGCGTCGTGCAGCGCCAGCCGGTCAAACAGCCGCTTCAGACGGGCGTGCGCGCGATCGACGCCCTCATTCCGATTGGGCGCGGCCAGCGCGAGCTGATCATCGGCGACCGCAGCACCGGAAAGACGGCCATCGTCGTCGATACGATCATCAACCAGAAAGGCAAAGGCGTTTTCTGCATCTACATCGCGATCGGCCAGAAGAACTCGACCGTCGCCGCGCTCGCGCAGCTGCTCGAACAAAAGGGCGCGATGGAGTACACGACTATCGTCACCGTTGGACCGTCCGACGCGGCCGCGCTGCGCTGGATCGCTCCGTTCGCGGGCTGCGCGATGGGCGAAGAGTTGATGTATCAGAACAAAGACGTCCTGATCGTCTATGACGATTTAACGAAGCATGCCCAGTCGTATCGCGAAATGTCGCTGTTGCTGCGCCGTCCACCGGGCCGCGAAGCGTATCCGGGCGACGTCTTCTTTCTCCATTCGCGGCTGCTGGAACGCGCGGCGAAACTTTCCGACGAAATGGGCGGCGGCTCGCTGACGGCGCTGCCGATCATCGAAACGCAAGCCGGAGATTTTTCGGCGTACATTCCGACCAACGTCATCTCGATTACCGACGGCCAAATCTACCTGACGCCGGAGCTCTTCTTTCAGGGCATCAGACCGGCCGTCGATATCGGGCTCTCGGTCTCGCGCGTGGGCAGCTCCGCCCTTACCAAAGCGATGAAGAGCGTGGCGGGACAACTGAAGCTGGAGCTCGCGCAGTATCGCGACCTCGCGGCGTTCGCAAAGCTTGCCAGCGATTTGGACAAGTCCACCCAAATGCAATTGCTGCGCGGCGAAAAGCTGACCGAACTGCTCAAGCAGCCGCAATACCAGCCGATGGCGGTCGAAGATCAAGTCGCGATTCTCTACGGAGCAACCAAGGGTTTCGTCAACGATATTCCCACCCCGCGCCTGCAGGATTGGCTGCGCGGTTTCGTGGCGTTTCTGCACGACAAGCATCCCGAGATCACATCGGCGATCGCACAGAGCGGACAGCTCGCCGACGAAACCAAGCAAAAACTCGACGCGGCACTGGCGGAGTTCAACAAAAGCTTCTAATGGCATCGGTAAAGGATCTTCGGGGACGGATTAGGTCCCTGAAGAACACGCAGCAGATCACCAAGGCGATGAAGCAAGTTGCGGCCGCCAAAATCCGGCGTGCCGAGATGGCGCAGAAGCAAGCACGCCCGTATGCCGACGCGCTTGGCGAGATGCTGCAAGACTTGATCGCTACTTCGGCAAGCATCGATCATCCGTTCATGAATCCCGGCAAAGCGGGCGTGCCTTCGGGCGTGATTCTCATGACGGCGGACAAGGGACTGGCCGGCGCGTTCAATTCGAACGTGATTCGCGAAGCCGAGCGATATTGGCGTCAGCATAGCGACGCACGTTTTTACACCGTCGGGATTAAAGCTCGAAACGCGGTGCGCCGCTGGGGACTAGGAGATCGGCCGGCCTGGCCCCTGAACGCGCCGTCCAAACTGCAAACGGCGCACGAGCTCGCACAGAGCGTCACCGCCGATTTTACGGCCGGAGAGATCGGCGACATTACACTGGTTTCTTCCAAGCACGTTTCCATGATGGTGCAGCGCCCCGAGATGCGGCAGCTCGTTCCAATCGAGCGCGAAGCTGCCGCTCCTAAGGATGCGGGACCCCGCGGAGCGGTCGAGATTGTGCCTTCACCGGAGTTCGTACTTTCAAAGCTCTTGCCAAAATATCTGGAGTTCACGCTGTTTTCGGCGATGCTCGAAACCGATGCGTCGTTCTACGCGGCTCAGCTGCTCGCGATGAACAACGCGACCGAAAACGCCGGCAAACTGATCGACGAACTAACGATCGCGATGAACAATGCCCGTCAAGCGGCAATCACGAAGGAGCTCTTAGAGATCGTTTCCGGAGCTGAGGCATTAACAGGTACATGATTTTACATAGTGATCTTCGTTCGGTTGGCGTCTCGTTTCGTTGGGCGGGCTGCGTTTTCGCGCCGGAGCCATGGATGGCGGGAGGCGCCGAAAACGCGCAGGGAGCGCTCCGACAGGACGTCGGATCGCGACCGTTCGCCGAACGAAATGGGACGCCGACCGAACGCCGCAACGATACCAAAAGTAAGGAACATTGATGCCAGCAACCGGTAAAGTCGTACAAGTTCTCGGAAACGTCGTCGACGTTGAGTTTAGCGCGGAGACGCTGCCCAACATTAACGACGCGCTCACGGTTCGCGTGAACGAAGATCACGCAAAAGGCAATGGTAAGGCGCAGGGCGACCCTTCGACGGACTCAGGGCAAGTTGAGCTCGGCGGCACGGCAATGCAGATGCGTGACATCGTGCTGGAAGTGCAGGACGAGCTCGGCAACAATCAAGTGCGCTGCCTCGCGCTCGGAGCGACCGACGGTCTGATGCGAGGCGCGCCCGTGACGGCGACGGGCGGGCCGATCATGGTTCCCGTCGGCGAAGGCACGCTCGGCCGCATCTTCAACGTCCTCGGCAAAGCGATCGACAGCAACGAGCCGGTGAAGGCCGCGGCGCAGTGGCCGATTCACCGTCCGCCGCCGGATTTCCAAGCGCAAGATCCGACGCCGAAAATTTTCGAAACCGGCATCAAAGTCATCGACTTGATGGCGCCGTATACGCGCGGCGGCAAAGTCGGACTGTTCGGCGGCGCCGGCGTCGGCAAAACGGTGCTCATTCAGGAGCTCATTCGCAACATCGCCAGCGTGCACAAGGGCTTCTCCGTCTTCACCGGCGTCGGCGAACGGACGCGCGAAGGCAACGACTTGTGGCTCGAGATGAAAGAGTCAGGAGTCTTGAAACAGACGACCCTCGTCTTCGGACAGATGGATGAACCGCCGGGCGTGCGTTTCCGCGTCGCGCAAACCGGCGTCACGATGGCGGAATATTTCCGCGACGAGATGGGCGCCGACGTGTTGCTCTTCATGGACAACATCTTTCGTTATCTGCAAGCCGGCTCTGAAGTCTCCGCATTGATGGGACGCATGCCGTCCGCGGTCGGCTATCAGCCGACCCTTTCGACCGACATGGGATCGCTTGAAGAGCGGATCACGTCGACGCACCGCGGATCGATTACATCCGTGCAAGCCGTGTACGTCCCGGCCGACGACTACACGGACCCGGCGGTCGCGGTGACGTTCGCGCATTTGGACGCGACGACGGCGCTCTCGCGCCCGATCTCCGAGTTGGGAATCTATCCGGCGGTCGATCCGCTGGCGTCGAGCTCGCGCATTTTGGATCCGCAGATCGTCGGCGAAGAACACTACCGCGTGGCGCGCGGCGTTCAGGAAACGCTGCAGCGCTATCGCGACCTGCAAGACATCATTGCGATTCTCGGTGTGGAAGAACTCTCGGAGCACGACAAGATCGCGGTCGGGCGCGCGCGCCGCATCCAGCGCATGTTCTCGCAGCCATTCTTTGTCGCCGAACAATTCACGGGCACCGCAGGCAAGTATGTGAAGCTCTCCGACACCATTGCGGCGTTCAGGGAAATCCTCGACGGCAAGGTCGACGACGTTCCGGAGCAGGCGTTCTTCTACGCAGGCGGCATCGACGACGTGCGCGCCGCCGCCGAGAAGTTGGGCGCGGCGGTCTCATGACGGTTCCGTTCAAGCTCGTCTCGCCGGCGAAGCTGATCTTCGAAGGCGATGCCGAGCTCGTGATCGCCGTGACGACCGAAGGCGAAGAGGGCATCTTGCCCCGCCACGCTCCGTTCCTGGCGGCGCTGAAACCCGGCGTGCTGCGCGCGAACATCGTGGAGAACGGCGCATCGCGTCGGCTCGAGCTCGCGACGGGCGAAGGTTTCATGCAAGCGCTGCCGGATCGCGTCACAGTTTTAGTAGATCGCGCCGTCGCCTTCGAAGAAGTCGATGTCGCGCAAACCCGCGCCGAGCTTGCCGAAACGGCCGATCCGGCGGTTGCGGGCTTTGCGCGCGCTAAACTGCAGCTGACCGGACACCACTAGCCTTCCGGCGAAACACCTAACGTGGCGCATACTCCGGGCTGGACGAAGTTAGCCGGACCTGCGCTGGAGCTCGCGGCTCTGGCGTTCGGCTCGTTTGCCATGGAATTGGCGAACGGATCCGCGCCCAAACCCAAGGCGTCGCCTGAGCGCCGCGTTCCCGCGGCCGAACCCGCCGCGGCGGTGCGGCCCGTGCAGCCGGTGCAATCCAAGCGTGAGAGCGGCCCTCAAGACTTTCTCTTTGAAATTCCCGACGAAGGCGCGAACTTCTACCGCGCTTCCGATGCGACCGCGGAACTGGTTGCGGGTTTGTATTCGGACGGACGGATCAGGCTCGCCGACTCCGGCGGGCGACGTTTCGCCGGCGCGCTCATCGGCGGACACGCCGATCTGCTGGAGCTGCAGCGCAATGAATGGAGCGAAGTTTTCTTGCGCGTGACGCCGACCGGGCGCATGCAGCTCGAGCTGCGCGGCGGACCGTACGACGCGCACGTTCTCACGTGCGAGCCGTTGCAGCAATGAATACTTTAGACAGGCTCGAGACGACGCTGCGCGTGCGCGGCGGTTCGCAGCTTGAAGGTGCGATCGCTACGCACGGCGCGAAAAACGCCGCGCTCCCGATCATGGCGGCCGCGCTGCTGGCCAAAGGCAAAGTGACGCTGCACCGGGTGCCGCGCATCACCGACGTCTCCGTGATGTGGTCGCTGCTCGAAGCGCTCGGTGCGCGTTTGCGGTACGAGGGCGAAGGCAGCGTGACGATCGACGCTTCCAACGTCGCGCTTATCCGAGCGCCGTACACGCTCGTTCGCAAGCTTGCCGCGTCGTTCGATCTCGTCGGTCCGTTGATCGGCCGGTTCGGCCGCGCGGAAGTTCCCCTTCCCGGCGGCTGCGTGTTGGGAACGCGCGCGACCGATATGCACGAGCAGGCGTTTTTAGCGCTCGGATGCGACGTCAAAAACAAGGGCGGCTACTTCATCGCCACGGCCAAGAAGCGCCGGCTGCAAGGCGCTGACATCGAGTTCCGCACGCCCAGCGTCGGCGCGACGAAGAATGCGCTGCTGGCTGCGGTGGTTGCCGAGGGCACGACGACCGTCCGAAATGCCGCGATGGAACCTGAAGTCGTCGACCTCGCCAACTTCCTGATCGCGATGGGCGCGAAGATCCGCGGCATCGCTTCCGATACGCTGGTCATCGACGGCGTGAACGAGCTGCACGGCGTCGAGTACGAGATCATTCCGGATCGCATCGTAACCGGCACGCTGCTGCTTTGCGGCGCGAGCACGCGCGGCGACGTAACGGTAAAGCGCTGTCAGCCCGATCATCTTCACGCGCTCAGTTTGAAACTACAAGAGTGCGGCGCGGAAGTGACCAGCGGCGACGACTGGCTGCGCGTCAATGCAACCCGTATCACGGGCGGCACGGATATTTTGACGGCGCCCTTTCCCGGTTTTCCGACCGACTTGCAACCGCAGATGGTTTCGTTTCTCTGCACCGCGCCGGGAAACAGCATCGTCGAAGAATCGATCTTCAACGCGCGCTTTTCTTACGTCAACGAACTCGCGCGCATGGGCGCAGAAGTTCGCGTATCGATGGAAAGCAACACGGCGGTCGTCAAAGGCGGCTCGCCGCTTTCGGGCGCGCCGGTAGAGGCTCCGGATATCCGCGCCGGCGCCGCCCTGGTCGTCGCCGGGCTGGCCGCGCAAGGCGAAACGGAGATCATCGGCTTGGAATACATCGACCGCGGTTACGAACGCCTCGAAGAGATGCTCTCCGGCTTAGGCGGGCAAGTTCAGCGATCGAGTGGTATCACGCCGCTCGTCGAACCGACCGGACTTTTCGAAACGAGCGCGTATCCTAAGACACGAGCCAGAGCGCAATAATCATTTACTCGTAAAGGGGCTTTCTTGGACATCGGGATCGATTTAGGTACGGCCAACGTGCTCGTGCACGTCAAGGGCAAGGGCATCGTATTGCGCGAGCCCTCGGTTGTTGCGAAAGACATGAACACCGGCAAGACGCTGGCCGTTGGCGAGGAGGCGCGCCAAATGCTGGGACGCACGCCGGGACACATTCAAGCTATCCGGCCGTTGCGCGACGGTGTGATCGCCGACTTCGAAGTAACCGAGTCGATGCTCAGTTACTTCATCAAGAAAGTCATGCGGGACCGCTCCTGGTACATGACGCTCTTCCGCCCCAAGCCCAACGTCGTCATCTGCGTGCCGGCGGAAATCACCAGCGTCGAAGAGCGCGCCGTCAAAGACGCTGCGAAGCTCGCCGGAGCGCGGCACGTCGAGATCATCGCCGAGCCGATGGCTGCCGCGATCGGCGCCGGTTTGCCGATCGACGGACCGTCGGGCAGTATGGTTGTCGACATCGGCGGCGGCACGACCGACGTCGCAGTTATCTCGCTCGGGGGCATCGTCGTCTCCCAGTCGCTGCGCGTAGCCGGCAATAAGCTCGACGAAGCGATCATCCGTTACGTGCGCCGCGTCTACAACTTGATGATCGGTGAGCGCATGGCCGAAGAGATCAAGATCAAGATCGGATCCGCTTACAAGCTCGAATCGGAACTCGCGATGGAGATTCGCGGACGCGATCTGATCAACGGTCTGCCCAACACCGTTAAGGTGACGAGCGAAGAGATCCGCGAAGCGCTTTCCGAACCTGTGGGCGCGATCGTCGAGGCGGTAAAATCGGTTTTGGAAAAAACGCCGCCCGAGCTTTCGTCCGACATCATCGATCGCGGCGTGATTTTGACCGGCGGCGGCGCGCTGTTGCGCGGCTTGGATAAATTGCTCGCCGAAGTCTGCGGCATCCCGGTGATCGTCGCCGACGATCCTCTGTCGTGCGTCGCGCACGGCACCGGAATGTGGGTCCGGCTCTAGGCCGCCGGAGATTCACACGCCGGAGAGGATTGACGCGCGAACCGAGCCGCTCGAGCTCGTCGCCGAAGAGGTTGCGAGCGTCGTCTTGCGCGGCGGCATCGTCATCTTTCCGACCGACACCGTGTACGGCATCGGCTGCGATCCGTTCGATCTCGACGCCATTGCACGCATCTACGGCGCGAAGAGCCGCCCGGCGCACAAACCGCTTTCGCTGCATCTGTCCACCGCCGCTGAATTTCTCGAGTACGTGCGCGATCAGCGCGAGGTCGCTTCGGCGGTACGGAAGCTGCTCCCGGGACCAGTGACGATCATCATGCGGCGGCCCGCATTTATCGATCGCGAGATGAGCGCCGGGCTGCCGACCTTGGGATTCAGAGTTCCCGACGACGCCGTTTGCAGTGCTATCCTCGACCGCTGCGGTCCGCTCGCCGCGACCAGCGCAAATCTCAGCGGGGAGCAGCCGTACTTCGGGGGTGGAGACGCCGGCGGACTGCCGGCGGCCGATCTCATCGTTGAAAACGGTCCCACCAAGTACGGACGCGAGTCGAGCGTCATCGATTTCACGACACCCCAGCCCGTGCTGCTCCGCGAGGGGGTTGTTCCCTACGAGCGCCTAAGCGAGCTGGTAGGACCTCTCGTACGTTATCGGGTCGCAACATGAAAACGATACACAGCCTGCTTTTCGTCCTCGGCGTCGCGCTGCTGGCGGCGGCTCCGCCGCCGCGTCCCGCGGCCGGATTTAATTTCAGCGACTGGCAAGTCAGCACGGGAGAACTCGACTGGAACTACCAGACGGGATCGTTCTCCACGCCGGGACACGTGCAGCTCACACGTACGGGGAGCGACATCCAAGCCGATCGTGCCAGCGGAAACACGAAAACCAAACAGGCCTACTTGCAAGGAAATGTGGCCCTGCACGATCGCAACGGCGTGCTTACGAACTTCGGCAGCGGAGCGGTCGGGGGATCGAAACCCGCCACGTTGACGTGCGACGCGCTGCAGATCGACGGCGTCTCGAAAATTTACACCGCTACCGGTCACGTACATTTCATCCAAGGTGGAAGCTACGTCACCGCAGATCGCGCGATCATGAACGGGTTCAGCCACGATCTGCATCTCTACGGAAACGTAACGATGCACCAATGAATGTTCGTAAAGCCGCCGCCTCGCTGATGCTGCTCGCCGCGTCGAGCGGTGCTCTGGGAAGTGCCGCGCCAAAAAAGCTTTCGCCGCCTACGAAGAGCTCTGCGACGGTCGGCGCCTGGACGCTCACCACAACCGAAGTTGAAGCGAACTTGAGGACGGGCGCGTTCAAAGCCCCTAAGCACGTCACGATGACGCGCGCGGACGGCTCGGTCGTTCAAGCGGATCGCGCGACCGGCAATTACCGGAAAAAACAGGCAGTGCTTTCAGGAAACGTCAGTGTGCACGACGCGAGCGGAACGTTCGGCCTAAAAAGCGCGTCCGCCGTCAGGCGCGATCCCGCTACGCTGACGGCGGATACGGTCGTCGTGAACGACATCACGCACTTATACGATGCCAACGGCAGCGTCCATTACGTGCAAGGCCAGACGACGGTCGACGCTCAGAAAGCACATCTCAACGACATCACGCACCGGCTCGACCTTTCCGGAAAAGTGCACGTCGTGCAAGGTGAACGCACGCTCGATGCGGATACGGCGACCTACAACACGATGACAGGCGATGGCGAAGCCGACGGCAACGCGACGATGATTTTTCCCGGCATCACGCCCTCAATTGCGACGCCGAAACCGATCATTCTCCACGGCCCAAAAATCCCGTAACCGTGGATCCGAGTTTGTTCGGCTCCGCGGCCGGCCCAGCGCCGCTTGCCGCGCGGATGCGGCCGCGCTCGCTTGACGAGTTCGTTGGACAAGAGCAGATCGTCGGCGAAGGCCGCGCGCTCCGGCGCGCGATCGAAAACGACACCGTTCCGTCGCTGATTCTGTGGGGCCCGCCGGGCACCGGGAAGACGACGCTCGCCGAGATTATCGCCAATATGACGGGCGCGCATTTCAGTTCGCTCTCCGCAGTCAGCGCGGGCGTCGCGGATCTGCGCCGCGTCGTCGCCGAAGCGCAGCATCGCCGCGCGCTCGGAAAGCGCACGGTGCTCTTCGTCGACGAAATCCATCGCTTCAACAAAGCTCAACAAGACGCGGTTTTGCCTTACGTCGAAGCCGGCACGATCACGCTGATCGGCGCGACGACCGAAAATCCGTCGTTCGAAGTGATCTCGGCGCTGCTTTCTCGCTCGCGCGTTTTCGTGCTGAAGGCGCTCACCGACGAACAAGTGGGCGCGATCGTCGATCGCGCGCTGCTCGATAAAGAGAACGGGCTCGGCGCGCAGTCCGTGGTTCTCGATCCAAACGCGCGCGCCGCGCTCGTGTCGCTTTCGAACGGCGACGCGCGTGTCGCGCTGAGTACGCTTGAGTTCGCCGTCAACGCCGCGCCCGAATCCGGCGGCGCGCGCACGATCAACGCGCCGCTGATCGCCGATGCGATGCAGCGCCGCTCGATCAGCTACGACAAGGGCGGCGAGCAGCACTACGACGTCATCAGCGCTTTCATTAAAAGCATTCGCGGAAGCGATCCCGACGCAGCCGTGTATTGGCTCGCGCGCATGCTCGATGCCGGCGAAGACGCGCTCTTCATCGCGCGCCGCCTCGTCATCCTCGCGTCGGAAGACATCGGACTCGCAGACTCACGCGGACTGCAGGTTGCGATGGCCGCGCAGCAAGCCGTACACTTCGTCGGAATGCCGGAAGGCTTCTATCCGCTCGCGCACTGCACGCTCTATCTCGCGACGGCGCCGAAGAGCAACAGCGTCGGCCGCGCATACAGTGCAGCACTCGCGGACGTCGAAGGTACGCGCAACGATCCGGTGCCGCTGCATTTGCGCAACGCGCCGACCGGGCTCATGCGCGAATTAGGTTACGGAAAAGAGTACGAATACGCCCACGCATCCGATGAATATCAATCGCAGACTGGCGATTTGCCGCCGGCAGAACGCTTGCAGTCATATCTACCGGACAACATTGCAAGCCGCGCCTATTTCAACCCCGGAAAACAGGGCGAAGAATCCAAATTTGTCGATTGGATAAAGAAACGTCGGAAAAAATAAGCGTTACCGAGATAATTGCGCGGACCGGGTGCCATGTCGGCGCAGGTCGTCTGACTCACCAGCCGAGGCGCGAAGCGCCGAGTCCTGAGCATTGTCGAAGGGGGAGGCCGGATGCCGCAGCGAGCGCGTGGCCAAGCCACATGGGACCCGGTCCGCGCACCCAATTCGGACGTTTGACCCCGCGCGAAAAAGAAAGAGGGCCCGGCGTTTCCGGACCCTCTCTTCCCGTTGCTACTTCTCGGAGTGTGCAATGGAGCTTCGCACGAATAAAGGCTACCTCCGAGTTCTGAGAATATCCTGAAATGCCGCGAATTTATTTGGACCACGCCGCGACCACGCCGGTGAGGCCGGAAGTGCTCGAAGCCATGCTGCCGTTTTTCGGCGCCGCCGGTTACAATCCGAGCTCCGTGCATGCCGAGGGACGGGCGGCGAGGGCCGCGCTGGACGACGCGCGCGAGCGGATAGCGCGCATCCTGGGAGCCAAGGCGAAGGAGATCGTCTTCACCGGCAGCGGCTCGGAGGCGGACAACCTCGCGATCGCCGGAGTCGCGAAGGCGGCTCGCGCGCGGGGCCGGCATTTGGTCTCGGTAGTCACCGAGCACCACGCGGTTTTGCATACGCTCGACGCGCTGCGCGACGAAGGCTGGGAAGTCACGTTGCTGCCGGTCGATTCCGAAGGGCGCGTGGATCCCAAAGAGTTTGCAGCGGCCCTCCGCGACGACACGGTGCTCGCGTCGGTCGCGTACGCGAACAACGAGATCGGCACAATCGCGCCGCTCGCGCAGCTCGCGGCGCTAGCGCACGAGCGCGGGGCGCTCTTCCATACGGACGCGGTGCAGGCGCCGGCGTACTTGCCGCTCGACGTGCGCGAGCTCGGAGTGGATCTGCTTTCGATCGCGGCGCATAAGTTTTACGGTCCGAAGGGCGTCGGCGCACTCTTCGTGCGCGAGGGAACCGCGATTGCGGCGCAGGTGCATGGCGGCGGGCAAGAGTTCGCCAAGCGCGCCGGGACGGAAAACCTTGCCGGCATCGTGGGCATGGCGCGCGCGCTTGAACTGGCGGCGGCGGAGCGCGGCGAGGCCGCAGCCCGCATCGGGAAGCTGCGGGATCGTCTGCAGGCGCTGATCTGCGAGCGGCTTGAGGGCGTCCGGGTGAACGGCGGCGGAGCGCCGCGCCTGCCCAACAACTTGAACCTGGCGTTTTCCGGCATCGAAGGGGACCGGCTGCTGGCCCGGCTCGACCTCGACGGGCTAGCGGTTTCGGCGGGCAGCGCTTGCGCGTCCGGGGTGGTCGAGCCCAGCCACGTCGTCGCCGCCCTCGGGCTCGCGCCGGAGTGGTTGCGGGGCGTCGTCCGGCTCTCACTTGGGCGCCTCACGACCGACGAAGAGATCGCGCGCGCCGGCGAGATCCTGGAACGGGGTGTCTCGGGGATGCGTGAGGCGTTTGGCTTTTCAAACCAAGCAGAACGGGGAATAGTTGGTTCACGCCAGGGCATTGCCGGCGGAGGACACTTTTGAATACGGGCTTTAGTTGGGCCGCCTTTCTCGATGTTGCGGGGGGGCTGGGTGCATTTCTAGCAGGCCTGGGCATCTTTTTCGCGATGCTGAGTTTGGCGCGAACGCTGCGCCGGCTCAATCGCACGCTCGACGGTGTCGACGAGCAGATGGCCGCGCTCGGACGTCCCGTCGCCGAAACGCTGACGCATGTCGGCGGTATCGCCGACACCGCGGATCGCACGATCGCCCGTCTGTCGGGCGCCGTGTCGTCGCTGGAGCAAGTCGCCGGCTCGGTTGCGAGCGCCGCTAAAGTGACGCAGGAAGCGATTTCGCCCGCGATCGTCAACGTCGGAGCGGCGCTGGGCGGCATAAGCGCGGGACTTCGCCGCATCGTGCGCGGCAATTCCAATGGAGAACCATCATGAACGAACAGCAAAACAACGGGAGCGCGCGGCCGCGCGGTAACGGATTCCTCGGCGGTTTCGTAGCGGGCGCGATCGCTGGAGTCATTCTCGCCTACGTCATTACGCAAGAGGATGCGCGGGATATGATCGTGGGTAAAGCTCGGGAGGCCGGCAACCGCGCCATGGACGCCACGGGCGACCTGCGCGACCTGTACCAGCGCGGACGGGACGTTGTCGACTCAGCGCGGTCGAACATGCCTGACGACCTGACTCGTAAAGCGTCGGAAACATAGGAGCACATGGATATTAAAGTAGACGTTCGGGAATCCAAAGGCGACTCGTACGTCGTCGATCTCAACGGCGAGATCGACGTCTATACGTCGCCGAAGGTCAAGGATGCCATCGGCGAGTTGATCGACAAAGGGCACTACAATCTCGTGATCAACTTGGAGAAAGTGCGTTACATCGATTCAACCGGCTTGGGCGTCCTGATCGGCGGACTCAAACGTGTCCGCGAACATGGCGGCACGGTGAATCTCGTCTGCACCAATCCTCAGATCAAGAAGATCTTCGACATCACCGGCCTGGTGAAAATCTTCGGCATCTACGACGACGAGGACGCGGCTATGCAGGCGCTGGTGTGAACCAGCCCGTCATGCAGCCGCAAGGAACGCTGGGCGTCGTCGAGCTGCGCATTCCAAGCAAAGCCGAATGGGTTGCCGTTGCCCGTTTGGCGGTAGCTGCGGTCGCCAACAGACTGAATTTCTCGATCGAAGATATCGAGGACGTGAAGCTGGCCGTCGCCGAGGCCTGCACGAACTGCATTCAACACGCGGAGGGCAGTGGCCAAATCCAAATCACCTGCGAAACCGGACCCGAAGGCTTGACGGTTCGAGTTTGCGACTTCGGGAGCGGCACGCGCCCCGAAGGAATACGCTCGCGCCGGGCGGACGAACCGACCGTCGGCGGGCTGGGAGTCTTCCTGATTCGATCCCTCATGGATTCCGTCGAGTACGACGTCCAGGACCGCGGAACGAATCTCGTGATGACAAAAAAAGTCGCCCATTAGCGTGCCGAGGCCGTAGTGCATTCGCACACCGACGAAGAGCGTTGGGATAGGCACAAGACGCGCGAAGCTTTCGGGCGTTTTGCCGAAGCCAAGAAACATCCCGGAACGCCCGAATACGACAAGCTGCGCAGCGAGCTCGTCGTCGCGCATCTCAACTTGGTGCGGTATTTGGCCGTGAAGTTCGCCAACCGGGGCGAGGCCCTCGATGATTTGATCCAAGTCGGAACCGTGGGCTTGCTCAAGGCGATCGATCGTTTCGACCTCGAACGCGGCGTCGAATTTACGACCTACGCCACGCCGACGATCGTCGGCGAGATCAAACGCTACTTCCGCGACAAAGGTTGGGCCGTCAAAGTTCCGCGCCGGTTACAAGAACTCAATCTCGCGGTCAACCGCGCGATCGAAAAACTCTCCGTCAAGATCGGGCGAAGCCCGACCGTCGCGGAACTCGCGCAGCATTTGAACGCGACCGAAGAAGATATTTTGGAAGCGCAAGAACTCGGACAAGCGTACAACTTGCTTTCGCTCGACACCGAGCTCTCCGGCGAAGGCGACAAGAAATCGCAGACGCTTGCCGATTACATCGGAACGACCGACGCCGGCCTCGCGCTGCTCGAGGACAAAGCTAACCTCGAGCGCGCCTTCGAAGTGCTGACCGGCCGCGAGCGCGTCATTCTTTACCTGCGCTTTTACGAAAGCGTTTCACAAACGGAGATCGCCAAGCGTCTGAACGTCTCGCAGATGCACGTTTCGCGGCTTCAGCAAAAGGCGTTAGAGAAGCTCCGGCACGTGCTCCAGGAGTAGCCTAGGCGTTCTCGCAGATCTCCTTACACAAGTGCAAGCAGTCGTCGCAGATCTGCGCCTGCGCGCCCGCGACCATCCGTGTGACGGCTTTTCGGGGTTTCGTGCAAAACGAGCATCGTAACGTACTGGCAGCGTGCACTTTGTCGAAGCTTGCCGCCGCCTCAACGCAGTCGCCGCACATATACGCCGCAGCGCCGGCGACGAGTTTCGTCACGTCGTCTTTCGCCTTTTCACAGAACGAACAAACCAGCGGGCGGGGCGGCTTGCTGCGAAGTTTCCAGCGCCGCGGCGCACCCCCGGCGGCGTCGACGATTTGGTGCACGCGTTGATGACTCAATTGCAGCGCGTCGGCTATCTCGCGCATGGAGCTCCCCGCGACGTGCAGCCGCCGGATAGTGCGATGGTACTGGGATGTCGCCGCTGCCGTCTCTCGCTCCAAGGCGGTGATGCGCGCCGACGCCGATTCGGCTTCGGCCAGGAGGCGCTCGTCTAAAACCATGCCAGTAGTCTACTCGGGTGGGCTAATTTTGTCTAGCTGGACTAGACAAACCGAGGCAGGCGCCGTTTTGGCGATTCCCTTATACTGTAGTGATTCATGAAGAGCCAGGAGTTGCGCTCGGCGTACGTCGAGTTTTTTACGTCCCGGGGGCACAAGCACGTCCAATCCGCGAGCTTGATTCCGGACGCGATGTCGACGACGCTCTTCACCATCGCGGGAATGGAGCAGTTCGTTCCGGCCTTCTTAGGCGACGAGCCGCCTCCGGCGGAGAACGTTGTGACGGTCCAGCGCTGTCTGCGAGTCGCCGGCGCCAAGAGCGACATCGAACACGTCGGGCGCACCGGCCGCCACGGCACGCTGATGGAGATGCTGGGCAACTTCAGTTTCGGCGGCTACTACAAACGCGAGGCGATCGGCTACGCGTGGGAGTTCGTAACCAAAGTCCTCAAGCTCGATCCGAAGCGCATCGCGATCACCGTGCATACCGGGGACGACGAAGCGGAAAAGATCTGGCGCGAGGTCGGGATTCCGCCCGAACGGATCACGCGCTTCGATGAAGAGAATTTTTGGACGATGGGATCGACGGGGCCGTGCGGTCCATGCACGGAGCTCTTCTACGACAACGGTCCCGAGTACGCAGCCGGCCCGGACGACGACGGACCGAACAAAGGCGACCGTTTCATCGAGTTTTGGAATCTGGTCTTTCAGCAGTTTAATCGCGGCGCCGACGGCGCGCTCGTCGAATTGCCGCGCAAACAGATCGACACCGGCATGGGTTTCGACCGGACGCTCGCGATTGCCAACGGCAAGCGCTCGATGTATGAAACGGATCTCTTCACCGGCCTGATCGAGGCCCAGCCGCGGGTTGGGAAGACTGCGCTTTCAGAAAAAGGACAGCTCGAACGGCGCAACATCATCGCCGATCACGTTCGCGCCGTTACGTTCCTGATTAACGACGGTGTCTACCCGAGCAATACAGATCGCGGCTACGTGCTGCGCTTTCTCATCCGGCGCGCCATTCGCAACGGACGTCTGCTCGGCTATCCCGATGGGTTTTTGACGGAGCTCGTTCCCGCGGTCGTCAAGTCGCTCGAGTCCGGCTATCCGGAGCTGCGGGCGAACCAATCGCGAATCGTGGACGCGCTGCGTATTGAAGAACAAACGTTTGACCGTACGCTGGAACGCGGGATGGCGCGGTGCGCCGCGCTTTTCGAAGAGCCCGCAATCCGCAAGAGCAAGCTCGTGCCGGGTCAAGCCGCTTTCGAATTGCACGACACGTTCGGCTTTCCGGTCGAATTGACGCGCGAGATTGCCGCGGAACGCGGCCTGAGCGTCGACATGCTCGGCTTCGAGCAAGCGATGAACGAGCAGCGCGAACGCGCGCGCCGGGACGCCGCTTCTAAGCGGCCGGCAGTTGCGATCTCCGATCTGCCGGCGATAAAAAGCGAGTTCACCGGCTACGAAGGCTTGGAAGGTGAGGGCACGATCGTGGCGCTGCTCAAAGACGGCGAACCGGTGGCCGAGCTGCGCGAAGGCGAACGCGGCGACGTGCTGCTCGATCGCACATCGTTCTATGCGGAAAAAGGCGGACAGATTGGCGACCGCGGTGCGCTCCGCTCGGAGTCCGCCTTCTTCGAAGTCTCGGATACGCAGTACGCCGGCGAAGCGATCTCGCATGCCGGCACGGTTCGTTCGGGAGAATTGAGAGTCGGAGATCGCGTGCGCACGGAAGTTTCGGAGGATTGGCGCCGTGAGATTCGCCGTCACCATACGTCGGCGCATTTGCTGCAGCGCGCGCTTAAAGACGTGCTGGGCGATGACGTAACGCAAGCCGGATCGTGGGTGGGAATCGATCGCATGCGTTTCGATTTCCGCTGGCCGCACGGCGCTCTCGAGTCCGCGCAAAAGCGCCAGATCGCACACCGCGTCAACGAAATGATCCGCGACGATACGCCGCTGGAGACGCGCGTTTTGCCGATCGAAGAAGCTCGCGCGAGCGGCGCGATCATGATGTTCGGCGAAAAGTACGGCGAGCAGGTCCGCGTCGTGACGGCTGGACCTTCGGTCGAATTCTGTGGCGGAACGCATTCGCACTCGACCGGCGAACTCGGCTTGTTTCTGATCCTCAGCGAGTTTTCGATCGGCAGCGGGATTCGCCGCATCGAGTCGTGCGTTTCGCGCACGGCCGAAGAGTACGTACAGCATCAGCAAGAGCTCGTCGGCAATCTCGCAACCGCACTTGCTACTAGCCCCGAAGAGCTTGGCGAACGCATCGAAAAACTGCAGAGCGACGTGAAGGAGCTGCAGAACGCGGTCGGCGATTTGAAGGCCCAGCTTGCGTCGGCCGACGCGCAGAGTTACGTTGAGAAAGTTGAGCGCAAAGGCGATCGCAGTTTCGTCGGCGCCGTCGTTCCCGAAGCGGGCGCCGAAGCGCTGCGCCATTTGAGCAGCGCGATACGGCAACGCGTGCGCAGCGGCGCGATCGCGCTCGCCGGAGTCGATGGCGAGACCGTGAGTTTACTAGTGAGCGTCAGCGACGATCTCGTCAAGGGCGGGGTTCATGCCGGCAATCTGGTCAAGCTCGCCGCGCCGCTGATCGACGGGCGTGGGGGCGGTCAGCCGGGTCAAGCGCAAGGCGGCGGAAAGAATCCCGCCGGCGCCGAGGCGGCGCTGAAGGCGATTCGCGACGCGGTGCTTCCGGCATGATTGCCGCGCTCGCAATGTTCGCCGCGGCGCTGACTCCGCCGAAGGTGCTCGATTCGCAGCTCGTCCTGCAGCGCTACGAAGCGCGACTCACGGCGACCAAAGATCCGCAGACGCTCGTTTTTATGTACGCAGTTTCGCAAGCCGGCCCGCAAGATATCGATCAAACTCATCGCGTCTATCGCAGCGGAAATCTGGTCCGTGACGAAACCCTCGTCGTCGACGGCGTCAAACAGAAGACGACGCGCATCGCGCGCTACCGCAACCGCTACACGCTGCACGATCTGGCGCCGCGCACGACAGGATACGTTTTTCTTTTCGTGCGGCCGATCGTCAATAACGGCAGATACGATTACTTGTACCGCGCGGTTCCGCTGGGCGCGCCGGCCGCATTCACCGTACGTACGCTGACCATAGACGGAAAAACGTTCTTGCCGCGCGAGATACGGTTTCACAGCATCGGAGCAGGAGCGCGCGGTGACGGAACCCTGGCATTTACTCCGGCCGGAAAATATTGGGTGCCGTCGTCAATCGCGGTACAGGGAACCGTGAACGGCCGCGCTGCGCGCGAACGCATCACCTTTAGCGGCTATCAATTTCCGCCCGCTCTGCCGCAGTCGACGTTCCATTCTCCGCGAGCGCTGCCCTCGGCGGTCTTGCCGACATTCTAACTGATCGCCTCGCGCCATGGGCCGCATGGCTAGTGCCGCTGGCGGTATATGTGGCGTCGCTCGAAGGCGCGGTCAGCTACTGGGATACGGGAGAGTCTCAGGTGGTGCCGTGGATATTTGGGATCGCCCACCCTACCGGGTTTCCGGCATTTACGATCGCCGCCGGAATATTCGCGCATCTTCTTCCGGCCGGATCGGTAGCGTGGCGAATTGCGTTCTTCAGCGCGATCGCGATGAGCGCGGCATCCTGGGCGATCTTTGCAGCGCTGCGCGAACTCAAATGTAATCTTTGGATTGCGCTGGGCGCGAGCTGGGTATTCGCCTTCGGCGAAGTTGTTTGGACGCGCGGCACTCGGGCTGAGGTGCATGCGCTGGCAGCGGCGCTCGCGGCGCTGACGCTGTATTTTTGTGTTCGCTGGTACCTGCGCGCCGAACCGCGGGCGTTTGTGCTCGGCGCGCTTTGCTGGGGGCTCGCCGTCGCGACCCATCCCGTGACTGCGCTGCTCGCGCCGGCCCTGCCCGTCGCTTCCGCTGCACGCGTACGGGCCCTCCGCTTGCGCACGTTCGCGCAAGGCATGCTGCTGTTCGCGTTCGGCGTCGCGTTCTATGCGTATCTTCCGATTCGCAGCGCGATTGTGACGCACGCGCGGCTCGATCCGACGCTCGCGCTCGGGGAGCCGCCCGGCAAAGCGTTCTGGGACATGAATCACCCGGCAACGTGGGACGGATTCCGCAGTTTCTTGAGCGGCTCGGATTACGGCGCGCTGCAGGCGTTTTCGGCCGCCTTGAGTCCGGAGACATACCGCGCAGGCGCGCCGCCGTTTTTCATCTATCTGTGGCGTGAATTCACAGCGCTTGGAATTTTGGTTGCCGCCGCCGGTGCGATTGCGCTCGCGCGCAGCCGCCCGTGGCTCGCAGTCGCGCTATTCTTGGCAGCAGTCTGCCCGGCAGTTTTCGCTTTCGGGTATTCGGTCGAAGCGGATATCGCACGCTACTTCCTGATTCCGTTCATCGTCACCGCGATACTGGCGGGTTATGGCGCGAATGCGCTCGCAAAGGCGATGCCGGAACTGCGAGTCGTCTCGGCACTGATCTTGCCGGCGATTGCCCTCACGCTGCTGATTCTCAATCGAAGTACGTTCGAGCAGCCGAAATCGAGCGGCGCAGAGGGATTGATTCGGACGGTGCAAGGCGGAACGCCCGACGACGCCGTGCTGCTGGCGCCGTGGATCGATTCGACCGCGCTGGCCTACGCCGCGTACGTGGATCGTTCGCTGGGGCGCCGGATTGTCGACAGCGCGTGGCTGAGTGACGAAGCCGCGCGCGTGCCCGGCTGGGTCCGCAGCGGGCGCCACGTCTACGTTGTGGATAGGGTCTTCGGATCGGTGCCGGGTTATCGTTTGATTCGAATTCCCGGTTCGCCCGATCTCTACCGGATCGAAAAACAGTGAAGGTGCGCGGGTATGTGACGGCGGGAATCGTCGCCGCGTTAATCACGTTGATCGCCGGCCACTTCCGCTCGACGCCGTACAACAACTACGTTCTGCTCGCCGGCGCACTGCTGCACGGCCACACGTGGATCGCATGGCCCGGAAGCTATATCGATGCGCTTGCGTACCGCGGAGAGCACTACGTGATCGAAGGTCCCGTGCCGGCGCTGCTGCTCTTGCCTTACGTAGCGGTTGCTGGTGCGGCTGCAAATCAAACGCTGCTTTCGGCGATCCTTTGTGGCGTCGCGATCGGCGCGGCGTGGAAGCTGGGCGAGCGTTTGGGCTTGGGGCGAACGGCGAATGTGTGGTTAACCGCGGTTTTGCTGGCGGGTACCGATCTCTTATGGTGCGCGATGCTAGGCGACGTCTGGTTCATCGCACACGTCAGCGCGGCAGCGTTCACGCTGCTCGCGCTCGTGGAGTTATGCGGAAAACGTCGCGGATGGCTGGTTGCGCTATGGGCGGTTGCGGCGGCCGGTTCGCGTTTTTCTTTGGTGCTCGCAATTCCGGTTTATGCCGCACTCCTGATCGCATCCGATCCGCAGCCGCAAAGTTGGCGCGTCGACTCCTCGCGCTTGCGCGCCGTTCTGCTAGGATTCGGCGGTGTGCTCTTGGGAGCGGGCGCGCTTTATTCAGCGTACAACGTTGCGCGCTGGGGAACCGTCGCCGATATCGGCTACACGACCTGGTACCATCAGGACCCGGCGGGCTCGCCGACCGGCTCGCCTTTCCGGTTGCAGTATCTGGGTTACGAGCTTTGGTCGTTTTTCGTGCAGCGAGCGGATTTCTCGGCGGTATTTCCGTGGATACGTCCGTCGTACTCCGGCATTGCGTTGACGTGGACGAGTCCGGCGCTGATCTTTGCGCTATGGGCGAGGAAGCCGCGCGCATTTGTGGTCGCGATGTGGACGGCGGCAATCCTGGTTGCCATTCCGTCATTTCTGTACTACGTCAACGGATTCGCGCAATATGGAATGCGCCACGCCTTGGACTTCGTTCCGTTTCTGTACGTGCTGATGGTCCTAGGTGCTCGCGTGCGTTTGCCGCTTTGGGTGAAGGTGTTGCTCGTTTACTCGTGCGTCGCAAGTTCGTACGGCGTCTGGTACTGGAACGTTTTCTTACGCTCCGGAAACTAGCGCGCCTCGAACGCGTCGCGTAAATCTCCTGCCGTGCGGGCCGGAGCGCTGCAAACGTTTCCACGGCAAAGGTAAGCGGCCGGAGCGAGCTGTGGATCCATTCCGCGCTCGCGTAACGTCTTCGCATCGTCCGGCGCAATCGTGCGCACCGCCAGCAGCGGATCCGGCAACGCGCGAGCCGTTTCGCGCAGGTCGCTCGTTTGTTCCGGCGTTCCCACCAGTACCACGGACGCCGAACCGCCGAAAAAGCGGCGCAGCGCCCGCGCGAACGGCGCCGCGAACATGCGCATGCCGCCGTAGTTCGAGGCATAGACTTGCAACGTGCGTTCCGCGGTTGCGCGCTTCTCGTCGTCCCCGTCCAAGACACCGAGCCGCAAGAAGCACTCCGCAAGCAGCGAGTTGTCGGCGAGCGGACGCTGCCGCACCGCGAGATTGCCGATTTGCTCTTCCGCTCCAGCGTGGTCGTAGTATCCGCCGTTAGGCGAGGCGAAGGCACCGTCGATCGCGGCTGCCAAATCACGCGCGCGCGCCAGAAAGCGCGCCTCTCCGGACGTTTCGTGCGCATCCAGTAGCGCTCGCAGATATGCAACCTGATCGGTGAGGAGTCCGCGCACGTGCGGGGTTCCGCCTGGCTCGAGGAAATGATAGAGCAAACCGTTCTCGTCGCGCATGCGCTCGTGCAAAGCGTCGAGCGCACCGCGCGCTTCGCCCATCACACCATCGTCTTCGAGCGCGGCGGCCGCCAGTGCGAACGCGCCGGCCATGGCGGCCGTCCAGTTCGAATACGACGTGCGATCGACGTACGGAGCTTCCCGTTTGCGCCTCTCCTCGAGCGGAAGCGCGAAATACTCCTCATCGGCGTCCTGGCTGCCCGCGAAAAAGCCCGTCTGAGGATCGCGCAGCACGGTGCGCACGTAGCGCATCGCAGATTCGAGCGTCGACCGAAACGCTTGGTTGCGCGTCGTGCGCGTCAACTCGGCGAGGATGCGCAGCAGCGCGCCGTGGTCTTCGGTCATCTTCTCGAAATGCGGGATGCTCCAGTCGCGCGTGGTCGAGTAGCGGAAGAATCCGCCCTCTACATGATCGTACATGCCGCCGCCGGCCATCGCGAGCAACGTCTTGGCGAGCATGTCGTAGAGCCGCTGCTCGCCGGTGGCGCGGTGCTCTTGCAGCAAAAAGTCGAGCACGTCGGTCATCGGAAACTTCGGTTCGTTGCCAAAGCCCCCATATTCCGGATCGTATCCGTCGGAGGTCTCTTCTAGCACGCGCGCGATCATCGTTTCGCGCAGCTCGCCCGAAGCGGGCCGCTCGGCCGAGACTTCCCTGCGCAGCTCGACAGCGCGCTCTACGACGTGCTCGCGATGTTCTCTAAAGAAATCGGCGATCTGATCGAGTGCGCCCAGCATTTGATCGGGCGGCATATACGTAGCGCCCGCAAGCAGCGCGCCGGCCGGAGCCAGAAACGCGGTCGTCGGCCAGCCGCCTTGGTTGTAGCGCGCGTTGACGTCCGGACGGCGATCGTTGTCGACGCGCACTGGGACGAAGCGCTGGTTGATGCGTTCGATCACGCGCGGATCGGAGTAGCTGGTCTCGTCCATAACGTGACACCAGTGGCACCAGACCGCGGAAATCGCAAGCAGAATCGGCTTCTGCTCGCGCTCGGCTTGCGCGAACGCCGCCTCTCCCCACGTCTGCCAGGCAATTTCGCCTGCCCGGTTGGGCCGCGGCGAAAAATGGAACTCCGGGCTCACTTCACTCGTCTTCCCCGGTGGCGCCCCGGAGGAACCCCGAAGCGTACGTTATTCCCGTCAGCACAACCAGGCCTAGGAACGCCTCGGGCCACCACGGGAATGGGGTCCTCAGCAGCCCCGGCCGGACCAGCTCGGCCAGGAAGACCGCCGCGGCAACCGTGAACCCCAGCGCGTACTTCCGGTGGGCGCCGGCCCCCGTCCCATAGAGCTCGCTTTCGTAGAACGTCTGCACCCGCGCCACGGAGCGCCACCAGGCGACGCCGGCCAGGGCCAGCGAGAGTACAAAACCGGACCAAACCCACATACCGCTCGCTTCGCCGCTCCCCGGTACGCTCGCTTGCACTCTGGGTATAAACCTCGCCGAGCTACGAAAGGAGCAGTGACTCGTATGGCTGATGGCCCGGTTGTAGTCAACGATGGCAGTGGGGGCGGAGCGGCTGCCGTAGGCATCGTTATCGTCGTTCTCATCGCGATCTTGATCGCGATCTTCGTATGGCATCCGTGGTCCTCGACGAGCAGCAGCACGTCGACGAACGGTGGCACCACGACTACCAACACCACAACTACTGGAGGAGGTACCAAACCCTAATGTCTGGTTTATTGTGGACGATTATCGTCATCTTAGTGGTAATTTGGCTGATTGGGTTTCTTTTGGCGCACATTGCGAGCCCGCTCATCCATATCATCATCGTGATCGCGGTGATCCTACTCATCATCAACCTGCTGAGCGGCCGAGGAGCGCGAGTCTAGACCCGCGCACCTATCGGCATAATGCCGGCTAGTAAAACGACCAAAGGAGCGGGTCGGGTGCGGGAACCCGGCTCGCTCAAACGTTATCACGCCAAGCGCGATTTTAAAACGACGCCGGAACCGCGCGGAAAGCCGGTTAAGGGCGGCAAGCGTTTGCGTTTCGTCATTCAAAAACATCGCGCGTCGCGGCTGCACTACGATTTCCGTTTAGAGGCGGACGGCGTGCTCAAATCGTGGGCGGTTCCGAAAGGACCCTCACGCGATCCGGCAGACCGCCGGCTGGCGATGCACGTCGAAGATCACCCTTTCGACTACCGCACGTTCGAGGGCATCATTCCCAAAGGGCAGTACGGCGCGGGTGAAGTCATCGTCTGGGACGAGGGCTGGTATAAACTGGCCGAAGGCGAGGATCCCGCCGCCGAGATCGGCCGCGGAAAAATCAAGTTCATTCTCTCGGGAAAAAAACTGAACGGCGAGTTCACGCTCGTACGGATCAAAGGGCGCGCCGGCGACAGCGGCGACCCGTGGCTCTTGATCAAAGACCATGACGAGTTCGTCGATCCGAAATACGACATCACACGAGATAACACGTCGGCAAAGACGGGGCGCACGGTCGAATCGTACGCGAAAGATCCGCGCGCTCCACACTGGGACTCCGGACGCAAAGCAGCGCCGCGCGGCGCAACCAAGGAAAAAAAAAGCGCTAAACGCGACCCTGTTCCGGTCATCCACACGCCGATGCTCGCGACGCTCGTGGACGCGCCGTTCGATGACGACGAGTGGCTCTTCGAAATAAAGTGGGACGGGTACCGCGCGATCTGCACCGTCCGCGAAGACGGCAAGATCTCGCTCGTATCACGTAACGGATTGGATTTTCTGGGGCAGTTTCCGGAGCTGGAAGAGTTGCGTGGCGCATGGACCACGCTGCCCATCGTCGTCGACGGCGAGATCGTGAGCCTCGATGAACGCGGACGCTCCTCGTTTCAGCGCCTGCAGGGAAGTTTCAACCGCAACCGTCCGAGCGCGCGATCGAGCGACGCAAAACACTATCCGCTGACCTACGCGGTCTTCGATATCCTCTATGCCGACGGGAAAGATTTGCGCAAGACGCCGTTGGAAGAACGCAAGGCGGTTTTGGAGCATGCGATCGGCGATCCCGATTTGGTGTTGTACTCGAAACACGTCATCGGCGACGGCTGCGCCTTCTTCGAACAAGCGCAGCGCCAGCAGCTCGAAGGCATCATCGGAAAACGGCGCGACTCGACGTATCACGAGCGCCGCACGCGCGATTGGGTGAAGATCAAGGCTCAGCTCGAGCAGGAGTGCGTCATCGGCGGGTTCACCGAGCCGCGCGGCAGCCGCAAAGGTTTTGGCGCGCTTCTGCTCGGCCTCTATCAAGGTAAGAAACTTTACTACGCCGGCCATGTCGGTACGGGGTTCGACACCAAGATGCTCGCAGCGATGACTGCGCAGCTCCGGAAAATCGAACGCAAGACTTCGCCGTTCGCCAACGACGTCGCATCGAACACCAAGGCGCACTGGGTCGAGCCGAAGCTCGTCGCTCAGGTGCGTTTTACGGAGTGGACGCGCGATGGGGTCATGCGTCAGCCGGCGTTCTTGGGATTGCGTACCGACAAAACTCCCAAGGAGTGCGTGCGCGAAGTTCCGGCCGATACGGACGACGTGACTTAATGGCACGTACGACGCAAACGGCGAATGTCGGCGGCCGAGAGCTGACGTTTTCAAATCTAGAGAAAGTCTTGTGGCCGCGTGACGGCTATACGAAGGGCGATCTGATTGCCTATTACCTGAGCGTGGCTCAGTGGCTGTTGCCGTACACGAAAGATCGTCCCTTAACGCTGCAGCGGTATCCCGATGGAATCGGCGGCCAATCGTTCTTCGAAAAACAGGCGCCGAAGTTTACGCCGGAATGGATCAAGACGATCGACGTCTCAGCGGAACAAGGATCGCGCAAGATCGCCTACATCTTGTGCAACGACGAAGCGACGCTCGCGTGGTGCGCGAACCTCGCGGCGATCGTTCTGCACGTCTGGTACTCACACCGGCCGACGCTGGAGTATCCCGACTACGCGCTCTTCGATCTTGATCCGGGTGCCGGATGCCCGATGAAGACGCTCGCGAAAGTCGCGCTCGAATTTCACGACATGCTAGCGGAGATCGGCCTGCGGCCGCTAGTCAAGACGACCGGCGGCAGCGGTTTGCATTTGGTCATTCCGCTGCAGCCGAAATACGAATACGGTGCGATCAAGCAGTTTGCCGAGATCGCGGCGCGACGCGTAAACCGCGAGCTGCCGAAGCTCACAACGCTCGAGCGCTCCATCGCGCGCCGCCCAAAGGGAACGGTGCTGCTGGACTGGGTGCAGATCGGCCGCGGAAAAACGGTCGTCCCACCTTACGGCGTGCGCGCGCGGGATAAAGCCCCTGTTTCAATGACGCTCGATTGGTCCGAAATCGAAGAGTTCGGCTCGAAGCGCCTCACGCCCGAAGCGGCCAACGCGCGCTGGACCATCGCGAACGCGCGCAAGCGTCTGCAAGACGAAGGCGATCTCTGGTCCGGAAAATACTGGAAGCCCGCGGCGCTCGAACCCGCCTTGAAAAGGGCTCAACGCGCCTGGAACTAGGGATCATCCGCTCTCGCGAGGCCCCTTCCTTGGCAGCGCGGCCGAGGGGCGGGTCGCTTTTGAGGGCCCTCGTCGGGTATAATCCTAGTCGCAGTTATCCACAGGGGGCATTTCCTTGGCACACGCCATTTGGTCCGGGTCTATCAACTTCGGCTTGGTCACTATTCCGGTCAAGCTGTTCACGGCCGTTCGCGGAAACGACCTATCATTTAACATGCTGCACGCCAAGGACGAGGGGCGGATCCGCTACGAGCGCATCTGCACGGTCGACAACAAGCCCGTTCCGTGGGATGAGATCGTCAAAGGCTACGAATACGAAAAGGGCGACTACGTCATCCTCACCGATGAGGACTTCAAGAAAGTCAACCCGGAAGCGACGCAGAGCGTCGACATCCTTGAGTTCGTCGAACTCGACAAGATCAACCCGATGTACTTCGACAAGCCGTACTACCTGGAGCCGACCAAACAGGGCCGCCATGCGTACGCGCTTTTGCGCGAAGCGCTTGAAAAGGCGAACAAAGTTGCGATCGCGCGCGTCGTGATCCGCACTAAGGAGACCATCGCAGCGGTGAAACCGTCAGGCGACGCGCTCGTGCTGGAGATCATGCACTGGGCCGACGAGATGATCGAGGAGTCGACGCTCGACCTGCCCGGCGAAACGAAACTTCCCGAGCCGGAAATGAAAATGGCCAAGATGCTGATCGACGCGATGAGCGTCGATGACTTTCAACCCGAGAAATTCACCAATACGTACCACGAAGAATTGCTCGCGATGATCGAAGCGCGCGCGGCCGGCAAAGAACTGCCCAAGCCGAAGAAAGCGCCGGCGCGACCGAAGGTGGTCAATCTCATGGATGTGCTGGCGCAAAGCGTCGAGGCGAGCAAGCAGCAGCGCGGCGCGCGGACTGCAGCTGCTGAAAAGCGCGCGGCGCACAAGGCCGCGCCCAAACGCCGCAAGAGCGCCTAAGTCTTAAGCGGTCTCTTCTTTCAGCTGCGCGCGGTGACGCGGCTCGCGGCGAGTTTGTATCAACCCGGCGATAAGCGCGACGAACGCAAAGAAACACGAGTATGCGCCCGACCACTGCGAACCGAGGTTCCCAAGTGCTCCGGTTGAGATGGGCGGCGAGATGATACCCGAAAGTGAATCGAGCGACGACGTTACGCCGAGCACCGTGCCCTGGCGCCTTGCATCCGCAGCGACGCTGATAAGCGCGGTCAGCCCACTGTTGCTCAGCGCAAGTCCAAAACTAAAAAGGACCGCCACGAGCGCGAGTGCGTATATCGAATGCACGATCGCGAGCAGGCCAAAGCCCACAAAGAGTGCTCCGAGCCCGAGCGTAGACATGCCGCGGTCCCCCAGCCGGTCCGAGACGCGGCTGATCAGAAACACATTGGCGAAAACGTTGAGCGTGGAAGTGCCCGAGAAGAAATAGTCAGTTTGCACCGGCGTGAAGTGCAACTGCTTGGCGAGGTAGAGCGCCATGACGCTGAACCAGCCGTAGAGCGAGAGCGAGAGCGCGAACTTCTGCCACAGCAGCGGCGCGAACGTTTTGTTCTGGAACGTGCGGACGATTTCGGCAGGCCCCACCACTTCTTCGGTCTTGCCGCGCGATTCCGGTAAGTAGCGAATCGTGACGAACAGCGTCACGAGCTGCAGCCCGGCCGCGGCGTAAAACGGCGCGCTGTATCCGAAACGCTGGAAGAGCACCGACTCGATCAGCGGCCCGAAGATCATGCCGGCCCCAAACGTCGCGCCGATCAAACCGAACGCGCGCGATCGTTCCTTGGGTTCCACGAGATCGGCGACGTAAGCTTGCGTCACGCCGATGTTTCCGCCGGAAAAACCCTCGAGGATTCGCGCTGCAAAGACAAACCCGATGCTGCCCGCCGCGCCCAGCATCGCCCACCCGATCGTCGCGCCGATTTGGCTGATGATCAGGACGCCTTTGCGCCCGATGCGATCCGAAACATTTCCCCAGATCGGTCCGGAGACCAACTGGCAGAACGAAAACGTCGAGAAGAGCACGCCAACGATGAAGGGAGAGGCCCCGAAGTGCGTGACGAAGTACGGCAGCAGCGGAATCAGCATACTGAAGCCGAGGATGTCGATGAACGTGATTCCGAGGATCGGGAAAAGGCGCCTGATCATGCGGCTTCGATCGGCAGAACGAGCGGCTGTATTTTTTCGCTCTTGCGAATCGCCGTCAGACGGTAGCTTCGGCGCAGATCTATCAGCGTCAGCAAACGGTGCAGATCGTCAATCCCGCGCACGGGTTGCTCTTCGAACGCAATGAGGAGGTCGCCTTCGCGCAGTCCGGCCGTTTCGGCGGGACTGCCGGGTTCGACCGTTACGATCAAGAGGCCGCGCGGATCGCGCAGGCCGTGCAGGCGGACGAGCCGGCGCGGGATCTCGAGATCTTGTCCCGCGACGCCGAGGTAACCGCGCCGCACGCGGCCATCGCGCATGATGACCGCGGCGATGAATTTGGCAGTGTTGATTGCAATGGCAAAACAGATGCCTTGTCCGGGAAAGACCGCCGTGTTGACGCCGATAACCGCACCGTCGCTCGTGACGAGCGGGCCGCCGGAATTTCCCGGATTGAGCGCGGCGTCGGTTTGGATGACGTTGTCGATCAAACGTCCCGACTGCGCGCGCAGCGATCGTCCGAGTGCGCTGACGACGCCGGCAGTGACCGTGTACTGCAGCCCGTACGGATTGCCGACCGCTACGACGAGTTGACCTTGACGCAGGTGCGATGAATCGCCGAGCCCGGCAGCGGTCAGCTCGGGCGCGGATATTTGAACGACCGCCAGATCGGTGTGTTCGTCTTCGCCGACGAGCCGGCCGGCGAGTTCGCGGCCGTCGAGCAGCGATACGTCTATGCGATCCGATCCGTGCACGACGTGACTGTTGGTCATCACAAATCCGTCGGGCGTAAAGATGAAGCCCGAACCGTTTCCGCGCTTCCGTCCCGTGCGAACGGCGATCCCCACAACCGAGGGGCTGACGGTTTGTGCCGCATGGGTGACGGCTTGCGAGTACGCGTCCAGCGGCGATAGCTCGCTTTGCTCGGAGACGGCGTGAAGGGGAACAGCCATCGTGCCTTTAGGAACCAGCGCTGCTTTCGCGCGGTTTCACAGAGGGCCGCGCGGGCGCCCCGCGAAGCGGACGGCCTCTAAGCCCAGATGGCGGAATTGGTAGACGCGCTGGTTTCAGGTATCAGTGGCCGCAAGGCCGTGGGGGTTCGAGTCCCTTTCTGGGCACCAAGCATCTGCTGCGCAAACACTTCGTCGCGGGCCGGCGTCTTATATAGTATGAAGGATTGCGCCTCGCTCTCGGATTTGGCGATCGCCGCCCTGAATGGGCATGCACAGGCCTACGACGCCCTCATTCGCGCGCTGTGGCCCAACGCATACCGAATTGCTTGGTCGATCCTCGGCGAGCGCTACGCGGCGCAAGACGCCGCCCAAGCTGCCTGCGCCACCATCTGCGCAAAACTTCAGACTCTTTCCGACGTGCGTGCATTTGCCGGCTGGTCAACACGGATCATCGTTTCGCACGCACGAGACCACGCGCGCGCGAGATCTCGTTTACAGCGTCGAGAGGCGGTCGGTTACGAAACGGCAAGCGGCGTGTCGACGCGCGATGAGCCGACCGCGCGGCTCGATCTCGAAGCGGCGATCGCTATGCTGCCCGACTCGCTGCGTCTGCCGCTGGAGCTTTACTATTTCGTCGGTCTAACAAGCGGGGAAGTCGGCGTTGCACTCGGTGTACCGGCAGCGACCGTGCGTTTTCGCCTAATGATCGCGCGTCATCGCTTACGGCCACTTCTCTCGGATTCAACCGCGCCGGCAACGGCACAGGAGACAGTATCATGAATGAAAGCCAGATCATCGAGGCGGCGCTCGAGCGCCGATTTGCGCGCGCTGTCGTCCCGGAATGTCCGCCTGGTCCATGGCGGCCGACACCATCCGCCAGGCCGCGCCCGCGATCGCGTGGCTTGGCGTACGCATGCGCGGTGCTCGTTGTTTTCGTAAGCGCGGGCGTCGCCGGTCAGGCCTCCGGTGTGCTACCCGCCAGCTTCGCGCGTTTCTTCCAAGGGTCGGTGAAACCGTTACCGCCCCTTATTCACCGCGCCGACCGGCTCACGATCGCGCAAGCGCAGGGGCAAATGCCATTTACGATCGTCGTACCGGCTGGATTGCCGCCGCACACGATATTTCAATATGCCCACGTCGTGAGCGAACATCCGATTCCACGCGTTGCGCTGCTTTACCAAACCCAGATCGGCGGGAAGTATTACCGCATTAACATCAACGAGACGACGGCCGTCAGCGGCCCTCCTGTCGCGCACTTTGAGGCCCTTTTCAAGGGAAAGGACGGGCGGATACACGATCATACGTGGACGCTTCCGCTGCGCCGCTGGAAGCACGGAAACATCTTCATGGAGACACTACCCCAAGGAATACCGCCGACGACGGTCGATCGCATCGTTCGGGAAAACACACGCTGAGAGCGTTCTAGAACTTGCGAGGCCGGCCCGACATTTTTTGTGATACGGCGAGCCGTCTGGAATAGACTGGGTTCAGCCCCAACGAGCGAGCGCGAAACGGCGTGACAACCATACGCGGCGCAACTCCGGACGATGCTGCGGCGATCGCGATCGTTCAAGTTCGCACATGGCACGCCGCGTACGCCGGCCTTCTACCGCAAGAACACCTTGACCGGCGCACGGTCGAGCTACGGACGGCGCAATGGAGCGGTCGTTTACAATCCGGCGAAGAGGAGGTCTTCGTCGCATGCGATCCGCGCGGGACGGTCGTTGCGTTCGCGACGGGCCTCGCTTCGAGCGAACCGGTGGACGGCTTCGACGGCGAGATCGGCGCGATCTACGTGTTACCGGAAGCGCAAGGCCAAGGCCTTGGCAAAAGGCTGCTGCGCGCCGTAGGGGCGGCGCTGCAAGCCGAAGGCTTTCAATCTGCGTGGCTGCGAGTTTTGTCGGATAATACTCCGGCGCGGCGCTTCTACGAAAAGTTAGGCGCCGAGATCGTCTGCGAAACAACCGAAGAGATCGACGGCTTTGCGTACCGCGAACACTTCTACGGCTGGCGAGATCTGTCTAAGCTTTAGGACCCCAGCCCGAAAAAACGCCCGAAGGTGTCGGAATTGTCGTAACGCGTTCGCTCAAGATCGTCGGGCTCGGAGTGTTATTCTCCGGCAGCGCAAGCTGGCTGAGCGGCTCATGCCGCTCGTTCACATTGTTTTTCATCATCATCATCCTACCGTAAGTTCATACGGCGCGATACGACGTTTGTTTCGGTGCTTTACGTTCCCGCGTCGCCGCCGAAGCGGAAAAGATACTTCACGACAAAACGGTCCAGCGTACGCGGTGCCGCCGGCGTGCCGAAATTCAAGAACAGTTCGTCGCCGCTGCGGAACCGGTGGTGATATGCCGCCGCGAGATTGACGCCCGGAGGCGAGAAGCCGCCGCGGCCGCTGATCGAGCGCAGCGAGATCGTGAAATTCTCGTAAGGCCCCAGCTGCGCGCCAATTGAAACGCGGCGCAGCCACTGCGAGTCGAATGCACCGGTGGTCATGGCGCGTTCGAAGTTGCCGTCGTACTCCAATCCCAGGGAAAAGATGTGACCGAGAGGTCGCGATGTCGACAGCGAATAGATGTGCATATAGTCGGGTCCATTGTCGTTGGGGCCGACGAAACCGAACCCGAATTTTCCATAGGCCGCTTGGAAGTCGACCGGCGTGGCGGTTCCATCGCGATAGCCTACCGACACCGTCGCCAGATTGAACGTATCGCTTCGTCCGCAGAAGTAGCCCGGGTATCCCGTGAAGTACGAGCGCGGAAGATTGGGATCGTTGCAGTTGGTGCGAAAAGCGGCCGGGTCAACGAGCGAGTAACTGCGCAGTTCGCTGATCGATGGACCTACGCCGATTGAAAAAGCATTCTTGAATGTCGCATTGACGAACACGCTCGAGTCGGCTTGATGCACGGCGCCGGAGCGGTCCAAGAAACGATCGGCGTTGAAAAAGACGGTGAAGTTTTTTAACGCTTTGGTCGATCCCAACGTATCTCCGAAGAAATTAAAGCCATGAATATCCGAATTTGCCGTAATGCCGTCGATAGGGTTGTAGTTGGGGCTGATGTCGGTGTAGCTGATGTTCCATTCGTAGTTCGGTTTGTGCACGTCGATAAAGCCGTTCAGACTGTGCGCAATGCCGCCTGGAACCCACGAACCGTGCTCGCTCGCGTCGTTGACGCCGTACACGAAACCGTTCTTGAGGTTGCGCCCTTTGATGCCGGCTTCGAGTGCCGTGTCGTTGCCGAAGATGCTGTGATGGGCCATCACACCGTCGGCCCACCACAGAAACGTGCGGTCTTGCAGCGTATGCGTGTAGCCGAACGCGGTATCGTCGAACGTGTTCCCGGTGGTTTGATCGTAGCCGCGGAAATTCAGGACGCCGAACGCCTGGCGGCCGAATGTTCCTTCCACCTTCTCACCGCGGTCGAACGGGCCGACCGATGGCGAGTAAAAAAGTTCGTTTCCGCCGGCCGATGCCTGATTCGGATTGAGGAACGTGGCGCCTTGGGAGAAAAACGGACGGTACTCTTGCAAGAAGCGCCGGAACTCTTGCGGCGCGATCGTCTGCTGATCGATCTCGACGTTTGAAAAGTCGGGATTGACGGTGCCGACGAAATTGATCGTACTGGTCAGCGGGTAGCTGACGTCGAGACCGGCAACGCGCACCGTTTCGGGCAAAAACTGCCCGTTGGCTTGCTGAAAGAGCTTACGGTCCCGGCCAAGCGTCTCGAGCGTGTAGAGTTCGGCGCGCGGCTTGGGGCGCGCAGCCGCCGTCTCGCCGGTGGTGATGCCCGTCCACGACGGCCAAAAGCGCGCGTCGGTGAAGAGTGGGAACTGATTACCGACCTGGCCGTCCTGCATCACGCCGTCGTACGCCCATGTATAGTGTTCCGCGGGCGCCGCAACGTTGCGAATAAAGTTGATGCGCCAGGCTTGATTGGCGCCGCCGCGTATGCGCAGCACGTCGAGCGGAATGATCATGACAGCGCTCCACGAGTCGCCGTTTATCGCTGCAGCGGATTGCCAGAGGGGGCGGTAGCGCGCGTTTTCGCTCGCCTGTTCGTAGCGGACGCCGCGCGGCGTCGTTTCGAAGAAATACACGTTGGATCCGGATCCGCTCGTGTCGAGCTCGACGCCAACGAAGTCATCGTTGCCGAAACCGACGTCGTTGGTCGTTTGCGTGGCAGTGATCAGCGTGCCGCGCTGCTCGGCGCGAAAGGCGACGTAGAGGTTGCGCGCGTCGTACATCATCCACACCTGCGTAGCGTGCGGCGCGACCGTGCGCGTAGTCAGATCCTCGAACCCGCCGGATTCGGGGATGGCGCCGGCTTGCCAAGCGGCAGCCGGAATCGACGGATCGAGCGGCGGCGGCGCTGGGGCCTTCACGGCCGGAAACTGCAACGTCGCAACGACTGATGCACGTGCGGGCGACCCCGCGAAGAGCACCGCTGCCAGCATGGCGCTCGCTGTGAGGCATGACGAAATTTTCAGAGGATACTCCATATTTCAACTACTAAATTAATCTTTAACCGGTTTCGCCGTCTTCAGAAAGCCATCAAAATGCTGTACTTCGGACCGTTCCGCCTCGACTCTGAGCGCTTGCTCCTGAGCGTGGGCAAGCGTCCATTGCCACTCGGGCCGAAAGTCGTGCGAACGCTGCTGGCGTTTGCCCAACGTCCGGGCGAGGTGCTGACCAAACGCGACTTGCTCGATTCCGTTTGGCCGGAGGGGTTCGTTGAGGAAGGCAACCTCGCGCAGAACGTTTACGTGCTGCGAAAAGTTCTGCGCCAACACTGGACCGATTGCATCCAGACGGTCCCGCGGCGCGGGTATAGGTTCTCAGGCGCCGTCTCCGCGTCGCCGCCTCGGCAACCGCGAGCCGCCCGGTGGTACTACGCTGCGGCCGCTGCCGCATTCGCAGTGACGCTGAGCTTAGGGCTCGTGCACGGCACGGCTCGCTCGCGTCCAGAACTCGCTGGGCTGAGTCCTAATGGGCAGCGCCTCTTCGCGATGGGGACGTACTATTGGAAGCAGCGCACGCAAGCCGCCCTGCAAAAAAGCGTTCGCTACTTCCGCTCCGTCGTCAAGACCGATCCGAAAAACGCGCGTGGGTATGCTGCGCTCGCGGAAGCGTATGCGATTGAAGGAAATTACAGGTTCGGCCCACTGCGGCCGTCGCAATCATATGCGCTCGCGCGAAGTCTCGCGCGACAAGCGCTCTCGTTGGCACCGAACCTTGCTGAAGCGCACGCGGCGATGGGAATTGCCGAAGACGTGAAAGGCACCCTGACCGCCGCGCGCGCACAATACCGTCAGGCGCTCGTGCTGGACCCCGCCAATGCGTCGGCGCGTCAATGGTATGGTGCGTCGCTGCTGGAACAGGGGCGCGATCGCGAAGCCTTTTCCGAACTGACGAAAGCCGCGCAGCTCGATCCGGTTTCGGTCGCGACGCTGGCATGGCTCTCGAACGCAGCCTATCTTTCGCGGCATTATCCCGAGGCCGTCACATACGCGCGCGAAGCGCTCGATCTTTCGCCCCAGCGTCCCGACGCTTATATCGCGATGGGTCTGGGAGATGAAGCTCTCGGCAATTACCCTGCGGCCGAAAATGCGTACCGCGGATTCGCGGCGCACTGCGGGAGATGCAAAGGAGAGGCCGCGGCGTTGCTCGCGCACGCCTATGCAGCTTCCTCCGACGTGCGCAACGCCCGCCTCGAGCTTGCCGTCGCGAAGCATGAGCGCGGTATGGGCAAGGCGGACGCAATGGACCTGGCGGTTGCGTTTATCGCGCTCGGCCAGCGAGTGGAGGCGTTGGCCATGCTCGGACGGGCTTGGCGCCAGATGCCGAGCGCCTTCCCGCTGGTTCCCGACTCGCGCTTGGACGCTATTCTGGGCGATCGGCGGTTCCGGAAATATTTCAAAACCCCGGCTTGACGGAGAGCCCGCCCCTTCCCCTCGCTTTTGGCATGGTTAATCGCTCGGGTACGGGCAGGCTCCCCCATTCCTGAAAAAAACTGACAAGAGGGGGGGGGTTGACGGGGCAGATTTTCGTGCTATTATACTAGTGTACTAGTACAACAGCGTATTGGTACTCTAAGGAGAAGCGAAATGACGTTCCCCATCAACTTCCAAGAGGCGACCGAGCGTCGCAGCCCGAGCTTCCCCCTCTCGAACCAGGGAAGCTTGTTCCTAGGCTGGGGTCCGAAGCTCTAAAGGAGCCGGCCATGCCTGCAGTATTCACGGTAGACCCGCGCAGCGGCGTTCCGATCTACCTCCAACTCATCGAGCAAGTCAAACGCTCCGTGGCCCTCGGCGTCCTTGCCCCCGGCGAGCAACTGCCAACGGTCAAGCAACTTGCCGTCGACCTGACCGTCAATCCGAACACGGTGGCGCGGGCGTACCGTGACCTCGAACACGATGCGGTTATCGAGACGGCTCCGGGGCGCGGCTCGTTCGTGCGGGCGGATGGAGTCGCCAAACAGACGCGCGCCGCGACAGACGTCGCGAGCGAAGCGGTGACGCAAGCGGTCCGTGAAGCAAAGTCGTTAGGTTTAGCTGCCGCCGGCGTGCGCGAACTCTTTGAGTCCGCACTGATGCGGTGGTTTCCGGAGGAAAAATGAGCACCATTTCCATCGAACGTTTGAGCAAGTCGTACGGAAATTTTCTGGCCGTCGACGACGTGACCATCGAGATCCCGACCGGTTCCGTCTTCGGCCTGCTCGGTCCCAACGGGGCCGGCAAGACCACGACTTTCAAATGCCTGCTGGGGTTGGCGCGCGCGACGTCGGGAGAAGTGCGCTTCGGCGGTCAGCCGTTGACTCCGCCGCTCTTTGAAAGCATCGCGTACGTGCCCGAACGCAGCGTTCTCTATGAATGGATGAACGGCGCCGAGCATCTCGAGATGCAGCGCCGCACGTTTAAACGCTACGATGCAAAGCGCGCCAAACAGCTCATGGATCTCTTCAGTTTGGATCCGCGCAAACGCGTGCGCGCGATGTCTAAAGGCATGCGCTCCGCCCTGGCGATCGTGATGTCTTTCTCGATTCATCCGGAGACGCTCGTGTTGGACGAACCGACCAGCGGTCTCGATCCGGTAAACCAGCGTGCAGTCTTGAATCTCATCATCGAAAGTGCGGCGCAAGGCGCTACCGTCGTGCTTTCCTCGCATCAGATCGGACAAGTCGAGCGCGCTGCCGACCACATCGCGGTTCTGCAGAAGGGGCGCGTCATACTCGCCGGCGCCGTAGACGACCTGAAGTCCGATCGCAAGATCGTGGAGGGCATTTTCCCGTCGGAAACGATCGCGCTCGATGGTTTGCGCCGCGATCCGCGGATCGAGCGAGTCGATCAATCCGGCCGCATCCTGCGATTGACCGTGACCGCCGGCGGAGGCGGACTGGCGGAAACGCTTTCAACGATGGGCGCGCAGAGCGTCCGCATCGTGGACCTGAATTTGGAAGATATTTTTCTTCATGCCGTTGCGCCCGGGTCGCAGACGGCCGACGTCGTGGAGGCTCGCTGATGTATTACTACGCGGAAGTCCTACGCGGTATGCGCGCGCTGCGCGTGATCGCCATCATTCTCGGTATCTTTCTCGCCATTGCGATTATCTTTAGGCTGTGGGCGCTGAGCGAGCACAGCCCGGAAGTCGTGGCAAACGCGTTGCAATCTTCACGCACCGCTCACGTCACGACGAAAACGCTCTCCGACGGCACGATCGAAACGACGGTCAACGATCCGGTCAAGCGCATCCACGCGGTCATCGACCGGCGCGGACGGCTGTTCCACATGGACGCAACGATGCCGGCGTCGGATGCGATGAGTCATAACAACATCTCGATGGGCAGTTCAAATATCAGTGAGAATCAAAAAGCCGGCATCAAACACATTGTCCTCACGCAGGACATGACCGCAAACATACCCCTAAGCGTGCTCTTTGCGATCTCCGAAATAATCGGTTTGGTCACAGCGACGATGCTCGGCGGAATTCTTGCCAAGGAAAATGACGGTCATCTCGAAATCGCTTGGACCAAGCCCGTTTCGCGCGAACGCTTAGCGGTGGCATACATGGCCGTGGACATGGTGACGATCGCCATCTCTCAGGTCGCAATGGTTCTGCTGACTTTGATCGTGTGCGCGATGTTTGTGTGGCCGACATTTCATACCGATGCGTATACGCTGCCCGCCATCCTGCTCGCGTTCCTTGCTCCGATCGCATGGTACGCGGCTTTAACGGCCTTTAGCGCCTCGTTGAAACGCGGGCTCGGCATGGTGGTCGGGCTGGGCTGGCTTGCGGCGCTCGTCATCCCAGGCGTTGAGGCGGGGACGGCTTTCAGCAGCAACGATATCATTCGCGCGATCCACACGGTCTCCAAAGCACTTTCCTATATCGACCCGATACAGTACGTACACATTTCTTATCACGGTTCGCTCGGCGCCGGCGGCATGCAGAGCATGCCCGTCGGTCCGCTAGGCACCCAGGTGGCGCTGGTGCTCGCGCTGGTCATCGGATATCTTGCTCTTGCGGTGCTGCAATGGCGCCGGGTGGAGGCTTAAATCATGGATCTCTTCGGAATGAAGTTTTCGTTGGCGCTAGGCGCCTGGCGGCTGCGGTTCGTGCTGATGCTCGAAGATGCCGAAGCTGTAGCCACGCAGCCGAAACCTGCGCCGGCGCAGCGTCCGGTTTCGCTGCAGAGCATGCTGAACTAAAGGATGAACGCGCTCGGGTGAGAGGCCGCGGTGTACTTGAGCGATCCGCCGGTCACCGTGTAAAAATAGAGGTTCGGATCGACCGGGTCGCCGTCGAAGCCGAATTGAAACGAGCCGACGACGGTATCGTAAGAAATCGGCGCCTGCAGCGCGGAAAGCATCGCCAGGCGGTTCGTCGCGCCGGTGCGTTTCGATGCGGAGATGACGATCTGCGTGGCGGCGTAAGCGAATGCTGATAGCGCCGTTACCGGCGTGCGAGCGCGAAAATCGGAAAGCGCGTTTGCAACGTCAGGCGCTCTGTCCAGCGGCGGAAACGACGTCGAGACCAGCGCACCGCTCAAAGCGTCCGAGTACTTGTCGAGCGTTCCCTGATTGAAAAAACCTTCACTCGCTCCGAAGCCACCGGCATAGCCGGCAGTTTTCAGCGCATCTACCAGCGGTCCTAACCCTTTGGTTTCACCGCAGAGATAGACGTAGTCGGGTTTTATCGCAAGTATCGCCTTTGCCGCCGCCCCGAATGCGGGCGAATCCCACGAAAACGCGTACGTCTCCGCAGCGATTCCGAGCGCGCCGGCCTGATCGACGAATCCGGCGGCGACGTCCGGACCGTAATCTCCATCTTGCGTGACGGCGATCGCGCGTTTGGGTTTTCCGTGGCGCGCGAGATAGCGAGCGAAGAGCTGACCTTCGGTTCCATCTTTGGTCGGCAGGCGCCAAATGTTGCGGTAGCCGCGCGCGGTCATCACGTTGGCGGTCGAGGCGGAAACGACAAGCGGGAGCTGAGCGTTTGCATACGTCGGAAGCGCGGCGGCTGTGAGCTTGCCATCCAAACCCCCGATGACGGCAACGATCGACGGATCCGACGCGGCAAATTGTGCGTTTTGAATCATCTGCGCGAGTGCGCCCTGATCGTCGAAAGTGCGGTAAGCGTATGCGGTTCCGAACGACCCGACGCTGACGTTGGTTTCGTCCACAGCCGCGCGCACGCCATTGACGATTTGCCGCCCTGCATCGCTGCCCGTTCCGGAGAGCGGTGCGATAATGCCGATCGTGACCTGCTGCTGAAAGTTTTGCGCTAGCGCGTGCGCCCCCGGCAACGCTGCGGCGCCGCTTGCTGCCAAACCCAAAAAGTGTTTGCGTCTCACCGGTATGCCAACGAAAACGCGGCCGCGGTCGTCGCGAGGAAGACGACCGAGAACGCCATGTTCGCCTTGAAAACGAGATCGTTGAGCGCGAAGATATCCCGCTCCCGCTCGAGGGCGCGGATTTCAGCGACCAGCAGCGCGCCTGCCGTCAGGATGCCCAGCGCATAGAGCTTGCCTGCATGCTCGGCGAGGCCGGCGGCAACCAGCAGCGCTAGCATCGACGCATGCAGTGCGATGGCCAAGCTGCGCGCCGCGCGTTCGCCGAAGCGCGCGGGCAGCGAGCTGAGCGCTTGCGCGCGGTCGATCGCGAAATCCATCAGCGCGTAGATCACGTCGAACCCCGCGACCCACACGGTAACAGCGAGAAAAAGCAAAACCGCTGCAAGGTCGATCCCGCCGCGAATCGCAATGAAGGCGCCGAGCGGCGCGAACGCGTCGACCGCGCCGAGAACAAAGTGCGTCAGCCACGTGTAACGCTTGCAGAGCGGATAGAAGAGCGCGCCGAGCGCCGCAAGCGGCAGGAGCTTCACGCAAAGCGGATTCAGCTGCCAGGCCGCAATCGCGAGCAGCGTGAGTCCCGCGCCGCAAGCCCACAGCATGACAGAAGGCGCGAGTCTGCCCGCGGCAAGCGCGCGTCCGGCCGTACGCGGATTGCGCGCGTCGATCTCGCGATCCAAATACCGGTTGGCGGCCATCGCCGCGGTGCGCGCGCCGAGCACCGCCAGCGTGATCCAGATCAGTGCACGGATCGAAGGGATTCCGCCGGCGGCAAATATCGCGCCGGTGTAAGCGAATGGCAGCGCAAAAAGCGTGTGTTCGACTCTGATCTCTTTGAAAAAAGCTGCAGCCCTCAGAAGCAACCCTTATCTTTGACCCGACCAGTCGTCCGCCTCGAGCGCTCGCTCGATGCGGTCTAATCCGTACTCTTTCCAACGTGCGTCCACTCGCGAGCGCGTGGTCTCGTCCATGATCATGTCGGGCGGCCACTCGCGCGTGTATCCTTCGCCTGCGCTTTTCCGAGTCGCGTCGATGCCGACTTTCATGCCGAGCGCGGGCGTGTACGATCCGTGATCCAAGTCGTCGACGGGTCCCGGCATCATGACGACGTCGTGCTGCGCGTCGAGGTTGTTGAGCACGAACCATGCGACCGTTCGCGGATCCTGAACGTCGACGTCTTCGTCCACGATAACGAGAACGCGCGTCAGCATCATCATGTGTCCCAGCCCCCAGAGCGCGTTCATCACTTTCTTGCCCTGGCCGGGATAGGCTTTGCGAATGGAGACGATCGCGAGATTCTGGAAGCCGCCCTCGACAGGCAGATTCATGTCGACAATCTCGGGCACGACCATTTGCAGAAGCGGGAGAAAAATTCTTTCGGTCGCTTTTCCCAACCACGCGTCCTCCATCGGCGGTTTGCCGACGACGGTCGCGGGATAGATCGGATTGCGCCGGTGCGTCATGCACCGCACGTGAAAGGTTGGATAGCGGTCAGCCAAACTGTAGACGCCGGTGTGATCGCCGAACGGACCTTCGACGCGCACGTCCGTGTTGTCGACGTATCCTTCGAGCACGAATTCGGCGTCGGCAGGAACTTTGAGATCGACGGTCTTGCATGCGACGAGCTTCACGGGCTTTCCGCGCAACAAACCGGCAAAAAGATATTCGTCCACAACGGGCGGAAGCGGTGCGGTCGCGGCGTAGGTCAGAACGGGATCCGAGCCGATCGCTACTGCGACGGGCACTCGGTCGCCCCACGCTTTTGCGTGCGCGCGGCCCTGTTTGTGACGCTGCCAGTGCATCGCGGTTTCATTGGGTCCGTAAACTTGCATGCGGTACATGCCGACGTTGAAGCGCCCGTTCTGCGGATCTTTCGTTACGACCAGCGGCAGGGTTATGAACGGGCCCGCGTCCATGGGCCACGTCGTCAGGACGGGGAGTTTGGTGAGATCGGGTTTGTCGAGAACGACGTCCTGGCAGCTTCCCGATGACACCGTTTTCGGCAGCGCCGCGGCGAGCGGCGCGAGCGAAAGCAACTTCCCGATCTTTTCCATCGCGGATTGCGGCATAGACATGTCGAGAAGTTTGCGAATACGGTCGCCCGCTTCGTCGAGCGTGCCGGCCCCCAGCGCCAGCGCCATGCGGCGGCGCGACCCGAACTGGTTGGTCAGCACGGGAAATTGCGATCCACGGATGTTGGTGAAAAGAAGCGCGGGGCCGCCGCGCTTGACGACGCGGTTGGTGATCTCGCTTATCTCCAAATGTGGATCGACTTCTGCCTCGACGCGCTGGAGTTGACCGGCGCGATCCAACGCCGCGACGAAATCGCCGAGCGAATCGTAGGTCATTCCTCGAAACCCATGCGGCGCATCAGCGCGCGGTCGCGCACGTGCTCGGGAAGCGCGGTGAAGATCCGGCGCATCCAGCCCGCGGGCGATCCGACGGGATAACGCGCGCGCGGTTTTTTCGCCGTCAGTGCGTGAAGCACGACGCGCGCCACGACGATCGGATCGATTCCGCTGCGTTTCTGGCTTTCGCTCAGGCTCGCCAGCGCGTTAAGATGTTTTTCATAATAATCGCGGACTTGCGGAGCTCGCGCGATCAGCGAGTCTTTCTGGCCGCGCCCCTTGTTCCAGATCGGCGTGTCCACATTGCCCGGCTGAACGACGGAGACGCCGACTCCCGAGCCTCGCAGCTCCATGCGCAGCACGTCGGCGGCCGCTTCGAGCGCAAACTTCGACGAGCTGTAAGCTCCAACGAAGGCGGACGCGATCTGGCCCGAGACCGAACTGATGAAAACGATGCGCCCTTTGGAGTCGCGCAGCGCCGGCAGAAATGCTTGCGTCACGCCGATCGTTCCGAAAAAGTTCACTTCGAATTGACGGCGCAGTTCGTCGACCGGCAAAAACTCCAGCGGGCCCGGCACGGCGATGCCCGCGTTGTTGACCACGCCGCGCAACCTCTTGCCGCTTTGACGCACGACCTGCGCCGCCTCGCGAATCTGTTCGGTATCGGTGACGTCGAGCTGGAGGGGCACGACGCCCGGAATCGCGTCCAGCCGATGCGAATCGGCGGCGTTGCGGACGCCCGCGAAAACGGTGAACCCTTCGCTCGCGAGCAAGGCGCTGACGGCGTAGCCGATTCCGGTCGAAGCGCCGGTGACGAGAACTGCTTCTTTCACGGACTTCCTTATAATAGAAAGATAAAGGCCCGCACTTGCGGGCCTTTGCTGCTACTCCCTGCGCCGCGGTCTGCGCGGGCGCCGGCTTCCGCCGCCGCCTCCGCCGAAGCCGCCTTCGCCGCCGCGTGCCGGCTCCGGTTCGAACGAACCGTTTCCGGAGACACCGGCCAGCGTAGCCTTGTGAGAGAGATTGAGACGGCCTTGGCCGTCTACCTCCATGACTTTGACCATGAGTTCATCGCCGACTTTGACGACATCTTCGACCTTGTTTATGCGCGTCGGCGCGAGCTGGCTTATGTGAACCAGGCCTTCTTTGCCCGGCAATATCTTGACGAACGCACCGATGGCGATGATGCGCGTCACCTCGCCCTTGTAGGTTTCGCCGACAACGATGTCTTTGGTGATCGCCTCGACTTGCGCGCGAGCTTTCTCAGCCGACTCGCCATCGAGCGCAGTGATGTACACCTTGCCGTCGTCCTCGATGTCCATCTTCTCGATGCCGGTCTCCTCGATGATCTTGTTGATGATCTTTCCGCCCGGGCCGATGACGTCTTTGATCTTGGCCGGATTGATCTGCACGACAATCATGCGCGGCGCGTACTTGGAAAGTTCAGCGCGCGGTTCGGCGATCGTTTCGGCAAGCTTGTCGATGATGAACAAGCGCGATTTCTTGGCCTCGGCCATCGCTTCGCGCATGATCTGCACCGTGACGCCCTGGACCTTGATGTCCATCTGAATTGCGGTGATGCCCTTTTTGGTGCCCGCGACTTTGAAGTCCATCTCGCCGAGTGCGTCTTCCATTCCCTGGATGTCGGTGAGAATCGTGTACTTGTCGCCTTTGAGGATCAAGCCCATTGCGACGCCGGCGACGTGCTCGCGAATCGGCACGCCCGCATCCATGAGCGCGAGCGAGCTTCCGCAGACGGACGCCATCGACGAGGATCCGTTGGATTCGAGGACTTCGCTGATCAGGCGAAGCGTGTAAGGGAAGTCTTCTTTTAAAGGCAGCACGGGCACGAGCGCGCGTTCCGCGAGATGGCCGTGGCCGATTTCGCGGCGGCCCGGTCCGCGCATCGGACGAGTCTCGCCGACCGAGAAGGGCGGGAAATTATAGAAGTGCATGTAGCGCTTCTGCGATCCGA
>JAAXCW010000008.1 GCA_013036095.1 Vulcanimicrobiota bacterium
TCGGAGGCCTCGTCGTGGCCGAGACGGAGTAGCGGAGGCGCTCCGTCCGCGCGAGGAGCGCGTCCACGAGCGTGTCCTTGCCGGCCCCCGATGGGCCGGAGACCACGAAGAGCAGGCCCGGGCCCAACACGGCGGAGTTCCTCTCTGGCAAAGGGCCTAGTGTTCCTACCGGGCGGGTGGGTCCCCTCGTCACGAGAGCGGCCCTGCCGGGCCCGGGCGAAGGACGTCCGGGAGCATAATGATGCCTCTGACCATGCATATGTTGTATCACAGAAGACGCCGGGCGGATGCGGACTGACGCTATCCTGATCGCGCGCCTAGCATGGGAGATCGCAGCGGAATTCGACGGCGCGCGCGTCCGCGACGTGGGGCAGCTCGAGGACGGACGTTTTGCGATGGCGCTCTGGAAAAAGGGCCGCACGCAGCTGCTCTGCGCGGATGTTTTCGCGCCGACGCCGCTCATGACGGTTGAGGACGGCGAGTTGCCCATCGCGGCCGAACCGGGCTTCATTCGCGCCGCAGGCGCGGCACTGCGCGGAAAGACGCTTACTGCGGCTCGTGCGATCGAGGGCGAGCGCATCGTGAAACTGCAATTTGCCGCGCAGTCGCGTTTCGGCGTTCCCGAATCCTACGACCTGATCTGCGAACTGGTGCCGCGCTTTGGAAATATCGTCCTTGCAAAAGGCGGCATAGTCGTGGCGGCGCTCAAAGAATTCCGCCGCTCCGGAAAAGCCGCGCGATCGGTTCGCCCGGGAATAGCGTACGAGCCGCCGCCCGCGCGCGCTGGAAAAGCGCCCACGCACTTCGCTCAGGAACCGTCCGCCGAAGCGGTCCGCGGTAACGATCTCTACGTGTATCGCGACGCCGCCGGTTTGCTACTGCAAGCGCATGTCGTCCCGTTAAACGGATTCGATGACGCCACATGCGAGCGCGCGCCATCGCTGATCGATCTCTTGCCGGAGCTCCGCCCGGCGCCGGCGGCAGCCTCCGAATCCGGCGGCAGCGAAGACAAAGTTCGGGCGAACGCGCAACGCCTGCTCGAAGAGCGCGCGCGTAAACTGAATGTGGAACTCGCGCGCGTCGAGGCCGCGCTTGCGGTATCGGCCGAGCGCGACGACTTGCGCGCCCGCGGCGACGCGATCTACAGCGGTCTGCACGAGGTTGCGCCGGCCGAACGGCAAGCCGCGAAAGACGAGGCCGCTGCTGTCTTCGCGCGTTACAAGAAAGCCGGCACCGCAGCCGCTCACCTCGCGCGCCGGCGTGCGGCCGTGCGTCAGAATTTGGACGAAGTCGAAGAGCTGCGCTGGGAGCTCGAACGCGCCGGACACGATCAAGTGCGCGAAATACTCGAACTGGTTAAACCACGCGCCGCCGCCGGGACGAAGAGCCGGCCGCGAAAGCGCGCACCCTTGCAGGGCGTGACTCCCGCGGGGACGCGCGTCTACGTCGGCCGATCTCCCTCTGAAAATGCCGAGCTCACGTTTCGCACAGCGAGGCCTAACGATATCTGGTTCCACGCACGCGGGCAGCCGGGAGCGCATGTCATCCTGCAGCGGGACGATCGCGCCTTGCCGTCTGACGACGACATTCGCATCGCTGCCGAACTGGCGGCGCTGCACTCGAAAGGCCGCGACAGCACAAAGGTCACCGTGGACTACACGCAACGCAAGCACGTCCGCAAACGCCCGGGCGCCGCGCCGGGTCTGGTCTTTTACACGGAAGCCGCGTCGCTGGCCGTAGAACCGCGCGATTCGATAAACATCGCGTCTCCGAAAGAAAAAAAGCGGTAACGGTTCTCCACCGCCTCGCCGTACGCACGAAAGATCCGGTCTCGCCCGGCAAACGCGCAGACCAGCATCAGCAGGGTCGACCGCGGCAAATGAAAATTCGTGAGCAGCGCGTCGACCACCCGAAACTTAAACCCCGGCTTGATGAAGAGATCGGTCTCGCCGGCGCCGGCCCGTATCTCGCCGCGATCGCCCGCGGACGCTTCCAACGCCCGCACGACGGTCGTTCCGGCCGCCACCACGCGCCGGCCTTCTTCTTTCGCACGCGTTATCGCGCGCGCCGTCTCTTGCGGGATCGAAAAGTACTCGGCGTGCATCACATGCTCTTCGATTCGCTCGGTTTGCAGCGGCCGGAACGTTCCGAGCCCTACGTCGAGCGAAAGCTTCGCAACCTCAACGTTCCGCCGTTTCAATTCGTCGAAAACCGCTTCCGTAAAATGCAGCGACGCGGTCGGCGCGGCAACGCTCCCCGGGTCGCGCGCGAAGATCGTCTGATACCCGGCTTGCGCCTGTTCTGAATCCTCGGTCACGTATGGCGGCAGCGGCAGTTCGCCCGCGCGCGTGAGAAACTCCTCAAACCCGACGATGAGATGCAATTCGATTTCCCGTACGCCATCCACGCGCACGTCGATCACGATCGCTTGGCCGAACTCTCCAAACCCGACGCGCTCGCCGGCCCGCAAACGCCGCGCCGGCTTTGCGAGCACGAGCCACCGCGACGAGTTCGGATCGTAGTGCGCTTCGGCCGCCGGACGCAAGAACAGCAGCTCGACTTCGCCGCCACTGGGAATGCGGCGCCCATGAACGCGCGCGCGAATAACGCGCGTTTCGTTCAGCACGAGCAAGTCGCCGGCGCGCAGCAACGACGGAAAATCCGTGAAGCGCAGATGTTCGATGGTGTCGCCGCGCACTGCCAGCAGCCGCGACGAATCGCGCGGCTCCGCGGGCCGCTGCGCGATCAGCTCTTTAGGGAGATCGTAATCGTAGGCGCTGGCGAAGGCGGAACCCGTGCCGGGCGAGCGATTAAACATAGCTAAAGCGAGCCCGGCATGGGTTTCCCTACGTCAGCGCCACGTTCTTAGGTCGCGCCTATTGTCGTGCCGGGGAAGTAGAACGCGAGAATCGCGGCAGCGTTCGCGCCGGTCTTGGCAAGTCCGCGCGCACCCCATTGACAGAAGCCGACGCCGTGTCCCAAGCCGGCGCCTTCAATGGTTGCAGTTTGTGCGGTCGAGTCGTAATCGGCTCTACGTACCAGCAAACTCGGGATGACGCGCGAGCCGATGGCGCGCCGGACGTCGGCGGCTTTAATGCGCGCCGAACCGCTGCTTCCGGTGAAGTTCCAGAACCGCGCGCGTCCGCTTCCGTCGGGAGAGTCGAGCGTGATGCTTTGCAGATCGCCGATTGTCGCAGATTGACCTCCGAGCGCCCTGCGAAGTGCGTCCGCGCCAACGGTTTGGGTCCAGCGGTACCATTGCGAATCTTTGCAGTAGTCGCACGCGACGCCTGAAAGATACGGCAGCGGTTTGCCGCCCCATGCGTCGGCTGAAGATTCCGTGCGGCCGCCGCAGCACGATGAGTACGCGATCGAAGCGAAACTTGCGCCGAAGCGCAGCGCTTGTCCGTCGGTGGCGTCGACGGCCGCGTTCGTTTGCGGCGCCTCTGCGTCAACGCCGGTATAGACTTGGTCCGCCTCCGACGGAACCAAATCGTATGCGCGGTTGGGATTGCTGCGCTGCAGCACGTACGTGCGGGCGAGAATCGCCTGCGCCTGCAGCGACTCTGCCGGCCAACTGCGCGGCATCTCGCGCGAAACGACGCTGTACAAATATTGCTCGACCGGAACGGTGCTAACGACTTGACCGGTGTCGGGCAAGATCGCCGCGGTGCCGCGGTAGCGTCTGCCTTGAAACAGAAAGGTTTGCGCGTCGACCGTCTGCACCGTCCCCTGACCCAGCAGTATGCGCAACGCTTGGACTTGTGACGAAACCGCCGGATCGTCTTGCGCGCGAGCGCGGACCGTTACCCGGCAACTTCCGGCCAGCGCCGCGGTTGCGGCAAGAAACGCGGAGCGTTTCAGAGCAGCCGCTCCTGTTGCGCGCGCTGCGCGCCTCCGGTTAAGCCCAGATGCGAGTACGCATCAGGCGTCGCTTTACGCCCGGCGGCCGTACGGGTGACGAAGCCGGCCTTCAAGAGATACGGTTCGACGACGTCTTCGAGCGTCTCGGCATCCTCGGTAAGCGTCGCCGCGATCGCGGCAATGCCGACCGGGCCGCCGCGATACTGTTCGATAATCGTTTTCAAGAAAGCGCGATCCAAACGGTCCAGTCCGAGCTCGTCGACGCCCTCGCGCGCAAGCGCTTCTTCCGCCACGGGCTTGGTGACGCGCCCGTCGGCGCGGACTTCGGCGAAGTCGCGCACGCGCCGCAGCAGACGGTTCGCGATGCGCGGCGTGCCGCGGCTGCGGCGCGCGATCGTCGCGGCGGCGTCATCGTCTATCGGGACGCCGAGCACGCCTGCCGAGCGCAGCACGATGCGCTTGAGTTCGCCTTCGTCGTAATAATCGAGATGGTGCATGATGCCGAAGCGCTCGCGAAGCGGGGCGGACAGCATTCCCGCGCGCGTCGTCGCGCCAACGAGCGTAAAGCGTTTGAGCGGCAGTTTCAGCGTCTTGGCGTAAGCGCCGCGATCGACGACGAAATCGATTTGGTACTCCTCCATCGCGGGATAGAGAAACTCTTCGACCACGCGGCCGAGGCGGTGTATCTCGTCGATGAAAAAGATGTCGCCGTCTTCGAGCGACGTCAGGATACCGACGAGATCCTTGGGCTTCTCCAACGTCGGTCCGCTCGTGGGCCGGAGCGCGCTGCCGAGCTCTTTGGCAATGAGTGCGGCGAGCGTGGTCTTTCCGAGCCCGGGCGGACCGTAAAAGAGCACGTGTTCCAACGGCTCGCTGCGCTGTTTGGCCGCTTCGATCGCGATCTTGAGATTTTCGACGACCGTCGTTTGGCCGACGTATTCGTCGAACGAACGCGGGCGTAAACTTGCGCCGTAGACCTCGTCTTCGAGCGAGTCGACCGGATCGACGACGCGTTCGGGATCGCCCTCTCCCGGCGGCCCGTACAAACGCTTGAGCGCGTCGTCACTCATGGGCGGCACGCTGCCGGTAAATTTCGGCCAGCAAAGCTTCGGAATCGTTGATGCCGGGCGCGGCTTCGAGCGTCGAACGGATCATCTCTTCGGCTTCCGTGCGGCGGTACTCGAGCTGCAGTAAAACTGCCAGCGCCTCTTCCGCGAAATCCGGAATGCGCACGGGCGGCGCCGCTTCGGCTTCGCGGATCAGTAAGAATTTCGTCACCTTCCCTTGCAACTTCGCGACGATGTCGCGTGCCTTTTGCTGGCCGATGCCGGGCAGCGTTTTAAGAAACGCATGATCGCCCCGATCTATCGCACCGGCGATGCGGGACATGGGCTGGGAGAACGCCCGCGCCGCGGATCTCGGGCCTATGCTCGCTACGCTCAGCAGCTTTTCGAAGAACTCGCGTTCGATCGCGTTGCTAAAGCCGTAAAACGTAAAATGGCCCGTGTTGCCCTCCATATTCATGACGGAATAGATTTCGAGCGAGAGCTGCTCGCCGTTCTCGATCGCAACTTTCTCTTCAACGCACGGCGGCAAGATGATGTCGTACGATAATCCTCCGACGTCCAGCACGACGTTCCCCTCGCCGCGCTCGACCAGCGTGCCGGTAATCTTAGAGAACATGCCGCAGCCGTTCGGGAAGGCGGCGGTCGTGTTCGCGCACGTTACAGTAAGCCAAGGCCAGCGCGAGCGCGTCCGAAACGTCGTCTGGCTCCAGCGGTTTTGCAAAGCCCAGCAGCTGCGCGACCATCCGGTTCACCTGCTCCTTACGGGCCGCACCGGATCCCGCCAGCGCGCGTTTCACGCGAGAATGTGCCAACGTCGCGACGGGAATGCCGGCTTGCGCGCCCGCCAGACAGAGGACGCCCCGCGCGTGACCCATCATAATCGCCGTCATCGGATTGCGGTAGGTCGTATAGAGTTCTTCGATCACGATAACATCAGGGTGTGTCGTTGCGACGACCTTCTGGATTCCCGCGTGCAGTTCGCATAAGCGCGATTCGAGCGCGTCCGAAGCGCGGGGAGCAACGACGCCGGCTTCAATGACATGCGTTCTGCCGCCGGAATATTCGATGACGCCGTAGCCCGTCACGCGCAGGCCCGGATCGATGCCGAGGATTCTTTCGGTCACGGCGGATTGCTGTTGTTGACGTAGATGTTGACTGGCGATCCCGGCGCCAGCTTCGTACCGGCCTCGGGTTCGGTGCGCACGACTCTTCCGCTCGCGCCCTCGGTCGTCGGCGTCACGTTGCCGACGGTATAGCCGAAGCCGGCGAGCTGCGCCTTCGCCTGTTCGATCGTCATGCCGTTCGTATCCGGGACCTCGCCGGGCACGGAGAGGGTCATACGAACGGTCGAGCCTTTCTCGGCCGGCGTTCCGGGTTGCGGGTCGAGCGCGATCACTTGACCATTGTTCGGCGAGCCGGGCTCGACCAGGTAACCGATCGCCGCCGAGAAACCGGCTGAAGTCAGCTGGGATTGGGCGCTCGCCAAATCGCTGCCTATGAGATTGGGAACGTTCGTCAGTCCGCCGCCGCTGCTGACGACGACGTTGACCGTGGTGGAATGATCCGAAGGTACTTGCACTCCGGCCGGCACGTCTTGCGATTCGATGACGTTGGGTGGAATATTCGGAAAGGCGGCGCGTTCGCTGACGTTGATCGTGAAGCCGTCCTTAGCAGCGATCTGGCGCGCTTGATCGAGCGTTAAGCCCGCGAGGTGCGGCATCTTGATCGGCGCGGGCCCTTGCGAGACGACGAGCGTCACCTTCGCGTTCTGCCGCACTTTGGTGCCCGGCTTAGGACGTTCGTCGATGACGCTGTCCTTGGGTGACGGATCGAACTTCTGCACGACTGCGACGTTGAGTTTATCGCCGGTCAGATCTTTTTGCGCGTCATCGAGCGTATAGCCGACGACGTCGCGCAAACCGACGGTCGGCGGTCCGCTGCTGATGACCAACTGCACCGCCGCGCCGCGGGCGATCTTCGAACCGGCTGCGGGATCTTGACGGATCACGTGATTGGGAGCGACCGTGTCGCTGGTTTGGCGGGTGGCTTTGTATGTCAGTCCTGCGTTGACGATGGCCTTTTGCGCTTGAGCGTCGGGCTGATTGACGTAATTGGCTACGGCGATTTGAGGCACCGGGGTGAACGGGTGCGCGGACATGACGTATCCAACGGCTGCGGCACCGATGAGGACGAGGGCGAGGGCTGCGACCAGCCATGGGGAGAGTCCGCGACGCGGTTCTTCTTCTTCGAACGTGTCGACTCGCCGGTCGGGAAGCCGCGACCGGCGCGGCGGCGGCTGAACCGCGATCGTTCCGTAGCCCGGCGCGTCGTCGACCAAGGAATACGCGGCGAAGCTCGGACGCTCGCGCGCTTCGCGCAAGGCCGACGCAACCTCGCTTGCCGAGCCGAACCGGTTCTCGGGCTGTTTTTGCAGCAGCTTACTGACGATCGACGCGAGCGCGGGGCTTACGCCGGCGGACGGATCGAGCGCAGGAGCCGGATCGGAAATGTGTTTGAGCGCTACGGTCACGGGAGACTCGCCCGTGAAAGGCAGCTTTCCTGTCAGCATTTGATAGAGCACGATGCCGACGCTGTAAAGATCGGAGGCTTCGGTCAATTCCAAACCCTGCGCTTGCTCGGGCGAAAGATAGTAGACGCTGCCCATCACCATGCCCGGACGCGTCATCGTCATGGTTTGCTGCGAGACCGCGCGCGCGATGCCGAAATCAGAGAGTTTGACCACGTCGTCTTTGGTGATTAGGATGTTCGCGGGCTTGATGTCGCGGTGCAGCAGCCCTTGCCGGTGCGCGTACGCCAATCCGTTGCAAACCTGGGCGGCGTAATCCAGCGCGACCGGTTCGGGAAGCCTGCCGTCGGCGGTGATGATCTCCGCGAGCGACGGGCCATCGACTAACTCCATGACGATGTAGTACGTGTTGCCTTCGCGGCCGACGTCGTACGTGTTGACAATGTTCGGATGAGACAGCTTCGCAGCCGATTCGGCCTCTTGGTAAAAGCGGCGTACGAACTCTTGATCGGAGGCGTAGTCGGCGCGCAGCACTTTGATCGCTACACGGCGGCGCAGGAGCGTGTCGGTGCCGCAATACACCGTCGCCATACCGCCTTCGCCGAGCTTGTTGTCGAGCCGGTAGCGGTTATTGAAGACGTGTGCCGAGTCGATCACTTCAGAGCAGCCCGCAACACTTCCCTCGCAATCGGAGCGGCGACCTCCGCGCCGTAGCCTGCATTCTCAACCACGATCGCAACGACGACGCGCGGATTTTCCGCGGGAGCAAAGCAAACGAACCACGAGTGCGCCGCGCCGAACGGGTTGGTTGCCGTTCCGGTTTTACCGGCAACGGTGACGCCGGGCAACTGCGCCGGCGTTCCGGTTCCGTGCTGCACGACGGCAATCATCATGTTCTTCACGTTCGCCGCCGTATCCGCCGATATCGGGTTGGCCAGCTCGGAAGCGCCGTAGCTTCCGCCCGCAACCCCTTGCCGGACGACCTGGCGAACCAGAAAGGGACGCGGCTCGGAGCCGCCGTTTGCGATGGTGGCCGCCAGCAGCGCCATGCGCAAGGGCGTCATAAGCAGGGCGCCTTGGCCAAAACCCATTTGCGCCAGCTCGCCCGGCACGATCGAATCTTGGGGCGGGACGCGGTCGGTGTTCGACGGGATTTGAAAATCCAGCGATTTTCCTATTCCCCAACGATCGATGTACTGATAGAACGATTGCGTCCCCATCTTTAAAGCGATCTGTCCGAAATCAACGTTGCTCGAGAGCGCGAACGCTCCGGTGAGATCCTGTGTTCCGGTTGCTTCGAACTCGTTATCGTGTAGCGTGAAGTTTCCAATCGTAAAGTAGCCCGGATCGTAAAAGGTCGATTGCATGGTGACCGCTCCGGAGTCGAGGGCCGCCGACGCCGTGAATATTTTAAACGTCGAGCCGGGCGGATAGAGGCCATCGATCGCACGATTCAGGAGCGGGCTGTGCGGGTCGTGCAGCAGCGCCGCAAACTCCGTGGCGAGCGCGTTCGGATCGAAGCTTGGGACGCTGCCAAGCGCAAGAACCGCGCCGGTCCGCGGATCGAGCACGACGCCGCCCGCGCGCGCGTGCAACGCGAGCCGGGAGTAGAGCGCGTTCTGAATCGTTGGGACGATTGTTGTGACGACATCGGCCCCGCGCGCCGCTGCGCTTTGCCCGGTGAACGCTTCAACGATTTCGGCAATTTGCGCGCCGGCGTCGCCGGTAGTATCCGCGGGCGTGAGGGCGGCGTCGTAGGCGTCTTCCAGACCGCTGGTTCCATAACGCGTGGAAACGTAACCCACCGTTTGCGCGAGCGATGCACCGTAGGGGTACCGCCGCTCGCCTTGGGCTGTTTGCGCGAGCACGGTTCCGTCGCTTGCCAGGATGCGCCCGCGCCGGATGGTGAGCAGTGCGTGGCGCGGGTTGTAGGAAATCGCAGCGGTGCGCGGCCCGTCGATGACTTGCACGTAAGCTTGGCGGGCGGCCAACACGCCGAACAGGAGAGCGAAGAGTATCCCGAGTTTAACGGAGACTGAGGATCTCAGGATGCTATCCGTATGTGAGAGCGGCGATACTCTTGCAGCGAACGCGGCGGTCCGGCGCTGCTTTCCAATGCGGCGGCGAGCGCGCGAGCGGTGTCGAGGCTGGTCAGGCAGGCGATATTCGCTTCAACCGCGGCGCGGCGGATCTTGTAGCCGTCGGATATCTCGCGCCCGCCCTGCGCATCGTTAATCACCAAATCGACCGCGCGTTGACGGATCAGATCGAGGACGTGCGGCGAGCCGTCGGCGATTTTGTTGACCTCTTCGCAGTGGATCCCCGCGGTTTGGAGATGTTCGCGCGTACCGGGCGTCGCGACCAGCCGGTGACCGAGCGCGGCATACCGCCGCAAGATCGGGATCGCATCTTCTTTTTCACCGTCCGCAATCGAAACGAGAATTCTTCCGCCGGTGCCGGGCAACTTGATCCCGGCGGCAAGGAATCCTTTGCGCAATGCGGCCGGAAAGGTCTCGTCGATGCCAAGCACTTCCCCGGTGGACTTCATCTCGGGCCCGAGTATGGTTTCGACCCCGCGCATCTTTGCGAATGAAAACACGGGTATTTTCACCACGACGAACGGCGCGTTTGGCGCGAGGCCGCAGCCATACTCCATATCGCGCAACTTTTCTCCCAGGGCGATTCGCGTGGCCGCGGCGACGATGTTGAGGCCGGTCGCTTTTTGGATGATCGGCACGGTGCGGCTGGCGCGCGGATTAGCTTCGATGATGTAGAGCTCGCCTTCGTGAATGACGAATTGGATGTTGATCAGTCCTCGTATCTGCAACTCGCGCGCGATTGCGGCGGTGACTTCAACGATGCGTTTCTCCATGGCGGCGTCGATTGAAAGCGGCGGATAGACGCCGATAGAATCGCCTGAATGAATCCCCGCCCGCTCGATATGTTCGAAGATGCCCGGGATCAAGATGTCGCTTCCGTCAAAAACCGCGTCAACTTCGAGTTCGAGGCCGCGCAGATATTTGTCGACCAAAAGCGGCGCATCAGGCGCGATCGGCGGTGCCGACTCCACGTACGACGCGAGTTGGCCTTCATTATAAACCACTTCCATGCCGCGCCCGCCCAGAACGTAAGACGGGCGCACGAGCACGGGAAAACCGAGCTCGCGAGCGATCGTGCGCGCTTGCCGGAAAGAGCGCGCCGCCTTCCCTTCAGGACGCGCGACGCCGATACGGTTGAGCGCGGCGTCGAACTTGGCGCGATCCTCGGCCATATCCAAACTCTCGCGCGCGCTTCCGACCAGCGGAACGCCGCGCTCGGCGAGTTGGCCCGCCAGATTGATCGCGGTTTGGCCGCCGAACGAGAGCATAACGCCGCGCGCGCCCGTGGCGCGGTACGCGGCTTCAACTTCGCCCGCGCCGGGCGGTTCGAAGACCAGCACGTCGGAGACGTCAAAATCGGTCGAAACGGTTTCGGGATTATTGTTGACGATGACCGACGCGCAGCCGGCCGCGTGCAAAGCCCACGCCGCGTGCACGCACGAGTAATCGAACTCGATGCCTTGGCCGATTCGGATCGGGCCGCTTCCCACCACGACGACGGCGTCTCGCGCGGGACTGCGCATCTCGTTTTGCTCGCCCCGCGAAATATAGTAGTAGGGCGATTTCGCGGGAAACTCCGCGGCCGCTGTATCGACCATCCGGAACGCGTACGCGCCTTCGGCTGGCAGCGCGCCGCGCGACTCGAGCGATACCAGTTCCGCGATCTCGTACAGAAAGAACGGATCGATTCCCGAGAGCGCTTGGATGTGCGACGGCTCCGCCCCGCGCCGCAGCATCTCCGCCACGGCGAACAACCGCTCGTGATTCGGTTTAGCGACGACCGCTTCAAGTTCGGCGTCGCTCCATTCGGCAAGGGCTGTACCGGTCAGCGTTTCACGTTTGAGATCGAGTCCGCGCAGGGCCTTGAGCAGCGCATCGCCGAACGTGCGGCCGATGCCCATCGCCTCGCCGGTGGACTTCATCTGCGTGCCGAGCGCGGTGTCCGCCAGCGGAAACTTGTCGAACGGCCAGCGCGGGATCTTTACGACGACGTAATCGAGGGTCGGCTCGTAGGCGGCTTTCGTCACGCCGGTGACGGGATTGGGAATCTCGTCGAGGGTTTGTCCCAGGGCGATACGTGTGCTGATCTTCGCAATCGGATAGCCCGTCGCTTTGCTCGCGAGGGCGGAGCTGCGTGAAACGCGCGGGTTGACTTCGATGATCCGGTATTCGCTCGACGAAGCATGCAGCGCGAACTGGATATTGCAGCCTCCTTGCACCTTGAGCGCGCGGATCACGTTGAGACTGGCGCTGCGCAGCATCTGATATTCAAGGTCTGAAAGCGTCATCGATGGCGCGATGACGATCGAATCACCGGTGTGCACGCCGACCGGATCGAAGTTCTCCATGTTGCAAACGACGATGCAGTTGTCGGCGGAATCGCGCAAAATCTCGTACTCGATTTCCTTCCAGCCAAGCAGCGACGTTTCGACCAACGCTTGATGAATCAAACTGGCTTCGAGGCCCCCGCCGAGGATCTCGCGCAATTCCGTTTCGTCGTGCACGACGCCGCCGCCGGTGCCGCCGAGCGTATACGCCGGGCGAACGACCACCGGATAACCGAACTCTTGCGCGAAGGCAACGCCTTGCTCAATGTTCGTGACCACGGTGCTCTCGGGTACCGGCTCGCCGATCTCAATCATTTTCGCTTTGAAGAGCTCGCGATCTTCGGCCAGGCGGATCGTTTCGATCGGCGTGCCTAACAGCTCGACCCCATACCGTTCGAGTACGCCGGCTTCATGCAGTTCCACGGCGAGATTCAAACCGGTTTGGCCGCCCAAGGTCGGCAGCAGTGCGTCCGGACGTTCGCGTTCGACGATCGCTTCGATCGACGCGACCGTCAACGGCTCGAGATAGACCGCGTCGGCGACTTCTGTATCGGTCATAATTGTTGCCGGATTCGAATTGACGAGGATGACGCGGTGGCCTTCCTCCCGTAACGCGCGACACGCCTGGACGCCAGCATAATCGAATTCGGCTGCTTGGCCGATCACGATGGGCCCGGAACCGATGACCATGACGCTGCGCACGTCCGACGGGTTCACGGCTGCAGCCGCCTTTGCATCCATGCGGCTCCGTCGCGGCGCAATTCTATCCGGTCGTGTAAGCGGTTCGAGCGGCCCTGCCAAAACTCGAAGCGGTCGGGACGGAGCAAGAAACCTCCCCACGAGTGCGGCCGCGGAACCGAGACGGCTTCAAAGCGGTGCGTGAAATCGTCAAGGCGCTGCTCGAGCACGGCGCGGCTTTCCACTTCTTCACTTTGCTCCGACGCCCACGCGCTCAACTGGTGTCCGCGCGGACGGCTCGCAAAATACGCGTCTGATTCGACCTCGGGAAGCAGCTCGACGGGGCCCTCAACGCAGACTTGGCGATGGATCTCGGGCCAAAAAAAGAGCGCCGCGGCAAACGGATTGCGCGAAAGCTCGCGGCCCTTGCGGCTGAAATAGCTCGTAAAGAAGATCAAACCACGGTCGTCCAGTCCGCGCAGCAGCACCATACGCGCGGCCGGGCGGCAGTTTTCCCCCGCGGTGCTGAGCGCCATAGCGTTTGCTTCGCGCGCTCCGGCGGCGTGCGCCGCTTCGATCCAGGCTTTTAAGTGAGTGACCGGATCGGCGCGCATGTCGAGCTCGTCCGGCTCGGCATAGGTGTGGCGCGTCGTGGAAATGTCCCAGCGGCTCATGCACCGCGGGTTCGCTCAGCGGCGACCCGCCCCCGCTGCTGCAAGCCAAGCGGCCGACCCGAGCGAAAACGCGGCGATAACGCACGCCACGGTACAATCGCGAGCCTTGCGTCCGAGAAAGCCGGCCGGCGCTAATCGCACCGTCTGCGCCCGAAGTTCGGCTGCGCTTCCCGCGCGCGAGAATACACCGCCTGTCCGCAATGCAAAGGAGCGCAGCCGTTGCGAAAACGGTGCATCGCCGATGACGATCGCATCGAGGCGAATATGCCACGCTTCCAACGTCCGTGCGGCGTCGCGCGGATCTGCGCCGTGATTGTTTGCGCCGTCAGTGATGAGGACGACTCTGCGCATGGCGGCATCCGGAAGCAAAGCCGCGGCGGCCAGCAATCCATCGCCGATCGCGGTTTGTCCGTTGGGTGCCGGAATGCGCGCAAGACCCGCGATAAGTGCGGCTCGTTCGGTCGTCAACGGGACGATCGCCTGCCCCTCTCCGGCGAATGATACGAGCCCAGCGCGGGTTCCCGGCGGCATGGCGCTCACGAACGCGCGGATGGCATTCGCCGCCGCCCGAGCTCGCGATGGAAAGATATCGCCCGCGTTCATGGAGCCGGACGTGTCGACGCAAAAAACCATCGCCGCCGGGACGGGCACGACCATCCAAAGATGCGGTCCGGCGCAAGCCGCGATCAGTAGCGAAAACGACAAAGCGCCGGCGAGATCGAGCGCGGCATTCGGCCATCGCGGGCTCCTCAGCGCGGCGACCATAAAACGCAGATCTGAATACGCATACGCATCGTGGCGGCGAATCTTCGACGAAATGCGCGGCCAAAAGAACGCCGCCGGCAAACTGAGCGCGGCCAGAACCGCAAGGACCGGATGCGCGAACGTCACGACGCACCGAATGCGCGCAACACCGCGCGGGCGCCATCGCCTTCGCAAAACGTCGCAGCTCGCCAGCCGGCTTGACGTAATCGGGCCAGTGCCGCTCGTTCTCGCGCAGCCGCTTCTCGCTGAAACCGCATCCGTTGCCGCGCACCGATAAAGAGCCGCCGGACATCGCCTGTTTCGAGGTCGGCGACGGCGACAAAGCCGGCGAGCGGCAAATCATCGCGCCATGGGTCGCGAGCGACCAGCGCCGTGCAATCGAACCGCCGTGCGGCCGCGTACAGTAAAGCGCCGGGCACCGCCGGTAGATCGAAAAAATCGCCGGCCACCAGCAATGCGCTATGCGCGGGCAGAACCGCGATCGCGCGATCTAGCGCACTGGAAAGATCGCGCTGTGCCGGCGAATCAACGTCGATCCAACTGTCGCCGGGCGCCGCGCATTCGCGCCAGAAGCCGGCCGCTTCTCGCGCAGCCTCCCGCAAACTGCGATCGCGTCCGGCCAGCATCGATCGTGAGGCGTCGACGATCGCTCCCCATGCGAGAGTGACGTGACCGCCGGCCCCACGAACCTGCGGCGCTCCCGCGCGAGCGGACGCGTGCCAGTCGATCGCCCGCGCTTCGTCACCCGTTTCATACGCGCGCAGTCCGCCGCTGCGACGGTCCTTGAACAGAAAAGCGCTCCTCAGTACGGCGCGCCGGATACGGTTCACAGGGGAGGGACGCGAGCGAGAATGTGCCGCAGCCTCTCTTCCCGTTCGGTGCGAGCGAGCAGATACGAATGCGCGAACGTGACGCGGTGACGAAGCGCAGCAAGCGCAACGCTCCGCACATCGGCCGGCACGACATAATTTCGCCCCGCCAGAATCGCGCGAGCGCGCGCGGCGCGAAGAATCGCGAGCCCGGCGCGCGGGCCGGCGCCGTATTCGAGATCGCCACATTCGGCGGCGGCTCGTGTGACGCGTACGACGTCCGCGATGTACCGCATGAGCCGCGGCGCGCAGTACATCGCGCGAGCGGCCACGTGCCACGCGCGCACGTTATCCAGCGAAGCAACGGGGCGTGCCGAAGCGGCGCGCGTTCCGCTTCGCTCGAGTATGGCGAGTTCTTCTTCGGCGGTGGGAAAGTCGAGGACGACTTTCAGCAAGAAGCGATCCAGTTGCGCAGCCGGAAGCGGGAAGACTCCATCGGCCTCGCCTTCATTCATCGTCGCGAGCACGAAGAACGGATCGGGAAGCGCCCGCGTCTCCGTTGCGATGGTTACGCTGCGTTCTTCCATCGCTTCGAGCAAGGCAGCTTGGACGCGCGCCGGAGCGCGATTGATCTCGTCGGCCAGCACGACGTTTGCAAACACCGGACCCAGGCGAACTCCGAAGGACAGGTCGCGCTGGTCGAAAACCTCGCAGCCTACGACATCGGCCGGAGTGAGATCGGCGTTGCATTGAATACGCGAATACGTCGCGTCGATCGCCCTCGCCACGGTGCGGCAGGCCATCGTTTTTCCGGTTCCCGGAGCGCCTTCCAAGAGAATGTGGCCGCCCGCGATCAGCCCGAGCATCAGTGCTTCTACGGCAGCGGCTTGGCCGATCACGGCGCGCTCGAGCGTTGCGCGCACGTGGGAAACGTCGGGGACCGCTGGGTCTATGCCGCGCGGCGGCGCAAATTCCGCTTCGGGCGGCGCCGCAAGGAATCGTGGCGCCGCAATGCCGCTCGTCTCCGGTTCAGCGAGCTCTTGTTGCGGGTCCCGGCGCCGCAGAAGCCGCGCGGCTCCGGCGATTGCAGCGGCCAAAAGAAAAACGCGCCGCTCGATAAGCGCCGCGCAGATCAGGACTACGCCGAGACTATGAGTGTCGCACCAGATCCTGGAGCCAATGCGCGAAAAGACCTCGCGCATCGAACGGTCCCGGAGAAGCTTCGGGATGAAACTGAACGGCCTCCACGGCGAAGTCGCGGTGACGGAACCCTTCGTTGGTGCCGTCGTTGAGGTTGACCATGGTTTGTTCGAGTGCGCTGGGGAGCGACTGGGCGTCGACGGCGTATCCATGATTGTGCGCGGTAACGATGACGTCTCCGCGTTGCAGATTCTTTACCGGCTGATTGCCGCCGCGATGCCCGTAGGGTAATTTGAACGTTTTGGCGCCGCAGGCCAGCGCCAGGAGCTGGTGCCCCAAGCAGATTCCGTACATCGGGCGCTTTCCCAGAAGCGCGCGCAGTGTCTCGATCGTTTGCGGGAGATCGGTAGGATCGCCCGGTCCCGGAGAGATCAAGATCGCTTGCGGGTCGTGGTGGAGTATTTGCTCCTCGGTGGCGTTATACGGAACGACGGTCACGGCCGCGCCCAAAGCCCCCAACTCTCGGATGATGGCGCGTTTGACGCCGCAATCGATGAGCACGACGCGCGGGCCGTCCGCGGCGCCTTCGATCCGATCTTCGCGAGTTGCCACGCTCGGTACGAGATCTTTGGTGTTCGCGCCGCGCACGAACTGCGCGAGTTTTTTCTCCGCTTCTTCCATGGCCGCATCGCCGACGGCTAGCGCGGCCCAAATTGTGCCGTGTTCGCGCAGGGTGATCGTGACGGCGCGCGTATCGGCATCGATCATCGTGGGAATCCGTTGTTCGTCCAGCCACGACGGCAGATCGATCTTCGAAGCGTGGTGCGACGGACGCCGCGCGATCCGTTTTATAATCGCGCCCGCTATGCACGCGCGCGAATATTGCGCGGCGGAGCCGGAGATGCCGTAATTGCCAATCATGGGGAAGGTGAACGTCAAGATTTGGCCCGCGTAGGACGGATCGGTCAAGGCTTCTTCGTAGCCGGTCATGCCGGTGTAGAACACGGCTTCGCCGAGCGCCAGCCCTTCGTGTTCCAAGCCCGCGCCGTCGAAGCGCGTTCCGTCGGCCAGAAACAGTGAGGCCCGCTTCACTGCGCGCTCCGTGCGAAGACGCGGCCGTCTTGCATTACGACGGTCCCTCCCACGATTGTCCCGATCGCGCGGCGCGGAAGCTTCTTTCCGGCGAAAAGCGTGCGTTTGCCCTTCGAATGAAATGCGCCCGGATCGACCACCCAGTCGCGGTCTGCAAAAATCGTGACGTCGGCAGGCGAACCGACGGCCAGCGTTCCGCCCGGAATGCCGAGAATGCGCGCGGGGTTTGAGGAGAGCATCGCGACATAGCGGCGCACGGGCAGGTCCGGCAGCGCGTACGCGTAGGCCCCGGCTGCGATCTCTAAGCCGCTGAACCCGGGCGATACGTGGTCCGCATGCGGCGCATGATCGCTCGCAAATGTGTCTATAGTTCCGCTGCGAACGGCGCGCCGCAGCGCAGCGACGTCTTGCGCGGATCGCAGCGGCGGGTGCACTTTGCTCGGAATTCCCAGCTCTGCCGCATCGTCGCGGGAGAACGCCAGATGATGAGGTGTCACCTCGGCCGAGCAGGCAACGTGCAATTCTTTAGCGGCCGCGATGGATTCGATTGCGCCCTGCGTTGAGACGTGCGCGATATGCCATGGAAGCGACGTGGCGCGCGCGATGGCAACGTCCCGTTCGACCGCCGTCGTTTCGGCCGCGCTGTCGAATTCGTCGTGCTCTTTGATCGCCGCGTTCTCGCAGTGCGTGATAAAAACTCGTCCGGATTCCCGCGCGCGCAGTGCCGCGCTCGTTTGCGCGATCGCGCTTTCGATCGTGCTGCCGTCATCGCTGAAAGCGACGGCGCCCGCGGCGGCAAGCGCGTTGTAATCGGCCGGCTCTTTTCCTTCGCGCCCGTGCGTTATCGCGGCGATCGGATAGACGCGGGCCAAACCGGCGCGCCCGGCGGTCTCCTGTACCCAGCGCACGAGTTCAGGCGTGTCGAGCGCCGGATGGGTGTTCGGCATCGCCCCGACTGCCGTAAAGCCCCCGGCTACGGCCGCGGCGCATCCGCTGGCGATCGTCTCTTTTTCAGGATTGCCCGGCTCGCGCAGATGCACGTGCATGTCGATGAAGCCCGGCGCCACGTACGCATTGCGCGCATCGATAACGTCCTCGCCCTCCTCCGGCTTCAACAGCTCGCCGATCTCGGTCACCATGCCGTCGCGGATGCGAACATCCAGCACCGCATCGATCCGCGCAACCGGATCGACGACTCGTCCTCCGGCGATGAGAATGTTAGGCCACCAGCGCCCGGGCGCCGTTAACCAGAAAATCCAGGAGCGCCATGCGCACCGGCACGCCGTGCATCACTTGCTTGGCATACCGCCATCCGGCGAACTCGAGCACGCTGTCATCGAGCTCCATGCCGCGATGGTACGGACCGGGATGCATGACGATCGCGTCTGCACGCATGCGTTTCAGCCTCTTGGAGTCCAGGCGATAGCGCGCGATATACTCTTCGTCGGAGAGCGGCATGGCCTTAAAACGCTCGCGTTGGATGCGCAGCAGCATAACCGCATCGACCTCGGGCAAAATCGCATCGAGGTCGCGCACGACCTTGACGTGCGGCTGCATGTAGTCCTCGGGAAGAAATCCGGGCGGCCCGACGAGAATCACCTCCGCGCCGAAAGCCCGCAGCCCCGCGATGTTGGAATGCGCAACGCGGCTGTGCAAGATGTCGCCCACGATCGCGATCCGGCGTCCCTGCAACTCGCCAAACTCTTGGCGGATCGTGTAGATGTCGAGCAAGGCCTGCGTCGGGTGCGCGTGCGTGCCGTCGCCCGCATTGATGACGTGACCGTCAAACGACAGCGCGACGCGGCGCGGATACCCGTCGTCGGGATGACGTATCACCAAAATGTTCACACCCATCGCCGCCAGCGTAATGGCCGTATCTTCGATCGTCTCGCCTTTTTGCAGGCTCGACTCTTTGGGCCAAAGGGTGATCACGTTGCCGCCCAAGCGCTGCTCCGCTAGGGTGAACGACGTCATCGTGCGCGTGCTGTTTTCGAAGAACATGTTCACGCAGGCGAGGCCATCCAGCAGCGCGCCGGGCTCTTCTTGCTCGAAATCTGCCGTACGCTCGAAGATGTAGATCATCTCCGCAGCCGTCAGGTCGTCGAGATCGATGAGGCTACGACGGGTCCGCAATGATCGTCACCTCGTCGGATTCCGACGGCTCGCGCTGCAGGCTGACGTTGACGCGTTCCTTACGGCTCGTCGGTACGAATCTGCCGACGTAATCCGGCTGCACCGGCAGCTCGCGCAAGCCGCGGTCGACTAACACGCAGAGCCGGACGGCGGCAGGCCGGCCTAAATCGGTCACCGCGTCGAGCGCCGACCGGACGGTTCGGCCCGTGTAGAGGACGTCGTCGACGATCACGACGGTCTTGCCGCTCAGGTCGCCCGGGATCTGCGATTCCGGCAACTCGTGCGACACGTCGTCGTCGCGGTAGAGATTGATGTTCAAAAAGCCGAGCTGCGGGCGCTTTCCGGAGACGCGTTCGATCTGCGCGGCGATGCGCTGCGCCAGCGCTTCGCCCCCGCGGCGAATGCCGATGATGTGCAGGCGCGCTTGCGGTCCTTCGGGCTCGAGGATTTGATGTGCCAGACGCGCCACGATGCGTTCGATCTCGTCCGCAGCGACGAGCACGCGCCGCTTGGACTCGGCGCCCACCGGATGTGCCGAAGCCGTCATCCACCTTCACCGATTTCAGCCAGCATCTTCACGATACGCTCGAGTTCCCTCTGGTAGCCCGCCAACTTTTCGCGCTCTTTCGCCACGACCTCAGGCTTCGCATTTGCAACGAAGCGTTCATCGGCCAGCTTCCGCTCCAAGCGCTCGATCTCGCTCCGCAAGCGGGCCTCTTCCTTCTTATAGCGTTCGGAAAGAATGCCGGCAGGCGCTTGAGCTTCCGCCGCGGCGATGCCCTCCGCGATCGTGCGGCCCTGCTCGGGGATCGCGACGATGTCTGCGGTCGCCAGCGTTGCAAATAGCGACGCGGCGTCCGGCGGTACGTTCGACGGCACGTTGACGGTGAGCCGCTGCCGGGGAGGCAAACTGAGCTCGGCGCGCAGGTTGCGGATCTGCTCCACTTTTTTGCGCAGCGCTTCAAACGTCGCCGCAGCCTCCGCGTCGGCCGGAATTTCGGCGAGGTCGGGCCAGCTCGCCGTGACGATCGTATCGCCGTCATGTGGAAGCGTCAGCCACACTTCCTCGGTGATAAACGGCTCGATGGGATGCAGCAGCCGCATGGCATGGTTGAGCACGAAGGAAAGAACCGCGCCTCGCGTTTCGCGCGCGCCGGCATCCTTGGTCGCTTCGAGATACCAGTCGCAAAACTCGTACCAGATGAACGACCATATCGTCTCCGCTGCAATTCCGAAGTCATAGCGGTCGAGCGCGGCGGTCAAGCCGGCCGCGGTTTGGTGCAGCCGCGTGAGTATCCACTTGTCGGCGAGCGTCAGTTTGTCGGAGGGCGGCAGCTGCATCGCCGGCGGCAGCGGATCCGGCAGTGCCAGCGTATAGCGCAGCGCGTTCCAAATCTTGTTGTTAAAATTGCGCGCTTCTTCGCAGCGTTTTTCGTTGAACCGGACCTCTTGGCTCTCGAGCCGCAGTTGGCGCAGCATCCCCATGCGGAAAGCGTCGGCGCCGAATTGGTCGATGATCGTCAGCGGATCGATCGCATTGCCGAGCGACTTGCTCATCTTGCGGCCTTGCGCGTCGAAGAGGAGCGGCGCGACGAAGACGTCCTTGAACGGAACCTTACCTGTGAAGCGCAAGCCGAGCATCACCATGCGCGCGACCCACAAGAAAATAATCTCCCAACCCGTCAGCAGCACTTGCGACGGGTACCAATGCGCGAGTTCCGGCGTTTGCTCCGGCCAGCCTAAAACTGAGAAGGGCCAAAGTGCGCTCGAGAACCACGTGTCGAGCGTATCGGGATCGCGGACGAGGTTGTCGCCACAAATCTTCCGCGCTTCTTCTTCGGTTTCGGCCACGACCACGCTGCCGTCCGGCGCGTACCACACGGGAAGTTGATGGCCCCACCAGATTTGCCGCGAGATGTTCCAGTCCCGAATATTTTCCAGCCACTGTTCGTACGTGCGTCCGTAACGCTCGGGAACGAAGCGAACGCGTCCGTCGCGGTACGCCTGCAGCGCGGGCTCGGCTAGTGGTTTCATCTTCACGAACCACTGCAACGAGAGCAGAGGTTCGATCACTTCGCCCGTGCGTTCACTGATAGCAATCGCGTAGCGGTAGGGTTTCTCTTCGACCAAGAGTTTTTGATCCCGCAGGTCCGCGACGATCGCGGCACGGGCCGTTTTCCGATCCATCCCTGCGTACTTGCCGACACCGATATCAGCTGCGGTAATCCGGGCGTCGAGATCCAGCACCGACGGCATCGGAAGCTCGTGCCGTAACCCTATCTCATAGTCAGTAGCGTCGTGAGCCGGCGTCACTTTCACGGCGCCCGTTCCAAATTCAGGATCGACGCTCGCATCGGCGATAACCGGTATCTGCCGGTCGAGCAGTGGCGGCACGAGCACGGAGTTGCCGATGAGTTCGCGATAGCGCTTGTCGTCCGGATGCACGGCGATCGCAACATCGCCGAGCATTGTTTCAGGACGCGTGGTTGCGACTACTATAAAATTGTCATGGTGAGCCTGTCGAACCATGTCCGAGCTTGGCGAGGACGCGAGCGGGTAACGAATGAGCCACAAGGTGCCATCGCGCTCCTCATGCTCGACCTCTGCGTCGGAAATGGTCGTATGCGCCTTCGGATCCCAGTTCACCAGACGCTTCCCGCGATAGATCAGTCCGTCACGATAAAGCGCGACAAATACTTTTCTCACGGCTGCGGAGAGTTGCTCGTCCATCGTGAAGCGCGCGCGCTCCCAATCCGGTCCGAAGCCTAACTGCCGAAATTGCTCGAAGATCGTTCCGCCGGTTTGGGCCGACCATCGCCATGCCATCTCAAGATACTTCTCGCGGCCAAGTGATTCGCGGGATTGACCTTTCGCGGCAAGTTCGCGCACCAGGACGGCTTCGGTTGCGATCGCGGCGTGATCGGTTCCGGGCAGCCAATCCGCATTCTCTCCCAGCATCCGGTGGTATCGAGTCAGCGCATCCATGAGTACGTACGTCGAACCGTGGCCGAGATGCGCGCGTGCCGTGACGTTGGGCGGCGGCATGCAAATGATGAAAGGCGGCCGCGAGGGATCGGGATCCTCGTGGAAATAGCCGGCGTCTTCCCAGCGCTTATAGAGCCGCGATTCTACCGATTTCGGATCGTAATGTTTGGGAAGTTCGGTCACCCGGCGCTTTTAGTCGCCGGAGTTGCTGCACCCTAGGCGGGCATGTCCTTTTGACGCTCGCTGTAGATGAGCGTCGGAGCTTCCTTTTTCTCGATGACCTCTTTGTTGACGACGCATTTCTTGACGCCGGTCATCGACGGCAGATCGTACATGACGTCGAGCATCGTCTCTTCGAGGATCGAGCGCAGCCCGCGGGCGCCGGTCTTGCGCGTCTGCGCTTTGGCGGCGATGGCGACGAGTGCTTCCTTCGTGAAGGTCAGCTCCACGCCGTCCAAGCCCATGATCTTTTGGAATTGGCGGACCAGCGCGTTGCGTGGTTCGACCAGGATGCGGCGCAACGCCAACTCGTCGAGTGCGTCGAGCGTCACGACGATGGGCAGACGGCCGATGAATTCGGGAATCAGGCCGAACTTCAGCAGATCCTCCGGCATCAGCTGCTGCAAGAGTTTGCCGACTCGCAAGTCGCGCTTGCCCTCGGGCTGCGCCCGAAAGCCCATGTTGTTGCTGGCGACGCGCGATTCGATGATCCGTTCGAGCCCGTCGAAAGCGCCGCCGCAAATGAACAGGACGTTGGTCGTGTCGATCTGGATGAACTCTTGGTGCGGATGCTTGCGTCCGCCTTGCGGCGGAACGTTGGCCGTCGTGCCTTCTAAAATCTTGAGCAGCGCCTGCTGCACGCCTTCACCGGAAACGTCGCGCGTGATCGACGGGTTCTCGCTCTTGCGCGCGATCTTGTCGATCTCGTCGATGTAGACGATGCCCTTTTCCGCGCGCTTGACGTCGTAGTCGGCGGCCTGAATAAGCTTGAGCAGAATGTTCTCGACATCTTCGCCGACGTACCCCGCCTCGGTAAGCGAGGTCGCATCGGCCATCGCGAGCGGCACGTCCAAAATTTTGGCGAGCGTTTGCGCCAGATACGTCTTACCTGATCCGGTGGGGCCGACTAGGAGAATGTTCGACTTCTGCAGCTCGACGTCGTCGGCGCTCGCGCCCATGTTGACGCGTTTGTAATGATTGTATACCGCCACCGCCAGCGACTTCTTGGCGCGGTCTTGACCGATCACATACTGGTTGAGGATGTGATTGATCTCTTTCGGTTTTGGAATGTTGCGAAGCCGGAGGTTTTCGTCAACGTTCTTGTAGAGCTCTTCCTCGATGATCTCGTTGCAGAGCTCGATGCACTCGTCGCAGATGTACACCCCGGGGCCGGCGATCAACTTGCGCACTTGCTCCTGCGACTTACCGCAGAAGCTGCACTTCAGTTGCCCTTTCTCGTCCCCGAACCGAAACATGCTGCCCCTTCTATGCCGGCGTCGCCAGCGAAGAGCGATTCTCGATGATCGTATCTATGATACCGTACTCCTTGGCCTCGATCGGCGTCATATAGTAATCCCGCTCGATATCCTTGAGAATCTGCTCCACATCTTTCTTGGTGGTCTCCTCGTAGATTCCCGCCAGCATGCGGCGGGTCGCGATGAGGTCCCGGGCGTGAATCTCGATATCGGTGGCTTGACCGCCGACCTGCGAGACCCAGGGCTGGTGGATCAAAATCTTTGAGTGGGGGAGCGACATACGCTTTCCGGCGGCCCCTCCGGTGAGCAGAATGGAGCCCATCGAGGCGGCCATGCCCGAACAGATCGTCGCGACGTCGGGCTTAATAAAGCGCATCGTGTCGTAGATCGCTAATCCGGCCGTAACGCTGCCGCCCGGGCTATTGATGTACATATCGATATCTTTGTCGGGATCTTCTTTTTCAAGAAAGAGCAGCTGCGCAATCACCAGGTTGGCCAAATGATCGTCGACCGCCCCGCCCACGAAGACGATGCGATCTTTGAGTAAGCGGGAGTAGATATCGAAGGCGCGTTCGCCGCGAGCGCTTTGTTCGACGACCATGGGGACCAAGTGAGCCATTATCATATGGCTCTCAACTACGACGCAGGCGCCGGGGTTGCTTCCTCTATCTGCGCGTGCTCGACGAGAAAATCGACCGTTTTGGTTCGAACGATCCCTTCCATTAAAGGAAGGACGTTGTTTCCCAGGGCCTGACGCACCCTATCCACAGGTTGCCCGTATTGGCGGGCAAGGGATTGGAGCTCGTCCTTGATGTCGGCCGGCGTTGCGGAAATTTTCTCGGCCTTCCCGATCGCCTCGAGCACGAGTGTTGCTTTGACGCGCCGCTCGGCCTCGGGCCGGTACTCGTCGCGCAGCTGCTCTTCGGTTTTCTTCGCGGTCTTCAAATAGTCGTCAAGCGAGATTCCCATGCGCGCCGCCATCGAGGCGGTATCGCCGAGCATGTTTTCAATCTCGCGCTCGATCAAGATCGCGGGAAGCGGAAACTCGTGCACCTTTACCAGTTCCTCGACGGCTTGACCGCCGAGCTCGCGCTGAGCGCGCGCTTGAGCGACGGCTTCTAAGCGCTTGCGAATGTCGCCGCGCAGATCTTCCAAGGTTTGGTGATCGGAGACGGCCTTGGCCAGCTCGCCGTCGATCGGAGGAAGCTCGAGCTCTTTGATTTCGTGCAGCGTGACCGTGAAGATTGCGGTTTTTCCGGCAAGCGTTTCTTGCTGATAGTTTTCCGGAAAAATAGCTTCGACATCTTTGGTTTCGCCCGCGCTCATGCCGGCGATCCCGCTTGCAAAGCCCGGAATGAAGCGGCCCTCGTTGAGTTCGGTCGTCTGTCCCTTGGCCGAACCGCCCTCGAACGGCGTGCCATCGATGCTCCCTTCGTAGTCTACCGTTACGATGTCGCCGAGTTTGGCCGCGCGTTCGACCGGAACGAGCGTCGCGCGCTCACGCGCTAAGCTCTGCAGGCTGCGCTCGATTTCGTCGTCGGTGACGACCGGAAGTCTCCGAGTGAGCTTCAGGCCCTTGTACTCCTGAAGTTCGATCGCGGGACGGACGTCGACGACCGCTTTCACGCGCGGGGGCGCACCCTCTTCACCCGGCAGCAATTCCATGTGCGGACGATCGACCGGCTCGAGCTCATGTTCCCGCACGGCTTTTGCGTAGACAGTTGGCACGACGTCTTCCATCGCTTCGTGCGAAATCGTTTCCGCGCCGTAGGCTTGCTCGAAAATCTTGCGCGGAGCTTTGCCGGGACGAAAGCCCGGGAGTTTCGCTTTTTTCACCAGGCGGCGGAAGGCGCGATCTTCTGCATCGCGCATCTCCTCGGGCGAGATCGCAATGAGCAATTCGACTTGCGTGGGAGAAAGTTTGTTGAGTGTTGCCGTCATAAATACAATCAGCGGAAGACGAGATTCGAACTCGCGACCCTCGCCTTGGCAAGGCGATGCTCTACCACTGAGCTACTTCCGCGCGACCCGCCCTATTCTTAACGTCCGCCCCGCGCGCCTTTTCCGGCACTTGCCTTCGTTTAATTCTAGCGAAGGTCGGGCTCATGCTGGCCGAGCGATTAGATTAAGCCCCTGTTAAGCGATACCCGTGTCCGCCACGCTTTGTAAACATGCCCCCAAAGGCGTGGCGGACATGGGTTGAGCGTGGGCATGCAGAGACTCGAACTCTGACGGGTTACCCCACTGGAACCTAAATCCAGCGCGTCTGCCAATTCCGCCACATGCCCCTAGGCCGCTTCTTTCGCTCTTGCGGCGCTAATCCGGTTGAATGGTTGAGTGCGGGTAGGATTGGCCGGTAACGTCCTGCGGTCGATCGGTCGAATGAAGCCGGACTACCCAGCACCGGTTGAGCAGCGAGCAATAGTATACATCGATCCGCACTCGCGCGTATGCGGCGGCCAGCCGCGCGCGGATGTTCGGTGCGCTGATCTTCACGACCGTCGCGGCTGCTCCCGGACGGATCACTTGCCCCGGTCCAACAGACCCCGCTATGTACGCAAACGCGGAGTGCCGCGCGCGAGACTTCGAAGCGAGCATCGGCAGGGCGCGCACGAGCGAGGGTTGAGCTTTTCCGTCAATCATCAGTTGCGCGCCGACGATGATCGCCGGGCCGGCGCCGTCGTTTTCCAGCGTCAACTCATAACTGGATGGCGTGGTCGTCGCGGTAAAGGAAAGGTAGGGCCAGACCGTCGCGCTCAGCTGATCGGAAAAAACTTTGCTCTGGTAGAGCGCGGCCGACGCAGTCAGACCGCCGACGATAAGTGCGGCCAATGCGATCCACAGGTCGAGCTTCCAGGCCTTCATGGCCAGCTTCTGCGGGACGTTTCGAGGCGATGCCTGCAAACAAGCCGAAAACCGTAGTATGAACGAGGTGCTTGGGCGCGTACTGACCGTGGACGGTTCGCAGATCACGGCAAGCTTGGATTCTGAACCCGGCGAATTGAGCTCGGTTCGCGTCGGGGCAATGGTCAGCATTAGCGGGCCCGTCGGTGAAGTGGTGGGCACGGTTTCGGCGGTTCGTTTGGAGCCCGGCTCCCCTACCGGGCGCGTGCTGGTCGTCGACTTGCTGGGTGAAATTTTCCGCGCAGAATACGGCGGTTCTCACTTTTTACGCGGTGTTTCAAATCATCCGGCGCCGGGCACGCCGGTCATCTGCGCGAGCAATGCGGATTTGGAGACGGTCTACATACCGCAGTCGCGCTCTAGCATTCAAGTCGGAACACTTTACAACGATTCAACTCAGCCGGCGTTCTTGATGGTGAACGAACTGCTGGCAAAGCATTTTGCGCTGCTCGGGGCAACCGGCGCGGGCAAATCATGTGCGCTGACATTGATTCTCTCCGCGATGCTCGACAAGCATCCGAACGCACACGTCATTCTGCTCGACCCGCACAACGAATATCCGCAAGCCTTTCCCGACATCGCCGAGAGCGTGAACTCCGACAACTTGCAGCTGCCGTTCTGGCTCTTCGATTTCGAAGAAGCTTGCCGCGTTTTGATTCGCGGCGGCACGAATCAAGAACAAGAGTCCCAAGCGATGATTCTGAAAGATGTGATCACCGCAGCGCGCATGGAGTACGCCAAGGGCCAGCAGTTGCCGTTCTCGATTACCGTGGACACGCCGATCCCGTATTTAACTGCGGATCTCATTAATATTCTGAATCAGCGCATGGGCAAGCTCGACAAGCCCGACAGCGCGGCGCCATATCTTCGTCTTAAGACGCGATTCGAATCGCTGCGCAACGATCCGCGCTTTAAATTCATGTTCACCGACACGTTCGACGCACCCGACCGGCTTTCGGAAGTCGTAGGCCGCTTGCTGCGCATTCCCGTGCGCGGCAAACCGCTGACGATCGTTGACCTTTCGGGGATGCCCGGCGAGATCGTCGACGTCGTCGTGTCATTGCTGTGCCGCGTATTGTTCGACTTCGCGGTCTGGTCGGAGCGCGATCGCATGCCGCCGGTGCTCTTGGTTTGTGAGGAAGCGCACCGCTATATCCCCGAGGACGAGCGCGTCGGTTTTTCCGCAACGCAGCGTGCCATTACGCGTCTGGCCAAAGAGGGGCGCAAGTACGGCGTTTCGCTCGCACTGATTTCGCAACGTCCATCGGAGCTCTCAGCGCATGCGCTTTCGCAGTGCGGCACGATCTTCGCGATGCGCATGGGCAACGAGCTCGATCAGGAGATCGTATCGAAGGTTATCCCGTTTGCCGCGCGCGGCATGTTGAACGCGCTTGCGGGCTTGCCGACGCAGCAGGCTATCGTCTCGGGCGAAGGCGTGCCTTTGACGATGCGCCTGCGCTTCTCCGACCTGCCCGAAGTGCGCCGGCCGCGCAGTCTCTCCGCCGAGTTTTCACAAGCCTGGCAGCGGGACTCGGTCGACGCGGAGTTCCGTGACGAAGCCGTCTGGCGTTGGCGTCTGCAAAGCCGCCAAGCGGAGCAGCCGCACTAGGCTGCTAGCGGCTGGCCGCTACGTTTAGTGCGTTGGGCTTGGGGTACGGAAAAGGCATGGCAAACGAAATCAAACGCACCATCGAAGACATCGGCGACGCCGCAAAGGAAGGCATGCATCGCGGAGGCGCGGAGATCGAACATGAAAAGCGCGCTGCGTTCGGCGACTCAATGACGACCGGTGAAAAGGTCGGCTCCGTCGTGAACGAGACGAAAGAAAACGCGAAGGCCGACATCGACAAAGCCAAACGCGAGATTCGCGATCTCTGAAGAGTGCAGCAAAGTGAGAGGCCCGGAGCATATGCTCTCGGGCCTTTCTTTTTGCACGATTACCGAGGTACCGATACCCGGTAGGGCGGCCCGGTAATCGACGAGCTCACCCGAGCCCGATGCGAAAATGCCTCATTTGGCATGATGCCCCTGTTGACGTTATCGTGATTCTCAGCCCGCCTTCCGGAACAAGCAGCGCTACGCATGATTTCGGCGCGCACCTTGATTTGGGCAGGAACCGGGGTGGGCAGCAACTGCGTGAAGGGAACGTTGAAAGTATATGCTCCGCCAGCGTGCACGAAACGTGGGCGGGCCTGGCCACCTTCTATGGTCCATGGTAGTCCGACGCGGCTTCCATAGATTGTAACCCAAGCGCATCTGTCCGACATGTTTCCGACGTGCACCTCAACTTGAAATCCCTTCGCCGCTTGCACTCTCCCGTTGTTACCGACGAGGCATACGAGTATTGCTCCAGCTAATAGAAGAGCTCTTCTCATGGGCTGAGCCCTCCAATTCGGGCTGTGATATTTTTGCACCGCGTAGGACTCGAACCTACAACCAATTGATTAAGAGTCAACTGCTCTACCATTGAGCTAGCGGTGCAAACCTTTGCGCCCCCCGGGACTCGAACCCGGGACCAACGGCTTAAAAGGCCGCTGCTCTACCGACTGAGCTAGAGGCGCACGTTCGACAGGCTTCACGCAAGCTCCACGTCGCAGTGTAGCGAGGTTTACCCGCTTTGACAAGGAGCTTGCGCACCGAAGGCGGCCGGATATGTCGCCGCGAGTTCCTCGGCCGTGCGCGGCCGCGAGAAAAGAAAGCCCTGCCCGTAGCGGCAGCCGGCCGCGAGCAGCGCGTGCCGCTGTCGTTCGGTTTCGATGCCTTCTGCAACGACGCGGACGTCGAAACCATCGGCCAGCGTCATCAACGCTCGAACGATCGGCTCGCTCGCGAGTTCTTCTCCGGGACCGCAAATGAACGAGCGGTCGATCTTCATGGCGTCGATGTGAAAACGCTGCAGATAGTGGAGCGACGAATACCCGGTGCCGAAGTCGTCGATGCACACGCCGAAACCGTGCTGCCGCAGGCGCTCGACCACTTGCGTGGCCTTCCCATCGGGGTTCAGCACGATGTTCTCCGTTATTTCAAGCATGAGTTGACTCGGCTTCACTTTGAACTCGCTCGTGACCGCGATGAGGCTCTGCTCGAATTCGGCTTCGAGCAAATCCGGCCAGGCGACGTTCACGTTCATGTGAATCTCGAGGCTGCGCTCGTCGCGCCACGCCGCGATTTGCCGGCACGCGAGCCGCGCGACGAGGCGTCCGATCTGCGTGGAGAGCCCCAGCTGTTCGGCCAGCGGAATAAATTCGGTGGGCGAAATAATGCCTTCGGTCGGATGCTTCCAGCGAAGCAGTGCCTCGCAGCCGGTGAACTCACCGGTTTCGAGATGGACGATCGGCTGGTAGAGCAGAAAAAATTCGCCGCGCTCCAGGCCCGCGCGCATATCGGACGACAATTGAAGGCGCTCTTCCGCGCGTTCGGCCATCTTCGCGTCGAAGATCGCGGTGCGGCTGCCGCCGCTGGCTTTGGCGTAACGCGTGGCGATCTGCGCGTCGCGCACCAAATCTTCCGCGCGCTGATATGCCGGCGACCCGAGCGCGACGCCGACGCTCGCTGAAACGTACACGGTCCTCGCGCCAATCGTCAGCGGTTTCGCGAGCGCGCTGAACAGATGGCGCGTGGTTGTCTCGACGTGTTTCGGGTTTCCTTGAGAGCACGCGAGAATGGCAAATTGATCCGCCCCGATGCGCGCGATCAGATCGTGTGCTCCCATCGTGGCTGTCAGCCGCTGTCCGATTTGCGAGACGACGAACTCGCCGGCGTCATGACCGAAGCCTTCGTTTATTTCGCGGAAGTGATCGATGTCGAGCATCAGCACGCCGAATGACGTCGGCACTTCTGTCTGCAATGCGGCGAGCTGTTCGCGCAACTTCGATTCGAAGAGCAAACGGTTCGGCATGCCGGTGAGCGGATCGTGCGTCATGTCGTGGAGCATGCGCTGCTCGGTTTCCTTGACGTGCGTCACGTCGCGGAGGAGACAGATCGCGCCGCGGACGTTTCCGCGATCGTCCTTTAAGCGCGAGAGCGAGCACGCGGTCCACATGCCGTCGCCGCCCGCCGAGCGGACTTGCTGTTCGAATTCTAGATGAGGACGGTTCCCTTGGAGCAGCGACGCGAATTCCGCTTCATGATCGCGGAGCAGGTCGCCGGAGCTGTCGCCGTATGCCTTGCGGAAGACGGCGTTTGAATCGCGTACCGCACCCTCGAGATCGAGGACCGCAATACCGAACGCCGCGCCTTCAAAAACCGTGGCCAGATTTGGGAGGCTGCTCACCTGGCGTACGTTCTGCCAAGCCGGGGCAGGCTACTTTTGCGGGGGATTGGGGTGACTGAGGGGCTACGATCCCCCGGCCTCCGGCTTCACAGGCCGGCGCTCTAACCAGCTGAGCTACAGTCACCACACGCGCCCGGAGGGAATCGAACCCCCATCTTCGAGTTTAGAAGACTCGTGCCTTATCCATTAGACCACGGGCGCCTACTCCGAGCCTGAAATAGAATACCACGGCCCGCAAGGTTGCTTGCCTGCGGGCCGTGTCTGTTGGTCGGGGCGACATGATTCGAACATGCGGCCTTTCGGTCCCAAACCGAACGCTCTAACCAAGCTGAGCTACGCCCCGGTCTGCTTACTAGACCATTGGAACTGCGCCGCGGTTTTCCTACGATGGCAGTTTGCGCATCGAACTTCGCATTTTTCGATCTCGGCCCTAATCCGAGCTTCGGAGATTGCCGCACCTGCCATTTCACTTAGGTTGCCATGCTTGACTCCGCGGACGTGATCGAACTCCAATACCCGAGGGTCCGCCTCCCCGCAATCGACACACGCATGCTCCGCAAGAAAACGGCGCACAATCTCTTTATTGCGAGCGCGATAACGAGCAGTATTTACCCGGTGATAGTTCGCGTACTGTTCGGTATGTTTCGCATAATGGTTCCGCGAGTATACCTTTTGACAATCCTGACATCTTGATTGACGCCTGTCACGTTTCCGATCCTTAAAATGGAATCTGGTCAGAAGCAATATTTCCCTGCATTGACTACAACGCTTCACGATAACACCTCGCTTTGTACCTATTATACTAAAAGCGCGTGTGCAAGTTGTTGCTAAAACATTAACGAACCGCCTCCGATGTAACGAGTTAGATCAGAAATGTTATTGTCGCTTGCAAACACTTTCGTGCCGGTTATTCGCAAACGCGCTTTCATCGCTGCGCGCAATATCTTCGTATTAACTCCCGGCACCAGCAGCGTGCACCACTCCGCATTATAACTAGCGCGTAGCGCCGCCAATGCATACGCCAGCATTTGCACCGAATAGTTATGCGAGACCGACGCCATCGGCCCAATCCGTCCGCTCGGCCAAACATACGCGTAGCCGGCGATCTCGGCTTCGCGCGTGAAGACAAACCCCTTCGCGTTATCGGCGAAATAGATATGGTCAGCCGGGCGCGCTGCGCCGCGAACCTCTCGATCCAACTGATTGAGCGCCGTCGCATGCGACATCGGATCGATCGGTACTGCGCCGAACCGGTGCTCGCCGGCTGCCATCTTCTCCAACTCGCTCGCCCGCGGCACTTCACCCGCAATCTCAAGCAACGGCACTTGCATCGGCACTGCAACGCGCGAATAAAACGCCAGCCCCTCAAGATGCGCCGGATCCAAAACTCCGCTGCGGATAACCGCGCCGGCGCCTTCCGCGGCAGCCGTCAAAAGCTCCAGCCCTAGGCCGCGTCCGCGAAACGACGGCTCGACATACAGATCCGAGAGAAACCACTCATCCTCGAGCGCATGCGGCATCGCAACGCCGATTGCGGTTCCCTCGTCGCGCGCTACGAATACGCCGTTCGGCGCCACGTGCGCGAGATCGACGTACAGCCGCGCGTCATGCTCGTTCGCCGTCCGCCTGCGCGCAAAATAGGCGACCTCGTCCGCAGTCGCTGGTCCGACGGCCTGCTCGTCAGCCACGAGTTCGCAGCGCGCTCAAGAGCGCACTAGCCGCGCGGCCGCGATGGCTCACGCGGTTTTTCGCGTCGTCGTCCATCTCCGCGAACGTCTTTCCGGCCGGCGGATAAAAGAACACCGGATCGTATCCGAAGCCGAACTTTCCGTGTTCCTCGTCGGCAATAACGCCGCGAACCTCGCCGTACCCCTTTACCTCGCCGCCATCGGACAAGATCAAAAGGACCGCGCAACAGAATTTCGCGGCGCGCTTATCCGGCGGCACGCCCTTCAACTCTTGCAGTAATGCCTCGCGACGCGTGGGCCAGGTTGCATCCGGACCTTGGTAGCGCGAAGAGAGAACGCCCGGGCGCCCGTCGAGCGCCGCTACTTCGAGCCCTGAGTCATCCGATAGCACCGCGCCGGCCACGCCCGCCAGACGCAGCTGGTTGCGTAACGCGCGCGCCTTGATGGCAGCGTTTTCAACGTAACTTGTCTCTCCCTCAGCCGGTTCCGCATAGAGCGGATAGGTATCGAGGTCGAGTTCCGTGCCCGCGAAGATCTCGCGCAGCTCCCCAAGCTTCCCGAGATTCTTGGTTGCGACGAACGTCTTCACGCGATCTAGTCGCTACCCAACCGCAGCACGGCCATGAAGGCCTCTTGCGGCAGATCGACTTTGCCGACGCGCTTCATGCGCTCTTTGCCGACCTTCTGCTTCTCCAACAGTTTGCGTTTGCGTGTGATATCGCCGCCGTAGCACTTGGCAAGCACGTTCTTGCGCATCGCGCTCACCGTCTCGCGCGCCACGATCTTCCCGCCGATGGCCGCCTGAATCGGCACCTCGAACATCTGCCGCGGGATCAACTCTTTCAGCTTCTCCGCCAAAGCGCGGCCCCGAGCCGCGGCCCGCTCGCGCGAGATAATGAACGACAGCGCGTCCACGACATCGCCGCCCAGCAATATCTCCAGCTTGACCAGATCGCCCTCGCGGTAGCCGATGATGTCGTAATCCAGCGATGCATAGCCCTTCGTGCGAGACTTCAACTGGTCGAAGTAATCGATAATAACTTCGATCAGCGGCATTTCATACGTCATGATGACGCGCCCGTCGTGGAGATACTCCATGTTGCCGAGCTCGCCGCGCCGCGCTTGCGTGATCTCCATGATCGCGCCGACGTACTCGGGCGGCGTAATGATCGTCGCTTTGACGTACGGCTCTTCGATCGTCGAAATAAGCGTCGTGGCCGGAAGTTTGCTTGGGTTGTCGATCATCTCTACCGTGCCGTCCGTCCGCGTGACGCGGAAGACGACCGAAGGCGACGTCGCAATCAAGTCGAGCGCGTAGTCCCGCTCCAGCCGCTCCTGCACGATCTCCATGTGCAGCAGACCCAGAAAGCCGCAGCGGAAACCAAAGCCAAGCGCAACCGACGTCTCCGGCTCGTACGTGAAAGCGGCATCGTTGAGCTTAAGCTTTTCCAGCGCATCGCGCAGCGCGCCATACTCGGCGCCCTCGTTCGGATACAATCCGCAATACACCATCGGAACCGCTTTACGGTAGCCAGTCAAAGGAACGTGCGCCGGATCACTCGCCCCGGTGATCGTATCGCCTACGTCGATCTCGCCGAGCGATTTGATGTTGCCGATCACGTATCCGACGCCGCCCATATCGAGCTTCGCCGTCGGCTGCATGTGCGGAGCGAAGATGCCGACCTCGGTACACTCGAAAACGCGCTGATGCGCCATCGACATGAACTTTGTCCCGGCGTGCAGCTCGCCATCGGCGACGCGAACGTACGCAACCACGCCGCGATACGAATCGAACTGCGCGTTAAAGACCAAGCCGCGCAGGTGATCGCGATGCCCCTTGGGCGGCGGGATCCGGTGGACGATCGCTTCGAGAATCTCGTCGATGCCGACGCCGTTTTTTGCGCTTGCCAAAATGCACTCGCTACGTTCCATGATGAGCAGCTCTTCGACTTCGCTCATCACGCGTTCGGGATCGGCCGCCGGAAGATCGATCTTATTGATAACCGGAATAATCGTGAGGTCGTGCTCGAGCGCGAGATGATAGTTGGCAAGCGTCTGCGCTTCGATGCCCTGCGCCGCGTCAATGATCAGAATGGCGCCTTCGCAAGCCGCCAACGACCGCGAGACTTCGTAAGAAAAATCGACGTGTCCGGGGGTGTCGATCAAATTCAGCTGGTAGGTCTTGCCATCGCGCGCCGGATAACTCAGCGTCACCGGGTGCATGCGAATCGTGATCCCGCGCTCGCGTTCCAGGTCCATCGCGTCGAGCGCCTGATCTTCCATGTTGCGCAACTCGATCGTGCGCGTCGTCTCGAGCAGCCGGTCGGAGAGCGTGGTTTTTCCGTGGTCGATGTGGGCGATGATGCAAAAGTTGCGGACGCCTTCCGCAATTTCGCTACGGTGAGCGCTCAATAGCAGGCAAACGCGTTAGGCCGGATCAGGAGATTGTCCAGCAGCCACAGCAAGAAGATCACGATCATGAACGACCAGTCTATGCCGGCCGTTGGCGGCACCAGACGGCGCACTGGGGCCAAGACAGGCTCGACCAGCATATCGACCCAGCGGCTCCATGAGCCGCGCAAATCCGGCACGAACGAAAGCACCGCGTAGACGAGCATAACGATCGTATACAGCCAGATCACTTTGTCCAGCACAAAAAAGACCTGGCAAGACAAAGCGCTCATGGCTTAGCGGTTCTAGGGAAGAGAGGCTAAAACTTTTGGCGGGACGCCGCTCAGGTAGGGCGCGGGATCCACGGCCGTGCCGTTGAGCATGACCTGATAGTGCAGGTGCGGCCCGGTCGAAAAGCCGGTGTCCCCGACCTGGCCGATCAGCTCGCCCTTGTGGACATATTGCCCGGCCGCGACGTCAAAGCGCGAGAGGTGCGCGTACCAGGTGTGGTACCCGTTGCCGTGATCGATATCGATCTTCATGCCGTAGCCGCCGTCCCAACCCGCGCTGGCAACGGTTCCCGCAGCGGCAGCGTGAATGGCGTCCCCGTAATTCGCGCCCAGATCGACGCCCGGATGAAACTCCACATCGGGAGCCGAGCGGTAACAGAAGCAGCCGACAATAGCCGCGCCTTCCACGGGGTCGATCGAAGGAATCGCGGCGAGAAGCCGGGCGCGGGCCATCTGCGCCAGATGATGCATATTTAAAACGTGCAGCGTAAGGCGGCGCAAATCGTCGGCCTGGCGGAGCGTTGCATTTGAATCTTGCGCGAGCTGGTCGACGTGCCGCGCGAGCTGCATGACCCCAGGCTTGCCGCTCGAGGGTACCCACGACGTCTTCTGCACGCCGCCGCCGCGCGGTCGCGGCTTCGAACCGACGCCGATCAGTTGCTGAATCTCTTGATTTTGTTTCTGAACTTGTTGCAGCTGTGACCGGATGGCGGTCGCTTTTTTATCCAAAGTCTGCAACTGCTCGTGCTGCGACTGAAGCGCCGCTTGCTGGGCGTGTACGCGGAAGACTTGGAAACCCGCCCCCGCCAATACCAACAACAAAACCGCCGCCACTCCGAGGGAGCCGGAAACGATATGTTTGCGTGTCACTTCAAAGCGATGAACGACATCGCCCCGCTGCGGCACGATCTTAATGAAGTAGCGTTCTTTTATGCTCAAAAAAAGCTCAACCGGCGTACGGTAAGCCGGGACGAGGCAGGTTCGCGCCTGGGCGACCCTGCCCTGCCCAGAAAGAGTTCGTAACCACAACGGGAGTCAGGTGGCTCGCGGCACCCGTAAGGGCTCGCTTACCGTTGCTCCCTTCCGGTCCTGGCGGGGTTCACGAGGTTACGCTGCGCGAGGCCCGGCCCCCGTCATGGCGACATGCATCATAGCACAAAGGGGCGATTTCCAACGTTTCCAAAAACGATACCCTACCGGAGGTACACCTTGAAGCGTATTGCCATCGCCGCTCTGTTGCTTGCTTGCCCGCTCCCCGCCGCCGCGGCGACCGGCCCAACCCCGGTCAACTGGAATCTGACCAAAGACCACATTGCTTCGTCTTGCAAAGCCTCGATCGCGCAGGCGCAGGGGCGCCTGAAAACCATTCTCGCCCAGCGCGGATCGCGTACGTTTGCCAACACGGTGCTGCGGCTGGAAGATCTGTCGTCGGATCTGAACGACACGACGCTCGCCGATCAATTTCTTTTTAACGTAACCAGCGATCCCGACGTCCAGCAGGCCTCGCTGAACTGCAACAACGACGAATCATCGTTCTTCACCGATTTGAGCGCGAGCCCGCAACTGTACGCGGCGGTCGCTGCCGCGATCAAAGGCAATACGGCGAAAGACGTTTACCAGCGCAAGCTTGCGTCGCTTTGGCTCGATACGCTGAAGCGAAGCGGAGCCGGACTGGCTTCCGCGCAGCGCTTAGAATTCGTGCGTCTGAGCAAAGAGCTCACGGATTTGCAAAACACGTTCGCGCAAAATCTTGGGAATGACGCGACGACGATTACCATCACGCAGGCCCAAGCCGCGGTATTGCCGGCGGGTTTAACCTCCGGCCTCAAGTCTGCTCCCGGCGGCGGCTTCATCGTTCCCGTGAACGAGAGCACCGTCACGCCATTCCTGCAGAACGAGTCCGACGAATCTGCGCGCCAAGCGTATTATCTCGCCTACAACAATCGTGAAGCTGCCGCGAACACGCCGCTGCTCGAGCGTGCCATCGCCGTGCGCGACCGGCTTGCTCATCTACTCGGATACGAAACCTGGGCGGCCTATCAAGTCTCCGACCGCACGGCAAAGACGCCCCAGCGCATCGACGCGTTTCTCAGCGGCCTGGATAAGACGCTGTTGCCCAAAGCGCGATCCGACGTCGCTACACTCGCCGCACTCAAGGCTTCCGACACTCGCAATCCCGCTGCGGTGCTGCACCCTTGGGACTTCACGTATTACGACAACATGCTCCAGAAAACGCAGTATGCGGTCGATTCAAACGAGATAAAGCAGTACTTTCCGGTGCAACATACGATCGACGCGGTGCTCGAAGTCTACCACCGCCTGCTCGGCGTCACGTTCAAGCAGATCACCCCTACCGACGCGTGGAATCCCGACGTCCTCGAGTATTCGGTGAGCGATTCGGCAACCGGCCGTTTCATCGGAACGACCTACTTCGATCTCTATCCGCGGCCGCATAAATATGGACACTTCGCGAATTTCCCGATCTTGCCGGTGCGCAGGCTTTCCAACGGGACGTACCGGCCCCCGTTTGCGGCGATTCTGGGTAACTGGCCGCGGCCCGGACCGGGACAGCCTGCGCTCTTGAGCCACGACGACGTCGTGACGTTCTTTCACGAGTTCGGCCACAATATGGCGGCACTGCTGGCAACGGCACCCTACGAGTCGCTCTCTAACGGCTTCGTTTGGGATTTCGTGGAAGCGCCCTCACAGATGCTCGAAAATTTCGTTTGGCAGCCTTCTATACTCAAACAAATCAGTTCCAACTGGCAGACGGGCCAGCCCATGCCGGACGATCTGATAAACAGTCTGATCAAGTCGCGCTACGTTGACTACGCCTACGCGACGACCCGGCAAATCATGTACGCGCAGATCGACATGGCCTATCACACCAGCGGCCCGCACGTCGACACAACGGCCGTGTGGGATCGTTTGGCCGCCGCGCTTACGCCGATGCCGGCCGTGCCGGAGACCCATCCTCAAGCGTCTTTCGGACATCTGATGGGCGGGTACGACGCCGGATACTACGGCTATTTGTGGTCGAAGGTCTATGCCCAAGACATGTTCACGGCATTTCTGAACGGCGGCCTTGAGAATCCGTCGGTCGGAATGCGGTACCGGCGTGACATCTTGCAGCCGGCGCGGACCTACGATCCCGACGTGGAGGTCAAAAACTTTCTCGGACGCCCGATGAACCCGAACGCGTTCTATGCGGAGTTCAACAGTCCGCAGCCGCCGGGCGTCACGAAACCGTGATGCTCATCGCGGCGGCGTTCGCGTTGGCGTCGTACACGTTCAAGCCCAATACGACGCTTCCGTTCACGGCCGTGTACGACAAGTGCGGCGGGGGCAACGTTTCGCCGGAGCTGCACTGGTCCAACGCACCGCGCGGAACGCGCAGTTTCGCGCTGATTCTCTACGACCCCGATGCGACGGGCGGTTGGTACCACTGGGTTGCCTACAACATTCCGGCGTCCGTCAACGAGCTGCGTGCGGGCATTAGGCTGCAGCTGGCCGAGATCGGCGCAACGTCGTTCGGGCAGCTGCGCTACGGCGGCCCATGCCCGCCGCCCGGGAAAGTCCATCACTACATCTTTACGCTCTACGCGCTCGACTCGAGGCGCATAGGTCCGACGGGAATGACCGGGCCGCACGCGCAGGCTTCGATGCGCAAGCATGTTCTAGGTACCGCGACGGTTACCGGACTCTATAAACGTTAATGCCGTCCTACGTGCGCGCGGGCGAACTTCCGCCGAAACGCCATATTCAGTTCCGCCGCCCCGACGGCGAGCTGTACGCCGAGGAACTCTTTTCGACCAAGGGTTTTGAGAGCGCGTACTCGCTGCTCTACCATCTGCGTCCGCCAACGGCGACGCTTGACGTGAAACCCTGGAAACGCGCCGCGGTCGAACTGCTTCCCAACGAACCGCTGCGCAACCGTCATTTCAAGACGGCGGAGATTGCCGCGGGCAAAGATGCGATCGAAGCGCGCACGCCGGTGCTTGCGAACTCCGACGTGCTGATGAGTGTCTCCGAAACGGCCGATCCGATGGACTACTTCTACCGCAACGTCGGCGGCGACGAGCTGCTCTTCATCCACCGCGGAAAAGGAACGATTCAAACGCCCTTCGGCAACCTCGACTACCGGGCGCGAGACTACGTACTGCTTCCGACTGGGACGACGTACAAGGTCTTGCCGGAATCGCCGACCCGCATGCTCGTCTACGAGAGCAGCGGGATGATTACTATTCCACGCAAGTTTCGCAACGACTTCGGACAACTCGAGGAACACGCGCCGTACTACGAGCGCGATTTTCGGGCTCCCGAGCTTCGCGCTCCGATCGCAAAGACGGGCGAATACGAAGTCCGGGTCACCAACGCCGGACGAAATGCTGTTTACACCGTTCAAAATCATCCGTGCGACGTGATTGGATGGGACGGCTATTGTTATCCTTATGCCTTCAACCTCGACGAATACGCGCCGGTCACCGGAAAGCTTCATCAGCCGCCGCCCTCCCACGCAACTTTTGAAGCACCCGGCGCCGCGTTTTGCGCGTTCGTTCCGCGCATGTTCGATTATCATCCGCTCGCGATTCCGATCCCCTATAATCACTCGAGCGTAGATTGCGACGAAGTGCTCTACTACGTGAGCGGTAATTTCATGAGCCGGCGCGGCGTTGAGGAAGGCTCCATCACCCTGCACGCGGCCGGCGCGCCGCACGGGCCACAGCCTGGAGCCGTAGAAGCGAGCCTTGGAAAAACGTCGACCGACGAAATCGCGGTCATGGTCGACACGTTCGCGCCGCTGCAAATCGCCAAACCGGCGCTGAAAGTGGAAGACGACGAATACTACCGTTCATGGGTGTCATAGCGGCGATGCTTCCAACGCCGGCGCCTTCGCCCACGATTGACCCGTGCAATCATCCGCCGGCGATCATCGCCAAGGCGCCTCTCTTAGGGTACGAGATAACTCCGCAAATGCGCCGCGGGGCGGTAGTTCACGGCGCGAGCGATCCATTCGGCGCCGCTTCGATAAACGGTGTGCCGCCGACGTACCTCGCAGTCTCCATCGACGTTACGATCCGGCTCAACGGGTCCACGGCGTCGGCCCGGGTTGTAGAGCCTAGCGGCGACATGAGTTTCGATCGAGCTTCGATTGAGGCTGCTTTGCGTTCGACGTACTCTCCCGCGACGATAAAATGCACGGTGGTATTGGGCCACTACACGTTCACGGAAACACTTCAGCCGAATTATTAGCCGCTGCGAGGGCGCTCCACTGGCATAATGGCACCGCGGACGCTGCCAAAGCCGATCTTCGGCTTTCCGGGCGCTTCGCAGTCTCCGCTCAACGTCACTTCATCCCCGTCCTCTAAAAAGCGCCGCTCTTCACCCGCGGCAAGTTTCAACGGTTTCGTGCCGCGCCATGTAAGCTCGATCAAACTTCCATAAGAGTCCGGCGCCGCACCCGAGATCGTTCCCGAGGCAAACAGATCGCCCGCGGATACCGTCGCGCCGTTAGAGGTCGCGTGCGCGAGTTGCTGGACCATGGTCCAGTAGAGATACTTGAAGTTCGAGCGCGAGATGATCTCGGCCGATGCATTTTCCGTTCGCATCTTCTTCGTTCGAAGCGCGACCTCTAACGCGATGTCGTAATTCCAATCTTGCGCAGCGTGCAGGTATGCGAGCGGCGCAGGATCCTGTTTGGGCGGCGCCGTCCGGTACGGCTCGAGCGCATCGAGCGTCACCACCCATGGAGAAATCGACGTCGCAAAGGATTTTCCGAGAAACGGCCCGAGCGGCTGATATTCCCAGGCTTGGATATCGCGCGCGCTCCAATCGTTGACGAGCACGAGGCCGAAAATATGTTCTCGCGCGCGATCGATCGGAATCGGTTCACCGAGCACGTTGCCGCGGCCGGTAACGAATCCAACTTCGAGCTCGATATCGAGCATCGCGGTCGGCGCGAACTGGGGCTCGCCGCTTCCCTGTTTGATCTGTCCGCGCGGCCTGACGATTGGCGTTCCATCGACGACAACGGTTCCCGCGCGCCCGTGATAACCGACCGGCAGCCGCCGCCAATTCGGGAGCAGCGGTTCGGTTCCGGGCCGCATGATCTTTCCGAGATTCGTGGCGTGCTCGAGCGAGGAATAGAAATCCACGTAATCGCGCACTTCAAAGGGCATGATCACGCGCGCCGAAGCGCGTGGAACGATAAAGTTTGCGCGATCCTCAGGCGCGATCGGAGATGAACTGCCCAGCAGGTGTTGCAGGCGGCTGCGCAGATCGGTCCATGCTTCACGGCCCAGTCCGAGTAACTCGTTCAACGAAGCGGCGCGCAGCGCGGCACTCAAGAACGAATCGGGAAAAAGGCCGGCGCGCGAAGCCGCATGCGCGTCAAATATCGAATCGCCGATCGCCACGCCGATATGCGCTCCATCCGGCCGGCTCATAACCCCATACGGCAGATTTTCGAGCGGAAATCCGGAACCGGCCGGAACCGGCACCCAGCTCGCAGCCACTATGCTATCAATCCTAGCGCAATAAGATCGTCGACAGGTTCGCTGAAACTGCAGCTTCCGTAAGATTGAAAGCCGGCTGCGCGCGTATCGCGTACGACATCCGCGCTGACGGCGGCGTCCCGCCAACGCAAACTTTCGCGCTCGAAAATGAAGTGACCGGCATCTTCATCTTCCAGCGAAGCGATGACGGTATCTTCATCAACGCTCTGCCGCACGAGTGCGGCCGCCGTCAGCACGTTGAGAAATCCGTGCATCACGAAACCGCTCTCTTCGTTGTATCCGCGGATTGGATGATGCAGCCCGGCTGTTGCCTTAAACGCAACGCCCTCTTCGGCCGCGGCGCGTAAAAAGGTTGCGACGTCCCCAACCGGCGGGATCGACGAAGCGGTGAGGCCTCCGCAACGCACCTTCGCGAGCAGCCCGTGCCGTTTCATTGACGCCAGGGCACCGGGAAGCAGTGTGTTGCGCCGTTCGTGCTGCGGCAGTTCTATATATGAAGGAACGTGGCTCAAGCCGCTCTGCGCCATGGCAGCCGAGTATTGCCCGATGGCGGCGTCGTACGTTTCGCGTTGTGAAAGTGGACGCGGCAGAAGCACCTCGAGCGCTTCGATCGCAACACCCGACGCTTTGCGCGCCGCAATCCGCTCAATCGAAGCTTGTACGGCCGCAAACCACGACCGCGAATCATCTGCCGTTCCGGCAATAACGCTCAATGGAACCGCCGCCGGATCGCACTGTAACAGCTCGTCAAGCCGTGATTCCGGCACAATGAATCGCGCCAGCATCCACGCATGCGGTCCGCTGCGAGCGCCGGCATACTCGGCAAGCGCCGCCTCCATTCCCAGTTGCGCCGGAGGAAAGAGCCCGGCATAGTCGACCAACCCGGCAAACGCGGCGCGGACTGCAGCCGAAGACGTCGCGGAGGTCGCCATATACAGGGCCGCTTCGGTCGGCTCGCTAAGTGCCCTTCTGCGATGTCCGCGCTCACTTCCCCAAAAACGCATCCGCTCGCGAAGATCGACTGGGACTATGTCGAGTTCTATACCGGCAATGCCAAACAGTCGGCGCATTACTATTGTTCCGCGTTCGGATTCGATCACATCGCGTACGCCGGCCCGGAAACAGGCGTGAAAGATCGTGCATCGTACCTGCTCGCGCAAAACAATCTCCGTTTCGTCCTTACCTCGAGCTTGCTGCCGGATGATGACGTCACGCGGCACGTTGCGCTGCACGGCGACGGCGTGAAAGATATCGCGATTCTGGTCGAAGATTGCCGCGCGGCGTTCGATGCAGCCGTCACCGGCGGCGCCGCCGTCGTTTCCGAACCCGCCGAGTTCTCCGATCAGGACGGCTCGATCGTGAAGGCCACTATTGCGACCTACGGCGACACGGTGCACAGTTTTATCGAGCGCAAGAACTACCGCGGAATATTTATGCCGGGTTTCGTTTCGCAGCCCAAGTCGCTGCCGCACGTGAGTAAGCCGAGACTTTTGGCTATCGACCATTGCGTCGGCAATGTCGGCTGGGGCGAGATGGATAGGTGGGGCGATTTTTACGCGCGCGTTTTTGGTTTCTCGCAGCTGGTCTCGTTCGACGACAAAGATATTTCGACCGAATATACGGCGTTGCGATCCAAGGTGATGACCGACGCTGAGCACCGCGTAAAATTTCCCATCAACGAACCGGCGCATGGAAAGAAAAAATCGCAGATCGAGGAGTATCTGGACTTCTACCGCGGCGCCGGCGTTCAGCATATCGCGATCCGCACCGACGACATCATCGCGACCATTCGCGCGCTCAAGGAAAACGGGGTCGAATTCCTCGACACGCCCGATACGTACTATGACGATCTCGAGGCGCGGGTCGGAAGAATCGACGAAGCGACGCAGATCCTGCGCGACCTGCGGATACTGGTCGACCGCGACGACCGCGGATATATGCTCCAGATATTTACCAAGCCGCTGCAAGACAGGCCGACCGTCTTCTTCGAGATCATCCAGCGCAAAGGCAGCCTGAGCTTCGGTAAGGGAAACTTCAAAGCGCTTTTCGTCTCGATCGAAAAAGAGCAGGAACGCCGGGGAACGTTGTGAGCGTCACCGTCGACGCGGTCATGCTCGAAGCGCGCGCCGGTTCGCTGGCGAAGCGTTCGATCAAAACGACCGCCAAGGTAGCCGGAATTCGGTTAGCGATCGGCTGCATGGATCTCACAACGCTCGAGGGCAAAGATTCGCACGGCCGCATCCGGTCGCTCTGCGCGAAAGCGCTTCACCCCGCGCCGCATTTGCCCGACGTGCCGAGCGTGGCCGCGGTTTGCGTCTATCCCAATCTCGTGCCGGCTGCCAAGGAAGCGCTGCGCGGAAGCAGCGTAAAGGTAGCGTCGGTCGCGACGGCTTTTCCAAGCGGCCAGTCCTCAATGGAAGTGAAGCTCGCCGACACGGCTGAAGCAATCGCCGCGGGCGCGGACGAAATCGATATGGTCATCGATCGCGGCGCATTTCTGTCGGGTTACTATCGCGCCGTGTACGACGAAATCGTCGCGATAAAGGCTGCCTGCGGCCCGGTTCATCTCAAGGTCATCCTCGAAACCGGCGAGCTGGGCAGTTACGATGCGATTCGCCGGGCGAGCGATCTCGCGCTTGAAGCCGGGGCCGATTTCATCAAGACTTCGACCGGTAAAGTGGGGACAAACGCGACATTCCCTGTCGCGGTGACGATGTGCGAAGCGATTCGCGATTACGCGCGGCGAACCGGCCGGCGCGCGGGCCTGAAGGTCGCGGGCGGCGTTCGCAATACGAAACAAGCGATGACCTACCTGGTCATTATAAAGGAAACGCTCGGCGAATCGTGGCTGACGCCCGACCTCTTCCGGATAGGCGCGAGCTCGCTGCTCGACGATCTCCTCATGCAGTACGAAAAGCAGTTGACCGGGCACTACGCCGGACGCGACTACTTCCCGATGGATTGATGCATGGCGATTTTTGAATACGCGCCCGCACCCGAAACCGTCAAAGCTCCGATTCGCGAGCAGTACGGACTCTTTATCGACGGCAAGTGGACCGCGCCGCGCAGCGGACAGTATTTTGACACCGTCAATCCCGCCACCGAAGAAACGCTGGCGCGGGTCGCTCACGCCAGCGACGAGGACGTCGACCGTGCCGTCCGCGCCGCGCGTAAAGCCTACGACAAATACTGGCGCAAAATGCGTCCCGCGGATCGCGCCAAGTATATCTACCGCATAGCGCGCGCAATCACCGAACGCTCGCGCGAACTCGCGGTGCTCGAAACGATGGACGGCGGCAAGCCGATCAAAGAGTCGCGCGATTTCGACATCCCGCTCTCGGCCGCGCACTTCTTCTACTACGCCGGCTGGGCCGACAAGCTCGAATGGGCGATGCGCGCGGGCCAAGAGCCTCGGCCGATCGGCGTCGCCGGACAGATCGTGCCGTGGAACTTCCCGCTACTCATGGCTGCGTGGAAAGTCGCGCCGGCGCTGGCTTGCGGCAACACGATTGTTTTAAAACCGGCCGAGACGACGCCGCTGACCGCGCTCGCGCTCGCGCAAATCGCCGCCGAAGCCGATCTGCCTCCGGGCGTGCTCAATGTCATTACCGGCGACGGAACGACGGGAGCCGCACTCGTGGGGCATCCCGATGTCGACAAGATTGCGTTCACCGGATCGACCGAAGTCGGCAAAGCCATCCAGCGCTCGACCGCGGGCAGCGGAAAACGCCTGACGCTCGAACTCGGCGGAAAAGCGGCGCACATCGTCTTCGCCGACGCGCCGATGGATCAAGCCATCGAAGGCATCGTTAACGGAATCTACTTCAATCAAGGTCACGTCTGCTGCGCCGGTTCGCGCCTGCTCGTGGAGGAAAGCGTTCACGAGCAAATCGTCGTGCGCTTGACCGATCGCATTCAAACGCTACGCTTGGGAGATCCGCTCGACAAGAACACGGATGTCGGCGCGATTAATTCCAAGATGCAGTTGGATAAAATCAAGGAACTGGTCGGAAGCGGCATCGACGAAGGCGCCGTTCTCGTTCAGCAGTCCTGCGAGTTACCGGAAAAGGGGTATTTCTTTCCCGCCTCCTTCTTCACGAACGTCCAGCAATCGCACCGGATCGCGCGTGAGGAAATTTTCGGCCCGGTTCTCTCCATCCTCACTTTTCGAACGCCCGAAGAAGCCGTAGAGAAAGCAAACAACACGCCGTACGGTCTTTCCGCAGGCATCTGGACCGACAAAGGAAGCAAGAACATGTACATCGCGCAGTATTTGCGCGCAGGCGTGGTGTGGTGCAACACGTTCAACCAATTCGATCCGAGCTCGCCATTCGGCGGATTCCGCGAGTCCGGATTTGGGCGCGAGGGTGGCGTCCACGGCTTACGTGAGTACCTGGCCCACTGATCCCCGCGCTTTCGAGTCACTGTTCGAGGCCACGCCCAGCGCGATCTTCGCGCTGGATCGCGCCGGACGCATCGTCGGAGCGAACGCAGCCGCCTCGGTCCTGACCGGATATTCCCGTGACGAGCTCACCGCGCTCGATATCTCGCAGCTCGCGTTAGAATCCGTTGCATTCGTCACCGAAGCGCTAGCGGCGGCGGAAAAGCGCGAAGCCAGCGCCGCCGAAATGGATTTTCAGCGCAAAGATTCGTCGCTGGTGCCGGTGCAGGTGACGACGATCCCGATTGTCGACGGAAAACACGCCGGCGGCGTTTTCTTTCGCGTCGAAGAGGCGCAGTATCTCACCGAGATGCGCCGTACCCGCGCGCACATGCGCACGCTCGCCTATTACGATTCGCTGACCGGTCTCCCCAACCGCATTTTCTTCCAAGAACGGTTGCGCGACGCGTTGGAGCATGCGCCGGGACAACTGCCCTGTGTCGCTCTGCTTTTCCTCGACGTGGATCGCTTCAAAGATATTAACGATACGCTCGGGCACGCGCTCGGCGATCGCTTTTTGCAGCTGATCGGGGAACGGCTGGTGCTGCTCGTCAAGAATCGCGGCATCGTCGCGCGCCTAGGCGGCGATGAGTTCGTCGTGCTCGCTCCCTGCGCCGGCGACGGCGAGGTGCACGAGCTGGCCGAAGAGCTGCTGGCTACGGCCGACCAACCGTACCGCATCGAAGGCTACGAACAATTCATCACCACCAGCATCGGCATCTCGGTCTATCCCGATCACGGACGCAACGATCAAGCGCTGATCAAGAATGCCGACATCGCGATGTACCACGCAAAGGAACAAGGCCGCAACGCTTATTTCTTTTATGACGAAGCGCTCGAAGCGCCCATCCGCAGCCGCCTGGCGCAAGAGAAGCAGCTCAGGCTCGCGCTCAAACGCGACGAGTTCGTTCTGCAATATCAGCCGATCGTGCAGATTGCCGACGGCAACCCGATCGTCGCACTGGAAGCGCTGGTGCGGTGGAACCATCCGTCTGAAGGCATGCTCGGACCCGACGCCTTCATTCCGGCGGCCGAAGCTAGCGGTCTGATCGTTCCCCTCGGAGAGTGGGTACAAAAGACGGGCGCCGTGCAAATGCGCGAATGGCAAAAGCGCTTCGGATTTCTCGTGCTGGCGATCAATATTTCGGCGCGGCAATTTCACCAGCGCGATCTCTGTGAGCGGTTGGTCGAGATCGTCAACAGCGCCGGCTTGCCTCCCCAGGCAATTGAAGTGGAGATCACCGAGAGTATGGCGCTCTTCGACGCAGAGCACGCGATCGAAACCATTCACGGCTTGAAGCGGATCGGTGCTCAGATTGCGATCGATGATTTCGGCACGGGTCATTCCTCGCTGAATTATCTGCGCAGATTCGATGCGGATCACATCAAGATCGACCGCTCGTTCGTCGCCGGCATAGGGGGCCCCGGCAGCGACGACGGCATCGTGAAGGCCATCATCGCGATGGGTCACAGTTTGGGACTGAAGATCATCGCCGAGGGCGTAGAGATGCCCGAGCAGTACGAGTTCCTGCGCACACAGGGGTGCGATTTGGTCCAAGGGAACCTCTTTGCTCCGCCCATGGATCCTTTACAACTCGAGAAGCTGCTGGCGGCAAGAGCGTGATCTTGTGCTCACCCATACCGAAGGAATAGACCGCCAAGCCCTAGCCGATTGGTACCGGCGCAACCGTCAGCGCTCGGCGCGGCTTTTCGCGCTGATCGCGCCCGAGGCGTACTACGATCGCCCAATTCCGCTGCGTCATCCGTTCGCGTTTTACGAGGGTCATTTACCGGCGTTCAGTTTTTTGGTCGTTGACGAACGCGCTTTGGGCGAGCCGCCGGTCGACGCGAGGCTTGAGAAAATCTTTGAACGCGGAATCGATCCCGCGACGGTGCGCGACGCGGACGGTCACACCCGTTCCGATTGGCCATCCAAAACGGAGATCGAAGCGTTTGGGCGCGCGTGCGATGCGCGCATCTTGGCTGCGATCGCGCGAGCCAGACTCGACAATCCCGGCGTGCCGCGACTCGTGCGCGCGCAAGGCGTCTACACGGCTTTGGAACACGAGCCGATGCATCACGAGACGCTCGTCTACCTTCTTCACCAGCTCTCGAACGATAAGAAACGCCCCGTTCAACAAAAGCACCGCGATACGGCGCCCCCAGAAAACGATTTCGTGGAGATCGCCGCCGGAACCGCAACGCTCGGCGCGCGCCGCGACGCGATACCGTTCGGCTGGGACAACGAGTTTGACGAGCACCGCGTCTCCGTCGGCCAATTTGCGATTCAACGCTTCCCGGTGACCAACGCCGATTACCGCGAGTTCGTGAAAGCGGGCGGCCCCGTTCCGCCGTTTTGGATCGAACGCGACGGCGAGTTCCGGCTGCGCGGCGTTTTCGAGGAGCTTCCGCTTCCGCTTTCGTGGCCGGTCTATGCGCGACACGACGACGTGCAGGCCTACGCGGATTGGAAAGGCGCGCGGCTGCCGACCGAACCGGAATACCACCGCGCCGCGTTCGGCGCACCCTCCGGCGGCGAAAGAGCTTTCCCGTGGGGCGCGCATCCGCCGAGCTCCGAGTTTGGGAACTTCGGTTTCGCGCGCTACGATCCGGAACCGGTCGATGCGCATCCGTCCGGCGCCAGCGCGTGGGGCGTTCACGATTTGATCGGCAACGGTTGGGAATGGACGAGCACGGTTTTTGCGCCTTTTCCGGGGTTCGAGCCGATGGCCAGTTATCCGCAGTACAGCGCGGATTTCTTCGACGGAAAGCACTACGTGATGAAAGGAGCTTCGCCCGTGACCGCTCTCGAGCTCATCCGGCGGAGTTTCCGCAATTGGTTCTACGGAGACTATCCTTATATGTACGCGAAGTTCAGGCTCGTGCTCGACCGGTGAGACGCCTTGTCGCACTAACGCTTGCCGTTGCTTTCGCCGCAACCGGCTGCGCAAAACAAAGCAACGGCGCTTCTTCTACCGGCGGCAGCATCTTACGGGTTGCGATCTTTGCGGAGCCGTCCTCGCTCAATCCGCTTTTGGGAACGACTACGGCGGAGAATTCGCTCTCAAGTTTGATCTTCGATTTGCTCGTGACGCTCGACGACCGGGGTAACGACATCCCGGACCTTGCAGCCACCGTTCCGACCCTTGAAAACGGCGGCATCAGCCGCGACGGCCGCACCATCACGTACAAGCTGCGTCATGGCGTCAAATGGCAGGATGGAAAACCCTTTACCAGCGCAGATGTTAAATTCAGCTGGCAGACCGTCATGAATCCGAATAACAACGTCGTCGAACGTACCGGCTATGATAAGGTGACGTCGGTTGACACTCCGGATGCGTACACCGTCGTCTTTCACTTGAAAGCGCCATTTGCGCCGTTCGTAGATACGGTTTTCGGCGAGAGCGACCAGCCGTTCCGTATCGTCCCCCAACATGTGCTTAGCGGATATGCAAATATCAACCGCGTTCCGTTCAACCAGCAGCCCATCGGCACGGGTCCGTTTCGGGTCGTGCGCTGGTACCACGGGGATCACGTTGAGTTGGCCGCAAACCCGTTTTATTTTCGTGGCGTGCCGAAGCTGAAAAAGATTCTCGTCTACACCGTCCCGGACGGCAACACCTCGGCGGCGGAGCTGCAGTCGCACGGGATCGATCTGATCCTCGCCGTCACTTCGGCGAATTTTCGTAATCTGCGCAGTATATCGAGCGTTCGAACAATGCTCGTGAAGCAGCCATCCTATGCCGCTGCAGTTTTCAACACGAAGCATCCGCCGCTCGATGACGTCCGCGTGCGCCAAGCAATCGCCTATGCCATTAACGAAAAGCGGATAGTAGACAATCTCACCTACGGGACGGCGACCCTCGCCACGGCCGATCTTTCGGACTATTATTGGGCGCACGATTCTACGCTGGCCGGATACGCTTACGATCCCGCAAAAGCGAACGCCTTACTTGACCAGGCCGGCTGGCGGCGCGGGCCATCGGGAACGCGCGCGAAGAACGGGAAGACACTTACCCTGCAGCTGACCATAGGCGCAGGCAGCCAAACGGCGACCCAAATTGCGGTCGAACTGCAGTCCGATTTACGTCAAGCCGGAATTGATTTGGCCATCAAGACGTACAGCTACTCGCTGTTGTATGCAACCGCAGCGATGGGCGGAATTCAACAGACAGGCAAGTTCGACATGACGCTGCAGGTTTGGGTCTCCGGCGCCGACCCGGACGATTCGTCGCAATGGACGTGCGGACAGGCTCCGCCGGCCGGCAACAACATCTCACGCTACTGCAGCACTGCATTTGACAACGCGGAGACGACCGCGCTGACGCACTTCGACCGCGCTACGCGAACGCGCGCCTACGCGCTGACGCAGCGGCTGTTGGTGAAGGATGCTCCGGCAGCTTTCGAATATTACCCGCGGGGCCGGTACGCCGTGAACCCCGCCCTGCAAAACTTTTCACCTAACGGCATCAGCGAAGGATGGAACGCTTACCTGTGGTCACTCTGACTGCCAAGAAAACGCCGATCACCGTAGCGTATGGCGACGGCATCGGTCCGGAAATCATGGATGCGACGCTGCGCATCATCACCGAAGCCGGCGCGCAGCTCGACATGGAGCGGATCGAAATTGGTGAGAGCATCTACTCTCGCGGCATCACCAACGGCATCGAGGACAGTTCCTGGGATTCGCTGCGCCGCACCAAAGTGTTCCTGAAGGCTCCGATTACGACCCCGCAGGGCGGCGGCTTCAAATCGCTCAACGTCACGGTGAGAAAAACGCTCGGGATGTACGCGAACGTCCGGCCGTGCGCATCGCTCCATCCGTACGTCTCGACAAAACATCCGAAGATGAACCTGGTGATCGTACGCGAGAACGAGGAAGACGTCTACGGCGGCATCGAGCACCGTCAGACGCAGCAGGTCACGCAGTGCCTCAAGCTGATTTCCCGTCCGGGCAGCGAGCGGATCGTGCGCTACGCCTTCGAGTACGCGCGCGCGAACAAGCGCAAAAAAGTCACTTGCTTTACCAAAGACAACATTATGAAATTGACCGACGGTCTGTTTCACAAAGTCTTTGATGAAATTGCCAAAGAATATCCCGACATCGAAAACGAGCATTGGATCGTCGACATCGGCGCGGCCAAAATGGCCGACACGCCCGAAGCGTTCGACGTGCTCGTGATGCCGAATCTGTACGGCGACGTGCTTTCCGACGTGGCTGCACAGATTACCGGCTCCGTCGGCCTAGCTGGCTCGGCAAACATCGGCGATCATTGTTCCATGTTCGAAGCGATTCACGGATCCGCGCCAAGGCGCGCCGGTCAAAATCTTGCGAACCCTTCCGGCCTCTTCCACGGCGCACTGCTCATGCTCTCGCATATCGGCCAAGGCGAAGTCGCCGAGCGCGCGCACAACGCGTGGCTGCGCACGATCGAAGACGGCATTCACACCTACGATATTTATAAGGAAGGCGTCAGCAAGGAAAAAGTCGGCACGAAAGAGTTCGCCTCGGCCGTCATCGAGCGGCTCGGACAGGTGCCGCAACATCTCGCACCGGTCGAGTATGCGAAGGACGCGCAGATGAACGTCTCCGTTCGCGCCGCCGGAGCATCAGCCGAAAAGAAGCACGTCGGCGTTGACGTCTTCATCGATCTGCCCAACGGCGATCCGGATGACATCGCTAAGCGTATCAACGCGCTGCCGCTCGAAGGCGCAAAACTGACCGTCATCAGCAACCGCGGCACGAAAGTCTGGCCCAACGGCAATCCGGATACATTCTGGAGCGACCACTGGTCGTGCCGGCTCGAATCGAACGGCGGCGAGTTTTCAGGAAAAACCGTCGTGCAAATCCTGGCGGCCTTCTGCATGGGCGGCTTCGACGTCGTGAAAACTGAGGGACTCTACACGTTTGATGGCGCGCGCGCCTATTCGCTCGCCCAAGGCGAGTAGCTAGCTCACCTTTCGCTTCTTGAAGGCGGCCCAGACCGTCCTTAGGCTAAAGACAAAGACGATCGCGACAACCGACCAGAACGCGTAGCCGATCCACCGTCCCCAACCCGATGGATGGTACATGAGCATAACGATCGCGAGTCCGACGATACTGGCGGAAGCGAGGAGCGTAGCGTTGGTGGTTTCAACGGCGCGCTCGAATCGCGCCATCGTGCGCTCCATATCTTCGACGCGCGTCCAGACGCGCAAATTGCCGCGCTCGACCTCCGAGAGCACGCGATCCGCGCGCCGCGGCAGATCGATGCTGAGTTCGGCGGCATCCAAGGCAGCGTTTCGAATGTTGCCGGGCAAATCCTGACCTGCGATCCGCTGATAGAGAATCTTTTCCGAAAGCGTCGAGATGAACGCGCTCATGTTTAATTCGGGACTGATCTGCTCGATTAAACCTTCACACATGACCAGCGCTTTGAAGAGCAGCGCGATAGGGCCCGGAAGGCGCAGCTTGTAACGCCGGATCGTGTCGAGCATGTCGGTGAGCGCCTCGCCAAAGTGCACACCTTTCAGGTCCGGCGCGAGGTGCCGCTCCATCGTGCGCGATATTTCGCCGCCGAGCATGGCGCGATCGATCGGATGTTTTGGGGCCGCGATCTGCATCAGCCGGTCGGTCACGCGTTCGGGATCGCGTCGATCAAAGGCCATGAAGATGTCGGCCACGCGCCTGCGAGCCTGCGGCGCGAGCCGCCCCGTCATTCCGAAATCGAGCACGCCGACGGCTCCGCCGGGTTCGACGATGAAATTCCCGTTGTGCGGATCGGCGTAAAAAAGACCCTCACCGAAGGCGGGCTCCAAAACGAACCGCGCGATCCGTTCGGCGGTCGTTTCGCGTTTACGCTTGGCGCGGTCGGTCAGGTCGCAGGGCTTTTGCCCGTCAATCCGTTCCAGCGTGATGACGCGCTTAGTCGAGAGCTCGTACATCACGTCGGGAATTTTTATGCCGCGTTCGTCTTCGAAAAACGTGCGGAAGAACTCTATGTTCGCGGCTTCGCGCGTGTAATCGAGCTCGGCGCGTAACGTATCGCTGAACTCTTCGACTAAATCGACAGCGCCGTAGTCGTCCAGAATCGGCCACCGGTCCGAAGCCTGCTTCGCGAGATCTTCGATGATCTGTAAGTCGATATCGACGAGATCTTCCACGCCCGGCTTGATGATCTTCACGACCACTTCGCGGCCGTCGTGCAGTTTGGCGCCGTGCACTTGTCCAATCGACGCCGAGCCCAACGGTTCGCGGTCAAACCGCGCGAAAAGCTTGCCGGGCGACGCGCCCAGTTCGTCGCGGAGAATCTGCGCGACCGCTTCATAGGGAACGCCCGGCACCTCATCGGTCAGTTTGCGCAGTTCCAAGCGGTACGACTCGGGCAGCAGATCGGCGCGCGTGGAGAGGGTCTGCCCCAGCTTGATGAAGGTCGTCCCGAGTTCTTCACAAGCCAAACGCAGCTGCTCGGCCGCCGGATGCCCCGTGGCCGCACTGAGCCCGTGCTTTCCCAGAGTCGCGATGATTTCGCGATAACGCTCACCCTTCGTAGGGGCGTGAGTGGGGACGGTTGCCTGCTGCTCCATCGCCGCAGGTTATTCCCACACCGCGATGGATTGAAGTGCCCGTGAGGGTCGTGAGCTTGCTTCCAAGCGCAACCGAGACGCTTTTCGCCGTCGGCGCCGGCCCCGAAGTGGTCGGCGTGACGCATGAATGCGACTATCCGCCAGACGCGCTGGCGCTGCCGCGCCTCACGGCCTCGAGCTTGCCCTCAGGCGAATCGTCTGCCGCCATTGACCGGCACGTCCGCCGCGCGCTGCACGCCGGTTCGAGCCTCTACACCCTCGATGCCGATCTTCTCGAGAGCCTCCGGCCCGATCTCATCGTCACGCAAGAACTTTGCGAAGTCTGCGCGGTCTCTTACAGCATCGTGGACGGTGCCGCGCGACGCCTGACCTCGGATCCGCGCATCATTTCCCTGGAACCATCGTCGCTCGAGGATGTCTTCTCCAACATTCAAACGCTTGGAAATCTCACGAACCGTGAAAGCGCTGCCCGCGGGTTGATTGCGTCGCTGCGAAAGCGCCGCGAGGCCGTGCGCGGACAATCGAACAGCGCGGCGCCGAGTGTGCTCGTTTTGGAATGGACCGATCCGCCGATGGGCGCCGGGCATTGGACTCCAGGGTTAGTAGAGGACGCCGGCGGCGTTCCGGTTCTCGGCGCGGCCGGCGGAAATTCGCAGCGTCTGAGTTGGGATGCTATTGCCGCAGCCGATCCCGACGTCGTCATCGTCGCCCCGTGCGGCTATTCGCTGCAAAAAACGCACGAAGCCGTGAACGAATTGCGGACGAAGCCGGAGTGGAACGCGCTTCGCGCAGTGCGTGAAGGACGCGTCTATCCGGTCGACGGAAACGCTTACGTGAACCGCCCCGGTCCGCGGCTCATCGACACAATCGAAATCTTCGCTTCTATCCTTCGCTCGGAGGCAGCATGATCGCACCGTTGCTCTTAGCCGTGGACTTTATGAATTTTACCTACGCCAAGAATCCGTGCGAGAAGAACGTCCCCGTCCCGGTGGCGATGCGTAAGGGAAGTTTCTCTTATTTTGATGACAAGATGGGTGCAGGCTTCGACTTGAGCGTGCATTCCGTCACCGAGGGTAGCCTCGCGAAAGGCACGCGGCAGGCAGTCGTGGTGCTGGCCTGCGATTATCCGTCCGACGGCGGCACGGCTGCAGCATATGCTTTTGACGAGCGCCAAAGCGCCACGGTCTTACTCTCAGAGGTTGGCGAGGCGAATTGGGGCAGTGACTGGGGGGCGGGCCCCCAGTCGATTCATATGCGCTTCGCGAAGCAATTCTTATACATCGACGCGTGCAAAGACGACGACTGCACGACGAACGTCGTCACGACTTACGCCCTAAAGAACGGCAGACTGCTCAAAGTGTACGAGCAAACGCACAAGCGCAAGAACTAGCCTTTTCCGTGCTGCTCGAGTAGATCCACCATGTCGTTGGCGTGCTCTTCTTCTACGGCCAAGATCTCTTCGAGCATTCGGCGCGTCGTCGGATCGTTCTCGCCGAAAAAACGAACCATCTCGCGGTAGGACTCAATCGCGACGCGCTCGGCGACGAGATTTTCCTTAATCATGTCAACGAGATTGTCGCCTTCCTTATATTCCGAGTGGCTGCGGGTCGCCAAGCCTTCGGGATTAAAGTCGGGGTCGCCGCCGAGCTGCGTGATGCGTTCGGCGATCATATCGGCGTGCTGTTGCTCTTCGTTGGCGTGCTGTAAGAATTCGCCGGCCACCGAATCTTTGGCAATGCCTTTCGCCGTGTAGTAATGCCGCTTGTAGCGCAAGATACACACGATCTCGGTTGCCAGCGCCGCATTCAATACATCCACGGCTTGGTCGATGTCGCCTTTGTAGTCACTGGTGACCGACCCGCGCATCATGTTCTCGCGAGCCCGGCGGCGCAATTCTTTTATATCTGACAAAAATGGTTTTGCAGTGCTCATTTCTAGGCCGTACCTCATAGGGTCCCGGCTCCCCTGCGTCGTAGCTCGCTACATGGCCAAATACGATCAGCCGCGGCTCGCCGTTCGCAAAATGTACAAACTGTTCATCAATGGTGCGTTCGTGCGTTCCGAATCCGGGCGCAGCGACCCGTTATGGGATGGCTCGGAGTTCGGCGCCAACATCGCGCGCGGATCGCGTAAGGATGTCCGGGACGCGGTCGTCGCAGCGCGTACCGCGCAGCCGAAATGGTTGGCAACGGCTCCGGGCACGCGCGGCCTGATCCTTTACCGGTTGGCCGAAATGATGGAAGCGCGCCACGAAGAGCTGGTGGATCGCGTGAGCGAAGGCGGCGGTCTTTCGGCAGCGGCCGCGGAGACCGAAGTGGTCGCGGCGATCGATCGCGTTATCTGGTACGCCGGCTGGTGCGATAAGTATAACGCCCTGCTTTCAACGCGAAACCCCGTCGCAGGTCCGCATTTCAACTTTTCGACCGCCGAGCCGACCGGCGTTGTCGGGATCCTCGCGCCCGACGAGCCCGCGCTGCTGGGTTTAGTTTCGGTGCTGATGCCGGCGCTTGTTTCGGCAAATGCGGTTGTGTTGGTCGCGTCGGAAAAGGATCCGCGTACCGCGATCGTTTTCGCCGAAGCGTTAGCGACCAGCGATCTTCCGGCCGGCGTCGCGAACATCATCACCGGTTTCCGCTCTGAACTTGGGCCTATTCTCGCAAAGCACATGGACGTAAATGCCATTGCTTTTCCCGACGGCCCACTCACCGAAGAGTTGCAGCGGCATGCGTCGGACAATGTGAAACGCACGCATCCATTTCATCGCAAGAGCCGCGACGAATGGTTCGCTCCGGCCGCACAAAGTTTGGATGCCGTCGCCGCTTACAGCGAAATCAAAACGATCTGGCACCCGGCGGGAATATAACGCGTTGTAATTACGACTGAAAGTTTTTGGGGGCCCCGCGGGCTTTGCCCGTGGGGGGCGCGCCGCAACTTGTTGCGGAGCGCCGTTTAAACCGAAAGGGGTCCCCGAAATGCTCCGCATTTTGGGGAGAGGTGGCAGAGTGGTCGAATGCACTCGCTTGGAAAGCGAGCAGACGTGAAAGCGTCTCGGGAGTTCGAATCTCCCCCTCTCCGAATTTAGGTCGCTACAATATCTCTTCGGCCTGCTCTTGCGCGTGTGCGAGCCAAAAATCAAACGATGCGCGCGCCTGCGCTTCGAGCATGAGATCGCCAGGCACAACTTCGCGCAATAGCAACCGCTCGATGTTCGAGCGCGATCCGTAATTCGTATCCATCACGACCTCGGCTTTTCTTACTTGTTCGAGGATGTGCTTGGGTAATTCGGTGCCCGGCGGCAGCGTCGCGATCACGATTTCCGGCGAACTCTCCGGCCACTGTTGCGCTTCAAATCGATCGCACAGCGCAAGCACTTTGTCGTGGTCGCGCCCCCAAACGTACGTATAAGCATCGGTTTCGTGGAGCTGCGCAAGAATCGCGCGAGCCGTCGCGCCGGTTCCCAGAATACCGATACGCTCCAACGCGACGGGTTGCCCCAAGATCGTTTCGAGTGCTTTGCGCGCGCCGACGCCATCGGTATTGCTTCCGAGAATCTTACCGCCGAAGAAAATCGTATTCACGGCTTCCGACATCCGCGCGTCTTCATCTAGCGTTTCGCAAACCGCTAACACTTCTTCTTTGAGCGGCGTGGTGACATTGAGTCCTGTGTAGCCTTCTTCGCGCAAACGCCGAACGGCATTAGCGCCGCCGCCTTTGGGCACGCGGATAGCAGCGTAAGTCCCTTCGATGCCGGCTTCTTCCAAGAATTGACCATGCAGCTCGGGACTGCGGCTGTGCGCCACCGGATCGCCGATCAACCCAAGCTTCACCGGCGGCGCTCCGGGAGAACCATGCGCTCGAGAAACCGGAACATGCGCGTAATCGCGAAGTCGTGCGTTTGGATCGGTTCGGTCAAAATCGTGTAGAGGTTGCCGCAGAGCTTCGCACCGAGCACGTCGGTAAAAAGCTGATCGCCGACGACCGCGACCTGACTACGCGGAAGTCCCAAATGTTTGAGGGCGCGCATGAAGCCAAACGGCAATGGCTTTAGCGCGTTTGGCACACATCCGATCTTCAGCTGGCCGGCGATCGTGCGCGCGCGCTCGCTGAAGTTATTGGAAACCATGCAGATGACAAAGCCGCGGTCGTGCGCCTCGGCGATCCAAGCGACGTGCTCGGCGGCCAACTCGGTTTCACGGAAACCCAAAAGGGTGTTATCAAGGTCAATAATCAGGCCGCGGATCCCCGCACCGGCGAGCTCGGCCAGTGAGACGTCGTGGAGCCGGGGGGCAAAGCGGTTGGGACCGAGCATTCGCGAGCGCTTTGGGCCATTTGTCCTCGCTATCCTCGGAAGTTTCCACAGCCCCCTCACCGCGGGGCGCTTTGTCCACCAGTTCAGGCGAGCGACTACACAGATTTTTGACGTTCTGAACAGCTCGCGCACAAGGACCCGAAGTACTATATCTTGTATCCGGATTGTCTGGGTAGTACAATTTATGGGCACGCCTGACGGTTCTCGTCCGTTGTGACCGAACAGGTGTTCGATTTTCAAGCATAGTAGTAAACGAGTCCTCCCGCTCGGGAGGAAGGAGCCTCGATGAAGTTCCGCCGCGTCTATTCGGCCCCCGGCGACCCCTACGCCGGCCTCACATTCGAACCCAGAACCTCGCGCATCGTCAATCCCGACGGCTCGGTGATTTTCGAGGCGAAAGACGTCATGGTTCCGACCGGCTGGAGCCAGGTCGCGACCGACGTGCTTTCCCAGAAGTACTGCCGTAAGGCGGGGGTTCCCAAGGCACTAAAACGAGTCGCCGAAGAGGGCGTGCCGGAGTGGCTCTGGCGTTCTGAGCCAGCCGACGACTCACGCTTCGGCCCGGAGTCCGACTCGCGCGAGGTCTTCAACAGGCTGGCGGGCTGCTGGACCTACTGGGGTTTCAAGCACGGGTATTTCGACAGCGAAGACGACGCGCATATCTACTATGACGAGATGTGCGCCATGCTCGCGCGTCAGATTGGCGCGCCGAATTCGCCGCAGTGGTTTAACACCGGCTTGCACTGGGCGTACGGCATTTCGGGTCCGGCGCAGGGCCACTACTTCGTCGATCCGGTGGATCAGCAAGTAAAGCGCTCGACCAGCACCTATGAGCATCCGCAAGTATCAGCGTGCTACATTCTTTCAATCGAAGACGACCTTGTGAACGAGGGCGGCATCTTCGACGGCGTCGTGCGCGAAGCGCGCATCTTTAAGGGCGGCAGCGGCTCGGGCGCTAACTTTTCCAAGCTCCGGGCGGCGGGCGAAAAACTGACCGGCGGCGGTACGAGCTCCGGGTTGATGTCTTTCCTAAAAGTCTTCGATCGCGCGGCCGGCGCGATTAAATCGGGCGGCACCACCCGCCGCGCAGCCAAGATGGTCGTGCTGAACGCCGACCATCCCGACATCGAACAGTTTGTGAACTGGAAGGTTCGCGAAGAGCAGAAAGTTTCGGATCTCGTGGCCGGTTCGATCGCATGCGAAAAGCACCTCAATGCGATTATGAAAGCGGCGCACGACCAAACGCTGCCGGAGGGTGCGCGTCTCGATCCGGCGCTCAACCCGTCGCTGAAACTTGCCATGAAATCGGCGCTGGCCGCGGGCATTCCGCAAGCGAACATCCAGTACGCATTAGATTTTGCCAAACAAGGTTACCAGCATCTGGATATCGCGACCTACGACACCGGCTGGGATTCAGAAGCGTACAGCACCGTCTCCGGACAGAACTCCAACAACTCCGTCCGGCTGACGAACGCGTTTTTTGAAACGCTTGATGCTGACGAGGAGTGGCATCTCACCGCGCGCACGACGGGCGCTGTGGTAAAGACGATCAAAGCATCTTCACTCTGGGAACAGATCGCGCTCGCGGCATGGCAGTGCGCCGATCCCGGCATTCAATACGACGATACGCTGCAAGAGTGGCATACGTGCGCGAACGACGATCGCATCAATGCGACCAATCCGTGCAGCGAATACTGCTTCATCGATGACACGGCGTGCAATCTCGCAAGCTTAAATCTGGTCAAGTTCCTGAAGGACGACGGCACGTTTGATGCGGCCGTCTTTGCCGATGCTTCGCGCACGTGGACGACGACGCTCGAGATCTCGGTAACGATGGGCCAGATGCCTTCGCAAGCAATCGCCGAAAAAAATCACGGCTACCGCACGCTCGGGCTCGGTTACGCCAACCTCGGCACCCTGCTCATGCGTATGGGCCTGCCTTATGATTCCGAAGAAGCTTTCGGCTGGTGCGCCGCGATCAGCGCGCTGATGACCGGCAGCGCTTACCGCGCGTCGGCGGAAATGGCCCGCGAAATAGGGCCGTTCGCGCGCTTCGAGGCAAACGCCGAATCTATGCTGCGCGTGATTCGCAATCACCGCCGCGCCGCCTACGACGAACCCGGCGCTGCCTACGAAGGGCTCAGCGTCAAGCCGGTCACGCATTCGCCGACGCTCTTCACCCAAGAGACATGGGTGCTGGCGCGGAAAATGTGGGACGACGCGCTCACGATGGGCGAAGTCACCGGCTTCCGCAACGCGCAGACCGTCGTCATCGCGCCGACGGGCACGATCGCGCTGGTCATGGACTGCGACACCACGGGCATCGAGCCCGACTTCGCATTGGTTAAGTTCAAGAAATTAGCCGGCGGCGGGTATTTCAAGATCGTCAATCAATCGGTTGAGGCCGCACTACGCAAACTCGGCTACAGCGAACAGCAGATTCACGAGATCGAGCTCTTTGCCAAAGGCACCGGATCGCTCGAGGGAGCGCCGCACATCAATGCGGCGACGCTGCGCGCGAAAGGTTTCGACGACGACATGCTGGCCCGCATCGAAGCGGCGCTGCCGTCGGCCTTCGAGTTGGAGTTTGCCTTCAATAAGTTCGTGCTCGGTGAAGAGTTCTGCACGCAAACGCTGGGATTACCAGCCGAGAAACTCGATCTGTGGAACTTCTCCATCCTGCGCGACGGGCTCGGATTCACGCAAAGACAGATCGACGAAGCCTCCGATGTTATCTGCGGCCGCATGACCCTCGAAGGCGCGCCGCACCTCAAAGACGAGCATCTGTTTGTCTTCGATTGCGCTAACCCGTGCGGAAAACACGGACTGCGCTTCATCCGCCCGCTTGCGCACATCGACATGATGGCAGCGGCTCAACCGTTCGTGAGCGGCGCGATTAGCAAGACGATTAACTTCCCACAAACGGCCACGATCGACGACGTGAAAGAAGCGTACCGTTACGCTTGGGAGCGCATGATTAAAGCGGTCGCGCTCTATCGCGATGGTTCCAAACTCTCTCAGCCGTTGGCGTCCACGTCAGATCTCGGCGGCGAAGTGACCGAGGAAGATGCGCCGCCGCCGGCCTTCCAGCATCCGCTACAAATCGCCGAGCGCATCGTCTACCGCTACATCGCCAAACGCCGGCGTATGCCGGAGCGCCGCAGCGGCTACACGCAAAAAGCGATCGTGGGCGGACATAAAGTCTATCTCCGCACCGGTGAATACGAAGGCGGACAGCTCGGCGAGATCTTCATCGACATGCACAAGGAGGGCGCCGCCTTTCGCTCGCTGATGAACAACTTCGCGATTGCGGTATCGCTGGGCTTACAGCACGGCGTCCCGCTCGAGGAGTTCGTCGACGCGTTTACCTTCACGCGCTTCGAGCCCAACGGACCGGTGGTCGGCCACGATCACATCAAGATGGCCACATCGATTCTCGACTACATCTTCCGCGAACTCGCCGTGAGCTATCTCGGCCGCTACGAGCTCGCGCACGTGCAGCCCGACATGGACATGGACTCGATGGGACCCGTTCGCGAGGAAGATTACTTCGGCGAGGAAGCCGGCGAAGTGCAGTACGTCACCGCAGGCGTCAGCGAGAAAATGCACCCGACGAGCACGCATCTACGTCCGAACGGATCGGTTCCGCACGCGCGAAAGCTCGACGTGGTCGATCGCGTGATCGAAAGCGCCGGCAACGCTCCGTCAATGGCGACGGCGGGTACCGCGACAGCAGTAGCGGTGAAATCCGCGCAGATCACTGCGGCCAAGGCGAAGGGCTACACCGGCAACGCCTGTTCCGACTGCGGACAACTCACGATGGTCCGTAACGGCTCTTGTGAAAAATGCGACTCTTGCGGAGCGACGAGCGGCTGTAGCTAAAAACACCAATTATTCATCACATGTAACCTGACTGCTGGCACGTGATTTGTTTCGCAGATCGCCCGCTGGCGCTGGGGTCTTTTGCACATAGTTCAAACCTCCGCCTTAGGAATCCAAGGGTGAAACTTCTCGCCGGGACAAGGCGTAGAAAATACATGCTACCTCCAATAATGAGCATGTGGCATAAAATTCCGCTTCCGCTGCGTGCGATAGCGTTAGGTCTTATCGTTTCATTGGCCGGAACTACGCCATGGGCAGTCCTCGTCACACTCAATGCACGGCATCTCTCCTCGGTCCCATGGGCTGTTGTACCCACTGCCATCTATTTGTGGCTGTTCTGGCGTTATGTGCGCGGCGAAGGCTGGCCGCGCTCGACGGCTGATGCGCGGCGGATAAATTGTCGAGCGAATCCGCTTTCCTCAGAGGTTTGGAGCGTTGCGCTCATCGCCGGCATTTTGGGTCTCGCCGCGTTCGTTATATTTATGCGCGTGTATAGCCGCATCGTCAGCATTCCATCAGACAGTGTCGGTAGCGTTTCCCATCTCTCCGGTATCACGATAGCGGGCTGGGTTGTCATGAGCGCTTTCGTAGCGGGTTTCGGTGAAGAGGCTGGCTTTCGAGGCTACATGCAAGGGCCGATAGAGCGGCGTTATGGCCCGGTCGCCGCAATTCTTGTAACTGGACTCGCGTTCGGATTTGCTCACTTTTCTCACCCGCAAGTCACATTTACGATGTTGCCGTACTACATGGCGGCCGCCACGGTATATGGCGGTCTAGCCTATGCGACAAACTCAATATGGCCAAGTATCGCTCTTCACGCGGGTGGCAACTTGTTGTCGGCCATGACGCTCCTGATGCAAGGCGCCCCACTCGCACGGACCGCACCGCCGGGGCTCGTTTGGCAAACAGGTCCCGACGCATCGTTCTTCACAAGTTGCGTTCTCTTACTAATCGTAGTCGCAGCCGCCTCGTGGGCCTATTACGCACTTGCTCGCACGGCGCGGCGCCAATCGGCTTAGGAATACGCCCCGGTTAGAATATGTGCACCTTACCAGTAAACCACTCATGCTGGATGAATCCTGCATTCCGGTCGTTCCGAGCGCAGACCCCGAGAAAAGTCTGCGCCTGTGGGTCGATGGTCTGGGATTCTCGGTGAGTTCCGAGATGCGAAAAGATAATAAGCTGACTTCTTGCATGCTTCGGAAGGGCGATATATTTTTTATGCTCAACCGGCGCGCGGGTGTCCCTGAAAAGCCGAAAGACTACGAGGGCATCCGACTCTACTGGGCGCCCAAGAATATACATGAAACTAGAGAGCGCTTGAAGAGCCTCGGGTATGAAGTTTCAGAACTTAGACAACGAGACTACGGGCAAACCGAGTTCTTCATGGCGGACCATGATGGCTATTCGCATTGCTTCGGCGTCCCAACCTCGCCGGTAAAATGAAGCGGGGCTTTACCCCAAATATATCCGGCGGCCGCCGCGCAACGCGAACCGAACGCCGGCGAGCGCATTGATGTTCGCCGGCGGCTCGCCGCCCAATACGGTGATGTCCGCTTCGCAACCCGGCGCGATCCGCCCAAGGCGATCCGCGTCTCCGAAAAGCGTCGCCGGGATCGATGTCACGGACGCCAGGATCTGAGCGAAGCTCATCCCGGCGGCTTGCATGAGCGCATACTCTTCCGATGGGTCAGGGTGCACGGCGCCGAGATCGGTTCCAAAAAGGACGGAGCCACCGGTTGCAATCCAGGCGCGCAATTGCTCTTGAGCGGCGTTTACTATCTGTTCCTGAACCGACACGCGATCGTGGCGCGCGAAATACTTCCATAATGTTAGTGTTGGAGTTAACGCAACGTGCCGCTCGCGCAGGGTTTCGAAAATCGCATCGCTCCACGGCCCGGAATGCGGAGTCGTATGCGCAATAACATCCACGCCGCCGCGAAGCGCCGTCAGGACATCGTCGCCCGTTCCGGGGTGCGCGAAGACGAGCTTTCCGGCGCGATGCGCTTCTTCTGCAACTGCCGAAACGATTTCCACTGAAAACGCCGGAGCGCCGGTGGCCGCAGCTTGCACGAACAGTTTGATCGCGTCGGCGCCCTTCTCCAAATGTCTCTTGGTAGCGGCCACGGCCTGCGCGACGTCGGCAACCTCCGGCATCGGAGCCGGCGTGACGCCCATCATCCGCATGACAATCTCTGAAGGCAATGCCCCAGGCGACACGAGACCTTCTCCGGTCGACCGGATCCTTGGGCCGGCAACCTCACCCGACTCAATCAGGTCGTGGATTACGCGAGTGTTTTCCCAGCGAGATGAAAGGTCGAACACGCTTGTAAACCCATAGCGCGAAAACGTCTCTTGCAGCTGGCGCGCGAGTTCGGGCGACGGCATCTTAGCAGCGTCAGACCATTTTCTTTCAAAGAAATGTACGTGACTATTCCAAAAGCCGGGAACGATCGTGCAGTCCGAACAGTCGAAGATTTCGAAACCGTGCGGGACGGCAATACTGCGTGGGCCCGCGGCAAGAATTTTTCCATCGTCCACTAAAACGACGCCGTCGCGAAGCGGCGGCTCCTGCGCGCTCGTGTAAACACTTCCGCCGACCAACGCCAGCGGCGCGGCCTTCATCCCCTATTCCGCCCCAGCCTCGGGTTCGAGGTCGGCGATATCTCGAATGCTTAATCCTAGCGAGCGATGGAATTCTTCACTCTCTGTAAGAGCACCGACGATATCGTCGCGCTCGCCGTGATCTTCCCGGAGTTTGCGAAGGCGTTCGCGGCTCTCGCGCAGTTTTCGCGCGTACCCTTCCAGCACGGCACCCGGGACTTCGGGCGCGTCGGGCGGCGCGCTGACCCAGGCTTCCATTGCATCGAATGCTTCGCGGCCTTGGCGACGCGCGGTCGCTAATTCATCGCTGTAGATTGCCACTTGCGCTACATCGCCGTTCCGTTCAACGCCTCGCGGTCGAGTGCGTCGAGAAACCGCCGTAGTTCAGCAACCCTGACGGCGGCCATTGCGCGCGCCGTGCGCGTTACGAGCTTCGGCGGGATATCTTTCAAGAACGAACGCAGCGATTTCACCGCCGGCGCGAAATCGGGCTTAGCAGCGCCGGTCAGCGAGAGCAGCCGCGCGGCACCGATTGCGCCAAGGAAATCGAGCGAGTCGGCATCATGCAGCACGATCGCTTCGGGCAGCGTACCAGGATCGCGATAATACATGTGACCACGCTCGGCTGCGGCGACAGCCGCGTACTTCTGCATTGGAAATCCCGCGGATCGCAAAATCGCTTCGCTTGAAAGCGCTGCGCAGTCGCCGTGCTCCATCTTGGCATCGGCGCATGGCTGGAACGCACCCATGTCGTGTAAGAACGCAGCGGCGAACAATACGTCGTCATCTATTTTCAGAGCGTCGCCTTGCGCCAGCCGGAGCGCAACCTGATAGTTTCGTTCCGAATGCTGCCAGCCCCACGCAGGATGCTTGAACGTCGAACGGGCTAACTGATAAACCGTTACTTTCCATGCCGAGTCCAAGGGAATGCCGGTTGCCGTGATGCTCGTCTCCGCCGCCCGGCCCTGAGCGCAGAACACGCCGGCCAAGGCCAAGACGAGCATCACGCTCGTGTAAAATCTCATGCGGGCGGCTTGATTGCCGCATCCAAGGCTACCTGCCGCGCGTTATATCAATCATGAAACGCGCGATCGCTCTAATTTTCGGCCTCTCGCTCCTGCTCCCCGGAACGGCTTCAGCCGCGCCGCTACAACACGTCGTTCTCGCCGGCGGATGTTTCTGGGGTATGCAGGCGGTCTTCGAGCCCCTCAAGGGCGTGACGAAAGTCGTGGCCGGGTACTCGGGTGGAAGCGCGCTGACGGCCCATTACGACATCGTCAGCACCGGCATGACGGGCCACGCGGAATCGGTTGACGTCGCCTACGACCCAGCTAAGATCTCGTTCAAGCAATTGCTCGACGTTTATTTCTTAGTCGCGCACGATCCCACCGAACTCAATCGGCAAGGCCCCGACGACGGCTCGCAATACCGTTCGGAGATTTACTATACGACGCCGCAACAGCGCGACGACGCGCAAACCTATATCAAGCACCTCGCGAGCGTGAAGGTTTACTCCGGAACGATCGTCACCAAGCTCGAGCCGCTGCGCGCCTTTTATGCCGCCGAAGCCTACCATCAAGATTTCATGGCGCATAACCCCGATAATCCATACATCGTCTATAACGACAAGCCGAAACTCGTCGCTTTGCGCCACCGCTTCCCGCAACTGCTCCGGAACTAAACAGGCGGCCAAATAAGAGGCGCGGAAAACGCGCTTCGTGACGACTTTCGTGAAAGCGCCCGTCGCGCCCGGAGCGCGCGCGCTAGACGCCCAGTGGTATCTTTCCACCGAGATTCGTGCACGCGAAGACGACCGCATTTTCTCCCGCTCGTGGATCTACGCGGCACGCGAAGAGGATCTCGCGCAAACCGGATCGTTCATCACCTGCGAGATAGCCGGTGAAAGCCTCATCATCACCCGCGATCAAACCGGCGCAGTGCGCGCGTTTTATAACGTCTGCCGCCACCGCGGAACCCGGTTATGCACGCAAGAGCGCGGAACGTTCAGGGGAACGATTCAATGCCCATACCACGCGTGGACGTATGGACTCGACGGGGCATTGCGCATCGCGCGCAACATGGACGGCATCGAAAATTTCGATCCGGCGGAATATCCGCTACGGGAAGCGCCGGTCGCGGCGTTTGAAGGCTTCATCTTTGCGGCGCTTGAGCCGCGTGAGCCGCCCGCCGGCGCATTTTCCCCGCTTGCCGGCCGCTTCACCGCCTGGCGCTTACCGGAGCTGCGTCGCGCCGCTTCGATTGGATACGACGCGGCCTGCAACTGGAAGCTCGTCTTTCAGAATTACTCCGAATGTTATCACTGCCCGGTCATCCATCCTCAACTCGAGAAACTCTCGTCTTCTGACAGCGGACATAATGACCTGATCGACGGACCGTTCTTGGGCGGATATTCCGAGCTGCGCGATTTCGCCGCGACGTTGAGCGAGAACGGTAAGACGCAACGTCCTTTGCTGTCCGGGGAAACCAACCGCTCGCGCGTGTACTACTATACGATCTTTCCGTCGATGCTCTTGAGCCTGCACCCGGATTACGTCATGGTGCATTCCGTCCAGCCGCTGGACGCCGGGCACACGCGCATTACTTGCGATTGGTTCTTTGACCCGCAGACGATGCAGGCGCCCGGCTTCGATTGTTCGGACGCCGTCGAGTTTTGGGATCTGACAAACCGCCAAGACTGGGCCGTCAGCGAGCTCACGCAGCGCGGAATCGCTTCGCGTGCGTACACACCCGGGCCGTATTCACAGCAAGAAGGTTTGCTCGACGCCTTCGACCGCCACTACAAACAGGTCATGGGTTAAATGCCCCCCGCCGGCGTCAAACTCGCGCGAAAACTGACCACCTTCGACGCGACGCTCATCGTCATGGGCGGAATGGTCGGGTCGGGTATTTTTCTCACGCCCCCGCTCATCGCACAGCTCGCTCGAACCGCACCGCTGATTGTCACGGCGTGGATTTTCGGCGGCGTCATCGCGCTGGCGGGCGCCTTCATCTTCGCGGAGCTGGCGTGGCGCCGTCCGGCTGTCGCCGGCGTCTACGGATATCTGCGCGACGGGCTTCATCCGGCGATTGCTTTTACGGCCGGTTGGACGGCACTGTTGATCAGCTATACGGGCGCAATGGCCGCTTCCGCGGTCGCATTTGCCGCGTACTTTCAGCCGGTGCTCGGCTTGCATACGCCGCTGTGGGTGGTCGCGGCGGCGGTTCTTCTGCTTCTTACATTCATAAACTGTCTGGGCGTCCGCCCGGGAAGCTGGACGCAGAACGTACTCATGATCTTGAAGGTCGGAGCGATTGCCGCAATCATACTGGCCGGCTTCTTCGGGCCGGTGCGCGCGGCAGCGCCGCTGCTTCAATTGCCTGCCAATGGAAATTGGCTTTGGCTGGTCGGCGCGGCAATGGTGCCGGTGCTTTTTGCCTATGATGGATGGCAAACCGCTCCGTTCCTCGACGAAGAGATGCGCGACGCGCGGCGCGGAATGCCACGGGCGTTGCTGTTGGGCGTGCTCGCCGTCATGATTCTCTACATCGCGATTACACTGGCGGCTTTGAGAATGCTCGGGCCGGCCGGCTTAGCGCATTCAGCCGCGCCGGCTGCCGACATGATGCGCAACGTCTTGGGATCGATCGGCGTGCGCGCGGTTGCAGCCGCAGTAGCGCTTTCCACGCTCGGATATTTGAGCAACGCGATTTTGGTTTCGCCTCGCTTCTACTATGCGATGGCCGAGGACGGCTTATTTTTTAAGCAGCTCGCTTGGGTTCATCCGAAAACGCAAGCGCCCGTGGTGGCCATCGCCGTACAAGGCGTCATCGCCGCGGTCATTACGATCTTTAACGGGTTCCCGCAGATTCTCGCATACGTCGTATCGATAGACTTTATCTATTTTGCGCTCGTCGCCTACACGCTTTTCGTCTTTAGGCGCCGGGACAAAGAGCGCGGGCGCGGCGGCTTTCTCGTGCCGGGGCATCCATTCACGACGATTTTTTTCATCGCGGCAAGCGTGGCCGTCGTGATCCGGACGTTCATGAGTCAGCCGGTGCAAACGTCGATCGGCATCGGCATTCTGCTGGCCGGCATCGTCACGTATTTTATCTGGCAAGCCCTGATGAGGAAAGAGGCGCCGGGTTAACGCGCTTGTACGCTCTCCGCGGCTGCAAGCGTTTCCCCGATGAAAGTCGCTTGAAATGAAACGATGTCTTCGACCATCGGATAGTTGGCGTGCTTTCGCGTATCGGTAAGCACATAGCGGCCGTCCGATAAGATGGCGACCCGCAAACGCACTAAAGCAGCCAGCGCCTGTTTCGTCACCTCTTCGGGCGAGCGAACCAAATCCGGGTCGACAAACACATTTTTCGGCAGCCTCTGCAAGCTCTCGATCATCGCGCGCACCGCGTCGGATTCCGTGAAACCCCCGCCCAGTCCGAGCATCCACGCCGAAAGTAACGCGCTGACGGTCACCGGCCGCGCCGCACACAATTCGGCAGCAGCATCTTCCCGCCGTTGGAGCGGAATCACCCGGTACAACTGCGAGAACTTCGGCGCAAACGGATCGTAACTGATCGCGGCAATATAGACCTCCCGCGCGGACGGTTCCAGACGCTCCCATATCGCCCGAAAGGGCAGCATCGCCCCGGTCACGGTGTAGCCTCCTTCGGGCGTGACATACAGCGTCGCCCCGCGCTTCACCACGTCTTCGAACCGGTCGAGATCCTCCGCCACGCCGCTGCGCATCAGGTCGAGCTGCTCCTTGCCGTACTTCGCCTGCAGATCGGTTATCCGAACATACGTCTCCGTTGATTGCTTGAAGTGCGCGGCCGAAAACAGATCGCGCGTCTTCAAGCCGCGCAATCCAAACCGCTCGACGACGCTTTCCTTAAAGATAGCTTCCATCGGAAGTTGGCCGTGCAGCCGCTCGACGCTCCAAGCCCAGCGCGCGATCGAACGCGACTGCAGTTCGTTTTCGATCGGCAGCAATCCGATTGCCAAAAAGAACCCATTCATATTCAGGTTGCGCAAGGCGCGCCAGAGCCATCGGATCCGCATGGCCATGAATCCGGGTTCAAAGAGCAGTTTCGCGGTGGCCGCCAAGAACGGGCGGCGCACGCCGCTGATCAGGAACCCATAGGCGGTAAAGCCCATCAAGTCGAGCTCGTTTTGATGGTTGGAAATGACGATGGCCGACTCGCGCTTGCGCGGGAGCGCACCCCACATCCGTACGCGGTACGCGATGTGCACGTAGATCCAAACGGCAAGTCCCGACGCGAATTGGAAGGGCCTGCCCCACCACGGCATCAGCGGACGCTTTCCCACGGCTAGCGCCGACATCGACCCAATGGCAAAAGTTCCGGCCGCAGTGAGAAAGAGCAAACGATAACCCGGGAGCGGCGTACTGTACAGCGAGAGCAGCCACCAGCCGAAGAGCGGCGCGATGACGGCCGGAAAATTCTGCGCGATTCCCCATACCCCCAAGTCGCGCGCAACGTCGCGCATTTTCGGAATGGCGTCGATGGCGAGCGCCCAACCCGTCGAAAGCACCCCGCCGAAGCCGATTCCGAATAGAACCGCAAACGCATACATCCAGCGTTCTTGCGGAAGCAGCGCAAACCCGGCCGCCGCGAGCGTCATCGGTATCCCGCAGGCCGCGACCACCAGCTTGCGCGGTACGCGGTCCGATAGCCATCCTAAGTAGATCGCCGATGTAATCGAACCCACGAGCGACGCCGCGGCGACAAGAGCGGTTCCAACCTTGGGATCGCCCGAATGTAATACGTCACGAAAAAAGTAGAGAATGAACGTCATCAGCAACGAGAGCCCGAACGCGAGAAACAGCCGCGCAACAAACACGACCGTAAAATCGTGCCAGTCGCTGATGTGCGCGGGATCTTCGCGCTCGTTAGGTGCATCGCGTTCGGGAACGGCGAACAGCGTCAGCGCGCCCAAACTGATCGCGATCGCAATCCCGATGAACGTTGTTTGCGGATAGGTTCCAGCTGCCAAAGCGATACCGCCTACGACGCCGATGACCATGGCGACGCCGCGCACGCCCGAAACGGTACCCCACAGTGATTTCGGAACGACGTCGGGCAGCAGCGCTTGATATGCCGCTAAAGCAACATTCGCGCCGAGCGTCGCTAGGAGCAGAAAGAGTGCGAAAAGGCCGAGGCTCCCAACCTCGGCCATCATTACGAGGCACGCGACGTCGACTGCCGCGCCGCCTAAGATAAACGCGCGGCGCGGCACGCCTCGCCGTCGAAGACGATCGGAAAACGCTCCGGCAAGCGGCGGAATCACCATCGAAACGAGCGAGACAAGTGCGGCGAGCACTGCGAAGACCTTGACGTGCTCTTGCGGCGCGAATCGCACGATCGCCGCGGGCACGGAGATCGCAATCAGCGCCGTATCTTGAAAATGCAACGGAATCCAGAACCCGTTGAGCAGCGCGGACTTCCGGATACCGTACGCTGCCTTCAGGTGTGCAACTCCGGCAGACGCGCCGCGCGCAAGAGTCCGTTCAGCGGTGCAAGTTTTCCGGCGAAAAGGCTTGCCAGATCCGATTCAACCGATGCGGTTTCGGCGGCATATTGCGCGGCTAACGCCTGCTGCGGAACCGTCGGCGCGCCGTCATACTGCTCGATCGTGTAGCGAAGATACGCTAATTGCTCGCTCAAGCGCGCCGCCCGGCGGTAACCGCTGGGCTCGGGATTGCGAAGCCGTTCTTGTTCGGTCGCGAGATTCACGTCGTAAGCGTCGAGCTCGCGCGCCGGTGCACCGGCTCGAATGCGCAGAGCGGCGATTTGATTGCGCAGGCTGTCCAACTTTGAAAGTGCGACTTCGACGCGCTCCTGCGTCGCGGCGAGCCCCTGCAGCGCGTCGTACTGCCGCTGCAAATCGACCGCCGCGACCGGATGATGCGGATCCATGTGGACGCTGACAGGCGCCGTCAGCGTTCTTCCGTTCACCTCTGTGCGCAGATTGTACGTTCCGGGCAAGACTTGCGGTCCGCGAATCTTCAGTGGATAAAAAATATAGTAGGGCCGGCCGTCCTGAACGGTTGCCGTGCCCGATGGAGGCAGAACGTGCAGGTCCCAGGTGAAACGGTTCAAGCCGGCGTGGACCGTAGCCGGGAACTGATCGATGACGTGGTTCTCACTGTCGAGCACCTGCACCGGAACCGACGGTTTTTGCTTCGGGGGCGCCGGCGGCGTCTTGGCGAGATAGAGCGTGATCAGCGCGCCGTAAGGCTTGTTATCGGAAAGGTAGGCGCCCCTTCCATGTTCGCGATATGCCGAGCTTGAGGTGCGCAAGGCCGGCATCGGCGCGAACAAGTATGCGTCGGAACCGGCAATCCGCGACCAATTTTGCAGCGGCGTGAGATCGTCGAGCACGTAAAACCCTCGCCCGTGCGATCCGAGTATCAAGTCGTTGTCGCGCGGGTGAACCTGCAGATCGAAAATCGGGACTCGCGGAATTCCCAGCCGGAGGTCGTTCCAATGGCTGCCGCCGTCAAACGAAACGAAAACCCCCGTTTCCGTACCCGCATACAGCACCGACGGATTGCGAGGATCCTCGCGGAGCACATGCACGTAGCCCGTGAGTCCTCGCGAAATCGGCGACCATGTGGCCCCGTAGTTAGTCGTCATAAATGCGTACGGCGTGTAATCGTTCCACTGATGACGGTCGAACGAAGCGTAAGCGACCCCGGCACGTGACGGCGACGGCGCAATCGCGCTGACGCGCGCCGGAAGCTCCAAACCGCGAACGCTTGCGATCGTGTCTTGCCACGTCTTTCCGCCGTCGCGCGTCAATTCCAGATGCCCGTTATCGGTTCCGTACCAGATCGTCTCCGGGCTTTTGGCATCTTCTCCAATCGAGTAAATGGTGCAATACGTTTCGGCGTTGGTGTCGTCGAACGTAATCGGTCCCCCGCTGGGGGCGAGTTGCGCCGGATCGCAGCGCGTGAGATCCGGGCTCAGCTCCGTCCACGAATTCCCGCGATCGGACGAGCGGAACAGCACGTTGCCGCCGAAGTAGATGACGTCCGGATCGAAGCGCGAGATGAGCAGCGGCGCGCTCCAGTTGAAGCGGTACCTGTACGTCGACGCGCCGGTTCCGAAGCCGACGATCGGCTGCGGAGAGATGTAGCGCCGCTCGCCGGTGCCGAGATCTTCGCGCGCCAGATCGCCAAAGTGCGTGTCTTCGTAGATGACGTTGGGGTCGCGCGGGTCGGCCATAGCATATTGCCCGTCGCCCCAATCGGAGATGTTGAGCCAGTCGGCGCCCGCCACGCCGTCGCTGCGGCTGGGCAGTTCGTTTGGACCGCGCCAAACCTCGTGATCTTGCAGGCCGCCCATCACGTGATATGGCGTGTCCATGTCATAGCCCACGCGATAGACCTGGTCGAACGGCACGACGTTATCGAAACTCCACGTTTTCCCGCCATCCACGGAGTAATCGAATCCGAGATCGCTGCCATTGAGCAGCCGGCGCGCATCCTTCGGATCGATCCACAGATCGTGGTTGTCCCCGCCTCCACCCGCGCTGCGAAACGTTGTTCCGCCGTTCACCGAAACGCGGAGGCCGCCGGCAACAGCAAAGACCTTCTGCGCATTGCCCGGATCGCAGCGCACTTGCGAAAAGTAAAACGGCCGGAAGTTGATCTCTTGACTGGCGTTGCGCATCTGCCAATGGGCGCCGCCGTCCGTGCTTCGGTACAGCATGCCGTTCTTGACCGGCACGAACGCATAGACCATGGCCGGGTCGCTCAAGCAAACGCTAACGCCGACGCGGTTGATCGGGCCGCCCGGTAAACCGTTACGAAGTACCGGATCGGTGAGCTTTTTCCAGGTTTTTCCGGCGTCCACCGATTTGTAAAGCCCGCTGCCCGTTCCGCCACTGATCATCGTCCACGGACGGCGCAAATATTCGAAGGTGCCGGCAAAGACAACGTTTCCGTCTCTCGGATTGAAAGCAACGTCGCTGCCGCCCGTCGTCTCGTTGACGTACAGAACACGTTTCCAATGGAAACCGCCGTCGTCGCTGCGGTAAATGCCCCGATCGCCGCCGGAAGCAAATTCGCGGCCCATCGCCGCAGCTAACACGATCTTGCTGTTCTGCGGATCGATCGCGATTTTCGCGATGCTTCCGCTTTGCGTCAAGCCGGTGTTGCGCCAATGACGCGCGCTGTCGCTTGAAAGCCAGACCCCGTCGCCGTAGACGGCCGTATTGCGCGGAAAGCCCTCTCCCGTGCCGATAAGCACACGACGCGGATCGCGCGGATCGATCGCGATGGCGCCGACCGCCGCGGTCTGTCCCACTTCAAAAACCGACGAGAATGAAAGCCCCCCGTTTTGGGATTTCCACAGACCGCCTGACGAATGAGCGAGATACACAACCCCCGGATCGCCGGGAATGCCGGCGACAGCATCCAGGCGCCCGCCCATGACGGCGGGGCCGAGCCAGCGGTACGAGAGGTCGCCGAACTGCGGCTCTTGCGCTTGGACGCCCGCAACGGCGCACGCAAAGAGCAGCGCAGCTAAGAGGCCGCCTTTCACGTTAGCTAGTGCGACGGAGCGTCGATCCAGCGTTCGGCCCAGCGGGCGATCTCATCGAGCGCAGGGCCTAAGTCGCGCCCGCGGTCGGTCAGTTCGTAGACCACGCGAACGGGCGCTTCCGGCTTCACCTCACGGCGGACGACCTTCTCGGCCTCCAGCTCGCGCAGCCGCTCGGTGAGCAGGCGGTCCGAAATGCCTGGTATCGACGTCAGGAGCTCGTTGAAGCGCCGCGGGCCCCCCATGAGGGTCCGGACCACGGCACCCGTCCAGCGCTTACCGACGAGCTCGACCGCCCTGTGGTAACGTGGACATAAGCTATGTTCCGAGGCTATTGACATCTTATAGTGACTCCCTTACTATTTTAGCACACGGCTATAAAAAGTAAGTAGCCTGATGATAGGTAGGTAAAAATGAGTATTGCCCTGCTAATTGCGCGCCTGGTGATCGGGCTTGGGCTAGCCGCCCATGGCGCTCAGAAACTGTTCGGCTCTTTTGGCGGCCCGGGGCCCAAGGGCATGGAGGGCTTCATGACCAGCATGAATATGCGCCCGCCCATGCTGATGGGATTGGCTGCCGGTCTGGGCGAGTTTGGCGGCGGCCTGCTCGTCGCGCTCGGCTTCCTCGGCGGCGTGGGCCCCGGCCTGCTGGTGATTGTGATGCTGACCGCGATCTTCACGGTGCATTGGGGCAAGGGCTTCTTCGTCAGCGGCAACGGCTGGGAGCTGCCGGGTTTGTACATCGCCGGAGCGCTCGCGATTGACTTCGCAGGTTTCGGCATCTATTCGATCGACAAAGCGATGGGCTGGAGCATTTTGGGCTCCGAGACCGATCGCTGGATCATTCTCGGTTTAGCGGTGGTGATCGCGCTCATCAATTCAAGTCTGCGTTTTCTCCCGCGCCCGGCTAGTGCGACAGTAACCAAGTAACGATTGCGCCGGCAGCGGCCGGGTCTAACTCGTGCCGCTGCTGGTATTGCGGAGTTCCGTGAAGTTCTTCTTGCGATAGCTGCAGCAAAAAATGATCGTCGCCCGGGAAACGCTCCACGGTGATGTCCCGCCGTGCGTTCTGCCCCGCTTGCACCAAGCCATCGAAGTCGGCTGGCGGAGTCTGCGTGTCAGAAAGACCGCGCACCAGCAAGAGGGGCTGGCGAACGAACGCGATCTCTTTGCGCGGATCCACGCCCGCGTAACTTTGAAAATACGGCATCGCGAGTAACAGGGCGTCGCGCTGTTTAACCAGCTCCGAAGCGGCCGCATCTTGTTCGGCCATTGCCTGAGCGTACGGAACGCTCAGCGCACCGACCAGGACCAGAGAGCGCACGGGCGCGCCCGCCAGCGCCGCCGCCACTGCGGTTTCGCCTCCCTCGCTCAATCCAAGGATGGATATTCGCGACGGGTCGATCGCCGGATCGCTTGCGAGCGCACGCACTGCCGCGACGGCGTCGTCGATAAAATTCTGGCGCCGGACGCGTTCGGCTTGCGTTTTGGTCGTGCTTTGGCCGACGCCGCGATTGTCGTAGCGCAGAACGGCGAAACCCGCTTTATTGAGTGCGTCCGCGTAGAGATCGAAGACGGGAGTTATTCCGACAAGCTCCGTGCGGTCCGACGGGCCGTTGCTTCCAACCAACACGACGGCGGGCACCTTTCCGGCCGTGGATTGCGGATACGTCAGCGTGCCGGCGATCGAGCTCCCGTCGGCTGACGTAAATGTCAGCGCGAGCAGAAGCGTTAGTGCGGACAGCATGTAACCGGAAGCGGCGTTCGACGGGGTGCTGGTTTGCCGCTCACTTGCGGCCGGGGCGTGGAAATAGGTAATGGCGTAAAAACTGTCGACGGCGATACTGCCGGGACCGCCGGATTGAACGGCGTGGGCGTTGCGACCACAGGTCCGCGCGTATCGATCTCCAAGCGCCGCAGCGGCGCATCGTAAGCCACGCGAACGCCTAAGCTCCGCATCAGCGGTGCGATCTCGACATACGTTTGCGCCCACTGCGCGGGATCAATAGTTGCCGCAACCGGCACCCGCGCGAAACGATCTCCGCGCGTCACGATCATCTGAGAACCGCTGTAGCCGATGCTTGCAGCGACCGCCGTCACGTACGGTTCGAGCGGGGCGACGACGTGCCCGCGCACGACGTAGGCCGGGGAGTACGAGTGCACGATCGTCCCGTTGAGCACCACGACGAGCGCGGGCGTGATAAGTGGGAATATCACGGACGAACCGCGATACTATCGCAGGACCCTATGCGACTCATCTTAGCATTCCGCGAGGCCGGCATGCGGTTCTCCCGCGACGGCTGCGCCTTCTTATCACAAGCCATTGCGTTTAACGCGCTCTTCGCCGTCTTCCCGCTTTTCGTGCTGATTTTGACCGGCGCTTCACTGATCTACCCCAACGCGGATCAGCAAATCCTTGCTTTCGTGGATGAATTCGCTCCCGCGCTGCATCAAACGGTGGCGACCAATCTCCAAACCTACGTATACGGCCGCGGGATTTCCAGCATCATCGCCTTTGCGGTGGTCATCTGGGCCGGAAAGAATCTTTTTATGGGGCTCGCCTACGCGCTCAATCGCGCGCTGGCCGTACCGAAGAGCCGGCCGCTGATTCACGATATCGCGCTTTCGCTCATCATGCTGCCGCTTATCGGAATCGTGATGGTCATCGCCATGGGACTCCCCATCCTCGTCTCGCTTTTCGTGGTGTACGCGCACTTTTCCAATCCGCAAAACGTCTCCGAAGTGCTGGCGTATGCGCTCTCGATGCTGTTGATCTTCATTGTCGTCGTGGTGCTGTACACGTTCTTGCCTAACCGGCCGGTGAGATGGTATTTCGGCATACCCGGGGCGACCTTTGCAGCGCTGATGTGGCCGGCCGCGCAATACGCTTTCGCATTCTACACGGTGCACGTTGATTTTACGCATATCTATGGCGCTCTCTCCGCGCCGCTCGTACTCCTGTTGTGGTTCTATCTGCTGGGCGCCATTTTTTTCTTCGGCGCCGAGCTCAGCGCGGCTTGGGCGCACGAAAAGGGAAGCGAAACGGTGGCGCCCCTTGTCGACCCGGTCCGCCCTCAAGAGCAGGACGTTGTAGAAACGGAGTGCGAGGGCGCTACGTGACCGGCGAGGAAACGAATGACGCGGCCCCGCCGTTTCCAACTGGGTTGCTGCATGAGCTTCCATGGAGAAAGGACTTCGTTGCGTCGAGTTTTCGCGGCTCTTCTTCTTGTATCGACGGTCGCGCTGATCGCCGCGGCGCCGCCGGCGCCGAAAGCAACGCCCACGCCGGTGCCGGTTGCTCTGCCGTCGGCGCCCAAGCTGCCGCTCGTCGTCGTCTATCCGTTTGATTTCAGCACCGATATGCGCTCGGATACGGGCACGCGAACCGCACAACTCTTTATCAGCCAAATGAATGCCGCGGGCGGCGTCGATGCACTGCAGGGACCGCCGACCGTCAAGCGCGCGAGCTATTCAGATTACGCGAAATCGCTCAATGCGGCGTATTACGTCGCCGGATACATGACCCCGCTGGGCGGCGGTGTTTCACTCGTGGAACAAGTTGTCGATACGTCGACCGGAACGATCATTCTCGCGGCCACTGCGCAGATTCAATCTTTTGAAGATGCGACGTCTCAGGCGATCAGCATCCGCGACGGCATCGTCGCGCGCGAGCAGAGCAAAGCGCAGGCCTTTGAAGAAGCCTCCGCGCAGGCCACGCCCGCGCCGTTGGCCAGCAATCAAGCCAACATCAGCGGCGGCATTGCCGGTTTGTTCAAACGGCGCGCCCGGCAAACGCCCGATCCGCGTGCAACGGCCATCGTCAAACCGGCCAAAGGCATCTTCGTCGTCCGCGCCGGCGGTAGCCCGGGCACTTCGCTGAACGAAGCGACGGCCGCGCTCTACACCGCGTTGAATCAGCATTACGCGGCGCGCAACAGCAATTCGGGCGGCGACGCCGCGAGATCGGCCAACGCGATCTGCGGCGCCGATCGAAACAATACGGTCGCCACCGGCACGCTCTCATCCAAATCGGTGCGCCGCGGTTTCTTCGGCCGCACGCAATACAGCTTCACACTCGACGTGTACACGTGCTTCGGAGCAAGGCTCGCGCAGACGTCGGGCGATGGAGACTCCGTGCAAAGCGCGGTCTCGGCCGCGGTCGCCGCTTACGTCGCCGACCACCCGCTCAACAACTAGCGCTCCTCCAGCAGACCATCGGGCAATTCCGCGTCGATGCGTTTTTTTCCGACGTCGATCTGTTTCACGAATGCATCGATCAACGGAATCATGCGGCCGCGGACGAGGAGCATGTCCGAAGCGGGATAGTGTTCGACGCGCTCGACCGTTCCGACCGGAATGCCGCGATCGTACAATTCGCACCCGATCAAGTCGGCGTCGAGAAATTCACCCGGCTGCAGCGTAATCCGGTCGCGTGCCGCGTGGAGCGTGGCGCCCTTGAGCGTCTGCGCCTCTTCAACCGAATCGAAATGCTCGAAGCGCAGAAGCAGACGGCCTTGATGCTCCCTCACCGACAGCAACGTAAGGGTTTGACTGTCGCCGTCGGCTAAAGCGGCTCGCAGCGCTTCACCCGGTGAAAAAAGCATGCGACCCGCGTTTGTCGGGTCGCATTTGACTTCGCCACGCACGCCGAAAACGCCGGCGATACGGCCTACGGAAAGTTCGTCATTCATCCACGGGCGAGTCGTCGTAAAATTCGTCGGTATCCAGAATTTCGACTTGAATGCGCCCTTCAGCGGTCGCCCGCACGATCGTGCGAAGGGCTTGGGCGACCCGGCCTCCGCGTCCGATCACCTTACCGATGTCCTCGGGATCGACGGCCAGCTCGATGAGGGCCATCTCCCCGTTTTCCGGCGGATAACTTTCGATCTTCACGACGTCGGTTTTTTCGACCAATTTCTTGGCCAGAAATTCCAGCAACTCCCCGGCGCGTCTTTGCGCCGCAACAGGATCTTCGGGTGCGCTGCGCCGCGGGGGCGGGCGCCGGAACGTTCTCGGGCCGCTGAAATTGCCGCCCGCTGATCCGGCGGGCGATCTGCGACGCGGCGGGCCGTCGTCTTCGGGCTCGACGTCGTCGATAATCGTTTCGTTCGAAGCGATGCGCCGGCCGCCCAGCGTAGAACGCCGTTCGGCTTCTTGCTCGTCGCTAAATAGGCCGAATTCGTCGTCGAATGCGCTCATCGGCCTTCGCTGAGAGCCTTTTCGATGATGCCTTTTTCGGTGAAGAGACGGCGCACGGTGTCCGAGGGCTGCGCGCCCTTGGCAAGCCATGCTTTCGCCTTCTCCTCATTCACCACAATCGTGCGCGGTTCGGTTCGCGGATTGTAGTGTCCGAGAATCTCGATGAACCGGCCGTCGCGAGGCGCGCGCTGATCCGCCACAACGAAGCGGTACGTCGGTTGTTTTTTCGCGCCCATGCGCCTCAGTCTGATTTTAACCACGAAAAGTACTCCGTAACTTCTTTAGTTTGTTCCCAAAGCCCATCTGCTTCATCATTTTGCGCGATTCGTCAAAGCGCTTGACCAAGCGGTTGACGTCGGAAACCTGCGTTCCGCTGCCCGCGGCGATCCGCTTGCGGCGCGAACCGTTGAGCAGTGCGGGATCCCGCCGCTCGCGCGCGGTCATCGAACAAATTATCGCTTCGATCTGCTTGAGATCCCGCTCGGGAATCTCGAAATTTTTCGGAAGCGCGCGCGACAATCCGGGAATCATCTTGAGGATCTCCCCCATCGATCCCATCCGGCGGATCTGCCGCATTTGTTCGAGGAAATCGTCGAGCGTAAACTGCTGTTTGAACAGTTTCTGCTCGATCGCTTTGGCCTGATCTTCGCTATAGACGCTCTGCGTCCGCTCGATGAGCGTGAGCACGTCGCCCATACCGAGGATTCGCGAGGCGAGCCGGTCCGGATGGAAAGGCTCGAGCGCCGAGAGTTTTTCGCCGACGCCGGCAAATTTGATCGGCGCGCCCGTGACATTATACATGGAAAGCGCCGCGCCGCCACGGGCGTCGCCGTCCAATTTCGTCAAAATCACGCCCGTAATGCCGAGGCGTTCGTGGAAGCCCTTGGCCACGTTGGTCGCTTCTTGGCCCGTCATTGCGTCGGCGACGAGCAGTATCTCGCTGGGCGTCACGGCCGCCTTGATGGCAGCCAACTCGTCCATCAGACTTTCGTCGATCTGCAGCCGTCCGGCCGTATCGAGGATGACGGTCGAAAGCCCCAGCCGGCGCGCTTGCGCGACCGATTCGCGCGCGATGTCAACCGGGTTAGCTGTGCCCTTTTCGAAGACGGGCAGGTCGATCTGCTTGCCGATTGTCTGCAGCTGAGCGATCGCAGCGGGACGGTAGACATCGGCTGCGACCAGTAACGAACGGCGTCCCTGATCTTTCAGACGCAGCGCGAGTTTGCCGGCTTGCGTCGTCTTGCCCGAGCCTTGTAATCCGACGAGCATGATCACCGAAGGGGGCGCGTCGGAGAAACGCAGACGCGCTTCGGACGAACCCGCCGCCGGCCCGAGCAAGTCCATGAGTTCGGCATGGACGATTTTGACGATCGTTTGCGCCGGCGAAAGTGACGCGAGCACGTCGGCGCCGACGGATTTTTCCTTGACGCGCGCCACAAACGCTTTGGCGACGGCAAGCGAAACGTCGGCCTCAAGCAAAGCGATGCGCACTTCGCGCATCACTTCGTTTACATCGGATTCGCTGAGCCGGCCTCGGCCGCTCAGCTTGGAAAAGATCGCGCCTAAGCGATCGGAGAGGGTCTCAAACAAGGGTCACTCTTTGGTGCTAGTCTCCTCGATGCGTTTGACGGCGTCACCGACGGTTTTGATCTTTTCAGCTTCTTCGTCGGGAATGTCAATGTTGAACTCCGTCTCGAAGGCCATCACCAGTTCAACTTGATCGAGTGAATCCGCACCGAGGTCGTCGGTGATCGAAGCTTCGGGCGTTACTTCCGATTCGTCAACGCCGAGCTGCTCGACGATGATCTTCTTGACTTTATCGAACGTGGACATATGTCTCCTACATTACAACTCCGCCGTCGACCACGAGCGTCTGGCCCGTTACGTAGGCGGCGGCATCCGAGCAAAGAAAGCGCACTACTCCGCTGACATCTTCCGGTCGTCCGGCGCGCCCGAGCGCCGTTTGTTTGAGCAAAAATTCCCTGGCGGCGTCCGGCATTTTTTCGGTCATCGCCGTTTCGATTAAGCCGGGCGCGACGGCGTTGACTCTTATGTTCCTCGAACCCAATTCCTTTGCTAGGGACTTGGTGAGCCCAAGTAAACCCGCCTTTGAGGCCGCGTAGACCGCCTGCCCGGGGTTCCCCGTTATTCCCACGATGCTCGAAATCAGCACAATCGAGCCGGCGTGCTGCTTCATCATCGGCTTCGCGGAGGCCGCGCACAGGAAGAACGCCGATTTGAGGTTGACCGAAAGCAGCTGATCGAGGACGTCGCTCCTCAAGCGCAGGATCAGACCGTCTTGCGACTGCCCCGCATTGCCGATTGCAAAGTCGAGCCGTCCGAACTTTTCAACCGTCTGCGCGACGAAAGAATCAACTGCTCCGCGATCGGCAACGTCGCCCGTCATAACGATGCTCTCGTGCCCGTCCTGCGCTTCCCGGCAAGCCGCGGCCGTTTCCTCAAGCGCCGGACGATCTCTGCCGGCGAGTGCGATCGACGCACCGTGCTTGGCGAGATCGACCGCGATGGCACGGCCGATGCCGCGGCTCGCGCCGGTGATCAGCGCAGCCTTTCCTTCGAACATCATGCGTGCACGCTCAGCTTTTCACGGAATTTTTCTACGCCCGCGAAATCGGTCACATTCAATCCTTCGACGGCGTTGGGCAGCCGGCGCATCAGCGGCCCCAAAACGGGAGAAGCGCCGAACTCAACGACCAGATCGAGGCCGTACGCGAGAAGCGCTTCCGCGGTTTCGTGCCAGCGCACCTCTTCGGTCACCGAGCGAATCAAATTGCTTTTGATCGTTTGCACGTCGCGATACGGTTTTGCATCGACGTTCGACACGACGTCGAAAGCCGGCAGATCGAACTGTGCCGCATTGACCGCGGCGGCAAACCGCTTCGCCGCCGGTTCCATGAGGCGGCTGTGCCACGCGCCCGAGACATTGAGCGGGACCACGCGTTTCGCGCCTTTCTCCAGCATCGCGTCCGCGGCAGTCTGCACGGCGGCCGCATCGCCGCTGATCACGATCTGCGACGGGGAATTAAAGTTGGCAAGCTGCACGCGGCCGCCCGTCTCCGATTCGACGCGCGCGGCAATGTCGCGAATATGCCCGGCATCTAATCCCAACACGGCGGTCATCGCGCCGGGGGCGATCTCGGCCGCATGCTGCATCGCCTTGCCGCGCTCGTCGACCAAACGAAGGGCGTCCTCAAATCCGATCGAGCCGGAGATGGTCAAGCTGCAAAATTCGCCGAACGAATGACCGGCGCTCACCGCCGGCTTGATGGTTTCTCCGCCGGCGTAATAGAGGGCGAGGTTCGTCACGAAGATCGCCGGCTGGCTGAATTGCGTCTCACGCAGCTTTGTTTCGGGACCGCGCTCTTGCAGTTCGAGTAGATCATACCCGAGCGTCGCGGACGCGCGATCGAAAAGATCGCGTGCTGCCGAAGACTTTGCGGTTACATCGGCGCCCATGCCGACGACCTGCGAACCCTGGCCGGGAAAAACCGCCGCGAACTTCACGCCCATCTCCAGGTGACGGCTCCCCACGACAGGCCGCCGCCGAATCCGACAAACACGATGATGTCGCCGGCTTTGATTCGGCCCGCATGGAGCGCTTCCGAAAGTGCGATCGGAATCGACGCGGCCGATGTGTTGCCGTATTCTTCGATGTTCACGATCACCTTGTCGTCGGGCATGTCCAAATACTTGGCGGCGGCATCGATGATCCGGCGGTTGGCTTGATGCGGAATCAGCCAATTCACGTCGCTTTTTTGCAGGCCGGCGTGCTGCAGTGCTATGCCGGTGGACTCGATCATTTTCGTTACCGCGAATTTAAATATTTCGCGGCCCTCCATGCGCAGGTACTGTTCGCCGGCTGCCAGCGACTCGGCGGTGAAGGGGCGGCGCGAACCGCCGCCCAGCAAACAGAGCATTTCGGGGCGCCGCCCGTCTGCGCCCAATTCACTGGAGAGGAATGAATTTTCCGCCGATGCTTCCAGCACGACGGCGCCGGCTCCGTCGCCAAAAAGGATCGCGGTGCTGCGATCGGTGCGATCGACGATCTTGCTCAGCGTTTCGGCTCCGATGAGCATGACCCGCGAGTAGATGCCGGAACGAATCAAGCCCGACGCCATGGTCAATCCATAGATGAAACCGCTGCACGCGATCTCCATGTCAAAGGCGGGCTTTCCGGTCGCTCCCAGTTGGGACGCGACGATGCACGCAGTCGCCGGAAACGGGTAGTCGGGAGTTGACGTGGCAACGATGAAACAGTCGATATCCTCCGGCGCGATCTTGCCATTCGCTAGAGCGTCGCGCGCGGCGGCGATACAGAGATCGCTCGTGGCTTGGTCGGGCGCGGCGATGTGCCGGCGTTTCATGCCCGTGCGTGTGGTAATCCACTCGTCGGACGTCTCGAGCGTCTTTTCGAGATCTTCGTTCGTCAGAATAGCGGCCGGCGCGTAATGACCGACCGCGCTGATTTTGACGCCGTTCAAAGGGAACGCCTAGGTCTGCTTCTGCCGGCGATCATCCTTTATCTCGACCACTTGGCGTCCGGCGTACGTGCCGCATTTTTCGCACATGAAGTGGGGACGCTTGGGTGCATGGCACTGCGGACACTCTTCGGTCGTCACGGGGTTGAGCTTCCAGTTCGCGGCGCGACGGCTGCGCGTCTTGCTGCGGGGGGTCTTCCATTTTAAGTTAGCCACTCGTCTCTCCGTTACACTCGCACTCTTTGCTGTTTCTGTTCTCTCCGCAGCGCGGACAGATGCCTTTGCAATCTTCTTTGCACAATAACCCGATCGGTATTGCGCTGTAAATCAGTTGCGCGGCGAGGTCTGCGACGTCCAGGCGGCCTGCCGTGAGAACGTTGCTTTCCTCGAACGGTCCGTCTTGCAGGCTCGCCCCGGCTTCGACCTGCTCGTCGACCTTCACGTGCATGCTCTCGGCCACCGTGCCCAAACACCGGGCGCACTCGCTCGTCAGCGGCACATCGATGGTGCCTTGAATCTCGAGCAGCTCGCCGGATGCTTGCAGCTCAAGATGGACCGCGGCCGCCTCCGGAAAGAGTACCCCTTCAAAAGGGGCGACTGGAACGCGGTCGTCCACCACAAGACCCCCGCGGTTGCCCGCTACGAGGCCGCTAACATCGATTTTGTGCGCAGAACCCATAACATAGAGGAAGGCCCCGGCGGGGGCCCTCCAAACTCGACCCATTGTAGACCCGCCCCAGGGCCTTGTCAAACGCGTTGGTCGGCGGTATAGACCAGCGCAATGATCGAATCGCTCAATCCCGCCGCCCGCGACCTCGCCCGCCACGGCGTGGCCTACGCGCCTCAAATCGCGCAGGCGGCCCAAAAGCACGGCGTTAGTGCGCAACTTCTGGCGGCCGTCGCCGCCCAAGAGACGGGCGGCCCCGGTTCCAATGCCGGCAGTAATATCGTGGGCGATGGCGGCCACGGCCGCGGGCTCTTTCAAATAGACGATCGCTGGCACGCATTCGCGCGCAATCCGGCGGCGATGGACCCGCAAGCAAACGCCGATTATGCCGCAGGCATGATCTCCGGTTTGCTTCAGCGATACGGCGGCGACGTGCACAAGGCGTTGTCCGCGTACAATGCCGGCGACCCGAACGCGACTGGAACTATCACGCCGTGGCAAGACGGCCGCAAGCTCGGTTATGCGGATTCGGTTCTGCGCCATTACGCACAATTGGGCGGAGCGCCCCAAGAGCTCGCCGCGGAGAGTCCTGCGGAGCAGCAAAATGTCAATCAATTGGCGACGTTCGCATCGATCATGGCGCCGCCCGCGCCGCCGGCTTCGAACCTTCATTCATACCGGCAGCTCGCCGGCAGCGACAATGCTCATCCGGAATCGATCGTCGATGACGGCGATGACGATTCATCTCAAAACGAAGGTGTATTATGAGCTTCAATGTTATCGGTGGTTTACTCAACGCGGGGTTGGGCCTGATCGAAAGCGGAGGCAATCCCCTCGCGGCGGTCGGCATGGGACTAGCGGGCGCCACAACCGGAGGCACAACCGCCGGCAACATTGCGGGCGCGGCCGGAAACGCCGGCCTCGGCGCGCTCGACGCACAAGACGAAGCGTTTCAGGTTGCCATGTACGGCGAACAGATCCGTCATCAAGAGGCGATGCAGACGCAGTCCGAAGCATTCGACGAAATGATGGACGAAAAATCAGAGCAGATGCGTGAAGTCAACACGCTGCGCGACGTTCAGATGACTCAACGCAAAGCCGACAACCAAATTACCAAGAAGTTTATCGAGTCGATCACGGAGTGACCGAACCCGTTCGTCAATCCCCGTCGCGTAACGTTCATGCCCGCGGCGCCGCTAAGGCGGCCGCGGGCGCCGATCCGCAGTCCGACGACGCCATCGATGCGGAGCGCGAAGCGTTCGATTTCCGCTTGGCCGAGCGCGCAGAATTGCTGCGCGAATCGAATGCCATGCGCGACATGATGCTCGCCCAACTCAAAGCCGATGACGAGGCATTGAAAAAATACATCGCGATGATATAATGGCCCGTGCCCCGGGCCATTAGCTCAGTTGGTTAGAGCGCATGCTTGATAAGCATGAGGTCCCTGGTTCGAGACCAGGATGGCCCACCAAGTCCCTACGTCGACTCCGTGTCCTTGGCGTTTTCCGGCGGCGCGCCGTCGGGGGCCGCATTCTCCGGGGCAGCTCCGCGGCCGGGGGCCGAGACGATCGTGAGGACGCGCGATAAACCGGCGATTTCAAAAATGCGGCGCAGCGATGGTTCGACGATGACGATGATGTTCACCGGATCGCCGCCGGCCGACGCGAAGCTGCGGCGGTACCGCATTAACGTGGTCAAAACGGTCGAATCGATCGAGGTCGCGTTGGAACAATCGATGATCACGCGATCGGCGGTTCCCGGTTCGGGCAACTGGCTCTCGATCTCGCCCCGGCGGTAAATATCGAGATCACCTTCGAAGCGCAAGGTCGCCGTTCGTTCGCCTTCCTGCACAACGGGAGCGTAGCGCGTGCGTCTAAGGCTCTCCTCTTGCCAGCTTGCTTTCGAGCTACCGCTCCGATCCCGCGCCGAAATACTCGGCCGGCAGCCTGTTTGGAAATGTGAAGCCGGATAACGTATACTCGCCGAAATAATTTGCATACTGCGAATATTCGCGCCGCCGCAGTTGCCACACAACGTGATTGACCACAAGAAATGGTCCCTGGTATCCAAGTTCTACCTGAAAATCCGCAAGGGGCGGCGTTTGATTCGAATCGACGAAGGCTACGTATCCGCTGACGATTAGTTTCCAGACGTCCTGCGACGTTGCGTCGATCCAGATCGCCTTGATCGCAGGTTTGTCGGGCGCGAAGTTGCCGAAGATCAAATGATAACTGCGGTGCCCTTTGTACTCTTCGATGCCCGAAACATTGCACGTAACATTTCCCAAGACGTGGACGCTCGAAATGATCGGCAGATCGCGCGCTCCCTCCAGAGGAAGCCATGCGGAGCGAGCTTTTCCATACGGCCCCAGTTCGGGCGGCCCGGGCTCGGCACGGTTGGTATAGATCGGAAGATAGTTAAAGCGCTGGTCGAGCACGCGCGCCGTACCATCGTCGCGATAGTCCACATGTGCCAGGCTGAAGAGAATCGGCAGATCGTCGGCGATGACCGAAATGCGTTCATCGTAACTAATGTATGCCGGGTGCGCACCCTGCGCGTTGTGCCGCAGGGCGCCGTCAAAAATATCCCAGCATTGCTGGCTGGAAAAGGCGGCCGCGAGCATCATCGCCGGAAACATCGTTAGAGACTCCTACGTTTGATTATCGCACCGCGGGCAAGACCTGTTAAGGGCCAGGCCGAAAAAACCGCGTCGCCGGCTCCGGGGGATGTAGCTCAGCTGGTAGAGCGCCTGCTTTGCAAGCAGGATGTCAGGGGTTCGAGTCCCCTCATCTCCAAGTTTTGTGTCTGGGGGCATAGCTCAGTTGGTAGAGCACTTGCATGGCATGCAAGGGGTCAGGAGTTCAAGTCTCCTTGCCTCCACCAGATTTCCGGCGCCGCATTTCTTGCCTGCAATGCTGCATCAGCGTATACTCGTCGTCGCGGAGTACGCTGGACGGCCGCGCCGCAAGGCGAGGAAAGTCCGGGCTTCACTAGGGCAAGGTGCAGGATAACGTCCTGTCGGGGCAACTCGAAGGAAAGTGCCACAGAAACATACCGCCGGTTCGCCGGCAAGGTTGAAATCGTGAGGTAAGAGCTCACGGAGTTGCGCGGAGACGTGCACTCGGGTAAACCCCACCTGAAGCAAGACGCTCGTCCCCGGCAACGGGGCGGATGCCCTCCGAAGAGCATGAGTCGCATGAGGCGCGCGGTAACGCGCGTCCCAGAGAGATGGCCGTCACCCACAGAATCCGGCTTACAGGCGTGCTCCGCTCATCCCATGTCGCCCTCGCTTTCGGCATGTTTAATCGCTCGGGCGACATGGGACTCGCTCCACATGTGAAACTAAACGGGGCTTCGAAGGCGTTGTAGCCAAAGACTATGGCAATGACCGAGCAAAAATTCACTCCGGAAATGACCGTCGACGAAGCATTCAAAACGCACGCCGGGGCGCGCCGCGTTTTTGCGAAATTCCATTTAGGCGGCTGTTCGAATTGCGCGATTAGCGAGACGCATACGATCGGCGCGATCAGCGAAGATTATGGCATTCCGCTTCCGATGCTCCTGGAGAGCCTCAACGCGCTGTGGGAACAAGGCGGCCTCTCGGTCGGCGACAAGGTTCGCATTCCCGACGAGATCCGTTCAAAAATCCCACAGTTAGCAGACGTCCCGGAAGTCGGCGAGATTAAGAGCGTCGAGAGCGGCGCGTATACCGCCGAGTTCGGCGAAGTGCGGCTACAGGGTCTGGCGGAAGATTTTCTGCCGGTGACGGCGGCCGCGACCGCCTAGCGGCCTAGAGCGGACGCCGCGACGAGTAGCCCTCGTCCATGGCATGCCAGTACGCGATTTCGCGTTCGCCCGCTTTCCAGCAGAGATAGACTGCCCGCCCCTCGCGCATCGACGGAAAGTCGAGCAGCCCGAGGTCCACATCTTTGAGCAGGCAGCCGTAAGCCTCGATGCGGTTGATGATCCGCACGATCTCGGCCTTTTGTTCGCTGAACCGGCTTGGCACAAACGGAGATCGCGGGATAGCCATGCGTATCGGCGGTGACGGTTCGACGCCGCGAAGCGCGGTTTGGGTTTCGAGCAGTTTGATCGCCAGGTCGCGCCGCTTCTGCCATAGCTCCTCTACCAAAGGGGCGACCTTCGGGATGAGGGCGTTGGCCTTTTCGGGCGAAAACAGTTTCATGCAGATCAAACGCTCCGGCGAATTCTTATGGTTCTTCCCCAGGGAAGCGGCATGAGCATCCTCGCGCGGGTGCTGGACATAGAGATTGTCGCCTTTGGGTTCAAGCACGGCGTCCCGGGCGACCTCGACCTGCTCTTTGACGTGCGGTTCTTGCGCAACCCCAACTACGAACCCGGACTGGAAGATCTGACCGGCTTCGATCCGGCGGTGGCCGCTCACGTCGAAGAAGACCCGTCCACGGCGCCGTTCTTGGAACGGCTCTTCGGCCTTATGGACTTTTTAGTACCGCGTTACGCCGAAGATCGCCGCGTTTTAAAAATCGGCGTCGGATGCACGGGCGGACGGCACCGCTCCGTGTATGTCGCGCGCCGTCTTTGCGATCACTTGGAGTCCGCGGAAAACGTGCGCGTAGAACTACAAGCGCGGGACGCCGGAAAATGAAGTCGCGCCGCTTGCAATCGATCCCGCCCGTGCTGCGCTGGGCGTATCCGGGTTTGGGCGTGAAACGCTGGCTGGTTGTCGTGATCTTTGGCATTCTTCTGCTCGTCAACGGCGTGGACCGGTACTTGGTCGCCGAAGGCGCAGGCGTCAATGCCAACGAGTGGATCGACAGTTTCGTATCGGATTATTTTTCGCCGTCCAACCTGGCCTGGATTTTTGCTCTGCTGGGCATCGCGCTGATCTTCCTCGGCATCAGACAGTGGCTGATCGCCATCTTGCGCGCGAGCGCGACCGGCGCGGGCCGGGACAATATCATCGACAGCCTCATGGAGATGCGCCTGCGGCAAGGATATAAAATCGTTGCAATCGGAGGAGGCACCGGACTTTCGACGCTGCTGCGCGGCTTGAAACGCAAGACCAGTAACCTTACGGCCGTCGTCACCGTCAGCGACGACGGCGGAAGCTCGGGACGCTTGCAAAAAGAGCTCGGAGTTCTTCCGCCAGGCGACGTGCGCAACTGCTTGGTCGCGCTCGCGGACGACGAGGCGATGGTCACCGATCTTTTCAAATACCGCTTCAGCGAAGGCGAGGGCTTGAGCGGCCATTCCTTCGGCAACTTGTTTCTCGCCGCCATGAGCGGCATCACCGGAAATTTCGACAAAGCGATCAAAGAATCGAGCCGCGTTCTGAACATCAAAGGACGCGTCTTGCCCTCGACGCTCGGCATCGTCCGCTTGTGCGCGCGTTTGGAAGACGGCACGGTCGTCGAGGGAGAATCGAACATCTCCAACTCCGGTCAGCGCATCAAACAGGTTTTTTTCGATCCGCCTTACGCAGCGCCGCTGGCCGAAGTCATTACGGCGATCGCCGAAGCCGACGCGATCGTCCTGGGACCGGGAAGTTTGTTTACGTCGATCATCCCTAACGTCTTGGTCGACCGCATCGCCCGGGAAATAGCGGCGTCGCCGGCGGTCAAGATATACGTCTGCAACGTGATGACGCAGCCCGGTGAAACCGACGGGATGACCGCCAGCGATCATGTCGAGGCGCTGATCGAAAATGCCGGCATAAAAATCTGCGATTACGCGATCGTCAACGACGAACCGCCGTCGAAGTTACGCGAAGCTTATGCGAGAGAGGGCCAGATACCGGTGACGGCTGACGTCGATCGCATTCGCGAGTTAGGCGTTACGCCGGCTCGCGCGCAAATGATCAGTGAAACCGTCAACGTGCGCCACGACCCGGAAAAGCTTGGAGAACAGGTGCTGGGCGTGATCGACCGCGCGGTCGCGCAGCGCGCGTCCTACGTCAAACCCGCGCAAGTGTACGGACGCTCGAACTCGCCGGCTTAGGCGGCGCCTTCGTCAGGCTGACCGACAAGAGAAGCGGTTTGTCGGGCTCGAGGCGCGCCGGCGCGCTATAATCCTTGTAGCCGGGTGCCGTAACGACGACGTCCATGTCGCCGGCCGGTACTTGCGCGAAGGCAAATTTTCCCTGCGAGTCGGTCGTCGCCGTCAGCACGGTATCGATGGTCACGGTAGCGCCGGCGACGGGCTGATTTGTTGCCGCGTCGATCACGACGCCCTGTACGGCGTTGTAAGTACCGCCCGGCGGGAGAGCGCTGTCGTTACACGCTGTCAGCGCGATAACTGCGAAAACGGCGCCCAAAAGTCGTGCACGCGTCATGGTGGCTCCCTTCTTCTTTTAGTATACGGCCGGCACCCGGTAAAAAGTATGAAGCGGAGGGCCACGCCGCGGGTGCGCGGAAGCCGATTTCTCCTCAACGACTCTGGAGGTTTCCCTTGGCGACCATAGCCACGGACCGGCGCGCGGGCATGCGTTATTACGACGACGCTCTGCAAGCCATTGGCAGAACGCCGCTCATTCGCCTCAACAAGGTAACCGGCGGCGCGCAGTGCCTGATGCTGGCAAAGGTCGAGTACATGAACCCGGGTGGGAGCGTGAAAGATCGCCCCGCACTGACGATGCTGGAAGCCGCCGAGAAGGCTGGTCTGCTCAAACCCGGTGGAACGATCGTCGAACCTACCAGCGGGAATACCGGTTCCGGACTTGCGATGGCGGCTGCCATTCGCGGCTACCGCTGCATCTTGGTCATGCCGGATAAGATGTCCAAAGAAAAGGTTGACCTCTTGCGCGCGTACGGCGCCGAGGTCGTCGTTACGCCGACGAACGTGCCGAACGAATCGCCCGAATCCTATTACGGCGTCGCGAACCGGCTCGCGTCGGAGATCGCGGGCGCGTTTCAGCCGAATCAATTTCACAATCTCCACAATCCCGAAGCGCATTACCGCACGACCGGGCCCGAGATTTGGGAAGCGACTGGCGGACAGATCACGCACCTGGTGGCAGGCATCGGAACCGGCGGGACGATATCGGGCACCGCCCGCTACCTCAAAGAGCAAAATCCTAAGATTCATGTGGTCGGCGCCGACCCGGAAGGTTCGATCTATTCGGGCGACACGCCGAAATCGTTTGCCGTCGAGGGCATCGGGATGAACTATTTGCCCGAAACCGTGGATCTGAAAGTCATCGACGAGGTCGTGCGCGTCTCCGATCGCGAGTCGTTTCTGATGGCCCGGCGCATAACGCGCGAAGAAGGTTTGCTGGTCGGCGGATCGTCAGGCACCGCGGCATCGGCTGCCGTGAAGCTCGCGGCTACGCTGCCCAAAGATGCCGTACTCGTCGTTATTTTCCCCGATTCAGGACGCGGCTACATGTCGAAGATCTTTAACGACGAGTGGATGATTGCCAATGGATTCTTGGCCGAAGGCAAACGGCGCGCGACGGTCGGCGACGTGCTGCGCAGCAAACGTCCGCTGCCGCCCATGATCACGGTCAAAGACACCGACGTCGTCAAAGACGCCCTTGATTTGCTTCGTCAGTACGAAATATCGCAGATTCCGGTCATGCGCGACCACGAGCAGATCGGCAGCATCAACGACGTGGCGGTCATGCAAGCCGTCTTCGATCGATCCGACATCATCCATAAGCCGGTCAGCGAGGTGATGGGCAGCCCGTTTCCCGTGCTCGATCAGAGCGAAGCGATCGAATTAGCCTACAAACTTTTGACGCTGGCCAACCACGCCGTTGTCGTGACCGACGACAGCGATCCGATCGGCGTGCTGACGCGGCAAGACATTATCAGTTATCTTTCAACCTCGTCCGAGCCGGTGAAGCATTAAGCCATGAAATTCAGCACGAAAGCGATTCACGCCGGGCAAGGCGCCGATCCCACGACCGGCGCGACGATTGTTCCAATCTACCAAACGTCCACCTACACGCAAGAAGCCGTCGGGGTCCACAAAGGATTCGATTACAGCCGCACCGCCAATCCCACGCGGCGTGCGCTGGAAACCCAGCTTGCCGCGCTTGAAAACGCGCGCTTCGGCTGCGCCTTCTCCAGCGGCGTGGCAGCGGCCGCAGCAGTTGTCGGCATGCTCTCGTCGGGCGACCACGTGATCGTCTCCGACGATCTGTACGGCGGCACGTACCGGTTATTTTCGAACGTGTTCGGACGGTACGGATGGCAATTCACCTACATGGACATGACGGATCCCGAGGCCGTCCGCAAAACACTTCGCCCCAGCACCAAAATGATCTGGATCGAAACGCCCACGAACCCCATGTTGACGCTCGTGGACATTCGCGCCATCGCAGACGCGGCACCCGATCTCATCATTGCCGTCGATAACACCTTTGCCACGCCGTATTTCCAACAGCCGCTCGAGCTCGGCGCCGACGTTGTGGTTCACTCAACGACCAAATATATCGGCGGACACAGCGACGTCGTAGGCGGCGCCGCGATCACCGATGACAAGGACCTGTACGAAGCGATCAAATTTCAGCAAAACTCAGCCGGCGGCGTTCCCGGTCCGCACGACGCCTGGTTGACCATGCGCGGAGCCAAAACCCTGGCGCTGCGTATGCGCGAGCATGCGAAGAACGCGCTGGCTGTGGCGGAGTTCTTGTCGGCGCGGCCCGACGTTGATCGCGTGTATTATCCAGGGCTGACATCGCATCCGCAGCACGAGCTCGCGAAGCGTCAAATGACCGGGTTCGGCGGAATGGTTTCGTTCACGCTCAAAGGCGACGACAGCCGCGCGCTGGCGTTTGCCAATACGCTCAAATATTTTAGTCTTGCTGAAAGCTTGGGCGGCGTTGAATCACTCATTTGCCATCCCGCGCGCATGACGCACGGCTCCATTCCTAAGGAAGAGCGCGAGCGGCGAGGCCTGACGGATCGGCTGTTGAGATTGTCGGTAGGAATCGAAGACGTTGACGACCTGATCGGCGACCTGCAAAGCGCGTTAGACGCGCAGCAGCCTGCGACGAGTCTGGCTTAGAGGCGGTTTTTCGGATATTCGACGCCGGCGGCGTTTGCCAGCGCCTTTTTTGCCATCGGCTCGTCGAGCACGCCATAAAGTCCGGTAATGGCCAGGAGCACGCCGCGCGTGCCGTCGATCCACACGTAATCGAAACGTTTCATTGTGTCGAAGCCCGACCCGATGCTGAGCTCTTGCCAGTATGCGGGCATCCCGTTGACGAGTTTGGTCTGTTCGTGTTTTTTAAAAAATACGCTGTCGGCCTTGTCCCGGATTTCATTTTCCGAAAGCATCTCGTAGCCATCGAGAGTTCCGTCGTGATTTTCCATCGTGATCGTGATCGTCAGCTGTTCGCGCTTGCCGGGATTGGCGACCCATGCGGCCATGACTGAGGGCTGATCGAACCGGGCGGGGTCGTGCGGCGCCAGCGGCACGCGGAAAAATCCGGCTGGAGCCGTGAACGACATTGCCGGATCGGTATACACATTCGGAACGGGAGCCGGCGACGCAGCCGGCGTGGCTTGCGCATACTGCGCGAGCGTTTGCACCGGCGCAAGTGCAAAGCACGTCAAGCATAACGCTAAAACAAAAGCCAGGCGGTTCACTGCGACTCCAAAACTCCGGCTAGCGCCGGCATCGAGATTTCGTAACGGTATCCCACATTTCGATGATCGTCATCGAACTCTTCGTGGCGCACCTCAAGACCGAGTTCGCGCATGCGCGACGCCGTAACACGTGCGCCGATGTCCAGCCCGTACTCGTCCTTGCGGCCGCAATCAAGGTAACGCAAGCGCAACCTCGCCAGTTCCGCTTTCTTCTGCAGGCACATCCGGGCCGGATCGAACTGCAGCCAGCGATCGAACACGGCGCAGTTGAGCTCGCCCGTTTTGCGCTCTATGGGCAGGTCGAGATCGAACGCTTTCGCGCTGCGCGGCGAGTATGCCGCCGCATACGCAAGCATTTCCATCGTTGAGTACTCCGCCGGCTGCCGTTTGTGTAATCCTTCGAAATGAGCGACGAACGCTTCGATATTCCAGTCGTGTTTTTCAAGCGTCCGGGCTACATCCGGAAACGCCCTGGGGTGGGCGTATTCGAAATACGAGTCGCCGCTGTGCGACGCAAAAGCCGCAAAGGTTCCCGGGTACTGCATCGTGAGATAGAGCGCGCCGAAACCGCCCGATGATTTCCCAAGAACCGCACGGCCGCCTTCCGCGGCAATCGTTCTATACGTAGCATCAACGTGTTCGACGACGTCGCGAACCGTGTACGCCGCGTAGCCTCCGTTGTGGATCGAGTCAACGTATTGCGATCCGCCAAGCCGCGTAAAACCGTCGACGATCACCAAAATCGCCGGCGTCATCTTTTTCGCGCTAACCAGCCGGTCAATCCACTGTACCGCGTTCGTTTCCCACGGCCGCGCGCTCAGCACCGCGGCCGCGTCCCCGGTATATCCGTGCAAGCAATAGAGCACGGGATAACGCCGCGAACCTTGCGGATCGTACCCGGGCGGCACATATGCAGCTACCGGGCGAACCGAAGGGTCGCCGAGCGGATTATCTTTGAGCGCCTGACTCTCGATAAACCCGATGCAAAGGTCACCCTCCAGGCGCAAGAGGCGCGAAAGCGGCGATTTCGTTTCGCTCATGCGCGCGATTTCGCCGCCAGGTCCGTCACTCACTACCACGAAGGTCGGCGCATGATACGCGGCATCGGTTTGCGCAGCGCGATCGCCATTAACGTGATCACGATGGTCGGCATCGGTCCGCTCATCACGATTCCACTCGTGCTCGCGCAGCTGGCCGGTCCGCTCGCGCTCATCGGCTGGATCGCCGGAGCGATCGTCGCGCTGTGCGACGGGTTGGTCTGGGCGGAACTTTCCTCACGCTACCCAGGAAGCGGCGGCACCTACGTCTATCTCCGCGAAGTCTTCGGCCCAGACCGCTGGGGACGTCTGCTCGCCTTTCTTTTCAATTGGCAGTTCTTGCTCTACGCGCCCTGTCTGCTCGCGACCGGTTACATCGGGTTCGCAAGTTATTTCGGTTACCTCGATCCGGCGGCTGCCTCCAGGCCTTTTCAAATTGCAACCGCCGCCAGCGTCGGTATTCTCACGGTCGTCTTTCTGTACCGCCGGATAACGGCGGTCGCTTCGATCGGATCCGTCCTTGCGGTCCTCGCAGTTCTCACACTGATGGCCGTTACCGCGGCAGCGTTTACGCATGCCGGTATTCACCGCGCCTTCACGCTCGCGCCCCACACATCGTTGGGGATCGGGTTTCTAGCGGGGTTGGGCGGAGCGCTCTACATTACGCTGTACGACTACGTCGGCTATAGCGATGCCGCGCTGCTCGGCGATGAAGTGCGCCAACCGCAGCGCACGATTCCGTTGGCGATCGTCGGTTCGATTGCGATCGTCGCGGTGCTGTACATCGCGCTGCAAGTCGGCGTTCTCGCCCACGGCGTTCCGTCGGGTAATCCTCAATTCATCGCCTCGACGATCGTCGAACAATCCTGGGGATCAACCGCAGCAAAGCTCGTCACTGTCCTCATCCTCTTGACGGCGTTTGCCTCGGTGTACGGAAATCTCGCCGGCTTCGCGCGCATTCCGTACGCGGCCGCGCGCGACGGTGAGTTCTTTACTCCTTTCGCGCACCTGAACGAACGCGGACAATTTCCGGACGTCGCGCTGCTGGTCATCGGCGCCGCCGCACTCGTCGCGTGCCTGCTTCCTCTCGACCAGGTGCTGGCCGTGTTGACGGCCGGGATCGTCCTCATTCAAGGCGTGGCGCAGGTTGTCGCTTTGTTTGTCGCCCGCACCCGCGGCGCGGCGCCGTTCCGGATGTGGCTCTTTCCCGTTCCCGCTATCGTCGCGTTGGGCGGATGGCTTTACGCATTCGTCTATACCGGCGCCTTTGCGATCGCCGTGGGCATTGGGTGGCTTCTCGCCGGCGCGTGCGCGTATCTCGTGACTGCGCGAATGCAGCGCCGCTGGCCGTTCGTTGCGGGCCTGCTCTTGGCGTCCATCGCACTGCAGCCGGCGCCGGCGCGCGCAGCGGCCTGGCCGGGAAGCGCGGTCGTTCAGCGCAATGGCTATCCGGTCTACACAGTCGCGGGCAAACCATTCTTCGTGTATGGTGCTGCGTTCTTTTACGAGCGCATTCCGCGAACGCAGTGGAAAGCTTCGCTCGCGCGTTACCGGGCGCTCGGCATCAACACGATCGATCTCTACGTCATGTGGAACTGGCACGAAGTGCGCGACGGGACGTTCGACTTTACCGGCCGCTCCAACCCGCGCCGCGATCTGGCCGGCCTTCTGCGGTCGATCGACGGTATGGGTTTCAAAATCATCTTGCGGCCCGGTCCGGTGATTCGCAACGAGTGGCGCAACGGCGGCTATCCCGCGTGGCTGTTAAAGCGTCCGGAATACGACATGCCGCTGCGCGACGTACTGGAAGGACGGTACCCCGCTACCGCAACGCTGCAGAATCAGCATTCCGACGATGCCGCCGCGCAATGGATGCAAAATGCGACGCATATGCGTTATGCGGCGCGCTGGTTGGGGCACGTCTTGCAAGCCGTCTCGCCCTGGCGGCGTGACGTCATCGCCATCGCCCTCGACGACGATCAAGGCGCGTATCTCGACAACCAAACATGGCCCGCGCCGCACTTTCAGCGCTATCTGCGCTATCTCGGATCAGTGGTGCGCGGCAGCGTGGGCCCGCGCGTCCCGTTATTCATCAACACCTACGAGATGAGGGTCACCGCTTCGGCCCCGGTCTGGGCGTGGGGAAATTGGTATCAAAGCGATGCGTACAGTATCGGCGAACACGACCGGGCGCAATTGGAATTCGCGACCGGCCTGATCGCGACGCAGCCGCATCTTCCGGTGATGATCAGTGAGTTTCAAGCCGGCTGGCTGCAGGGCGCCGGCGAGGCGTGGCCGCGCCCGGCGGACCCGACGAACACGACGCTTGCGCTCAATACGATGCTGCAGCAGGGAATGCACGGCGTCGTCAACTTTCCCGTGCAAGACACGATGAATCCGTCGGGCTGGGAAGCGCCGTGGGCCAATGCCTTCTATTCTTGGGACGCGGCTCTCTCGGTCCAGTTGACCCGTCAGGGACGCTGGCTGCCGACGAAACGTTTTGGCGATTGGATTCACGCTGCCGGTCCGTTGCTCGCGCAGCTGCATGTCAAAGCCGATGCCGCTATTGCCTATACCGCAAGCGCTTACGATCCGGCGAATCTGACCAAAGATGATTTTTACGCTCTCGCGCAGACGACGATGGACGCGCAGCGCGCTTGCCGGGGGGCGCGTATCACCTGCGCACTGATCGATTTGCGCTACATCTCGCAACCCGATCTCGAGCGTTACGCCGTGGTCGTTATACCGGCGGCTCCGAGAAATCTGCCGTTCACACCCGCGGTGGCACAGAAGCTGACCGCTTATCGTGCGCGCGGCGGACAAACCGTGACCGACGCGGCAACCTTGAACATTGCGCATCCCGCAGCCGGGCGAATTCCAAATGCGGTGCTCTTGGTCGATCCGTCGGAGCGCTTTGGAATGCTGAGCGTCGTGAATTATTCCAGCGCGCCACAGCGCATCGGCGGCGCCGTACTCCGCGCGCGAAGCTTACGTATAGCCGCGCCCGCGATTGTCGTGCCTCCGCGCGACGCGGCTCTCCTTCCCATTAACGTGCCGAAAGGTTTCTTGCCGAACGCCGCGCCACTGCGGGAGAACTCGCAGCCCGCCTTCTCCGGCGGTCGGGTACCGCTGCGCAGCGAAAGTTGGCTGACGTCAAATGCGTCAGACGTTTTTCAGGATGGATACCCATCGGCAATTTTAGAGAACTCCTGGCTGCGTTTGATCGTCTCCCCGTGCGCCGGAGCCAGAGCGTTCGTATTAGAGGATAAGCGCTCGAGGGAAAATCTTTTTACGACGGTGGGCGGTTTTCGCGACGCATGGTCGCCTCAGTTGGCGCCGTCTGCGCGCGATTATATCGGACGGTATACTCATCCGATTGCCGCGGGTACGTTCAACCGCTGTTATGCGCGGCACGACGTCTCTAGCTTCCAAACGAGCTTCATGTATTACGCGCCTGACGCCCCCACGCGCGGAGCGTTTTTCGAAAAGACCGTATCGGTTGCACGATTTGCGCCGGTGGTCGTGATGAAGTATCACGTCCGGTTCAACTCCGCGGCGGGCGAGGAGCCGCTCCAACTTACGTCGCTCGCAGCGACGCCAGCCACCAAACTCGAGACGCTCGACAACGCTTATGGTCTCTACGACCCTCAAAAGAATCGCATCATGATGATTGCATGGCCGGCTGCCGACGTCACAGCGCACACTCTGGCGCTTCACCCCGCTGACGCACTGCTTGTCCTGACGTTCTCGACAAACGGTACGAACGATCTTCGTTTTGGGGTTCGGCGGGCGTTATCGGAAATGCAAGCGCAGGCAGCACTTGCAGAGTTCGCGAAATTGTCGAGCCTGCCGATAGGGGGAAGTGGCGGAACGGTAGACGCAGCCGCCTCAAAAGCGGCCGGGCAACCCCCGTGAGGGTTCGAGTCCCTCCTTCCCTATATTTGAGAATCGGAGATGTATGCGCATTTTTTTACTAGCCGGCGCTTTTGTCGTCGCCTTGTCGTTTGTCCCGCGGCCCGCGAACGCTGCGATGTGCGGGTCGTCCGTTGACGTCGCCGCCGTCGCGACCAGGACCGTCTACAACTGGAACGCTACCATGGGCAAGGGGAAGTTGAAAATCGATAAGACCTATATCGCCTCGATTGCGATTCTGCGCACGTACGCGGAAGTGAATTTGGATTTTCCGCAAGGACCGATCTTCCAATATTGGATTAAGAAAAGCGGAAATTGGACTCTTGCCGGAGGCCACGCTCCGAAAGGTTGGCCCGCTTCGATCGCGCCGAAGCTCGATACAATGAGCGCTTTGACGTCAGCCGGCGGCAAACAGTGCATGAATCCGAGCTGGAAGAACCGGTCAAGCTCCGGTTGATTGGCCGGATGACCTTCGCGCCGGGGGCGCTGGGCGGCAGCGTCCGCGTTCCCGGCGATAAGTCCATCTCACATCGCGCACTGATGCTCGCCGCATGCAGCGCGCAACCCGTTTCGATAAGGAACCTTAACAAGGGACGCGATCTCTACGCAACCTGCAACGCGCTGCGCGCACTGGGCGCCGTCATTCAGTGGAGCGGCGCCGATGCGATCGTTACCGGCGGAAGCCTGCACGATGCCGTGGACACGATCGATTGCATGAACTCGGGCTCGACCGCGCGCATGATTTCCGGAGTTTGCGCAGGCGCCAATTTGCACGCCCGGCTCGACGGCGACGCCTCGCTGCGCAGGCGTCCCATGGAACCTGTGGCAGCACAGCTACGTGCATTTGGCGCGCGTATTGAAACGACGGATGGACGGCTCCCCGCGCAGATTGCCGGAACTTCGGAGCCGCAGACGCTCGGCTTCATTCTTCTCTCTCCCTCCGCGCAAGTGAAAACGGCGCTTCTTCTGGCCGGCGTCTTTAGCCGAACAGCCATCACGATTGCCGGCGATAAAGGCTCGCGCGATCATACCGAGCGGCTTTTGCGTTATTGGGGCGCGGCACTTTCGTCGGATCGCGAGCGCGTGGTCCTCAAATCGGCGCCCGTCTCGTTTCAGCCCGTCCGCGTTGCCGGAGATTTTTCGGCCGCGGCATTCTTTATCGTGGCCGCCACCGTTACGCCCGGCAGCGCAGTGCGAATCGAAAACGTCGGGGTTAACCCGACGCGCACCGGTTTGCTCGACGCGCTGCAAGCAATGGGAGCGAAGATTCGTCTGGAGAACGCGCGTGACGACTGCGGCGAGCCGGTCGCCGACATCATGGTCGAACACTCGCCGCTGCGCGGTTCGGCCGTCGGGCAGCAAATCGCCGTGCGCGCGATCGATGAAATTCCGGTGCTGGCCGTCGCCGCCGCATTCGCGCGCGGCGAAACCCGCATAACCGGAGTCGGAGATTTACGCAATAAGGAATCCGATCGCGTCGCTGCGATCGTGCGTTTACTCGACGCGACCGGTATAGAGGCGCTCGCATCGGATGACGGCATCACCGTCCGCGGTGGCATCCCGCGGGCACGAGGTGCGGCGATCGAAACCCATGGCGATCACCGGACGGCAATGGCCGCTGCGGCGCTGGCTTCAGGCGCAGGCGCGCTGGAGATCGACGATCCCGCGAGCATCGCCGTAAGTTTTCCGGGTTTTATTGAAATGTGGCAAGCGGCGCAAGCCGCGGCCTAAGACAGCTCCGCGACGATCGCGCGAATCTGCGCCGCGCATTGCAGCCACGAATTCCTGATTTCCGGTGCGCCCGCCAACTCCGGCGTCTTGCGCAGCGACTCGATCGCGGCATCGGCGCGCCGCCGAAGATCTTCGGTATCCCCCGCCACACGCGTCAAGCGTGCCATTTGAATCTGCAGCGACTCAATCTTCGTAACAAACGGCGATTCTCTCAGGGCTGCAAGCCGCCGCTGCAGCCGCACGATGCCGGCTAACGCCATCGCCGTTCCGGCACTGGCGGCAAGCAAACCGGCTGCACCCAAGACGATGCAGATCCAAAGCCAAACGCTCATGCGCTACGCTGCCGGATCTTTGGCCGGAGCATCCTTGGCGGTCGTTTCTTTCGCGGGCGTTTCTTTCGCGGGCGTTTCCTTCGCGGGCTTCGATTCGTCCTTGGCCGCAGAATCTTTGGCCGCAGCATCCTTAGCCGCCGATTGCGACTTTCCGCGCGAATCGTTGATGTAAAACCCCGAGCCCTTGAAGACAATCGGCGCCGGGTTGAAGACGCGGCTCAGGGCGCCGCCGCATTCGGGACACGGATCGGTGAAACTCTCACCGAAGCCGTGCCGGACTTCGGTGACTTTCTGACACGTCGAACATTTATAGTCGTAGAGCGGCATGAGCGGAGTATACCTCAAAAATCCGCGAGCAGTGCGTCTTTCTCAGTTTCGTACTCGGCCAAATGCTTGAAATGGACGACGGCTTCTTGAAACTGCGCGGTCAATTTTCGCGCGCTGCGAAACCGGGCGTACATGGCTCCTAGCCGTCCGCCATACGATGGATATTCCAGTTTTGCGTGGAGGCGCGAACGTTTGCTCTGAGCTTCGAGCCGGAAGTCGAGCCGGCGCCGCGTCGAGTACGCGCCCACCAGCGAGACGTGATGGTTTTGAATAAAGCGGTCGACTTCGAACAGCTGGTCCGGTTCGCCCGGAATAGCGGAACGCACGGTGATTTCGCTGCCAAGTTGCAACGCTTCGCCCCGCTCACGGATTTTCGCGGTCCGCAGAAAAGGCAGCCATAGCGGCCACTTCTCAACCGCGCAAAGCAGCGAAAATGCGCTTTCGGCGGGCTTTTGAACCTCGATGGATGCTCGAATCTCCATAATCCTAAAGTTTCGGCTCTCCTATATATAGTGCCTTCACCCAATGGCGCCCACTAGCCCTAGCGGTCCGCCGCCACCTCACCCGAACCGACCCCGCGCGCGAAGTTCACCAGCGTTTCGACGCCCACGGGCAACGCTCTCTCGTCGATGCGAAAGAGCGGGCTGTGCCCCGAATGCGTCGAGCCGGCACTTTCGTTGCGAATGCCGAGCCGGACTTGCACGCCCGGGATGCGCTCTGCGTAGTAGGCGAAGTCTTCCGCGCCCATCGTCGGCGGCGGCCGGTCGACGGCGAGCCGCGAGTGCGTTTTCATAAAGTGCGAAAAGCTCTCTGCAAGCGAAGTGTCGTTGACGACCGGCGGATAGCCGTAGAATACGTCCAACTGAACGCGCACGCCGTACGCGCTGGCCACGCCATCCAAAATGCGGCGCAGCCGTGCCTCCAAACCGTTGCGGACTTCGGGATCGTGTGCACGAAGCGTTCCGGTCATCTTCACTTCATCGGCGATCACGTTGCTGCGGTAACCGCCGGAGATCGTGCCGACCGTCACCACCACACTTTTTAACGGGTCCGTTTCGCGCGACGCGATATGTTGCAGAGCTGAGATCATTGCGGCGGCAGCCGGAATAGCGTCTGCCGCCGTATGCGGATACGCGCCATGGCCGCCGCGGCCTTGCACGGTAATGATCATCTCGTCGGCTGATGCATTGACCGGACCCGGCGTAATGCCGATATGCCCGGTTTCCAAACGGTGGTCGACGTGCAGCATCGCGATCGCTTCGACTTTCGGATCGTCAAGGGCGCCTTCGGCAATCATCGGCTCCGCGCCGCCGAGCGACGGCGTGCCGGCGCCTTCCTCGGCCGGTTGAAAGAGCAGCACGGTGCTGCCGTGCAAATCGCCGCGCATCCCTTGCAACGTGTGCGCCGCTCCGAGCAGCATTGCCGTGTGCGCGTCGTGTCCGCACGCGTGCATCTTGCCGTCGGATTCCGAACTGAACGGCTCGCCGGAACGCTCCGTTATCGGCAGCGCGTCCATATCGGCGCGCAGACCCGCCACATGTCCGGGATGCGCGCCGCGAACGATCGCCACCACCCCCGTGCGCGCGCAGCGTCGATGCTCGACACCGATGCTATCGAGCTCGCTTTCGATCAGGCTTTGCGTGCGCGTTTCTTCGAAGCCGAGCTCCGGGTGGCGGTGGATGTCGCGCCTCAGTTCCACGACGCGCGACAGGACCTCGTCTTGCAGGCTCACGGTCATGCGACGCAGTTCCGCGGCGGTGAACCCGGCCCTTCGAGCGAACTACCTGCGTGATGATCTCGGCAGACGTGGCCTTGGCGAACTTGATGAACCGGACCGCGAGCGCGTACGTGCAAAACGCCCCGGCGTTCATTGTCTATCGCGAGCACACGCATGTCGGTGCCGCCAGCCTCGGGCGAACGCAAGACATCGATCGCTCCGTGAAAGTCCGCCAAGCCGACAACTATGCCGTCATGCAAGATCTGCCGCAAGGCGCGGAACGCACCGGGCAAGCGTTTCCAATCATTCCCTATTTTGATCCGTTCACGCAGTTCTCGTTTTCTTGGTTCGCCAACATGAAGCGCGTCGATATCACCATTCAGCGCACGCCGCCCGGCCTATTGCCCATACCGGCCGCGGATCCAAGCGTGGACGCACTGGTGCCGTACTTCAGTTTTTGGGTGCCGGCTTATGCGCCGGACTCGACGGTGGCACGGGCGGATATCCTGATCACGCCGACGCCGCTGTATTCGGCCGATTCGCTTTACCCCGCTCACGTTACCGAAGATCCGCGGTCGCATCTGCCCGCCCACATCGAAATGCGTACGGCCAACGGTGATGAGATCATTACGCTCGACTACCAAGTGCTCCAAAACCACTGGGTGATCACGCACGGCACGTTCACGTCGCGGCAGCACGTCGGTCCGCTCTCGTTTCAAGTCGTCTCCGACACCACATACGACCAATTCGCATTCCCCGCAACCGCTCCCGACCCGCGGCTTGCGGTTTCTTCTCCCTAGCGGCTTGCGCGCAGCCGTTACTTTGTGATACAAAGTAACCGTGAGATCACGAGTTTGGTATGCGGTTGCCGGAGTCTTTGCGATTGGGCTTCTGCTGGGCGCGGGTTTCACAGCATGCGCCGTCATACGGACGCCCTATGTTGTCGCCGTGGGCACGCCAATCCAGCACGACGACTTCTTTTTTACCGTCACCGCGATCGACCGGCGCCGGCAAGCTGACGGCTCAGCGCACTATCGTGTTTCGGTACGAGTTCAGAATCAGGCGAAGGTCGTGGATTATCAATGGCGCGATAATATCGCGTACGTGCGCGCATTCGATCGCGCAGGCTATGGGCACGACTTTTTTCCTGTAACGCACGGATCGTTTACGTTGCGTGCGGGCGAAGGGCGCACCGCGGACCTTGCCTTCGACATTCCGCCAGGGTATTCGAGTGCCAATATCCGCTTTTGGGATGGCGTCTTTATGGGCGACGCTTTGAACGGCGCCGCCTACGGCAAAGCCATCGTTCCACTCGAAGCTTACCACCCGCCGTTTGGCACCTAACATAAAAAGAAAGCCCGGCAATCAGCCGGGCTCCTTACGATTCGGAGAGGGAGAGATTCGAACTCTCGGAACGCTCATCACGTTCGCCCGCTTTCGAGGCGGGTGCCTTCAACCACTCGACCACCTCTCCGTAAAACCGAAGGTTTTACGGGGCCCCGGTTTTCCTTCGCTTCCGGAAGAACGCCTGCAGTTGAGCGGCCGTTTCTTCTTCTAATACACCCGCGGTTACGTCGATCCGGTGGTTCAACTCCGGATTGTGAACGATGTCGACGACACTGCCCGCCGCCCCGCCCTTGGGATCTTTGCATCCGTAGACCAGCCGCTTGATTCGCGCGGCGACCATCGCTCCGGCGCACATGACACACGGCTCCTTGGTCACGTACATCGTCGCACCGGGAAGCCGCCACATTTGCAGCTCGGAAGCCGCCCGTTGCAGTGCGAGCATCTCGGCGTGCGCGGTAGCGTCACCGCGAAGCTCTTTCTCATTTTTCGTTTCAATGACGACGTCATTGCTAACCAGCACTGCGCCGATCGGTACGTCGCCATTGGCTTCCGCTTCAGCCGCGAGCTGAAGTGCACGACGAATATAGCCTACATCCGACTCTACAGTTTGCATATTTTCCAGAATTTGCGCTCGGCGGGACTCGAACTCGCGGCCTCTTCCTTCGGAGGGAAGCGCTCTATCCAACTGAGCTACGAGCGCGCATGCATCAACCGCCGCTTATCGCGACGCTTCCGGGGTATGACCGGCGCTAGGAATATGCTTGAAGAGATCGAGTTTGTGATCGATCAGCGACCGGTAGAACTTCCGCACGCAATCCGGATGTCCGAAAAAATACGTCCGCGCGTAGGCTAAGTCGTCGCCGGCACTATCGGGAACATAATGCGAAATCTCAATCTCTTCCATCTGATTGCGATCGACGGCGTGCGGACAGAAGTCGCACGGAATGGTTGACATACGCATCATTTCAGAGCGCTTTTTAGAAGCACCTGCGGCCAACGCGCCGCGAGAAACTGGTGACTCGGGTAGGATTTGAACCTACGACCTAGGGCTTATGAGTCCCCCGCTCTACCACTGAGCTACCGAGCCGCAATCGTCTGACGCTCTACTTTAGCAAATCCCGGCACGAGCTATCAAGGATGATTTCCCGCCCCCGCGCGCTAAGGTCTCTTTCCTTCGCCTATAGGAGGGCCGGATGACTCTATTGGCCGCATTGTTGGGAGCCACGCTTATTTCCGTTTCGGGAAACGACGCTTCCGTATTGCTCGCGAAGCACACCCAGTACGTCGGATGGCAAGCAGGCGACCCCAGCATGCAGGGCTGGAACGCGTCCGGGACGCGCACGAACGGTCGCGCCAACGACACGTTCGCGGAAAAACGCAGCGGAATCGCTTACCGCGACACGCTCACGGCCGCCGGCGGACGCGTGAGCATACAGATGGGCTTCAACGGAACGATGATCTGGCAGAGCGATCCAAACGGTTTTCTCGTCAAGCAAGCCGGCACGCCGGCGCAAGTGGCCTACGATCTGAACATCATTCGCGCCGAAACGCTCGCCTCGATTTCGGATTTGACCGTTGCCGGTTCCGCGCAAGTCCGGGGAAGAACGGCGACGATCCTCACCGCCAAACCGGCGATCGCGCCTTCGATGGATATTTATGAAGATCCGAATACCGGCGAGTTCTTACAGGTCATCATCGATCCGAACGGTCCCGCTCGCACCGTCATTTCAATCGATGCCTACACCGACGTGTTGCCCGGCAAGAAGGCCGTCAGCCAGTGGACTGTCGGATCGGCGCAATACACCCTGACGTCAATTTCTGCCGCGCACGTTGCCGATGCCGATCTCATCGCTCCGGCCCCGACTGCGACCTGGACGTTCGGCGATCAAAGCGTGCCGGTCGATCTCTTCGATCTCTCGGCCGGTTCGCAGCGGTACCAGCCGCGCGTGAATGTGACGGTCAACGGCGTTACCGGCGTATTCGTCCTCGATACCGGAACGCAATCGATCGTCTTGTTCGGCGATTTTGCCGGCCGCGCGGGCGTGACGGCGATCGACGGGGCCGATTTCTCGCCGTTTGCGGGCAATTCACGCTACATGGGTTACGGACTCGTGCAGACCCTCACCGCAGGCAACAGTACGCTGCACAACGTCCTGGTCGACCGGATCGCTGACCCCAACAACCGGATCGCCGGGCTGCTCGGCTACGATTTTTATGCCGCCGTCATCGCCGAGATCGATCTGTCGAGCCGGCACATGCAACTCTACAATCCCGCGAACATGCAGCCGACCGTTCCGCCCGGAGCGTACGCTTTTCCCATCGATCTGACGTCGCACCGCCCGGTGATCGGCATGCACCTTTCCGGCAAAGCGTTCGGCTTTCCGTACTTCTCGACCGGCGAACCCTACTTCATGCTGCTCTCGCAACGCCTGCGCGAATCGGGAGCAGTTTCGGCCAGCGACATGTCAACGGAACATTTCAATCCGGCCGCGGGTGACCGCGGCTACTTCGGCACGGCGATCGAATCGGATCCGGTGCAGCTGGGCTACTCCGATTATACCGGCGCCTACGGCGTCGGAAATTGCGTTCTGCTGAGCGAAGCCTTGATCGGTCCCTACCATTATAAGAGTCCACCGCTGTGTTTCGTCGGCTCGGGCGTTTTCGGTGAAGATGGCGGCGCGATCGGAAACGATTTCTTGCGGCACTTCGACTGGACAATCGATTATCCGGACGCAAAATTCGTTTTGACGCCGAACAACCTCCCTTAGCGAACGGTAAGGGCTCGAGCCGCAGGAGGGTGAAGCGAATCCAGAGATAAGTTTTCACCATGCACTGAAATGAATGGTTCTTTAGAACCATTCCGCCCCGGCTGTTTGTGTCGAGAAAGAAAACATTGTGACGTGGCGCTTTCGATGCGGTTTCATCTTCTGCGTTTGCGCGTTGGCTCTAGGCGCGGTTTACATCGCGCGCAATCAAGTTTGGGCGCAGACTCCCTGCCACTTGGGAAAGTTGGAACCGCAGAGAGCAAAGATCCTTTCCGAGCGTGACGATTTCGCGACGCGACGGTCCTGGGTGAAACAATATGAGTCCTATGCTCAATCCTCGGATCCGAAACTCCTCATCAAGCAGCTCAGTATTCACTCCGCCGCGCTCAAGCAGTGTAAACGTCAAAAGCCCGGCAATCAGGCGCGCAACGAGGGGGCCTGCATGCTGAATGCGCAGGCTGCAGCATTCTATAAGGGCAGACTAAACGAAATTGCCACCGGCGTTCCCGACGAGGACACGCAGCCGTGGCTAACCACCCTGCACTCACTCGATACGGCCGCCGGGGAAGAGATTGGCATCCTTGACCGGCAACTGGCCGCGACCAGCAATGCGATCAAGGACTGCCGCTCGCAGGCAATTTCCGCCGGTTCGCAAGGGAATCTCAGCCGTTGGTCCGGCCAGTATACCAACGGCCCCTACAAGATTGGTGTCTCAGGCGGAGCGTCAAGCATTTCGTTCGATTGGGCCCGCCGGGACGGGATTGGGACATGTTGTCCGCTCACCGACATCGGCGGCGGCAACTGCGGCCGGATCCGCAACGACGTCGCGACCCGCTGCACGTGGCAATCGACCTATCAGGACGACGCGAAAACAGTGGTCCGCTCCGGCGCCGGATCGATTTCAGTTTCCGGCGATACGATCTCGATTCATCTTCTCACGGTCAAGGCCGCCGGCACTCTTGCTGACGGCAAACCATGCGCGCCTATCAACGAATGCACAAGCATGCACCCGGGGGCGACCTGGGACGCTTATTGGGAGCGAAACAAATCGTGAATCAACTGATCAGAGTCTTTAAAGCATTGATAGCACTTCTCGTGCTGGCACAGATCGGGTCCATCGTTCCGGTGCGTGCGGCCGAAAGCCAGATCTGGGTTCATATACGCGTGTTTCTCTACAACCGGCACAACGGCGGCGCGGTTCCCTCGCAAACCGTGAACTTCCATCAGAATCGAACGGCAGCGTGTCCAACGGGCGCATTCAAAAGTGTCGAAGCAGGGCCCGACGGCGTCGCCGAGATGTACGTCTACGCCTGTCTGGACACAGCCGCGCTTTACGTCGATTCAGGGAATGCGCTTTCCGGCGGGATGCAACAATTCACCGGAGCGGCACTCATAACCGTCGCGCGACCAAACACAAACTATAATGTGCGGGTTCCAATACTTGCCGTCGGCGAGAATCCAAACTACAACTCCAACAAATATTTGAACCAGGATCGCGTGCTGCACATTCGCGTGCTCGGAATCACCGGAGGCAAACGGGTCGAAGTTCATAATGCCACCATTTACGATCTCCAAAACAACGTCATCGCGCACGCGGACTGGCACGGCATCGCGACCGTGCGTCACAAGGAAGTGCTCGGCGAGAGCGTTACGCTGGTCGCTGAAGCGTCGCCCTGCTGTAACAATAATGAGTCGTGGAAGCCCACGAGAGCGTCGTTTATCGTCGGCGCATCGGAAGGAACGGTTCGCTCCACTATTCCCGAAGATCACATCACGTTCGTGCTCAACGGCGACAACGAGAACGTCGAACGGCATCCCCTGGACGTTATTGTGCGGGGCGACAGACCGGGTTTGAAAAACCGCTGCCAGTGTGTGCGCGTCGGTGACGCCACCATTTTCGACGAGCACGGCCACGTATTGGGCACAACGAACTCGGTCGGCGAGGCGACGGTGACGGTCGAAGCTCCGCTGGGCGAAGAGTACACGGTAAAAGTGGAAGCCAAACATTGGAAGCCGGCCTCGGAGCGCCTGCAATCCGGCTCGAGCGGCAATGCCGGCGTGCTCGGAATCTCAACATACGCGCGCGAACACGTCGAGTTTAGGCTGCAGTCGGCGCAAGAACACGGGGATCTTACGGTTGAAGTCCTGGATAAAGAGACGGATAAACCCGTGCACGGGGTCGATGTCATCCTCTATAAGCCCGACCATTATCCCGGAACCGTGGTTGGTCATGAAGAGACCAGCGCCCAGGGCGAGGCCGTTTTTAACGCGCAGGACGTTGACGAAGCCATGCTCAACGGCGAAGCGCGGGTCGAAGCAAAACACGGCGGCTGGGAATCCACGACGCAAACTATCTCCGAAGTCAACGGCGAAGCGCCGCGTTATTTGATATACATCAAACAGAAAACCGAGAACACCAAGTGGAGCGGCACGTGGTACAGCGGGCCTTACACGATACAGATTTCGGGCGGAACGGGCTCTCTAGGTTACCAGTTCCTGCGGTCGGAGGGCGTCGGCGGTTGCTGTCCGCTCGTCGATCAGGGCAGCGGCAACTGCACGGTCCATGGGAACGTGGCGATGTGCAAGGAGAACTCGCACTATCACGACAGCGCTAAGGACGTTCAGCGTTCAAGTGTTGTGAAGCTGACGTTATCCGGCGAAACTATCGCATCGGTCGCAACGGTGAAAACAGCCAGCATCACTTTGTCGAGCGGACAACAGTGTCCCGACATTGCGCAGTGTACGGGCATGCATCCGGGCGCAGAATTTGACGGTACCTGGACGCGCAAAAAACCGTGACAGGTAACATGATGAAGCGTCGCTGGTTTTTCGCGATCGTCTTGCTGCTCCTAGCCGCTGCCGCACCGGCGCCGCCAGCTTCCGCGCAAGCGGCCTCCTCGTGCGGCAGCGTTCAGAAACTGAAGTCGGCGCTTCAGGAGATGTCCACAGACGATCCGGCCGTCATCGACCGGAATCTTAAGCAATACACCGCGGCTGTCGCGCACTGGCGCGAGTTCAACCCCGGCAGTGAAAACGCAGCAACCCGGCTTTACGATGACGCGGTGGATTTTTGGCGCGAAAAGAAAGCTCACCTAGAAACGGGCGGAATGGTCGACGTCAGCGCCGGCGGACGCTGGGCTTCTTATCTTCGTTCGCGAATCGACGAAGTCGAGCGCTGTCGCGCAGCGCGGAGCGGATCGGGGACCGCCGGAACTCATCGTGGTCAGACGCCGCCCCTAAATTGGAACGGCACATGGTACGAAGGCCCGTACACGATGCAAGTTACCGGTGAATCTGGTTCGGTGACTTATACGGCGCTACGAAACCAAGGAGAGGGCACGTGCTGTCCTTTGAAAGATGAGGGCAGCGGGACGTGCACCGTCAAGGGAAACGAAGCAACGTGCACGTGGCAGATGGTGTATGACGACATCCCCCCCACGAAGGACGGCGGCAAAAAAGTGCAACGTTCTGGTCACGGTACGCTGACGTTCCTTCGCGGCTCGACGCGTGAGGAAGATTCCATCCAATACAGCTTCGTTCAGGACAAGGGAACGATCACACTTGGCGCAGGAACGTGCCCCGATATTGATCGGTGCACCGGCATGCACCCCGGCGCGAAGAGTAGCGGCTCTTGGAGCCGCAAAAAACCGTAAGATATGCGGTCGGAGGGACTCGAACCCCCAACCTACAAGTTCGTAGCCTGTTGCTCTATCCAATTGAGCTACGACCGCACAGCCCCGAGTGATACCTCGGGGTTTATTTTTTCCCTTTTACTACTACTTAAGGAACTCGCCTTTGCGTGTACGTGGGGGGCCTCACGAGTTTTACTCGTTGGGGGCGGCGAGCTCCGCAGGACGAGCGCCGGTTAGATTGTTCGGATCCCTCCCTCCCCGAATCAAAAAAACTGCCAAAGCAGTTTTTTTTAATTGGATTCGGAGAGGGAGGGATTCGAACCCTCGGACAGTTTTTAGCCGTCGGTCATTTAGCAAACGACTGGTTTCAGCCACTCACCCACCTCTCCCAGGGCACCCGCACTATACCATAACGGGCACGGGCCTACCTAGTCCGGCGGCGCGCGGGGCGCCGCAATTGGTTCGTCAACGAACTCCGCTTTCACGGCGCGCGCGTTCGGCCGCCGCACGAGCAACGCGTCTATGCCCGCAAACCGGCCCGCGGGCAGTACCATGCAAAAGAATGATAGCGCCAGCGCTACGCCGTTGAGCGTCCCAAGCCCCGACCAGTGGAACTCGCCTGACGCAGCGAGATAGTTGAGCGCCAAAAAGCAGCCAACGAGTCCCCCCAGCGGCGTAAGAAATCCCAAAATGAGGCTGATGCCGGTGAGCACTTCTCCCAGGCGCACCAGCTCGGCAAACACACCGATGTTGGGCGTTACCGTATTGACCAGAAAATCGTGATAGGATCCGGTGCTGGTTTGCGCCGCGCGCGCGATCATTTGGCCCATGTAGCCGTTGGGTGGCATAAACATTGCCGGGTTTAAAAACTTCGGAATCCCGTGAACCAGCCAAAACGCTCCGGCATAGACTCTAAAAATCAGCAGCCACCCCGAAACCGCCGGGCGCATACCGATCATGCGATAGCCTCCTGCGAGCCTTCCGCCGCGAGATCGCGAATCACGCCGGCAATCTCCCGAGCTGCGTTTGGCTTAGCAAGCACGCGCATCGCCGATCGCATGTCGCTTCGCACGATGTCCGATGACAGCAGCCCGGAAATGGCGCGCGGAAGGTCGTGCGCGCGTTTGACGCGGATTGCGGCCTGCCGGTCGACGAGATAGCGCGTGTTGCGCTCCTCTTGGCCGGGCAGCGGTTTAAAAAGGACCATCGGCACTTCGGCGGCGAGCGCTTCAGCCGAAGTCAGGCCGCCGGGTTTTGTGATCAGCACGTCGGCGGCGTGCATGTACTCGTCGACGTTTCCCACGAATCCCATGACTCGCATCGGATAGGCAACGTCGTGCGCGGCCTCCAGTACGCGTTCGGCGGAGCGGCTGCTGCGGCCGACGATCGCAACCGCGCAAATCGGCAGATTCAGCGTATCGAGTGCTCGCATCATCGTCGAGAGGGGCCCGATGCCTAACCCTCCGCCCATCATCAGAACGATCGAACGGTCGCGCGGCAGATCGAGCTTCGCGCGCAGCGCCGGAACGTCGGACGGCAGATATCCGAAAGACGGGCTTACCGGAATGCCTGAAACGATCACCCGCTCCGGGCGGATTCCTCGAGCGACCATCGCGGCACGCATTTCAGGCGTAGCGACGGCATACCGTTCGATGTTTTCGTGCATCCAAAAACTGTGCACCGCGAAATCCGTTACCACGCCGACCACGGGCGGAGCGTCGGCAAATTGTTTCTTGTATTCGGCCATCACACCGCAAGGAAAAGCGTGCGTGCAGATGACGACGTCAGGTTTCATCTCCTGCATCATTGCGCGCAGATTTCCCGCGGTGAATTGGTGAATCCACGTGCGGAATGGACCGACTTCGGTCGCCTGCTCGGCGCGATTGTACAAAAAACGGTACATCTGCGGAAGCGTTTTGACCATGCCGAGGTAGCCGTCGGAGACGACGCGCGACACGACCGATGCGGCGTACTTATACGAGTCGACGACGGTAGACTCAAAAGCGGGATCCTCATGTTCGAGCTCGGCGCGCAGCGCCGAAGCAGCGGCCATATGCCCGACGCCGACGTTAGCCGACAGAAAGAGCGCGCGAATTATTCGGCTCCTTGCGCGCCGGACTCTTCGGCCAGCACAAAAAAGTCGTCCAATATCTCTTGTGCCAGTGCTTCGTCAGCCAGTAAGTTGCCTTGTGCGTCGGTGACGACGAACTCGTCTTGAGGCTCGCAATACAGTACGGCGAACGCATGATGTTCTTCATCTTCCACCAGGCCCACAACTTCGAACTCCAATTCCTTGTCCTCGCCGGTGGTCTTGATGACGAGGACGTCCTTCAATTCGAGATTGCGCAGCGCTTGGCCGGATTCGCCGTCGATAGACATAGCGGTCTCCTATTTCAAATACTTGGCGACGTTGGCATTTTGCTCGGACAGCGTTTTTGCAAACGCGGAATGTCCGTGGCCTTTATAAACGTAGTAGAGATACTCCGAGGGTCGCGGATTGAGTGCGGCGACGAGCGAGGGGCGGCCGGGGTTCGCGATGGGCGTCGGCGGCAGCCCCTGGTGCAGATAGGTATTATACGGCGAATCGAGCCGCAAATCACTGTACGTGATGACGGTTTGGTGTGAGGGCAGCGCGTATTCAATGGTCGCGTCCACCTCCAGCGGCATACCCAAGCGCAAGCGGTTGTAATAGACCCCGGCCATGAGAGGACGCTCGTCGTCGGCCTTGGCTTCGCGTTCGATCAGCGAGGCCAGCGTTACGGCTTGCGGGACCGTGAGCCCGCGTGCTCGCGCCTTACGAGCCGCATCGGTTGGAAGTTCTTTGAGGAATTGCGCGCTCATGATCGCCTCAACCGTAGAGGGCGAAGCTCCGAGCGGCATCAGGTACGTATCGGGAAAGAGATAGCCTTCCATGTTTGCGGTTCGGAAACCGTCGACGACGATCGTATCGTGCAAGAACGCTCCGGCATACGATTGGGCATTGCCGAAGCCTTCGTTTTCGAGCTGCGCGGCGATCTGTTTTGCTGTATAGCCTTCCGGGATCGTTATCCACTTGGCGATTTGCGCGCCGCCGGTCGTGAGGCGACGCAAGATCTCGGCTTCGGTTTGGTGCGGCGCGAAGCGAAATTCGCCGGCGCGAGCTTGGGTGTCGGCGTGCAACGCTTTGGCATAGAGCCTGAAGGTTTGCGTATTGCCGATAATGCCGGCCGCGTGCAGCTGTGACGCGATCCCGGCAAACGACGAGCCTTGTGGGATGACAACGCCGGTAGTTGCCGCGGGGCGAGAACGATCGCCGAAGATTCCATAGGCGATCCAAGCGGAGACTGCCGCCACCGCCAGCACCACGACGAAAACAACAAGCCGGATTGCGCGCATCACGGGAGACCCTGCCCGCTTCCTCTCCGCCGTGCGAGAAACGTTTCCAGAATGAGCGCCGCCGCCATCTTGTCAACGACCGTCTTTCTTTTCGCGCGGCTCACGTCCGCGGCGATAAGTACTTTTTGCGCCTGCGCGGTCGTCAAGCGTTCGTCCATGCGATGAATCGCGCCGGAAAAACTCTTGCGTAGATGTTCCACAAACCGGTCGATCTGTTCGGCCGCCGGTCCCCGCTCGCCCGAAAGCCGCAGCGGGTCGCCCACGACGATCTCGCCGGCCTGGTAGTCGCGGGCGAGATCCACAATGCGCTCCAAGTCCGCGCGCAGATTCGTTCGCTCCAACACTGCAACGGGCAGCGCAAAGCTTGCGCTCGGATCGGCCACGGCTACGCCGATACGCTTCATTCCCACGTCGAGCGCCATGACGGGCATCAGTTAGCTCTTCGCGAACTCTGCCGCATGCGCGCCGGCTTTCGGGCGGCGGCCTAAATGGTGATTCACCAGCGTTTCGACCGCGCGCGTTACCGCGGGCTTGGCGTACAACACCGCCGATGCGGTTCCGCGCGGCGCGGCCAGCGCGCGCATATTCTCCATGTCGCTTTCGGTCAACGCGAGCGGATCGCGCCAAGCCGGCCGGCACTCTTCGCCGGCAAAACCGCCCTGCTCGGAATCGAGCCAGGCGTTCTTCCCCACCAAGGACGCTCCGCAGAGCACGCATGTGTCCAGCGGGGGCGCTAACCCAAGCGCACCGAGCAACAGCAGGGAGAAGCGCGGCACCAGTCCCAGCGATTCTTCGCTGTGGCCGATCGCGCGCAACGCGCCGGTCAGCAGTGCATAGATCTCCGGCATGGCCAGATCGGGCTCGCAAAACGCATCAACGAGCTCGATGATCAGATGTGCGGCAGCGTATCGCTCGGGCGCGACGAGATTCTGCCAGTAGGCATTTTCGATGTCGGCGGAGACGACGACGTCGAGGTTTCGGCCGCGATGCATCGTGAGGGCCACTTCGTTACCCATTTCCAATCTGCCGGCCAGATGGCTCTTCGTGCGGCGCGCGCCTTTCGCAATCGCGTCCATCTTTCCGCGTTCGGTAGAAAAGAGCGTGAGGATGCGGTCCGCCTCTCCGTACGTTCGGCCGCGCAAGACGACGGCGGTCGTCTTGTAGGCGCGGTTCATCGCTCGGCGCTAAAAGAGGCCGGCCCGAAGGCGTCGGGCAGCAGCTGGTCGACCGCAGTGACCCTATAGCCCTCGCTCGTCGCGTAGACGACGGGCAACTGGGCGTTGAACTCGCTTAAGAATTGCCGGCAGGTTCCGCACGGAGCGGTCCCAACTCCGTCGGCGCCGACGATGGCAATGGCTTTGAAACCCCGCCGGCCGTGCGAGACGGCTGCCGTCGCCGCGCTGCGTTCGGCGCAGATCGCCAAACCGTAACTTGCGTTCTCGACATTTGCGCCACAAAAGATTTCGCCGCCCTCAACGAGCAGCGCGGCCCCGACGCAAAAGCCGGAGTACGGCGCGTAAGCCTCGTCGCGAACCGCGCGTGCTTTGGGGAGTGCCAACTCCAAAAATTCGGAAACGTCCATTCCGGCGCGGCTGCGAAAATCTTCAGCTGAAATGCCCTCGAAACGAAGCCGATCCTTAGACTGCATCTTCCTCCGCGCGCGCGCGCTCTTGGGCCGCTTGAGTTAAACCGTTGGAGTAGATACGCAGCGCAAGTATCCTCCGGCCACGCATGCGGTCGATCTTCAACTTCGTATGATCGCCGGCCTGGATTTCCTCGCCCTCTCCGGGAAGGCGGCCGAAAAGGCCGACCGCGTATCCGCCGATCGTTTCGAATTCTTCGTGCGGAAGATCGGTTCCGAGCTTCGCATTGACGTCTTCGATATTCATGCCTGCGTCCACTACCGCTTCGCGGTCGCTGAGGATGCGCACAGGCTCCTGTTCATCTTCGTCGTGCTCGTCACGAATTTCGCCGACGATCTCTTCGAGCAGGTCTTCCATCGTCACGAGGCCGGCCGTGCCGCCGTATTCGTCCACGACGATGGCCATCGAAAATTTGTCGCGCTGCATTTCACGCAGCAGCTCCGCCAGTTTTTTGTTCTCGGGCACGTGCGCGATGGGCCGCATCAGCGAGCGGATCGGCAGCGAGCTAATCGTGCCGTTCGCCAAACTGATCAGCAGTTCGCGATCGTGCACGACGCCGATAATGTCGTCCTTTGACCCTTCATAGACGGGCAGTTTCGAGTAACCTTCAGAGATAACGATATCGAGCGCACGGCGCGGCGAGTCTTCGACCGAGACCGCGACGATTTCGGGACGCGGCGTCATCACCTCGCGCACGATCGTGTCCCCGAACTCGATCACCGAATGGATCATCTCACGCTCTTGCTCTTCGAGCACGTTTTGTTCGGCCGCGACCGTCGCGATCGTGCGGATATCTTCGTCGGTAACGAAGATCTGACGCGTCGGCTTAATGCCGAACGGGCGCACGAAAATGCTCGAAAGGCCTTGGAACGTGAAGACCAGCGGATTGAGCAGGCCCGCTATCCGGCGCATCGTCGGCGCAAGGCGCAAAGCCCAGCGCTCGCTGTCGGAAACCGCGACCGTCTTCGGTATGATTTCGCCGAAGAGCAGCAAGATGAACGCCATCACGATCGTCGAGATCACAGCGGCGTCGGGAATGCCCATGCGTATGAAGATGTAGGTCGCCAAAGAATCGGCGGCTAGAAGCACGCACGTGTTCGCGATCAGGATCGACGTCAGAAACCGGTTGCGATCTTCCGTGAGCGCCAAGACCGCGCGCGCGCGCTTAAGCCCGCGCTCGACCATGGTGCGGGCTCGCAGGCGGGAAACGGCCACCAGAGCGGCTTCCGAGGCGGCAAAAAAGGCGGCGAGCAGCACCAAGACCACGAGCGCAGCGATCTCGTAGGCCGAGACGTGGGGGGCGCCTGCAGGGGTCATTTACGAGCCGGGCCTATCGAGGGCCCGGGCGGCTTCGTCGAGGGGTGTCCAATGCGCGGCCATTATAGCACACCCCCAGGACGCGCCAGCACAAAGACCGCCAGGGCCAGAAGGCTCCCCAAAACGGCCCCCCAGGAGACCTCGAAGACGTTGTGAATGCGCGCCTCCACCCGGCTCTGGGCGACCAGGAACGCAATGAAGTACGCCAGCACCGCGACCAGCGGCCGCCCGTGGAAGATCAGCGCCAGCCCGGTCGCGGCCGCGAAGGCCAGCGCCGTGTGTCCGGATACCGAGCCCCCTTGAAACGGCGTACCGCGTCCGGTAAAGGCCTTGGCCAGGATCGTCCCAATCAGGACCACCGCGAACATAATGAGGACGACGTTGGCGGGAACCGCGGCGAGCGCCGTATAGACGCGCGGCCCGCCGCGCTGAATCCCCTGATAGAACACGAGGTACCCGACCAGCACCGCGCCGACGCTTCCGATGAAGACCGCGCCGGCCGCCGCATCCTTCGCCGTCTTTGCCAGCGGATGATGAGCGACGGTGAGCAGATCGACCACGGCTTCAATCGCCGTGTTCAACAGCTCAAGTGAAAGCACGATCACGATCATGACGATGATGGCGATCACGTAGAGGCGATCCAAGCGCAGCAGCATCGTCGCGATAAGCACCAGTGCCGCAATAATCAAATGGACGCGCATGTTCGGCTGCGTACGCGTTGCGTAGACGATCCCCGAAAACGCGTAATGAAACGAGCTCCAGAATTTTGACTCGGTGATGCGCGCGTATTCGGGCTGCGAATGTTCGCGCGAAGGTGGCGGCAGATTCTCAGTCATAGGGCCACGGCATGGCGATCGCGGCGGCCAGCCGGCGTTCTTCCGCCTCCATGGCCGCACGTTCGCCCGGCTCGTGGTGATCGTGTCCGAGCAAATGAAGCAGCCCGTGAATGAGCAACCGGTTGACTTCGGTTTGCAGGGGCGCATCGTACTCGGCCGCTTGCCGGCGCGCCGTGTCGAGACTGATCGCAATATCGCCCAAAGAACTCGTACCGGGAGGAGCAGGAAAGCTCAAAACGTCGGTCGCTTTATCTTTTCCGCGGTGCGCGCGATTGAGTTCGCGCACTTGCGCGTCTCCCGTTAAAAGCAGCGAAAGTTCGCCCGCAGGCCGGCCGGCGGTACGCAGCAGCGTCTGCGCTGTGTTCTTCAAGCGGCGCACGTCGAGGGCTGGATCGCGGACGTCAGCGCGCACATCGATCACGCTATCCGCGGTCGGCTGCGTACGCGCGGATGATCTCGACCACGAGCGGATGACGGACGACGTCGGATTCTCCGAGCTCGATGACGCCGATATCGCGCACTCCGTTAAAGCGCCGCGGCGCCTCGAGCAGTCCGCTCTGCGCGCCGCCGGGTAGATCCACTTGCGTCACATCTCCGTTCACGATCATCTTCGATCCTGAGCCCAGACGCGTCAAAAACATTTTCAGCTGATCGCGCGTGGCGTTCTGCGCTTCATCCAGAATGACGAACGCGTCCGAAAGCGTCCGGCCGCGCATGTACGCAAGCGGCGCGACTTCGATGACGCCGCGATCCATATAGCGGGAAACGAGCGGGTCGTCCATCAACTCCGCCAGTGAATCGTAAAGCGGACGCAGATACGGGTCCACTTTTTCTTTCAGGTCACCCGGCAGAAAGCCGAGTTTTTCGCCGGCCTCCACGGCCGGACGTGAAAGAATCACGCGCGCGACCTGACGCGCGCGCAGCGCGCGCACGGCCATGACCACGGCCAAAAATGTTTTTCCGGTTCCCGCCGGGCCGATGCCGAACGTCAGCGTGTTGCGCTCGATCGAATCGACGAATGCGCGCTGGCCCGCCGTCTTCGGTCTGATCTCGTGCCCGCGGTTCGAGCGGAACAACGTTTCGGGAAGCGCCGACGTCTCGCTGCCGCGCCGGACGTCCGACGTCGCGAGCGCGACGTCGTCGGGCGTCAGGTGTACGCCGCGCACAGCGGCATCGAGCATGCGCTTTACAACATCGTACGCTTGCTCGACGGCGTTCTTTTCACCGTGCACAACCAGGCTGTGGCCGTCGACCCGCAGCGATACTGCAAGCGCATCTTCCAAAGCCGAGAGATTTTGATCGAATTTTCCGAACAGCCGGAATTGATCGGTGAGTTCGCTTAGGTCGACGGTTCGTTCGGTCGTTGACTCCAGAGTTCGTGCTCCCTCAGCGCCCGGGGTGGTCCGAGTACTTCCGTGGCGATAACTGCCCGCAATAGACTCTTCCCATCTTCGAACATCGCTCGCACCGTCCCGCCCTCGCTTTGCGGCAGCGTTAATCGCTCGGGCGGGACGGTACTCGCTGGACGGGGCGCACTGCCTCGCGGCATGCTACTTGGCTGGCGGCGGCGGCGGAGCGCTCGGGGGCGGACCTTGATCCGGCTGAGAAACGCTGCCCGAAATCGCGCCGCGCATCTCCGAATCGGCCTGGATGTTCTTCATCCGGTAATAATCCATGATTCCCAGGTTACCGCTGCGGAACGACTCGGCAATAGCTTGCGGCACCGACGCTTCGGCGTCCACGACTTTCGCGCGCATGCGCTGCGTCTCGGCCTTCATTTCCTGTTCGGCAGCTTGCGCCGCGTATTGCCGTTCTGAAGCTTTGGCCTGTGCGATCCGGCGGTCGGCCTCGGCCTGCGACATCTGCAGTTCGGCGCCGATGTTCTTACCGACGTCAACGTCGGCGATATCGATCGACACGATCTCAAACGCGGTTCCCGCATCGAGGCCCTTGGCGAGCACGGCTTTGCTGATGCGATCGGGATATTCCAGCACCTGTTTGTGATCGAGCGCCGCACCGACCGCGGAGACGACGCCTTCGCCGACGCGCGCGACGATCGTCGGTTCGCCGGCGCCGCCGACGTAGCGATCGAGATTGCTGCGCACGGTGATACGCGCTTTCACGTTCAACTGAATACCGTTCTGCGCGACGCCTTGGAAAATCGGCGTTTCAATGACCTTCGGGTTGACCGACGTCTGCAGCGCTTCCAGCACGTTGCGTCCGGCCAAATCGATTGCGGCGGCGCGCTGCCACTCCAGCGGAATCTGCGCGCGCTGCGCGGCGATCATCGCGAGCACGCAGTTCTCGATGTTGCCGCCCGCCAGATAGTGCGACTGCAGCTGATCGACATTGAGGGGGAGACCCGCTTTACGCGCGCGCACCAAGTTGGTAACGATAACGCTGGGCGGAATGCCGATGATCCGCATCCGGATGAGCGACCCAATCGAGAGCGGAACGCCGGCCGCGACCGTTCTGAACCACATGCCGATCGGGAAATAATAGAGGAACGTAAAGAACAGAATGATCGCGACGAAAAAAATGATCGTCGCGGTGATTGTAACGCCCAAGATCTACTCCTTGTAACTCGGCATGTCGATGGGTTCGACGAAAACGCGCGCGCCTTCGACCCGGGTCACGCGAATAGGTGTACCTGCCGGAATGAATTCACCTTGCGTCAGCACGTCGATCCGTCGTCCGTCCACGGTCGCCACGCCCGCGGGCCGCAGATACGAGCTGGCCGTGCCGCTCTGTCCGCGCAGATCCGTAAGATCGCGGCTCGCGACATAATCCGGTCCTTGCGCGCTGGCGAAGGTAAGTTTCGCCATCCACGCGTTCTGCGGAAACGCGCGCGTTGCAAAGTAGAAGAACACAACGGTCAGGACGATCGCCGTGGCCAGCGTTTCCATCGCGATGGAAAAGAACGGCAGGCCAAAAGCCAGCAAGATGGCTGCCAGCAGCGCGATCCCGCCGAGTATGCCCGGCGCACCGTGCCCCGGGACGATGTGCAGTTCGTACAGGATGCCGACGACGCCGGCGATGGCCAGCACGACGACCCATCCATTGCTGAAACCCGCATAGATGTGCGAGCCGAAAAATAGTGCCAGCGATGCGACGCCGATGACGCCGGCTATGCCGTGCAGCGTCTGCATCTCAATGAGCAAGCCTAAGAAACCTAGGGTCAGCAGCAAACCGCTGACCGCCGGGTTGGTCGCGAAACGCGCAAGTTGCTCGGCAAACGTGTATTGCGGAGTCTCCTGTGGTCCGCTCAAGTGGTTCGCCGCCAGCATCGCACCGAGCGAAGCGGCTTGGCCGTCGGCAATTTTCGTTTTGAGCGCGGCCTGCGTGTCGAGTGTGAGATTCTGCCCCGGCTGTTTGTATTGAGGAAGATCGATGCTCTTGTCGACCATTGCCGCGACAATGAGGGGATCGCGATGGTTTCGTTCGGCCGTCGACTTGAATTCGGCCTTCACCGCCGAGATGAGTTTGGACGTAACCGGGTAGGGCTCGGCCTCGCCGATTGAAGCGCCGGGCGCCATGTAGATATGCTGCGTCGCGAGCGTGATGAGCGCGGCCGACGAATACGCCCGGCCGTCTACAAACGCGTAGGTCGGAATGCCGACATTGAGGACCGCGTCTTTGATGTCGAAAGCCGCTTCGAGTACGCCGCCCGGCGAGTTGACGTCGAGCACGATGGCCGACGCGCCGTCCGACCGCGCCTTTTGGATCGAGCGGACGACCATGTGATCCATGCCATCGTCGACAGTCCCGGTGATCGGAATAACGACTACGGTTCCGCTTCTTGCCGGCTGCTGCCCCGAGGCGGCAGAAAAGAGCCCGGCTGCAATAAGCCCGGCGGCAGCGAGCAGTCCCATCTTGAACCCAAGCATGCTGTTAGCTACCTAGGCCCTTCGCGAAGGTTACGGGTCTCTCTTCGTTCTAACCGAGCTCCTCGGTGACGATCTGCCGCACGAGGTTGCCGTCGGCTTGCCCTTTGAGCTGCGGCATCGCGACTTTCATGACGGCGCCCTGATTGCGAGAGCCTTGCGGCAGTTCGGCGATGATCGCGCGCACGATCGCCCGGACCTCATCGCCGGATTTTTGCGCCGGCAAATAGGCGGTCAGAATCTCGCGCTCGCGCAGCTCTTTTTCGGCGAGCTCCTTGCGGCCGGCTTTTTCGAACTCCGTCGCGGCATCGGTACGCTGCTTGACCTGTTTGCGCACGACGTCGGACTCGTCGGCGTCGGTTAAGTCCACTCCGGCCTCGGTGCGCTTATAGGTGAATCCGGAGAGCACCGACCGCAGCGTGTCGAGGCGGAGTTGGTCGCGAGCCCTCATCGCCTCCTTAAGATCGGCGGCGATGCGGTCTTTCAGACTGGCCATGCGGGACTAGGCGCGGCGCTTGCGCGCGGCCGCGGACTTCTTCTTGCGGCGGACGCTAGGCTTTTCGTAGTGTTCGTGCTTGCGCGCCTCGGCCAAGACTCCAGCTTTCTGGGTGGCTTTTTTGAAACGGCGCAGCGCGCTCTCGATAGACTCCCCTGGAGCTACGCGTACTTCCATTTAATTCAACCCCCCTTTCAATCCAAAATCTCTACCGGGCCAAGCGGCCCAATAGGTGACTTTATCACAGGGCCGCACTCCAGTCAAAGCACGGGAAATAGCAAGGCCCGTTGCCGTGAGGCCTCGGGCCTTGTTGTATCTCCGGCACGGTTCGCGCGTTTGAGTCCGTTTCCGAACTCCCACTCACGCCCGCCTCCGGTTCGACCTTCGCACTCCGGCGCCGCACTTGCAACACCCTCAGCATGCTCGATCGCGGTTTATTACGTTCCGCACTTCGTCGTTACTCGAAGTGATTGCATGGTATCAATTTCACATTTCGATTGCAAGAGTGTTTTGGTGCAACTCACAGGCATTGCACAAGAAACTGCGGTTACTCACAACAACTCACACCTTATACACTCAATCGTTATCCAGGAGGCCACATCAGCGGCCGTCCCGCGAGCACGTGAACGTGTAAATGACCGACGGTTTGCCCGCCGTCGGGACCCGTATTCACAACTAGGCGAAAGCCGCCGGCGTTCTTCGCACCGAGTTCAGCGGCGATTTCCATGAGGCACGCTATTTCGTCGGCCGACCCCTTAAACGTATGCTCCGCGATATCGGCGACATGGCGTTCCGGAAAGACGAGCAGATGGACCGGCGCTTGCGGATTGACGTCTTCAATCGCCATGATCCCGTTAGCGCGATGCGCCATTTTTGCCGGAATTTCTCCCGCCACGATTTTGCAGAAAATGCAGTCCTTGTTCATGGCGCTTCCCTTCGGCTGGCGCGCTTCGCGCGCTGCTCAGGGTCCTTCGACAAGCTCAGGATGACACCAAGTGTTATTTCGGATGCAGATACTCAAACGCGATATGCGTGTCCGGGCTGGGCACGAATCCCGCGATGGACGACTTTACGATGACCGGGACCGTCGTGTGCACGATGGGCAGCGCGGGAACTTGATCGTGAACCATGTCGTTGGCCTGCTTGTAGACCACGCCGCGCGCGGCTTCATCGAGCGTGGTTTGCCCCTTGACGATCAGTTGGTGAAACGCTTCGTCCTCCCAAAATGAGTAGTTCTGCCCATTGGGTTTGGCGAGCGCGCTGTCTTTATCGAGGAGCGGATAGAAGAAATTGTCCGGATCGCCGTTGTCGCCGCTCCATCCGATCAAGCACATCTGGTGTTCGCCGTTACGAACTTTTTCGAGAAAGACGCCGAACTCGAACGGCTCGAGCGTCACCTTGATGCCCACCTTTTGCAGATCGGCTTGAATGGCTTCGGCAATCCGCTGCGGTTCGGGCATGTACGGCCGCGGCGTTGTCGGATAGTAGAGATCGGTGCTGAAGCCGGCCGAAAGCCCGGCCTGCGCTAACAGCTGCTTCGCTTTTGCCGGATCGTAAGGATAGGGCTGCAGCGATCTGTCCTCACCGAGCATTCCGGGCGGAGTCCAATTGGTGGCGACGACCGCGCCGGCGGCGTAAAACGCTTTCACGATCGCCCGCACGTCGATCGCATAAGCGATGGCCTGCCGCACCGCGGCTGTACCGAAAGGCGTCTTTTGCACGTTGAACGCCAGATACGAATTATTGTTCGAAGGCTGCTCGTAGACCGTGACGCCGGACTGCTTGGCGAGTTGCGCCGCATCGTCGGGACGCGGATCGGTCAGAAAGTCGATTCCGCCGCGCTGCATCTCGAGGACGCTGGTGGCTTGATCGGGGATGTCGCGCACGATGACGGTCGCGTAAGCCGGCTTGACGCCTCGCCACGTTGGATTTGCGACCAGCGTGATATGATCGTCTTTCACCCACTCTTTGAGCATGTAGGGGCCGTAGCCCACGGGCTGGTTACCGAAGCCGGCGAGGTTCTTTCGCACGGCAGTAGGCGAGGCGATCGCAAAAGACGGCATTGCCAGGTCGCGCAAAAACGGACCGAGGGGACGCGACAGCGTGAAAGCCACCGTCTGTGAGTTTGGCGTCGCAACGGCGGTAATTAAGCCCGGAAAGCCGCCGAACATATCGGCGTAGTATCCGTAGGGATAGTTTTGATGGTACGGATTTTTCGTCAGCCGCCAGCGATCGAAATTGAACTTGATCGCGGCCGCGTCGATGGGGGTGCCGTCGGAAAACTTTAAGCCCTTCTTCAGGGTAAACGTCCAGTGCAGGCCGCCCGCGCTCATTTTCCAGCTCTGGGCGATCGACGGAATAACGTCAAATGTTCCGAGCTTGAACTCGACCAAACCCTTCATCATTTCTTGCGTGAGATTGAGCGACATGCCGTCGGTCGCTTGAGCGGGATCCAGAATGACGGCATCCTTTACTCGGGCGATCACCAGAGGCGCGGCGGCCCCTCCGGCTGCGTTCTGGTTCCCGGAGCACGACCCAAGGAACAGCGCCAGCACCGCGCACGCAGTGAATCTTTTCATACGGTTACCTCGATTTGATGTAGAACGTCCAGCTCTTCGTAGACGTATTCCCAGCTTCATCTGAAACCCGTACGATGACGCGTACCGGCCCATTGCGATAGTCAACCTGCGGCATGTAGTCGATGAAACGGTCGCTGCGCGTTGCCGACGACGTCACGTCGTGTCCGTTCACCTCGATCTTGGCGCTCGAAGCGTTGACCGGCACGACACCCGGGGCGAAAGTGGCGTAGATGCTTGGGCGCGTATTGTTCACGGTCACGCCGTTTCCCGGCGCGAAGTCGTTAATGCCCGGCGGCTCGGTCGAAATCGAAACCAGCGCCGGCGACTCCCACGTCGTGAGCGCTCCACCGTGCACGCTCAGATGCCCGAAGATGGGGACGTCGGCAAAATTTACGCCTGCGCCGACTTTGTAGGTCCCCGAGTACGTACCGGCCGTGCTTTCGTGCAAAGGCAAGCCCGTGACGTACGGTCCGAGGTCGTAACTCGCCGTGCCGCCCGGCGTCGCGTGCATGATCACGTACAGCGTATCGTTCTTGCGCAGCGGGCGTTGCGGCGAAACGGAGATCGTCTCGATGGCAACCGGCCCGGCCGTCGGTGAAACCGCATTTTTGCGTGTCGCGATAATCTGCCGCGGCTCCGACGTATCGATGTTGTAGCGTACGCTCACCGCATCGCCGACTTGCAGGCGGTCGATCGTGACGGTATCGCCGTTGAGCGTGATCGCCGTTGCCCGGCTCGGACTGATGACGCGCCCGTCACCCAGCACGATAACGCCCGATGCCGCCGCGGCAATCGTCCCGGTACGCGAACCGTAGGCGTCGACGACGTGTTTCACGTGACCGGCTTTATCGAGGACGACTTCCGCCCAATCGCCGGCCGCAATATCGGTGAGCTCGCCCGGATTCGACGTGCCGGTGTTGACGTCTTGAACGACGACTTGCGCAGCGGGATCGATCGGAAGCGTGCGGATCGAAGCGTTGTACGTCAGCGTTATCGTTGCCGGCGAAGAGTCCAGGTCAACTGCCGTCACCGTGCCGCGAGTCTTCGTTCCCGATCCGGTCGTGCCGGGAGCGCTGCGCCCGATCAAGCTCGAGACGATCTCGACGCTATTGGTTTGGCGGTCGAAGTTCGCTTGTGCGTCAAGCGCCGCCGTGAAAAACCGCAGCGGCGCGTAAAGCGTGTTGCCGATCTCGACGGGTGGAGCGTCCAACAACACCGGGTCGCCGTCGACAAGAGCGCGCGCGCTTCCGATGGTCAGCGTAATCTGTTTCGCGCCAACGTAGGTCGTCACGTTGCGGCCGGCTCGCTGAAATTGGAGTCCGAGCGCTTCGATGATGCGGCGCACCGGAACGAGCAGATGGTAGCGGTAGAATTGCGGGCCCGGCTTGACGGGAAGACGCATGCCGTTGAGGATAATCGTGATTGGCTGGATCGTTTTGCCGGGACGCCTCGGCGAGTGAACCGCGGCCGTCAGCAACACGGCGGCGAGCACGCAGGCCAATTTTTTCACCGGGTCGATTCCTCCACTACTTCTCGATAGACGCTGGCGGTTTCACGCGCGCAGCGATCCCAAGTGAATTCGGCCGCGCGAGCCCGGCCTTCATTAACGAGCTTCATGCGCAGCCCCTGGTCGGCGAGCACGCGCTGCATTGCGCGGGAAGCCTCTGCTGCACCGTGCGCTGGAAACGTCAAGGCCGGACCTTCGAGCACCGACGGAAGCGCGTCGGCGCATGCAATGACCGGACAGCCGGCCGCCATCGCCTCAAGCATCGGCAGTCCGAAACCTTCCCGCAATGCGGGATGAACCAACGCAACCGCGCCCGCGTAGTATCCGGCCAGCTCGCCGGCTGGGACGTTCCCGAGCGCGATCACCTCGCCGTTTCGCCGCAAAAACCGGCGGCCGAAGTCGTGGGGACCCGTGATCAGCAGGTCGGCAGAAATGTCCTCGGGGAGCGCCTCCCACGCCTCGAAAAGCGTCGGAAGATCTTTGTGCTCGCGGTGATTGCCCGAATACAAAAAATATGGACGGGGGCCGCGATGTGGCACAGCGGGTTGCAGAAACACGTCCTGCACACCAAGAGGAACGACCCTAACGCGCTCCGGCGCGACGCCCAGGAAGCGCTGCAGATCGGCAACGGTGCGCACGTCATCGGTGATCACGCGTGCGGCACGTCCGGCAATATGACGCACGACGGTCCGGTAATAGGGCCCGACCTTTGACTTGAAATTCTCCGGAAAGAGCAGATGGATCAGATCGTGGATCGTGACGACATAAGGACGCGGCATCAGCACCGGCGTGTACTGCGACAGGAAGTGCGTTAGCGCCGGCGCGGCCGCGCGCACCGCTAACGGCAATCGCACGTGCTCGGCCCATCCGAAGTTTCCGCCACCGGTAAAAGTCACGAACTCCAGGTCCGGCGCGGCGGACGGAAGACGCGCAACCAGCTCGCGCACGTACGTCTGCATCCCGGTCGAAAGCTGCCGGGTGATGCGCGCGTCGAGCGCGATGCGCGATCTCACCGTCGCAAGGCTTTGAGGCGGACCGCTGCGGGATAAAATGCGGAACGCCACGCAACGCGTGTGCCATCGAATCCGTCGGCAACCGCGCCGCGCCCGAAGAGATACCAGACGAACCGCGGAACGGCGCGAGCGACTTCGAAGGCAGCACGCGCCCGCGACGGATTCACCCCTTGTGCTTCGAGCGACGTATAGAAATCGTATTTGCTGGAGTAGGCTTCGTGCGTCGGATACGAATAGTGCAGCAACGTGCCGTCGAGCGTGCCCAGCGGCGGGTCGCACGCACAACGCTCGTGGAGCTGGGCGCTGCCGCCCGCCGACGGAAAGGGTTCGATACGCACGTCCTTGGTGCGGAAAAGCCTCAGCAGCAATTCGTCGCGCCACATTCGCAGCGCCCGTTCCCGGTAAAACGTCGTCCGGCGCACGTAGTAGCCGTTGCAGTCCTGGCCCGCGGCTACGATGGATTCACGCAACTGCGCATCGAGCGCTTCATCCGCATCGATCATCAGCGTCCACTCCGTCGTCACTTGGGAGATCGCGAAACGGCGGGCGTCGACGAAGCCGCCGAACTCGCGTTCCCGCACGTCGGCGCCGTGAGCGCGGGCAATCTCGCGCGTTTTATCGGTGGAACCGTGGTCCAAAACGAGCACGGGCATACCCGCCGGCAGCGAGCCCAGCACGCGCGGAAGGTTCCGCTCTTCGTTGCGGGTTAGGACGACCGCAGTGACGTTGCTTGAGTGAATGAAGCTTCTTCCCGCATCCGCTGCTCGTGCACGAGCGCCGCGCCCACGAAATCGCGATAGAGCGGCGCGGGACGCGTCGGGCGAGACTTGAATTCCGGGTGCGCTTGCGTTCCGACAAACCACGGGTGCATGTCGGCCGGCAGCTCGATGAGCTCGACCAGCGTGGCCTTTCCAACAACGTGGTGTCCCGTGAACCGCATGCCGTGCTCTTCGAACAGCGCGCGGTAACGGTTGTTGAACTCGTAACGGTGACGGTGCCGTTCGGTGATCTGCAGCTCGCCGTAGGCTTGCGCCGCATGCGACTGCGGCTCGAGTTCGCAAGCGTACGAGCCCAAACGCATCGTGCCGCCGTAAACTTCCAAGTTGCGCTGATCGGGCATGAAGTCAATCACCGGATCGATCGTCGTCTCGTCCACTTCGCGCGTCATGGATTCGGGTAGGCCGCAGACGTTGCGAGCGAATTCCACACATGCTAACTGCATGCCGTAACAGATGCCCAAAAACGGAACGCGGTTTTCGCGCGCATATTTGATGGCCCGCAGTTTTCCTTTTACGCCGCGCGCGCCGAAGCCCGGAGCCACCAAGATTCCGTGTGCTGCACGCAGCACGGCGACGCCGTCGTTTTCGACGGTCTCCGAATCGATGCGCCGGATGTCAACTGCGGCGTTGTAATCGATCCCGGCGTGGTGCAATGCTTCGTTGATGGAAATATACGCGTCTTTGAGTTCGACGTATTTGCCGACGATCGCAATCGTGACGCGGCGCTCAGGATGCAGGACGCGATCCACGACCGACGCCCATTCTTCCAGTTCCGGCGATGCTTCTGAAAGGCGCAGCTTGCGGACTGCCGCCTCGGCCAATCCCTCGGCTTCCAGATTCAGCGGAACTTGGTAGATGGTCGGAGCGTCGGCGTTCTGGACGACCGCGCTGGGGGGAACGTCGCAGAACAGCGCAATCTTCTCTTTGATCTCGACGGCCATCGGACTCGACGTTGCGGTTCGGCAGACGATGGCGTCGGGGCTGATGCCGATCCCGCGCAGTTCGCGCACGGAATGCTGCGTGGGCTTGGTTTTTAATTCGTCGGGCGCGCCTAAGTGCGGCATCAGCGTGAGGTGGACGAACATCACGTTTTCGTCGCCGACGTCGTACCGGATCTGGCGGATCGCCTCGAGGAACGGAAGCGACTCGATGTCGCCGACCGTGCCGCCGACTTCGACGATGCACACGTCCGCCCGGCTCTCTTCGGCGACGCGCTTGATGTGCGACTTAATCTCGTTGGTGATGTGCGGAATGACTTGTACGGTCGCACCCAAGTAGTCGCCCCGGCGTTCCTTGTCAATGACGGAATTATAAATTTGACCGGCCGTCACGTTGTTGGCGCGCGACAAGTTCTCGTCGATGAAACGTTCGTAGTGACCCAGATCGAGATCGGTTTCGGCGCCGTCTTCGGTAACGAAGACTTCCCCGTGCTGATACGGGTTCATGGTCCCGGCGTCAACGTTGATGTACGGATCGAGTTTCTGAACCGAAACGCTGATCCCGCGCGCCTTGAGCAACCGCCCGAGCGAAGCTGCCGTAATGCCTTTGCCGAGCGAGCTGACGACGCCGCCGGTAAAGAAAATGTATTTCGCCACTCGGGACTATCTTATTCCGTCGAGCCGGAGTTTTTACCTAGTGGCGATACGCACGTAGCGCTCTAAGCCGGCGTAATCGCGGTGCACGGTGATGGCGGCTTCGGGGAAAGCCGCACGAGCCAGCGCGAGCAGTCCCGCCATCGTGGGGGGCGCCGCTTCCATTAAAACGAGCGCTCCGGCTCGCACGAGGCCGGGAGCCCGGGCCAGCAGCTTCCGGTACTCTTCCAGGCCGTCGGCGCCGCCATCGGTGGCCACGCTAGGCTCGAATCCGACGGGGTCGGGTTTTTGCGGAACGTCCGCGCTCGGGATGTACGGCAGGTTGGCGATGATGAGATCGTAGCTGCCCTCACCCTCAGGCGCGATATCGGCCAGCGTGAACGTGCAACGTTCGGCCACACCCAGACGCGTGGCGTTGTGCGCCGCTACGAAGAGCGCCGGAAGACTCACGTCCGACGCCGTGACGATCGCGTCGGAAATCTCGCTCGCGATCGTGCACGCGATCGCGCCGCTGCCGGTTCCTACGTCGAGCACGCGCCGCCGCTTCGGTTCGCGCATGAACTCGAGCGCGTCTTCGATCAGATGCTCGGTCTCCGGTCGGGGCACCAGCACGTGCTCGTTCACGGCGAACTCGCGGCGGTAGAATCCCTTCCAGCCGGTGACGTACGCTTGCGGCGCGCCCGTGACCGTCATTCGGACCGTCCCTCGCCCGCGAGTAATTTCATGCGCTCGTCCTTGAGCAGTTCGTCGACGATGTGCGCAAGTGCGCCATCCATGACGCCGCGCAGGTTGCCGAAATTCTGGTTGATGCGATGGTCGGTGATGCGATCTTGCGGGTAGTTGTAGGTGCGGATTTTTTCCGACCGGTCGCCGGTGCCGACTTGACTGCGGCGCATGGAGCCGGCGGCTTCTTCGGCTTCGCGGCGTTTGCCCTCGTAAATTTTCGAACGCAGCATCGTCATGGCTTTTTCGCGGTTTTGAATCTGCGACCGTTCTTGTTGTGACGCCACGACAATACCGGTCGGAAGGTGCGTGATGCGGATGGCCGACTCGGTCTTATTGACGTACTGGCCCCCCGCTCCGCTGGACTTGTAGGTATCGATTTGCAGATCCGACGGGCGTATCTCGACGCTGAAGTCGTCCTCAACCTGCGGAAGCACGGCCACCGTCGCCGTGCTCGTGTGCACGCGGCCCTGCGCTTCGGTCACCGGAACGCGCTGCACGCGGTGCACGCCGGACTCGTGCTTGAAATGACGGTACGGCGAGTTTCCCTTTACGCCGAAAACGATCTCTTTATAACCGCCGGCTTCGCTTTCACTCTGCGACGCCGCTTCGATCCGCATCCCTTGCGCTTCGGCGTAGCGCATATACATGCGCGCGAGGTCGCCCGCGAAAATCGCGGCCTCGTCGCCGCCCGCGCCCGCGCGGACTTCGATGAAGACGTCTTTGTCGTCATCGGGATCTTTGGGAATCATCAGCGCTTGTAAGCGACCTTCGATCTCCTGACGCTTTTCGCGCAGACCTTTCACCTCGTCTTCGGCGAGTTGCGCGAGCTCCGGATCGCTGCGGTCGGCGAGCAATTTCTCGTTGTCGGCGATGTCGCGCAGAATCTTCCGGTAGGCGCGATATGCCTCAACGGTTTCCTCGAGTGCGGAACGCTCTTTGACCAGTGCGGTGAAACGCGTCTGATCGAACGTTTCAGACGGATGCGCGAGCTCGCCTTCGATCTCGTCGAAGCGTTTAGCGATGACGTCGAGGCGGTCTGTGAGGTTCAGTTAAACTTCGGCTGCGGCTTTTTCAGACTCGCGCTTGGCTTTGCGCGCAGCGGCCTCTTCTTGTTTCCGCTTGGCGATCTGTTCGCGCTGGCGGAATTTATCGACGCGGCCGGCCGTGTCGATGAACTTTTGCTGGCCCGTGAAGAGCGGGTGGCATGCCGAGCAGATCTCGACCGCGATCTCCGGGATCGTCGATCCGGTCGTGAACGTGCTGCCGCAGGCGCAGTGCACCCGGGCCTCGGGGTACCATTTGGGGTGGATCTTCTCTTTCACAGCCCAAACATTATATCAGCCGCGGCAAGGGCCTCAGGGGAGGTCCGTCCGCCGGAGGGCATAGCAGGCCGCCTCGCCCGGAGCCGGGAGGGAGCACAGGCGCTCGACGGGCGCTGCCTCGAGCGTCTCCAGCTGGGCCCCCGCGGCCAACGCCGTGGTCGCCCCGATCGCCGAGCCAAGCGCCCCCGTCCCACTGGGAGTTCCCAGACCGGTCGGTCCGTCGTACCCGGTGCCGGCGGTGCAGAAATACGCCGTCGTGCACGTTCCGTTGTTGCCGGCGGTCACATCGTTCAGCGCGCTCGTGTGCGCGTAAGGATATGAGCCGTAGACGAGATTAGCCGTGTTTCCGGCCAGGGCGTACGCCGCGCCGACGAGCGGCGCCGAGGCGCTGGTTCCGCCGAAGACTTGCCATCCCGGCCCACTGTAGGTGTTATAAACCGCGACGCCCGTGGCCGGATCGGCGACCGCGGAGACGTCGGCGACCATCCTGAACGTGCAGCCGCCATCGGTTTGCCACGCGGGCTTCAGCTCGAACGCACTGCATCCACTGCCGGAGCCTTCGCCAGCTTTGGTGTTCCAAACCGATTCCGACCATCCACGCGCGTTCGCGGCAACGGAGAGCCGCGTGCCGCCGACCGCCGTGACGAAGGGCGATGAGGCGGGATACTGCGTGCCGGCGGCAAAATCGCCGTCTCCCGAACTCACCGTGATCGCAATGCCGGGATGATTGTAAAATGCATCAACACCGGTCTCGCCCAAGAATTCCGTGTTGCCGTAACTGTTGCTGATCGCGTTTGCGCCCATGAGCGCCGCCTGATTTTCGGCCAAACCCAGATTGTTGAAGCTTGCCGTGGCAGCCTCAACGAGCACGATGTTGCAGTTAGGACAAACTGCCGAAGCCATATCGAGATCGAGCGATATCTCTCCGGCCCAGCCCGCGTCGGGCGCAGGATAGATCGCGCCGCCGGTTTGGTTGACTTTACGGAAACAACCGTTCGCGGTCGTGCAGGCCGGCAAACTGAACGTCGTGCGGTACACCGCAAGATCGGCCTCCGCATTCGGATCGTCAAACGCGTCAACGATCGCAACCGTCTGGCCCGCGCCGCGCGTGCGCGCCGGCAGATTGTACGCGTACTGCAAATCGCACGGGTACAGACCGCGGCTGGGCGTGGTCAAGCGCGCGCACGGGTTCGCGATGGTCAGCGCCGGGGTGTTGCCGGAGCTTGCGTCGCTTGCCGTAATCGTCGTTCCTGAAAACGAGTTGTCGCCGTTGTAGGTTAACGTCACCGCGGCTGCGGATGACGACACCGACGAGACGTTGAGCACCGTGGCTCCGCTCGTGTCGGAGTTCACCAGCGTGACCGGCTGATCGTAGGTTCCGGTAATGGTGTTGCCGCCGGAGTCTTTCGCAGCGATAACCAGCGGCACCGTCGATGGCAGGCCGCGAACGATCGCCGGACCCGCGCTGCCGATCGTCAGCGACTTCACAATCCCCGCGAACGTGATCGAAACCGTGTTGGCAACTCCCTGCGCGATTGTCGCGGTCGTCGAGCCTTGTGAGAGGATGTTTCCGGTTGCGCCCGCGGCGTCATAAAGCTGTGCGGCGAAGGTATCGCTTCCAATCGGAGCTTGCAGCGTGGCCGAACAGCTGGCTGTGCAACTCACGACGGCCGGTGTGCCGCCATTGACCGTGATCGACGCCGATTTCGTCGAGACCGAGATGTACTTCGGCGTAATTCCCGCCGGAATGACGATCGTGAACTGCACGGTTGCCATCCGCGCTGCAGACGGCAGCGCCTGTCCGCCTCGGCCGCCGCAGCCGGCGAGGATGCACGCCGCCACGATCGCGCATGTGCGCATCTTCATTTACGTTCCACCGACCGCCGTGGTTGTGACCGTGATCGGGATCGCTTTGCTCTGCCCGAACGAGTCGGAGACGAGAAAACTGCACGAACCCGCCCCGGCCGGCGTTACAACGAACACCGTCGTCGAGCCCGGCTGGAGCGCGATGGTCGCAATACCCGGGCACGTTGCGCTCGAAGCCGAAAACGCGCCGCTGTAATTTCCCTCCGACGCGCTCACCGTCTGAGAAATGCCGGCGCCCAAACCCAGAAATGAGAGGCTCGCCGGCGAGACCACGATCGGCAGCGCCGCGGGAATAGCGGCCGCGGATCCGCTCGAGACCGAGGCGCCGCTACCACCTCCGCCGCAGGCGCTTAGTCCCCCGAGCAAAGCGGCCGCGGCGAGGATGAGATAACGAAAATTCACGACGTCTCCTAAAGCAGTCAAGTCGCTATTGGGCAAAGGAGCGAGCCCTCCCCCGGGAACGGAACGCTCGCTGCAGTAGTTAAGGAGCCATGAACCGTTCGTTTATTCTCGGCAGCGCTTTCGCGCTGGCCCTGGCGGCTCAAGCCGCCGCAGGCGCACAGACCTACCCCTCGCCGCCGCCTTCCATCAAAATTCCGGCCAAGGCCACGCCCGCGCCGCCCAAAGATACCGCCATCACGCGGGTGGGCATCTCAGGGGTTTGGGAAATCCAGATTCAACGCGCATCGGGCGTGACGTACACGCACTTCAAGATCGATCAAAAAGACAACGTGCTGACCGGCCAATATTTGGACCAGGACGGGAAGAAATATCCGCTCTTCGGTTCGGTCGATGGAAAAAACGTGCGCGTCGTCGTCTCGCTTCCCAATGGTGCAACGCTGACGTTTAACGGAACGCACGAAGCCTTCACGGACATGATTGGCATGCTGGCCTTGAGCAACGAAAGCGTGCCGTTCACCGCCGCTTACCGGCCCAAGTACAACTGGATGGACAATCTCTCGCCGAGCACCGGCGGAATGGGCCAGCCCTAGGCTTTCTCGGCTAGGCGCCTCTCGACGTACGGCTGCAGACCGCCGGCGTCGATCAGCGACTGCATGAACGGCGGAAAGGCCGCGGCCGTGTAGGTCTGGTTTTTGGTCAGATTGCGGATAACGCCGCCGGCCGGTTCGATTTCGAGTTCATCGCCGGTTTCGATGGCGTCCACAGCTTCAGGCGATTCAAAGATCGGCAGTCCGATGTTGAGCGCGTTGCGGTAAAATATCCGCGCGAAACTTTTGGCGATGACCGCGGAGGTTCCCGACCCCTTGATCGCGATCGGTGCGACTTCGCGGCTCGAGCCGCAGCCGAAGTTCGAATCGGCGACGATCAGATCGCCCGGTTTCATTTTCGATGTGTACTCCGGATCCAAACCTTCCATCGCGTGTTTGCCGAGCTCGGCGATGTCGATGATGTTGCAATATTTTCCCGGTATGATCACGTCGGTGTCGACGTTTTTTCCGTACTTGTGCGCGCGGCCGCGAAGTGTGGCTTGCATCAGACGGCCACCGCCGCGGTTACGCGCGGATCCGTGATGCGTCCGGTCAGCGCCGACGCCGCGCATGTTGCCGGCGAGGCCAAGTAGACTTCCGCTTTCGGCGAGCCCATGCGCCCTACATAATTGCGGTTGGTCGTCGAGATGCAGCGCTCACCGTCGCCCAGCGTTCCCATGTGGCCGCCGAAACACGCGCCGCAGCCCGGCGTGTTCACCACGCAGCCGGCCCCGGCCAGTTTTCCGAGAATGCCTTCCTCGGCGGCTTGCATCCAGACTTTCTGCGAGCCCGGATTGACGATCACGCGCAGGCGCGGATCGATCTTTTTTCCGTCCAAGATCTTCGCGACGACGCGCAAATCCTCGATGTATCCGTTGGTGCACGAGCCGATGAAGACTTGGTCCACCAAGATTTCGTCGCGCGTTACGTCGGAGATGGAATGCACGTTGTCGGGCGTGTGCGGACAGGCCACCTGCGGCTCCAGGGATCCGATGTCGATCTGAATTTCGCGTTCGTACCGCGCGTCGGGGTCGGCTTTCTCAACGAGGAACTCGCGATCGGTGCGCTCTTGAACGTACGCGAGCGTTTTTGCGTCCGCGTGGAAGATGCCGTTCTTGGCGCCGGCCTCAATAGCCATGTTCGCCATCGTGATGCGTCCCGTGATCGAAAGTTCGTCCACGGTCGATCCGTGGTATTCGATTGCGCGGTAGGTCGCGCCGTCGATTCCGAGCGTCCCGACGGTTTTCAGCATGATGTCTTTGGCGAAGACCATTTCACCCGGCTTGCCGTTGTAGACCAGTTTGATGCTCCAGGGAACTTTCAGCCAGACCTCACCGAGTACAAACGCGGCCGCGATGTCGGTCGATCCCATGCCCGTCGCGAATGCGCCGAACGCGCCGTACGTGCACGTGTGTGAATCGCCGCCGACGATCAGCTCGCCGGGCGCGACGAGGCCTTCCTCAGGTAAAACCACGTGCTCGATCCCGCCGCGGCCGACGTCGAAAAAGTGCGTGATCTTCTGCTCGACCGCGAAGTCTTTCATGAGCTTGGCGATTTTGGCCGACTGTGCGTCCTTAGCGGGAACGAAATGATCTTCGACCAGCGCGATTTTGTCGCGGTCGAAGACGCGATCCGCGCCCTTCATCTGCCGCATGACGCCAATCGCCACGGCGGCCGACAGCTCGTTGGCGAGCACCAAATCCACTTTTGCGTTGATGATCTGTCCGGGTTCGACCGCATCGAGCCCGGCGTGGCGGGCGAGGATCTTTTCCGTCAAAGTCATTGGCATGAAAGTACGGTCTCCTACTCTGGCTGGGGTAGTATGAGGTTCGGGTCGAAGCACGAGTGACCATGCAAGATCGCCGCTTCGGGTTTGCAACGCGCGCCATTCACGCCGGCACACCGCCGGACCCCGTGACGGGGTCCCGGGTCATGCCTCTGTACCAAACCGCGGCGTTCGTCTTCGGTTCCACGGAGCAGGCGGCCGAACTCTTTGCGCTGCGCAGTTACGGTCACATCTACAGCCGGATCAGCAACCCGACCGTCGCGGCATTCGAGGAGCGCATGGCGAGCTTGGAGGGCGGACTCGGCGCCGTCGCGTTCTCGAGCGGACTGGCCGCACAGCTGGGCGTCGTGTTGGCGCTCGCTCAGAACGGCGACCATCTGGTCTGTTCGCAAAATATTTACGGCGGCACCATCACGCAGTTTACGGTGTTGCTGGCGCGCTTGGGAATCGAGACAACCTTCGTTCCTGCGGACGATCACGCCGCCATTGCGGCTGCGATAAAGCCGCAGACCAAACTGCTCTTTGCCGAGACGATCGGTAATCCGGGTGGTACGGTCGCCGATCTGGATGCGTTGAGCGCCATCGCACATGCCGCCGGGATTCCGCTGGTCGTCGACAACACGTTTGCGTCGCCATACCTTTGCCGGCCAATCGAACATGGCGCTGACATCGTGACGCACTCGGCAACGAAGTTCATCTCGGGTCACGGCGCCGTCATTGGGGGCGTCGTCGTCGAGTCGGGCACGTTTGCCTGGGAGAGCGGCCGCTTCCCGCTTCTTTCGCAAGCTAGCCCAGGATATCATGACAAAGTTTTCACTGAAACGTTCGGCGAGTACGCATTTCTCATGCGCTTGCGCGCGGAAGTGCTGCGCGACGTCGGCGCGCAAATGGCGCCGATGGATGCGTGGCTGCTGCTGCTCGGATTGGAAACGCTTCCCATTCGTATGGAAGCACACGTCCGCAACGCACGCGCGATCGCGGAGTTTCTTTCGCAGCGCCCCGAGGTAGACTGGGTGAGCTATCCCGGCTTTGCATCGCACCCGCAGCATGCGCTCGCCCAAAAGTACCTGCCGCGCGGCGCGGGATCGATCTTCACCTTCGGCATTCGCGGCGGACGCGACGCCGGGCGCGCGTTCATCGACGCGCTGGAGCTCTGGAGCCATCTCGCCAACGTCGGCGATATGAAGAGTCTCGTCATCCACCCGGCTTCGACGACGCACTCGCAATTGGGCGACGAAGAGATGCGCAAGTCGGGCGTTGCGCCGGAAAGCATCCGCCTTTCCGTCGGTTTGGAAGACGCTGACGACCTGATGTGGGATTTGGATAACGCCCTTCGACAAGCTCAGGGCAGGCTCGCGTCCGAAGCCAGCAATAGTAAAACTCCGGCATGATCTTGGAAACACCGGCGCAGCGCCGCGCGCTCTTGGATCGCAGCAAGACGGTCGCCATGGTCGGCGCTTCGGCCAATCCGTTGCGGCCGAGCTATACCGTTTTCAGTTATTTGCGAACGCAGGGCCGCTTCGAAGTGACGCCGATCAATCCCACGATCGCATCGATCGACGGCGTTCCCGCGTACCCATCTCTAGCCGCGTACGCGGCCGAGCGGGGAGCTCCTGACATCGTCGACGTTTTTCGCCGCCCGAGTGAAGTGCTCGAACTCGCGCGCGAAGCGATTGCTTCGGGCGCGAAATCGATCTGGTTCCAATACGGCGTCATCAATCAGGAGGCGATCGATCTGGCTGACGCGGCCGGGCTCGACGTTGTCGTGGACCGCTGCATCAAGGTTGAATCGGCGCGCTTCAACGGCGGCCTTGCAACCAACGGATTGAACAGCGGACTGATTTCGAGCCGCCGTCCTTCGACAAGAACAGGATGACAACCAGTGCGTACCGCGACGAAGCGGATGCGCTCGACGCGGAGATTCTCGAAGTTATCGAACGCTGGTCCACGCCGCCCGGTTACCGCGGGCACTGGGAGTACTCCGACCCTGATTTTAGGTTTGATTTTGACGATCTCGCGTTACGGATATTCGAGCACCAGTTGCGTTTTAACGAGCCCTACGCACGCTATTGCAAGAGCCTGGGCATAACGAGCTCGCCGCAACTTTCCCGGTGGGATATTCCACCGGTTCCGGCCGGAGCTTTTAAAGCAGCGCCGCTGACCACGTTCGACCACGCTTCGGCTGCGCTCACATTCGAAACCAGCGGAACCACGACCGGGGCGGGCGGCATCCATTATATGGAAAGCGCGCGTCTCTACGACGCTTCGCTCCTGGCCGGCTTCGGCTATGGGGTGCTGCGGGACGCCGTCGAGCCGCTGCGTTACCATATGCTGCTTCCAAACCTAGAGGAGAAGCCGCGATCGTCGCTTTCCTATATGATGGACCGCGCGGCCAAAACTTTTGGCGACGGATATCACTCGTGGTACGTCGCCGGGAATGAGCTCGAGGCCGGCCGTTTTGTCGAAGATTTGCGGAAAGCCGGGCATTGGGCGATTCCGGTCTGCATCGCCGGAACTGCGTTTGCTTTCGTCAACCTTCTGGACGAGCTTGCGCTGAGCGCAGCAACGATTTCTTGTCCTTTGCCATCGGGCTCGCGAATCATGGAAACGGGCGGCTTCAAGGGGCGCGCGCGCGCGATCGAGCGCAGCGAGCTTTACGAGCGACTCGCGGACGTTTTCAGTTTGCCTCCGCATCACATTATCGGGGAATACGGGATGACGGAGTTGACAACGCAATACTACGACGATTCGTTCGATGAAACGCGGCGCAAAGGTGCGCCGCCGTGGCTGCGCTCGTATGCCGTTGACGAAAAAGGTGAGCGAGTTGCGCCGGGAGTCGTGGGCGCACTGGTGCACGTCGATCTTGCCAACCGTTCATCATGTCTAGCCGTTCTCACTGAAGATCTCGGCGCCGTCTTTGAAGACGGAACGCTCGCATTGATCGGACGCGAACGCGGCGCCGAGTTGCGCGGCTGTTCGCTCGACGCCGAATCATTGCGCGCCGCGGCGTTGTGACCGCACTTTCGGAGGTTCAAGCACGCAAAATCATCGGCGCGATTTCCGATGCGGCCGAACGCTGGCGCGACGCCGACTTCCCCGTACGGGTGCGTGCGACACAACGCATCGCCGAACGAACCGGCTACTCGATTCCGGTCGTCGAGTACGCGCTCGACCGCCTCTTCTTCTCGATAGATCGCGCATCGATCGAGGCGGTCATCGCGGGCGAACTCGGAGAGATCGCGGTGCTCGACGGATTTCGTGCGCGCGCCGGCCGGACAGACGCTTGGGCGCGACCGATCGGAAGCGTCTGCGTCATCTCCAGCCGCACCACGATTGGTGTCGCATTGCCGGCCGCCCTGTTCGCGCTTTGCGCCAAATGCGACGTGCTCGTCAAAGATCGCGAGGATTCGCTGATCGTTTCGTTTTTCGAAACCTTGCGCGAAGAGCTGCCGGAGTTCGAGCAGGCAGCTCGCGCCGAGCCATGGAGTTCGCAGGACGATGCAGCGCCCGCTCTGCGCGCGTTCGATGCCGTCGCCGCGTTCGGGCGAGCCGAAACGCTGGCCACAATTCGCGCGGCGCTGCCGCCGGAGGCGCGTTTCATCGGATTCGGTTCGCGTGCGAGCGCGGGATTCGTCTCCCGCGAGTCGCTCTCCGGTGCGGACGCAGCCGCAGAGATTGCGCGGGGCGCAGCGCGCGACATTGTGCTCTACGAAACCGAGGGCTGTTTATCGCTGCACGTGCTCTTCGTCGAAGACGGCGGGGTTGTGAGCGTCGCCGCGTTCTCTCAAACATTGCACGATGAAATCACTCGCGCCAATATCGAGTTTCCGCGCGGCGAGCACGCGTCCGAGCGCTTCGCTCAAGGAGCGCACACGCGTGCGCTGGCTGCGTTTCGAAATGCATCCAGCCAAAGCGCGCTCTCCGAACCGCCTCCGTTCTTGCCGCGCCTGGCGCACGCAATCCCGGTCGGGAATCCCGCGGATGCGCTCGACTATCTGCGCCGTCACGGGATTGCGCTCGAAGGTTTTGCGGTAGCTGATAGCCGCCCGGATGTGATCGACATGGCCGTCTCGGCGGGCGCCGTCCGGATAACCCGTTTTGGAGAATTGCAAAACCCGCCGCTCACCGGCGAACACGGCGGGCGTCCGCGAATCGCGGAGTTCGTCCGCTGGATCGACAAGACGTTCTAATGCCGCGGCCTCGCAGGCGCTCGACCGAACTTGCGCAACTGCTGCGCAAATACGAGTCGCGTAACGTCACATACGTCGGCGGCGAGTCTCCGGTCTTTTGGGAATCGGCGAACGACGTCACGGTGACCGACGCGGACGGCAACGACTACTTGGATCTGACGGCCGCGTTCGGCGTGGCCAACTGCGGACACAGCAATCCGCGCGTGACCGCTTCTATGCAGCAGCAGGCCGCGCGCCTGACGCACGCGATGGGCGACGTTCACCCCGCTGCGGTGAAAGCGCAGCTGCTCGAAAAACTCGCGGTCATCACGCCCGGAGATTTGACGAAATCGTTCCTTGGATCGAGCGGCTCCGACGCGATTGAAGCGGCGATGAAAACGGCGATGCTGGCAACGGGCAAGCCCGCGTTCGCCGCATTTCGCGGTTCGTATCATGGACTGAGCATCGGCGCGCTCGAAGTCGCCGGAATCAAGAAGTTTCGCGACCCGTTCTTAGCGTGGCTTCCCGAGCGAACGCTGCTGCTCGACTACCCGGACCGCAACGCCGATCAAGCGCTTGAATATGCGCGGCGCGCGTTTTCCCGGCGCTACGATCTGGCGGCTGCGATCGTCGAGCCGGTGCAGGGACGCGGCGGATGCATCGTGCCGCCGGCCGGCTATCTGGCGGAGCTGCGCGAGATCTGTCGCGAGCGCGGAATGTTGCTCATCATCGACGAGATCTATACCGGATTCGGCCGGACCGGAAGGATGTTCGCTTGCGAGCATGAGTCGGTCGTGCCGGATATTCTTTGCCTAGGGAAAGCGCTGGGCAACGGTTTTCCGGTTTCGGCGGCGATCGCGTCGCCGGCCGTCATGGATGCGTGGGCGGCCTCCGAAGGCGAGGCGCTCCACACGTCCACGCATTTGGGAAACCCCATGGGATGTGCCGCGGCGCTCGCGAGCATCGCCGAACTCGAAGGTCGCGAGCTTCCAAAACGCGCAGCAATGCTCGGCAGTCTACTCGTAGCGAAGCTGAAACCACTGCTGTCGTCGGGAAAAGCCGCCGGCATACGCGGGCGCGGCCTCATGTGGGGAATCGAACTGCACGATGCAGCGCAGGCGCGCGTTGTCATTGAAAAAGCTCTCAAGAAAGGTGTCATCATCTTGCAATCCGGTGCCGAAGGCAACGTGCTCTCGCTCTCACCCCCGCTGACGATTTCGCAAGCTGACCTGGAGCGCGGCGTCGATGTGGTAGAGTCGTGTATCGCGTAGGTATCGTCGGCGGAGGCTTCGGGGTTCGCGGCCACTTGCCGGCATTTGCGGCCCATTCCCAGTTCGAAGTCGTAGCGATTGCGTCGCCGCACAGCGCGAAGGCGGTAGCCCAAGAACGCAAGATTCCGCACGCCTTCGAGAGTTGCGACGCCATGCTGCGCGGATGCGAGCTCGACGTCGTTTCGATCGCAAGCCCTCCGTTTACGCATCATCCGGACGTGCTGGCTTCGATTGCCGCCGGAAAGCATGTGATCTGCGAAAAACCGTTCGCGCTCTCGGTCGCGCAAGCGCAAGAGATGCTCGGGGCGGCGCAAAAAGCAAAGACCGCAACGGCCGTCATGCACGAGTTCCGGTGGGTTCCGCAGCGTTTCGCCCTCAAAGAGCTGATCGCGAACGGCCACGTCGCGCCGCTGCGCGAACTCGAAATCACGCATCTCGCGCGCATGCTCCGCCTCGACAACAAACGCAAGAACTCATGGTGGTTCGACCGCAGCAAGGGCGGCGGAATCGCAGGCGCCCTGCTCTCGCACGTCATCGACAGCGCGAACTGGATGTCCGGACGCGCGCCGGTTCGCAGCACGGGCTATCTGCGTACGGCCAATCCGAAGCGCGAAGGCCCCGACGGACCGTTCACGATCTCGGTGGACGACGGCGCGTTCGGCCTGATCGACTACGGCGAAGGTTTGGTTGCGCGGGTGACCGTTGACGGCACGACCGCGGTCGACGCGCTCACCATCGCCGCTCATGGCGAAGATCGCAGCGCGGTCGCCAGCGGCAGCGGCTTGCATTCGATGCGGCTGTTCAGCGTCGACGAGGAAGAGACATCGGAACTGGAGTGCAGGCCGTCTCCGAACGCGCGGTTCGGCGCGGTCGATCCGCACGTTCCGCCGATCATGGATCTGCTCGACGAGTTCGTGAAAGAAATCGAGACCGGTGAAAGCACCGTTCCGACCTTTGCCGAGGCGCTCGAAACGCAAAAGGTGCTGGCCTCGGTAGGGTTTGGTTCCTAAGTCCCCTTCTCCGCGCCGAAGTACTGGATCAGTTTGAGGATCACGTCGTGCTGCGTGTTCAGCATGTTCGGATTTCCGTACGCGAAGTAGATCTCAGCCATCGGCATGCGCTTGTAGAACGCGAACGAAAAGTTGGTTGCATTGACAAAGGGCGACTGTCCGAAGAACGTCGGGCCCGCCCCGATGATACGGCGCCATCCCACTGCATACGATTCACCTGGGCCCGCCTGATACCCGATGCTCGCGCGCTCGAGCCACTGGATATTGCGCGCGCCGTTATCCATCGTCTGATCGTTCTTGAAGGCCTGCAGCGTCAGCGTTCCGCGTCTCGTCAGCCGCACGGTTGACGAGAGCGACGGGCTGCGCAGAAAGCCTGCGCCAAACCTCCCGACGTTGTAGCTGAACGTCGTCGGGGTCGAAGTATTGAATCCGTACGTGAACTGGATGCCGTTCTGGTTCGCCTCGCCCGCAAAGCCAGGGCCGAAATTCAGATAGCTATCTCCGGAGCTCCAGCCCAAGAACAGCTGGTTACGCGTGGCGACGGTCACGTAGAACGAATCGTAGGCATCGTTGAGCGCTCCGGTACCATCGCGCATCCGCCCGAAATCCTGCGAGACGATGACGCTTTGTATGAAGGAGCTCGGTTTGTTGTCAAACTCCTTGAACACGTAGAGGGTCGGACCGTGCACGTCGCTGATCTGATTGAACGCATCGAGCGGGCCGTATTCGGAACCCACGTCGTGATAGGCCGCGAAGAGCCCGGATTTGGGCGTGTAAAGATTGATCCCGTACTCGGCGTAACGCCCGTTCTTCGCGTCGGTTATCAGCGAGCCTCGCTCGCCGCCAACCGTTGCGTACACGCTGAAATTGTGCGCGTTCCCGACCACGCCCTGAGTCCAATCGGCGACGTCGTGAATCCCGGGGACGTCAACCGCGACGCGCTGATACAGCGCCTGGTATCTTCGATTCTTCGACGTCCACGACACCGCTTGAGCCGCGTCGTTTCGCGAAATGCCGATAGCATCGAGCGCGCCGAAGGTCAGTTCCCCTTGTTTGCCTTCGATGGCGAAACCGTCGCGGGGAGTCGGGATCGCCGGCGTGTAGAGCAGCGGGTAATCGATGCAGTCGTTGCAGTTGAACCCGTTATAGTAATTTTGCCCCTGTGTAAAGAACGGGCGCACTTCGTTGAAACGCCGCGGGAACGCCGTCGGCGAAATGCTCTGCTGATCGAGCTCCACGTTGGAGTAGTCGGGATGGAATGTGGCTACGAACGACGACGTCTGCGTCAGCGGAACCGAGAGGTCGGCGCCGACACGCGAGGTCGAACCGCCTGACGCAGCCGACGCGTATTGGCCCAATCCGTAGATGCCGATCCTCGGCTTCGTCCGTGTGCCCGCAGAGGCCACCGTCATGCCGTTTAAATAGCCCGCATAGAGCGATGAATCCGTGCCGCCTTGCGCCGGATCGTGCGCCCACTCGAACGTTTGATTGGCCGCTCGCACGCGCCGGTCGAATTGCACGCGCCACGTGGTGCGACCGTCGCCGCGCATGACGTTGAGCGGAATCCGCTCGGTTACGATATATCCGCCGGACGTCGTCTTGCCGACCGAAATCCACGCCGGCGAAAAGGATGTGTTTTCCGTTGAGAACTCATAGCGCGTACCGATCGGGTTCGAGACGAAGCCGTACTCAATGCCCGTGTCGCCGCTCGGCCAGAAATACACGCGCACGACGTCGTCATTGGGCATCGGTTGATCGTTCGTGTGCTGCGTCGCGATGACGTTTTCAGTCTGCTTGACGACAAACGCAACGTAGAGATATTTCTTATCCGCCAGCAAGTAGGCGTCGGTGGCTTCGGTGGCGGGCCGCTGGAAGCTGATGTCCCACTGCAGCTGCGCATGTGCGGCCGTCTTCCAGGCCGGATCGTCAAGCGTGCCGTCGATCTTCGGCGGCGAAGTTACAATCACGCTTGGAATCGTGAACGAGGCGGCCGTGCTCTGTGCGCGCGCCGAAAGGCAACTGAGTGCCAATACACCTATAACCATAGGTACGCTGCGGTTTAAAAATTTCGCCGCGTTCTTCTTCATGACGATTTAGAAGCCGCTGTCCCGCAGGCGAATTAAGTCGTCGATGCTCAGTTTGCTGTAGCCGTGGCTGCGCAGGCGCTCGATGAAACTCGAGGTCACGCCATGATCGCGCAGACGGATCAGATCGTCCGCCGTCACGCGGTAGCCCATACTCGCGAACGTTTGCATATAGGCAGTGCCGACGCCGTGGTCGCGCAGTCGCACGAGTTCGTCGACGGTCGTTCCGGGAAACGCCTTCATGACCGCTGCGGCAAACGAGCCGCCCACTCCGTGGTCGCGCAAGCGGATCAACGCCTGCGCCGAGTTGGGATGCAGACCCAGTCCGCGCAATTCCTGGACGTAAGTATCGGAGACACCGTGCTCTGCCATCGCGACGAGATCGCCGGCCGAAGGCTTTTGAAAACCCGCTGCCAGCAACTGATCGAGCGTGCCGAGTTGGAAACCCGACAGCGCGAGCTCGAACTGCTGGTGTTGGTCCGCGGCCCCGATGCCGCGGCGGCGCAGTTGATCGTTAAATGACGAGCTCGGCGCAAACGTCCACACGCCGGCACCGTGTCCGTGGCTGAGAAAGCCTTGCGCCTGAAAACTTCCGGCATCGCGTACGATACTGAAGCTCTTTTGCGCACCGTTCGAATCGAGATCGGCGCTCGTCACCCCGCGCAGGTCCGACCACGTCACCGTGCGCGATTCGTCCCACTCTTGATTGCCGCTCGCAGTCGTTTTTTCGTAGCGCAAGCCCAGCTCCACCGAGCCGGCTTGCGTCGAATGTTCGAGCGTCCAAGTGCCGCTATAATCTTCGGCTAGCGCCGGAGCCAGCGAGCCGAGCAGCAGCGCGCATAGAACGAAGATGGTCAACTTCATGGCGTGAACCCCGCGTCGTGCAAGCGAATGATCTCATCGAGCGACGGCCGGCCGTTGGAGCGAAGCCGCTGCAAGCTGTCGATGTACATAATGGAAACGCCGTGATCGGCGAGTTTCACGAGCGTGTCTGCGTTGAGCGCGTAGCCGCGCGCGCGCAGCCCCGCGATCAGCACCGGAGATACGCCGTGGTCGCGAATGCGGATGGCGTCGTCGGCGCTCAGGCCCGATATGCCCGCGAAGCGTAGTTCCGCTAAGTACGATCCGTACACGCCGTGATCGGCCAAGCGAATGAGATCCGCGACGCTTGGATGGCCGAAGAATGCGGTCGCGCCGGAGATCAGCGGGCCCGAAACGCCGTGATCGCGCAGAGCGATCAAGTCGTCGACCGAAAGATTCGTGTACCCGTGTTGCGCCAGCGCGTCGAGCAGATCGCCGCCGCCGCGCGCGAGAGGCGTCGTAGACGCAACCGCATGAGCGGCCGCCGCCGCGGCGCGCGCCTGGACACCCCATGCCTGCAAGCGAGCGGATTTCGCAAACGCCACAGCCGGCGGCGCCATCGGCGCGAAGCGCGGCTCCGGGAGGACTCGCGGCATGAACGCCGGCCGCGGAACGCTGACGGTGCCGTCCTTGATGATGAAGCCGTTTACCGACCGGACGGTACGCGTAACCTCGATAAATTTTGCGGGCGTCTTCAGATTCAAACATTTCGGCTTGACGCATTTCTTTGCCGGCAGAATCGGTTTCGGCAGCGCTGCCGGAACGTGCGCCTTCACCAGAACCGCGGCTCGCGGCGGTACCGGTTTGGCGGGAATGGCCGGTTTGGCGGGAATGGCCGGTTTGGCCGGAACGGCCGGTTTGACCGGCGGCACGACCGCGATGCGTTCGGCAAAGACCGGCACTTGCAGACGCAGCACGAGCGCGGCGGCGAGCGCGAGCGAACCGATCGCGGTCGCCGCGAACCTTAAGTTGGGGCGAAGCGAGTGACTGACCGCGGCATCGAGCAGTACCTCGATACGCCGCAATAACTGTTTGCGTTTGAAAAGGAAGCACGGGACCGGTACAGGGCTGGCGTCGATCCATCCGGCCATGGCCGAAAGCGTGCGCGCGTATGCGAAGCGGTTGCCGGCGCCGGCGATCGCCGCGTCGTCGCAGATCTGCTCGCGGCAAATGGCGAGCTCGCGCAGCGCGAGCCAAACGCCGGGCAGAAAGAACCCGATCGCGCCGGCCAGCCGGTGCAGCACGTTTTGGATATCGTCAAAGCGCATGACGTGTTCGTGCTCGTGCAGCACGACGCTGAGCAGTTCTTTCTCGCTGCCGGCTTCGAGCAGCGTCTCCGGAATGACAATCAACGCGGGCTGAAAGCCAAGGACGCACGGCGTCGCAAACCCTTGCGAGGAAGCGAACGCGTACGGACGGCGCACGGCATCGTGCAAAGCGAAGGGCGGGGCGATGAACCGCACAGACCGGCGAGCGGCGATCATCCGGAAAATCTCGCGCCCCAAAATGCCGAAGCGCACGAGCGCAAACACCAGCAGCGCAAGCAATGCGTATTTCGCGTACGCCGCCAGCCTCGCAGCTTCGCGAACGGCGAGTGCGTAATAATTCGGACGCGTTTGCGTCACCGGCTGCAAATAGAAGGTCGCGGTCGACAGCGTTCGGGCACCGTTCCCCGAGCGATGAACGATGGCCTTAGAGGGGGATGACCATGACAGCCGGGCGACGTCAGAACCTTGAGGCACTTTCACGACGTGCGTGACCGGTTTGACGGAAAAAACGTAATTCGCGGCCGGCAACAGCAGCGCGATCAACAGCAGCGAGGACCAAATCGCGTAACGCGTCGCGGCATTGAGCCGCCGGAAAATATGCAGCGCGCCGAATGCGGCCGCGCACAACAGCGCTCCCTGCCACGCGCCGTTGAAAAGAGCCATGAACAGTGCCGGCGCGTTCATTCCGATTGCTCCGCTCGCGCCAGCATGCGGCGCAAATCGGCGAGTTCGCCGTCGCTGAGCGGTTCGTTCTGGATCAGGTTCATCGCGAGTGCGCCGGGCGAACCGTCGAAAAACCGGCGCACGACGCTCTGCAGCGCGGAACGCGACGCCTGCGTCCGATCGATTTTTGGAAAGTAGCGAAACGCGCGGCCCTCTTCTACATGGCGCACGTAGCCTTTTTGCTCGAGGATGCGCAACGTCGTCTGCACGGTGTTGAATGCAGGCGCTTTCGGCGTCTTTATCGCGCTCAGCACCTCGGCGACGGTCCCGTTCCCGGCCGACCACAGCACTTCCATTAAGCGCTGCTCGACCTCGGTTAAATTGGCGGCTTTTTGACGCGGCACAAACGGCCCTCCGCAGTTCACCTAAGGATTTAGGTGAATGCTACCACAAGAAACGCCGGTCGTCTAGGGGAGCCTACGGGTTCAGGTCGTTGACCGCTCGCGCCATCGCGCGGTAGACGTCAAGCCTGCCGCAGCCCTGTTTGGCGTTATTGATATTGCGGGCCGTCGTGCAGAGGGTTGTCTTTACGGTCGTCGGCGTCAGCGAGCCGTTGACGCTTAACAGCAGCGCCACCGCGCCGCTGACGTGCGGCGTTGCCTGCGAAGTGCCCGCGATCAAGACGCGGCAATCGCCGGTTTGACCGTTCCGGTCGACGCTGCAGGCGTTCGTGCCGTCCGCCGGCGTGCTGGTAAAGATGTTCTCGATCCAATGGAGATCGTCGGCGTCCGAGCCGCCGGCCGGATCGCCGCCCGGGGCGACGAGTCCCCACAGCAACGGATTGGTTGCATCATAATTTGAGTACGACGCAACCGATTCGCCGATCGCACTCGGATTGGAATCGTCAATTGACGATGCGCCAACCGCAATGACATTCGGATCTCTCGCCGGGAAGTCAAGTGTGGTAGCCGTTTCGTTGCCTGATGCCGCAACCACAACGACGCCCGCCGCAATGGCCTGACTGACCGCCAGTTCCTCTTGTGTGTCCGCCCCGCTTGCCCCCAGACTCAAACTGATGACGCGCGCACCTTGCGCGACCGCATCCGAGATCGCCGCCCCCACATCCGAACCGTTCGCCGAGCACAGCGCACTTGTCGAGCCGGCAGCGCATCCGCCCGCCGGCGGATCCGGGAAGACCTTGAAAATCATCAGGGGAGCTGCATACGCCACGCCCGCAAACCCGAAGCTGTTGTTGCCGGTCGCCGCTGCTATGCCGGCAACGTCCGTACCGTGGCCGTCGTTGTCGTGCATCCCGGGTAAGCCGACGGTCCGCACGCCATTGATGACGCTTTCTGCGAACACGGTGCGATTAGCGAGTTCGGGATGCGTCAGATCGGCGCCGGTATCGACGATAGCAATTTTTACGTTGCCGCCCAACGCTCCGGCAAACGTCGAACCGGTCGTGTTGGCGTTTCCATAGCCCCACGCATTCGCGGCGCAAATCACGTGCATGTCCCATTGCCCGGGCACGCTCGCAGCCATGTAGAGCGGCGGCACGTTGGCCGGCGCGAAACCGTTGTAGTACGGATCGTTCAGCGTCGCGGCGGTCGTGGATTCTAAGTGGCGCAGCGCCGAGCGGCTAGCGCTTTTCACGATACCGCTGGCTTCGAATTGCCGAATCGCGGCGTCTTCGGTGCCGGGCGGCACCGCAACGACTTGGACGCGATCCGAGCTGAAATCCATTTCGGAGCGCACGTCGCCCTGGACGCGCTCTACCAGTCCGGCAGCCTCGCTGCGGTGAGCGGACAGAACAGGGCCCTGATAGACGACCTCGATGATGCCCGGTGCGTACTCGTTTTCGCCGCCGCGTCCTATTGTGGGCATTCGGCGTCTCACAAAATCAGGAACCGGCGCCGCCGCGATCGATTGCGGCGTTCCGGCGCTCCGGCAGATCAGCGTTGACAAACCGCTGGGAGTGTTTGACGGGGCCGGGCTAGGCGAGGGACTGGGGCTCGGAGTCACTGTTGGCGTCGGACCCACTCCGCCACCACCGCCGCCGCAAGCAGCAAGCACGGACGCGGCCGTTATCACGGCGAGCAGTGCGCCGCCTCTAAACATCCCGATGTTTCTCAAAACAAGTCACCTTTGCAGCAAAAAAATCCGATCCCAAAGGACCGGTCACTCATAGATATCGTCACCCGCAGGATGCAACATTAGCAACGGAGCGGCTTTTCTTAACCTCAATTATACAAAAGGAGCCTCCTGCCGGAAGCTCCTTCGTGGGATCAACGTTCGAGTGACTGATGAGGGCCTAGGCGGTCATCTTTTGGACTTCGCACTCGGCGGTCACGGCGTGGGGGAATTGGCCCTTGGCCGACTCGACGCCACGCTTTACTTCCGTCGTTTGCATGCTATTGGCTCCAAAGGCTTTGGCGGCATACTCAGCCGCGAGCCAGGGGTCGGTATGATCGCCGCAGGTGTAAAAATCCATGGCTGCATAGCCGGTTTCGGGCCACGTGTGGATGGAGATGTGCGATTCGGCTAAAACGACGACGCCCGAGACGCCTTGGGGTTGGAAGCGGTGGAATGCCGTCTCCATAATGGTAGCTCTGGATTCGCGTGCGGCTTGCATCAGCGTCGCACGGACGCCATCTACATCGGTGAGCGCCTTTGGATCACAGCCAGAGAGCTCGCAAACGATGTGGGTACCCGTCTCTTCTACACATCTTACGCTGCCGAA
>JAAXCW010000009.1 GCA_013036095.1 Vulcanimicrobiota bacterium
TGACCACGCGTTACTCACCCGTCTGCCGCTGGGTATTGCTACCCCGCTCGACTTGCATGTGTTAGGCACGCCGCCAGCGTTAGTCCTGAGCCAGGATCAAACTCTCCATAAACATTTTATGGAGCCTTTTGTTGGCTCTCTATTTTCGCTGACTAATTAATGGATCGATTGCGAAATCGATCCGCCCCTCTCAAGTGCGAGGCGCCGGTGCGAAGCACCGGAGTCCTGAGCTCGTCGAAGGGCTAGCCATAATACTGTACGATCAGCGCTCCGAAGAACCGGTGGAACGGTACTCTTCTTTGCACTGATTAAAATTCTCGGACCCAAAATAAAAAAACGCCTTTCGGCGCAATCTGCTTTGGGACGAGACCCACAGACTTATGCGCTACTGCACTGTTCAGTTTTCAAGGAGCCACCCTGGGCGCGATGCGTCAGAGTCACGACGAGCATCATACCGCGGCTAAGTACCACAGTCAAGGCTCGGAAACGCGGCTTTTCTGCCGCCGCCGGTTGGCTTTCATGCGGTTGCCGCAAACGGCCATGCTGCACCAGGCGCCCGACCCGTTTTTGGACCGGTCGTAGTACGCCCATCGGCAACTCGGTTTACGGCAGGCTTTGAGGCGGGACCACGTCCCGGTTGCGACCGCCTCATAGGCTCTGGCGAGAAGCGAGCCGATGACGGCGTCCTCGCCTGTGCCTTCAGCGCGAAGAACGGGACCGGAGTCCCGTATCTCTACCTTTAAACAGCACTCCCGCCCGAAGGGTTCCAGCGCGCGCCAGGCTGCTTGAGCGTCTCCGTCGCCCGCATTCGCCTCGAGCGCCTTTCGCAAAGCCTCCCGAAAACGGCGTAGCTCCGCCAACTGTTGGGGACTTGCCCCGGGCAGAAGTCCGGTGGCTCCGAGCCACTCGGGCAGGACGTCAGGACCAACGAGTGCGTCTTCGCGCTCGAGATTCACGGTATTAACGAAGTCTCTTACCTCGTCGAGCCCCAAAGGGGCCGGCTTGCTTGGCATCTTGCGAGCCATTATATCACCAGCAAACCATCTTGACAAGTTACCGTACCCGTCGTACTATTATTACAGGTTACCAAGCTTCCGAAAGGGCGAAGTATGCAAGAAAAAAGACAAGCGATTCCCCTCATCTTCGATTACGCGGATATGCGGCTGCGGATGCCGGTGAGACGGCCGGACGATCCGTTCATGGAGGCGGCCGGAATCGGACTCCATCTCAGCAGGTTACTCTAGTGTACGACCACGTCGACCAGCGCGTCACGGATCTGAGCCGTAGCCGGCCGGTCTACGGCGCGCTGATGGCGGTGATGGGCTTTACCCAGATTTCCGAAGACCCTGAAAGCATCTGCTGGTACGATCCGCGGGATCCTAAAAGACAGCCGTTCTTCTCGCTCGTTCGCGCCAGCGAGCACCAGCCGAATGGAGCGCGTGTGGCATTTCGCGCGGAGAGCCGCCAAAACGTCGACCGGTTAGCAGAAGCTGCGCTTCGTGCCGGTGCGCGCAGTTTCGAAGCTCCGCATGAGTGCACCGAGTACACGCCACGGTACTATGCGACGTTCTTTGAGGACGCGGAAGGCAACAAACTCGAGGTCTGCTGCCGCAACTGAAGCTACGTTTTGCGCGAGACTGTTTTGGCTTGCAGGAACAACAGCAAGTAATCGCTGCCGCCCGCCTTGCTATCGGTTCCGGACATATTGAATCCGCCGAAAGGATGGCCCCCGACCATCGCGCCCGTACATTTACGATTGAAGTAAAGATTCCCGACGAAGAACTCATCCTTCGCGCGCGCGATCTTCTTCTCGTCTTTCGTATAGACCGCGCCAGTGAGCCCGAACTCCGTGTTGTTGGCAATCGCGAGCGCTTCGTCAAAATCTTTAGCCTTGATGACAGCCAAGACAGGACCGAAGATCTCTTCCTGCGCAATCGTCGCGTCGGGAGCCGTGTCCGCAATCACCGTCGGCTCCAAGAAATAACCCGTATCGCCGACTCGCTTGCCCCCGTAAACCAAGCGGCCTTCCCTAGTGCCCGTCTCGATATACTTTTCGATCGATTGCAGCGCCCGTTCGTTGATGACGGGTCCCATGTAGTTCTGTTTGTCGGCCGGATCGCCGACGGTAATCTTCGCGACGCGCGCTTTCAATTTTTCGACGAACTCATCGTAAATCGAGGCATCGACTATTGCGCGCGAGCACGCCGAGCATTTCTGTCCTTGGAAACCGAATGCCGAAGCCGCCACGCCCTCTACCGCTGAATCGACATCCGCATCAGCCGCAACAACGATCGAATCTTTCCCGCCCATCTCCGCCACGACACGCTTGATCCAGCGCTGCCCCTTTTGCGGTTTGGCGGCGAGCTCGTTGACGTGCAGGCCTACTTCCTTGCTTCCGGTGAAAGCGACGAACCGCGTGAGCGGATGAGCGACCAGCGCGTCGCCGATTACGCTACCGCTTCCCGGCACGAAATTCAAAACGCCCTTCGGCAGGCCAACCTCATGCATGAGATCGACGAACCATGCCGCGAGGACCGCGCTGTCGCTCGAAGGTTTGAGGACAACCGTATTGCCCGTGACCACCGCCGCCGCCGCCATCCCAGCCATGATGGCGAACGCGAAGTTCCAGGGCGGAATCACAACGCCGACTCCGAGCGGGACGTACACCAATTCATTTTCTTCGCCGGCGATCGGTGTGAGCGGCTGCGGCTCCGCATAGCGGAGCGCCTCGCGCGTGTAAAATTCCAGGAAATCGATCGCCTCGGCGGTATCGGCATCGGCTTCGATCCAACTCTTGCCGACTTCGAATACAAGCAGAGCATTATAGCGTTCACGTCGCGTGCGCACGAGCTCCGCCGCCTTGAAAAGGAACGCTGCGCGCTCCGCCGCGGGCGTGTTTTTCCATGACTGGAAACTCCGGTTGGCGACTTCGATCGCGCGGTTTGCATCCTCGAGCGAGGCCGAAGCCACTTCGCCGACGATCTGCGCCGGGTCGGCCGGATTGCGCGACGCGATCTTCTTCTGCGTCGCGATGTGCTGCCCGTCGATCACCAGCGGATACTCTCTGCCGAATTCTTTGCGAACCTCGGTGAGCGCCGCTTCCATTTTGGCGGCGTCGGCGGGTTCGGCATACGTTTTAATGGGCTCGTTCTTAAAGGGCGCGATGCGCTCCGCGGTCGTGCTCATGCCTCAATGATAACCCAAACGGCGGCGGCCCGGTTACGACTCCGGGCGGGCTCCCCGCCGGGCCGCGCTGAAAAGCGCGGGAAGTGTATGACATCACGGTTGTAGGGGCGGGTATCGTCGGGCTGGCGACCGCTCGCGAGCTTTTATTGCGCCACCCGCGATTGCGTGTCGCCGTTCTCGATAAGGAGCACGCCCCCGGCAAGCACCAGACCGGACACAACAGCGGAGTCATCCACTCCGGAATTTACTATGCTCCGGGAACCCTCAAAGCGCGGCTCTGCATCGAAGGCCGCCGCGAGCTGTGGTCTTACTGCCGCTCGAAGGGTATCGAGTTCAGGACCGTCGGAAAGCTCATCGTCGCGCTGAACGATGGCGAGCTTCCTCGCCTGAACGTTTTGTGGGAACGCGGAATCGCCAACGAAATCGAAGGCCTCGAGATGCTCGATGGCGCCGGCATTCGCGCCCGCGAGCCGCACTGCGCGGGAATTCGCGCGATCTTTTCGCCGGCGACCGGGATCGTAGATTACGGAGCGGTTGCTGCCGCTCTCGCCGAGGACGTCCGCGAAATGCACGGCGAGATACTGCCGGACCATCGGGTCACCGCGATTACGCGGATGACGCGTCTCCTCGAAGTGAAGACCGGTGCAGGCCCCGTCACTACACGCGCACTGATCACATGCGCAGGTTTGTACGCCGACCGGCTCGCGCAGATGACCGGCGGAGCCCGCGATCCGAAAATCGTGCCATTTCGCGGCGACTATCTTGTCCTCAAACCGGAGAGCCGTCACCTCATTAAAGGAAACATTTATCCGGTGCCCGATCCGGCGTTTCCGTTTCTGGGAGCTCACTTCACCCCTCGCATGAACGGCGACGTGTGGCTCGGACCGAACGCAGTGCTCGCGTTTGCGCGCGAAGGTTACACGTTCGGGAATCTCAACGGAGCGGAGATCTTCGAAACACTGACGTATCCGGGCTTCATTCGCCTCGCGCTGAAATACCCGATTGTCGCGGCGGGTGAAATGTACCGCGACATCGTTCGCAGCGCCTACGTCGATTGGCTGCGACGGTACATTCCCACGCTACGCAACGAAGACGTCGTGCCCGGTCCATCGGGCGTACGCGCTCAGGCGATGAATGCGGACGGAACACTCGTGGACGATTTTGTGTTCGAAGGTTCGAAAAACGTTCTGCACGTGCGTAACGCACCGTCGCCGGCCGCTACTGCATCGCTCTCTATCGGAGCGTACATTGCCAGCGATGCGTCTAAGCGGTTCGCTCTTTCATAGCAGCCCCTTCGCGAACGCCTCCACACGACGCGCGGCTTCTTCGCCGCGAGCGCCGGAGTATGCGTCGATGAGCGCGCTCCCGACGATGACGCCGTCCACCAGCCCGCGCACTGCTTCAACTTGCGCGCGCGTGCTGATCCCGAAGCCGACCGCCAGCGGCTTTTTGGAAGCTGCGCGAAGGACCGCAATCTGTGCGCGCAAGGGCCCGGTGTCAGGCGCAGTGCCGGTGCCCGTCACGCCCAGGCGCGACACGACGTAAACAAAGCCGCCGGACTGCTCGGCGATGCGTGCCGCGCGCTCGGGCGGCGTGGAAGGCGCAACGAGCAACGGCACGTCGATCGCGTGCGCTCCCAGGGCAAGCCGCAGCGGCTCGATCTCTTCGAGCGAAACGTCGGGGACGATGACGCCCGCCACGCCGGCACCGGCGGCCGCACGCGCAAACTGCTGCAGGCCGAACTGATAAACCAAATTGTAATACGTAAACAGAATGACCGGGGGAAGCGAAGCGTGCATCTCGCCGGCGAGCGCAAGCGTCTTCTCAAGCGTTACGCCGTTGCCGAGTGCGCGCGCCCCGGCCGCCGCAATCGTGGGTCCGTCCGCGAGCGGATCGCCGTACGGAATGCCAAGCTCGATCGCGTCCGCATGCGGAGCAATAGCCCTCAGCATCGTTCGCGTCGTCTCGAGGTCCGGATCGCCGGCCATGAGATATGGAATGAAAGCCAGGCGTCCGGGTTTGAAGATCGTGTCGAGCCGCGACATCCCTTAAGAGGGCGCCGGACGCGGGAGGCCGCGAACTTGCGCGATGTCTTTGTCGCCTCTTCCGCTCAGATTGACCAGAATGAGATCTTCCGGGCCGCGTTCGGCGGCGAGCCTGCGCGCGTACGCCAGCGCGTGCGCCGCTTCCAGCGCCGGAATGATGCCCTCCGTTTTTGAAAACGCGTAGAACGCACTCAACGCTTCCGTGTCCGTTACCGAAACGTACGTCGCACGTCCGCTTTCCTTTAAGAAGGCGTGCTCTGGTCCCACGCCGGGATAGTCGAGGCCTGCGCTGATCGAATGCGTCTCGCGGACTTGGCCTTCCGCGGTTTGCAGCACGTACGAGCGGCTTCCGTGCAGTACGCCCACGGTCCCGGCGTTGAGCGTTGCGGCCGTGCGAGCAGTGGCGGTTCCTTCGCCTGCGGATTCAACGCCCCATAATCGTACGGACGGGTCGTTCATGAAACCGGCGAAGATGCCGGCCGCATTGCTTCCCCCGCCCACGCACGCCACAACGTCCGACGGCAGCTTGCCGTAACGCTCCATACACTGCCGGCGCGATTCGACGCCGATGATTTTCTGAAACTCGCGAACCATATACGGATACGGGTGCGCGCCTACCACACTGCCGATGACGTAAAATGTATCGTGCACGCGCGCGGCCCATTCTCTAAACGCTTCGCTGGTCGCGTCTTTCAGCGTTTTCGTCCCGCCGCTGACGGGATGCACCGTTGCCCCGAGCAGCTGCATGATGTAAACGTTGAGCGCCTGCCTCTCCACATCGACCGCGCCCATGTAAATGTCCACGGGTATTCCGAACTTCGCGCCGACGGTTGCCGTCGCGACGCCATGCTGTCCGGCGCCCGTCTCCGCAATGAGGCGCTTCTTTCCCATCCGCCGCGCGAGCAGCGCCTGTCCGACGGTATTGTTGATTTTGTGCGCGCCGGTGTGATTGAGATCTTCGCGCTTGACTACGAACTTGGCGCCCGATACGGACGCCGCATACCGGTGCACCTCGTATATTGGCGACGGACGGCCGACGAAGTCGGCAAGCACCGCCTCGTATTCGCGCCAAAACGCGGGGTCGCCAAAAGCCGATTCGATCTCCCGCTCGAGTCCTGCAAGCGCCGCGACCAGGACCTCGGGAACGAACCGGCCTCCAAACTCTCCGAAATATCCTCGTGCGTCAGGCTGCATCGGCGTCTTTGACGGCTTTCACAAATGCGCGCATCTTGCCACGGTCTTTGCGGCCCGCCGTTTCGATACCGCTTCGCACGTCTACGCCATAAGGCCGAATGATTTGCACGCACTGTGCGACCGTCTCCGGCGTCAACCCGCCCGCGACGATGACTTGCCGCGAGCGCGCGGCCGGAACAACCGCCTTCCAGGGAAATGCCACGCCGGTTCCTCCGGACAAGCCCGCGGCCGCACTGTCGAACAGTACGATAGCGCGTGGGTGTTCGTTGACACTGCGCTCGAGCGCCGCGGAGTCGGGAGCTTGCGTGTCGACGTGGATGGTTTTGATGACCCGCCCATCGATCGAGGAGACGAAGCTCGGCGACTCATTGCCGTGCAGCTGGATTACGAGGTCGGGGAAAATCGAGCGGGCGCGTGCAATGTCGTCGCGCGAAGGATTGACGAAGACGCCAACCGGCGTTATGAACGGCGGCAGTTCGTCCGCGATGTGTTTTGCGGCGCCTTCGGTGATCCGGCGAACGGATGGCGCGAAGATCATACCGACGGCGTCTGCCCCGGTCTCCACGGCCAGCATAACGTCCTGCAGATCGGTGCATCCGCAAAACTTTATGCGCGTTCTCAAGGGGAGACCGCGCGCGCTTCCACGGCACTTTTCAGGCTGTCCACTAATGCCGCGGGATCCTCGGCGCGCATAAGCGCCTCTCCGATCAGAAAGCCGCGCGCCCCGGCTGCGTGCAGCCGCGAAATATCTCCGGGGTGGCGCATGCCGCTCTCGCTGATCACGGTAACGTTCTGAGGAACCTCCGGCAGCAGATATTCGCTTACCGCGAGGTCGGTTTCAAACGTGCGCAGGTTACGGTTGTTTATCCCGATCAGCACGGCGCCCATCGCCAGCGCACGCGCCAGCTCCGCGCCGTCGTGTACTTCGACCAACACGTCAAGCCGATACTCCGCCGCTTCGCGCATGCACGCCGCGAGCTCTCCGTCATCGAGTCCGGCAACGATAAGCAGCACCGCGTCGGCGCCGTAAGCGGCGGATTGCGCGACCTCATACGGCGTAGAAAGAAAATCTTTACGGAGCAGCGGGCGCGACGAATGCGTGCGCGTGATTTCAAGATAGGCCAGCTCGCCCAAGAAATGGTCGGCTTCCGTCACGACACTGATGCAATCCACTCCCGCATTCTCGTAAGCGCGCGCCACGGCCGCTGCATCGAAGTTGCGCGCGATGAGCCCGGCCGACGGGGAGGCACGCTTTATTTCGCCGACGATCGCGGGATCGCGTGAAACGCGAATCGCTTCCAGGAAAGGCCGCCGGGCACTCATGCGCGCTAGCCCTCTTTGCCGCACGAGGTCGTGCGGCTCCGCGGTTTGGTCATGGCGGGCGTGATGCCGCTTCGCGTCATAGATCCGCGTCAGGATGTCACCCATGCGAATATACCGCCGCGCGCGCGAACAGCGATGCGGCGCGGCCTTCGTAGAGTTGTGCGCGGGCGAGCTCCATGCCATCTTTTATATCGGCAGTTTTGCCGCAGATGCGAAATGCAAGCGCCGCGTTCAGCGCGACGACATCGGAACGGGGCGAGCGTTCCCCGGCAAGGATGGCCTCGAACGCGGCGCGGCATTCTCCGACCGGGCCGCCGCGAATATCAGCAACGCTTGCGCGCACGCCGAACTCTTCAGGATTCAAGGTCCAGCGTTTGACCGTACCGTCGCCGAACTCGTACACGGAGGTCGGGCCTTCGCCGCCGATTTCATCGATACCGCTGCTTGCGTGGACCACCGCGCCGGCGCGCACGCCGAGCGCTTGCAGAACCTCGCCGACACTCTCGACATGTTCCGCGCGCGCCACGCCGGCCAGCAGATGCGTCGCTCGCGCCGGATTGGTGAGCGGACCCACCAGATTGAAGATGGTGCGGATTCCGAGCTCGCGCCGGACCGGTGCTACGTTCTTCATCGCCCGATGGTAAACCGGCGCGAACATGAACGTAAAGCCCAGCTCTTTGAGACTGCCGGCCGCACGCGCCGGCGAAACTTTCAGTTCCATGCCGGCCGCCTCCAGCAGATCGGCGCTGCCGCATTGTCCCGACGCAGCGCGGTTCCCGTGTTTTGCGACCGGAACGCCTGCAGCCGCGACGACCAGCGCCGCGAGCGTGGAGATATTTATGGTGTTTGCGCCGTCGCCCCCGCTTCCGACCACGTCGGCTACCAACGGCAGATCGTGCTCGACCTTTACGCTTCGTTCGCGCATCGCCCGGGCTGTGCCGATCAGTTCGGCGGCCGTTTCACCTTTGGCCGCTAGCGCTGCCAAGAAAGCTGCGGTTTGCGCAGGAGACGTTTCGCCATCCATGATCGCTCCCACAATCGCGGCAGCATCCTGCTCGGATAACCCTTCACCGGCAACCAACTTGCGCAATAAGGGAGTGAAGCTCCCAACACGATTTATCGTGTTGGGGTATCGACCAGTTCGAGAATCGAGAGCTCGGCGGCATCGCCCGGCCGGACGCGCGATTTTGTGATCCGCGTGTAGCCGCCGTGCCGCTCTTTGAGCGCCGGCGCGATCTGTTCGACGAGTTTCTTCACGACGGCTGGTTCGGTCAGATACTCGGCGATTTGACGGCGTGAATGCACGTCGCCGCGGCCGGCAGCGGCGATGAGCCGCTCGATCACGCGGCTGACTTGTTTGGCCTTCGTCGTTGTCGTTTCGATTTTTCCGTGCTTGAAAAACGACGTGGCCAAATTTCTCAGCAGCGCGCGACGGTGCCCGTCGGTCCGGGAGAGGCGCTTATACGCAATTTGATGCGGCATGATCGCTCTATTGCTCCCGTAGGGAGAGACCTTTAGATTCCAGGACCGCTTTGATCTCATCGAGCGACTTCTTGCCGAAATTGCGCATCTTGATGATTTCGTCTTCGGTCATGTCTAGGAGTTCCGAGACCTTCGATATTCCGGCGCGCTTGAGGCAGTTGAACGAACGCACCGAAAGGTTGAGTGATTCCACAGGAATATCCCATTCGCTGGCCGGAGCCGCCGGGAGCGATTTCTCTTCGTTACTGAAGCTGACGAAGAGATCCAAGTGGTCCTGCATGATCGTCGCTGCCTGCGACAGAGCTTCATCCGGCGTGACCGAGCCGTTCGTGTCGATTTCGATCGTCAAACGGTCGTAGTCGACGTTCTGGCCAACGCGCGTGTCGTCGACGCTGAAGTTGACTTTGCGAATCGGCGAAAAGATCGAATCGAGCGGAATCAGTCCGATCATGTGCTCGACGTTGCGCTGCCGGTCAGCCGTGACGTAGCCGCGACCCTTTTCGACGCCGATTTCCATCGACAGTTTCGCCGTCTTCGAAGAGAGCGTCGCAATGTGATAGCCCGGGTCGAGAATCTCGACGTCCGCATCGGCCGTAATGTCGGCGGCGGTGACTTCCTTGGAGCCCGTCGCATGAAGTGTCAACACCTTGGGTTCGTCGGTGTTCATTTTCACCGGCAGCCCTTTGAGGTTCAGCATCATGGCAATCGTGTCTTCGACGATGCCCGGGATCGTTGAGAACTCGTGCAGCACCCCATCGATCTTCATGTAGGTGACGGCCGCGCCCGGAATCGAGCTCAGCAAGATGCGCCGCAGCGCATTACCCAGGGTGATGCCGAATCCGCGCTCGAGCGGCTCGACGACGAATTTCGCATAGTTGTCCCGGCGCTCGCGGACGTCGATGCTTGCGCCTTGCGGGGTTTCCAAAACGGTCATTGTTTCTGTTCGTTCCTTTTGCTCTTGCGTTATCCGCAGCGACTGGAGGCCGCTACGATCGTACGTATAGAGTAGATTCGCCTCGCCTCGCGTTCTTGAAGGTACCAAAGGGAGGGCGAAACTCCGGTTGGTGCAACGACGGCGTTAGCCGGCGTCGCCAAAATGTCGTTACCTGCTGTAGTACTCTACAATCAATTGCTCGTCGACCGGCGTATCGATTTGCTCGCGCGACGGAAGCGCAACGACCTTGGCGGACTGTTCCTCGCCGCTCCACTCGAGCCACTCCGGCGCGCGCCGGTTCTTGGCAACTTCGAAGTTCGATTCAAAGACGGGTGACTTTTTGCTGCGCTCCGAGATGGTGATGACGTCGCCGGCTTTCACCACGTAGGACGGGATGTTGACCATCCGGCCGTTCACGCGGAAATGGCGGTGCGTGACGAGCTGGCGTGCTTGCGCGCGGCTCGACGCCAAGTTCAGGCGGTAGACGACGTTATCCAAGCGGCGCTCGAGCAGCTGCAAGAACGTGCGGCCCGTCTGTCCAGGGATGCGCGCAGCTTCGCGGAAGTAATTCTCGAATTGCGTTTCGTGCACGCCGTAGTATCTGCGCATCTTCTGCTTCTCGCGCAGTTGGCGGCCATACTCCGAGACTTTCTGACGCGAAGCTTTGCCCTGCGTTTTTTGTCCCGGCGCCGTGCCGCGGCGCTCGACCGCGCACTTTTTGGAAAGGCAGCGGTCGCCTTTGAGAAAGAGTTTGATCTTTTCGCCGGTTTTGCTGGCCGCGGTTTCGCGGCGGCAGAGGCGGCATACGGGTCCGATGTAGCGCGACATTCTAGACTCTCCGCCGTTTGGGTGGGCGGCAGCCGTTGTGCGGAATCGGGGTAACGTCTTTTATCAGCGTAATCTCCAGGCCGGCAGCTTGCAGTGAGCGGATCGCGGCCTCGCGTCCGGCTCCCGGTCCTCTCACGAGAACCTCGGTCGATTTCATCCCATGCTCCATTGCTTTGCGCGCGACGGCTTCGGCCGCCATCTGCGCAGCGAATGGGGTAGACTTCTTCGACCCTTTGAATCCCAAGTTGCCCGCCGACGCCCAGGCCAGCACGTTGCCCAATCCGTCGGAGATCGTCACGATCGTGTTATTAAAGGAAGCGTGAATGTGTGCGACGCCTGACTGGACGTTCTTGAACTCGCGCTTCTTTCGCGCCTTCGTTTGTTTTTTTGCGGCCAAAAGAGACTCCGTTTATCCTGTCTGTGCAGCGAGCACAGTGTCGTCGCCTCGACCCGCTAGAGCGCGGATCTGGTTCGAGGGCGCCCGGCGATGGCGCCAAGCCAAGATTCTATCCAAAAGAGGCGGCCCCGGTCAAGGACCGGGGCCGCATTGGCTTCCTCGAGGCTAGGGGGCTAGAACTTGATTCCGAGCCCGACGTACCCACCGTTATGGGTGTAGTCTACGGGCGCGTTGGTCTTGTTCTTCCCGCGGTCGCCGATGAATCCGAGGTCCAGGAAGAGCGGGAAGCTCTTGCCTAGGCCGAGGGTCGCACCGACCTGGTACCGGAGGATGCTATAGGCCAAGGGTAACACGGTTCCGGCTTGCGGCCCGCTGGCGACCGTGTAGTTGCCCTTCACGCTCGGATAGTACCAGGCGCTGCCGTACAGCGAGAACGTCTGGTCGAGGTCGGGCAGTTTCTCGAGCCCGAACCCGATGCCGTTCAACGACGGGTAACCGTAGTTACCGGTGTGTACCATGTAGCCGACGCCGATGTAGATGCGCGGGTCGGCGATCTTGAGTCCAAGACGGCCGTCGCCATTCCACTCGTTGACGGTGAACGCCGGCACGTACGTTTGTCCGTTGCCGCCGATGACCGTGACGCAACCCTGCGTTCCGGCCGAGCTTCCGGGCAGACCAACGACGCACGACGGGCCGAAATTTGCGGCGACGTTGTGCGGATACTGCCATTTCTCGAAGGTGCCTTCGATCATCCACGGCAGGTTGATCAGGTTGAACTCGAACGCTCCACGCAGCGCATACGAGCTGCTGCCGGTGTTCCCCGGGCTGAACTCGTTATACACTTTGGGACTGAGGATGTAGTCGCCCGCCACGAAGTGATCCTGATACGGGGCTACGACGGGAACCGGTGTTGCAACCGGGGCCGCGGTCGGGGCCGGAGTGGCAGGCGGCGGAGGCGGAGGCGTCGCCGGCAGATAGCGCACGACGACGAGACGCTTGTCAGGCACCCATTGCACGTACGCTCCCATGCCTTCGGAGATGACGCGAACCGGAACCAAAACTTGGCCCTGGTAGATCATCGGCGGGACATCGAGCGGACGGGTTTCGCCGTTGATGACGACCTGCGGAACGCCGACGGTTACTTTGACGTCGGAGCCCGGTTTGGTCACGTCGACGGTCTTGCTGCCCGCGTCAAATGACACGGTCGCACCCATCTGTTCGAACATCGAGCGCAATGGGATCAGGATCGTGCCTCCCCGCACCAATGCGGCGAGAACGCGGCCCTGTTTCAACACGTCGGGTCTCGAGTAGACGTGATGGTCGTTGAAGAGAATTGGAATTTGCCCTGATGGCGGTGAGCCGAAATTCATCGGCGGTGGCGGAGCCGGCGACGCCATAGGCGTGGCCTGAGCAATCGCTTGGTGTCTAATGTTTCCCTGCGATGCCTGGCCCGACGGAGCGGCTACCGCAGTGAGGCCCAGGCCCGCGATCAAAATCGCGGTAAGGGCTCCGGTGCTCAGTCGATTCAAGATATGTCTCCCTCTCTAGTCTGTAGTTGAAGAGACCGGTCGGCTGCGTTGCCTGGTAAACTGGCGAAGGTTCGGTCTCCACCTTGCCTAACGTGCAGGGGCGCGCTCGGGTTCCCCTTGCATGGCTGTCTTGCCGTTATTCCCACTTGCGGGGCAGTCATGCACTTCTTGCCTGGGAACCAGGCAGGCGCCTGAGCCACGCCACTCCGGCGGCCACCTCGACGCACGCGATGACGAACGCGGTCCTGGAGGCATCGGGACTTTGCAGCGCGTTGAGTGCGCTCAATACCGCACCGACGATCGAAGGTGCGAGAATCTGCGGAACGAGCAGCGCCAAATTCCATACACCCATCGCCGTCGCGAGCGAACCGCGCGGCAAAAGCGCGCAGCCCAATGCCCAATCCGCAGTAAGAAATATACCCCACGCAATTCCCGCCAGAGCCGCCGCCCCGAAGAGTTCGGCGCGGTTTCTTGAGAACAAGAATGCGCCGAGCGCGAGAATGAAAATGCAGCCGCCCGCCGCTGCGACTATCCGCCGGTCGAAACGCGCCGCGCGACCCGCAATCGCGGCGCCGGTCGCCGCCGCGGCCAAGAAAGTGATGAGCAATTCACCGACCTCGGCTTTCGGATCGCCGCGCATCAGTCGCGCGACGTAAAAGTAGAGGTAGCCGAGCAGAGTGTAAAACCCGACGTACATCAGCGCACGCGAGATAAACAGATCGAGAAAGACTCGCGTGACACGGAGCGGCGTCGCAGAGTTTGCTAACGGTTCGAGATTTCGCACGTGCGCAGCAGTCAGCGCAAAACCGGTCAGCAGCACAGCGGCTATCGCCCCTCCGGCCGCAGCGGCGCTTTTTAAAAACGAAGCTGCCAGCGCGCCCGCCACGTTTCCCAAACTCTGCAGCGCCGCCATCCATGCCGAAGCTCCACCCAGCTGCGACTCTTCGATGAAATCAGGAATTGCGGCTTGATACGGACCGATGGCGATATTCAGACCGAGTTGCAAAACCAGCAGCGCGGCGGCGAGCTGCGGGAAATCCGGCGCCAGGTAAAACCAGATCACGGCGCCCGCCCCGATGAACGCGCCGCATGCGTAAAACTCCAACCTGCGGCTGCCGTTCTTCCGCCGGCGATCTGAGATGATTCCGGCCGCGATTTGCGTTACCGCCGCTACGCACGCCCCGGAGATCGCAAGTTCGCTGAAAGCTCGAACCGCGTCGTGCGGATAAAACTGGACGCTTCTCGACTGCAGCGATATCCCAAGCAGAGCTCCCCAGACCATCTGGATGCCAAACCAGAAGGTCCCCAGCAGCGCGGCGTTAGGCGCGTTGAACCGCGTAGGCGTATTCATCGAGGGTATCGATATCGTAGGCGAGATCGGGCGACGCGCCGCGGATCGCGATCGCTGGAATACCGAGTCTGCGCCGGGCTTGCATTTCCAGTGCGCCGATCGTCAACCGGCCGAACGCAAATTGCAAACAGAGCACCGGTCCGAGCAGCAGCGCCATTCGCGTCTTGCTCTTGCGCGCGTCAAAAAACCGCATCGCTAGCTTTTCAACGGTCGACGCCGCACCGGCCGGGATCCAGAAGACACCTCCGTTCACGATACGCTCGCCTCCGATCTCGATCCCAAACGGCGGAGCTCCGGGAAACCGGCGCTCGAAGTCGGCGCAGGCCGTCACCGGGAGTGCGAGCGCGTCGCGCGGGACCGCCTCGATGAATTCGCGCAATACCGGGGCACCGATGAACGGCATATCGCTGGTCATGTAGAGCAGCGGAGCGCCGCCGTCCCACGCGCCCAGCGCCCGCTGCAGGTTGGCCGCTCCACTCTCCGATTCTTCGATGATTACGTCGACGGCTTGGGCGCAGGCCTCACGCACTTCGCTTCCGCCGACCACAGCGAGCCGCGTCACGCCGGCCCCGCGAGCCGCGTCGATGCTCGCATCCAACAGCGTCCGGCCTCCGACGCGCGCCAGGGCCTTCACCGGCGTACCGATGCGGCGCGCGAACGCTCCGTTCACACGTGCGCCGGCCGTGATCACGGCGTTCATTCGAAGAGCGTTCGTTGCGCCGGCGCACCCTCCCGGCGCGCTACGACGCCGGCGCCCGCTCCGTAGCGCGTCCGCAGCAACTCGATAAACAACTCGGCGTTGCGCGCCGCGCTTCCACGCGCGTGATTATTGAAGAACGCAAAGGTCGTCCCGGCCGCGTCTTGGATTTCGGCGACGCGGCTGGTCCACGGTTCGAGTTCTTCCGGCGAATACTCGTAATCGTAGCGCGTCACGTTCGTGCCGGTCCACCAGTTTGCGGCATTGCGTCCGTGAAAGCGGACGTACCCAACGGAGGACGTGCAATCCGAGCTCGGCTCCATCAGCGTGTCGTACCGCGGCATGTCGACATTGCACCAGCCCACCCGCAGCTCGGAGAGCAGCCGGTGGGTTTCGGCGTCTTGCCATTCGCGATTGCGAAACTCCGCGACGAGGGGCAGCGGCCGGAGCGCTTCGACGGCGAGCCGCAGGTAGATCTCCGACGCCGCGGTCTTCCGGAAGCCGTTCGGAAACTGCAGGAGCGCGCAGCCGAGCTTTCTGCTTTCCTTTATAAGGGTTACGCTCTCCACGAAAAGAGCCGCATCGGGATGGATACGCGTCGTGCCGGCGTCGGGCGGATGCGTGACCGTCGCGGGCGCCTTAAAACAGAACCGGAACTCCGGCGGCGTAGCCCGGTCCATCCGTTCGACGGTCCTCAGCGCGGGTACGCCGTAGTAGGACGAATCGATCTCGACGGCCGGAAAGCAGCTCGCGTAGAACGGCAGCATTTCTTGCGAACGAATCGTTCCGGGATAGAACGGCCCGATCCAATCTTTGTACGAGAAGCCGCACGTACCGACGTAAATCACAAGGGTCCCCATTTCGGGGACCCTGCGTTTATTTCTTCGGCGGTCCGCCGCCCGTCGCGGGCGCCGGCTTCTTCCGGTTGCCGACCGTTTTCTTCGGACCTTTGCGGGTGCGCGCGTTGGTCTTGGTGCGCTGTCCGCGCACGGGTAAGCCGCGCCGGTGACGGATACCCCGGTAGCATCCGATGTCTATTAACCGCTTGATGTGGCCCTGCACGTCGCGCCGCAGGTCGCCCTCAACTTTTATCTCAAGGCTGCTGATGGCATCCCGGAGTTTCTTTTCGCCTTCTTCGTTCAAATCTTTAACGCGCGTGTTCGGATCGACCCCCGCCTCGGAAAGCAAACGTTGCGCCGTCTTCGGGCCAATGCCGAAAATATACGTCAGCGCGATCTCGATGCGCTTCTCGCGCGGCAAATCGATGCCCGCAATGCGTGCCATCTAACCCTGCACCTGTTTGTGCTTCGGATTCACTTCGCAAATCACGCGAACTTTGCCCTCGCGCCGAATGACTTTGCATTTTTCACAAATCCGCTTTACCGATGGTCGTACTTTCATTTTTATTCTACCTATAAGCTATTCTGATGATTCCGGAGTATGCTGCGAGCCGTTAGGCCGCCGCTTCCTCTCTTGGCCGGTACTTTGGCGCCGCCGCATGCTCTCCGAATTCGCGCAGCGTAAGGATCCTCGGGCCTTCCTGAGTCAGCGCTATGGTGTGCTCGAAGTGCGCTGCGAGTTTACCATCGGCCGTCACGACTGTCCAGCCGTCTTCGAGAATTTTTACTTCGTGGGTCCCTTGGGTGACCATCGGCTCGACCGCCAGAACGAGCCCCGGGCGCATCTTCGCGCCGCTGCCGCGCTTTCCGTAGTTAGGGACCTGCGGATCTTCGTGCATGCTGGTGCCCACGCCGTGACCGACGAGAACGCGGACGACGCCGAAGCCGTTGGCCTCGGCGTGCTGCTGAACGGCGTGTCCGATGTCGCCCACGTGATTACCGATGCGCATCTGCTCGATGCCGAGCATCAAGCACTCCTGAGTCACGTCGAGCAGCCGGCGCGCTTCCGCGGAAACCGTCCCGATCGGCACAGTCACGGCGCTGTCGCTGACATACCCCTCGAGCGTGGTCCCAAGATCGATCGAGAGCAGATCGCCCTCGCGCAACACTTCGCCGCCCGGAATGCCATGGACCACGCGATCGTTCACCGACGCACAAAGCGAAGCCGGATAGCCGCGATAACCTTTGAACGTCGGCTCGCCGCCGAGATCGCGAATGCCCTTTTCCGCCAGAGCGTCCAGGGCGGCGGTCGTCACCCCCGGTTTTGCGGCTAGCATCAAATCCGTTAGGACTTTGGCGGTGATCTTTCCGCTTCGGCGCATCGCTTCGATCTCGCGAGCCGAGCGCAGGGTAATCACGATGCTTGCAGCTCCGGACTAAGCAGCGAAACGATTTGCCGCGTCACGTCTTCCACCGGCGCAAGTCCGTCGACCTTAACGAGTTTACCGCGCTTGAGATAATAGGCGACCAGCGGTTCGGTCTGCTCGCGGTAGACATCGAGGCGTTTGCTCACCGTCTCGGCTTTATCGTCCTCGCGCTGAATGAGCTCGGTGCCGTCGGCGTCGCGCATGCCCGGTCCGGGCGGCGGATTTGTGATCGCGTTATAACTCTTGCCGGTTTTGGGATTGGTCCATCGCGACGTCAGCCGCGTCACGAGCGTGTCGCGATCGACGTCAAAGAGGACGACCGCGTCCAGCGGAACGCCGCGGCTGTCCATAAGCGCATCGAACGCTTCGGCTTGCGCGACTGTGCGCGGGAATCCATCCATGATGAAGCCCCGCGGCGACCTCTCGAGTTCGCCTTCGATCATTTTCAAGATCAGTTCGTCCGGGACCAGTTCGCCATGGCGCATGAAGCCTTCGGCCAGCCGCCCGAGATCGGTGCCCGCCACGCGATGGTCGCGAAGAATGTCGCCGGTCGATATGTGGCGCGCGCCGAACCGTTTGGTCAGCAGTTTCGATTGCGTGCCCTTACCCGCGCCGGGCGGTCCCAGAAATATGAGCCGCATTATCTCTTTATGAAGCCGCGGTAGTCACGCATCGCTAAGCGTGCCTCTATCTGCGTAATCGTGTCGAGTGCAACACCGACGACGATCAGCAGCGAAGTGGAGCCCAGGTAGAACGTCGTCACCGAGAGGCCGCGCTGCAGCATTCCCGGCAGGACTGCAAGTAATCCCAGGTAGATGGCCGCGGCCGTCGTGATTCTGATGAGGATGCGGTTGATGTAGTCGACGGTGGGCTGCCCGGGCCTGATGCCCGGAATAAACGATCCGCTCTTTTTCAGGTTGTCCGCGATATCTTTGGTGTTGAGCACGACCGCGCTGTAAAAGAACGTGAAGACTACGACGAGGATGAAATAGACGAAGTTGTAAAGCGGTCCGTTCACGTTGAAGTAGAGTTGCACCCAATTCGCTACGCCGCCAAGAAAATTGTGCGGCGCAGCCCCGCGCGGGGCAAACCACGACAGCGCCTGCTGCGGCAGCAGCAGCAGCGAGATGGCAAAGATGATCGAGATAACGCCCGCGTTGTTTAAGCGCAGGGGAATGTAGGTCGAGCGCCCCGCGAACATCTTGCGTCCCACGACGCGCCGCGCTTGCTGAACCGGTATGCGGCGTTGCCCCTGGTAGAGGAAGACGATCGAAACGATCACGAGGATCGCGATCGCTATATAGATGATCAAGTTGGCGATGCTTTCGCCGCCTTTGGTCGTCGACGTGTAGGTCTGCGCGACGTACTGCGGATAGCGCAGCACGATGCCGATAAAGATGATCAGCGAAACGCCGTTGCCGATGCCTTTGTCGGTGATCTGTTCGCCCAGCCACATGAGGAAGAGCGTTCCGGCGACCATTGCGACGACGGCGTACAGCTCGAACCAAATGCTGTTGTCGACGAAGACCCCGCGTTGATGCATCAGATTGGCCATGAAGAACGCTTGCGCGGTCCCCAGCACGATGGTCAGCCAGCGCGTGTAGCGGCCGATTTTTTTGCGGCCTTCCTCGCCGCCCTTTTTGGCGAGCTCTTCGAGTTGAGGCAGCACGACCGTCATCAACTGCATGATGATAGACGCGTTGATATACGGCGTAATGCCCATCGCGATGACGGAGAGTTTCTGCAGCGCGCCGCCCGACAAGAAGCCGAGCAGGTTGTAAAACGCGCCGCCCTGGAGCAGCTGGTTCCAAGCCGCCTGGTTCACGTCCGGGATTTGAACGTGAATCATGAAGACGAACAGCGCGAAAGCGCCGAGCACGAACAGCACCCGCTTCCGGATATCCGGAACCAGGAGTGCCGCGCGCAGGTTATTCAGCAACGAGTTTCTCTATCGTCGCCCCGGCAGCTTCGAGCGCTTCTTTGGCCGAGCCCGAAAACATAACGTCGCGGAAGCGTAAGCCTCCCGGGAGTGATTTGCCCGCCTTGTTCGCGCCGAGGATCTTCACGCCGTCGCCGATGGCTTTGATCTTCTTGGCCACTTTCAGCGTTTGCGGCGAAATCTCAACGGCGGGATCCCAATCCGCGAGGTCTCCTACGTTGACGACGGTATAGCGCTGGCGAAAATGTCCGATGTCGCGAGCTTTCTGCGAGTAGCCGCGGCGATGCGGAAGTCTGCGCTGCCAAGGAGTCTGGCCGCCTTCGAATGCCGGACCTTTTCCGCCCCCCGAACGAACCGTCTGCCCTTTGCCGCCCTCGCCGCCCGTCTTGACCATGCCGGAACCGTGTCCGCGCCCAACGCGCGTGCGTCTGGGACGGCTCCCTTTGGCCGGGCGCACGGACCCAAGCGTCATTCCTCCGGCACGTGGCCCGGATACGATCGCCGGACCGTGCGAAATCCGTGGCGCCTTGGCGGTGGTTTTTGCGGGTGCGCGCTTGGCGGGCGCGCTTTTTTTCGCGGCGCTCGCCTTCGCGGCCGTTTTTCTGCTCGGTGTTTTTTTGCGTTCAGCCATGAAGTGCTCTATGCAGCGGAGGAGCCGTTCGACGGTTTACCGCGCAGTGCGCGTACCTGTTCGAACGTCTTGAGAGATCGCAATCCCTCGATCGTCGCATAAACGACGTTGATCGGGTTATTGCTGCCCAGTGATTTTGTAACGATGTCGTGAATGCCGGCGAGCTCAAGCACCGCCCGCATCGGGCCCCCGGCGATCACGCCGGTACCCGGCGCAGCCGGTTTCAAGAGCACGCTGGCGGCGCCGATTCTTTGATTGACCTGATGCGGAATCGTCCGCTCCACCATGGGAACCGTGATGAGATTTTTCTTCGCGCCTTCGACAGCTTTGCGAATCGCCTCCGGAACCTCGCCGGCTTTACCGATCGCGAAACCGACTTTGCCCTTCCGGTCGCCGACGACGACGAGAGCGCTGAAGCTGAAACGCTTACCGCCCTTGACGACTTTGGCTACGCGGTTGATGCGCACGACCGTTTCGTCGAACCCGCTGTTGTCCCGGTCGCGGCCTCCGCTGCGATACTGCATTAAAACTCCAATCCAGCTTGGCGCGCGGCGTCGGCCAACGCCTTGACGCGCCCATGATACTTCAATCCACTGCGATCGAACACGACCTGAGTGATCCCCGCCTCTTTCGCTTTACCCGCGATCGCTTGGCCGATTTTTTCGGCCGCGGCGAGATTGGTCGTCGACTTCAGATCGGCGCGCAGATCTTTCTCGCGCGTCGAAGCGGCGGCCAGCGTGCGGCCCTGCGTATCGTCGACGACGGTCGCATAGATGTGGTGCAGCGTACGCCGCACCAAGAGGCGAGGACGTTCCGCGCTTCCTGAAACTTTTTGGCGGAGCCGGGCGTGACGAACGCGGCGTCCCTGTTCGCGAGATGACGCGGCCATTATGACTTTGCTGCCTTACCGGCTTTGCCGAGCTTCTTGCGCACGTATTCGCCTTCGTAGCGAATGCCTTTGCCTTTGTACGGCTCCGGCGGCCGCAGGCCGCGAATCTCGGCGGCGACTTGTCCAACCTTCTGCTTGTCGATGCCCTCGACGTGAATTTTCGTCGTGCCTTCGACGGTCAGCGTCACGCCTTTGGGCGGATTATAAGAGACCGGGTGCGACAATCCGAGCGTAAGATTAATCTTCTCGCCCGATTTGGAAGCGCGGTAACCGACGCCTTGGATCTCCAAACTCTTGCGGAAGCCCTTGCTGACGCCTTCGACCATATTGTTCACGAGCGTACGCGTCAAACCGTGAGCTGCGCGGTGCACTTTTTCGTTGCCCGTGCGCTCGACGACGATCTTGCCGGCCTCGACGCGCACCGCGACGTGGTGAGCGGTCTCCTGTTTGAGCTCGCCTTTGGGCCCTTTGACGTGCACGATGTCGTCAGCGACGTTTATAGTGACGCCGCTGGGTACCGGGATGGCGAGTTTTCCTATGCGTGACATCGCAATTACCACACGTAAGCGAGGACTTCGCCCCCGCAGCCTTCCTTTTTGGCGCGACGGCCGGACATGATGCCCCGCGACGTCGACATGATCACCAGTCCGAGGCCGCCCAGCACGCGCGGGATCTCCGTCTTGTTCGTATAGACACGCAAGCCGGGCCGTGAAATGCGCCGCAGACCGGTAATGATCTTCTCTTTGTTCGGCCCGTACTTGAGTTTGAGACGAAGCGTCCCTTGCGGGCCTTCGTTGAGCCGTTCGTAATCGTTGATAAAGCCTTCGTCCTTCAGGATCGAGGCAACGGCAACTTTCGTTCGCGAAGCCGGAATGTCCACAGCGTCGTGATTGGCCGTATTCGCGTTGCGAATGCGGGTCAGCATGTCGGCGATAGGATCGGTTACGACTGACATGGCGTTACCACGAAGCCTTGACGATGCCGGGAATGTTGCCCTTATGGGCATTTTCCCGGAAGCAAATGCGGCATAAGCCGAACTTACGGTAAAAACCGCGCGGACGGCCGCACAGCTCGCAGCGGTTGTGCGCGCGCACTTTGAACTTCGGTTTTCGTTTCGATTTCTCGATTAAGGCAGTTTTAGCCAATTCTGCTTCCTTATTAACCTTGCGCTCCGGCGGTTCGCTGGAGCGGCAGACCCATCGCGGTGAGGAATTCGGTCGCCTCTTCGTCGTTTTTGGCGCTCGTCACGATGACGATGTCCATGCCGCGCATCTTGTCGACTTTGTCGTAGTTGATCTCCGGAAAAACAATTTGTTCCCGCAATCCCATGTTGTAGTTGCCGCGGCCGTCGAACGATTTACGCGAGAGTCCGCGGAAATCGCGAATGCGCGGCAGGACGACGTTGAAGAGCTTGTCGAGAAACACGTACATGCGGTCGCCGCGCAGCGTGACCTTTGCAGCGATGTTCACGCCTTCGCGGAGTTTGAATGCCGCGATCGATTTCTTCGCCTTAGCGATAACGGGCTTTTGGCCGCTGATGGCTTGCATCTCGGAAGCGGCGGCGTCGAGCGCCTTCGGGTTGGCGATCGCTTCGCTGACGCTCATGTTGATGACGACCTTCTCCAGCTTCGGAACCTGGTGCGGATTCTTATATCCGAATCGCTCGGTCAGCTGTTTGCGGACGTCCTTTTCGTATTTTTCTCTCAACCGTGCGGTCATCGCTTATGCTCCTTGACCGGCAGCCGCGCCGGCTCGCCGCACTTGGCGCAAATCCGATGGGTACCCTCAGGGGTTTCATGGTGGCGAAGCCGCGTCGGATTCTTACACTTCTCGCAGACGTACTGCAGCGCGCTCATCGGCAGCGGCGCTTCTTTTTCGAGAATGCCGCCGGATTGCGCGGAGCCGCCCATGTTCTGCTGCTTCGGCGCTCCCGGTTTGGTGTGCCGCTTCACAACGTTCAGGCCTTCGACGGTCGCCATGCCGGCGCGCGGAAAAATCGCCTTCACGACGCCCCGCTTTCCGCGCTCTTTACCGCGGCGGATCAGTACCGTGTCGCCTTTCACGATATTCGGCATTACAGCACCTCCGGCGCGAGCGAAGCAATCTTCAAGAACCCGCGGTCGCGCAGTTCGCGCATCACCGGTCCGAAGACGCGCGTGCCGCGCGGATCGAGATCTTTTTCGCCCTTGAGAACGACACACGCGTTGTCGTCACATTTCACGACCGAACCATCCGGGCGGCGAATCGGCGCAGACGTGCGAACCACCACCGCTTGAACGACTTGGCCCTTCTTGACGGCCGCGCCGGGAATAGCGCTCTTTACCGTGCCGACGATGACGTCGCCGACGCGGGCATACGGGTGGCGGCTGCCTCCCTGCACGTGAATGCAGAGGAGCTCGCGGGCTCCGGAATTGTCGGCCACTTTCAACCGCGTTTCTTGCTGAATCACTTTGCTCTCTCGATGATCTCGACCAAACGCCAGCGTTTGTCGCGTGACAATGGGCGCGCTTCAGCAATGCGCACGGTATCGCCGGTCTTCGCTTCGTTTTTCTCGTCGTGAGCTTTGAACTTCACCGATTTGCGCACGATCTTTCCGTAGACCGGATGCGCGACGCGGGTTTCGGAGAGCACAACGATCGTCTTGTCCATCTTATCGGAGACGACGCGGCCTTGTTTCAGGCGCCGCTTATGGCGCTGATCAACCGGCATTCTTGACCTCCCGCAGACGCTTTTCGGAAATGACCGTATGAATTTGCGCGTAAGCACGGCGCATCGCGCGAACCTTGCTGAAATCCGAAAGATGCCCGGTGCGCAGCGCAAACCGCAGGTTGAACAGCTCTTCCTTGGTTTCGCGAGCCTTCGTTTGCAACTCGGCAATCGTAAGACCGCGCAGCTCCTTGAGCTCGTTGCCCTTCATGCCTGCGCCTCCTCGCGGGTGATCAACTTCGTCTTGATCGGCAGTTTTGAAGCTGCCAGCTGCAGCGCGCGCTTCGCAACGTCGGGCTCGACGCCGGACAACTCGAAAAGCACGCGTCCAGGGCGCACGACCGCAACCCAGAACTCCGGATTCCCTTTGCCCGCGCCCATGCGGACCTCAGCCGGTTTTTTGGTTACCGACTTGTCGGGGAAAACTTTGATCCACACTTTGCCGCCACGCTTGATGTGACGCGTCATGGCGATACGCGCAGCCTCGATTTGGCGGTTGGTGAGCCAACAAGGCTCCAACGCTTGCAAACCGGTTTCGCCGAACGTCAGCGCGTTGCCGCGCATCGCGCGGCCCTTCATGCGTCCGCGGTGAACTTTGCGCCATTTGACGCGTTTAGGTGTCAGCATTATTCCACCGGGCCTTCGGGCTGCGCCGGTTCTTCGGGGGCAGGTACTTCAGTTGCGGGGAACTCCATCGCAGGCGCTTCTGCGCTCTCCGGCTGCTGTTCCACAGCGGGCTCTTGTGATGCAACAGGTTCTTGCGCAACGGGCTCTTGCGCAACGGGCTCTTGCGGAACGATTTGCTCGGCTTCGGCGGTGTCTGCCACCGGAAAATCGGAGATCGGCTCGCTCGCTTCGGTACGCACTGCCGGACGGCGCGCGCGTCCGCCGCGCTCGCGACGTTCCCGGAACTGCGAGCCGCGGCCCTGCGCTTCGGGACCGCGCGTATGCTCGGGGAGCACTTCACCGCGGTAGATCCACACTTTTACGCCGATGCGGCCGAAGGTCGTAAACGCCTCGACATGCGCGTAGTCGATGTCGGCGCGCAACGTATGCAGCGGCACCTTGCCGTCGTGATTGCGCTCGGTCCGCGCGATTTCGGCGCCGCCCAGGCGTCCAGATACCTGCACTTTGATCCCGCGCGCGCCGGCGCGCATGCTGCGCATGATCGCCTGCTTCATCGCGCGGCGGAAGGCAATGCGTTTCTCGAGCTGATCGACGATGTTTTGACCGACGAGCCGCGCATCCAATTCGGGATGCTTAATCTCCATCACGTTAACTTGAACGGTCTTGCCCGTAAGCGTTTCGAGGCCCTTACGGATCTCTTCGATGCCGACGCCGCGCTTGCCGATGATGATGCCGGGTTTCGCGGTGTTCACGATCACGCGCGTCTGATTGGAGCGCCGTTCGATTTCAATCTTGCTGATCGCCGCCGGACGGGTCCAGCGCGCGAAATACTTGCGGATCTTCACGTCTTCGTGAAGCCAAGCGCGGTAATGTTTCTTCTCGAACCAGCGGCTGTCCCACGTACGCGTGATTCCTAAGCGCAAACCGACCGGGTGAATCTTTTGTCCCATACTACGCTCGCGCTCCCGCTTTTGCAGTCTTCTTCTTGCGTGCCGGCGATTTACGCGCCGGTGCTTTACGCCGCGCGGGCGCCTTGGCAGCCACTTCGCCCTTTTTGCGCGCGCGGGCTTGCTTCGTGGCGGGCCTTTCGGCCACGGCAACCGTCACGTGCGAGAGACGCTTGCGTTTGAAGTTCGCGCGCCCTTGAGCGCGCGGGTCCAAACGCTTGGTAAACCCGCCACCAGGTCCGCCATCGACCATGATCTTGGAAATGAACAGTTCGTCCGCGTTCATATCGTGATTGTTCTCGGCGTTGGCAACCGCGCTGCGCACGAGCTTCTCGATGGGCTCCGCCGCAAAAACTCCGGCGAACTGCAAAAGGACGAGCGCATCTTTGACGCTCTTGCCCCGGATCGCGTCGGCGACGCGGCGCAGCTTGCGCGGCCCCATGCGCGCGAACTTCAAATGCGCTACCGCTTCCGTGCGCTCGCTCAATTGACTCATGAACTCGCCGCCGGTGCTGCGGCCGGCGCAGCGGGCGCGCCGCCGGCAGCGGCTGCTGCCGCTTTCAGCGCGGACTTCTCGCCGCTGTGCGCGCGAAAAAGACGCGTCGGCGCGAACTCCCCGAGTTTGTGGCCGACCATGTTCTCCGTGACGAAGACCGGAATATGTGTTTTGCCGTTGTGCACGCCGATCGTGTGCCCGACCATTGCCGGCACGATTGTCGACGAGCGGCTCCAGGTACGCACGACGCGCTTTTCGCGGCGCTCGTTCATTCCTTCGATCTTCTTCAGCAAATGATCCGCAACGAACGGACCTTTTTTTAAACTGCGTCCCATTACTTCGCTCCGCGCTTTCTCACGATCATTTTGGAGGTACGCTTGTTGCGCCGCGTCTTTTTGCCCATCGTCATCTGTCCCCACGGCGTGGTCGGCGGCCGTCCGGACGTGGAGCGCGCTTCGCCGCCCCCGTGCGGATGGTCGACCGGGTTCATCGCGATGCCGCGCACAGTCGGACGCACGCCTCGGTGACGCTGCCGCCCCGCTTTACCGATGATCTCGTTCTCATGTTCTAAATTTCCGAGTTGTCCGATCGTCGCGCGGCAGACGACTTGTATCTGGCGCACTTCGCCCGAAGGCATGCGCACCTGCGCATACTCGGTCTCCTTAGCCATCAGCTGAGCCGCGCCGCCCGCGCTGCGCACCAGCTTGCCGCCCTGTCCCGGGCGGAGCTCGATATTGTGAATGACTGTGCCGACCGGAATATTTTTGAGCGGCAGGCAGTTGCCGTTCTTGATATCCGCGTTCGGACCCGATTCGATCGTGTCGCCCACTTTTAAGCCGGCTGGCGCCAGAATGTAACGCTTCTCGCCGTCGCGATAATTGATCAGCGCGATGCGCGCCGATCGATTCGGATCGTATTCGAGCGTGGCTACCTTCCCCGGAATCGCGTCTTTCGTGCGCTTAAAATCGATGATCCGGTACATTTTGCGCGTGCCGCCGCCTTTATGGCGCACCGTGATGTGTCCGTTAAAGTTGCGGCCCGAATGTTTCTTGCGCACTTCGACCAGCGACTTCTCGGGTGGCACCTGCGAAAGGTCCGAGAAATCCATCGTCGTCATGAAACGCTTTCCCGCGCTTGTGGCTTTATATTTTTTTACCGGCATCTTCTATTGCTCGAAGTAGTTGACGCCGCCCAGCTCGATCTGTTGACCGGCCTTCAGCGTTACGATAGCTTTTTTGTAATCTTTCGTGCGCCCCTGAGTGCGCAATCCGCGGCGCGCGAAATTGCGGCGCTTTCCGCCCACGTTGACGGTATTCACCTTTGTCACGTTCACTTTAAAGATCTCTTCGATCGCGTGGCGGATCTGCGTTTTCGTCGCGTCCGGATGAACCGTAAAGCTGTATTGATGACCGAGCGCTTCGGCCATCGATTTTTCAGAGATTCTCGGAGCGATGATGACGTCGCGAGCTTCCATTACAAGGCACTCCCCCCGAGCAGCCTGTCCTGAGTCACGTCGAAGGACGCCTCCCATCTGATGGGGCCCCCAACCATGGGGCGCATGGATGCATAGCTAGCGTGAAGGCTCCCCGAGGGCGCCCCAAACAAATGTTTCATTTAGATGCTCCCAGGGTGTTGAGGAGCTCGGCATAGGCTTCCGCCGTAAAGATCAGCCGGTTGAACCGGAGCACGTCCTTCACGTCCAGCGCGCCCGTATTCGTAAAAGACACTTTTCTGAGGTTTCGCCCGACGCGCTGCATTGCGTCCGCGGAGCGTTCGTCGCGTCCGTGCACGACGAGCGTGCTAGCCGCTTTCTTAGCCTCTTTCGCGCCGCCGAAGAGCAGCTGCGCGAAGTCGGCCGTCTTCGTGAGAGCAAAATCTTGCGTGTCCAGCACCGACACGGCGTCGTTGCGGAAACGGTCGGCGAGCGCAGCAACGAATGCGGCGCGGCGTTCTTTCTTGTTCAGGTCGCTGACGTAGCTGCGCGGCTGCGGGCCGAAGACCACGCCGCAGTGCCGCCATTGTGGCGAACGAATAGAGCCTTGGCGCGCGCGGCCGGTGCCCTTTTGGCGCCACGGCTTGCGTCCGCCGCCACTGACCTCATCGCGCTTCTTGGTCGAACCGGTTCCAGCGCGCGGATTGGCAAGCTCGCGGAAGACCGCGCGGAAAATTGCATGTTGCTTGTCGCTGTAATCGCGTCCGAGAATCTCCGGCGTGGGTTCCTCGCGCACGACTTTGCCGTTGAGATCGATCACTTGCGGCATTAGCCGGCCGCTTTCTGCTTCGTGGTACGCGTGACGATGACAAGCGCGTTCTTCGGTCCCGGAACCGGGCCGCGCACGAGCAGAAGATTCCGCTCCGCATCGGTGCGCACGATCTCTAAATTCTGATGGGTCGTGCGGTCGACGCCGTAATGTCCCGGACGCCGGCTGCCTTTGACCGTGCGCCCGGCGTTCGTGTCGCCGTTGGAAGCCGGCTGGCGATGGATCATCGAGCCATGGCTTGCGCCACCGCCGCGAAAGTTATGCCGCTTGATGCCGCCCGAAAAGCCGTGGCCCTTCGAGACGCCGGCCACGTCGACGCGGTCGCCCGCTTCAAACTCCGAAACCGTGATCGTTTGTCCGGCTTCAACGCCTTCAATGTCCGCCCGAAATTCGCGGGTCCAGCGGCGCGGTTCGACGCCGGCCTTCTTATAATGTCCGCTCATAGCGCGAGTGGTGCGAGACTTCTTCACGTCGCCGAACGCAAGCGCGACGGCTTCGTAACCGTGCGTTTCTTTTGACCGGCGCTCCACGACGGTACAAGGGCCGGCTGCGATCACCGTAACGGGCACGTACCGGCCGTCATCGGTGAACACGCTCGTCATCCCAACCTTGCGGCCAAGGATGTTCTTCATGCAATCAGTCTCCACGGACCCAGGCGTATTGGTTATATTCCCGTCCGGCGCGCAAAAAGCGGCCGCCGGCGAGGGCAACCTGGGGATAGTAACAGTTGGCGAGGCCCTCGTCAAGGCCGCGCGGTCCACAGGGGCCCGCCCTAGGCAAAAGCGCTCGAGCCGGTGATCGCTTCCCCCAGAATGAGCGTATGGATTTCGTTGGTCCCCTCGTACGTAAGGACGGACTCCAGGTTGTTCATGTGGCGGATGATGGGATATTCGAGCGTGACGCCGTTGGCTCCCAAAACGCTGCGCGCTTCACGCGCGATCGCGAGGGCCTCGCGCACGTTGTTTAATTTCCCGAAACTGACGTGGGCGGGATGCGCTCGGCCGGCGTCCTTCATCCGGCCGATGTGCAACGCCAGCAGCGTTCCCTTGTTCAGCTCGAGCAGCATCTTGACCAGTTTCTGCTGGGTCAGTTGGAAGCCGGCAATCGGCCGTCCGAACTGCTTGCGCGACTTGGCGTAATCGAGCGCGCTTTCATAGCAGCTGCGCGCGGCGCCCATTGCGCCCCAAAGAACGCCGTAGCGAGCCTCGTTCAAGCATGCCAGCGGCCCGCGCAATCCAAGAGCGCCGGGGAAGGCCGCGTCATCCGGAACGCGGCAGTTCTCGAAGATAAGTTCCGAAGTTACCGAGGCGCGCAGGGAAAGCTTGCGCTCGATCGCGCGCGCGGTAAAGCCCTTGGTTTTCGCCGGAACAAGAAATCCCCGGATGCCTTCGTCTGTTTGCGCCCACACGATGGCGAGATCAGCGATGCCGCCGTTGGTGATCCACGCCTTGGTGCCGTCGATGATCCAATCTGCGCCGTCCCGACGCGCGGCAGTGCGAATACCCGCCGGGTCGCTGCCGAAATCTGGCTCGGTCAGCCCGAAGCAGCCGATCAGTTCGCCCGTGACCATGCGCGGAAGCCACGTGTTTTTTTGATCCTCGCTGCCCCAGCGGCTGATGGCAAACATCGCCAGCGATCCTTGCACCGACGCGAAGCTGCGGATTCCCGAATCGCCCGCTTCCAGTTCCAAGCATGCCAGTCCGTAGGAAACCGAACTCGCACCCGGACAACCGTAGCCGTGCAGATGCATGCCCAGAACGCCAAGCGCTCCGAGTTCGCGGGAGATTTCGCGCGGAAACGTGTGGCTTTCGAACCAATCCGCTACATTTGGCAAGATGCGGTCGCGCACGAAGGTTCGCACCGTGTCGCGAATCATTCGCTCTTCATCGTCAAGCAGCGCATCGATTCCCAAGAAGTCGAGCGCGCTCGGCGGCGCCACCATCAGATTTCTACCGTTTGAGGACGCGAGCGATCTTATCGAAGAGCGCTTCGATGGACCGCTCTTGCTGATCTTCCAAGCGGCGCCACAGCAGCCGGCCCTCGGTATCGCTCAGCGTTGCGTCGGTCCGGTGCTGCACCGTCGTCTTCTTGCCGTCACCGCTGAGATAAAACCCGTGCGTGCCGTCAAAACCGTCGTTCTGAATCCGCCACACGATTTTTTCCTCGGGCACGACCTCTTCAAGGATGGCGTGGAATCCGTTATGCCATTCTTCCGTGCGGCCGACGACCATCGGCCCAGGCGAACGCATAAAAGGCTGTGCCGCAAAGGGCCAGATGATGTCGTTGGATGTTCCCATATCGACGAAGAGCTGGAAGATGCGCCGGCGGGTTCCGGAAAATGTGCGCTCGCGAACCTCGTGCAGCGGAATCGGCATGGCCCTACGGTTTCGCCGGGCGCGCCTGCTTGTCCGCGCGAGGCGCGGCGGTTAGGCCTTCAGTTCGATGTCGACGCCGGCCGGAAGGTCGAGATGCATGAGGGCATCCATCGTCTTCGGCGAGGCCTGGAGGATGTCGATGAGACGTTTGTGCGTGCGCATTTCGAAATGCTCGCGCGACTTTTTGTCGACGTGTGGCGAGCGGTTCACGCAGAACCGGTTGATTTCGGTCGGCAGCGGCACCGGGCCGCTAACGAAGGCGCCCGTGCGTTTAGCCGTGTCGACGATCCGCTCCGCCGATTGATCGAGCACGCGATGGTCGTATGCTTTGAGGCGGATGCGGATCTTCTGCTTAGCCATTACTCAGAGACCGAAATGACGACGCCGGCGCCGACGGTCCGGCCGCCCTCGCGGATGGCGAAGCGCAGGCCTTCTTCACAAGCGATCGGCGTGATCAGCTCGACGTCCATCGCGATGTTGTCGCCCGGCATCACCATCTCGACCCCTTCCGGCAATTTGATGGTGCCCGTCACATCCGTCGTGCGGAAGTAAAACTGCGGGCGGTAGTTGGCGAAGAACGGCGTGTGCCGACCGCCTTCTTCTTTTGAGAGGACGTAGACTTCGGCTTTGAATTTCTTGTGAGGTTTGATCGAGCCCGGTTTCGCGAGCACTTGTCCGCGCTCGATGTCGGTGCGATCGATGCCGCGCAGCAGCACGCCGATATTGTCGCCGGCGATGCCGATATCCAGCAGCTTGCGGAACATCTCAATTCCGGTGACGACGGTTTTGCGCGTCGCCTCTTGCAGGCCCACGATCTCGATCTCTTCGCCGACTTTGACCTGGCCGCGCTCGACTCGTCCGGTTCCGACCGTGCCGCGGCCGGTGATCGTGAAGACGTCTTCGACCGGCATCAGGAACGGCTTGTCCGTTTCACGCACCGGATCGGGAATGTACTCGTCCACGGTATCCATCAGTTTAAAGATGGGATCCGCATCAGGTTCGCCCCGCTTGCCCGACGAGTTCAGCGCCTTGAGCGCGGAACCGCGGATGATCGGCGTCGTGTCGCCCGGGAATTCGTACTTGTTGAGCAGCTCGCGAATCTCGAGCTCGACCAGCTCGAGCAGCTCCTCGTCGTCGACCATGTCGACCTTGTTGAGAAAAACGACGATGTTCGGAACGCCGACTTGGCGCATCAGCAGAATGTGCTCGCGCGTTTGCGGCATCGGGCCGTCGCTAGCCGACACCACGAGAATCGCGCCGTCCATTTGCGCCGCGCCGGTAATCATGTTCTTGATGTAGTCGGCGTGGCCGGGGCAGTCGACGTGAGCGTAATGGCGCTTCTTGGTCTCGTACTCTTGGTGCGAGATCGCAATGGTAATGCCGCGCTCCTTCTCTTCGGGAGCATTATCGATGTCGTCGACGGTCCGCTTCGCGATGTTCGCGTTCTCGGTGGCGAGGCAATTGATAATCGCCGCGGTAAGCGTCGTCTTACCGTGGTCGACGTGCCCCGTCGTACCGATGTTGACGTGGGGTTTATTCCGCTCGAATTTTGCCTTCGCCATCTTAAGTCGTCTTCCTTATAGAACTCTAGTGTTTTGCAATCGATCGTCACTTAGGCGGCGGTACTTTTTTTGCCGGCCGCTTTGGCCACGATCTCCTCTTCGATGAACTTCGGAGCTTTCTCATAATGAGCGAACTCCATCGTGTACGTCGCCCGGCCTTGCGTTGCCGACCGCATGTCGGTCGCGTATCCGAACATCTCCGAGAGCGGTACGTTAGCGGTGATCACCTGCGCGCCGCCCGGAGCTTCTTCCGTGACTTGGATAATGCCGCGCCGGCGATTTAAATCCCCGGTGATCGCGCCCATGTAATCTTTCGGCGTGGTCACTTCGACCTTCATGATTGGCTCGAGCAAGATCGGCCCGGCAGCGCGATTGGCTTCCTTGAATCCCATCGACGCGGCAATTTTGAACGCAATCTCGGACGAGTCTACGTCATGGTATTTTCCGTCGAACGCGACGGCCTTGAAGTCCATGACCGGATATCCCGCGAGGACGCCGCTCAGCGACGCCTCCTGGATGCCTTCCTGAACCGCCTTAGCATACTCCTTTGGAACCTTGCCGCCAACGATCTTCCACTCAAAGATAAAACCGGTGCCCGGTTCTTGCGGTTCCACTCGGAGCCAGATATCGCCGAACTGGCCTTTGCCGCCCGACTGCCGGATGAATTTGCCTTCCTTTTCAACGGTCTTCGTAATCGCTTCTTTGTAGGCAACCTGCGGTTTGCCGACGTTCGCTTCGACTTTGAACTCGCGGCGCAGCCGGTCGAGAATGATCTCCAAATGAAGCTCGCCCATGCCCGAGATGATCGTCTGCTGCGTCTCTTCGTCGGTGCGCATCTTAAAGGTAGGATCTTCTTGGGCCAGGCGCGTGAGCGCCGTGCCCAGCTTGTCCTGGTCGCCTTTTGTCTTCGGCTCGATGGCTTGTGAAATCACCGGCTCCGGGAACGTGATCGACTCCAGCGTGATCGCTTGCTTCTCGTCGCAGAGCGTGTCGCCCGTCCGCGTGTCGGTGAGTCCGACCGCAGCCGCGATATCACCCGCGCCGATCGAATCGATGTCTTCGCGATGATTGGCGTGCATACGCAGGATGCGGCCGATTCGCTCTTTGCGCCCCGAACGGGAGTTGTAGAGGTAGGTACCCTTGTTCAACGTTCCGCTGTAGACGCGGAAGTAGGTCAAGTTGCCGTAGGGGTCGGTGGCAATCTTGAAGGCCAGCGCGCAGAAAGGCTCCGAATCTTCGGGCTTGCGCCGCATCTCTTCGCCCGTTTTCGGATCTTTACCGACGATCGCTTTAGCTTCCAGCGGGGACGGCAGATAATCGACGATGGCGTCCAGGAGCGGCTGCACGCCCTTGTTTTTAAATGCGGAGCCGCAGAGCATGGGCAGCACGCTGCCGTCAATCGTGGCCTTGCGAAGCGCCGCTCTCATGCGATCGAGTGGGAGCTCTTGGCCCGCGACGAACATTTCGAGGAGCTCTTCGTCTTCGCTCGCGATGTTCTCAACCAAATTTAGGCGCCACTTCAGCGCCAGGTCGCGCAGCTCGCCCGTAACCTCCGACTCTTCGATGGTCGAACCGGCGTCGTCCGTGTAAAGGATCTTCTTCATCGTAAACAGATCGACAACGCCTTCAAATTTGTCTTCGGCGCCGATGGGCACTTGGATCGGAGTCGCGTTTGCCCCTAAGCGCTCTTTGATCTTGTCGACCGCATTGAAGAAATCGGCGCCGACACGGTCCATCTTGTTGACGAAGATGATGCGCGGCACGCGATATTTATTCGCCTGCCGCCAGACGGTTTCCGATTGCGGCTGCACGGCGGCCACTGAATCAAAGAGTGCGACCAGACCGTCGAGCACGCGCAGCGAGCGCTCGACTTCAACGGTAAAGTCCACGTGTCCGGGCGTATCGATAATGTTGATGCGCGTGTCGCGCCACGTGCATGCCGTCGCGGCCGATGTAATCGTGATGCCGCGCTCTTGCTCTTGCACCATCCAGTCCATCGTGGCCGCGCCGTCGTGGACTTCGCCGATCTTATGGGTCCGGCCGGTGTAAAAGAGAATACGCTCGGTGCACGTCGTTTTGCCGGCGTCGATGTGGGCCGCAATACCGATGTTGCGTGTCCGCTCGAGCGGATATTCGCGGTTGAGAGCCATCGCGGTTACCAGCGGTAATGCGCGAAGGCTTTATTGGCCTCGGCCATCTTGTGCGTATCCTCGCGCTTTTTGATGGTCGCGCCTTGGTTGTTGGCGGCGTCCATCAGTTCGCCCGCGAGTTTCTCTTCCATAGAATGGCCTGCACGCGTACGCGCGAATCCGATCAGCCAGCGCATGGCCATAGCCTGCCGGCGGTCCGGACGCACTTCCATGGGAACTTGGTAGGTGGCGCCCCCGACGCGGCGCGGACGCACTTCAACCAGCGGCATTGCGTTGCTCAACGCCTGTGAGAAAATGTCCATCGGGTCGCGCCCGGTCTTTTCTGCGACGATGTCCAGCGCGCCGTAGGCGATGCGCTCGGCCAAAGATTTCTTGCCGCGCAGCATGATTTTATTAATGAAACGCGCGAGCACTTTCGAGTTATGGCGCGGATCAGGGAGAATTTGCCGCTTGGGCGCTGGACCTTTTCGTGGCATGGCGCCCTACTTCTTTGCTGAGCGCTTGGCGCCGTATTTCGAGCGGCCTTGCTGACGGTTCGCAGCGCCCGAAGTGTCGAGCGTGCCGCGAATGATGTGATAGCGCACACCCGGCAGATCCTTCACGCGGCCGCCGCGCACGAGCACGACCGAGTGCTCTTGCAAGTTATGTCCGATGCCGGGAATATATGCCGTGACTTCTTCGCCATTGGTCAAGCGCACGCGCGCAACTTTGCGCAGCGCCGAATTGGGTTTTTTCGGCGTGACGGTTTTCACTTGTGTGCAGACGCCGCGGCGTTGCGGATTTCCGGGCACTTCGAAAGCGCGCAAAGGCAAATCGGGATGACCCGGTTTCGGTCCCGTCTGAATGACGCGGAACGCCGGAGTCTTGACTTTTTTCTCGGCCTTTTTGCGGCCCTTACGGACCAACTGGCTAATCGTCGGCAAAAATTCTCCCCAAAATAATGAAATTATTTCGGGGTCCCCGCGCCCCCCATCGGCAAAGCCGGCGGACCCCAAATCAAAACACGCTAAAATGCCGGCCGCACCGCCGGTGGACCGAACTTTGGGAGTATACCTCATCCCCGCCGCTGCAAGCAACAACGGGACGCGAGGTCCCCCGCTTTAGGCCGCGGTGGCTCCTCCGGCATTGCGGATTAGCCAAATCGACGCCGCGATGACCCAAATGGCAAACAGGCCTAGACCCAGCAGCAGTGTGACCCACCCTGAGAGCGACATCGGCCCCGAGGCGAAGAACATCGAGAACGTGCTTACGACGCCCCCGAGAGCCGTAAGGTAACCAAAGAGCGCCATGAGGGCCGAAGCCGAACCGTGGCGCCTCATCGAATGTGCCGCGGCGAACACGAAGATGATCGACCCCACGGCGATCCCGTAGCCGACGAGATTATAGAGGCCCCACCATCCGGGCAGATCGTCGGTCGGAATCGACGTCCGTAGGAGCACGCTGAGCACGACTGAGCTCATCAATGCTACCGCCGCCGTTACAATCGCGCCGGAGATCGCATAGAGCGGCAAGCCGTCGGCAGCGCCCGGCGCGCGGGTGAGGTGCGCGCGCACACCGACCGCAAACCAGAGAAAGAATGCCACGGTCGGCAAACCTAGCCAGGCGCTCATCAAAAGCCCCTGGTGGTGCGCTGTGAAGTAGTTGCCGATCGCTGCGGGGGTCCCCGATATATCGGGCGCAGCCCCGCCGGGCAATACGATCGAAAGTACGAGCACGACGAGAAACGCGAGGCCGGACCATCCCGCCGACCGCTCCGCACTGATGCTGTACATGGCGCCTCCTTAGATAGGCGTTTTGCAGATAGGCGTTTTGCCGGGCGCGTTCGGCGCAACCCAAGCGTGCCCCCGCCAGGGCACCTGAAAGCAAGCGTGCAAGGTCAAGCGCTCGATGCGAGCTCTCGCTTATCGGACTTCCGACCATTCGCCGTCGTCGCTGAGGTTCGATTGGATCATGGGGCTCTCGGCTCTTCTGCTCATGGCAGGCGTCATTCAGGACGGCTGGGCGCACGGGCACGGTCTCGTCGATCAGAGTTTCTTTACGCCGTGGCATGCGATTCTCTATGGAACGATCGCATTGAACGGAATCGTGCTCGGCGTCATGGCGGCCCGGCATATTGCGCTAGGATATCCGGTGCGCTACTCGCTGCCTTTCGGGTATTGGACTTCGCTCATCGGCGTCATCCTGTTCGCCACGGGCGGAGCGTTCGATCTCTGGTGGCACACGCGGTATGGAATCGAAGCCGACATCAACGCGCTGATCAGCCCGTCACATTTGTGGCTGGCGCTGTCCGGCGCGCTGGTCTTTTCGGGGCCGCTCATTTCGATCGCGGCGCGCTTCGGTCCGCAGGCCGGCGGATGGAGAATCACCGGACCCGCCATCCTGAGCGCGGCTGCGCTGCTCACTCTACTCGGATTTTTTACACAGTACGCACAGCCCATCGGTGATAACGAAATGTCGCTGGTCATCGGCCGCCACGAACCGCAGACCGGCGGCGCGCTTTACACCGTGCGCGGCGACGGCGGGCGCGAAACGCGGCTGCTTACCATCCCCGGCAGCGACATTTGGGGCGCGGCGGTATCGCCGGACGGAAAGCGTCTCGCGTTTCGAGTTAGCACCGGCAAGGATCCCGCTTCGGATATTTACATCGCCAACATCGACGGAACCCAAGAACGCCGCATAACGCACAGCGGCCGCCACGACACGCACCCCGCTTGGTCGCCGGACGGAAAACGGATAGTGTTCATTTCCATTCCGGCCGGGACGTCAGGTAACTATCTGCTGCAAACGATAAGCCCGGATGGAACGCGACTCAAAACGATCGTTTCGGGCGTCACGGAGATGCGGCTGCCAACGTGGTCGCCCGACGGAAAATCGATAGCCTATCAAACCCGAAACGGTCTACGCCAGCAAATCGCCGTCGTTTCTTCCGCGGGCGGCACTGTGACGTGGCTACCCGCGACCGCGGGCGGCGCACAGCCGGCGTGGTCCTCAGCCGGCGTGATCGCATTCGTGACCGCGGACGGCACGATTGCGATCACGAGCTCGACCGGTGCGAGCGCGCGAGAGCTCGTTCGCAACGCCGCGATGCCGGCGTGGTCGGCAGACGGAAAGCGCATTGCCTATATTCATGAAGACGGCGGCGACGCGCAGGTGTTCGTCACCGATCTTGGATCGGGGCGAACGGCCAACGTTTCACAACTCGCAGGCCTGGACGCTTCGCACCCGTCCTGGATGCCACGCGGAGATCTCGTTTTTACCGCAGCGGGCAGGCCGGTAGCCGCAACAACATTTTTGGGTCTGGCGTACAGCGAAGACGCGAACATCATTGAAGCCGTCGCTGTTACTGGAATCGCGCTCATGCTGATCCGCCGCTGGCGCCTGCCGTTCGGCGCGATGACGTTTGTGTTCGGGATATTTGCGATAGCGATGGCCATCCAAAGCGATCTTTACTATGAAATCATCGCAGCCGTCCTTACGGGGCTGCTAGCCGACGTCGCCATCGCGATTCTCGGGGAGCGCACGCGCTGTGGTCGTGAGTTTTACGCAGTGGGATTCGGAACGCCCGCCGTGCTCTTTACGTTGTACTTAATCGTCGCCCGGCTCACGCTGCCCGGCGGACTCGGCTGGCCGCCCAACTTAGTCGCAGGTTCCCCTTTCATCGCCGGCTTCGCCGGTCTCCTGATCGCGTTTTGCTTTGCGCCGCCGCTGCGCTCGCCGGAGGTTGAAGCGGGCACTTAGACCCGCGTGACGCCGCAGCGCGGGTTTGTTCTGCTCGAAGCGATCGCAATTGTCGCAATCGTCTCGATCTGCGCCGGCGCGCTCCTGTTGGCGATCTCGGCTGCCGCTAAACTGAGCGCACCTCCGGGACGTTACCGTACTGCCGCGGCGCTTCTGGCTGCGCAAACGCTGCGCGCCGCTGAAAACGCATGGAAATATGGATCGCCCGGAGAGGCACCGAGCGGGTCCGCGCCGGCGTCGATGACGGTTCCAGGATCCAGCGTACCGGTTGCGGTGACCATCTCGAGTGCAATCTCTTCGGAAACTGCGGATGGCGCGGCCATCGAAGTTACGGTTTCATATCCTCCGGGGCAATCCGGCGATTCCGGCACCCTAATTCTGTCGGGGGCACTGCGAGCCAAAGCTCCGCTGCCGGGCTCTCAGCTGGAACGGCCGGGTTTGATTCCACAGCCGGCCGCTTCGCGGTAACATGCTCGCAAACGCTTTGGCAGGCGTCGCACTAATTGCGTTGGCCGCAAACACCATCCTCAGTGCCGGGTTAATCTCCGAGCGGATCGCCGTGCGCCACGCCGCACAGACCTACCTCAACCGGGAATACCAGCGCGCAACGCAGGCGCTGATCTCGGAGATCGAGCCATTCGCGCGCGGTGGTTCTTTTGCGGATCCGATGCCTTCTTTTACATTTGCACCCGCGTGCGTTGACGAACGCAGCCCATGCGGGTTTCTCGGTTCCGCTCGAGTCTCAGCGCGGGTCGCCGATTCCGACTCGCCTGCGCCGTGCGAATCTGCTGCGCCCTGCGCGAACAACGAGCAGACCAACGTCTACGTCGCCGAGCGGCGCGTTGCCGCCGAGATCTCCGTGACGGTGCAAGCCGGCGACGGAAGCGTTCTCGCCACGCGCGAAGACGACGTCACGCTTCGCGCGTTCAGCTCGCCGCCCTACGTCGCAATCGCAGGCGCGCGCGATCGCACGAGTGATGCCATCCTCGTGAGCGCGCAGCCGGGCGAAGACGCGGGCAGGCCGCCCGCTACGGCGAATCCGTGCGCAACAGCCTCACCCGGAACGTCCGACGATACGGTCGCGCGCGCCGCATATGAAAACGCGGAAACCGGCGCGTGCAGCGATGCCAGTGCGTGGCGGTCGGCGGGATATTCTAACCGAGGAGCTTTCAACCTGACACGGTAGAGTCGAGGCGTGAGCGTTCGCCGGCCGCTGCTCTATCCGGGTCTCGTGTTCGTTGCGCTTTCGTGGGCAATGAACACCGTCCTCAGCAAATACGCGTTCGCATCGATCGATCCGCTCGCGTTCACGGGGCTACGTTTTCTCGCCATGACGCCGCTCGCGTTCCTGCTCGCTCGCGGGATGCATCAGGCGGTGCGCTTTCGCGCGCGCGATCTGCCCCTGTTGATCGCATGCGGCGCGTGCGGATACGGCCTGTATCAATACTTTTGGGTTTTTGGATTAGCGAACACGAGTGCGTTCGCTTCGTCGCTGCTGGCGAGTCTTTCACCGCTATTGACGCTCGCGATCGTTGCTTTTTCCGGCCAAGAGCGCGTACACGCGGGACGCTGGTTCGGCGCGGCGGTGGCGCTGTTCGGCGTCGCGGTTTTCGAGGGCGCCTTCTCGGGTCATCTTACATTTCGGCCCGGCGACGCGCTGACGTTTTGCGCCGCCACAATATTTGCTATATTTAACGTCTTGAGCGCAAAGTTACTGGGCCGCTACACACCGCTCGGACTCGTCGCTGTGACCATGACGATCGGTACGCTCATCATTTTGCCCGGAGCGCTTCCCCGCATGATGCACCAAAACTACGCGGCCCTTCCGGCGGCCGACTGGGGGATATTCGCCTACTCGGTCATCTTCCCGATCGTGCTGACGTTTCCGATCTGGAGCTGGGGAATCTCGGTGCTGGGCGCCGGCCGCGCGTCGCTCTTTCAGTTCAGCGTTCCGGTGCTAGCGGGCTTGCTTTCGATCGCAATTCTCCACAGCCGGATCGAAGCGCACCAAATTGCCGGTACCGCCGTCTGCATCGGCGGCATGGCAATTTCACAATGGCTCGGAAAGGTCTCGCTCACCGACATCTGGGCCGAGCGGACGGTGTCGCTAAAATAGCATGAGACACCGTCTGTGGTACTGGCTGCTGCTCGTGCCCTTCGCGGCTACGCTCGTTCCGCCGCTGTACGCGCGCTCGACGCCCATTCTTTTCGGATTTCCATTTTTCTACTGGTATCAAATTCTTTGGATCGTGCTCTCCGCATTAATCGTGTGGATCGTCTACGTCGCAACGAGAGATCGCGAAAGTGACTAGCGGTTCGGCGATATTTCTGGTGCTGATCCTCGGAGTTGCCGCAATGGGTTTTTTGGCGGCACGATGGGGCCACGCAAACCTTTCCTCGCTCGACGAATGGGCGCTGGGAGGAAGGCGCTTCGGCACGGTTGTTACGTGGTTTCTTTTGGGCGGTGACCTGTACACCGCGTACACGTTTATCGCCGTGCCGGCGTTTGCGTTCGGCTCGGGCGCGATCGCCTTTTTCGCGGTCCCCTACACGACCATTGCTTATCCCTTAGCGTTTCTCGTGATGGCTCGCTTTTGGAGCGTCGCCAAGGCGCGCGGCTACGTGACGACTGCGGATTTCGTGCACGACCGTTTCGGGAGCCGGCCGCTGGAACTGGCGGTCGCGCTGACCGGCGTCGTCGCTACGATGCCGTACATCGCACTGCAACTCATCGGTGTTCAGGTCGTCCTCGAACGGTCCGGGATCGCCCCTACTCACGGGTCGGCCGTAACGATGCTGGTCGTTGCTTTCGCGCTGCTTGCCGCCTACACGTTTACCAGCGGCTTGCGTGCGCCGGCAATGATCGCGTTCGTGAAAGACACGCTGATCTACGTCACGGTTATTGCCGCGATTATCATTATCCCCAAGAGCCTGGGCGGCTGGCCTCACGTTTTCAGCGCGGCGCAAGCCGCGCTTGCGGCCAAACCCAAACCGGGCTCAACGATACTTGCGCCATCGCTGTATTTCGCGTATTCGTCGCTGGCGCTGGGTTCGGCGCTCGCCCTCTTCATCTATCCTCACTCGATCACGAGCGTACTGAGCGCGCGCAGCGCGAACGTGATCCGACGCAACTGCGCCCTGCTTCCGCTCTACAGTATTTTGCTTACCTTGATAGCGCTCTTGGGCTACTGCGCGCTCGCGGCCCACATTCGCGTCACCGATCCGAACTTTGCGATTCCCGAGCTGTTCACACGGTTCTTCCCGAATTGGTTCGCGGGGGTCGCGTTCGCGGCAATTGTTATCGGCGCGCTCGTTCCCGCAGCCATCATGGCAATCGGCGCGGCAAACTTGTTCGCCAGCAACATTCTTCAGACGTTTCACACGCGGTTAGCCCGGCCGTCCGTGGAAACGCGCACGGCGCGCTTTATTGCGCTGTTTGTGCTTGCGGGCGGTCTGGCGATCGCGCTAACGATCAAGCCGCTCTACGCGATCGAGTTTCAATTACTCGGCGGGTCGTGGATCGTGCAGATCTTTCCGGCGGTCGTGCTCGGCCTTTATACGACGTGGTTTCACCGTCACGCTTTGCTGGCGGGCTGGGCTGCCGGACTTGCCGCCGCAACCTGGATGGCGCAGACGGCAAACTTCACGACGACGATCTTTCCGCTGCACGCCGGCATCACGCTGCCGGGATATATCGCCTTTTATGCACTGCTGGTTAACGTCGCGGTCGCAGCGGCCGCGACGCTGGGCTTGCGCCTATTGAAAAACGAGCTCGGCGCCGCGCGCGTCGGTTAATCCGAGGCCCGCACCGCGTGCCACCAGCGCTGCGGTGAATCCCCGGCGGTAGATCGAGGGGACTGCCAGAACGCGCGTTCTGAAAGAAAACTGGCCGAACGCCGACCGGTGCAGTATGAATGAAAATGACGGCGATCGAAGCTCCACGACCGCGACGTTGCTGGTCGTAGCCACTCTTCCCGACCACCATTCCCCGACGTGAATCACCGACGACGAGAATTGCGCGGCGAGGATCCGGGGCGGCGCGTCTTGCCGGATGTAAACCGTGGCGGGCCAGGGCGTGACGGCGCCGATGGTGACATTTCGTGTGGCGGTTTCAGGGTGCGATGCACACGCCGCCAATAGGGCGAACGCGGGAGCAAGTGCGACCGAGTATGCGCGCATCGAGCTGCGCAGGTTCGAATGATGGCCTTGCGAACCCTGGACTCTTGAGGCGCTTCGATTGGGCGATGGCCCTCGCGGGTTACTGGACGATCGCCGGTTTATACACCGACGCGGGATGGCACATACGCCACGACGTCGACACGTTTTTTACGTGGGCACACGCGCTGCTTTATTCCGGGCTTCTTCTCTTATTATGCCTGATCGGGTCGCGCTACGCCGCTGCACTGCGCCGCCACGAAACGTTATCCGCGGCGCTAGGCGCGGCATACCGGTGGTCCGGCGTGGGCGTACTGGTATTTTTGCTCGGCGGAATCGCGGACATGATCAATCACGTATACTTTGGTTTCGAGGCGGGGTTCGATGCGCTGCTCAGCCCGACGCACCAAGTCATCGGCGCAGGCGTGCTGCTCATCATCTCGGGGCCGATTCGATCAGCCGTCGCCCAGATGCCGCGGCCGGCGACGCTCGCGCAACAACTCCCCGCGATCGTTTCGGCGGCAGCCATCCTCGAGCTCGTGCATTGGGGAACGCAAGTGTTTTTTCGCGTTGACGCAGCGCGCTCGCTGGGCGTGATCGTGCCGCACGAAATCGATGCGAACGCGCTGACGCTCATGACCATTCACTTCTATCAACAAGGCGGTTCGCTGATCGCGGTCATTCTGCAAAGCCTGCTCATGATGGGCACGGCCTTTTACCTCGTGCGCAATTTCCGGCTGCAGCCTGGGGCGCTGACGTTGCTGTTCGTCCTCGGCAACGGGCTGATCGCGATAACCCATTCTTTGGGGTGGCTCGACGCCGTTTGCGTTTTGACCGCCAGCATAGCAGCGGGGATCGCCGGCGATGCGTTCCTCTCGCGCGCGCCGCCGTACTTCGGCTCGCGCCGTTGGTTTGCGTCGTTTGCCTTTGTGGTTCCGGTAGTCTACGCCGCTGCGCTACTGCTTTTTACGATCGCATTCATGGGCGGCACTTGGTGGGATCCGCTCTTTGCGGTGGGAGCCGTTTTCTATGCCGGACTCTTCTCGCTGCTGCTGAGTTTCGTCGCTTCGGCAATGCCGCCGCGAGCGGACACCGCCTGATTTCAGGTGGATAAACGATTTGCCACGCTGCTCGGGGTCTTGACCGCTGCGGCTCACCTCGCAGTCTGCTGGCGCTATGGTTACTACCGCGACGAGCTTTACTTCATCGCATGCGCGAAACGGCTTGCCTGGGGCTATGTCGACATGCCGCCGCTCACAGCTTTCGTTTCGTGGCTCGCCGCTCCGGCGCATTATGAACTCGCCGCCCTGCGTTTCAGCGTCGCGATCGCAGCCGGCGTCACCGCGTACCTCGCGTGCGCAATCGCTGCCGAGCTCGGAGGCGGCATGTGGTCGCAGCGCCTCGCCGGAGTAACCGTCGCGCTCACTCCCGCTTATCTCTTCCTCGGCACCACGCTCACGACAACGTCGTACGAACCCGTGACCTGGGCGCTGGCAGTCTTTGGCACGATGTGCCTGGTGCGCTCGCGCGATCCGCGCTGGTGGATTGCGATCGCCGCGGCGGTTTCGTTTGGGGTTTACGGAAAATATTCGATGTTCTTGCTGGCCGCGGCCACACTGGCCGGCCTGTTGATGACCGCGGAGCGCGCCGTCTTGCGGTCGCGCGCCTTCGCGGTCGCGGCGATTGCAACGCTGCTCGTTCTTGCGCCGAACCTCGCATGGCAGGCCGCGCACGGTTTTCCAATGCTCGCAGTATTACGCGGCGACGTGCTCGGCCGGCACCCCTTCAATTCCGGGATGCAGTTCGAGTTCCGGCAGCCGCTCCTAAATGCAGGCGTCTTTTTCATTGAGCAGTTCCTGTTTGGGAATCCCGTCGCTGCCCCGGTGTGGATCGCGGGAACGATTGCGCTTCTGCTCGGGCCCGATCTGCGGCGGTACCGCTTCATCGCGATCGCATTTCTATTACTGTTGGCGGCTGCCGCGATGCTCAACGGCAAGGGTTATTATATTGCCGGAATTTACACCCCGCTCATTTGCGCCGGATGGGCGGCGATGGAAAGAATTTGGGGCGAGCGCCCCGCATGGCGCGCGACTGCGGCGGGTGCCGTGCTCGGTTCGGCGGCGCTTCTTGCGCCCTTCACTATCCCGGCACTATCCGCGCACGGTCTCATTGGTTATTCACGAATGCTCGGCATAACGGGACGCAATGGCCAGTCCGCGCACCTGGTACAACCGCTGTTCGCGGACGAATTCGGATGGAAGGGCCTTACGCGCCGCGTTGCGGACATCTACGATCGACTTCCGCCGGAGCAGCGCCGGCGAACCGCCATATTTTCAGATACCTATGCAGGAGCGGCGGCCATCGAATTCTACGGCGGCCCGTTTGGCCTTCCGCAACCGATCAGTGCGCAGAATCAGTATTACCTTTGGGGGAGTCGCGGTTACAACGGCAGCTCCGTGCTCGCCATCGGCGCCTCGCAAGCGGATCTGCTGCACACACTTTTCCGGCACGTCGTCTTGGCCGGAACTTTTGAGGATCCGCTGCGCTGGGCCATCGAAGGCCCCACGCCGATTTTCCTCTGCACGCAGCCAATCGCGCCGCTGAAAGATCTTTGGCCGCGACTGCGGTGGTACGGGGCTTAGCGCTCCTTCACCGCTTCCATGATGCGCGGCTCGAGGCGCGCCATGGCCGCAAAGCCCACCGGCACCATGACCGCTGCTACCGCAATGCCGAGAACCGGCACGACGAATGCCAGAACGGTCGCGAAGATTTCTCCCGCAAGTGAATACCAAGCATTCGCCGACATTGTGTCCAGCAATAGGCGATCGACGCTAGCCGGAATGAGCCGCCTTCTGCAATGCGCCCAATTGAGGACGTACAAGAAACAGATGACCGCGACGTTGAGCGTGAACGTCGCCACGGCCCATGACGAATTGTGATACGCGCCCATTGCTGCAGCGGTGAACGGTACCAGCGAGACAAGGAGCAGCGGCGAGAGGTTGAGCATGACGTGCGTAAAGTCCGTGCCCGTCACTAAGGTTGCGTAATAATGGTGGCAGACCCAGAGCAACGCAACCGTAGAGAACGCGATCGCATAGATGGCAATCTTGGGAAGCATGTCGCGCAGGTGCGCGGGAACTTCAAATGTCCTCAAGCCGCCGGGTAACTTCAAATCCAAGACGAGCAGGGTCAGCGCGATCGCGTACACCGCATCGACCAGCGTATCCAAACGAGCTTTGTCGAGGCTTCCGCCCGTAAATTTAGATCTCATACGGTCAGCGCTTGCGTACGATTGAGAGCCCGTCGCCAATCGTCAATAAGCTCGTGTCCACCCGCTCGTCCAGGCCAATTTTTTCGTTGAGCTTTCGCAGGGCAACGGTATCCGGATCCGTTTCCGCGGAATTGGCGACGTCGCCGCCCCACAAAACGTTATCGATCGCGATTAATCCACCGCGCCGCAGCAGCCGCAACACCAACTCGTAATATGCATCGTAATTCGTCTTATCGGCGTCGATGTAAGCGAAATCGTAGTCACCTTGTTGTGCGAGCAATGCATTCAGCGTTTCCTCGCCGGGCGCCAGCCGGAGGTCGATCTTGTTCGCCACGCCGGCGCGTTGCCAGAACTCCTTGGCGATCGCGGTATACTCCTCGTTCACGTCGCACGCCACTATCGTTCCGTCAGCGGGAATCGCGAGGGCAACCGCGAGCGCGCTCGCACCGGTATAGACTCCCACTTCTATGCAACGGCGCGCCCCGATCGCCCGGACCAGCAATTGCATGAACTGCAGCTGGTCGGGGCCGGTCTGCATGCGCGCTTGGGGCATCGCCGCCGTGCGTTCGCGCAGCGCCCGCTGAACCAGTGTCTCCCGAAGCGTCGTCTTCAGGATATAGTCGTAAATCGTATCCGGAACGAGAAACGATTTCGAGTTCATGTTTTCAGCATCTCCCTGGCGGCATTCAGACCCGCGGCGCCCATTACCCCGCCGCCGGGGTGAGCGGCAGAACCGCACAAAAATAAACCTTGGACCGGCATCCGGTATCCGGCGTAGCCGGGTGCTGGGCGGAACATGAAGAGATGATCGAGCGTCATCGCGCCTTGAAAAATATTTCCGCCGGTCAGCCCGAAGATATTTTCGAGGTCGGGCGGCGTGAGTACTTCGCGATCGACGACGCTGTTCTTGAAACCGGGCGCATACCGCTCGACGACGTCGAAACAGCTGTCGGCAAACGCGTCTTTCGTCGCAGAGGTCCACGGCGCGCCCTTCGGCGCGTAAGGCGCGTACTGAACGAACATCGACATCAAGTGCTTCCCGGGTGGCGCAACGGTGTCGTCCACCGCGGAGGGTATCGTGCACTCGACGACCGGTTCGCGCGAAGGCCTTCCGTACTTCGCGTCATCGTAGGCGCGCTCGATGAAGTCCTGGTCGGGACATAGATGCACGGTTCCCCGATGCTGCGGACCGCTTTTCGTGCCGGGGAGCGCCGTAAAGTTCGGCAATTGTTCGAGCGCAACGTTGATCTTCGCCGACGCGCTGTTATAACTGATTCTGTCGATGGCGTTCAAAAATTCGGGCGGCAACAGTTCGCGCCCGAGCAACTTATTGAAGGTAACGTTGCAGTCGGCGTTGCTTGCAACCGTTCGCGCGGCATACTCATCCCCGCTGGAAAGGGCGACGCCGCGCACGGCCCCGTCAGTGACCAGAATTCGGACGACCTCGGCTTCGGTTCTGATCTCGACGCCGAGATCGATCGCCGCTCTCGCCAGCGCTTGAGTCAGACCGCCCATCCCGCCGCGCACGTAAGCCCAGACTCCGCGCTTACCGTTCGTTTCGCCCATGACGTGGTGAAAGAGCACATACGCGGTGCCCGGCATCGAGGGCGGCGCGAACGCACCGATGATCGCATCCGTGGCCAGCGTCGCCTTCAGCTCCTCCGACTCAAACCAGCGATCCAAGATCGGGCGCGCCGCGCCGGTTAGGATCTCGGCAGCCTCACCCATTTGGGGCCCGAGCTTTTGCATGCCGCGTCCGAGCTTCGCGATTCCTATCAGATCGTAGACGGAGGGACGGGCAACGTTTGGCGGTTTTTGCAGAAGCGTCGGTTCTATGACGGCCGCGACGCGCTCGAGCATCCGTTCGTACTCCGGATAACGCTCCGCGTCTTTGCGGCTGAACTTTCCAATCTCGCTGAGTTCGCTCTGCTTATCGGAGCCGAGAATCAAATACCGGCCGTCGAGAAAAGGCGAAAACGAAGCCGGGCTGCGTTCGAGCAACTCGAAACCATAGTCTCGGAGGCGCAAATCGCGAATGATCTCCGGGCGGAAAAGACTGTTCACGTAGGCGGCGGTCGAAACTTTGTAACCGGGAAACGTCCGCTCTTCGGTGACACACGCCCCGCCCACCACATACCGGCGTTCGAGCACGAGGACCTTGCGTTTGGCGCGCGCCAGGTAACACGCGGTGACCAGGCCATTGTGCCCAGCGCCGACGATGATCGCGTCATAGGTTTTCACAGGCCGCTTATACTACTAGTAACTCCGAGATGACACCCGCTGCGCGCTTTGCGCAAGTCGCTCTTGCGGCAATTCCGCCGATCATGCTCACGTTGGCGATTCCCTTCGTCAATCGGGAAGAGCCGCGCATTTTCGGCTTTCCGTTCTTGCTCGCGTGGATGGTCTTTTGGGTTGCGGTGACGCCGCTCTTTTTGCTTGCCGCCAACCGCTTGGGGCGCGTACGTTGAGGCCGGAAACTCAAGCTCTCACGATTATCGCCGCCGTTATCCTTGCAACGGTCGCTTTTGCGTTATTCAGCGTGCGGCGGTTGAAGATGGACCCGCACGAGTTCATGGTCGGAAGCCGCTCGTTTGGAACGCTCTTGCTGTGGATTCTGCTCGCCGGTGAAATCTATACAAGCTTTACCTTCCTCGGAGCCGCCGGATGGGCTTACGGGAAGGGTGCCGCGACATTTTACATCCTCGCCTACGGAACGGTCGCCTATTGCATCGGCTTCTTCCTACTGCCGCCCATTTGGCGGCTCGGCAAAGAACACGGTTTACTGACGCTGCCCGACCTGTTCATCCATCGCTATGGAAGCAAGGCGCTCGGAATAGCGGTCGCCTTGCTGCAATTTTTTCTCGTCGTGCCGTACGTCACGTTACAGCTCACCGGGCTGCAGATCTTGCTGACGATTGCCGGATATGGGCAATACAACGCGACCGCCGCGGTCAGTATCGCCTTCGTTCTGATGGCGCTCTTTGTTTTCACGGCGGGCCTGCGGGGCACGGCGTGGGCAAGCGTCGTAAAAGATTCGCTTGTCTTGGGAGCTGTACTATTTGCGGGTATTGCCATTCCCATCCGGTTTTTCGGATCACCGCTCGGCATGATCAATCACGTGCTGCAGATTCATCCGCATTGGATGACCCTGCCACCTCCCGGTGCAACCAACGCGGCATACACCGTACCGTGGTTCGTCACGACGATTTTACTTTCGGGTGTCGGGTTCTTCATGGGACCTGCCAATGCGCCGGCCATCTATTCCGCCAAAAATGCGGAGACGTTACGGCGCAACATGATCTTCATGCCGCTCTATCAATTGATCTTGCTGTTCGTTTTCTTTGCCGGTTTCACGGCGCTGGCGATCGCGCCGGGTCTAAAAGGTCCCGCCGCCGATCAATCGTTCATGCTGCTGATGCAGCGCTACTATTCGCCGGCCGCGCTCGGCATCGTAGCCGCCGCCGGCTGTCTTGCAGCGTTGTTGCCGGCTTCGACGTTCCTCCTTGGGGCGGCAAGCGTCTTTTCTAAGAATGTGCTCGGCGACTTGTTCAACTCTGCGACAGGCGACCGCGAGCGCACGATGGCTACACGCGTCCTGGTGCTGGTCGTAGCGTTCCTTGCGCTGACGCTTTGGATCTTCTTTAAAACCTCGCTGGTAGATTTGCTGCTCTTCTATTACGTGGGCGTGACGCAGCTGGCCCCGGGCGTAATTTTTGCGCTCGTGTGGCCACGGGTAGGGGCGGCGGCGGTAGCCGCAGGACTGATTGCCGGCGAATGTCTTGGGTATTTTTTCGTGCACTATGCGGTTACCCCAGGCGGAATCAACGGGGGCTTCTGCGCGCTCTTGATCAACGCAGCGATCTGCACACTGATAACGGTCGCGACAAAGAAAAAACCCGTTTAGCGGTAGTTCGGACGCGTTGCGAAGCAATCGCGGCAATACACCGGTTTGTCGCCGCGTGGCTGGAAAGGCACCTCCGCCACGCCGCCGCATTGGCTGCACGTAGCTTGGAACATTTCTCGGTTACGCTGGCCGCCGCCGCCCGTCGGCCCGCCGCTTTGCGAGCGCATCTGTTTGCGCGCCTGACGGCAATCCGGACAACGGTTGGGCTTATTTTGAAAACCTTTGCTGGCGTAGAACTGCTGTTCCCCGGCCGTGAACGCAAACTGACGTCCACAGTCTACACAGTTCAACATCTCATCGACGTACACTAAACGGGCTCCTTACTGACGTGGGTTCCGGGAAATCCTACCACGCGATTTGCGGAAAAGGAAGGCCCCTCTGCGCCGGCCGCGGCGCCCTTATGGGGTCAGGCGCACCCCGAGGGCGAACCAGTTTTTCATGACCGCTATCATCGAGGTGCCAGCGAAGCTCGTCGACCAGATCGTCGGCACGCGCCGCGACCTGCACATGCATCCCGAGCTGGGTTTTCAGGAAGAGCGCACGGCCGGAATCATCGCCGAGCGCCTACAGAATCTCGGCTACGACGTACACCGCGGCATCGCGCGCACCGGCGTTGTCGGAGTTATTCACGGAGTCACGGCCGGCCGCACGATCATGCTGCGCGCCGACATGGATGCGCTTCCGATCCTCGAGGAAAATTCACAACCGTACCGGTCGCGCAACGACGGCGTCATGCACGCTTGCGGCCATGATGGCCACGTCGCAATACTGCTCGGCGCGGCCGAACTTATCGCGGCGAGGCGCGCAGAACTGGCGGGGACCGTCTGTCTGGTTTTTCAGCCGGCCGAGGAAGGTCAGGGCGGCGCGCAAGCCATGGTCGAGGAAGGCATTCTCGATCGTTTCGGAATCGAGCGCGCCTACGGTCTGCATTTGAGTTCGAAGTACGAGACGGGCACACTCGGCTTTCGCCGCGGCCCTTTTTATGCATCGAGCGATTCGATCGAGATCGAAGTGCTCGGAAAAGGCGGCCACGGTGCTGCTCCGCACGATACGATCGATCCGATTCTTATCGCTGCCGAATTCGTCACGTCGTTGCAGCAAATCGTCAGCCGAAATATCGATCCGCTCGAACCAGCCGTTGTAACGATTGGGTCGATCCACGGCGGCACGATACATAACGTCATCCCACGAACCGTTCGCATGTTGGGCACCGTACGGGCGTTTTCCGAAGAATTGCGCGATTCGATGCCGGCGCGGATCGAGCGGATCCTCAAAGCGTCGTGCGATGCGGCAGGCGCATCCTACGACTATCAATATCTCAAGCGCTACCCCGTCACGGCAAACGACCCGGAACAATCGCAGTATGCGGAATCGCTTGCCCGCAAGTTGCTCGGCGACGAGCGAGTATTCGCGGCGGACAAGCTCATGGGCGCCGAAGACTTCTCGTTTTTCGCCCAAAGGGTCCCGTCGTGTTTTTACACACTCGGCGCGCGCGGCAACAGCGAAACGGCCAACCCCCACCATTCGAGCACGTTCGACATCGACGAAGCCGCGCTGCCGGCCGGCGTCGCGATGATGACCGCGCTCGCCTTTGACGCGTCGGCGCACGCGCCTTAGTGCCACACTCAACGATCCCCGCTCAGGTTGAATCGCCGGTGCTGAACGACTACCTGGAGGTCATTACGCGCGCCGTCTTCCAAGCCGGCTTGAGTTGGGCTTCGATCGCCCAGCGCTGGGAATCATTTCGCGAAGCCTTCGAATTGTTCGATGTGGGGAGAGTCGCCGCATACACGGAGGGCGACGTTGACCGGCTGCTGCACGCGCCCGGCATTCTGCACAGCGCACGCAAGATTCGCGCGACCATTCACAACGCGCAGACGCTGCTCGAGCTCGATAAGGCCCACGACGGTTTCGAGAAGTATCTGCAATCGTTTCCGACCTACACGGCGCTCAGCGCCGATATCAAACGCCGGTTCAAATTCATGGGCGAGATGAACGTCTGGTACTTCTTATTTCGCGTCCGCCAGCCGGTACCGAAGTTTGAAAAATGGGTCACGACGATCCCCGGCGATCATCCCCGCATGAAAGAGATGGTCGATCGCGCCCGCCTGGCGGGCACTTCGACCGAGCGCTAGTGCGGGGTTGAGGCCGGCGCCGGCGACGGTGACGGTGAGGGACTTGCTCCGCCACGACGCTGGCCGCCGAAGATCGGGATCATGAATCCGCCGCCGAAGCCGCCGCCCTCTCCGCCACCCGTGCGGCGCTGACCGTTGGTTCCGTTCGCATTATTCTGGCCGTTCGCGCCGCTCTGTCCACCTTGACGCTGGAAGCTGCCGGTGACGATGTACAGACCGAGTGCGGGTGAGTAGCTCAGGCTCGGCGGATTTGCGCCATCCCAACCAAGTTTCGTAAGGTCGTCGCGCGCCGCCGACGCAACACGCCCGCAATTGATCAGCGCGGGAACCCACGTAATGTCTTCGGGTGAGAGCGAATACCACGTACCCGACTTGGCCGTGTTCGCCGTGATCGTAAAGTCCGGCGTCGGGCTGCCCTTGGTAAAGTGCGCTTGCAATTCCGTCACCGCCGCTTGCGCGGTCGAACGCATCTGTGCGGTCGTACATGTCGGGCTCTTCGGATTGTAGACGAAGGCGATCTTCGGCGGCGACGCGGGCAATTTGTACGTGCGGAACGTTTCCGATCCCGGCGCCGGAGGCGTACGCGCAAGATAGAGTCCGACCGAGGGCATGAACGTCAGCGTCGGCGCGGCAAACATGCCATTGTTTGGTTGCACGAACAGCTTGCGCTGGTCCGCCGTCTGCTGATCGGCGATGTGGAATGTGGAGCACGTGAAAACCGGGCGCAAGAGTGCCGTCTTGCTTGTCGAGATAGAAAGGGCGTAGGTCGTCCCCAACGGATGATACTGGACTGAGACGCCGGGAATGACCGGGGGCGCCGGCGCCGTCGCCGGGTAACCCGCGGTGGTTTTAGCAGCCTCGATTTGCGAAGCGTACGATTTGAGCGCGGTCAAAATTGGCTGCATGATCTTCTGCGAATCGGCAGTGCAGAGCGGCATCGCCGTATTTACCGCAAACGGATTCGACGGCGGGCTCTGCGGGAGTTGCGTCAACTGCCGGAAGAATCCGCCGCCCGGTCCTCCCGGACCGCGCGCCCCGTTTTCTCCCTCACCGCCGACGACCGCCGAAAGGTTCGGCGCGCCCGGATTCTGCGGGACATTTTGACCGAACCGTACGGTGTAGCTCACGGAGTATTGGCGCGGCGTGTTCGGTCGCGCCACCGTCGGAATGACAGTGCCGTTCTGCGCGACGTACGGCACTGCGCCTTGCGGCGTCGCGAAGACGCCGGCGTCGGCATTGAAAATATTGCTGGCGGCGAACGTTACCGCGCCGCGCGACGTCTGGTAATTCACGCCCGCGTCGAGCGTGGTATATGCCGGAAGATTCTGCGGATTATTACTGCCCGTATAGTTCGCGTTCACGAGCCACTCAAACACCGAGCGCGGTGGCTTGTAATCTAGCGTGAGTCCCGCGCGATGGAGCGGAACGTTCGGAAGCTGCGCGCCCGCAATCGTGATCGCGTACGGATTCACGAAGCGCGGGTCGCTGCTGTTCGCCTTCGCGACTTGCGTATCGTAGAACGGCTCGACAACAAGATTGCCGAATGTGAAGAAACCGTTGAGGTGGAAGCCTTCGTAGACGCGCTGCACGCCGGAGATCGGCGTCGAGAAATAGGTGTTTTGCGGACCGAACGCGGTTCCCACCGGGACGCCACACTCGTTCACAAACGTCTGCTGCGCAACCGCAAAATAATTCGGCGGAAAGATACCGCTTCCCACGAGCGCGGTGCCGTTGACATCGACCGGCAGGACAACGCCGTTCTGCGTCATGCGGTAGACCTGCGCGCTGACCAATCCGCCGTTCATCTTGTGCGTGTAGCTGAGCCGGGCGGAAGTCGAAGAGTTCGCGCTTGAGTTGTCACCGGGCGCGCTGCCGAACGCGATATTGCCGCTGCAGTCGAAGCGCAGCTGTTGCGGATCCGAAAGAATGCCTTGCCGGCCAAAACGCGCGCCGGATCCGCCGAGGTTATAACTGAATGCGTACGTGTCGCTGGTGGTCGGCTGCCAGTTCGTGCTGAAACCCAAGAGGATGCTGCTCGGCGCATTGCTCGACTGGCTGAGCCCGATCGAATCGTTGAACCGCAGCTTCGGGTTCGCTCGGATGGCATCGTTGATCGTTATCGACGAATAGCTGGTAGCCTGGCCGGCAAACGTGTATGGAGCCGCCTGCGAAACGAGCGGGGTGAATGTGCTGCGGCTGTTGCTCGTGTTGGCGGTAATAGAAATCGTATGGCGGTCGCGGGCCGGGAGCGTCGCGTTAACCGATATTCCGTTCGAATAGTTCGTCGACTGCGTACCCGTGGGGGCTGCAACGCCGCCCACGAAGCGGTTCAGCAAATCGTTGAGCGTACTCGAGCGTATGCCGTAAAGTGACGCCGCCACCTGCGTGTTGCCGATCAGCGCGTTGTCGGTAAGCGAGTAGAGATCGAAAGCCGTGTTCGTCGTGTTATTCGGACCGTAACCGCATGGTACCGGTCCCGTGAATTGCGTGCAGACCATATTCGCCGAGTTGGTCGAATGCATGTACAGCGCACTGACCGTCTGCGCATCTGTTAACTGATAGCGCAGGTTCAGCAGCGTTCCGGTACTGTTGCGGTCGCCGTTGTGATTGTAGTTCAGGCCGCTCGCATCTAGGAACGTCATTCCGTCAAGCAGACTCGGCACCGCACGGAACGTGTGCGTGAATGCGAATCCCAGCTTGCCGATAGAACCGCTCTCGGCGGCCAAATAGTTGTTCTTTCCATTGCTTCCCGCTGAGAGCGAGAACTCGCTCTGCCAAGAAAGCGTCGGTTGCAGCGTCGAAAAGCCGACGCCGCCTCCAAAGCCTCCGGTTTGCGGACCGAACGAAACATTGGCTCCGGTGAACAAGTCGGAATTGATCGCGCGGACGTTGCCGGCCGTGCCGGGTGAGTTCAGCGGAATGCCGTTGACCGACATCGCGGTTTGGCTGGCGTCTTGTCCTTCAAGTGATATGGTTTGCGTCGCGTCGCTATCGTTGCTGGAGGTCGTCAGGTTGACGCCCGAAAGTTTGCCGAGTGCGTCGGCCAGCGTGTCCGAAAGTTTGCGTTGGGCGCTGTTCGCCGAAATGGCTGTCGTCGAGACCGTCGCCGTCGATTTTGAAACGACCGACGCAATGGTGCGCAGGGGTGCCTGCGACTGTGCCAATTCCACGGCAACGGTAACCGAACGGCCGTTGGTCACTTCGAAATTCTGCGAAGTCACGGCTTGAAACCCGCGAGAAAAGACGCGCGCCCGGTAGATTCCGTCGGGCACGTCGATGAAGTGAACTTTTCCGTCGTTGCCCGTGAACTCGCTGGTCACCACCGGGCCATCGAGCAGTACGCGCGCCAAGATGACCGGAGCCTTCGTCCCGGCATCCTGCACCGTGATCCAGATTTCGCCCGTATCGGACTGCGCGCGCGCAGCCGGCGTCAGGCTCGCGATCAGAGTCAAGGTCAGCAGAAAGGCAATAATGCGTCGCATCAAGGTTCTTGTACCACTTCACCCTTGGGAAATACCTGAGGAAGACGGATGGTCACCGTCGTTCCGTGGCCGGGCGCGCTGTCAATGCGAATCGTCCCGCCGGCGCGATCGACCGCCCGTTTGGCAATCGCCAGCCCCAGGCCGGTGCCCGGCATTTCGCCGCGCGCGTCCCCGCGGTAGAATCGCTCAAATGCGTGGAGCCGCTCGCCTTCGGTCATCCCAGGACCCTGGTCACTAACGGTCAGGACGACTTCTTTACCTTCGGCGGCCGCGCGCAAGTGCACGGGCGCTCCCGGCGCATACTTCAGGGCGTTTTCGAGGATGTTCCAAAACGCTTCGCCCAGCTCGGCGCGATCGGCGAAGATCTCTTTCACGCCCTCGACGCTGTAATCGATATGGCGTTGTTCATCGAGCCTCCGCGCGGCATCGGATTGATCGCGCAGAAACTCACGTACGTCGATCGGCCGCGGTTCGGCAGGCGCCTCCGCGTCCATGCGCGCCAATCGCATCAGGCGATCGATCAATCCGCGCATGTGTTCTTTTTCAAGCGCCATCGTAGCCAAAATCTGCTTTGCGACTTTCGGTTCTTCGATCGCGCCGCGCCGCAGCACATCGATGTAGCCCGCGATAACGGTGAGCGGAGTCCGCAATTCGTGACCCGCGTCGGCTACGAACTGGCGCATGCGCGCTTCGGTATTTTTGCGCTCGTCCATCGCGTTTGCCACGCTCGCGGCGGCATCGTTGTATGCCTCGGTCAACTGCGCGATTTCATCCCCGCCGGCCGCAATGAAGCGCCGCTGCGTATAATCGCCGAGCGCTAATGCCTGCAGCGACCCCGTGACTTCAGTGAGCGGCGCAAGTGCGTGCCGGGAGAATACGCGACCAATAAACCACGAAAGCAAGATCGCGACAACGCCGATCGATACGATGATGAGCCAATAAGGTCCAAGATTTGCGAAGATGATCCACGGCGATGGCATAAACGCAACGAAGCCGCCATCAACTCCAATGAGATACCGGAAGTCCGGACCGCGCGCCGAGCCATTGAACTCGGGCCCCCGGCGGATCGTCAGCTGTGTCCCCCGCGATCCTGGCGGCTGCGTAATTTCTACGCGCCCGCTCAGCACGCGCGTGAGCAACGGTGGGCGCAAAGCTCGATCGCCCGCTAGAAATTTTCCCTTCGCGTCGAAGACCGCAACCTGCAGTCCGATGCCGCTGAGGTCGCGCGCGATATCAGGCGCGGCCTTATTCAAGCTGACACCTTGCATGTGATATTGCTCGGCCAAGCTGCGCGCTTCGTCGTGCTTCGCGATGATGATGTCGCGGCTAAAGCCGGTTAATTCGTAGATCAACGCGATTGAAGAGGCGACGATAACCAGGAAAACCGTTATCCCCAGCAGCAGCGTGTAGAGTCCCGCCAAACGGGAGGCGAGCGAACTTCTCACGGGCGCCTATTGCGCCAAGCCGTAGCCGACGCCACGCACCGTACGGAAAAATGAACCTTGATCCGGCCGATCGATCTTTGCGCGCAAGTAGGAAATGTATGTTTCGACGATGTTGGGGCCGCCTTCGAAATCGTGGCCCCAGACCAGTTCGAGCAAATGGTCCTTGCTGAAAACTCGACGAGGTTCGCGCATGAATACCGAGAGCAAGTCAAACTCTCTCTGGGTGAGATCGAGCGCGTCGCGGCCGTGCCACGCTTCGCGCGTATCGGGGTTGATCGCGACGTCGTGCCAGCGTAAGACCTGCTCTTCGATCAGCTGTGGCCGCCGCAGCTTCGCTTGCAGGCGCGCGATGAGTTCTTCGAAGATGAACGGCTTGACCAAGTAATCGTCGGCACCGGCGCCGAGCGTCGCGACTTTGTCGGCGGTTTCGCCTTTGGCGGTCAGCATGAGAATTGGTGCTTGCGTGATCTCGCGCAGCTTCGGCAGCAGCGCCAATCCATCGATCTTCGGCATCATGACGTCGAGGACGATCGCCTCGGGCGCCCATTCGCGCACCAGCTGCAGGGCGGCGACGCCGTCGGCGGCGGTCTTCACAATAAAGCCTTCGCGGGAGAGGCCGAGTTCGAGCATTTCGCGGACGAAGCGGTCGTCGTCGACCACCGCCACGCGAGTCGGTTGCATATCGGGCATGTATTACTGATGGTCGGCGCTCACCCTTAGAGGCGCCTGAACTAGGCTGCCCGGGCCGCCTTCCACCGGGTATGCCGTTGGCCGGCCACCACGGCCGCCGATGCGATGGTTTCTAAAGGATGCACCACAAGGCCGATGCCGCGCCCGGACAGGGCCGCACACGTTGCATCGTCGGGCAGCCAGTGTGCAAACAGGTGGATTTCCGGAGCCTGGGCAGCACCGGCAAGCATGGAGAGCACGTCCGCCAGGGAGCACGCGCCGCGCTCGATCAGCGGATTGGTGACGCACGACCGGAAGCGTCCGGCGTTCCATCCAGGCACGAGTACCAGTAGCCGGCGCAACGCGCCGGGGGAGTTCCCATCGAAATCCACAGCCGCCGCCTTGACCGAACGCGCCAGCATCGCGTCGACCCGAGCATGCAGCATCGCGGCCGTCACTTTGGCGAACTCGCCCGTCTCGAGGATGGCTCCCGCGCCGATCATGTACTCCATGTGCCGAGTATGGGGCCTCGGAGTGCCAACTGGCTGGCACACAGATGAAGGGCGCACCCTAAGGTGCGCCCAGCCCACTACCCGGAAAAGAGGCGGCTACGCGCTCGAAGCGTGGACCTCGGCGCGCTCGCGCGACTTGCGGAACAAGCCCAGCATCGCATCCACAACTGAAGCATCCCACTGCGTGCCGCGGCCGGCTTCCAAAATTTCGAGGGCCTGGCGCGGCGGGATGGCTTTACGGTACGGCCGCTCGCTGATCATCGCGTGGAAAGCGTCGGCCACGGCAACAACGCGCGCTTCAAACGGAATATTTTCGCCGGCTAACCCGTCGGGGTAGCCTGCACCATCCCAGCGTTCGTGATGCGCCCGCACGATCAGGGCGCACCTGGCGAGCGTCGGTATCTGATCTAACACACGCTGCCCGGCCGCCGAGTGATCGCGCATGATTGCCCACTCTTCTTCCGTGAACGTGCCACGCTTAAAAAGAATAGCTTCGGGCGTAGAGATTTTCCCGATGTCGTGTAAAACGGCACAGAGCTTGATCAGCTCCGCGCTCTCACGCGGAATCGCCATCGAGGCGCACAGCCGCCGAGCCCATTCGCCTGTCGCACGTGAATGGCAGCATGTCGCCGCGTCCCGTTCGCCCAACATCGCCAATAGCGAACGGGTGCTTTCGGAATATTCCGCCGGCTCTTCGGGCGCACCGTTCTTGCAGGACGCTAGCGCCGATCCAATTTCGGATCGCAGCACTTCCATGAATGCCAATAAACGGCCATGGTCGAGATCGAACCGAGCCGCTTCGCCAGCCACGACATGTACGGCAGCGGACGCAAGCTCGCTCGCGCGCGAAGTCCCGAGCCGGCTTCCCTCCCGCGACGCCCAATTGCCGAGGCCGACGGGTTTCGAGAGGTTCACCGACATACAAAGCCGATCGAGCAGCCCTTCAATCGAACTTTCCAGGCCGGGATCACCAACGAGCGTCGGATCTTGGAGTTGCTCGATCACGGCTTTAGTGAGGCGTGAAAGATCAACTCCGAGCGAAATGATGGCCTGGCCACTGGTCGGTGGCGTCAGGGAGATCAAATTTTCTTTCGTGCGACTAGCCAATCGACGGCGGAATTTCGATACCAACGATTATAGCTAAGGCAATAACCAAGTCCATAAAAGTACCTCCTCAAAGCAGCAGCGAGTGCAGTATGAGGATAACGGCCCTCAGTCAGACCGTCACTAGTTAAAATTCACTAGGCAGTTTAGGAGAACTAGATGCAGTTAGGCTATTAGGCCCCGGACGCGCGCAATTTTTAGAGCCTCGGCGCGTCCGCTGCATCCGAGCTTCCTTATTACGTTTTGAATGTGTGCCTGGACAGTGTACACGCTACGACCAGATTCCAATGCTATGTCCTTTGGCCGATGGCCCCTCGCCAAAGCCTGAAGCACCTCGGTCTCGGCCCGCGTGAGTCCTAGGTCATCAGCATCCAGTCGCGTGGGCTTGCAGGCATCGAACGCACTTCTTAAGAGGCGTCCTATTCCGCCATATCCGATTGCCTGAAGCCGCTCGACCGACTCGTCAATATCTGATTCCAAAGCCGGCTCTTGCACGGCATTAAATACCGCATACACTGCTTCTCGTAACGACTTCGTAACGGCATCATCGTGCCTTGGAATCTTGCCCAACAGCCGTTGAGCATATGTTCTTCGACCAGCCAAACTCTCAACTAAAGCTGCTAGGAGTCTTGCAATCTCTACTTGCCGCCTGGCATAGAGCAGATTTGAGTCCGTCTTTTCAATCTCGGCAAAAACAGTTTTTAGCATCGAAATCGAAAGGTCACGCTGACCGAGCGCCAATAAAAACAAGGCATCAGAAGCAGCATTTACCGCGCGATCGTGCGCGAAAAAACGCTCACTCCCAGAAATAGTGGCCATCAAGCGATGCGCGTCATCGAATCGACCCTCCCAGGCCGCAACATAGGCACGAACCGGAATTACATAAGACATGCGTCGCACGTCGGAGGTTGAAATTGGCGCGATCTGCTGTTCTAGTGCCTTAATCCGTTCGACGTTGCCACGTCGACCCTCAACATTCAAAAGGTGCAGCAACGCGGTTTGCAGGTTAAAAAGGTCGCCGGCTTTCATTGCCGCGTTCGCGGCCTGCTGCGAATACCACACTTCCTTTGCCGCATCGTCCTCGTATGACAACGCGATGCTCGCGAGGGCGACGAACGCGCGCCCCGCCAGGCCGAACAAACCTTCTTCCGAGGCCAGGGACGCGGCAAGCGTCTGCGCTTCCTGCGTTTCCTCTAGCGGAAGGCCAAGTCGTAGACCAGCCACGCCTAGGCGCTGCAGTATTTTTGCACGGTCCTGATTGCTCTCAATGTGCGTGAGGGCGTCTCTTGCCTTTGCCAGCGCTGCCTTTGCCTCGCGAGAACGCCCCGCGTAAGCGTAAGTGATTGCTAAAAGGCTGGCAATTTCGCCCTGGAGATTTACAGGCAGATCGACGTTAACTAGCGGCTCGAGCATTCCGGCAACGTCCCGCATCTGATTAATCACTATCAAGGCAAGCCGCAGTGACAACTCGACACGGAGTGTTTGCTCACATCGCTTTGACAGCGCGCGCTGAAGCAACGATTCGGCGCGATCAAAACGCCCAAGGTCGCCTTCTGCTAGCCCGCGCAAGCCAAGCACTAATGGGTTTGTGGCGCGGATATCCGACGGCAAGCTCTCTAATGCGGCTGTTACTGCATCCGCGTGACCCTCGTCTGCTAGCCGAAGCCCGTGACTAGCAAGAATGCGCAACACATCCTTGTTGGCAGAGTTTTGGGCATACAGTGCGAGCGCCGCAGCGTGTCGTCCCGTCAACTCCAATGCCCGCGCCGCTCGCAGTCGCATATCCTCTACGGCCTGATCCCCCTGCAGCTCAAGTTGATGCTGCAGGAAATCTCTAAAGAGATCATGGCACTTATACGAACCAGGGCGGTCTGGATAAATAAATGCCACGCGCTGTCGGAGTGATTCTATAGCGCCGCGGGCCTTATCATAACCCGCGCACCGCAGAATATCCGCATTAATTTCACCGAGGTATGATGACAAATGCAAGAGGTCACGCTCATCGGGCTCGAGCGTGCGGTATACCTGCTCGGCAAGATACTGATAAATCATCTCGCGGGTCGTAGCCGTAATATTTCTTAGATCTACGGACCGCGTCGAGCTTCTCAGCGCAAAGCTTAAGGCCGTTGGCCAGCCATCTGTCATGGACAGAATTTCATTAAGCTCTTCATCCCGTACAGCGACGCGCGTGGATCTCGCCGCCAACCGAGCCTCTTCCACAGTAAACCGTAAATCTTGCTCGTCTACGGTAAGGTCCATATGACCGTAAGCGAGCCACGATCCGACCGGGAGGTTTGTCGTTGACCGCGACGCGAGGAGCCATCGCGTCCTACCCCTAGTCCGGTCTATCAACGATACTAAGAATCTGGCTATTTCGGGATCGTTCTCGGTTAGGTGAAAATCATCAATAGCGATGAGCCCTGTGTACGTCTTGACGTGCGCGTACATCCACAGCGCTAAGTCGGAACCTGAGGACCCTGAAGAGCGATTTTTTTCGTAGGCGCCCGACAGTGTCTTGCGTGCGTCAGGAGCTACATCGGCCAGCGCATCAGCAAACCCCCGCAAAAAACCCAGAAGGTTAGCGTGTTCGGAACGCACGTCGTAACGCACCTTAACCGCATCCACCGTGTCAAGATACTGACGGACTGCTACGGATTTTCCATACCCAGCAGGCGCAACAATCAAAACGACCGGCTGAAACGCCGCGGCGGCGATACGTTCAATAATTCGCCGGCGTACCACAGGTTCGAAAACGCCACCGGTGTCTACGCGGCCGTCGGCCGAAACGGGCCTAATCATCTATCCGGACGCTTATGAGGACGTGGCTTGCGCTCCTCTCGCAAGAGCTTTTGGCGCAGAGCGTCGGGCCTATGACACGAGGCCACGTCGACGCAAGGCTCTCACGGCCTCATATCGCCCGGCGCACCCTAATTTCGTAATCGCTCGTTGAATAAGCGTCCGAATAGTATGGATGCTTCGTCCTTTTTGCGCCGCGATTTCTTTCGTAGTTAGACCTTTCGCTACCGACATCATTACTTCTAACTCGCCTGCAGTGAGTGTACGGCCTTCATGATCTAGTGGATGTGCGGTCCCCAAGGATGCCTTGAGACAGCTGCCTATGGTTTTTGAAAGACCGCCCAGATCGCACGGCTCCAATTTTTGCAATGCGATGGAAATCGACCGCTCCCAATCCGGCCCCTCGAGTTGGCTCAATGTGTCCAGGGCTTCTTTTAGCACGATGGCGGCTCGCGTTTCGAGCTTGACCCTTATCGTGCGAGAATAATGACGTCCGAGCAGCCTATGAGCAACGGTTTGGGCCATCTCGCAGACCACAGTCGCAACCTCGCACTGGCTTTTCGCATACGGGTGAGGTGCCCGTGTCGACTTTAACGTAGTTAATGCTTCGCGCGAGATCGAGAGCCCCCTGACGCTATCTCCGATTGCAATGCAACACATCGCGTGTAAAGCCATATCGGCAACTTTGTCGAAAGAATAGTAACTGTAGCCACGGTTTCTAAACAGCGACATCAGATGCTCAGCCTGCTCGAAGTCGCCCTCCCAAATAAGTGCGGAGGCCTGAACACATTCGATGGTTCCCTCGTGCCAAGGGGTGCTCGTTGTCTCATCCAGCTCTCCGAGAAGGCGACGCAGCCTAACGCGATCCCCCAATTGAGTTTCGGCGCACGCTAATTGAAGCAGAGCGGTCTCGAGGTTTTCGCGATCGCCGCTTTGTGCGGCCTGGATTCTGGCGACCTCGGCATAATGAACGTGTTTCTGCAAGTCGTTTTCCAAGCACAAACTAATGGTAGCTAGCGCGGTAGACGCACGTCCAGCGAGCATAAGAAGGCCCGCTCGATCAGCCATTTCCGCAGCAGTCAGCGCCGATCTCCGTACCTGCGCTGCTGCGCTACCAATATTCATTCCCGCAACGGCCGTGCGCAAATTGACCTTCGCTATAACTCCCAGATCCTCTAATGTGGTGCAAAGTTTTTCCGCTTCCAGCATAGCCCACTTTGCATCGTCGACAACGCCGCGGCTAGAATAATCCGTGGAAAGCAATCCGAATATCTCAGCTCGTAGCCCTGTAGAGGCACCTTCCGTTGCTGCTTCAAGCAGCGTCGCCGCGGATCGCCCTCCATTGACTAGCATTATGCCTAATCTTAGCGCCAACGTCGCTCGGGTGTCGCAATCACCGGCTACGCTTATCGCGCTCTTGAAAAGCGCCTCGGCACGTTCGAAATGCCCAGAATCGGCGGCACGCTGAGCGCGTAAACCTAGAATGATGGCGTCGGATGAACGCACGTCGGGCGGAACAGCTCGCAGGGCGCTTTCAACAACATCGCCATGAGAGTGATCCATAAGGTTGAAGCCGTTCTCGCGTAAGAGACGCAAGACAGCATCAGAGGCGTGCAACTTCGAGTAAAGACGCAATGCCGCAACGATATCGCCACCGCGCTCCAAAGCATCGGCAGCCCTTTCCCGCAAGCGTCTTGCCTCGCCGGGGTCGGTCAATTCGATTTGTCCGCGCAGAAACTCGCGAAACAGGTCGTGGCACTCATATCTGCCAGGCGACTCGAGCGAAATGAACGTTGCTCGACGGCGCACCGCTTCCAGCACGCGGGCGCCCGTGTGAAATCCCGCCACCTCGAGCACGCTCACGTCGATCGACGGCAAGTATGCGGCGAAGTGCAACAACTCTCGCTCTTCTGTCGCGAGCTCTGCATAGACTTGCTCTGCGAGATATTGAAAGAGCACCTCGCGGGTCGAGTGCGAAAGATCGGCGCCGCCGTTTAGCACGGTCGAGCTGCGCAGCGCCAGTCCCAACGCAACCGGCCACCCGGAAGTGGCATCCATCACGCCACGAAGCGCCTGCGACGACAATGCGTGCCCCGCGACCTCGGAAAGCTCCAACGCTTCGCCGTCCCTAAAAGTAAGATCGCGATCGCCAACGATAAAGTGCGCCTCGCCGTAAGCGAGCCAGCTCGCAACCGGCAGATCCAGAGTCGAGCGCGTCGCCAGCACCCACTGAATCTGCGGCTTGGTCCGCGCGATCAGTGAAGCGACGAACCGTGAAACCTCGATGTCGTCGCTAGCACGGTGAAAATCATCGATGGCGATGACTCCGTCAAATCCTTCGAGGTGCGCGGCCATCCACCGGGCCATCTCCTGGCCCGGAGCTGCTGCCGACGCGCTGTTCTGGAACGCGGTGGCGACAGTTTTGCGCAATGCCGGTAATTGTGAAAACGCCTCGGCAACGCCGCGCGCAAATCCGAGCAGGGTATTATGTTCGGCCTGCACATCGAAGAGCAAGTAGGGGCGCAGCTGCGCGTCGAGCCAATGCGCAACCGCCAGCGACTTTCCATATCCTGCAGGAGCGACGATTAAGACGATTCTGCCGGCAGCGGCAGCGTTGATGCGCTGCGATATTCGCGGACGGACGATCGGCGAAAACATTGCCGGTCCGGCGGGTCGTGCAGCGTCGGCCAGCCGCGTCACCCCGCGACCTACGACGAAAACTTTGGAGCCCCTCCGCGACGACGGCCACACCTGGGAGAGGCTCTGTAAAGATCATAATCGGAGCCGGGACATTTGAACCATACAGCAATTGCGGTACGCGCCGCGCACTGTGCCATACAGCTGTCACTCTTGCAGCGTATGCTCGCTGTCATCACACAGAAAGGGTGAACTATGGATAACCACATTGCTAGCAACGGCGCCGATGCGCTGGCTCGCCGCCTGCTCAACCGAATCTGGAACGAGCTCCCCGAGCAGCGGCGTAACTCCGACGAGCTGCGCAGCGAAGCGCTCCAGCTCACGTCGCGCGTAGCCGCGGCGTTCCAGCCCAGTCAAAACCCGTACGTGCGCCTGCGCGAAACCTATCCGAACGCCGGCAAACCATGGAAGCGCAGCGACGACGAGGAGCTACTCCGCCTGTATGCGGCGGGCAACTCGATCGACGACCTGATGCTGCTCTTCGGCCGCACGCACAACGGCGTTCAGCAACGCCTCCTCACCTTGGGGCTGGTGCCCCAACCGGCGGCGGCCGTAGCCTAGAGCTCGTCCCCGCTCCGGCGCCCGCCCACAGCCTCGTCGTAAATCCTCGGCTGCTGGGTGAGCGTCGTGAGGGGCGGCATTTTCACCGCGCGCAACGCCGCATCAACGTGCCGCAGCGCGCCGGATTCAAAAGCGGCCACCGCGCGCAGCCGCTCGTTGGTCAACGCGTGCAACCCCGCATTTTCGGTCAGCTGCACGGCGGTCGGAGGCCCGGCCGAGCCTCCGAACGTGCCCATTTGGGTCTGCAAACGCTCGCGTAAAACGTCGGTAAAGAAATCGTCGTCCTGATCGTTCACGGGATTCTGTGTGATCGAGAGCAGCAGCAACCTTGCCTCCGCGGCAGCGGCCGCAACCCGGAGGGCGAGCGCACCATTCTGGGCCTTGTTTAGAGCGGCCGTCCGCAACGGCGCTTCGTTTAATACCGTAGAGAGCATGTTTAGCGCGACGTTCACGCGGCCGAAGTCGCCGAAGACCTGGCTCATCGCGATATAATTTTGGCGTAACTGCGCGGCAGTATAGCGCGTTCGCGGATCTTGCTCCACAACGATGCCGCTGCGTACCGTGATGCCGGCGTGGAGCACGAGCGTATATTTCCCTGGCAATACCGCGACGCTATCCTGACTAAACGCCGCCCCCTGGTTCCACGTCGGCGTAAATTTCCAGATTGGCGGCGCATCTTCGCTGGTATCCCAAGTGAAGCGATTCAACCCGGCTTGATTCGTCAAATCCTTTGTTGTGAAATGACGCACGACGCGCCCCGACGAGTCGAGGATCTCCGCCGTCGGTCCGAAAGCGGACGGCCGTTTCAAGTAGTACGTGACGATCGTGCCGTATGGCGGGCCAGCGCCATCGGTGCGCGTTCCAAAATAGTTATGCTCGTTCCACTGGATTGCTGTCCGCGCCGGGAAAACATACACGCCGGAACGCGATCTTTGAGCCGTTTGCAGATTCTGAAGCGGGGAGAGATCGTCCAGTATCCACACGCTACGGCCGTGCGTCGCCAGCAGCAAGTCGTCGCGATCGGGCTGAACCGCGATGTCGCGCACCGAGCTTGGGGGCAAGTTGAAATTGATGTTGCGCCAATGGCCGCCGCCATCGAAGGTGGCCCACAAGCTGTTCTCGAGCCCGGCGTAAAGGAGTTGACTATTATGCGGGTCGGCGCGCACACTGCGCACTTCCTGACCGGCGGGCAAGTTCGCCGCAATGTCTCGCCAATGCTTGCCATAGTCGGCGGTCATGAAGACGTGCGGAGTGCGATCGCCTACCATATGCAGATCGTAGGCCGCGTATAAAAGTCCGGCCTTATGCACCGATGCCGAGAGGCTCGCGAAGCGTCCGAAGGGGCGAACGCCCGCGGGCGTGACGTTGCGCCAGCTCTTCCCCCCGTCTTGGGTCAACTGGATGTATCCGTCGTCAGTGCCAACCCACAGCTCCCCGCGCCTGACGCGCGAAGGCTCTATATAAAGGATGGTCTCCGACGTTTCGGCGCCTGTCCCATCGAGCGTAATACCGCCGCTCACGACCTCGTGGCTGCGGGAGTTTCGTGTTAAATCGCCGCTGATCGCCCGCCAATTCCGGCCCGCGTCGCGCGTCTTGAAGATGACGTCGCCTGCGGTGTATACGACATGCGGGTCGAACGGATCGAACGCAATCGGCGTCTCCCAGTTAAACCGGTACTTGAGATCGCGCGGGTCGACTACGTTCTGATCGTGCAAGTACGGGGAGACGGTCCGGATTTCGTTCGTGCGCGTATCGATTACGCCGATCTCCCCGGCGAAGTTGCCGCCGCCGCTCGTCAGCCATACGAAGCGTGGTTGCAGCGGATCGGGAACGACCCACGTGCCGTCGCCGCCTCCCATGTTCTGCCATTGGCTCGAGCTGATGCCGCCACTCAATCCGTCGTTCGGAGCACACCACACCCCATTGTCTTGCAACGGAGCACAGACGTGGTAGGGATTCTGCCGGTCGTATCCGATGTGATAGAGTTGCGCGATCGCTAAATTGTGCGGCATCTGCCACGTCGCGCCGTCGTCATATGAAAAAGAGGGCCCGCCGTCGTTACCCTCGATGATGCGCTTGGCGTCCCTTGAGATCCACATCGCGTGATTGTCGCCATGCACGCCGCGCGCGCCGATTCTCCACGTCTTGCCGCCATCATTGCTAGCGGTCAAATGCACGGAAAGCGCCCAGAGATGATCTTCGTTGGTCGGATCGACGAAGAGATGGGAGTAGTAAAACGGCCTTTCGTTTATAAGTGTGTTCGAACTCGTGAGTTTCCAGGTTGCTCCGCCGTCATCGCTGCGCCAGAGCAAACCCTGTTTTGATTCGATCAACGCATAGACACGCTGCGGATCCGATGGAGCCACCGCGATGCCGATGCGCCCGGTTTCTCCGACGGGCAATCCGTTGCCCGACAGCTTCCGCCAGGTTGCGCCGAAGTCGGAAGACTTATAGAGTCCGCCTTGCGTGCCGCCGCTCTCCGAGCTCCATCCGGTGCGGCGGTACGGCCACATTCCACCATACACAACACCGGGCTCTTTGGCGGAAGCCGCAATATCGGAGGCGCCGGTGCGCGCGTCCACGTACAACGTCTTCTGCCACGTTTTACCGCCGTCGGAAGTTCGGTACATTCCACGGGCCTCGTTATCTGCGAATGGATCGCCGAGCACTCCGGCGAGCACCGAGTTGGAATCGCGCGGATCGACCAAAATAGCGGCCACAAGCGCGTTCCGTAAAACGAGCACGTGGCTCCACGTCCTTCCGCCGTCCGCGCTGCGGTAGATCCCGTCGCCTTGCGAGACGTCGTTGCGCGGCGCGCCTTCGCCCGTCCCCACCCAAACGATCTTCGGATCGCGCGGATCGATAGCGATGGCACCAATCGAGCCGACGCCCTGCGAGTCGAAAACCGGCGAAAATGTTTGACCGCCGTTCGTGCTGCGCCACACGCCGCCGCCTGCCGCTCCTACATAATAGAGCGAAGAGTCGGCGTCGGTTCCGGCTACGGCGCCAAGACGGCCGCCCGAAACCGCCGGACCCACGCTGCGAAAACGCATCTGGTCGAAAAACCCAGGCGTGGGCGATGGTTTAGGAGTTTCTTTTTGTTCCGCGGCGCCGGCCATCCGAGGCGCGAACGCAGCTACGAGGGCGAATGCAAGAAACAATCGGCGCATACGGCCGCTTTAGCCGCGCATTGCCGCATTCACTTCTTGGCAATCAGCTGCCTTATGGAATCCGCGATGAGGTCCGCCGCCAACTTCAGGCGCGGCGCCAGCCATTGCCGCTGCGCCGGACACGAGATTTCACCAAGCTCGATCACCAGCGCTCCTCGGGCCGCGTGCACTTGCCTGAATCCGTAGTAGTCCCGCAAGTTGCCGGTAAAGTTATCGGGCATGAACCTGAACGGGAAGTAGCGCGAATACAGGTCACGCCACAGCTTGGCCGCGGCGGAGGATCCGCTGTCGTGGTAACCGATCGAAGCTCCGGTTGAACACGGATGATCGCTGCCGTCAAAATGGATGAAGACGGCGGCTTTCACATCGAAGAATCCGTCGAAGTCCGCCGGCTCGCGCGCGACGCTGAGCCCGGACGCCCGTAATGCGCGCGCCGTTTCGTCGGCGACTATCGGAGTCCACTGCCGCTCGCCCGCCGCACCCAGATTACACCGCCGCTTCGGAAAGTGCGGGCAGCTCGCAGGGCGGCCTTCGTGTCCGGCGGAGACGAGCACGTCGTACTGCCGGATCGCAACGGGCGGCGGAGAGGGGGACGTAGACGACGTCGCGGCCAGCGCCGCCATGAGCATCCCGATCATTTTACGCTACGCCGTGTGTTGCGCTAGGCCGACGAGCTCTTTGATTTCGTCGGACGGCTCGCACTGCAATTCGGCTAGCAGGGTCTCACGGTATTGGCGGTATTGGCGCATAGCGGCGGCGCGATCCCCGCGCCGCAAATGCGCAGTGATTGCCAGCTCTCGTCCCGCTTCGTCACACGGGTCGTAGCCAATCATTTCTTCAGCCAGCTCGAGCGCGCGATGAACTTGTCCGTGGCTCAGCGCGTCAGCGGCAAGCCGGTGTGCAACCTCCAGCCGCAGCTCGCGAATGTGCCGCTCGGTTGGCTCAAACCAGTCCCACTGCAGCATCCGTTCGGGCCGCTTTCGCCGCAACTGTTCGTAGACGCCGGAAAGGAGCGCGCGTTCGCTGTCCGCGAGCGCAGTGCGAGAACGCAGCGCGATCACCGTGCGATCGATCTCCCAGAGATCCACCCGCACGTCGTCGTGCAAAGCGTAGCCGTCTTTCTTGCGCACCACACTCTGATCGATGTTGAGGTGCTGCCGCAGGCGGTGAAGGCAGACGCTGAGCGCATTCCGCGCCGAAGGCTCATCCAATTCGGGCCAAAGAAGGTCCGTCAGACGCGCTCGCGGCACGGTCTCACGTCGAATCGACAGCGCCGCCAGGAGCGCAAACTCTCGCTCGGAGAGCGTGACCTCTGCACCGGCCGTCCGAACGGCGCCGCCCGTAAGCAGCACTTCGAGCGGCGGCGCAGTTCCCGTTCGCTCGTGGTGAAGGCGCATCATGAACGGATTGAGCATTCCGTCGTCGGCGCGGCCCTCCGACACTGCGCGTACGGCATTCTGCAGCGGCGGCGATTCGCATCGCGCGGCAGCTTCAACCGCTCCGCCGAAGTGCTCTGACGCACCGGCGTCGTCGTAAACTGCCAGAGTCAAATATGCTAAGCAGAGCGTAAACGGGGAACGAAGCTGCTGGGCCGCAGTAACCGCGGAACGAGCATTGCGTACGGCCGTTCTCCGGTCGTGCGACGCAGCGGCTGCGATCATCCGCCCGCAAGCGACGAATTTCAATAAGTCTGCATCCGCCGGCTGCTCGGTACGCCCGCGCACCGCACCCGCAAAAAACGCGAGGCAGCGTATGCCGTTACGGTGGACGACGTCGTCGAGTTCGAGGCCGTATCGAACGAAAGCGGCGTCGTCACCGGCGAACCAAGCCCCAAAACACGCTTCGGCCAAATCGAAAGCAATGAAGTTCCACAAACCCGAACGGCGCGCGCTCTCGAGCGCCCGGTCGATAAATTGCCGCGCCACGGCGAACTCGCCACGCACGCGCGCGATGTCGGCGCCCAGCGTGAGGAGCGCTCCCGAACCGGCGATATCGGTGCCTCCGACTTTTGGAAGCGCGATCGTTAGATCGCGCTCGGCTTGTTCGATCCGGCCGACGCGCGACCGCATGACCCCTAAGACGTATCCGAGGTATGCTTCGACGTAGTCCTTGCTTTGCGCCGCTCCGTTCCGGCCGGCAAGAAATTCCTGGAGCATCTTCTCGGCGTCGTCAATCAAGCCGATGTAACTCATGAGCATGATCCGGAAGAGCATCACGTAGCCGCGTTCGGAGGCGCTCACGTCGGGCGAAAGCGTCCGCCAAAGCGATTCGGCTTCGTCGAGCAGCTCCTCGCAATCGATGCAGAACATCCGCAGCATCGCCGTTACCGCCCAGAGCCGCGGATAACGCTGCACCAGCGAGTGATCGAGAGACGCTAACACGCGCGCGTACTCCATCGAAGGAGCGCGGTCGCGTATGACCTCATGGCGCGCGAGAACGTCGGCCGCCGCTTCCTGATCGCCCCGCGCCAGGTGCAGTTCCGCGGCGCGCTGGAAACGCTTGGCTTGCGTGTGCGCGCCGGCAACGCGCTCGAGGAGTTCCTCGCGTTCTTCACGACGGCGTTCCGTCAACAGCGAGCTGAGCAACGGGTGCAGCACGAATGCCTCGTCCGAACGCGTGATGAAGGGCGATCCCTTCGCGAAGTCTTGGAGCGCGGAGATCGCGCGTTCTTCGGGCAGCGCGGCGCGCAGATCGGCGACATGTGCGTTGGGAATGCACGCGCACGCAAAGAGCGCATCCACCAGCAGCGGATCGAGCGAGGCGAGCACTTGATCGGCGAGATAGTCGTGAAGTTCCTCAAATGCGACGTCGTTCAAACTCTCGAGGAGACTGTCGATGCGTCCTTCGCCCGCGAACCGCCGGAGCAGAAAGACTGCGATCGGCCAACCTTGCGACAGCTGCATGATCCGCGCGACAAAACCCGGCCGATCGGCGTACGATCCAAAGAGCTCCCCGAGCTCTGACCGGTCGAGCGCCAAATCTTCGGCGCGCAGCGTCAAGATCTCGTGCGGCGGCGCGAACCGCGTTAGATGCACGCGCAGATTCTCGCGTGAACAGATAACGACGTCACGCCCGGGCGGGCGCTGCGCCAGCAAGCGGCTAAAAAATTCGCGGGCAGCCGGATCGCGCGCCAAATGTTCGGCGTTTTCAAAGACAAACGTCGAGTCTTCGATCGGCTCTTTCCAAGCTTCCAGCGCGAGGTTCACGCGATCCGCCACCGCCGTGCCGGAATCGCCCATCATGAGCTCGCGTTGGGTGAGCGTCTGCGTGCGGCGCGGATTCTCAGCGGCCAGCGCCGGAATGAGCCGGCGCGCGAGTTCGAGATCTCCCGCGACGTCGCAAGCATCGCAGATGGCCGCGTTGGTTTTGCCCGCGAGGAGCTGGCGCGCTAGTGTCGATTTTCCGAAACCGGCGGGCGCTAGGAGTGCCAAAATCTTCGGCCGGGCTTTCTCCAGCCGGTCTAGCAGCGCGTCGCGCCGGACCTCGAGCCCGGCAGCCTTCAAACCGGCTCCCATCGCCGTCTCTTACGACAGCGCCCCGCGGCCGGACTCTAGGAACCGGGCGGTTCTTGTAAGCACTTTGTAAGGAGCTTGTTATAGTCCGTAAGGCCCAGGACAATCCAGCCCAGTACCCTGTTCGGACATGGCCGTTACTCACGAGGCTGCCGGGAACGTCTTTTCCGGCTCGGACCCCGTCATTTCCAAGACGCTGGGCCGGCTGCTCGACCTGGAGCGCCAAATCGATGTCCTCGGCGAGGCCTCTTCCCTGGCCGCCACGCTGCGCGCGATGACGATCGCGGAAGCCATCGATACGCTGCGGCGCATGTCGCCCGAGGCGGCGCTGCCGGCCTTGAAACCTGTTCCCGCTCCCGCGGTCCGTGCATTTTCAACATTGTCGGAGCGCGAAATCGAGGTCGTGCGCTTGGTCGCTGAAGGGCTCTCGAACAAAGAGATATCGAGCCGTCTCAAACTCAGCGACAAAACCGTGAAGAATCATATTTCGCACGTCTTGGCGAAGATGAACCTGACGGCGCGCACACAGGTCGCCGTACACGCCATTCGCGCCGGACTCGTTTAAGAAAGACCGGCGCGCTTTAAGCGAACGCTGGAAGTGGGAAGAGTACTCCAAATGGTTGACGCGCGCCCAAACTGGCCAAACGGCATAGGCCTTCTTATCATTCACCTTTGCGCCTTGGCAGTTTTCGTGCCGATGTTCTTCTCGTGGCAGGCGATCATCGCCGCGGCCTGCGTCGCTTATGCCACCGGCGCGCTAGGCATTACGCTCTGTTACCATCGCACGCTGACGCATCGCAGCGTCCGCTTGGTCAAACCCGTGGAATACGCAACTGCGATTATGGGGCTGCTGGCGATGCAAGGCGATCCGATATCTTGGGTAGCAACGCACCGCCGCCACCATGCGCACGCCGATCAGAACGGCGACCCGCATGACGTGCGGCGCGGCTTTGGCTGGGCACACATGGAGTGGATCTTCAAGCCGAATCCCGATGTGCCGCGTACCGTTCCCGAATTTCAAAAATACTGTCCGGACTTGTGGAGCGATCCTTTTTACCGCGCGCTTTACCGGCTGAACTTTCCGATCCAACTTGCGTTCGGCGGGCTGCTATTCGCACTCGGCGGCTGGCCGTTCGTTGTATGGGCCATTTTCGGACGCCTCGTTTTCGCGTACCATTCGACGTGGCTCGTCAACAGCGCCACGCATATGTTCGGTTATCGGACTTACAAGACGACGGACCGCTCGACCAACTCTTGGTGGGTCGCGCTGCTTTCCTTCGGCGAGGGCTGGCATAATAACCACCATGCCTTTCCGTATTCCGCCCGGCACGGCATGGCGTGGTACGAAATCGACATGACCTGGTGGACCATCAGGCTGCTCTGGCTAGTGAGGCTCGCCGACCGCGTCCGGGTTCCGAGCCGGGAGTTGCAGCGGCGCCTTCGGCTGAGCAACCAAAAGCCGCATCCGGTCTAAGCTCCTCGTCTTCGAAAATCCTTAGCTCCGTGTGCCAGGCGTATGGCACAGTGCCACGGTAGAACTTAGCGTATGCAGCGCATCGACGGCGCCGCCGTCTACTCGGCGTCCGACCTGAACAACTTTCTCGAGTGCCGTCACCTCACAGAACTGGATCGCTTGGTCGCGCTCGGCGAGAAGGAACGGCCGGCCGGCGTCGACCCTATGACAGCGCTGCTCGCGCGCAAGGGCGAAGAGCACGAGCGGCATTATCTCCAGCGTCTGACCGAGCTCCAGGGCGAAGTCGAAATATTCGACCGGCCGGCCGAAAACACGATCGCCGGCTTGCGCGAAGCCGAAGCCCGAACGGTGCGGGCGATGGAGCACGGCGTGCGCTTCATTTACCAGGCCATGTTTTTCGACGGTACGTTCGTGGGGCACGCGGACTTTTTGCGCCGCATCGAAACGAAGTCCGCACGCTGGGACTGGAGTTACGAGGTCATCGACACGAAGCTCGCGCTCCATCCCAAGCCGTACTTCCTGATTCAGCTCTGTAATTACAGCGAACACCTGCTGCGCGTACAAGGCACGGCGCCGCAATTCGGACATATCGTGCTGGGAAGCGGCGAGCATTCGCCGTTTAGATTGGCCGACTATTCCGCGTACTACCGGCGCGTAAAGCGCTCGTTCTTGGAGAGCGTCCAAACGGGGGGCCGCGATGTCTATCCGTTCGAGTGCGCGCATTGCGCGATCTGTCCTTGGAACGCGCAGTGCACGAAGCGACGCGACGACGACGACCATTTGAGTTTGGTAGCCGGCATCCGTCGCGATCAGATCGCCAAGCTTGAAAAAAGCGGAATCAGGACGCTCGCCCACCTGGCCGAAGCCGGAACCGATCAGCGCCCGAAGAAAATGACGGAGGGCACATTCGGACGGCTACAGGCACAGGCCGCGCAGCAGCATCTGCACCGGGTCGGTCGCAAGAACGGATCTTCCGAGCACTTTTACAAGTTCCGCCCGCTTTCCGACGAGCTCAGCGGCTTTGCAAAGCTTCCCAAACCCGATCCGGGCGATGTCTTCTTCGATATCGAAGGCGACCCGCTATACCGCGCCGACCGCGGACTCGAGTATCTCTGGGGACTGTATCTCCCAGCCGAAGATGCCTACCAAGCGTTTTGGGCTACCGATCCGTCGCTCGAGCGCGCGGCCTTCGAAGCATTCGTCGATTTCGTCGTACTGCGGCGATCCCGATATCCAGGCGCACATGTTTATCACTACGCTTCGTACGAAATCTCAGTTCTCAAACGCTTGATGGGCCGCTACGGCACGCGCGAACGCGAGGTCGACGATTTCTTGCGACAGGGGGTTTTCGTCGATCTCTATCCCGTCGTGCGGCAAGGACTGTGGATCTCTCAGCCGTCGTATTCGATCAAGAAAGTCGAAGCGTTCTATGGGCTGCAGCGCGAGACGCAAGTCAAGGGCGGCGACGAGTCGATCGTCATGTTCGAATCGTGGCTCGACCAGCCCGACGATGCCATTTTGGAAGATATCCGTGCTTACAACGAAGACGACTGCCGGTCGACATACCGGCTGCGCGAATGGCTGCGCGTTCTGCGCGACGAGCTCAACGACGGTCGAGAGCACCCGATAGAGTGGCGCCGCGCGCCAGAGGTCAAGGCGGCCGAAGAACCCGGCCAGACCGGCCTCGAGAGACATTTTCTCGACGGCCTGCCCGCACCCGACTCGCTCAGCGAGCTGCGCGGCTGGAGCGACGATCTGCGCGCCCGGTGGCTGCTCGGTAATCTGCTGCAGTACCACCGGCGCGAACACAAACCGGAGTGGTGGAAATACTTCGAGCGCTGCGCGAACCCGCAAGATCTTCAGGAATACGATGACGAGGCGCTCGGAAATCTCATGCTGCGCACCGATGCCGCCCCATACAAACGAAACCCCGAAGACCGCAATCTCGTCTACACGTACGACTACCCGTCGCAAGAGCACCGGCTACCGTTTAAGGGTTGCCATGATCCGTACTCGAGAAAGGGGGCCGGCGAGATCGTCAGCATCGACGGCGCCAAACGCGAAGTGCAGATCAAACTCACCAAAGCGATCGAGCCGGCGGCGCTGCGCGCGCTCATTCCCGGAACGCCCATTCCGCAGCACAAGAAACGCGCGGCGATGGAACGAATCGCGCAAGCGTACGTCGCCGGCACGCTGCAAGCCGATTACCCGGCGACGTTGCAGATGCTCCTCAATCGCGCCCCCGTACTCAAGACGGCGGGGCCCGTGCAGCCCGAGCAGATCACGCCGGCTTCGGTCTCGCGCGTCATCGGGAATCTCGATCGCAGCGCGCTTTTCATCCAGGGGCCACCCGGATCGGGAAAGACCACCGCCGGGGCGAGCGCGATCGTCGATTTGCTGCAAGCCGGCAAACGAGTCGGCGTCGTCGCGCAAAGCCACAAAGCCGTGCACAATCTCCTGCGCAAGGTCGAGGAAACCGCAAGAGCGCGCGCGTTTCGCTTTCACGGATGCCATAAGGAAAGCGCGACGACCGAGGGATCGAAATACGAGACGCTGCCCGATTGGCCGATGATGGAGAGCTTGGACGACATCGGCGCACTCACGTCGGAGCTGTGCGTCCTCGCGGCCGGTACGACGTATGCTTGGGCCGACGAAAGCCTCGTGCGCGAGTTCGATTATGTGTTCATCGACGAAGCCGGGCAAGTCTCACTGGCCGATGCCTTGATCGCGTCGATAGCGGGAAAAAACGTGGTTCTTCTCGGCGATCCACTTCAGCTTCCGCAGGTCACGAAAGGAACGCATCCGGACGGCACCGCCCTTTCGATCCTCGAACATCTGCTCGGCGGCGACCGCACGATTCCCCCGGATCGCGGCGTATTTCTGGATACGACCTATCGATTGAGCCCGGAGCTGACCAGGTTTATCTCGGAAAACATTTATGAAGGCCGGCTGCGCAACGCGCCTTCGACCGCACAAAACGCTATCGCGGCGCCGGGTTTTGCGGCCGCCGGCCCGCTCTTTGCGCCAATCGAACACGAAGGCAACGGCCGAAAATCCGACGAGGAAGCCGCGTGGATTACGGACGCGGTAGGCAGGTTGTTGCAAGGCAGTGTGACGATAGGCGGTACGCCGCGGCCGGTGACGCAAGACGACATTTTGATCGTCGCGCCGTACAACTTACAGCGGATCCGCATTAAAGAACTCTTGGAGGCCGGCGGAGACGATCGCGTGCGCGTCGGGACCGTCGACAAATTTCAGGGGCAGGAAGCGGCCGTCGTGATCTACAGCATGGCCACGTCGAGTTCGCAAACGCTTCCCCGCGACGCGGGCTTTCTTTTCGACAAGAACCGTTTCAACGTCGCGATATCGCGCGCTCAATGCGCGAGCATCATCGTTTGCAGTCCGCTTTTACTGGAATCGCCGTGCAAAACGCCCGAACAGATGGCGCTCGTGAATCTGCTCTGCGCGTATCAGGAAGCCGCGCAGGTCCTGCCCCTAACCCCGGCGGCGCCGGCGGTGAACGAGCCCGCGAAAGAAATCGCGGAACAGCTCCAAGCGAAATAACGAAAAGACGGCGCGCAACGGATTTCGCCAATCCGGTGCCTGGGGTTCGAGCGAACGCGGATCCGGCAGCTTTTCGTTTCCGCCGGACTCTTGCGTCTGACCCTCATTCCAGTCAAACTCTGCGACCGCGCGCTGCGTGCCGCGGAAGTGGGCGAACCAATTCTTTGGAAACCAGTCATGGGAGGGCGGCTCGAGATCGGCGACGCCGTAGGCGCGCAATACATCGTATGCGTCGTCCAAGCAGTTGCGCAAAATGGCCGTGTAGGCGTGCTTTTCGATCCAGCGCACCGTCTGGTAGGCTCTGACGGGATCGGGATCGTCGACGTCGACGAACTTCACGTCGTCGTATTCGTTTTTGCGCATGCAGGCGACGGGATCGGAACTCAGCTCGTTCCAGAAATCCATGTGGGAGGCATCCGCGTGGATGCCTCCCGTGTGGTTCTCAACCGACCCCGCATCGATCCGTTTCCGCGGCTCGTACTCGAACGCCCAACCGACATGGCCGGCGCCGTCGCCGCTGCGGTAACGAACGAATACGGCGGCGCGCCCCTTCACAGCGGTCTACAGATCTTCGGGGCTGATCCCCTTAAAGCCGGTCTTGTCGTACTGCGTCTTTTTCGGCGGCGCATGCACGGCGGTGTGATCTTCGTATTCGCCCTCGTACTGCACCGTCGCCGGTTCGCGCGTGCGGTCGTAAGCGCTCACGAGTTTCTGCATGCCGTCGCCGCTCGCGGCCATGACTTCGGCTAACGCCGCGTCGTCGGCGCTCATCGTATCGTAGACGGAAGCCTCGAACTGATTGCGCGGACGCCCGTCGTCGTCGAGATCCTGACCTTCGGGCTCGATCTTGATGTTGCGGTATCGCGACATACCCGTGCCCGCCGGAATCAGCTTGCCGATGATGACGTTCTCTTTCAAACCGAGCAGCGGATCGTGCTTGCCTTTGATCGCTGCGTCGGTCAGCACGCGCGTCGTTTCTTGGAAAGACGCCGCCGACAAGAACGATTCCGTGGCCAGCGATGCTTTGGTCACACCGAGCAGTACCGGATCCGCCGTTGCCTTCTGGTCTCCCGAGCCCAGACGTTCGTTCTGCTCGATGAAATTCGCGAGTTCAACCAGCTGGCCCGGAAGCATCTGCGTATCTCCGCCGTCGCGGACTTTGACTTTACGCAGCATCGAACGCACGATGACCTCGATGTGTTTGTCGTTGATGTCGACGCCTTGTGAGCGATAGACCTTCTGCACTTCTTCCACCAGGTAGTTCTGAAGCGCCGTCTCGCCTTTGACCCGCAGAATATCGTGCGGATTGAGGGACCCTTCGCTGAGCTGATCGCCGACCGAGACCTTGTCGCCTTCGTGCACCAGCAAATGCATGCCGTGCCCGATATCGTACTCGTGCTCTTCGCCGGTCTCGTCGACGACGAAGACCACGCGGCGATTTTTCTCTTCGCCGAACTTGATTTTACCGTTGTGTTCGGCGATCGTGCCTTGGCCTTTGGGTTTACGCGCTTCGAAGATTTCCTCGACGCGCGGCAGACCCGTGATGATGTCTTCAGTCGCCACGCCGCCCGTGTGGAACGTGCGCAACGTCAGCTGCGTGCCGGGCTCGCCGATCGATTGCGCCGCGATGATACCCACCGCTTCGCCGATGTCGACTTTGTTACCGGTCGCCAGATTACGGCCATAGCACATCGAGCAGACGCCGTACTTCGCTTTACACGTAAGGACGGAACGGATCTTCACGCTCTTGATGCCGTTTTCGAGAATCGTCTTAACCTTCTCTTCGTCGATCTCGCTGTCGCGTTTCGCCATGACTGTACGGCCTTCTTTGACGTCTTCGGCGGCGCGGCGTCCGATGATCCGGTCGCCGAGCGGCTCGATGATTTCCTTGCCCGAGGCGATGTCCGAGACGACGATGCCGTTAGACGTTCCGCAATCTTCTTCGCGGATGATGACGTCCTGCGCGACGTCGACGAGACGGCGCGTCAGGTAACCAGAATCGGCCGTGCGCAGCGCGGTATCCGCCAAGCCTTTACGCGCGCCGTGCGTCGAGATGAAGTATTCCAGGACAGTCAGGCCTTCTTTGAGTGACGCCTTGACCGGAATTTCGAGAATCCGGCCGGAGGGATCGGACATCAATCCGCGCATGCCGCCCAGCTGTTTGACTTGGGCGATCGATCCGCGCGCGCCCGAGGTCGCCATCATGAAGACCGGGTTGAGCGGGCTGAACGAACTCTGCATCGCCTCGCTGACGTCGTCGCTGGCTTTCGACCAAATATCGATCGTCTTATTGTACTGCTCGTCGTGCGAAATGAAGCCTTGCTCGTACAGGCGGTGGAGTTCGTCGACTTCGCCCTGCGCCTTGTTCAAGATTTCGTACTTGGCCTCGGGCAAGATGATGTCGGTAATCGAAACGGTCGTGCCCGACTGCGTCGCATAGTGGAAGCCGAGGTCTTTGATGGCATCCAGGAACTTTGCCGTCTCGGCGTTTCCGTACTTGCGGTAGCAATCTGTGATCAGTTTCTTGAGCGCGCTCTTGTCGAAGATGTTGTTGACGTATGGGTGGTTCCAATTCTCCGGGAACGCGTTGTTGAAAATGACCCGCCCGACCGTCGTGCGGATCAGTTCTCCGCGCCAGCGCACGTTGATCCACTCTTGCAGTGCGACGTGATGCGTCTCGTGCGCCATGATCGCTTCGTCGGGACTGCTGAACGAGTGCATGCGCGGCGCGGCGCCTTCGCTCTCGCCCTTGCCCTTTTTGCGCTTGCCGTTGCTGCGCGAAACGCTATCCTCGCGTTCGACTTTCGCGTCGTAATCGTCGGCGATCGCCGCTTTGGCCGGCCCGACGTACTCGTCGCGGTGAAACGTGAGATAGTACAACCCGAGCACCATGTCTTGGGTCGGAATGGAGACCGGATTGCCGTATGCCGGCAGCAAGATGTTGTTCGAAGAGAGCATCAAGATGCGCGCTTCGGCCTGAGCGCCTGCCGAGAGCGGCAAATGCACGGCCATCTGATCGCCGTCGAAGTCGGCATTGTACGGCGTGCAGACGAGCGGATGCAGATGAATGGCCTTGCCTTCAACGAGCACCGGTTCGAAAGCTTGGATGCCCAAGCGGTGAAGCGTGGGCGCGCGGTTCAATAGAACCGGATGTTCGCGGATGACCTCGTCGAGGACGTCCCAAACTTCCGGGCGCACGCGTTCGACCATGCGCTTCGCGCTCTTGATATTGTGGGCCTGACCGCGATCGACCAGTTTTTTCATGACGAAAGGCTTGAAAAGCTCGAGCGCCATTTCTTTAGGAAGCCCGCACTGGTGCAGCTTGAGCGTCGGACCGACGACGATGACCGAGCGGCCCGAGTAATCGACGCGTTTTCCGAGCAAGTTCTGCCGGAAGCGCCCTTGCTTTCCTTTTAAGATATCCGAAAGCGACTTCAACGGGCGGTTGTTGGGCCCGGTAACGGGACGCCCGCGGCGGCCGTTGTCGATCAGCGCATCGACCGCTTCTTGCAACATCCGCTTTTCGTTCTTAATGATGATTTCGGGCGCGGAAAGCTCCAGTAGACGCTTGAGGCGGTTGTTCCGGTTAATCACGCGGCGGTAGAGATCGTTCAAATCGGAGGTCGCAAAACGCCCTCCGTCGAGCTGAACCATCGGGCGCAGCTCCGGCGCGATGACCGGTACGGCCGACAGGATCATCCACTCGGGCTTGTTGCCGCTATTAATGAACGCTTCCACGACTTCGAGTCGCTTGATGGCCTTGAGACGTTTCTGTCCGCTCGTCGTTTGGAATTCACTGCGGAGCTCTTCCTGAAGCTTGCGTAAATTCAAATCGCGGAGCAGCTCGCGGATCGCTTCGGCTCCCATGCCGGCTTTGAAAGCGGTGCCGTATTTTTCGCGGTACTCGCGGTATTTTTGCTCCGTGAGAACCTCGCGCTTCTGCAGCGGCGTGCTGCCCGCATCGATGACGACGTAAGCCGCGAAGTAGATCACCTTTTCAAGCTGGCGCGGCGACATGTCGAGCAGGATGCCGATGCGGCTAGGAACTCCCTTGAAATACCAGATGTGGCTGACCGGAGTTGCCAGTTCGATGTGCCCCATGCGTTCGCGGCGCACTTTCGCGCGCGTGATCTCGACGCCGCAGCGGTCGCAGATCATGCCTTTAAAGCGGATCCGCTTGTACTTGCCGCAGTGGCATTCCCAGTCTTTGGTGGGGCCGAAAATCTTCTCGCAGAACAGACCGTCGCGCTCGGGCTTGAGCGTGCGGTAATTGATCGTTTCGGGTTTCTTGACTTCGCCGAAAGACCACGCGCGAATCTGCTCGGGCGATGCCAAACCGATTCGCATCGCGTCGAAATTGTTGACGTCTATGAGGTTCAAGGATTCTCCGGGGCCGTCACGCTTTGGCCGGGGCTTACGCAGGGCGCTCGTCTCACGTGGTCACGTAAGGAGTCCCACCGTTGCCTCTGGCCGCCAAGGGCGGGCACAGACGGTTATTATACGGCGCGGGGTCTAAGGGGTCAAGGATTCGCGGGCCTTGGCTTCCTCTAGGCTCCCGTAGAGCGAAAAGGCTTCGCTCAGCCCGGCGATGCTCAGGAGGCGTCGGACCTGCCGCGAGCCGATGACCAGGCTTGGAAGAGGGAGCCCCTTGCTCCGGCGGCGGTTTCGCAGCACGATGAGGGCCGCCAAGATCGTGCTGTCGGCGTAGTTCACGGCGTACATGTCGATGATGAGGTTGCCCGGCGAGTCGTAGGCAGGCCTCAGGAGCCGCTCGAGCTCGTCACGGCGGGCGATATCCCAATCGCCGTCCAGCTGGATGACCCGCGTTTCCATCTGCTTCATTGCAAAAAGCGCCCGGCTGAAAGCAGCCGCACCATTGTAAAGCCTAGCACGGGTGGCTCACGCGGTTCCATCCGTTCCCGTACGGCTGAACGAAAATTTTGCAATCCCGGCAGCCGCGAATGCCAGCGCCGCCGAAACGGCCATCGCCCAAGCGAATCCGCCGACGAACGAGCGGCCGACGATCGCGCGGACGACGGCGCGGTCGGCTGGCCCAACGTCGGGAACGTAGCCGGTCAGGAGCCTCGTCCGGTCGCGTGCCAAAGCGTGCCGCGTCTGCGCCGTAACCGGGGCGTGGCCGATTTGAGCGTCGTACGCGCGATAGAAGACGGCACTGAGAACCAGGCCGAGCCCGGCGACGGCGAGTAGTCCGGCGGCGCGCGAGATCGCATTGTTGACGCCGGAAGCCACCCCCGCATGCGCGGTCTCCAGTGAGTTCATGACGGTGGCGGTCAGCGGCGCGACGAAAAGCGCCGCGCCTATTCCCAAGACGACGGACGCCGGGAAGAACGAAATCCAGTAGCTCTTCCCCTCGCCGGCGATCGCGAACAAGACAAATCCTACGGCCGCCACGAAAGCGCCGCCCGTCAACATCACGCGCGCCCCAAAGCGCGTCTGTAGGGCCCCGCTGAAACGCGAGAACAAGAAAAGGATCGTCGTCATGGGCAGCATGGACGCGCCGGCTTGCACCGGCGTGTAATGCTGCACGTTGATCAGGTCGAACGGGACGAAAAACAGGCTGCCGCCTAACCCTGCATACAGCAGAAACGTGTATGCGTTTGCGGCCGCAAAGTCGCGCGAAGCAAAAAATCGCAGCGGCATCATCGGCGATCTCGCGCGTCTCTCATACATGACGAAGAGCGCCAGTACTACGAGCGATACGATTCCGATCGCAAGCGATAACACGTTGTACGAATCTTGAAGGCCGATGAGCGCGTAGACGAGCCCTCCGAGCCCGGCGGTCGCCAATGCTGCCCCCGTAAAATCGATGTGCGGGCCGGCCGAGTCATCGCGGCTTTCCTTGACCCAGCGAGACGAAATGAGGATGACGAGCGCGCCCACCGGGACGTTTAACAAGAACACCCATCGCCACGAGAAGCTTTGTGCGATCACACCGCCGAGAACCGGTCCCACCGCTCCGCTGATCGCGGAAAAGGCCGCCCACGTTCCGATCGCCTTTCCGCGGGCTTGCGGAGCGAACTGCGCGCTAATCAGCGCTAAACTTTCTGGAACCAGCAGCGCGGCCCCGACGCCTTGCACGCAACGCGCGATGACGAGCAGTTCGATCGTTTGCGCCATCGCGCACCCGATCGATGCGGTGGCGAAAAGCGCCGTGCCGGTGATGAACATCTTGCGGCGGCCGTAAACGTCGCCGAGCGCACCGCCCACGAGTATGAGCGCCGATGCGAACAGCGCGTATCCCTCGACAACCCATTGAACGAACTGCGCGCCCGCGTGCAGGTCGCGCTGAACGAGCGGAAGGATGACGTTTACCGCCGTTCCGTCGAGCAGCGCCATTCCAGAGCCGAGAATTGCCGCGGCGAGCACGAGAGTGCCCCGCTTTTCGACGAACATCGACATCCCGAGGGCTTCGGCGGCCGCTTGAGGGGCACTTGTCGATGGCGTGCAGCGCTCGCAGCGCGGATTTACGCTGCTGGAAACGGCCGTCGCCCTAGCGATCGTCACCGCGATCGGATTTTTCGTCTTGTCGTCGATCGCTGCGGCCTTCCGATGGAATACATCGCTTGCGCAAACGCGGATGGCGGAAACGGCGATCGGATCGCTGTCGGATCGGCTTGAGGCCGAGGAAGACTCGGCTTGGGCTATCTTCTCGCCGCAGCTCGATGTATACGGCTCGTCTAATGCGGACGGACACGAGCTCGACTTCTTCTTGCGCGACACGCAGAACCGCGCGCATTTTTGGGCCTATTGCTACGATAGAGCGAACCATCGAATTCAACGTCTGCTTTATGCACAATCCGGCGGCGCGCCCCTGGCGGACGGCGCTCCAATTGCCGGCGTCGACGATTTTTTCGCGCGAACCTATCCTATCACCGCGCTGCAAGATCCGCAGTCGCCCGTCTATTCGGCGCTGTATCGAGGGCCGAGCTCCATCCGGCCGCGGTTCGGTTCGATCCTGCGCAACCATGGATTGCCGGCGGCAACCAGATCACGTACGTGCGTTTGCGCTCCGCGCACTTTACGCGCGAGCTGCAGCTTTCGACGCAAACGGCGCCAAGCGGCTTCACGGTTGTGCTCAGGTATACGCCTTCACCATCCAGCTCGCCGCCCCGCGACCGTTTAACGGCGGTGATAGTAACGGCGCAAGTCATGGGGCATTGGGAAGATTGTCCCGGCCATGCCGCCTGCTCGAACGCCGAATGGCCTCAGTACCATTGGCTGCAAGCGATCACGTCGCGCTACTTCGAGAGTTTCGACGGTGGTTACAGCTGGGCGCTGTTCGATACCGAAAAAAATGCGGACTCCGGCACGAGCGGACCGACGGGAGGAGACGTGCCGGGACCTTGCGCGGCGGCGCCGGCCGCCGACTATATGCGCGTTTGCTCGCCCCAGTGGACGCCCGCCGCTCCGCCCGGCGCCGCCGGCATGTTTTAGGGTGTGCGCGCCAAGAAAGTATCGAATTCGCGCGCGAACCGATCGAAATCGGTGCGGTGCAGGTTGTGTCCCTGTCCTTCGAAGACCCGCAGCGCAACGTTGGGGCCGCCGCGTTCGCGCACGAACTTCATATCGTCGAGCGCAAACAGGCTCTCCGGGCCTTCGCCGACGGCCAGCAGCAAAGGTTTCGGGTAACGCTCGAGGTCCGCGCGCAAATCCCACATCGCCGGCGGATTTTCGTCGCGCAATTTCTTAATCGCTTTGGACGGAAGTTTCTGCTTTTTCAAGGAGCGCAAAAATGCGTCGTACCATGCTGCATCCGCCTGCCGGATCATGGGATCGATCGCGATGACGCGGTTGCAGTCGAAACGGCGCCCGCCGAGTATGGCGATCGCGCCGCCCCATGAATGTCCAACCAGCGTATCTACGCCTTCGGGAATTGCGGACATGACAATATAGAGATCGAGCAGCGACCGGTGAAGCGTCATCGGACCGTCGGGCGGCCCGTCGCCGTGCCCGCGTTGGTCGTAAGCATAAATTCGGGCCTCGCAGCCGTAATGAGCGGCCAGCTGCTCCCATGCTTTACGCGAGCCGGTCATGCCGTGGATGGCAAGAATCGCGGGGCCCCGGTCTCCCCAGCGCTCGAGCGTCGTTTGCGCGCCGTCGTCGAGCGAAAGACGCTCTTCCGTATGAACCACGCGGTGGATTTTGCGCTCAGCTGGCAGCCGCCTGCCCGTGATTCGCCTCCGGGAAGGGAACAATGGAGGAATGATGATATGGAAAAGAGCGATCGCCGGAGCGACCATGGCAGCCATGCTGGCAGCCGCGGCCCCCTCCGCCGCCCTCGCCGACGGCGCGGCCAGTACGCGCAATATACTCCTGGGAGCCGGTTTGGCGACCTACTTGATCATTCAGCACAACCGGAAAGTGCACGAGCGCTACGCTGAAGACGCGCGCCGGCAGGCTGCGCTCCAATCAGAGAACAGCAACATGCAGGCGGCCTACAGCAGCGAACGGACCGCTTACAATAACGCGCTCGCCGAGATCGTCGATCTCAAGCGGGAAGTAGCCTATCAGCACTCGGTCATCGTGCAGCAGCGCGGCCAGACGGCCATGCAGAGCGGCTTCGGAACTCAGCCGAGAACGCGCGTAGCGGCCGCGGCCTACGGTCCGCCAAAACAGGTGTCGATGGTCTCCTACGGGTGGGGCCAGATCTAGTGTACGCCGCACGCGCGCTCGCGTGCTTCGTTCTCAGTGCGGCCTTGGCGAGTTGCGGCTCGCCGGCCGCCGACGCCCAGAAACAGGCCGACGGAGTGACCAAAGCCGTCTACAATAACGACGACGCAGCCGTCACGCAAAATTTCGACGCGGCGCTGAGGAAACAGGTGACCCGAGCGCAGGTGGGGATGCTCTCCGACAAGCTCCACAAGCTTGGGGACTACAAGGGGCTCACCTACGTCAGCAACGATGGGCTCAAGAACGAGTACACGTACCGGGCGAACTTCACCAAAGGCACCGCTCCGGTCATCGTGCGCTTCGATTCCGACGGCAAGGTCGCGGCATACCGCATCACGCTCCCGCAGTAACGCCGGGACCCGGCGGCTAATCCCGACGCCATGAACGAAGCCATCGTCCTGCTCATCGCTGCCATGGGCATCGTGGTCACTATCTTAATGTACATGGGCGGCATCGCCGAATCCAATCGCCGCGCGTAGCGCTCTGTTTTATTTGTACCTATCGTGGGCATAGGACCATGAATGGATGGTCCCGGCGCTCCCGATCGGGTTTGGCGCAGCATTAAGGATCTCGCTGCGGAATATTCCCGTTTCCCGGCGCCTCCGCCGGTCGATCAGATGGAGCGTGATCTGCAGCGGATCATCCACGAAAATCTCGGCCGCGACATCGACCGCCGTCTCATCGCTTTTTATGTTCGCGAGCTCCAGGAGCTGACCGCCGATGCTCGGCGCCTGCGCACCGTGCGGGGTGAGATCGCTCCGGAGAAAAACGGCGCGGAAGCGCGCTAGCGCAGATGGTGGCTCTGAACAAAAAACCGTAAGCTGAAAACGAGAACCCAGAAGAATCCCATAAAAGCCAGCAAGCACGCCGAGGCAAAATAATCGCGGGGTCGTTGACTGACCCGAATCGGAAGAACGACGCGGCGCTCCTCCGGTTCGATCGGCTCTGCTATCACCAGCACAATTTCTTGCATTGGAATGCTCTTACCCAAAACAAAAGGGCCCGGATTTCTCCGGGCCCTTACGCTTTCGCGCCTGCTAAGCAGCTAGTAGCTACTCGTGAAGGACGCCGACGTCGTGATGTCCGCTTGGTTACTCGTCGCGGCTCCGCCCGTGATAGCCGGTGCCTGTTGTGTGTTTCCCGGCGGGGAAGCTTCAAACATCGGGTAGTCATATGTCGCCGCGTAGAGCCGGTAGGTATCGCCGGTTGCAAACGTGGGCCTCTGCGTGGCTGCGTTGTTTTGACAACCGGTGCCTGCAGCGC
>JAAXCW010000010.1 GCA_013036095.1 Vulcanimicrobiota bacterium
ACACGGCGGCGCCCGTGACGCCTTCGTTTTCGGGTGCTATTCCGTACGAGAAGACTCCGCCGCTTTGCGCGAAGGTCACGACCGGATTTGCGACGCCCGGGTTGATGTTTTGCGGCGCTCCGCTGATGTGGTTCGTGCCTGCGTCGCCTGACGGCGAGGAGCAGGCGGGGACCGAAGCGGCGCATGCCGGCACCGGGGAGACCGGCGGCACTACGAATGTCGCCGGGCCCGTTATTGTCGGTGTGTTGACAAGTGTGGCCGTCAATCCGTTGGGCTGCCGAAACGTCGCGACGGTGTTCAAACCGACCGTTCCGGTCTGCCCGATGTTCGCCGTGCCGACAGCGAACTGAAGCACGTTGGCCCCTAAGTTGCTGACGACACTCGTCGGCGGACTGGCGTTGCCGTTTGCTGAGCACCCTGCAAGGAGCGCCCCAACGACAACTGCCGCGATGAGTTTTAGTTGAGTCAATGTGGCTCCTTACATCTTGACTTGGAAGTAGAAGTAGAATTGCCGGATGCCGGTGGGCGAATCGATATAGGCGTTCCGCCCGTAGCGGAGTGCTCCATAATCGCCGATCATGCCGTATTGCGGGAAGGCTAGCCCGGTAGCATTTTGACCGGTCAGCGGACCACCAATACCATTGGCAAGCGGCTGCCACCGGCCGTTCAGCGACGGACCGCCGAAGAGCGACCCGAACACGTTGAAAACTTCCAGGCCCGCGGTCCACGTCTTCGGCGCATTGTATTCAATGTTGAAGTTCGTAACGGACGTTGGGTGGGAAAGTTTTCCGCCGTTTGCCGCGGACATCGGGATGCCGCGGTTTACGGCGACGTTCGGTGCGAAGAATGAGCCGGGGTTCATCGGATCGACGTACTGGCCGGCGCCCGTCGTCGAGCAGCCGGGGCATGCGTTCGTGAACGGAATGTTATACGGTTGACCGTTTACAAAGCCCGACGTGATCAAGCCGGGGCTCACCGGGTAACCTATGTTCCATTGCGTTTGGCTGCCCAAGCGCCAGCCGCCAAGCGTTTGATACGAAAGATCAAACGTCGAAACGAATGGCGACAGGAACCCTACGCGATAGACGTTGCCGAGCAGAACCGACGCTGCGGGGATGGACGGGAAAAAGTCCTCGCTGCTCGAGGTCGGGATGACGCTCGTGAACTCGTTTTGGTACGTGAAACTGACCTGCCCGGAGAATCCGTAGGTCTGTTCCTTGGTGAATTGCAGCTCGACGCCGGTGGCCTGGCTCTTTCCCAGGTTATTGGCAACCGAGGGATTGAAGATCAGCGCGCCGGTGATCGGGTTGGTCAGCTGGATGCCGCCAACGATTTTCGGCGTGGAGACAAACGCCCACTGATCTTGAGCTTTGCGATACCACGGTGTTAGTTTGAACGAAACGCCGTTCATGAAACCGTGCGTGAACTGATGTTCCCACGAAAAGTCCGCGTTCACATAAACGGTAGGCCGGATCGGTTCCAAAGGAACGCTGCCGGCGAATCCCTGCGCATTGTCCCAATAGAGTTGCTCTGCGTAGTTCACGCAGTGCTGATCCGCAAGGGCGCCGCAGTTGTTGCCGTAGCCCGGGATACTGAAGAACGCTCCGCCCGGGCCTCCAAAATAGGCCGGATTGGCGGTGACGTCGACTGATGCCAAAATCGGCATTTCGACCGAACGTCCCCATGACGCGCGAATCGAGTCGTTGGCTCCTAAGCGGTACGTTGCCGAGAGAATCGGCTCCGGAACGATCGGGCGATGCGATTGAGACGTGAACTGCGGGAACGTGGCTACCGGGCAGTTTCCCGGAAGGGTCGTTTGGATCGCGCCCGAGACCGGATTGCGATAGGTCGTCACGGTCGCGGCGTTCGTGCTCGGGAAGGTCTGCAACGTACCGTCGGGGTTCGTGGAGTACGTCGGCAGGTAGAGAGACGTGCACGTTGCGGGGTCAATCTTTGGATTGGGGTATTGGAAGTTGACCATATCAACGCGCAGTCCGCCCTCGACTTTGAGCTTATCGTTGGGCGACCACGTGTCATCCAAATAGAACGCGTAGTCGTTGCGGGTCACCGATGTATTTTCGTACGCAGTCGGGACTCTTTGCGGCGACGTTACACCGGGGAATCCGTAGATATAGCCGCAGTTGGTGACCGGTAAGTACGGGCACTGTGACTGCGGAATGAAGTCCTGGAATTCCGCCGGAGCCAAAAAGAGCGATGGTGAGCCATTCGCACTACTCACCCTCGTGTTCTGGCCGCTCATGAGGTTAGCGATCATTCCATAATAATCGGGGTACGGAGCGTCGAAAACCGGGATGAGATATTTGTAAACGGCGCCCGCCTTGAAGAGGTTCTTGTCGCTGAGCTGTTTGGTGAAGTCCAGTTTGAGACCGTTCTCGATGCCGCCTTGCAGCGACCGGTGCTCCGTATTGGTGGAAGAGTATCCGCCATTCAGGGCGCGATCGAACGTGACGACCGCGTTGTCGCGGAAAGCCATGGCTTCAAGGAAGCTCGAGTTGCTAATGTTCCAAGCGTAGCCGAGCTTGTAGGCGATGTTTGGCTGAATGCCGAGGTCGGGGGGCTGACCCGTCGATCCCAGCGTTTGTATCGGAGAGGTCTGGCCCGGATAGAGCGTGAGCATGTTTTCGATCAGAGACACGTTCGGTGAAATAGCCGTGGTGTAGCCAGGACAGCTCAATGCCGTCACGCAACCGCTGGTCGCATTCAGCGCCGGCGCCGCCAACCCGGCGTTTGCAAGCGCAAAGCTCAGGAAGAACGGGTCGCACGAAGCGTAACAGAGGTTATTGAAGTTATTGAAGCCGCCGTAGCCTGAGTAGAACTGGTGGTTCGCCATATCTACGAAAGCTTGCAGCTGCTGATTGTTGTTGTGTCCAAATTTGAGGACGAAATTGCCGATGACTTCTCTCGACGTTTGCAAATAGCGTGAGAAGCAGGTTCCCAGGGCTAAGCAATTCGTGCTGAGCGTGTTGTAAGCGCTCGAGAGATTTCGGCCGTCATAAGATAGGTAGCCGGAAATGCGTCCGTTCGGGCTGGCGAAACCCCACTCGCCGTTAATACCGTGCCGGAACGTCGGCGCACCGATACCGATCTGCCCCGTGGCAAATCCCGGATACGCGCCGCGTTTAGCGATCAAGTTGAACGTACCGGTTCCATAGTTATCCTGCGACGCGTTCCCAAGGCCGGGCGTCAGCTGTGCACTCTGGAGGCCCAGCCCCGGCACCGCTAACGTGTTCGTGAATTGGTTCGTAAAGGCGTCGGTATAGGGAATGCCTTCGAACTCGAAGTTCTCTTCGTTCTCGCGGCCGCCGCGGATGACGGGATAGCCACTCGAGTCCGCCGAGCCGCCCGGCAGAGACGTGATAAGCGTCGATTCCGTGAGGTTCAGCGCCGTGCCCAGGATCGTCTGGACTTGGTGCTGGGTCACGCTATATGTATTTACCGTTTGATTCGGCTGAAACGCGCCGCCTGCGCTCCGTGAGGTTACGTGCGCAATCGTGCGCAGCGACTTCACGAGCGTCGTACTGACGCTCGTCGACAGATCGGCGAAGATGTTTTGGCCCGGAATAGATACGGGCTCGTAACCCAGAAGGTTGAACGAGACCGCGTATGTGTCAGGCGCGACGCCTGCTATTGAATAAAAACCCGCACTATTGGTAGTGGCAGAATACTTGCCGGTCGGCGCAACCGCCCAGACCTGTACTCCCGCCAAAGGCAGCTGCGTCGCGGAATCCTTCACGGTTCCGGTTAGGACCCCCGTGGTTCCAGCAAACGCGGGTGTGCCGATTTGTACGAGCAATAAGCTCGTGATAAAAAGTGCCGCGAACAAACGTAAAATCGTCCGCGCACTTTGCTTGCCATGAAAAGAGCTCATGAGCTTCCCTTTCAGATTTGCAAATAGCGCCGCTAATAAGTAGGTAGGCCGAAGGCCTGCCTGTCTGGCGGATTCCCCTAGCCTGCTCTAATCCCTTTTTAACCCTTCGCCGCGCTCAGGGCAGACTGGCTAGAACTCTTCCTCGGGCGCCGGCTCCCTAAAGGGCTCGGCGTCGTCCTCGGCGACCGGGAAGGGCGACGAGGGCTCCTCGGCAGGCTCCTCTTCCTCTTCAAGGACGTACCCCTGCTCTTCGTCCTCCTCTTCGGCTGCCGGCTCGGCTGCATCAGGCTCGAGCTCCTCGACGGCATCGATCGTGCGGGCGCCGGGCACCTGGGTATCGGCCTCAGCCGTCGCCATGGCGCCGCCGACCGGGCCGCTGACGATGGGTTTGGAATCGTCGATTTCTTCCTCTTCCTCTTCCTCTTCAACCGGTTCGGCTTCGCCCGGAACCGCGACGGCGCGCTGAGCCTCGGCCTCGCGCTGAGCGGCGGCAGTCTGCGTCATGCGCGGATCTTCGTCACCCATGAGCAAGCCGATCTCTTGCGCCCGCTCACCGACATCGTCGTCCGCGATTTTGATCTCGACCTCTTCGCGATTTTCCGTCAGCACTTTGACGTCGAGTGCGAGGGACTGCAGCTCCTTGATCAGCACCTTGAACGACTCGGGAACGCCCGGCTCCATGACGTTCTCGCCCTTGACGATCGCCTCGTAGGTTTTGACGCGTCCAACGACGTCGTCCGACTTGACCGTCAACAGCTCTTGTAGCGTATAAGCGGCGCCATACGCCTCGAGCGCCCAGACTTCCATCTCGCCGAAACGCTGCCCGCCGAACTGCGCTTTACCGCCCAGCGGCTGTTGCGTAATCATCGAGTACGGACCGGTCGAACGCGCGTGGATCTTGTCATCGACCAAGTGGGCGAGCTTCAACATATAAATGTAGCCCACGGTAATAGGCCGGCTGAAACGATCGCCGGTGCGGCCGTCGCGCAGCCACGTCTTGCCGTCTTCAGGTAAGCCCGCGTCTTGCAGCCATTCGGTGATGTCTTCAGCGTGCGCGCCGTCGAAGACGGGAGTAGAAACGTACATGCCCAGCATGCGCGCCGCCCATCCCAAGTGCGTCTCCATGATCTGTCCGAGGTTCATGCGCGAAGGCACGCCCAGCGGGTTGAGCACGATGTCGACCGGCGTACCGTCTTCCAGGTACGGCATGTCTTCTTCGGGCAGCACTTTGGCGATAACGCCTTTATTGCCGTGGCGGCCCGCCATCTTGTCGCCTTGCAGAATCTTGCGCTTTTGCGCGACGTAGACACGCACCAGATGATTGACGCCCGGAGAAAGTTCGTCGCCGTTTTCGCGCGAGAACACCTTCACATCGATGATCTTGCCCTTTTCGCCGTGCGGAACTTTCAGCGACGTGTCGCGGACTTCACGAGACTTTTCGCCGAAGATCGCGCGAAGCAGCCGCTCTTCCGCCGTCAACTCGGTCTCGCCCTTCGGCGTCACCTTACCGACGAGGATATCTTCGGGGCGAACTTCGGCGCCGATGCGCACGATGCCGCGCTCGTCGAGATCCTTGAGTGAATCTTCACCGACGTTGGGAATGTCGCGCGTGATCTCTTCCGGACCAAGCTTGGTGTCGCGAGCTTCGCACTCGTACTCTTCGATGTGAATCGATGTGAAGCGATCGTCTTTGACCATGCGTTCGCTGATCAGAATCGCGTCTTCGTAGTTGTAGCCTTCCCACGGCATGAAGCCGACCAAGACGTTCTGGCCGAGCGCAAGTTCGCCATCGTCCGATGAAGGCCCGTCGGCCAAAATTTGGCCGACCGTAACGCGCTCGCCCGGCAGCACGATCGGCCGCTGGTTGATGCACGTTCCGGCGTTGCTGCGCGTGAACTTCAGCAGGTCGTACGTTTTCTCAATGCCTTCGTCGTTCTTGACCACGACCGACTTGGAGTCGACAGCAGTCACCTCGCCCGGCTCTTCCGCGACGATGAGCGAACCCGAATCTTTGGCGGCGCGGTACTCCATGCCGGTCCCGACGATCGGAGCTTGCGGCTGGAGCAGCGGCACGGCCTGACGCTGCATGTTCGCACCCATCAGCGCGCGGTTGGCGTCATCGTGTTCGAGGAACGGAATCAACGCTGTGGCGACCGAGACGATCTGCTTCGGCGAGACGTCCATCAGTTGAACGCGCGACGCGGGTTCTTCGATATACTCTTCGGCGTAACGGCAGACGACCGATTCCGACGTGATGTTGCCGCGCTCGTCGAGCGGCGTATTCGCCTGCGCGATGATGTATTCGTCTTCGCGGTCTGCGGTCAAATACACGATCTCGTCGGTCACGTTGCCTTCGCGGGCGACGCGGTAAGGCGTCTCGATGAACCCGAAGCGGTTGACGCGCCCGTAGGTCGCGAGCGATCCGATCAGTCCGATGTTCGGACCTTCCGGCGTTTCGATCGGGCAGATGCGGCCGTAGTGCGAGTGGTGGACGTCGCGCACTTCGAACCCGGCGCGCTCGCGTGAAAGGCCGCCCGGACCTAGCGCGGAGAGCCTGCGTTTGTGCGTCAGCTCGGCTAGCGAGTTGGTTTGGTCCATGAACTGCGAAAGCTGCGACGACCCGAAAAACTCTTTGATCGCAGCCACAACCGGACGAATATTGATCAGCGCTTGCGGCGTGACCGTTTCGATGTCTTGCACCGTCATGCGCTCGCGCACGACGCGTTCCAAGCGAAGCAACCCGACGCGGAACTGGTTCTGCAGCAGTTCGCCGACCGACCGGATGCGGCGGTTGCCCAAATGATCGATGTCGTCTTTGCCGATTTGCCCGGTGCCGACTTTGATGAGCCGGCGGATGACCGCGATCATGTCCTCGCGCGTCAAACTGCGCTTACCTATCGGCGGCATCTTCAGGCCGGCGTCCTTGTATTCGTCGACGTAGACGCTCGGCTGTTCGCCGCGCATCTCCGGATCGGGATTGTCTATCCGGTACTGAAACTTGCCGTTGAGCTTGTAGCGTCCGACGCCGGCCAGGTCGTACCGCTTGTCGTCGAAGAACAGCGACTCGAGCAACTTCTCGGCGTTGTCCGCGTTCTCGGGCTCGCCCGGACGCAGTTTCTTGTAAATTTCTTTGAGGGCGTCCTCGCGAGTCTTGACGTCCTTGTCCTTTTCGATCGAGTTGCGGACTAGCGGCGAATCATCGAACAGTTTAATGATCGCTTCGTCGCTCTCCCAATCGAAACCGAGGTCGGGGCGCGAAAGGGCGCGCACGAACGTTGAAACGTAAATCTTGCGGTTCTTGTCGATGCGGACGCCGATGGTGCCTTCGGTCTCGTCATTCTTGGTGCCGTTGTCCGTTTCGAACTCGATCCAGGCGCCGCGGTTAGGAATGATCGTCGCGTTGTAGGTCGGACGCGCGTTCGTATCGACGTCCTGATTATAGTACACGCCGGGCGAACGAACGAGCTGGCTCACGATCACGCGCTCCGCGCCGTTGATCATGAACGTTCCCTTGTTGGTCATGAGCGGGAAATCGCCCATGAAAATTTCCTGGTCGGGAATACCTTTGATTTCGCCGGACTCGGCCGTGATCAAGCGGACGCGCACGCGCAGCGGCGCGCTGTAGGTCATGTCGCGTTCGCGGCACTCTTCAACTGAATACTTGGGTTCGCCCAAACTGTGCTCGCCGAATTCGAGAACGAGGTTGCCCGTGAAATCCTTAATCGGCGAGATCGAAGCGAATGCTTCTGCCAGTCCTTCGGTCTTGAACCATTCGAAGCTGGCCATCTGCAGCTCGATGAGGTTGGGCACTTCCAAAACGTGCGGAATCTTGGCGAAGCTGATGCGTTCGCGCTTCGGGCCCGAATCTTCGGGCTGCTCGACGGTGAAAGCGCCGGTAGGCATAGGGAACGTGCTGGGCTGCACGGTTCCGGGGGCGCCGTCGACCTGGCCGGCCGTCCGCCGCGATCTCCCTTCGGCAGTCTCGGGACCACGGCTGCGCCGCGGCTTCGACTGGGACTTGGGAGCCGTCGCTTTCGCCATTATCTCTCTCTCTTCGGTGGTATATAAGGAAGGAAGCCGATCGTCCCCGCCCCGAGCACACGAAAAAGAACGACGCCGACCACCCCGCTCGTGGTGACTCGTTCTTTCTTTTTTATATGCCTAGCGGCCAGGGCACAGGCGAATAGTATATCACCCGCCCAAAATCACTACAAGGGCGGCGGAACCTAACCCCCCGGAGAAGTCCCCGAGGTTACTTGGCCTGCTCGGCTACTCGGCTGGCTGGATGAGGAGCGTGCGGCCGGAGCGGCGGCCGCGGTGAAGACGGTCGAAGATTTTGTGTCCAAAAACCAGCGCAAACAGCCAAGCGATTGGCAACAACGCTGTGAAAAAGAAAATCTCTTCAACCACAAAGGGTGGGTGATGTCGCGACATGTTACGGGGAGTCTATCACACGCTTGACCGCGTGGCAAGCCCGAGATTGTGGAAGAACATTATGAATGAACTGGTCGATCGACTCCGCCGATGCATTCTCCGTCGCGCGCGTGCGCCGCAGCGCTATTGACGCCGTACGAGGACTCAGCGAAGATCCGGGAGCAGATCTCTTCGCGCTCGAGCTGGTACTCGGTGAGTTGCTTGCCGCCGAAACCGAGCGCGGCCATTGGGCGCTAGCGGTTTCCGTGGAGAGCGAGTTGGCGGGACCGACGATCCACGTATACGCGCAGGGCCCGCCTGCAATCGGCGTCGATCACAACGAATACCGCCGCGCAATTTTGTTGGGGACGCGCGTTCCGCTCACGGTCGAAGCCAGCGCGCAGGGCACGCACATCGCTTTGCGCGTGCCGCCCGAAGCGTCGGGAGAAGCCATGTTCCGCTCGCGCGCTACGGAGACGTACCAGCGCGCGCAGGAGATCAGCCGCCGCTACACCTACTAGGGCCACGCGATGCTATCCGTCGCGATCCTCGCAGCGCTTACACCGCTGCAGATGTTCTTTGCAGCCGAAGACGCGTGGGAAGCTCGCGCGCTTCCCGCCTATGTTGCTTTTGATACCCTCATCACGCATCGCGATGCGGCCGGCAACGTGACCCGCGGAAACGAGCACGTCGTGCTGCGGACGTTCGATCACTGGTGCGCAACCGTCGAGATCGATCAGGGCTTCGCGCAAACGAAAACGAGCCGCGGCCCCAACTGCGAAGGGCCGGCTTACTCTCCGCTCGGCTTTAATATTTCGTCGGTCTATCCGGGGAGCGCGCAGCCCGATCCGTTCGCACCCTCCAACCTTCCTGTTATCGCGCACGTTCGTGCCATCCATTACGAGGTCACGCTCGCCGGCGACGAGCAACTCGACGATACCGGCGTTTATCACTTGACCTTGCGCCCGCTCAACGCAGCCGAGCATTATCCGCTGCGCGCGCTGTGGGTCGATCGCGCAACGTTTCAAGTGCGCAAGCTCACCTATGCGGAAAATCCGGGCGGGTGGAGCGCATCGATCGACTATTCGTTCAAACCATATGGTCCGCAAGCGATCTGGTGGATATCCCAAATCGACGCAAACTGGCAGCCCGCCGCGAACTCCAAGGATCGCGCGTTTTCGAGCACGCTCGTGTTGCAGAATGTGAGCTTTCCGGCGCTCGAAACTGCTAAGTAAGCCTTTCCCGTCCGTGCGGCGTCAGGAGATCGAGGGTTGGCCCTATCGGAACGATCCGCGTCGGGTTTATCTCATCATGCGTCATGTAATAGTGGCGTTTAATTTGGTCGAAGTTCACCGTTCCGGCGATGCCTTCGATCTGATAGAGGTCGCGCAGGTAGCCCCAGAGGTTGGGATAGTCTACGATCCGGCGCAGGTTGCATTTGAAATGCCCGAAGTACACGGCGTCAAAGCGGATCATCGTCACGAACAGCTTCCAGTCGGTTTCCACCGGATGCGCTGCGACCAAGTACCGGCGATGAGCTAAGCGCTCTTCCAATCGATCGAGCGTTTCGAAGACGCGATACGCCGCTTTTTCATACGCTTCTTGCGAGGTGGCAAACCCGGCCCGGTACACGCCGTTGTTGACGGTTTCATAAATCAGCTCGTTGAGCGCCTCGATCTCCTCACGGTGTTCGGCGGGATAGAGCTCAACGTGCCCCTTTGCAAACGCGTCGAACTGCGTCTCGAACGCACGCATGATATCGTCGTCGGAGTTGTTGACGATGCGGCCGGCCTGCTTATCCCAAAGCGCCGGAACCGTGACCCGCCCGCGGTAATCCGGATCGCTTGCGGCATAGGCTTCGCTCAAAAACGTAAAGCCGTTCATGGGATCGCGCGAGTATCCGGGTCCGTCGCGGAATGCCCAGCCGCGCTCGTCGCGTATCGGATCGACGGCCGTCATGCCAATCGCATCCTCGAGACTTTTGAGTTTGCGCACGATGATCGTGCGCGAGGCCCACGGACATGCCCACGACACATAGAGATGGTAACGGCCCGCTTCGCCGGCAATGGCCTCGCGGAAGGCATCGACTTGGCGCTGGAAGTCCCCGCCGCTCTGTTCGTCCGGGAATTGGGCCTTGGCTATGGTGCTCACGATGTAGATAACACGTTACCGTACCGAACGGAGGCGAACCCGCTAGGCCGCCGTAATGCTATTAGGGAAATGAGCGCTGCGCGCACAGCTCGCGTGGTCAGGACGTGCGTAGATGGGTAATCTTGCGCGCGCAGTAGCATTCTTTGCTTTAAGCGTCGTGGCCGCATGGGTGCTGTACACGAATTTTTTTCGGCCTCCGTCCTGGACCTTTGGGCTCTGGGCATTCTCTTACTTTCCACCGATACACGCACAACGCGGGCCCGGATTCGTCGATTTTCACGCCGTGGAAGTTCTGCCCGGCTCGCCCGCGGCCAAAGCCGGGATCGTTCCGGGCGATCGCGTGCGCATTTTCGCCCGGTATCCGGAAGTGATCCTATTCCCTGTCGCGCACAGCAGTGTTCGCGTCTTACTATCGCATGCGGGGACGGTACGCGATGCGGTTCTCCGCGCCACTCCAATGTCAGGCGCATTCGAACCAGGCGACATGGTCTTACTCGTTATTGGACTCGTGCAGGTCGGCTTGGGCTTCCTGCTCGTTTGGAAACGCTGGAACAATCGTGACGCGCGCGCCCTTACATTGTACTTCGGCGCCAATGCCTGGGCGCTAGCCCCGTCTTTGCTCGTCTACCCGTTCGGCGCGCTCGAAGGGCCAATTCGGGATCTTTCCGATTTTTGCGCATACGGCGCGCTGGCGCTTTTCGCCGCGTCGTATCCTTCGGAGTCCGTACATGCCAGGGTTCGAGCTGCTATCGCGACATATGGCCCGATAGCCGCCATTGCTTTGGGTGCCTTTCTGTTCGGAAACGATGTGAGCTACTTCTGGTTCGGCCCCGCGCTGGATCTCTCGATTCCCTATCACTACGGGACGCTATTTTTTGCAAGTTTGCTGCCATGCATCGGCCTAGTCGCGGGAGTGCTCACGGCAGCGCAGCCGCATCGTGCGCGGCTGGGAATTCTGCTTTGGTTCTTTCTGCTGAGCGTCACCGGCGCCGTGGCGTTCGATTTTCTCTTTTCGCTAGGGATTCCGTTCGTGACGATCCGCCCGCTCCTTTCCACGCTGTTAATTATGGACATCGGATTCGTCTACGTAATCCTGCGTCATCGGTTGTTCGATTTGAGTTTCGTTCTAAACCGGGCCGCAATTTATGCGGTTCTCACGACTATTTTCGTTCCGCTTTTTGCGCTGTTTGAATGGCTGGCCGAACGTTACGTCTTGAGCCAAAACAGGACGGCTAATGCGCTGGTCCAAGTCGGCATTGCGCTGGTGCTCTTCATGTCCATCCGACGCGCCCACTCATATGCTGAGCGTTTTGTCGACCAATGGTTGTTTCGCGAGCGCCATGAAAATGACCAGGCGCTGCGCACCTTTGCCCGTCATGTGGCCTTCATCACTGATAGCCGTACAATCGCTGACCGCAGCGCTCAGCTTGTCTGCACGAAAACCAACGCTTCTTGGTCGGCGGTGTACACACGCGAGGGCTCATCGCCGTACTACCAACGAAGATCCGCTTGTGGCGATCTCGTTCCTCCGGCCACCATCGCCGAAAACGATCCGGCGATAGTTGGGATGCGCGCGGATCGCGCAGCGTCCGAGCATCCCGAAAACTCGGTCATCGGCGATGCACTTGTTCTGCCGCTCCTCGCACGAGGTCAGCTGGCTGGTTTTATGGCATGCGGACCCAAGCGCAGCGGTGAGTCGTTTGCCCCTGACGAACGCGAAACGCTCCTACACGTCGCACACGAAGTTGCCTCCGCTCTCGACGGCGTACGCCTGACGGCGCTCGAGCGCGAAGTCGCACGTCTGCACGGCGGCTTATCACCCGCTAAGATCTAGAACCAACTCGGTCGTCAGCGCGATCAAAAATCCGCAAGCGAGCATGGACGTCACCAGCGGAGTGATGCCCAAGTTTCGCCGCAGCACGGCCCAGATTTCGCCGATCACGAAGACGAGCGCGCCGATCGCGGTTGCTAAAAATAAGACCGAGAGAACCGGCGATTGAAACGTGTACCCGACGACGGTTCCTAGGAACGTCGGGCCACCTGCGACGAGGCCGGCCAAGCCGAGCTGCGGCCACGACGGAATGACGCGTCCCGAAAGCGGCGCCGCAATGCCGAAGCCTTCGGTCGCATTGTGCAGAGCAAACCCGATAATCAGTCCCACCGCAATCGCGGTTGCGCCGCTGGCGGCCGAGGCTCCGATAGCAAGGCCTTCCGCGAAATTATGCGCGCCGATCCCAATCGCGATGACCGCAGCCAGCACCAGCGGCTGATGGATCGACGACGCAGCGTGGCTGCTGAGTTTGTTCGCAACAAAACCTAAACCGACCAGCCCCGCGAACAAGCCGCCCACATAAGCGGCCGCGAGCGACATGACTTCCCACGGCGCGCCCCCGCCGTGCCAGAAACGCGCCGCGCGCACCAGGGGCGCGGTAGCGCTTCCCGCGATTTCAACCACGAGGTAAACGAGGATCCCGATTGCCAGCGCGTTCAACGCGGCCATAACGGCGGGCGAGACGTTGCGCATGCGCGCCACCGGCAATCCGAGAAATATCGTGAGCCCCGCGATCGCGCCCAAGAGAACCGTCATGCCGAATGACAGGCCACCCTGCGCGCGGCCGAATGAGGGCAGCATCGCACGCATTGCCGAGTTCATTGCCGCGCCGGTGTAGTGCGTACCCTGGTAATGAATCGCGGTGACTAAGCCGTCAGGCATGCCCGACCCGTCCTCGGTGTGATCGATCACGTGACAGTGCACGAGCCACGTTCCGGGCGGCTGGTTCGCTAAGATGACGACGTCCACGCGCTGACCGGGTGCAAGGAGAACCGTATCCTCGATATCTTGGTACGTCACCGGCTGCGCGTCGCGGGCAACGATCCGCTGATAATGCCCGTGCGTGTGCATGGTGTGCATGTTTTCGCCCGAGATGTTGATCCAGCGGAGGCGCACGCGCTGACCTTTGCGCACCTCGATCGGAGTTGTAAACGGATACTCTTTTCCGTTGATCGTGAAATGATTTTCGCTCAAACTTTGGATCGCCCAGGATGAGAGCACCTCGACGTAGTCGCGGTCCGATCGCTCCGAAGGCGACACGTGCGCCGGCAAGACGACAATCGCGCCGTACAATCCGCTGTTGACCATCTCTTCGTTGTCGTGCGAATGATAGATGAACGTGCCGGGGGTATCCGCGGTGAAAACGTAACGGTAGGATTGGCCCTGCGTGACGACCGGCTGTGAAATGCCCGCCACGCCGTCCATACTCACCGGAACCTCGTGAATGCCATGCAGATGCACCGTGTCCGGCGTGCTCTGCTCATTGCGGTAGTCGATCACGACGCGATCGCCCTGATGCACCACCAGGGTCGGACCGGGCACCACGCCGTTGTACGTTTTTGCCAGCACCGTCAGCCCGGGCTGAAGCGTCCAGGGCGCCTCACGCTCGACGAGATGAAAAGTACGCGTGCGGCCGCTCGACTCCGCGACCGCCCCGAAGGTGCCGTCTTCGCGGCGCGCCAGCCGGGACTCGCCTGGGTAGGGGGTCGCGGTGGGGATGGCTCCGCGCATAGGCTGCATGCCGATCGATGCCGGATTGACCCCGGCGGTCGTCTCGTCCGTGTCCGCCCAAGCCGGGGCGGCGCCCAGGGCTCCCAAGACCAGTGCGAAGGCGAATAAGCCTCGCCTGACATTTGAATTCGGCACGCCTAATTGTTCCGGAAAGGGGCCGGTTTCGCCCTCTTATCTCACCAGAGTTTGCCGCCGCCCACCAAGATATACAGAATTGGCCCAATGCCCCAGACGATCGAAAAAATACCCCAGATGAACTTCTGAGCCATCGTCAGGTCATCGCGGCCGGCAAGATCGATCATCACCAATATCCATGCAACTGGGTGCAGGATTATCGCGATGAAGATCTCGACCAGCAACTTCATGCCATCACTATATGCGATTCGGCGGCCGCGGCCCTAGTGTCTAATCCTTTCCGCGCGCGCGCGAACGCGCCGGTCGCGCTGATCACGATCACCGTCATGCTCGGCCTCATCATGGCGATTATCGACGCCACGATCGTGAACGTGGCGCTGAACGACATCGCGGGCAATTTGGGTGCGTCGATCGACGAGGTCGCTTGGGTGGCGACAGGCTACATTCTGGCAAGCGTCGTCGTCATGCCGCTCAACGGCTGGCTGACCGCTTATCTCGGACGCAAAAATTTCTATGCCGGCTGCCTGGCCATCTTTACGATCGCGTCGCTGCTTTGCGGAACGGCGCACAGTATTTGGCAACTCGTCTTTTACCGCGTCATTCAAGGATTCGGCGGCGGCGCGCTGCAGCCGACCGCGCAGGCGATCTTGTTCGAAACCTACCCGCCCGCAAAACGCGGTGCGGCGATGGCAATTTTCGGCCTGGGCGCGATGGTGGGACCGGCAGTCGGCCCCACGCTGGGCGGATACATCATTGATAACTACACCTGGCCGCTCATCTTCTACATCAATATTCCGATCGGCATCGCGGCGTTCTTGATGACGCTCATGTTTATTCCGAATCCGCACTTCTTGGAAAAGCCGAAAGGCGGCATCGATTGGATAGGCCTTGGTTTGCTAACCGCCGGCTTGGCGTCTCTGCAGTACGTGCTCGAGCGCGGGCAACACGACGATTGGTTTGACTCCGGCACGATCTGGACGCTGTCGATCGTCGCGCTTGTCACGCTGGCGTGGTTTATTTACAAGACAATGCGCGACCGGTATCCGCTCGTGGATATCCGCGTCTTTCGATTCAGGACGTTTACCATTGGCAACATCATCGGCATCGTGTTGGGATTCGGGTTATTCGGAACGAGCTTGATCCTGCCGCTGTTTTTTCAGACCGTTCTCGGATTCAATGCGTTTCAAACGGGTATGGCGCTGCTGCCGGGTGCGATCGCGACCGCGATCAGCATGCTCATGGTCGGAGCTTTGATGCGCTTCGTCGACTCGCGCGCGATGGTGATCTTCGGCATGCTGCTCTTTGGTCTGTCCACGTGGTGGATGGGCGGTCTCACGCAAGATGCAGGCTATTGGGATGTTTTTTGGCCGCGGGTCTGGCAAGGGCTGGCGCTCGGTTTCATGTTCGTGCCGCTGACGACGGTAACGCTGGGAGCGGTTCCTAAGGAAGAGCTTGCCGGCGCGACCGGCGTCTCGGCGCTGATCCGCCAGCTCGGCGGCAGTTTCGGCATCGCGATTCTCACCACACTGCTCGCCCGGCAGAGTGCGATCGCTTGGAGCGAGCTCTCTTCGGGCGTGACCAACGCACACGGCTATTCTATACCGGTTCTCACGAGTTTGGTCGCGCAGCAGTCAGCGGTCAACGCCTACGATTATCTCTTCAGACTCTCCGCGATCATCTTCTTCGTCTGCGCGCCGCTTGTGATCTTCATGCGCCCCTCGCGACGGGCCGCCGCGGTTGCGGCGGCAATGGCGGCCGAATAGCCGGCGAGAGGCCACCGGGGCCCCCCCAACAAAAGGTTCCTAGACCATCGGTCCAAACGAGGCGAGCTCATGAGAATCGTCGTCATTTTTCTTGCGATTGCCGCCATTGGACTTGGCTGCTACGATATGGCGAATCCGTATCGCGTCGGCATGTTCGGCTTTGACAGCACAACGGCAAATAACGGCGATCAAGTCCTAACGAGCATCTATCCTGATTCCCCGGCTGAGCGGGCGGGATTGCGGCCCGGAGACGTTTGGCTCTTGACGATGCCGGCGCGCGCCGCGCTCGACGCAAATTTCAAGCGCGCCGGTCAGACGGTTATTCTTCCAATCCTTCAACACGGAGTACTCGGCGACGTCAAGCTCGTGGCCGCCGAGTATAAGAGCCTGAAGCCTCTCGAAGAGGGCCCGCTGACTCTGTCCTTACTTACTATTTTCGCCCTAACAGGTGTGCTGGTCGCAATTCGGGGCGCCCGGCGGCGCGATGTAGGCTTACTTGCTCTGTTCTTTTCCGGTTACGGTCTGAGTATGGCGCTTTTATGGTTTGGCGACGTGGCGCCTTCGCCGCTCCTCGCGTTTGCCGGAACCGTATTGAATCAGGTGACCAGCCTGTGCGTTTACTACTTCCTCTTGCTATTCATCGCGTGTTTTCCACCGGTTGTTTCCCGGCTGCGCGTCGCGATTGCTGGCGTCGCGCTTCCGCTCATTCTGCTCGCAGGCCTTGCCAGCGCGTGGACAGACCTGACATCGTTTGTGGCGCACGACCAGCTTTTCCAAATTGCCGGGTCCGTTGCACCAGCGTGGTTCGGAAACCTCACCTGGGCGATTGTTTCCCTTATCCTTCTCGCAGGAGCCATTGAAGGGCTCATCCGCGTAGACGAAGAGCACCGCGCGCAGGCGCGCTGGGTCGGGGGCGCAGTGATGCTGTCGCAGGCTGCGTGGCTCATAACCAATTTTACGCTGTTGGCAAATCCGAATCCGCAGCCCTGGTCAGCGTGGATGTCTCTTTTTCAGGACGTTCCGCTGCTCGCGATCGCCTACGCAATTTTGAGGCACCGGCTCGTCGATGTTACGATCGTCTTCAGTCGCGCGGCCGTCTTCGGTTTCGTCTCTCTTACGCTGGTCGCGCTGTTTGTCGCCGGCGAATGGGTCGCAGCTCAAATTCTCGAGCGAGGGCTCGGGGCGGCGGCCGCAAACGGGTGGCTTGGCAAAGCGGTACCGCTGGGCGTGGCGTTGCTGGTCGGTCTTTCGGCGCGCTCGGTCCACGCGGTGGTTGATCGGCAGTTGAACGCACTATTTTTCGGTAAACGCGCGCAGGCGCTGTCGGCTATCCGCCGGTTGGCGCTCGAAGCCGACGTCGTCACTGATACCGAATCACTGCTAACGCTGACGTTTGAATCGGTTCGCGAAAACATAGAAGGGCGCTACGCCGCCATCTATATCGCGGCAAGCGGGCCCTACGAGTGCGTTCGATCATCAAACGAGATACTTCCGAGGCGGCTGGAACTTAACGATGCGGCAGTCGTTCGACTGCGCCGCTGGAACGAGCCTTTCGAATTAGAGTTTGGTTCGCACGTGTTGAGCGAAGCGCTGCTTCTTCCGATGAGCGTCCGCGGCTCGTTGCTGGGCTTCATCGCCTGCGGACCAAAACGCGAACGGACGCACTACTTGAGCGAGGAGATCGATGCGCTCGCTTTGGTCGCGCACCGCGTCGGAACGGCCTATGAATTGCTTTCCCGAGCGGTGCCCGAAGGCATTGCCGAGGTCGATATTGCCGTTCTTCGGGATCTTATCCGCGCCGAGATGCTAGCGTTTAGCGTTCAGCCGACATAGGCGGGGCCTATTCGCACTTTCGCCAGCGACAACAACGCGCCGATCGCCGCCGAGATCCTGCAAGCGATTATCGAAGCCAACGACGGCGACGCTGTGGGCTACGGGCACGATCCGTACACCGAGCGCGCGAAGGCGGCGTTCCGAGAGATCTTCGGAGCCGAGAGCGATATCTATTTCACGTTCAACGGCACCGGCGCCAACGTCGTAGCGTTGAGTTGCTTGACGCAGCCGTACGAGGCTGTCATCTGTCCGGCCACCGCACATCTGCAGACCGACGAATGCGGCGCTTTCGAGCGGTTTGCCGGGTGCAAATTATTGGCGGTTGAATGCGAAGACGGAAAACTGACGCTCGAGCATCTCAAAGCTTTCGGACATCCATCGCGCGAAGAGCATCACGTCCAGCCGCGTGTCGTGTCGATCTCGCAATCGACTGAATTGGGGACGCTGTACGAGCCGGCCGAGCTGCGCGAGCTCTGCGAGTACGCACATGCCCAAGAGTGGTATGTCCACATGGACGGCGCCCGCATTTCGAATGCCGCGGCGGCTCTCGAGTTGGGACTGCGCGAAGCTTCGCGCGACCTGGGGATCGACGTCCTGAGTTTCGGCGGAACGAAAAACGGGCTGCTCGGTGGCGAGGCCGTCGTCTTCTTCGACGGCACTCTGCACCGCGGCGCCGCTCCGTTCGCGCGCAAGCAAGGAATGCAGCTCGCTTCGAAGATGCGATTCATCGCGGCGCAATTTCTAGCGCTGTTGCAGGATGAGCGCTGGCGCCGCTATGCCGCTCGCGCCAACGCTATGGCCAAGAAATTGGAGAGTGGCGTCGCGGGCATCGGCGGCGTGCGCATCACGCGGCCCGTGCACTGCAACGCCGTCTTCGCGACGCTCGACCGTCGCGCGATCGAACGCATACAAAAGCGCTTCTTCTTTTACGTGTTCGACGAAACGCTGCCCGAAGTGCGCTGGATGACGCACCACGGCACCCGCGATGAAGACGTCGACGCATTCTGCAAAGCCGTCGCCGAAAGCTTAGCGCAGTAGGCTCCGGGCGATTGGATTCAAGAAGCGCGATCGCCAGCGCTGTTCGTAATTGAGTTTGAACGCAAAGTTGCGGGCGCGCACTAGCGGCGGTTGCGCGGCGCGCGCCAGCTCCCGCGCGCGAGCTTGCTCCCGCGCATACTCGTCCTTCAGTCGGGCAACAACTCCTCGCGCGGCGGGCGGATGCTGCCCGGTGAACCGCAGTACGAGCGGCCAAATGCTGCGAAAGTAGGCCGCCGGATCGATCATATCCAGCTGTTCCTCAGGCACCACCTCACCGGTCTGCCCGAGGCCCGCGTACTGCCGCCCCTTTTCCGCATGCCGCCGCGGCGGCAGCACGTGCCCGTAGTGCGCGTAGACGTATGGCAGTGCCAGCCTCCGCCCGTCGAGTCCACGCAGCTGTTCGTGAACCGCTCCCTCCCAGCGCACGCCGGGCTTCACGCGGAAAAATGCCATCCGCCGCTCGATCGACGTGTAAAGATCGAATGATTGAAAAAAGTGCCACGTGTATCCGTCCACGAAATCATATGCATCGGGCGCGGCATCCAAATTACGCGTGATGCGCCGGAACGCTTCGCCGTGTACTTCGTCGGCGTCAACGAAAACGGCCCAGAGTCCGCCGCCGATTTGCGCGTGCAGGTCCAGGCAGCGATTGCGCGCCGCGGAAAAGTCCGTAAACGGCGCCCGATCGACGAAAAGGCGCCCGGTTCTCCCAAACCAACTCGCGCGCAACGTTTCGTCGTGCGGCGAAATGCCGCTGGAATTATCATTGACCACGAGCGCGTCCACGGCCCCGGCTAACGACTCGAGCAAAGATCCCAGGAACGGCTCGTCGCGCGATCCGACGATCAGATGCGCCGCGCAGCGCATCCCGCTCATGCGCACACTTCCGCAAGCACGTCGAGCGTCGCCCGTGTGGTCGCATCCCAGGAAAACTTTGCAGCCTGCTCGAGACCCCGCCGTGACAAGTCCGCGCGCAGCTTTTCCGAGGAGGCGACCTCGCGCAACGCGGTTTCCCACGCGGCTACGCTGCGGGGTTCCTCGACGTACCGCGCGGCTTCGCCACAGACTTCCGGAAGCGATGCGACCCGTGAAACCACGGCAGGTGTGCCGCACGACATCGCCTCTAACGCCGGCAGTCCAAAACCTTCGTACAGCGTCGGGAATGCCAGACACAACGCGCCGCGGTACACGTCACAGAAACGTTCGGGACTCAGATCGCGCAGGGCGATCACGTCAGCGGGAAGTTTCGCGCCGGTTACGATCGCAAGCGCGATGCCTTGCGATGCCAGCGAGTTGCGCCACGCGGCAAGCAGTGTCTCCACGTTCTTGCGTTCTTCAAGCGCGCCGACGTATAGCACGTACGGGCGGTCACGCAAAGCCGCAGGAAGTTCTTCCGGCTCTCCGGGCGAGAAGAGTTCGTCCGCCGCCAACGGGATGACCACGATCCGTTCCGGCCCGACGTCTAAGTGCATCTCAATGCCGCCCTTCGAAAAATGCGAATCGGCAATAATCCGGTCGGCCGTACGCGCGGAGATTTTGAAGGGCGCCTGCTGCGACCGGCGTTTATTCGGATCTTCCGCGGGATACGCGAACGGAGCGACGTCGTGCATGGTGACGACGTTGCGTCGGCCGCCGCGAAAGAACGTTCCGTTCCAAGGATGCCACACGACCGCGGCACCGTGCGGAACGCGCGAGCGGAGATCGAACTCGCCCGAGCCGAGTTCTTGGGCCAGCGCGCGCTTCTTCAAGCCCGGCAGCGGATGCCGCACAAGCAGCGTCACCTTGCAGCCGCCGTTTGTGAGAATCCGCGAAAGGACCGCGCGCAGATAGACGCCGATGCCGCGCCGGTCCGTCAGCAAATTATGAGCATCGACCGCGACGTGCACGGAGTTGAGTATGCCCAATGAGCCCCGCCGCCCTGTACCGAACGCGCAATTCGGAATGATTGCGGTGGGCGTCGACGCTTGGAACCTGACAGGCGATCATCGCGGAATCGGCAGATACGTTCGCGCGATTCTGGCCGAATGGCGGAGTGCTTTTGCCGATCGCATCGGCGTCACGCTCATCGTGCCCGAGTGGCATACGTGGACCGTCGCCCACCGCTACCGCGCCGAAGCGGGCGGGGACTTCCGGGTTCGTTCGCGTCGTCTGCACGGCAGCAGCGATCTCGACGTCTTGTGGTTTCCGTTCAACGGCCCCAGCTGGGACGGCTTCTCTCTTCCGTCCGTCGCAACGCTGCACGACGCTTCCCCATTCGTGCGGCCCGAATACACGGAGGCCGATCGCGCAACGTTCCGCCGGGCGGCGCGGCGCTGCCGCACGATTATCACCGATTCGGAGTTTTCAAAGACGGAACTGGCGCGCGAACTTCACGTTGCAGCTTCACGGATTACGGCGATTCCGCTTGGCATAGGCGCGCCGCTTCCGCTCCAGCCGGTCGCACTCGACGTTGCGGCGTTGGGGCCGTTCGTCCTTTTCGTAGGCGAAAACGATCCGCGCAAAGGGTTGGACACACTAATCGAAGCCCTGACGCGCCTGCAAGGCGCGGGCATCAGCTTACCGCTGGTCGTCGCCGGAACTTCCACGATTGGGTCGCGGGCGCTCATCGAGGGCGCTCATTGCCGTCTGCACGCACTCGGTCACATTGACGACGCGACGCTTGCGGCGCTCTATCGTGCATGCGCGGTGTTCGTCTATCCCTCGCACTATGAAGGGTTCGGGCTGCCGGTTTTGGAGGCGATGAGCTACGGCGCTCCCGTGATCGCATCGTCGGCCGCGGGCATTCCGGAAGCCGGCGGAGAGGCTGCGGCCTACGTTCCGCCGGGCGACGGACCCGCGCTGGCCCAAGCGTTGCGGCGCGTGACCGGGGACGAATCGCTTGCGGCGGCGATGCGCGAACGCGGGTACGCTCGCGCGCGCGAAATGCCGTGGCGAAAGACCGCGGAGCGCACGCTCGCCGTGCTCGAGAAGGCTGCGGAATGAACCGCATTCACCTGGCGACCGCGCTCGCGCGACGTGGCGACGACATTTTGCTGGTTGCGTCCAAGTATCGCAATCACGCCCAGCCGCTGTGGAATTTGCCGGGAGGACGGCAGATGCCGGGCGAGCTGCTCGCGGAAACCGTCGTGCGGGAACTGTTGGAAGAAACCGGCTTGCACGGCTGCGTGCGCGAGCTCTGTTACGTGAGTGAGTCGTACGACGGAGAGACGCAGATCACCAACGTCACCTTTGCGGTCGAAGCGCACGGCACGCCGTCCGTTCCTACGCGCGATGGCGATCACGTCGTCGCCGTCGAATGGGTAACGCCCACCGAGCTTGCCGCCCGGCTGGCGATCGCCGTCGTGCGCGAACCGCTGCTCGCATATCTAAAAGAGGGCACGCGCTACGCCGGTTATGCCGAGGCCGGTGTCTCCATCGTCTTCCCGGATTGAAGCCAGACGTCGCGTTCCAACTTGTGCACGAGCACGTCTACGGGACGGCCGCTGATCGTGGCGCCGTGCGGCAGCACGCCGTCCGAGCGAAAATTTAAGCGTTTCAGTAATCGCCGCGACGGTTCGTTCGCGGGAACGCAGAAAGCCTGAACGCGCGCAACGCCGGCGACGTCAAAAGCTTGTTCCAGCAGCGCGCGCACCGCTTCGGTCGCCACGCCCTTCCCGCGATGTTCGCGTAAGATGCTGTAGCCGATTTCTCCGGCGATCTCTTTACGGTCGGGAATACGCAGCGAAACCCAACCTAAGACGCCGGAAGAATGTGCGAACTGCACGAGCCATTCGAAACGACCGGTCGATCCGGCAGCGAGCTCGGTCGGGCGCGCCGCGACCATTTGGCCGAACGCTTTGCGGCCGGCCGCCGGCAGATCCTGATACGTCCTCAGATCCGGCTGCTGGAGCACTTCCCAGAGCGTGCCCGCGTTCCGGGGCGTCACGGGTACCAACCGCAGGCGCGGAGTTTCGACGATGTGCATCTTCTTCAGGAGATTTTACCAGTTTTGGGGCCGGCTCATGTTGTCTAAGCGGGCGCTCGTCGTGATGGAGAGGGCGGAGGGATTATGGACCTATACTCCGCCTACGCAGCCGCCGCGCCGGCCGAAGTGGTGTTTTCGGGTACGGTGACGGGCGCCCCACGATACTTTTTCGGAACGCATACGCACTGCGAACACGAGACGTTCGGCGTCCGGACGCCCGCCGGCCCCGTGCGAGTCGTCGATAACACAGGCATTGCGCCGCGCGTTCCAGTCCAACCCGGCGACCGCATCGAGGTGCGCGGCGAGATGGTGCACGATCCCGGCCGGATCCCCATCGTGCACTGGACGCACCACGATCCGCAAGGGAAGCACACCGGCGGGTTTATCGAACTGCGCGGGCACTATTACGCGTAGATCGTCCCGAGATTAACTCGGGAATCGTCACAAAGCGGTAGCCGCGCTTCTTCAACTGATCGATCACGATGCGCGTGGCCGCAATATCGGCGCTGCGGTCGCAGATGTGCGGGTTCAAATGGCGTTGCGCGCAGAGCTCGCCGCGGTTGCCGTCGTGCAGTACGATAATCGACCCGTCGCCCGCTATTCGCAGAACGCGCTGCGCAATCTGAGCCGCTGAGGGGTACTCCCAATCGCGCGGAAGCGGTCCCGACCACATGACCACCGTGTAGCCCAGGCGCTGTGCCGCCCGCATAACGATCCAGTCACGCGCCCCAAAGGGCGGCCGAAAAAGCTGCGTGTGGATTCCGGCGGCCGATCGGATCGCGGCGTCGGTCCGCTGGATGGAGGCTGCAACGGCCGAGGACGGATAGACGATCAGGTGGCGGTGGTCCCAGCTGTGGTTGCCGAGCGCATCGCCGTCGCGCACTTCGCGCCGCACCACGTCGGGATACGCCTGCACCGCCCGCCCGACCAGAAAAAACGTCGCGTGCACGCCCTCCCTCTCGAGTACGTCGAGAATGCGGTTCGTATAAGGCGGATTAGGTCCATCGTCGTAGGTGAGGGCGATCACACGTTGGTTCGAGGGGCCGCGCGTCAGCGTATGCCCGAACAGTTGATTGGCCGGCTGCTCGAAGTGCTCGTAAGCCACAAAGGCCAAGGCCGCAAGCACGGCCGCGGCCATGGCGATTCGAAGCGCGATCAATGAGACTTGCTGACCAGGCGCTGCGCTTGGAAAATTTTCTGGCGAAAAGAGGACGGCCCGAACGAACGAAACGCGCGCACGATTTTCTCGAAGCGCGGGTCGGCCAGTGCCGTGCTTTTGAGTTTGAGTAAATCGGGCGTCGGGCTGTTCGGACTCAGGTGGATCTCGTACTGATGCCCTGCCGTGACCGCCCAGTAGTGGGGATCGGTGAACGTCACCGTGCGCGAGCCCTGCCTGCGGTTAGCGACTTCATGCACGTACAGCGTGTAGTGCACGTCGGTATTCCCGCGCGGGGGCCGGTTCATCAGCTGCCAGATGCCGTCTTGAACGACGTCCTCGAAGAAAAAGGTCATGTCGTAGCGCTTGGCCGGCGGGATCGTGATGGTGACGACCTTCCCGGAATAGCCGGTGATCTTGTACTGGGCGGTCGAGAGCCCGTTGTTGTTGCGGACGACATATTGCTCTTGGTAGATCGGAGGCTTGTCATAGGCGATGGTCAGCCGCAAGTCGAGCACGGTCGGCGCTTGCAGAACTTTTGAAACTTGCGGCTTGTTCTGGAAATCGGGCCACTTGATCAAAAACGTTCCTGCCAACAGAAACACGATTGCGAAAACAAAGAGCGTGGTAGGCAGCCAGGGGCGCCGCATTAGACCTCCTCCTGATCGAGAACGCGGTTAACCACGGCGTCGGCCAGCTTGTTGTCGTTGCGCCGCACGTGAGCGATGTCGACATGCGCAAACTTCCGGAGCAGGCTCTTGACGCGGCTGTGAAGCGGCTGAAGATCCGGATGCTTCACCCGGTATTCGCCCGAAAGCTGCCGCACGACGAGCTCGCTGTCCATGCGCACCGACAGGCTGCTGACGCCATGTTCGAGCGCGGCTTCCAATCCGAGCTGCACGGCGGTCCACTCGGCAACGTTGTTGGTCGCGACGCCCAGAAAATGCCCCACCTCGTGCAATATCCGGCCGTCGGGTCCCACCAGCACCGCGCCCGACGCCGCCGGGCCGGGATTGCCGCGCGAGCCGCCGTCCGTAAAAAGCGTGGCCTCAACCGGCGGCGGCGTGAAGAGCTTCTCCATCAAGGAATCTCGGGCTGGCGGGATTCGAACCCACGATCTCCTGACCCCCAGTCAGGCGCGATAACCAAGCTTCGCTACAGCCCGATGGCCGGGGCCAAACGGACTCCGCAGGGGCCGGCGGAGATGCTTAGCGCCTGCGCTTTTTCTTCGCTGCCGTCTTTTTGGAACCGCCGCGTCCGCCGGCGACGGCATCTTTCAGCGCTTTTCCGGCGACGAACGCCGGTACTTTGCGCGCCGGAATCTTAATCTTTGCGCCCGTTTTGGGGTTGCGCCCCTCGCGCGCTTTCCGGTGGCGCACCTTGAATCTTCCGAACGGCGTGAGAGCAACTTCATCACCCTTTTGCAGCGCCGACGTGATCTCTTCGATGATCAAGTCGACTATTTCCGTCGCTTGGCGTTTCGAGAGTTCGGACTCGCTGGCAACGGAATCTACGATTTCGGCTTTCGTCAAGTTCTCAAGTCTCCTTATGCGGCGCTAGTGCGATGATGGGCCCGGCCGCCTGGATTGTTATACGGAGGGACTCGGTGGCCTCCTTCCGCGCATGCAGCGAAAAACTCATATTTTATGGGCCGCGGCGCGCAGCGCCAGCAGATAGGAATCAACGCCGAAACCGCCGATCGTGCCCGCGCAAACGGGCGCTATGACGCTCTTCCGGCGGAACTCTTCGCGCGCGAAAATATTCGACAGGTGTACCTCGAAGACGGGAATGCCGATCGCTGAAATCGCGTCGGCGATCGCATATGCGTAATGCGTGTACGCGCCGGGATTGAAGATCACGGTTTCGTACGCGCCGCGCGCCGCGTGCAGCTCGTCGACGATCGCACCCTCCGAATTATGCTGCACGCTGCGCACGTCGAGATGCAAGTTTTTGGCGAGCTCGGCGATTTGCGCGTCGATTTGCGCAAGTGTTTCCGTTCCGTAGACGGCGGGCTCGCGCTCGCCGAGCAGATTCAGATTCGGCCCGTGGATAACCAGGACTCGCATGGGCGGCGCTTTCGGGAAGGAAAGAAAGCGAACCTCGGGGCAAGTGCGGGCCGGATTATGCTCGATGTGATCGTCACCGCCTCGGTGCCCGAAGCCGGATTTGCGATAACGGCGGCGGTCACCACCCGACTGGTCCGCGAAACCCAGCGCCGGCACGGTTTGAGCCCTACTGCCACAGCGGCGGCGGGGCGGCTCGTCACGGGGGCGGCGCTGCTTGGCGCCGGACTGAAAGATACACTGCGAATCTCGCTGCAGGCGGCCGGCGACGGACCTCTGCAGCGCATGGCCGCCGAGGCATGGCTCACCCCATCCGGCCGGATCGGTGCGCGCGCCTACGTAAAGGCGCCGCGTGCGGATCTGCCGCTGAACGCCGCCGGGAAGTTCGACGTCGCCAGCGCGATCGGATCGGGAACGCTGCACGTCACCAAAGCTTACGAAGAGGGACAGCCGTACACCGGAGTCGTTCCACTGCAAAGTGGAGAGATTGCCGAAGATCTCGCGTTCTATCTTTTGAAGTCGGAACAAATTCCGAGCGTCGTCGCGCTCGGCGTGCTCGCGGATCCTTCGGGAGTCGTTGCGGCCGGCGGCGTCATCGCCCAAGTCTTGCCCGATGCCGACGGCAAAGCGATTGCGATGCTCGAACGCCGCGCACTGGAGCTGCCGCCGATCACCACCTTAATTTCAAACGGCGCCGGCGCACACGAGCTGATACAACGTTTCGCCGGCGCCGCGGTGGTACGATCGGAGCGTGCCCTTGAAGTCGGCTTCGCCTGCCTCTGCACGCGCGAGCGAGTTGAGACCGCTTTGGCCGGCTTGGGTGCGGACGAACTGCTCAGGATGTCGCGGGAGCGGCCGCGCACCGATGCGACGTGCGAATTCTGTAAGAGCGTCTACGTCTTCAGTTCGGCGGAGCTTGCCGAACTCGTCACCCTTTTGAAAAAAGTGTAGTGGGCGGGTCGCGGTACGGATCGATGCGCTCCCAGAACGCCTCGCGGATTTTCCCTCGCACGTTTTCGTACCACCAGCCGCACTCGCACTTGATCGGCGGGCCGCCGGGGCTGGGATAGGCGTATTCGCGCTTGCAGCGCTTGCAAATAAATCGCTTCATATCAGTTGGGCAATACTCTTACAAATTTTCGCGCCCCGACCGAGAGCGTCACCGGTCCGCTAGCGGGCCACGGCGCTTTCGGGTCCTCGACGAGTATACCATCGATGCGCACGCCCCTACCCACGACGAGCCTCTCCGCCGCGCGCCGGCTTTCCGCCAGCCCAGCGGCGACGATCACGTCGATGACACGCCGCGCATCGCCCTGCTTGATCTCGGGAACGTTCTCTTTCGGCAGCTCGCGTTGCTGAACGGTTCGCTCGAAGTATTCCCGGGCGGCGTTCGCAGCCGCTGCGCCGTGATAGAGCGCGACGACTTCCTGGGCGATCTGTTTCTTCTCTTGCATCGGGTGCGCCTTGCCGCTTGCGAGCGTCTGCGAAAGACGGCCGCATTCCACTTGCGAGCGAAATGCCGCCAGCCGCGCGTAGCGCGGGATCGCTTCGTCCGGAATCCGCATCAGTTTCCCGAACTGCTGTTCCGCCGGCTCGGTCAAACCAACATAGTTGCCGGCCGACTTCGACATTTTTTTGGAGCCGTCCAAACCTTCGAGAAGCGGGACGGTCATGCAGACCTGTTCGCGTTGCCCGGCCGCGCGCTGGTATTGGCGCCCCATCAGGAGATTGAAAAGCTGATCGTTGCCGCCGAGCTCGACGTCCGCGTGCAACGCGATGCTGTCGTACGCCTGCGCGATAGGATAGAGAAACTCGTGCAGGGCAATCGGCGTACCGGCTTTATAGCGTTCGTGAAAATCTTCACGCTCGATCATCTGCGCGACCGTGACTTGAGAGAGCAACCGAAGCAGATCGGCCGATGTCAAGCGGTCGAGCCAGGTAGAGTTATATTCGAGCCGCACGCGGTCCATGTCGAGCACTTTCCCGGCTTGCTCCGCGTACGTTTTCATGTTTGCCGTGATCTCGGCGGTCGTTAGCGGCGGACGAAGTTCGTTCCGCCCGGACGGATCGCCGATCCGGGCGGTGAACGATCCGATGACCAGTACAACCTTGTGTCCGGCTTCGACGAACTGCTGAAGTTTACGCAAGACGACGGCATGCCCAAGATGTAGATCGGGCGACGTCGGATCGAGACCGAGTTTGACGGTCAGCGGCTCCCCGCCGGCCAGCCGGTCTTCGAGCTCGCGCTGCGTCTCGACGTGGTCGAATCCGTCGAGGAGCTCGTCAATCGCTATTGGCATCGTCAGCGCAGTTCAAAAATCGTTACGCCGCCGCCTCCCTCGTCTTCGCCGCCATAACGCACGTTGGCCACCTGCGGATGCGCGCGCAAATATTCTTGCAGCCCGCGCCCAAGCATGCCGGTCCCCTTTCCATGAATGAGCCGCAGCGGCGAATTTCCTGCCAGCACCGCTTCGTTGATCCAGCGATCGACCAGCGGCTCGGCTTCGACGAACCGTTTGCCGCGCACGTCAAGTTCCGCCGTGGTGCGGCCGGCAGCTTCGAGCCGGGTCTGGCCCGGAGAAGGTCCGGAAGTCTTTGCGGCCGCTGCGATCGGACGCACATCGTTCTTGCTCACCATCATCTTCATCGAACCAATCGCGACCAGCACGTTCTCGCCGTTGTCGGCGATGACGGAGCCGTCTTGAGCGAGCGAAAGGACGCGCACCGCATCGCCTTGCAAGAATGCGCGCGGCGGCACGATACCGCCGGCCTGCTCATCCGACGACATCCCCAGGTCGCGGTGCAGCTCGTCGAGTGTCCGCTGCAAGAGTTCTGCTTGACCGCGTGTCACCTTAGGCGCCGTTCGCTGCGCGTCGTGCGCGGCGAGGGTTGCCGCAAACTCACGCAGCGTTTCGCGCAACCGCGCATCGGCGTTTTGCGCAAACGCACGCCGCTCGCGCTCGTGCGATTCGCTTCGCGATCGCAGATTTTCTTGCAGCGTGGCCACATGCTCGCGATCGCGCTGGAGCGTTTCGCGCTCCCGCTGCAGATTCGCGTTGAGGTCGGCAAGCTGGCTTAGAGCTCGTTCGTAATCGCGGTCGCGCGAGGTCAACAGCGCTTCGGCATTGGCGATCAGTCCGCGATCGATGCCGATCGATCGCGCGAGCGCAAAGGCCAGCGACTGACCCGGAGTCCCGACGTCCAGATGAAATGTGGGCGCGAACGTCTGGGGATCGAACCTCACGCTGGCGTTCATGACTTTGCCGGCTTCGTGAGCGAAGAGTTTGAGCTCGGTGCTGTGCGTCGTGACGATAGCGCACGCGCCGGCGGCAAGCAGCCGTCCGAGCATCGCTACCGCGAGCGCCGCGCCGCTACCCGGCTCAGTTCCACCGCCGATTTCGTCAACGAGCACCAGCGAACGCGGGCCCGCCCGCGCGAGAATGTCGCGCATGCGCGCGAGGTGAGCTGAAAACGTCGACGTATTTGCCGCGATCGACTGCTCGTCGCCGATGTCGGCAAAGACGCAGTCGAACCGCCCGATGCGCGTTCCGTCAGCGGCCGGCACTTGCATTCCGGCATACGTCATCAGAACGAACAAGCCGACCATTTTGAGCGCAACCGTCTTGCCGCCCATGTTCGGACCGCTGACCACGAGCACGCGGGTGTTTTCATCGAGGGTGAGCGACTGGGGAACGGCGCGATCGCCGAGCAGCGGATGGCGGCCTGACTGCACGCTCACGCCGGATTCTTCAGTCAGGTCGGGAGGACGAGCGTCCATCGCTTGCGCGAGAGTCGCCTTGGCTGCCAACAGATCGAGCTCTGCGAGCATCTCCATATTCGCTTCGATCTGCGGCGCTAGAGCGCCGGCTTCGCGCGAGAGCTGCGCGAGGATGCGCGCGACTTCCCGCTCTTCATCGATGTGCAGCGTACGGACGCGGTTGTTCGTTTCGAGCGCCGCCAGCGGCTCGACGAAGACGGTCTGGCCGCTCGAACTCGTATCGTGCACGATGCCCGGCACGTCGCCGCTGAACTCCGTCTTCACCGGCACGACGAAACGGCCGTCCCGAATCGTGACTACGGAGTCTTGGATCGCGCGCGAGTATTTGGGCGAGCGTAGCAGCGCGCTCACGCGATCACGAGCTTCGCGTTGCGCGTTCTGCAGATTCTTGCGGATGCGTCCGAGTGCGGGCGACGCGCGGTCGAGCACGGTGCCGCGCTCATCGATCGCATCGGTCAGCGCTCTCTGAAGATCTTTCAGCGGGCGGTAAGGGGCCGTTACGGGCACGAGCGCATCACCGCTATATTCGCGCGTCTTATTGAAGGCCGCCGCAGCCGCGCCGATCGCCTCGGCGAGCGACCGCAAATCGATCGCCGAAAGCGACGTGCCGATCGCGGCCCGCGCCGTGAGATCGGCCGTTTCGACGGCGGGCAGAACGTGGAAGTCGGCGGCGGCCGAAAGATCGCGGACGGCCGCAGTCTTGGCTTGCTCGAGAACGGCGCGCTCAAAAGCCGCAAGCGGGTGAAGTTCTTCGGCGTGCCGCCGCCCGCGCTCGGTAACGCATCGGTCCGCGACGCGCGCGCGCAGCGCCGCAAAGTCGAGAGTCTCGAGCGTGCGATCGTCGGCGAGCGCTACGTTTTTCGCTTGTGTTTACTCCAATTTCTTGCGCAGCAGCTCGTTGACGAGCGCCGGATTAGCTTTCCCGCGTGACGCCTTCATCACCGCTCCGGTCAGAAAGCCGAGAATGTTCGTCTTGCCGGCCTTATAGTCGGCAGCCGCCTTTTCGTTCGCGGCCAAGACCTCGTCGATCAGCCGCTCGATTTCACCGGTATCGCTGGTTTGCGCGAGGCCCTCTTTCTCCACGATCGCTTTGGGAGGGCCTTCGCCGCCCCACATCCGTTCGAGCAGCTCTTTCGCTATTTTTGAATTGATCGTTTTGGCTTCCACAAGTGAAACGAGCTCCGCCAATGCTGCCGGCGTGACCGCTGAGTCGTGCACCGCCGTGCCGGATTCATTCGCCAGCCGCGACAGATCGCCAAGAACGAAATTCATGCTCGCCTGAGGGTTTGCACCGGCGGCAACGGATGCGTCGAAATAGTCCGCCAGCGGCGAGTTGTCGACGAGCTGCGTAGCCTGCTTGGCGTCCATTCCGTACTCCCGATACTTTGCAAAGCGCTCGGGGGGAAGAACCGGAATCGTCTTCTTCAGTTCTTCGATGAGCGCGGCGTCGATTTCGATCGGGACGAGGTCTGGATCGGGAAAATAGCGGTAATCGTGCGCCTCTTCTTTGCTGCGCATCGAATGTGTCACGCCTTGACCTTCATCCCAGCCGCGCGTTTCCTGAACGATCCGCCCTCCCGATTCGAGTACGGAAATCTGCCGCTCGATTTCGCTTTCGACCGCGCGCAACACCGACCGGAACGAATTCATGTTCTTGATCTCGGTCTTGGTCCCCAGCTCCGTACCGCCTTCGGGACGGATCGAGACGTTGGCATCGCAGCGCAGCGAGCCTTCCTCCATTTTTACGTCGCTTACGCCCAATACCACGAACGTACGCTTGAGCGCCTCCAAATACCCGACCGCTTCTTGGGCACTGCGAAGATCCGGCTCGCCGACGCACTCCATCAGCGGTACGCCGGCGCGGTTGAAATCGACGAGAGAGAACGAGCTGCCCGCGATGCGGCCGTCTTCACCGCCGCCGTGCATCGATTTTCCGGTGTCTTCTTCCAAGTGAATGCGCGTGAGCTTGCATTCTTTCAGCGTGCCGTCTTCGAGCCAGTAGCGCACGCTGCCGCCGAGCGTCAGCGGCATGTCGTATTGGGAAATCTGGTAATCCTTGGGCATGTCCGGATAGAAGTAATTCTTGCGATCGAACTTCGAAAAGGCCGGAATCTGCGCACCGAACGCGAGCCCGGCGCGAATCATGTGCCGAATTGCAGCGGCGTTGGCGACGGGCAACGCGCCCGGCAGCGCCAAGCAAACCGGACAAATCCTGGTGTTCGGCTCGCCGCCAAATTCATTGGCGCAAGCGCAAAACATTTTGCTGCGCGTCTTCAGCTCGACGTGACATTCGATCCCGATCACGGCTTCGTAGCGCGTCTTGCCCATCATACAGCCAGCGCGCCTTTTGCAGAGTACGCGGTCGCGCGTTCGTAAGCGTGCGCGGCGCCGAGCAGCTTCGCTTCCTCAAAGAGCGGAGCCGCGAGCTGCAGCCCCATCGGCAGCGCCGGCGTGCCGGCATAGCCGCACGGAACCGAGAGCGCCGGCAAGCCGGCCAGCGACATGGGAATCGTGTAGTAATCCATCATGTACATGCTGTACGGGTCGCTCTTCGAGTCGAATTCGAATGCGGGGCTACTGGCAGCGGGCGCCGCAATCAGGTCGCAGACCTCGAACGCTTTTCGAAAGTCTTGGGCGAACATGGTCCGCGCCTTCTGAGCTTTGACGTAATACGCGTCATAGTATCCGCTCGAAAGCGCATACGTGCCGATGAGGATGCGGCGCTTCACTTCGGGACCAAAACCGGCCGCACGCGTCTGTTCGTACATCTGTCCGACGTCGGCGCCGTCAACGCGCAAACCGTAGCGGACTCCATCGAATCTCGCCAAATTGCTGCTGCACTCCGCCGGCGCAATCAAATAATAGGTCGCGAGTCCGTAATCCGCGGTCGGCAGCGAGACTTCGACGAGCTCGGCACCCAAGTTCTCGAGTTCTGAATACGCGCGTTTATAGAGCGCGTCGATTTCGGGGCCGAGCTTAGCCGTTACGAATTCCCTGACGATGCCGATGCGCAAGCCTTTGAGATCATCGCGGAGCGACGACGCGGCCGGTTCGACCGGACGATCGATGCTCGTGGAATCCATCGGATCGTGTCCGGCCATTGCGTCGTAAGCCAGTGCCGCGTCTTCGACCGTCCGGGTCAGCGGCCCGATCTGATCCAAGCTCGACGCAAAGGCAATCAATCCATACCGCGAGACGCGTCCGTACGTCGGCTTGAAACCGACAACGTTGCAGAACGCGCCGGGTTCGCGAATCGATCCGCCGGTATCGCTTCCCAGCCCGATCGCGGCTTCAAAACCTGCGACGGCTGCAGCCGAACCACCCGAGCTGCCGCCAGGCACGCGCTGCAAGTCGTACGGATTGCGCGTGACGCCGAGCGCGCTGTTTTCGCACGAACTGCCCATCGCGAATTCGTCGAGATTTGACTTTCCAATCGGGATCGCGCCCGCATCGAGCATACGCTGAACCGCCGTCGCTGTGTACGGCGCGATCCAGTTCTCCAAAATTTTCGAGCCGGCCGTCGTCCGCGTTCCTGCCAAGCACATGTTGTCTTTGACGGAAAGGGGGATTCCCGCGAGCGGCAATGTTTCACCCGCCGCGACCCGTTCGTCAACGCGCCGCGCCTGCCGGCGCGCGAGCTCGTGCAGCCGCGCGAGGTAACACCCCAACCGGTCGTCGACTTCATCGACGCGGGCGAGCACCGCTTCAGTCACGTCCGCAGCGGAAATTCGTTTCGCGTTGACGTCGCGTGCGATTTCCGTCGCCGAACGTTTAACGAGATCGTTCACGGTTCAGCGATGATCTTTGGAACTCGGAAGAACGAGCCTTCGCGTTGCGGCGCCATAGCGAGCACGGTTTCGCGATCCAGGCACGGACCGGCCTCATCGGCACGCTCCACGTTTGTGGACTCAACCACTTGCGCCGTGGCCGGTACGGCCGAGGTTTCCAATTCGGAAAGCACGTTGACGTGCTCGAGCAGATCGCCCAGCTGTTTGCCGAAGCGCTCGACCTCGTCTTCACTCAAAGCGATCCGCGCGAGTTTTGCGACGTACCGGACGTCAATTTTTTCAGATGCCACGCCTACCTCAGGAACGGGCGAGCAGCGCTAGCGTCTCCACGTGTCCGGTCTGCGGAAACATGTCGAACGGCTGTGCCTCGCCGGGGCGGTACCCTTTGGCGGCCAGAAACTTCAAATCCCGGGCGAGCGTGGCCGGGTCGCACGACAGGTACCAGATCGCGGGGATCCGCCGGGCGGCGATCGCTGCGAGCGCGCGCTCCTCGCAGCCCTTGCGTGGCGGATCGAGGAAGACTGCGTCCATCCCGGCGATCTCCTTCGTCATAGCGGGATGGGTGAGCGCGCGCTCCACCGTGCTCGTTTGAAAGCGCGCCTTCGAAACAAGTCCGTTGAGCGCCGCGTTTTCGCGCGCCTCAGCAACGGCCAGCGCATTCTCCTCGATTCCCAAGACCGTTGCGCCGCGCTTCGCGAAGTACAGCGCAAACGCCCCGGCGCCGCAGTACAAATCGAGGATGCGCAGCGGCCGCGTCAACAGCGGATCCAGCCGCTCGAAGATACGCTCGAGTATCTCCATGTTGACTTGAAAGAACGAACCCGGCGAAACGCGATAGCGCAAGCCGCCCATCGACTCTTCGATCGTTGCAGAACCTGTCAGCGTTCGTTGCCTGCGCCCCAAGATCGCATTCGCTCCGGAGAGCTCGTATGAGTTGGTCAGCCCCGAAACCTTATCCAGTTTTCCGGCGACCTGTGCGGCTTTTGCTTTCAGCACATCGTCGGGACGATCGGTCGTGAACGTCACCACGACTTCGCCGGTCGCTTGCGCGGTTCGCGCGACGACGTGGCGCGTGCGCGCGAACGCATCCGACATCGTTTGGTCGGCCTTGGCAGCGTTGAGTCGCGGTATCTGCGCGTCGAGCCTCGGCAAAACGATCGGGCAGCCGTCGATTTGCACGACGTCGTGCGAGCGTTGCTTGTAGAAACCGACGCGCTCGCGAGACCGGTCCACGACCAGCGACATCTTGTTACGATACGCTCGCGGGTTTCGCATGCCAATCGTTTCGGCCACGGTCATCTCCGCGAAGCCGCCGATGCGCACGAGCGCGTTACGAACGACCTCGCGTTTCCAAGCCAACTGCGCCGGATAGGCGAGATGCTGGAGCTGGCATCCACCGCACTCGCCAAAGACCGGACAGAATGGCGCCACCCGGTCGATAGAGGTCTCGACGATTTCCAGAAGGTCCGCAACGGCGTATTTTGGCTTGACCGCCGTGATGCGAACGCGCGCGCGCTCGTCGGGAAGTGGTCCGGAACAGAAAACAACGACGCCGCCTGCGCGCCCAACCGCTTGGCCGTTGGCGAGGACGTCGGTAAACGCGAGTTCGAGTTCGGAGCCGAGACTAACGCTGATCGTCAAGCGTTTTGAGAAGTTGGTTTGCCTCGTCGATCAGTTGTTGAATGCGCCGGCTCGTGGGATCGGCGGGCCGCCGCGAAATCGCCGCGCGTATCAGCGCGAACGCAAGGGCGGCCGAAAGCCCCGCAACGCCGACCCAGACCAGCGTTCGAGTCATGCTGCCGTCGCGTTTTCCTTGCGATCCGTCGTTCATATCGATCTCGTCTATGGGGTGCGCGTGCATCGAGTCGGCTATGCTCCCTTGGGTTGCTTTGTTCTCACCGTTATGAGGAATGTCTTTTCGCGCCACGGAAAGTCGGGTCTCATGAAGCTCGCAGCGCTGTTCCTCGCCGCGGCCGTTATGTTGATACCCGATTCCGCGCCGGCTGTTTCGGTTGCCTACGCCGCCTCGCTGGTGGCGGTCATGGAAGGACCTATCGCGCGAGCTTTCGACTCGCGCACCGGAGTGCATTTTGCCGGGGAAGCGAAAGGAAGCCGCGCGCTCGCGAACTTGATTCGCGCGGGCCTGCGCAATCCGGATGTCTTCATTAGCGCGGACCCGAAGTTATTCAAAGGGATCGTGCGATCGTACACCGTCTTCGGCTCGGCGAGAATGGTTGTGGCTTACTCTTCTAAATCCGCCCACGCGCATCTTTTCGCGAAGGCGGCCAACGGCAGCGTCTCAATCTTGGATGCGCTCAGTGCGCCGGGGGTGCGCGTCGGACGCACCGACCCCGCGATCGACCCCAAAGGCTACCGTACCGTGCGCGCCCTCCAATTGCTGGGGCTGTATTACCATCGACCCGCGTTAGCGCAGAAGCTGCTTGGAAGCGCACACGAGTTTCCTGAGGAAGACCTCGCGGTGCGCGTCCAAACCGGCGAGCTCGACGCGGGCTTCTTCTACTCGACGGAGGCGGCGCCGATGGCTTTACGGACGATCGAACTGCCCCCAGGGACGAATCTCGCAAACGAAATCGCGTTCGGCATCGCGATTCTGCCGCATGCGGCCCACCCTCAAAACGCACAGAGTTTCTTGAACTTCATCCTGTACGGTCAAGGCAAACGTATCCTGGAGTCCGCGGGGCTGCATTATTTCAAACCATTACGGGTCGTCTCTGAGATCTAGACCACGGCGCGACCGCGCCCAGCAGTTCCTGTTGTGGGCCTTTCTCTTCTCCATCGCGTTTCATCTCATTGCAGGCCCGCTGCTGGCGTGGCTTTTGCGCGCGCGTTTCGTCGCCGGCGCACAGCAACTTCAGCCGGTGGAAACGATCTCGATAACGTCGAGCGCGATTCGCCTCGAACACCGCACGCGGCCGCAGCCCCCTTCGATCCGGCTGCCGGCGCCGCAGCCTGCGCCGCGAGCGATCACTCGTCCGCAGATCGATCAGGCTCCGCATCGCGAACTCGCGCGCATAACGCCGCGAGCGGCAATCAGCGTGCCGCGGGCAACTATTCACTACGGGCCGCAAACGCAAAGCTTCAGCCAGCAGATTGCGCAGCAGCAGCAGCAATTCGCAAAGACGATCGCCAAGCTGCGTGAAGAAAACAATCCGGTATTGAGCGCCGCGCAACCCGTGAGTGCCCCTGCGACGACCAAACGCTACACGTACGATTTTTCGGGCAGCATCGGCTCTCCGAATATCGGACAGGGGATTCTGTATCCCACGCAATCGTGGCAAGTCGGGCCGTGGGATTATTACTACGTCCGCTATTGGGTGCTCTACCCGGATGGAACGAGTGAAACGGGAACCGTTCCGTGGCCCGTTCGTTTTCCGCAATCGCGGGATCCCATCAAACTCGGATGGCGCAGCATGCCGCTTCCGGGGCCTGAAGCCGGCTACGTTATGCCGTCCGATGCCAATCCGCATCCGCTCGTCGCCTATTGTTACGAACACCATTTCGCTTCGTGTCCCGTGGCGCACGATTAAAGGAACGATCATAACATGTCAATGTGGGAACCGTTTAACGTGGAAGCGCGGAATAGCATCATGCTGGCGCAAGAGTCCGCCGTGGAAGCCGGTAATCATTACATTGGAACAGAGCATATGCTCATCGGAGTTGTATCCGTCGCGAAGAGCGCCGCGGCCAAGCTCCTGACCGAACTTGGTGTCGCACCGGACGAGGTTGCGAAGGCTGCGAGAGAGATAATTGGAAGCGCACCCGCGGCGACGGTGGAAGAATTGATCTTCACGCCCAACGGAAAGCGCGCGATTGAACTCGCGTTCGCCGAAGCGCGCGCGCTTGATAAGAATTATATCGGCAGCGAACATTTGCTGCTGGGGATCCTCGGAACGAAAGGCGTCGGGAGCCGCGTGTTGGGAAGATTCCAAATCGATGTGGCGGCTTTGCGAAGAAAGGCAAGCGATGTCATCGCGCGTCGGCCGAGTCGGTTCGCGTACGATCACGTTCAACTTGCGATGCCCGCCGGTAAGGAAGACGAGGCCCGCTCGTTTTATGGCGGCCTCCTTGGAATGGAGGAGGTTAGCAAGCCGTCGCATCTCCAAGCCAGGGGTGGCGTTTGGTTTGCAAGCGGTTCGACGAAGTTGCATCTTGGTGTAGATCCGCACTTTCGACCCGCCGCAAAAGCACATCCCGCGCTTCGATGCACCGATTACGCGGAATTAACTGCGCGGTTGCGCGCAGCCGGGATCACCATTCAAACGGAACCCTATGAGGACCGCTTAGAGCACGCCTATATCAACGATCCGTTCGGAAACCGCATAGAATTGATCGGCTGATCATGCTTACTGAAAGTTACGCGAGCGGACTCCGCCGACGACATCGCTTGCATCGAAGCTCCAGACCTTGCGCGCGAGCACGTCGATGCAGCCGCCTTCCTTCTGGAGTTTGCCTTCGACGATAACGGTCATCGACTGACGGATTGTCCGGCGGTAGCGCTCGTAGACGTCGGGCCGGACGATGACGTTCACCAAACCCGTCTCGTCCTCGAGCGTTAAAAAGACGAACCCTTTCGCAGTGCCGGGTCGCTGCCGGGTGATCACCAGTCCGCCGACCTTACAGACGAGATTGCCGGGCAACTCCGCCAACCGGGCGGCAGGGATGACGCGTTCTTTTTCGAGTTCGGCGCGCATGTGCGCGATCGGCTGAACGTTCGCCGAGATGCCGGTCGACCAGAGATCGAATGCTGTTTCTTGCCGCGCCGAGATCGCGGCGAAATGCGCCGCCGGCTCGTCGACGTCCATCAGCCGGCCGAGTTCGCCGCGCGTTTCCCGTTCGTCCAAGCCGCGTAAAGCCCACATGGCTTCGCGTCGCGAAGCAAACCATGGATCGAAAGCGCTCGCGACCGCCAGGTTCTCGATCGCTTCTTTTTCGAGCTGCGTGCGCTGCGCGAAGTCCCGCAAGTCCGCAAACGGTCCTTGCCCCAGCGCAGACTGCAACCGCTCGCGCTGCGCTTCGCCCAGGCCACGAATCACGTGAAAGCCCAGTCTGAGCGCACCTTGCGGATCCACAAAACTCCAAAACTCACTCGCATTGACGGCAACGGGTTTCACGGTAACGCCGTGCCGGCGCGCGTCGTTGACGAGAACTTCGGTAGAGTAAAAACCCATCGGCTGCACGTTGAGAATCGCGGCGGCAAAAACGGCCGGATGATGACACTTGAGGTAGGCCGACTCGTAAGCGAGCAGCGCGAAACTGGCGGCGTGCGATTCGGGAAAACCGTAATCGGCGAACCCTTCGAGCATGTGGAAGAGCTGCTCGGCTGCGGCGCGATCGATGCCGTTCTCGACCATGCCTTCGACGAGTTTCGGATAGAGTTCGCGCATGCGCTCGTGCGAGCGCTTATGCCCCATCGCGCGACGCAAGCGATCCGCTTCGGCGGGTGAAAAGCCCGCGGCTTCGACCGCCATGCGCATCCCCTGTTCTTGAAAGAGCGGCACGCCCAGCGTGCGCTCGAGCACCGGTTTGAGTTTAGGGTGCGGGTAACTGACGATCTCCTGACCCGACCGCCGCCGCAAAAACGGATGGATCATTTGTCCTTGAATCGGTCCGGGCCGGATGATTGCGACCTGCATCACGATGTCGTAAAAACAGACCGGCTTCATGCGCGGCAGCATCGACTGCTGCGCGCGCGACTCGATTTGGAAGACGCCGATCGTATCGGCTTTTTGGATCATCGCGTACGTCGCCGGATCGTCTTGCGGGATCGTATGCAGCTTGAGGCGCTCGCCGCTCACCCGTTCGTGCAGCGCAAACGCTTCGCGCAAGAGCGAAAGCATGCCCAGCCCGAGCAAGTCGATCTTGATCAGTCCCAAGTCTTGCAGATCGTCTTTGTCCCACTGCACGATGGTGCGGTCGCGCATCGTGGCCCACTCCACCGGAGCGACCCGTACGAGCGGATCGCGTGTCATCACCATGCCGCCGGAGTGAATCCCCATGTGGCGCGGAAAGCCGTCGACGCGCCGGCACAGGGCAAAAAGCCGTTCGCCTAGCTCTCCTTCGAGCGGCGCTTTCAAGTGAGGGTCGGGATTGTCAGCATAATCGCGATCCGTCAAGCCGTGATAATCGTGCGCGTGTCCCAGCGCAGGCTTGGTGACAACACCGCGAGGGGGCGGGGCATCGACGGGTTCGGCATCGCGCACTCCCGTTGCGCCGGCCAGCGATTCCCGCGCATCGTATTCCCGCGCGACGGCGTCCACTTGCGCGAGCGTCAGCCCGATCGCTTTTCCGACGTCGCGAATGGCCGAGCGCGTATGATATGTCACCACTTCCGCCGCCATCGCTGCGTGCGTGCGTCCGTAGCGCCCGTAGACGTATTGAATGACTTTCTCACGATCCTGGTGGGCGAAATCCACGTCGATGTCGGGAATCTCTTGGCGCCCTTCCGACATGAACCGCTCGAAGAGCAAGTTCATGCCGATCGGATCGACCGCGGTGATGCCGAGCGCGTAGCAAACTGCCGAATTGGCCGCCGAACCGCGTCCCTGACAGAGCACGCCCATTTCAGCGGCGGCGCGCACGATGTCCCAGACGATCAAAAAGTAGCCGGCCAGATCGGCCTTGGCGATCATCCCCAGTTCGTACTCGAGCTGGCGTTCGACGGCGGAGTCGAACGGCGTTTTGTAGCGCTCGGCTGCGCCGCGATACACGAGTTCGCGCAAATAGCTTTGCCGCGTATATCCTTGCGTGACCGGGAAGAGCGGGAACTGCCCCGTTAACCGTTCGAGACGAAATGCGCAGCGTTCCGCAATTGCGAGTGTGTTGTCGAGCGCCTGCGGGTAGCTTTCGAATATCTGCGCCATCATGCGCGGCGCTTTCACGTAATATTCGGCGTTCGGACGAAGTGTCGCGTCTTCGCGCGCCTGCGCGAGCGTCGTTTTTGCTTTCACGCAAAAAAGAACGTCCGCCAAGCGCGCGCTATCTTTATTTGCGTAAAAGACGCCGTTGGTCGCCACACACGGAATGTCAAACCGGCGGGACAACTCGAGCGTCTCCCGGCAAGCGCGTGCGTCGGCGGCATGCAGGTGATGCTGCAGTTCCAAGTAGAGCGCCGGGCCGAAGCGTTCGCGTAAACCGGCAGCTTTTCGCGCGGCGGCCCCGCCGCCCGCAAGGATCACCAAGCCGCCGGTACGGTTATCGAAATCCTCCAGATGCAGCCGGGGATCGCCTTTGCTCCCACGCAGTTGACCGAGCGAGATCAGTTCGCAAAGATTGGCGTACCCGAAGGCGCTTTCCACAAGCGCGACGATCCGATCACCGTCGCCGAAAGTTAGTTCGCTTCCGATAATCCCCGGAAGTTTACGCTCGGCCGCGGCTTTGCTGAATCGTACCGCACCGTAGAGCCCGTCGCGGTCGGTAAGGGCCAGCGCCGTCAGGCCCAGGGCGGCGGCGGCCTCGACTAATTCTTCAGGGTGCGACGAGCCTTCGAGAAACGTGAAGTTGCTGTGCGCGTGCAGCTCGGCGTAGCCACGCATCGGCTAGCGCGCGAGCCACGCACTCAACATCGTGAGGTCCAGCCGCGCATTGAACTGCGGGCACGCTTGCGAACAGACGTGGATCTCGCGCAGCTGCGAGCGCATCTGCTCACGCGAACTGCGGAAGTACTCGTCGATGATCGGATGAGCTAAAAACAATTCGTTCTTGACCCGCAAGCTCTTGAAGCGCCGGTGCGCGAAACGCTCGGCGGGCGGGTCGCCGACGAAGCAGGCGCGCAGGCGCAGCCTTCCTTTATAAGCGGGCTGTAATTCCCGGATCCGCCGTATCGGATGCTCGGAATAGCCAATTTTCGTCAGAAAATTGGCCTGAACGAGACGCAGGGGCGTGGCGTCGCCCTGTATTTCGAGCAGGTAGATGAACCCGTAATTGAACCCGGCTAATTCTTCGAGCGGTGACAACATATGTGCCGTGCGCGTCATCTCACCGCTGCGCAGCCAATCCCAGGCCACGCGCTGGAAGCGCAGGCACTCAGTCATACGCGCCGCGCAGATACCACTTCTCGCCTTGCCTGTAGACGCGCCAGAGCATACCGCCGTCGAGCAGCACGTCGTACTCGTCGCGCGCAACGTGTGCGCTCTCAAACCAGCCGTCGTCCACGCGCCAGGGCCCGGCGCACTTCACGACCGGCCGCGCATCCACACTGACCGGCGCATTGCCGCGCAACCTCACTGCGACTTCGCGAACCGGCAGCATGCGGAGCTGCGACGCATAAGTGCGCTCCTCGCCCTTCGACACGCGTCCTTCGACGACGTGCGCCAATGGCGCACTACTCAGGGTGACACTGGCATGGCTCAAGTCCGGATGAGACATTGCAAAGCGCGATTCCAAAAGGTGGGCGGGACGCACGTGCGCCTGATGCGCCTGGACATCTCCAACCGCCTGCAAACGCTCGAATGCAATCGCGAGCATCTGCGGATCGGGCTGCGTTCCTGAAAAGAGCGTGGTGAAGGTACCGCACTCTTCTAAACGCAGCGCTTGCAGCTTCAGCCCCGTTACCGGCGCGTCGAAGATCAGGCCTTCCAGCTTCGCCCGCAAAATATCGAGCACGACGCGCGGATCGGCAGTGGGCTGCGCGAAGCCGGCGTCCAATTCGCGCAGATCTCCGTTCTCGCATTCGAAGGTCGTGCGCAAGAGCACGGCCGCTTTCCCCGCGCGGCTCAAATCGCTGCAGATGCGCTCGGCCAAAACGCGCAGCGCAAAATAGACTTGCTCTTCTTGCGCTGCGCTGCCTTCGCCGAACGCGGCCGCTTCGATCTGCAGCGCGTAAGGACGCGGACGAAAAGGCACGGCATCGATCCCCCGCGCGCATTCGTGCCAGCGCGCGGCTCGCGCGCCGAAACGGCGAACGAACGGACCATGCGGCAAGCGCGCCAGTTCGCCCAGCGTCGAAATGCCGAGCAAGTGCAGCCGCTCGAGGATGGCCGGCTCAACGTCGAGCACTTCGAGCCGCAGGGGGGCCAGCAACTGAGCTGCTTCGCCGGACGCGCAGATGCAGCCGTCGCGCACGTAGGTTGCCGCGCGCGCCGCGAACTTGTTGGGACCGACCGCAGCGCGCACCGGTAAATCAAAACGTTCCAAGATGGCGTGTGCGCGCGCGATCCAGTCGCTCGCCATGCCGTCGCAGCCGCGCATCTCCACGTATGCGGTACCTTCGGCCGTGTCGTCCACCAGCGGCGAAAGCGCATCGAGTTCGTCGAGCATGTCTTCCCACACGGTATGCGCGTAGGAAGTATCGTGAACGAGCACGCGCGCTCCGCCTGCCGCCGCGCACGCCTGCAAGACCGTCTGTCCGGGACGCGCGCCAAGAGCGCGAGCGCGATCGTCGACCTCGAGGACGCGCCCGCGATCGGCTTTATCGGCCAGAATAAAGAGATCGTCCGGAGTATCGATGCCCCGCCGGGCTACCGCTAGCCGGAATGCGGCAACGTGTAGGCAGAGCAGCATCAGGCGATTCGCAAGCGCGCGACCGCGCCGGGAGCGCTGCGGCGGTGCTTGAAGACGTGTGTGCAAACTTCGTAGCCTGCCAGCTCGCGCAGCACTCCGCTTTCTTCAGTCCAAAAGATGCGATCGATGGCGCACCGCACGCGCGTCGACGCAAAATACCCCAGCTCCGTGCTTGCCTGTCCCAACGTCAGCAGCAGCGCGTCGGATTTTTTCGCGAGCGCGCCTAAGCGGGACCAGACTGTGCCGCGCACGGGCACGGCCGGAAGCGTCACCAGCGAGAAAGCTCGCGAGCGCAGCAAAATATCCGCGCATCGTGCGCACGCCAGCGGCGACGTTGCGCTCACTAGCAGCAGCCTATCGAGAACGACGCCCGCGCGTGCTAAATCCGGGGGATAGAGCGTGCCGTCATCAATCGCCGCCGCCAAACCGGAACGCGTTGCACTCGCCAGCGCCGCGGCCAAAATCGCTGTCCGCCCCGAACCGGTCCCACCCTCGAGGGTCGCGATGCTTCCGCGGATGAACCCGCCGGCCAGCGCCCGGTCCAGCTCCGGAAAGCCGCTCGAAACCGGCTTACCGCCGGATTCCACGATTCGTCCCGCGGCGCGCCCCTCCAAGCCGGCTTTTAGGCTTGCGAACGTGTCGGCAACCGTGGCGGAAACCATGGGCTCTGATCCTAATCGAACATATGTTCGATGTCAACAGGCCGTTTGGCCCCTCCCCACGGGGACGCTCCAGGCTGCCGGGCACCGGAACAACATTACGTTACGCTGTAAGTAAGCGGGATGGCCGCAGCCATCTTGCGCGTGGGAATCGACGTCGGAGGCACCTTTACAGATGTAGCCGCTGTCGACGTTGTCACGGGCGAACGGATTTCGCTGAAAGTGAGCTCGACGCCGCAAGCGCCCGAACTGGGCGTCATCTCAGCCCTCCGCTCCATCATTGCAATGTTTCCGGCGCCTCCGCAGTTCGAGCATATCGCGCACTCGACGACGATCGCCACCAACGCGCTCCTCGGGCAGATCCATCTCGAACTGCCGCGCGTCGTTTTTCTCACGACCGCGGGATTCCGCGACGTCATCGAGATCGGGCGGCAAAACCGCAGCGAAGTCTACAATCTCTTCGTAACGCGTCCGAAACCGCTGGTCGCGCGCGGCGACCGGATCGCGGTACGCGAACGCATCGATCATTGCGGCGAAGTGCTCGTTGCGCTCGACCAGGATGAGATCGATCGCGTAGTCGAGGCCACGCGCGAGCGTAACCCTGCGTCGATAGCTGTAGGCTTCTTACATTCGTACGTCAACGGATCTCACGAACTCGAGCTAGGAGCAGCATTGGCGCGCGCGTTCCCGGAAATTCCCGTAACGCTGTCGTGCGAGATCGATCCCGAGTATCGCGAGTACGAACGTTTTTCGACCGCCGTCGTCAATGCCGCGCTGGCGCCGATCGTGGGCGGCTACATCGAACGGCTGACTGCCGCTTTAAGCGATCTGAATATTGCCGCGCCGCTCTACGTGATGCAAAGCAACGGCGGACTCGCCGACGCGCAACGCATCGCCGCTACACCCGCGGCCATCATCGAAAGCGGCCCCGCAAGCGGAGCGATCGCGGCTGCGGAGCTTGCGCGCGCCGCCGGAATCGAACGCGCAATTTCATTCGACATGGGCGGCACGAGCGCCAAAGCCGGGACGATTTCGGGCGGCGCCGTGCAGATTGCAGCCGAGTTCGAAGCTGCCGGTGCGACCCACAGCGGGCGCGGCGTCAAGGGCAGTGGCTATCCGGTTCGCTTTCCCTTTGTCGATTTGGCCGAGATCAGCGCGGGGGGCGGAACGATCGCGTACGTCGACGAGGCCGGCGCGCTGGGCGTCGGACCGCTTTCCGCCGGCGCGGATCCCGGGCCGGCATGCTACGGAATAAGCGAACGGGCCACGGTTACCGACGCCAACGTCGTGCTCGGACGCTTGAATCAAAAGGCGCTGGCGGGCGGAACGTTTCCCATCGACGCGCAGCGCTCGCACGCCGCAATCGGAAAGCTGGCGCGCGGCATCGGCCTCTCGACTCCGGAGACGGCCGCCGGAGTCGTGCGCATCGTCGATTCGCAGATGGCGCGCGTGCTTCACATCGTCACGACCGAGCGCGGGCTCGATCCGCGCGATTTTGCGTTGGTGGCGTTTGGCGGAAACGGACCGCTTCACGCGTGCGCGCTCGCGGCCGAACTCGGCATCGCGCGGATCGTCATTCCGAAAAGCCCGGGCGTTTTTTCAGCGCATGGTTTATTGGCAGCCCCGCTGCAAACGTCGCTCGTGCGATCCGTACTCCGCGTCGCCGATCTCACGAAGGCGCAGCTCGCCAGCATTTTCGAGGAGCTGGAAACGCAAGCGCGGTCGGCGCTCCGGGCGCAGGGCGCGGCAAACGGAAGGCTTTCAATGCGACGCACTTTTGACGCGCGTTATCAAGGCCAAAGCTTCGAGCTCGAGGTCGAGGGCAGCGAGCATGCCGCGCGATCGTTTCACAACGAACATCGCCGGCGCTACGGCTATTGCGTCGAAGACGAACCCGTCGAGATCGTGAGCGCACGCTTGACCGCGACCGCGGCATTGGCCACGCTTCCGCGCGTGCCGCAAGGAACTCCGCACGGCGCTGCCGCGGCGTCGCGCGATGTGTGGCTCGACGGGCGATACGCACCGGCGTCCGTGCACGATCGCGCGACCTTATCCGAGGGATCGTCCACTACCGGCCCGGCACTGATAGAGGAAGCCAACAGTTGTACGTACGTTGCTCCCGGCTGGAAAGCTCGCGTCGAGGATTCGGCGCTCCTTCTCAAGAGATCGTGACTTCGCAGCTCGATCCGATTACCGTCGAAGTGATCAAGAACTCGCTGATCTATGCGAGCGAAGAGATGGGCGTCGCCCTGCGCAACAGCGCTTACTCTCCCAATATCAAGGAACGGCTCGACCACTCGTGCGCCCTCTTCGATCGCGACGCGCGGCTGATCGCGCAGGCCGAGCACATTCCCGTTCACTTGGGTTCGCTTCCCTGGGGATTGCTCCGCACCGTCGAGATCATCGTGCGCGACACGGGCGCGCCGGAAGAGGGCGAGATGTGGGTCGTCAACGATCCCTATATTTCCGGAACGCACCTCAACGACGTCACCGTTATCCGTCCTATCTTTTTCCGCGGCGCACTCGCCGGATATGCCGCCAATAAAGCGCACCATACCGATGTGGGCGGAATGGTTCCGGGATCGATGTCCGCCGGCGCGCCCGATCTCTTTGCGGAAGGCCTGGTCGTCCCGCCAATGCGGCTGGTCGTGCACGACCGTAACGTCGCCGCGACGATCGCCCTGTTCCGCGCAAACTCGCGCACGCCCGACGCGCGGAGCGGCGATCTTCGGGCACAGACCGCCGGCAACTACACGGGCGAACGGCGTTTTCAGGAGCTCTGCGAACGGTACGGCATCGAGACGCTGCGCGCGGCGATCGACAAGGTTCTCGACCAAAGTGAAATGCGCATGCGTTCCGCGCTCGGCCGCATGCGCCAAGGAACGTTCGAGAGCGAAGACGTCTTGGAGGATCTCGACGGCAGCCCTTCGATCCGCATCGCTCTGCGTCTCACGCTGAAAAACGGGAGCGCGCACTTCGATTACGGCGGCACTGCGCCGCAGCTGCCGTTTCCAATGAATGCCGTCTACGGCGTAACACTCTCGGGCGTTTACTACGCGCTGCGTGCCGTTACCGATGCCGCAATTCCGATGAACGAGGGATGTTTCCGCCCGGTTTCCGTCGACGTTCCGGAAGGCTCGCTCCTCAATCCCCGGCGGCCCGCCGCGGTGGGCGGCGGCAACGTGGAGACGAGTACGCGCAATGCGGACGTCGTGCTCGGCGCGCTCGCGCAAGCCGCGCCCGACCGCGTTCCGGCGCAAAGCGGCGGAACGATGACCAACGTCATGATCGGTGGGACGCGCGCCGACGGCACGCCGTGGGCTTTCTACGAGACGAACGGATGCGGGATGGGCGCGCGTCCCGGCATGAACGGGATTGACGCAATTCAGTGTCACATGACGAACACGCTAAACACGCCTATCGAAGCGATCGAGCGCGATTACCCGCTGCGTGTTACGCGGTATGAAATCGTTGAGGGTACGGGCGGAGACGGACGTTTCAAAGGCGGGAACGGACTCGTTCGCGCGCTCCGGCTCACCCAGGGCAGTGCGCGCGTTTCACTGCTCTCCGAACGGCATACGGTCGAACCGCGCGGAACCGGCGGCGGAAAGAACGGCGCATGCGGGCGGCACACCCTCGTGCATGCCGACGGAACGGAAGAATCGCTTCCTGCAAAGACGACGTTTGAATTCGAAGCGGAAGAGATGCTGGAAGTGCAGACGCCGGGTGGGGGCGGTTTAGGGAACGTGACCTCCGCAAAGCGGTAGCGCCTTCACGACCAAATCCGCGGCGTGACCTTCGCTCGATTGCAGCATCTGCTGATATTGCCCTATCGCGTTATCGAAAACGTCGAGCGGGTTATGTCCTATGACCATCCCCGTCTCTTGCAGCGCCGGATCTGCCGCTTGCTGCGGCGTATTGCGGACGCCGGCATTGAGAATCTCCGACGGCGGCGGTGTCGGCGCGGCGCCCACAGATTGCGCGCTCTGGGGACCGGTTCCACCTTGAGCCTTGGGAATTTCGCGCGTCTGCGTGAGTTTGAGCGCTTCGCTGCCTGCCGCTTGCATCTGACCGAGCTGCTCGGTATCTACGAAACCGCTGATGACATCGAGCGCGCGCTTCTGTTGCTGCACGACCTGTTGCAAATACGCGCGTATTTCGAGGAGCTGCCGGTCTGAATCAGATATCGCGCGCCTGGGAAAGACGAAAGGATCGTTGAGCAACCTCTCGATCGCGGCGGTATTTTGAACGAGCGGCGTTATCAGGCGCTCGATGCGCGAGACCTGGAGATCTTTTGAGATGCCGCTAGTAGCGGAGGCCTTCACATATCCGCGCAGCAACGGACGGCTTTGCGCGATCGTGTTGTCGTTTTGTAAAACCTTGCCGATTGCGGGACCGATGTTTTGCCGCAAGCCCGTGCAGAGCGGCGAAACGTGCAAGTGCTCAATCGTCTTGAGGGGCGTGGCAGCCGGTGCCGGAGCAGCGAGCGAGACCACCAATGCGAGCGTCGTCGTCCACATGCCCCTTTTTACGCCGCGAGCGGCTTACGTTCCCTTATCCGCGCCGAAATAGTGCACGACTTTGAAGATCAGCTGCGGTGAAGTGGAGAATGCGCTTGCATCTCCGTACACGAGGTATATCTCGTTGTGCTCCAGCAGCTTATGGTAGGCAAACGAAAGATTCCAGCCGCTGGAAAACGACGGCGTTTGCGCGAGATCGAGCACAGGCGAAAAGCCGATGATGCGGCGGACGCCCACCGCGAACGACTCGTTCAAACCGCTTTGGTATGAATAGCTCAGACGTTCTAGCCATTGGGTGTACGTTTTTCCGCTATCAAGGTGCTGGGCGGTGTCGTTGGCCTGAACCGTGACCGAGGCGCGGTTGCCGACGCGGATGACGCTGCTGCGGGCCCATGACGCGATGCGTCCCGGCCCGAATCTGCCGCTGTCGTACTCGATGAACGTCGGATACGCCGTCGTGCTGCGCCAGCCAAAACCGCGCGAGTTTATCGTGATCGGCGCAAAAACGCCGTTGCCGAGCAGCAGGTATGACGAGCCCGTGTTGGCCCAGAGTTCTACGAAGTTCTTGGTGAGTAAGTCGAAACCGAGATTGTTGTCGGTCTGGTTGAGGGCGCCATTGGTTCCGTGATACCGGTCGATCGAACCGTAGACCTGGATCCACTTGAAGGCGCTTTTGCCCGAATAGTTCCACTGCTTCCAAAGATTGAGATTGTAGCCGGCGATTCCCGGATGCGAGACAATACCGTCAAAGGGATTGTAGTACGTCCCAATCTTCCGGATGCTGAAGCCGGCGAAGAGATTCGGCGGCTCGTAGCCGATCCCGAAATCGGAGCGTTTGTTGTCGTTGTTGTCCAGTACCGCCGTGCCGCGGTCGTAGCCCCAATTATAGTAAGCGAACAAGTCCGAGTGGTTGTTGTAGGTGACGCCGTCTGTGACGGTGACATCGTTGAAGCCCGGCATGCTCACGGCGACGCGCTGCGTCGCGATCTGTACGCGACGGTTGGGCGTCTTGTAATAGAACGATTGCGCGTTGTCGTTACGGCCAACGCCGGCGGCGTCGAAACCAGCGAAATTGAAGCGCCCTTCTTTGCCTTCGATTGCATAGCCGTCTCGCGGCGTCGGGATGGCGGGCGTATAGAGCTCCTGTATTCCGGGACATCCCGTGCACGAGAATGGGTTATAAAAGTTCGCTCCCTGCGTGAAGAACGGCCGGACCTCGCTAAAGAACCGCCTGAACGCAGTCGGCGAGATGCTCTGCTGATCTTTTTCCACGTTGGAGTAGTCCGGGTGCAGCGTTGCGACAAACGTCGTGCTGGAATCCAGCGGGATCGAGAGGTCGGCGCCCGCGCGCGACGTGCTGCCGCCAATCGAGCGCGAAGCGAGGGAGCCCAGTCCGTACAGCGCGATGCGGCTCTTCGGACGCGTGCTTCCGACGGTCGGAATTCCGGCCAGGCGGCCGGCAAAGGTCACATCGTTGAAGTTTGTGTCGCTGGCGGTTCCGCGCCAGACTAAATTTTCGCGCGTTGCCGGCGATAGCCGAATAAACTGTACGAGCCAAACCTTGCCGGCGCCGCGCATTCCGGAGAGCGGAATCTTCATCGTCACCGTGTAGCCGCCTGAGGTAATCTTTCCGGCCGACGTCCAATTTGGTTCGTATGAATTATTTTCGGTTGAAAACTGGTAATGCGTACCGATCGGGGTTGAGGTGAACTTGTACATAAAGCCTTGGTCGCCGCCCGGCCACAGATCAACCTGAACTTCGTCATCGGTGTCCATGCCGACACCGTTCGTGTGTTCTTGCGCACTGATGGGCGCCGTGGTTTTTACGTCGAACGCGACGTAGAGAAACTTGCCGTCCGTCAGAACGTAGGCGATTGTCGGCTGTTTCGCCGGCTGGTGGAAATTGACGTCGTAACCGAGGCTCGCCGTGGCAGCTTTTTGCCATAGCGGATCGCTCAGCGTGCCGTCCATAGCGGGCGCCGACGTAACCACGGGAACCGTGAGCACGTCTTGTGCGGGTGCCGGTTCGATGGCGGAGGCCGTCCCGGATGCAAATGCGGCAAGGATCGCCGCGGCGAGCAACGCTTTCATGTCAGGGTCCTTTCGCACCGGTGAGGTTGGCGTGCGCGACATCGCGCAGCGTCGCCGCATCGAGCGGCGAACAGACGCGCTTGTCGTCATAGCCCGAACGGTCGCCCGGATCGCAAAGCAGCGCGCCGCGCAGATCGGCTCCGCGCAAATCGGCACCGCGCAGGTTCGTGCAAAAGATCCGCGTACCGATTGTGTAGTTACCCTCGTTCCAATTCGTCTCGTGTCCGCAGAGCGCGGCCCCGTTCAAGTCCGCGTTTTGAAGATTCACGCGCGAAAAGTTGTCAGCCAGCAACGAGGCTCCGCGTAAACTCGCGCCGCTTAGGTTCGAATCCGAAAAATTGCTGCCCGCCGAATGGATGCCTTGCAGATTCTTGCCATGCAGGTCTATGTGGCTCAGATTGCATCCTGCGCAATTCGAAAGGAGCGCGTGGACTTGCGCATCCGGTAGTCCGTTCAAAAAACTGCCGGAGAGATTGACCCCCGCGAGTTTGATTCCGCCCAGACGCGCGCCGTCGAGTTTGGCGCCGCGAAGGTCGCAGCCGGCCAACTTTGCGCCCCGGAGATCCGCCCCGCGCAAATCGGCACCACGAAAATCGACACCGGCCAACTCCGCGCCTGAGAAATTCGTGTTTTGCAGGTTAACGCCGCTCAGATCCACACCCACCCACGAAACTTCGCGCAGGTCGCGTCCGTGGAGGTCGTTGCCGCGCAAGTCGCACCCAACGCACGAGTGAGGAATTCCCAGCTGCGCGCGCGCAGCGCTCGCGCTGCCGGCGATCAGCGAGCCCGCGATAGCGGCCGCGCCAAGGAGCGTAGCAAGTCGTCTCTTCATATTCTCTCTCCGAAAAACTCCGCAAGAAACCAAGCCTGCACGCGCAGGCGCTTAAATCGGCCGGGTTGCCGGGTCCTACCTCATGATGTTGATTTTGCTGCCCGTGATTTGGGTGTGACTCAAGTCCACGTTACGCAGATCGACGCCCGTGAAATCACAACCGTTGAACGACGTTCCCTCGAGATGCGCACCGTCGAATTTGGCGTTCTTGAAATCGATGCCGTTGAACGAGGCGTTGCGCATGTCGGCACCGCGCAAGTCCGCCGAACTGAAGTCGTCTCCCGAGGCGGAGATGCCGCGCAAATCTTGTCCCCGCAGGTTTGCGCCCCGGAAATCGCACCCTTGGCAGTTGGCGAGGATCGAACGAGCCTGCGACGGAGCCAGTTTAGATATCTCGATGTCGCAACCGTTGATGTGCGCGCCCGCAAAGTTCGCACCGGTCAAATCGGCTCGCCGCATGTTGCAACCGTTCAGATTTGCGTATCCAAAGTTGACGTCGCGCAGGTTGGCGCCCGAAAAATCGACGCCGCTCAGATTAGCATACGAGAAATTCGCCCCGTGCAGATCCGCGTTGGAGAAATCCGACCCCGTCAGTGCGACGCGCGAGAGGTTGCGCCCGGCCCACTGTACCCCGCTGAAATCGCAGCCCGTGCAAGACCCGTTGAGGTCCGCGACGCGCTTGAGAGTCGATTTGTAACCGTACGGCACCTTGTAGCGCATAGCCGGAATATTCAGATCCATTCCCCGCACGTGCACGTTGATCGCCGGCACGTGAACGTCCGTCGCCGGCACATGTATCTTCATGGCCGAGACCTGCACGTCGACCATGCCGTCGTGGATCGTCGTGCGCTTGGAGATCGCCGTGTGTTTCTTTACGGCAGGAGCGGTGCGCGGTGCCGAAGTGGCGGCCGCCACGATCGCAGATGGGAACGCGGCCGGTCGCGCAGGCAGATACTTGTCGCGATAGACGACGGTCGTTTTGGCGGCGGCGGATTTCGCCGTCACCGGCGCATGCGTGGCCGTTTGTGAAGTGGCCGAAGCGGCGTGAGCTGCGAGCGCGCCGGCCGAAAGTGTGAACGCAAACGATGGAGCGACGTTTTGCGCGACAAAGAACGTCACGATCAGCGCCGCGGCGACCGCGCCGGCCGGGCCGAACGAAACGCTCGTGCGGACGTTGCGGCCTGCCCGAAGCAGCCTTTCCACGCGTACCGATAGCCCGCGGCGCGTAAGAAATACGCCCGGAGCCGCAAGTGCACGATGGGGCCACGCCGTGACTTCTGCCATCCGCGTGAGACAGGTGGCGTAAGGGCGAACGTCGCCGGTCTGGTGCAGCACCCAATCGTCGCACGCGACTTCGCGTTCCACGTCGAGCTGTTGCGCCATGAAGAGGACGGCGGGATTGAAGAAAAAGATCGCTTGAATGATGCGCTGCAGTCCGTTGGTCCAGTCGTCGGCGCGGCGCAAATGCGCGAGTTCGTGCAGCGTGATTTGGTCGATCTCTTTTTCGGAGAGCGTTTCGAGCAGATGCTTTGGAATCAGCACCATAGCGTCGAAAAGACCGACTGCCACGGGAACTTCGATCTGCTCGGAGACGCACAGGCGCACGTCGCGCGTGCCCTTCTCCGCGCGTGTCCAGCGCGCCAGCTGTTCGCGGTAATCGAGCGAGAGCGGCAGCGCGTCGCGCTTGAGCGCCTCGAGCTTGAACAGATTGAAAGCCAACCGCATTAACAGGAAGAGCGATGCCGCGAGCCACACGGCGAAGATCGCCAAGGCCAACGCTTCGGGCAGCGCAAAGCGCAGGCGGCTCGGAAAAGCCGGCGCAAGTGCGGCGGGGCGTGATGCCGTGAGCGCAAGACCGGGCTTGTAGACGACGTGAGCGTTGCGCGCTATCGTCCTTTGGGATGCTACCGCCGCTTGATGGTGATACGCGGGCGCCCTCTGCACGCTAACCTGCGGGATGGCGGTGACGACCGGAACGACGAGTGCCGCGAGCAGCGCGACGCACCAAGCGGCGTATCGCGTCGTGGCGTTGATGTTCGGCAGATAGTTTAGCAGCGCCCAAACGGCGAGCGCGAGGATCGCCCCTTCCCATAAACTATTGAAGAGGGTTGCGACGGCGATGCGCGCGGCCGGTTCGGCAAGAGCAGCGAGCGCGTGCATTTACGGACCTTCCTCGTACTGTTCGATGAGCGTCTTGAGCCGTTGAAGTTCCGCTTCACCCGGGCGTTCGTTCTCGATCAGACGTAGCGCGAGCTCGGCGGATTTGTTTCCAAAGAAACGGTTGAGCAATAGGCCGACCGCGGATTGCGCCGCTTCTTCGCGCTCGACGAGCGGTGAATAGACGTACGCGCGCCCCTCTTCTTCGTGGCTCACGTAGCCCTTTTGTTCGAGAATGCGCATCGTCGTCAGCACTGTGTTGTAGGCGATCGGCGGCGGCGGAAGCGCTTCGGTCACATCGGCGATGGTGGCGCTGCGCTTTTTCCACAGCACCTCCATGAGGCGCAACTCGGCCTCAGTCAGCGTCGGGGATTTCTTTCGAGCCACAGCAACCTCCACGTGCGATTCAGCGTCCTACTAATTCTTTAGTAGACTATAAGCGGGCGGGCGCCGCTTGTCAACTATAGAATTAATATACAGGCAAGGGTGGCGGGCCCCGTTCGGAGAGAGGACGAATAGCGCCGATTCGTTACCCCTATCCATGGAGACTCGAATGCGGCGTCCCTTCGTCTTTCGCAGCGCCGGGTTAGTCCCGGCCGCCCTGGCCTTGTTGGCCTCAACTGCCTGCTCCGGCGGCACAGTGATCGGCAGTGGACCTTTGCCCACTCCCACACCGGTCGTGCCGCACGTTTCGGCGGAGTTCACGGTTCCCACGGCCGCCAGCTCGCCGCAGGGAATCACCCTGGGTTTCGACGGTTTCATCTACTTCGTGGAAACCGCGGGCAACAAGTTCGTCAAGATGACGACCGGCGGCGTCTTCGTTGAAACGGCGGTACCAACCGCGAACGCGGGCCCGTTCGGCATCGCCGGCATGCCCGACAGCAGCGTCTGGTACACCGAAAACACCGCCAATAAGATCGGCACCCAATCGGGCACGACCGCGAACGAGTATCCGCTGCCGACCGCAAACGCCGGGCCGACGTATATCACGCGCGGACCGGACGGCGCGCTTTGGTTCAGCGAAACCAACGCCAACAAGCTTGGCCGCATCGACCTCAACGGCAACATTACTGAATTTCCCGTGCCCACGGCAAACGCCGGGCTGGCGGGGCTCGTCGGTTACAGCGACGGTGGAATCTGGATTGCGGAAAGCAACGCTTCGGCGATCGTCCGCTTCGACGTCACAGCGAAGACGTTCGGCACCCCGCGTCCGACGCTGACGGCAAACGCCGCGCCTACGCAAATTGTCGTCTGCCCCGACGGTCAGACGCTGTGTTTCACCGAGAATAATGCAGCCAAGCTTGGCCAGATCACGCCCGCGGGCGTCGTCACCGAACACTCGCTCGCACCGGCGACTTCAGCCTTCGGGTTGATTAACGGCGCCGACTTCAACCTCTACTTCACCGACCGCGCGCAGAACAAGGTCGGCCAGATTTCCGGCGTCTCATTCGCCGTCAGCGAGTTTGCGATCCCAACCGCCGGTTCGCAAGCTTCGTTCCTTTCGCTCGGACCGGACGCGCAGATCTACTTTACCGAAACCGCCGCGAACAAAGTCGGGCGGCTAACCTACTTCTAAGCGAAGGTTTCGCCGGAGTCACACGGCAGTTCGGCTAAGAACGCGACGCAGTTACCGGCCGTCCCTACGAGGTACCGGCGGCCTTCGACGCCGGCGACGTGAAGCGCGGCCTGCTTCGTCAGCGGGGCCGAATCCAGAATACGCACGGTCTTTTTCTCTAACGAGATTGCGCGGCTACGCGCGAAAAGGCAGGCCGCCGCGTTCAAACCCAACAGCAATAAAGCCACAACGCCGAGCGCGAAGAGATAATGCAGCGCAAACTCCAAACCCCACCGCCCTTCTCGCTTCGTTCTCTTATAAGAGCCCGGTAAGGTTCGGGACGCGCCATCAGGTGCAGGCTGCCAGTCTGGGTTTCGGTTCGAGCGAACCGCGCAGCGCCTCGAGCTTACGCATGAGCTGCGCGAAGGCGTCGAAGTCGAGCGCCTGCGCCGCATCGGAGAGCGCAGCCGGCGGCTCCGGATGAACCTCGACGATGGCGCCGTCGAGACCGGCGGCTGCCGAAGCCAGCACGAGCGGTTCGATGAGACTCGCGCGGCCCGTCGCGTGACTCGGATCGGCAATCACCGGTAGATGCGTGAGTTCCTTGAGCCGCAGCGCTCCGCCCAGGTCGAAGAGATTGCGCGTTTGCGGATCGAATCCGCGCACGCCGCGCTCGCACAAGACGACGTTGGGATTGCCTTCGAGCAGAATATACTCGGCCGCGTAGAGCACCTCGTCGAGCGTCGCGAAGGGCGCGCGCTTGAGCAACACGGGTTTACCGGTGCGAGCCGCCGCCTGCAGCAGCGTAAAGTTCTGCATGTTGCGCGCGCCGATCTGGATCATGTCGACATACCAATCGAGAACCAGCAGCTGCGTTTCGGCGAGCGCCTCCACCACTGCCGGCACGCCCGCAGTTTGGCAGGCCGCTGCAATCAGCTTGACGCCTTCTTCTCCAAGACCTTGAAACGCGTACGGCGAGGTCCGCGGCTTGTAGGCGCCCCCGCGCACCATCGCCGCGCCCGCCGAAGCGACGAATTTCGCCGTCAGCTCGATCTGCGCGCGGCTTTCGATCGCGCACGGACCGGCGATCATCGTAAAACTTCCGTCGCCGAAGCTGGCCGTTCCCACGCGAACGACGGTCGCCCCGGCTCCTTCTTTACTCGCTAGCTTGTACACGATTGCAGCCTCAAGTGATAAAAAAACCGCCCCGGTAAGGGCGGCTTTTTGAAGAGTGATTGACGATCTTCGCTAGCGCGCTTAACTTACCGTAATTTCTGCGGCGAGGTACCACCAATAGGAATAGCGCGCGGACGAGATCATGTGGAGGGCAGTCTATCACGGGCGGGCCGAGCTGTCAATTTTGGGAGTGTAAGCCGAGCGCGTTGCGGACGATTCGGGCGCCGTTTTCACTGAGGACCGACTCGGGGTGGAATTGCACGGCGGTAATCGGCAGCGTGCGGTGCGCGATCGCTTGGACGACGCCGTCGGAGCTGCGCGCGCAGACCTCGAGCTCCCCCGGGAGCGACGCGGGATCGAGGCAAAGTGAATGGTAACGCGTGGCGTGCAGCGGTGACGCGAGTCCCTCGAAAAGCGTTCCGCCGCGATGTGTGATCGCGGAGACTTTCCCGTGCATCGGCTCCGGTGCGCGCGTGACGCGCGCGCCGAACGCTTCGCCGATGGCTTGCAGCCCCAAGCAGACGCCGAAGACGGTCATTTTTCGCGCCGCGGCGTCACGAACGAGCTGCCCGATCTGCGGCGTTTGCCCCGGATTTCCGGGGCCCGGACCGATCACGAGCGCGTCATACTCTCCCAGCAATTTCGCGCCAAGGCGCGGATCGTCGTTGTGTACGACATCCGGCTGCGCGCCCTGTTCCGCCAAGAGGTGCACGACGTTATAGGTGAACGAATCGAAGTTCTCGACAAAGAGCACTTTCATGTGGCGGCAAGCTCCGCGCCCTTCGAGTGGCGCGCCGTCGCGCGCTGCTCAGGGTCCTTCGACAGGCTCAGGATGACGCGTGCTATCTCAGTCTTGCTCATTATCTCATCGTACTCGGCTTCGGGATCGCTGTCGGCGACGATTCCCGCCGACGCTTGCCAGTGGATGCTTCCATCGTGCACGTGCATGCTGCGCAGCGTGATGCACGAATCGAAATCACCGCTGAAGGCCCATCGCCCAATACTGCCGGCATAAAATCCACGCGCGACCGGTTCGAGTTCGTCGATCAACTGCATCGCGCGGATCTTCGGTGTGCCCGTGACCGTGCCCGCCGGGAAACCGGCGGCAAAGAGATCGAGTGCGTCGCACGCCGAGCGCAGCGTGCCCGTCAGGTCGGAGACGATGTGCATGACGTGGCTATAGCGTTCCAGCTGCAGCAGCTCCGAAACTTTAACCGAGCCGAATTCGCAGACGGCCCCGAGATCGTTGCGTCCGAGATCGACCAGCATGACGTGCTCGGCACGTTCTTTTTCGTTCGCGAGCAGCTCGCCGGCGATGATGAGATCCTGTGACTCGTCACTTCCGCGCGGCCGCGTGCCGGCCAATGGACGTATGCGCGCCGTTCTGCCTTCGAGGCGCACCAAGAACTCGGGCGAAGCGCCGAGCAGCTGGCCAAACGGCGCGTCTACGTAAAACATGTAGGGCGACGGGTTGCGCGAACGAACCGCTCGGTACACGTCGAAAGCCGGTCCGTCGAGTTCGGCTGCGAAACGTATTCCGAGTTGCAGCTGGTACACCTCGCCGTCCAAGATGTACCCTTTCACGCGTTGCGCCAGATCGAGAAATTGCGCGCGGTCCAGCGACGCGTTGACCGGTTGCACGCCTCGCACCGGGCCTGGGAGTGAAGGGCGCGCCGACATTAGGCGGTCGACGTATGACCCAATGCGGGATTCCAGTTCGTCTTCACGTTCGCCGCATGTCCAGATCGCAAGCTCGTCGCTAAAGTGATCGAAGATCAGCCACGTCGCGGGAAGGGCGACGTATGCGGCGGGCATCGGCGGTTCGGCGGGTGCACGCGCAGGCAATCGCGCGAACGAGCGCGCGGCGTCGTACGAGAATGCGACGAGCGCGCCCCCCTGCCGGCGCGGATCGTCGACGCGTTCGCGGTGGCTCTTTACGAATGCGCGAATTCCGGCGATCATATTCCCGTCGTCTTCAAAACTGCGCGCTTCAAGATAATCGATGCCAACGAACGAATAGCGCGAGATCCGGCCGCCGCTTTCCACGCTCTCGAGCAAACACGATGCCCCCGGCGTTCCAAGCGCGGCGAGCGCGCCGATCGGCGTTATCGTATCGGATGCTATGGTGCGGCTGCGGGAAACGAGGCTGGCCATTTAGGCCTGATTAGCTTCGTCGAGCTCCCGCTCTTCCTTTCGGACTTCGCGCGCAGCATATTCCGCTCTGCGGCGCATCGTCAGCGCTTCAGCCGCTTCGCGTTCGCGGACCGCCGCCAGCGCTTGATTACGCAGCTCTGCGGTTTCACCCCGCTGTAGCAAAACGCCCGATCTCGCCCGCGCAACCGCCCGTTCCATGCTTGCGGCCAACGCCGCTCCCCTCTCCCCGACATCGCGACATGCACGGGCGAAATCATTCTCAAGCCTAGCGAGATCGCGCTCGGCTTGCTCGAGGCGCGCCTGAGACTGCGCGAGCGCCGCGCGCTTCGTCCGCTCGACAGACAGGCGCTGCGCGAGCAGCGCTTCGAGTGCGCCGGGAATGCGACCCTACACGGCGAGTTGCGAGCGCTCCGGGCCGACCGAAACGCACTCGACCGGGACCGCGAGAGATTCCTCGATACGTTTTACATATGCGCGCGCTTCGGCGGGAAGGTCGGCGATGCGCGTGACGCCGGTAATGGCGGCGCTCCAGCCCGGGACGTATTCAACGTCAACTTCCAGGCGTGGAGCCGAAGCCGACGCAAACGCAACCGGTTTCCCGTCAACTCGGTATGCCGTCACGATGCCGATTTTTTCCAGTCCCGATAGCACGTCGAGCTTCGTGATCGCCGCTGCCGTCAAACCGTTGAGACGCGACGCGTAGCGCGCCGCAACCGAGTCGAACCAACCACAGCGTCGCGGACGTCCTGTCACCGTGCCGAATTCCGCGCCGGCCACGCGCAATTGCTCTCCCTCTTCGCCGGGAAGTTCCGACGGAAATGGACCGCCGCCGACGCGCGTCGCGTAAGCCTTCGCGACTCCCAGCACGCGATCGATCGCCCGCGGCCCGACTCCAAGGCCAATACACGCGCCACCCGCAAGCGTGTGCGAACTCGTGACGTATGGGTAGGTGCCATATCCCACATCCAGTAGCGTGCCCTGGGCCCCTTCGGCCAGGACTTTTTCTCCGCGTTCGAGTGCGGAATGCAGATACTCGACGCCGTCCACGACGTGACTCGCGATGGATTCTTCCAGATCATGAGCGGCGAGCAGTGCGCCGAAGGTCACGCCCTTGCGCGCGACTTTATCGATATAGGCCGGTCCGATGCCGCGTCCCGTCGTCCCCAACGCGCCCGCGCCGCGGGCCTGTTCCGCCTCGCGATCTGCGTCGGCGTGGTGCGGGAAGACCACGTGCGCGCGATCGGAGATTTTGATCCGCGAGAGATCCACGCCAATCTTAGCGAGCGCTTGGAGCTCCGCGCGCAAACCGGCCAAACGAATGACTGTCCCGCCGCCGATGAAGAGTTGGCAGCGCTCTTGCAATACTGCGGATGGAACGACGCGCAGCGCGAGCTTCCGATCGCCTACGCGAATGGTATGTCCCGCGTTGTCGCCGCCGCCGAAGCGCGCCACGATGTCGAAGTCGCGCGCGTAATAATCGACGATGCGGCCCTTGCCTTCGTCACCCCATTGAAGGCCGACGATTACGTCGATTTCTCACCCATCGGGATCGGTGAGACGCCGCCGAACGATGTCAGCACGTATTCGCTAAAAAGCGCGTTCGGCCAGCCGAAATCCGCCCGGGTGTATCGCTTCGGATCGTTCGGATCGAACGATTCGTGCAGCAGATGATCGCCGGGATCGCTAGCCAGCAGCTGGTTGAGGACGTCTTGCTTTTCCGTCTGCGAATCGGACGTGAGGCCTTCCATCACCAGCGCCAGCGGCCAAATCCAGTGATCCGGCGTGTGGTAGCTGCCGATTCCGCGGGCCACGATTCCGGAATAGTACGAAGCGTTGTCCTGCGAAAGTAAGAACGCTCGCGTGTTCAGATAGTAGCGATCGCCCGGTGTCGTATAGCCGATGTACGGCGCGGAGAGAAGGCTCGGGATATTGGCGTCGTCGGTGACGATTGCGTTTCCTAATCCGTCGGCTTCGAACACGTAGATCTTTCCGTATTTTTTGTCGGTCACCATGCCGTATTTTTCTATCCCGCGGCGAACCTGGTCGCGCAGTGTGGCTGCGGCGCGCGCCTTGGCGCCGTCACGATAGACCTGGCGTTCGATCTGCTCCATATCGCCGAGCGCCACGACGGCGAACATCTCCGATGGAATCAAGTAGTTGTAATAGCAAGCGTCGTCGGAGGGACGAAAGCCGGTCCATATCATGCCGGTGTAGCCGACGGGCCGCCCCCCGCCGCTAACAAGCTCGCGGTGCGAGTAGCGCGAATCCCGCGCGTGATTTTGTTCGCGCTGCATCGTCGCCAGCGTGGCATCTAACGCTTTTTGCTCGTCCGGCGTGAAAATGGCTGAGTCGCCGGTCTCGTGCCAGTAGCTCCACGCCAGCGTCACGGGATAGGCGAGCGAATCGAGCTCGTATTTTTCCTCCCAGACGCGATAGTCGAGCGTGAACGCGTTCGCGTAGGGATCGATCTGCACGTATTTTGCCTGGCGCGCGATGATCGCGCGCAAGAGCGCGCGGACGGCCGGATCGGTCTTCGCGTAGTAAAGATAGGGGCGCACTTGGGCGCTCGCGTCGCGCAGCCACTCCGCCGGAATGTCACCGGTCTTCACGTAGGCGGTTCCGTCGGGGGCGAACTCCGCGAGCTTGGTCGTATCCAAGAGCGCTGTGCGGAACATCGTCTGCAAATGGGGATTGGAATTCTGGTACTGCGCGGCTGCGCGCACGATAGACTGGATCTCCAAGCCCGATGCGGGCGCAACGGCAACCAGCGCGATCAGCAGCAGCCCGAAAAACGTCGAAATCCGGCGCTGCACGCTGCTGGACACGCCGGCGTTACCGCGGCCAGCTGCCGTGAGCGTAGAGCGCGGGCAACTCTCTGTACTGTCCCTGATAATCGAGACCGTAGCCCACGACGAAGACGTCGGGAATCTCAAACCCACGATACTTTACTTCGAGCCCGGCGATCCGGCGGTGCGGACGATCGAGCAGCGTGCATATTTCGAGCGAGGCCGGCTGCCGCGCGCGCAACGTGCGCGAAACATATTGCAGGGTGAGGCCGGTGTCGATGGTGTCCTCGACCAAAATGACGTGGCGTCCTTCGACCGAGGCCGATGTGTCTTTGACGAAACGTAAACCTTCGGCGTCCTGGTATCGCGTCAGAGCGATCACGTCGAATTCGCACGGGATATCGATCGCACGCGTGAGGTCGGCCAAGAAGACCGCGGAGGCGGTAAGCACGCCGACGACCATCGGGTTGCGTCCGGCATAGTCGCGCGAGATGGCTGCTCCGAGCTCTCGAACCCGCGCCGAGATGGCGGCCTCATCATAGAGCTGTTCGGCGATCACGAAGCCCGCGCGAGCCTATTGGAGAAGACGCGTTCAACGTCGCGCCGGGTGAAAAGCTTGATCTGCACGTCGGGGTATGCTTGGCGCAGCAGCCTCATCTTACGATTCTTGCGGGTCAGCAGGCGCGGGCTCAGCACGGTCATCTCTACAAAAAGATCGAATTCAGGCAAGAAAAAATCTGGTGTAAACCACTCGCTGACGTAGCCGTGCGCGTCCCAGCAGATCGGAAAGGCACATGGTTCGTAGATCCAACTGACTTCGTAAAAATCCAGAAGCCGGGCGAATTCTTCTTCGCTGCGATGAGCGAACCGGGCGACAGTCGTTGCCACGGACTTACATCTACGACGGCTCCGTGGAAAACTCCGCCTGGGCGGGCAGGACCACTTCGAATCGAGCTCCGCCCAACATCGAATCGGCCACCGACACGCTGCCGCCGCACCGCTCGGCAATCAGTTTCACGATCGCCAGACCGATGCCGGCTCCGCGCCGGAGCGCCGCATCTTTACCGCGGACGGAGAGATCAAAAACCGACGCGCGATCCTCGGCGCCGATGCCGGGACCGTCATCCTCAACGGTGACGACGACTTTATCGCCGATCGTACGTCCTTGGATCGCGATCGTTCCGCCATCCGCTCCGTACTTTGTTGCATTTTCGAGCAGGTTGATGAACAACTGCAAGCATGCGTCGGGATCGATGGCGGCGGCAGCGCCGGCGCTTACATTTCGCTGCACGATCATTCTGCGCGCTCGCGCCAGGGGCGCCACCGCATCGCAAGCCAGCCCGAGCTGCTCGCCGACGTCGCAGACGCGCGCACCGGCGATTCCCGCCGATAGGTCGAGCAGCGAAAATTCGAACATGCCGTCGATCATGCGCCCCATCCGGAGCGCCTCGCGCTGCGCGGTCTGCAGGAAATGAAGCGACGTCGGCACGTCGATCTCTCCGTCGAGCAGCGTTTCGAGATAGCCGCGAATCGAGGCCAGCGGCGTCCGCAGCTCGTGTCCGACCGCGGCGAAGAATTCGTAGCGCTCGCGCTCGCGCGCGCCCCGTTCAAGCGCGATTTCGATCTCCGCCTCCAAATCGAGTGGGATCTGCGTCAGGGTCCATCCGCTCTCGACCTGCAAGCCGGTTTCGGCCGCCATTTCGGAAGCGATTCGCTGCAGCATCGCGCGGCAGACGCTTGGATTCGGACGCGAGGTGCCGCGCGGCGGCCCGGCCACGAGTACGGCGAAAATGTCGCGGCCACGATCGTGGATACGGCTATCTCCACGACGCAATACGCGCTGGGAGGCGGCCGCAAAGGCCTGCGAGGCGCGGAGCTCGACCCGTCGAGCCGCGCGTTTGCCTTCGCGCCAAGCGATGTGCTCGAACTCTGGAACGCGCAGCACGAGCAGCGGTACGCCGCCGTTAGCGGCAGGCAAACTTATAGCCGAAGCCATGCACGGTCAGCAGAATGCCTGGAAGTTTACGCTGCTCCTCGAGCTTCAAACGGATGCGCCGGACGTGCACGTCGACAGTGCGTTCGTCCCCTTCAAAATCGAAACCCCAGATTTTTTCGAGCAGCATTTGGCGGGACATCGCCATGCCGGCATTGCTCGCTAATTCTAGCAGCAGCGAGAACTCGCGAGGCTTCATTCTGATGCAGGCTCCATCGACGCGCACCTCGCGCGCGACCTCGTCGATCTCGAGCCGCCCGAATTTCAGGATCGCGGGGTGGTCCTGGTAGGCTTTGCCGATGCGCCGCGCGAGCGTTTTTACGCGCGCAATCAGCTCGCGCGGTGAGAACGGTTTGGCGACGTAATCGTCGGCCCCTAATTCCAAGCCGACGATGCGGTCGACTTCGTCGGCCCGCGCTGTCAGCATCACGATCGGCAGTTCACGCTTCTCGCGGCGCAGCGTGCGCGCAACCTCGAATCCGTCGATCGCCGGTAGGCCTACGTCCAAAATCAGCATATCCGCCCAGTTGCGGGCCATGCGTAGCGCCACGTTACCGTCGCCTGCGATGCAAACGTCGAGCCCTTCCCGCTGTAAGTGATGCTTCACCAGATCCGCGATACTCGCGTCGTCCTCGGCAATCAGCACGCGGAGCACCGGCATGCCAAGTCGTGTGCCCGCACTTAAGAGGCTTGCGCCACCTCGGCCTGTCCTGAGCTATGTCATCCTAAGCTTGTCGAAGGGCGAAGGGCAAAGGGTCCGAACTCCGCAGCGTGCTCGCGTAGCCTCCGGTAGACGAGCGGCGCCGGAAATCCCAGCCGCTCGAGCGCGCGCGCGGCCGACGGATAACTCAACTCAGTTTTCGTGCGGAAGAGTTTATCGAGTGCCCTTCGCAAGCGCGTCTCTTCGCCCGCCGAGGCCGCCTGCACGGCGTGCCAGGCAGCCGCGCGATCGATGCCTTTGCGTACGAGTTCCCCGACAAGCCGCACGTCGCCGACGGCCTTCTGCTTCCCCTCGACATAGAGTTGAGCGAAGAGTTTGTCGTCGACGTAGCCATCGCGTTTGCAGCGTTCGACGGCATGACGAACCTCTTCGCTCTCAAACGTCTTGCGTTCGAGCTTCTGCCAGAGCTGCGCCTCGGTCAGCCGCCGCTGCGCGAGCATCCGGAGGGCGGTGACGTACGCTGTGGCCATGCTCTATTCCGGAGAAACCGCCGTTGCCGTGCCGTTGCGCGAGACCGTCGCCGTGAGCTCTTCGCGAATCTTCGTCGCGATTTCGTCGGCCAAATCCACGTGCTCTTCGAGATAGGACTTGGCATTCTCGCGGCCTTGCCCGATGCGCTGCTCGCCGTAGGTGTACCACGAGCCGCTCTTGCCCACGATGTTTCGTTCGAGCGCAATATCGAGAATCGAGCCCATCTTACTGATGCCGTGGCCGTAGGTGATGTCGAACTCCGCTTGGCGGAACGGAGGTGCAACCTTATTTTTGACGACCTTGACGCGCGTGCGGACGCCGACCACCTCTTGACCGACTTTGATTTGCTCGAGCTTGCGGACGTCGAGACGAATCGAGGCGTAGAATTTGAGCGCGCGGCCTCCCGAGGTCGTTTCGGGGCTGCCGAACATCACGCCGACTTTTTCACGCAACTGATTGATGAAAATCATCACGGCCTTGCTGCGCGAGATGCAGGCGGTCAGTTTGCGCAGCGCCTGCGACATGAGACGCGCCTGCAAACCGACGTGCGCGTCGCCCATGTCGCCTTCGAGTTCCGCTTTGGTGACGAGAGCTGCCACCGAGTCAAGCACGATCACGTCGACCGCGTTGCTGCGTATCAGCATCTCGGCGATGTCGAGCGCCTGTTCGCCGGTATCGGGCTGTGAGACGAGCAAGTTATCCAAATCGACGCCTAGAGCCGCGGCGTAGGTTGGATCGAGCGCATGTTCCACGTCGATGAAGGCTGCGGTGCCGCCGAGTTTTTGCGCTTCGGCGATGGCGTGCAGAGCGAGTGTCGTCTTTCCGCTCGATTCGGGACCGTAAATCTCGGCGATGCGTCCGCGCGGGAAGCCGCCGACGCCCAGCGCCAGATCGATTGCGATCGAGCCTGAGGGAACGACTTCGAAAGCCATCCGTTCGCTGAACTCGCCCATCCGCATGATCGAGCCTTTGCCGAATTGCCGCTCGATCTGCGCGAGGGCGTTGCTGAGGGCGGTCTGCCGTTCGTCTTGCGCTGCCATGTGCTCTCCTTAACCTTTAGCTTCTGTTATTTCTCTATCACGATATAGGGTTCGAGTGCCAAGTGCCTGGCACTTAAAAAGTGCTTTCTTCGAAAAGGGCGTCGATGAATTCGCCCGGAGAGAACGGCCGCAGGTCTTCCGCGGTCTCGCCCAACCCGACGAATTTAATGGGAACTTCGAGCTCGTCGACGATGGCGACCAGCACACCGCCCTTCGCGGTCGAGTCGAGTTTGGTCACGACGGTTCCGGTCAAGGCGGCCGCCTCGTGGAAAAGCTTGGCTTGCGAGATGGCGTTTTGCCCGGTCGTTCCGTCGAGCACCAGCAACGTTTCAGCAGGGGGCGCCCCCGTTTCGCGCTCGATGACGCGCCGCATCTTTTTCAGTTCTTCCATAAGATTGGTTTTGGTTTGCAGCCGGCCGGCGGTGTCGACGATTACGACATCAGCCTCGCGAGATCGCGCCGCCTGCAGACCGTCAAAAACGACCGAGGACGGATCGGCGCCTTCCTTGCCGCGCACAAATGAGGCACCGGAACGTTCCGCCCAAATGCCCAGTTGCTCGGCTGCGGCGGCACGAAACGTGTCGGCGGCCACCAGCGTCACGCGCTTCCCTTGCCCGCGCAAACGCGTAGCGAGCTTGCCTATCGTCGTGGTCTTGCCGCTGCCGTTTACGCCGACGATGAGCAGCACCGCCGGCGCGCCGACGAGGTTCAGCTCGGCACCTGGAAGCGTGAGAAAACGTTCCACATCTTTCCGGAACCGCGCGACGATCTGATCGCTCGTGCTCCACAGCTCTTGCTTGGCGACGGTCTTCAGGCCGCCGAGGATCTTCGTGGCCGTGGCCACGCCGAAATCGGCGGAGAGCAAAAGCTCCTCGAGTTCTTCCCAGACCTCGGGGGTAGTAGGCTTGCGCGCGCGGCCTAAGGCCTCGACGCCCGCCAGCGCCTCCCTCGCCATTCCGAATGAGGCCCGGAGCTTGGTAAGCCAAGTCACGGGCTCAAGGCTTCCACGCGCCTAATCGAACTCCTGTTCGATTCCACTCTCAGCCTGGAGGGGTCTTTCGGACGTACTTTTGCTTGAGGGTGGGGTCGCCTTCGCGGATGCCCAGATCGCTTTGGAGCTCGCGCAAGAGATGGCGCAGATGGATAACGGCCTGCGCGTGGATCTGCGAGACGCGCGATTCGGAGACGCTGAGCCGCTCCTTGATATCTTTGAGCGCTTGTCCTTCGAAATAATAAAGCGAGATAACGACGCGTTCTTGCGGCGGCAACTCGCTGACGGCTTGCACGAGCGCGCTTCGCAGCTCGCGCTCCTCGACGCTCGCGGTGATATCGACGTCGGCGTCCTTGAGCGTATCGGCGAGCGGGATTTGATACCCCTTATCGCTCGGCAGCGGTTCCTCCAGTGAAAGCAGCGACGTGCCGCGCACGCGCTGCAGCAGAGCATTATATTCCTCGATCGGCATCGAGAGGTGCGCCGCCACTTCTGCATTGCTGGGGAGGCGTCCGAGTTCGACTTCGAGTTGTTGATAGGCGCGCTCGATTTCGCGCGCCTTCTGCCGGACGGCCCGCGGAACCCAGTCGAGCGCGCGCAGCGCATCGATGATCGCGCCGTTGATGCGCGTGATCGCGTAGGTTTCGAACTTCACGCCGCGGGAATCATCGTATTTTTCGATCGCGTCGATCAAGCCGACGATGCCGTCGTTGATCAGATCGTTCAAGTCCACATTGGGCGGCAGGCTGACGGAAATCTTGCCCGCCACGTATTTGACGATGTGCAAATACTTGTGGATGAGTTCTTCGCGCGCATATTCGACGCCGTTAATGCGGTAGCGGCGCTTGCCGCCGCTCGTCTTCACGTGTACCTTATGCGGGGGTTTACGGCCGCATAGAGCAAGTCAACGCCGGTGTTGACCACCACAAAGACGGTTGCGAACAGCAAGATGACGCCGTTGACCAACGGCATGTCGCGATTACCGATGGCGTCGAATGCCAAGCGCCCTACTCCCGGCCACGCGAAGATGTGCTCGGTCAAGACCGCGCCGCCGAGCAACAAGCCGGTCTGCAAACCCACGACCGTGAGAATCGGAACGAGCGCGTTGCGCAACGCATGCCTCAGCAAAACGGTGCGTTCGCTCAAACCCTTGGCACGCGCCGTCCGAATATAGTCGCTGCGCAGAACGTCGAGCATGCCGCTGCGCGTAATCTTCGCGATGATCGCAAGTGGAATCGTTCCAAGCGTTAACGCCGGAAGCACCAAGTGCCAGAGTGCATCGGCAGCAGCTTGCCAGTTGCCCTCCAGGAGTGCGTCGAGGACGATGAGGTGCGTGATCGGCGTGACCGTGTACTGCAACGAGATGCGCCCCGAAATCGGAAAGAGATTGAGCCCGTAATGCGATGGTACCACCGAAAGCAGATAGACGAGCATCCAACCGAGCCAAAAAACCGGGATCGATACGCCCAGCAGCGCGAGGCTCATCGTGAAAGCGTCGGCCACCGAACGGAATTTTACCGCCGCAACGATGCCGAGGGGAATGCCAAACGTAATCGCGACGATCATCGCGCCCAGCGCGAGTTCCACCGTGGCGGGAAAATACTGCGCCAGTTTTGCGGCGACGCTCTCATTGTCGACGAGCGAGCGGCCGAGATCGCCGCGCGCGGCGTGCGCCATGTAGATGCCGAGCTGCACGTACCACGGTTTGTCCAGCCCAAGCGACGCGCGCAGCGCCGCAGCCTGAACCGGCGAGGCATGCTCCCCCAGCCGGATGGCGACCGGATCGCCGGGTATCGCTTTCATAAATGCGAAGCTGACGATCGTAATCGCGATCAGGACAAGCACCAGCCGCACAACGCGAGCAGCCGCGAATCTAGCCATGCAGCGAACGCGCCGCGAAGCGCAGCGCTTGGCTGTAAAGGAAAGCTCTTTCGCGGAGGGAGCGTTCCTGATCTTCGCGCTGCAGAATATCGACGAAGCGCGAAGATCTTGCGAGCTGCTCGAACAACTTCGCGTAGCGCGACGGCTTGCGTTCGAGAAATCGCATAAGCTCGGCTCGGTGCCGCAAGCGGCTATAGAAGCGCTTCTTCAACACCGCGCCGTAGCGCTCGTAGGCGCGCGCCGGCTGTGCTCGCGCAGCGCTGACGGCTTCGGCCGCCATGCGGCCGCTCATGGCAGCTTCATAAATCCCTTCGCCGTTGCTCGCATCGACCAAGCCGGCCGCCGTTCCACCGACCATCGCGCCCGGAACCGCAACGCCGGGGCGAGGCGCGCCGCCGTAAAGCACATGGCCTTCTAACTTTGTCGTGAAGGCCGCGGCCGGATAAAGCCGCGCGCGCACACGTTCGGTGAAGAGGTCGAGCTCTTCGCGCAATTGTGCGCCGGGCATTTTCCCCATCACGCCCAGGCCGATTGCCAAATGATCGCGTTTAGGAAACATCCACGCCACCGTCATGCGGCCGTCGCGCGTCGCGAAGTAATGCATTTCGAGCGAACGATACGCGACCGCCTCGGCGGGCCGGTCCAAATAGACACGGTACTGCAGGGTCGTAACCAAACCGTTCTGCCATTGCGGATAGGCGAACTCGGTCTCTTCCAATTTTGCGGTAGAACCCTGAGCAAAAAACACGTTCTGCGCTGCGATCATTTTCCGATCGCCTGCGCGCGCGTCGGCATATTCGATGACCACACGATCGCCGTCCCGCCGCATTTCGCGGAACAGCGCTGAGGTGCGCACGTCGGCGCCTTCCGCGGACGCCAGATTTCCGATCGTTCCGTCGAGCTCTTCGCGCGTGGTTGTCTGGCCTGGAACGATCGCCAGTTCGTATTCTTTTCCCGCGGGATCGAAGAGCGCCAAGCGCGGTGTGTCACAGTGAACGATCGCGCGCGGCAAGTCGAACGTCGTACAAAACCCGGGACGCAGCCCGGCCGCGCAGACGCGCTTTGCGCCGACAATCGAATCTTTCTCGAGCACGACCGTTCCGACGCCGGCCCGCGCCGCTTCGCGGGCGGCTATCCCTCCGGCCGGCCCGCATCCGACCACAAGGAATTCGACTCGCTCCATCCAGCGTCGTTTCGACGCTAGCCGAAGCGCTCATCCGCTTAGCGGATCTGAAAGAGCGGGAGCATGGGAACGACGGTCGCGTCGCCGGCATGCCCAACGTAGTTGTGAATGCCAAACGCATCTTCGATCGTGCGCAGCAACGAGTAGTGGGTGTAGGCTGTCGGATCTGTTGCGTGCCGCGGACCGTGGTTCGTGACGACGACGGTCGGAATGTGGCCGCCGCCCGCACCTCCGACGTCACCTTCGTCAAACGTTATGACGATCGCAGCGTTTGCCCGGGATGACCACGCGGCGGAGGCCATGATCTGAGCGACCAGCTTTTTTATCTCGTGGTCGCCCCGGCGGATGAGAGCCCGGGTCGTCCAGCAGTCGAATGGGCTGCCTCCAATCGCGCCGTGCATATCATTGCAAAGGTTCGGAACGATCAACGCAAAGTTTGGAATGTTTCCGCTCCGCAGATCTTTTTCCAATTGAAGAAAATCAACCAAGTGGTCGCGGCGTTTAGGATCCTGCTGGACAGATCGAAAGTTGAGAAAGCCGGAATGCTTTGACGCATACAAACCGGAGCGGATCGCGAGCGATCCCGTCTCGGGCAGGGACTCGTAGTATCCCTTCCAGGTAAGGCGGCGCGATTCCAACTGCGTGGAGAGGTTCGGGGCGTCGAGTGTGTGGCCGGGAGCGGTGAAAGGCGCATCATCGGCGATACCAAACGTTGCGCCACCAACGATCGCAACATAGTTCGGTTCACTCGGATGCGTCTCGGCATAAAAATGCGTGGCGGCGCCATACTGTTTGGCTAAAGCAGCAATGACCGGCGCATCCTGGCCATCCATGACTCGTTCGTAACTCTTGTTTTCATCGACGATCAGAAAAATGTGCGCATACCTAGGCACGCGCAGATCGCTTCGAAGCGGCGTGGCGGCAACCGATAGGGTTCCTATAAGCGTAGCAGCGATAAGGGCGGCCGCGCGCGATGCCAATCCAAAGCTCATACCTGGATCGTAAGGCAAACCGCCGGTAGAGACAACGTCCAGGATGACAATCGCAGCGAGGTGGCCAATTCGCGGCCCCTATGCATTCAGTAAGCGGGATCAGTTCATCGGTCGCCATCGAGCTGGGCCTGGGCGCGGGCGTCCTGGCCATTGTATACGGAATCATCCTTATAAGCTGGGTTCTGGGGCGTTCGCCGGGCAACGCCCGCATGCAAGAGATCGCGGGTGCGATCGAAGAGGGCGCGATGGCGTTCCTGCGGCGGCAGTACACGACGATCGGGATCGTCGCGGTCGCCCTGTTCCTCGTGATTTTGTGGGGACTGCACTGGCAGGCCGCCGTCGGATTCTTGATCGGCGCCGTTCTTTCGGGCGCCGCCGGATTCATCGGAATGATGGTCTCGGTTCGCGCGAACGTCCGCACGGCCGAAGCGGCCCGCAGCGGATTGGGTCCGGCGCTTGCGGTAGCGTTCCGCGGCGGAGCCGTAACGGGTCTGCTCGTCGTGGGCTTGGGCATACTCGCGGTGGCAGGCTATTACTGGATTCTGCTCTCGGTCAATCACGGTAACGAGCCGCAGTCGCTCGGCGCCATGATCGGACTCGCGTTCGGCTGTTCGCTTATCTCCGTCTTCGCGCGCCTGGGCGGCGGCATTTACACCAAAGCGGCCGACGTTGGCGCCGACCTGGTCGGGAAAGTCGAGGCCGGCATTCCTGAAGACGACCCGCGCAATCCCGCGGTCATCGCGGACAACGTCGGCGATAACGTCGGCGATTGCGCCGGCATGGCGGCCGATCTTTTCGAAACGTATGTCGTAACGACGGTTGCTGCGATGCTGCTCGGCAACTTGCTGCTTGGCAAAGTGGCTGGTGCGACCACGTTCCCGATCGTCATCGGCGCAATCTCAATCGTCGCTTCGATCGTCGGTACCTTCTTCGTAGGTATCGGCAAAGTCGATCGCGCGAAGATCATGAATGCGCTCTACTCCGGGCTAGGCGTCGCGGGTGTTCTGGCCGCGGTCGTCTTTTACTTCATCACCAACCATGAGTTTGGGCGCGGCATCACCGTCGGTGCCGGCGCGCTCGCGCGCCACGTCGATCCGCTCAACATCTGGGCCTGCGCGATCATCGGCTTGGCGGTGACTGGACTCATCACCTGGATTACCGAATATTACACCGGCACACAATACTCGCCCGTGCGCAGAATCGCCAACGCGTCGGTGACTGGGCACGCGACCAACATCATCAGCGGTCTGGCCGTCTCGATGCAGGCGACAGCGCTCCCAGGTTTGGTGATCGTGATCGGCATTCTGGCGTCATATGCGCTCGTCGGCTTGTACGGCGTGGGCATCGCGGTCATGGCGATGCTTTCCATGGCCGGCATCATCGTCGCAATCGACTCGTTCGGGCCGATCACCGACAACGCCGGTGGCATTGCCGAGATGGCGGACTTGCCGGCCGAAGTGCGCGGCGTCACCGATCCGCTCGACGCAGTCGGCAATACGACCAAAGCCGTCACCAAAGGCTACGCGATCGGCTCCGCCGGATTGGCGGCGATCGTGCTCTTCGCGTCGTTCTCGCAAGAGCTCACGAATAAGTGCGCGGCCGTCCACGGCTGCATCGTGAGCACGGGCCTCTTCAGCATCGAGTCGCCTTACGTGCTCGCAGGGCTGCTCATCGGCGGCATGCTGCCGTTCTTCTTCTCGTCGCTTTCAATGGAAGCGGTCGGGCGCGCGGGCGGCGCGGTGGTCGAAGAAGTCCGCCGTCAATTCCGCGAGAATCCCGGCATCATGGCCGGCACGTCCCGTCCGGATTACGCGCGTACGGTCGATATCGTTACTCGCGCTGCGCTCAAAGAAATGATCGTGCCGTCCCTCATTCCCGTCGGCGTGCCGGTCCTGATCGTGTTGCTGGGCGCCGTTCACGTCTTTCCGGGAATCAGCGCTGCGCAAGTCATGGGCGGCGTTCTGGTCGGCGCTATCGTCACGGGCTTGTTCCTCGCGATCGCCATGACCAGTGGCGGCGGCGCGTGGGATAACGCCAAGAAATATATCGAAGACGGTCATTTTGGCGGCAAAGGCTCCGAGGCGCATAAGGCCGCGGTCACGGGCGACACGGTCGGCGACCCATATAAGGACACCGCCGGACCCGCAATCAACCCCATGATCAAGGTCCTCAACATCGTCGCGCTGCTCCTGGTGGGTTTCCTCATCCACTAGTTGCGGCGTCAGGCGGCAAGCGCTTGGCCGCTGCGCCGAACGCCGGTACGGGTACGTACGTTTCATCGAAGTGAGGATGGGCTTGATGAAACGATTCTGGGGGGTTGTGACCGCAGCGGCGCTGGTCTTTGGGTGCGCTGCGCCCGCACTGGCCTACACGCAGGACGAACAAGTCGAGATGCAGATCGGCCAGCAAGAGTACCAGCAGCTGCAACAAAAAGGCGAGATACTTGCCGACTCCCCGTACTATGCTATCCTCAACCCGATCGCGGCGAAAATTAAACGCGTCGCCGACCAGCAGTATTTCGTTCCGTTTCACTTCATTTTGGTCAACGAAACCTCGCCCAACGCGTTCGCGGTTCCGGGCGGCAACGTCTATGTGACGACTGCGATGATGCGGTTCGTTAAGAATAAGGAAGAGCTCGCGGGCGTCCTCTGCCACGAGACGTCGCACGACATCCATCACGACGTGCTAACTCTCTACCAAAAAGATCAACGCTTGAGCCTGTACGGCACGCTAGCCGAACTGCTGCTCGGCCGCGGTGCGAGCGGACTAGCGAATGCCGTCATCAACATTGCGGCGAATCTGGAAGCGCTGCACTTCTCGCGCCAAGTCGAGGAAAATGCCGACAACAAGGGCGCGATCACGTGTGCGCAAGCCGGCCTGACGCCGTACGGACTGATTTGGCTGATGCAAGCTTTTCAGACCGCGAACGTATCGAACCCGCCGGAATTCATTTCCGACCACCCCAGCGACGCTCACAGAATCGCGGCTTTGCAAAACGAGTTCGCGGGCAGCCCGGGGCTATTCGGTCGATATAATCAGCAAATCGCCTGCGCCACGCCGCTCAGCTACGGCGGGCTCTACGACCAGTACAAAGGCGGCTGCGGCGTTCCTCGCCGGCAGACCGGGTCATCGGTTACGGCGACACGCTCGGGCATCACGCACATCGCGCCGGTTAGTGCGAAAAGCAAACGCAAGTGCGCGGCAACCTGGAAGTACTGCTAGCAGTACCTACCAGCCGCCGGAAGCGCCCCCGCCCCCAAAGCCTCCGCCGAATCCGCCGCCTCCTAGGCCGCCGCCAAAACCACCGCCGCCGCTGCTACCCCATCCGCCGCTGCTTAGTGCGCCGGTTAAGAACCACAGTCCAGCGTTGCCGGGGCCGCCACGCTGCTTTCGCGCAAGAAAGATGATCAGTCCGAAGACCAGGATGAAGACGGCTATCGAGCCGATGATGCCGGCCGGGGAATTTTCGCTGGAACTGCTACTTGCTTCGGCAGCTACCTCGTGGCCGATTTGATTCTGGAAGGACGGCGTAATCGTGAGCAGCATGCGATCGACGCCGGCTTGCACCGCGCCGTCGGTGTCGCCCGCACGCATTTTCGGACGAATAGTGTCATTGATGATTCGACTGGAGTCCGCGTCGGTCAGCGATCCCTCGAGCCCGTAGCCCACTTCGATCCGAATCTTCCGGTCTTGCATGAATAGGAAGAGAATCGCGCCGTCATCTTTTCCCGCGCGCCCAATCTTCCACGTTTCCGCCGCTTTGATCGTCCAATCTTCGAGCGGAACGTCGCCCGTCGTCTGCCCGATCCAAACGATGACGCGATGGCCCGTCGCCTTTTCGTAGCGCAGCAGTTCTGAATCGAGATTCTGGACCGTCGTACTGCTCAGCGCGCTCGCGTTGTCCGTAACATACTCGGTGGGGCGTGGAGGAGCGGTAAGCACGGCGGCCAAAACCAGCGACGCAATCATTGGGTGCCGGCCTTCGGAAAATGCAAGCGGAGCTGCTCGCCGGCACGCGATATGCCGTGCTCGAGCGCGCCGGTCATGTCACCGCGTTTGAAGTGCGGCGTCATCTCCTCAACAACGTCGTTCCAGAACTTCTCGCCGACCCGCTGATGGATCGCATCGTCGCCGTACACGGCGAACCTCCGCGATTTCGGAGCGACCAGGAAAATCACCGCATTGCGATGCGGATGTTTGTGCAACTCTGCTTGATGTAAACTTTCGCGCGCCGCCTGCAGCGCATTGGGTGTGTCATGCGGCAAGATGCGAACGGCAACGCGTCCAGTGCTTTCCGCTTCCGCCGACCGGATGGCAGCGTGAACGCGTCCGCCGTCTATGGGCTTCACGGGAAGTTGACTTGCGGCGCTTTCTCGGCGCCGGTGGCCGCCTGAAAGTATGCCTTGTCGTTAAAGCGCGAGCCGAATATCCCGGCAATCATCACGGTCGGAAACGTGTTGCGCTTCGTGTTGAACGCTTGGGCCAGTTCGTTGTAACGGCGGCGTTCGACCGAGATGCGGTTTTCGGTGCCTTCGAGTTGCGACTGCAACGTCTGGAAATTTTCGGTGGCTTTCAGTTGCGGATAATTTTCAACGGTCACCAAAAGGCGCGAAAGAGCCGATCCCAAATTATTCTGCGCTTGCGAGAATTGTGCCATTATTTTTGGATCGTTGGCGGCATTCGCGACTGCTTGCGGCGACAATTGTCCAACGCTCGCGCGCGCCTGTGCGACAGCGATGTACGTGCTTTTCTCGAAATTCGCGGCGCCCTTGACGGTCGCGACGAGATTCGGCACGAGGTCGGCGCGGCGCTGGTACTGATTTTGCACCTGGGCCCATTGCGACTGTACCGATTGGTCCATCGTCACCAAACTGTTGTAGGTCGATCCGATCGCGATCAAGATGATAACGACGATCGCCAGCACGATCCAAATGCCGTACGAGCGCGGGCGGCCTTGCACTTGTCCCATCTCTTTCTCCTATGTCGCTTGCGCCGGCGCTTCGTCGAGCGCGCGGAACTTGCGATAAATCACCCAGTACGACGCCAAAATCGCCGCAATACCGAAGACCACGAGTCCGTCACCGGCCACCGTTGCCATCATTCCCGGCGGCATCAGCAGCCGGAGCGCGGCGCGCAGAATGAATGCGCCGATCCAGATTACCGCCGTAATCCAGGAAGGTTCCACGTACATCACGTGGGGCTTCTCGCTACGGCGGACGATGCGGTGCGAAGACATGGCGATGCCGAGTGGAACGCCTAGAGCCACGCCGATGACGACCGCGGCTGCTATCCAAACCGCCGGAGCCGGATTGATGATCTCTGAGGACCAGATCGCCATCACCGTCATAGCGAAAAACACGAAGGGCGTGATGAACAGCCGTATGATGCTCATCTTCATCGGCCGCGAATAGCGGAACAATACGACGCCGGCGATCACGATATAGATCGCTAGCTGATTCCAGACCGAGGGCTGCGGCGGGCCGGGCGCGGCTGGATCCATTTAGGGTTTAACTGCCATCATTGTCTCGGGTCCGATTCCGGTTATGTCGATGACGGTCGCGGTTTTGGTCATGGCGTAGTGATGCAGTTTTGCGGGCACCTCGACGAATGAACCGGCAGTCAGCGGTCTCATCGCGGACTTGTTCACCTTATCCCCCAGGCCGACCCAGAGCGTGCCCGAAACGACGGATACGTCTTCGGTCTCGTTGTGGTAATGCGAGCCGAATACAGTGCCCGCCGGAATTTTAACGCGAACGATGTACAAGCCGGCTTTCATTGGGTTCCCGGCCAGTACCGCGACTTGAGTGCCCTTCATCATCCCGGTCCCCAGATTCCAATGCTCTTGCCCGGAGATCACGATCGTCGGAGCCGTCGCCGCAAGCGCGGCAGTTGCCGTCACCAGGAAGACTGCTGCTGCGGCGGTGAAAAGTTTAGGCATGCAAATCGCCTTTCATAAATAAAAAGGGAGGAGCGTTTAACGCTCCTCCCCCCTTTTCTTCGGCCTCGCTTGGCCCCTACTTAATTTCGACCTTTGCGCCGGCCTCTTCGAGTTTCTTTTTCACGGCCTCGGCTTCGTCTTTAGCAACGCCTTCCTTCACCGGTTTGGGCGCGCTCTCCACGAAGGTCTTGGCTTCGGTCAATCCGAGGCTCGTCAGCTCGCGAACGGCTTTAATGACTTTGATCTTCTCAGGTCCGGCCTCGGTCAGAATGACGTCGAACTCGGTTTTTTCAGCTGCGGGAGCGGCTGCGGCGGCACCGCCGCCGGCGGCCATCATGGCAACCGGAGCCGCGGCCGACACGCCGTATTTCTCTTCGAGCTGCTTGACGAGATCGGCGAGCTCGAGCACGGTAAGTTTATCAATAGTTTCGATAATTTCGGCGACTGCCATGATAGGTGTGATTCTCCTTTAAGCGTTCGTAGCCGCGGCTTTTTGCTCGCGGATAGCATTGAGCACGCGGACGAGTCCGCTTTGATTTCCCGAAAGGACTGTTACCAAGCCGCGCATCGGCGAGGCGAGCGAACCGACGAGTTTCGCCATGAGTTCCAGCTTGGACGGGAGCGACGCGAGGACCAGGACCTCTTTTGCGTCGACGATGCGGCCTTCGATGTAAGCCGCTTTGATGCCGATCGCTTTCACGTCGTCCGAAAATGTTTTCAGCGCTTTGGCCGGCGCAACCGGATCTTCGCCGGCAAAAACCACGCCCGTCGGACCGGCGAGATACTGCTCGAGCTTCTTGGCGAGATCTGCAGCGGCAATCGAGAACAGCGTGTTTTTCACGACCGAATAAGAGCTGCCGTCCTTGCGCAGCTCGCCGCGCAAGCGCGTGATCTGCTCGACGGTCAAACCCGTATAATCGGTGAGAAAGAGATTCGTCGATCCCGAAAGTTTGCGCTGGAGTTCGGCGATCGCGGCTTCTTTTTTTGCTGTCGGCATCGGTCCTCAAAAACAAAAACGGCGCTCCATCCGTCCGGAGAGCGCCTGCAGAAAGCACCGCCATTGCGCGATGCGAATCTTCGAGAGCGTCCTCTGCACCAAATTAAGGGCGAACCCAGGTGCGGTCTTCGGAGCCGTCGGCCATCATAACAGAGGATGGCAGCCGGGCGCAAGGGCCTCGCGGAGCCATGGGCCAAGCAAGTGTCCATGAAGACAAACCGCCGGTCCTTTTTGCTCTCGTCCGCCGCCGCGGTGGCAATCACCGCTGCGGAATCTCCCGCCCGCGCAGCGAACGAACAAGCCTCGATGACCGCCTCGGATGCCCTGAAAGCCCTCATGAAGGGCAACGCCCGTTTCGTGGCCGGGACTCCTGCGTGCTTGCCGGCGACGGTCAAGCGCGCGCAGCTCGCCAACGGTCAGGCGCCCTTTGCAGCAGTGTTGGGCTGTTCGGACTCGCGGGTTCCGGTCGAAACCGTATTCGATCACGAGCCGGGCGACATTTTTGTCGTGCGGGTCGCGGGAAATTTCGCCGACCCGGGCGGTATCGGCTCACTCGAGTACGCCGTCGCCGTTCTCAAGTCGTCGCTCGTTATGGTGCTCGGTCATTCGTCTTGCGGCGCGGTGAAGGCCGCAACCGAATTCGTCGGCAAGGGCACGACATTTCCGGGGCACATTCAAGGACTCGCCGCGGCGATCGCTCCGTCCGCAAAAGCGACGCAGCATAGCGCCGGGGATTGGGTGCACAACGCGACCGTCGCCAACGTGCACGCCAACGTCGCGAAGCTCAAAGCCGATCCGATCATCGCGGCAAAAGGCGTCGAATTCGTAGGTGCCGTCTACGACCTCGCGTCGGGAAAAGTCTCGCTCGTCTAGATCGGGCTAGGCGGTCGTCGTTCGAACTTTGTTCGGATCGACTTTTACGCCGGGGCCCATCGTGCTGGTCAGCGTAATGCTGCGCAAGTAGGTTCCCTTCGAAGCAGCCGGCTTGGCGCGGATGATCGCGTCGAGCAGCGTCGTCACGTTCTCGGCCAGCTGATTTTCGGCGAAGCTGGCTTTGCCGACGATCGTGTGCACGATGGACGCTTTGTCCAAACGGTACTCCACCTTGCCGGCTTTGATGTCGCGCACCGCCGCGCCGATGTTCGGCGAAACCGTGCCGGCTTTCGGATTGGGCATCTTTTGCGCGAGGATGCGTCCGAGCTGCGAACCGACCGGGCCCATCATGTCCGGCGTCGCAACGGCAACGTCGAACTCGGCGAAGCCGCCTTTTATTTTGTCGATCAGGTCCTGCTCGCCCACGAAATCCGCGCCCGCGGCTTCAGCCTCTTTGGCTTTGTCGCCTTTGGCGAAAGCGACGACGCGAACGGCGCGTCCCGTTCCGTGCGGAAGCAAAACCGTGCCGCGCACGTTTTGTTCGCTCTTCTTCGGATCGACACCGAGGCGGATGTGCGCTTCGATCGTCTCGTCGAACTTCGCGTTCGCGTTTTTCTTCACAAGCGAAACGGCCTGGACGGTATCTAACGCTTCGGCGGGGTTATAGGACTTCGCGAGATTGCGGAAACGTTTGCCGTGTGTGCGCGCCATCAGCCTTCAACCTCCACGCCCATCGAACGCGCCGTGCCCGCGATGATCCGCTTGGCCATGTCGATGTCGTTAGCGTTGAGGTCGGGCATCTTCGTTTTCGCAATCTGCTCGACTTGCGCTTGTGAGATCTTGCCGACCTTGTCACGATTGGGCTCTTTCGAGCCGGATTCGATCTTCGCGGCTTGTTTAATGAGGAAGGACGCTGGCGGCGTCTTCGTGATGAACGTAAACGTCCGATCTTCGAAGACGGTGATCTCGACCGGAATGATCATGCCCGACTGCGAGGCGGTACGTTCGTTGTACTGCTTGCAGAAGTCCATGATGTTCAAGCTGTATGGACCGAGCGCCGGACCGATCGGCGGCGCCGGAGTGGCCTTCCCGGCCGGAATCTGCAGGCCGATTTTGCCCACAACTTTTTTTGCCATGTTGTCGTCCCTTCGTCACGGGGCTCTTGTTCGAGCCCTAGCTCAGGACTGGACCTAACGGTCCAGCCAGTTAGACTTCCCCCTTCGACTCGCTCCGCTCGCTCAGGACTGGGCTTCGCCCAGCCACAAACGGCAACTCGTCCACGCGAGCGGGGTCATCTCGCGCGAAAAACTTTATTTTGCGGCGTTGTGGAGTCTGAACTCGTTGCCTTCGGAGTCCTTGAACGACGCCGTGCCGCCCCAGGATTCGGTGATCGGCGCCTGTGTAATCTCGACGCCTTTGGCTTTCAGCGCTCCCGCCGTACTTACGACGTCGTCGCACTCGATCATGATGTTCGTCGACTCGCCGGCGCCGTCGTCTTTTGAAAGGTGGATGTTCGTTTGGCCTGACTCACTCGGAGAAACGGTCACCCAGCGGTAGTCTCCCATCGTTACGTCGGCCGTGCAGACCCAGCCGAAGTTGTCCATAAAGAACGCCTTGGCGCGGTCTTGATCCTTGACTTTGATCGAAACGGTTCCGACGTAGGGCTTCATCAAACTTTCTCAATCTGATAGAACTCGAGTTCGACCGGCGTTTCGCGGCCGAAGATGGAGATGAGAGCGCGAACTTTTTCCTTCTCCGGCTGAATCTCGTCGATGAGCCCGGTGAAGTCGAAGAACGGCCCCGACGTAACCTTGACGCGGTCGCCTTTCTTGAAGTCGATCTTGAGCTTGGGCGTTTCGATGCCCATCTGCTTGAGGATCGTTTTGACTTCTTTGTCTTGCAGCGGCACGGGCTTCTCGCCGGCGCCGGGACTGCCGACAAATCCCGTTACACCCGACGTGTTGCGCACGACGTACCAGGACTGGTCGTCCATGTCCATCTCGACGAGCACGTAGCCCGGGAAAACTTTCTTCGGTGTGATCTTGCGCTTGCCGTCTTTGAACTCGACTTCGTCTTCCATCGGCACGAGCACGCGGAAGATCTTGTCCTGCATGTTCATCGAATGGATACGCCGCTCGAGATTGGCTTTCACCTTGTTCTCGTAGCCCGAATACGTGTGGATCACAAACCAGTTCTTGCGACTGTCCTTGCCTTTGGGTTTGGCCTCGCCGTCGCTTGGCAGAGCTTCAACGGCTTCAGCAGCTCCCGGACCTTCAGCAGCGGGAGCCTCGGCAGACCCGATCTGCGCGACTTCAGTTTCGGATGATTCGAGCTCGGCGAACGAGTCGCCGGAGTCCTCGTCCGTTTCGGCCGGCTCCAGGCTTATGGCGCCGTTGCTTTGCAAACTTTCGCTTTGCGGACTTTCGGTTTGCGCGCTCTCGTCTTGGATGTTCTGAGGTCGCGCGTCCTCGGAGGCTTCGAAGGCTTGTTCGGGCGTATCTTGCACGCCGGATGCTTCCGAAAGTGCTTCCGCTTCCGATTCGTGACTGGGAAATTCGATCATGACGTTACCGGCGGGTGAATGAGCGAGAAAATTTGTGCGAAGATCCAATCGCAGCCGTACGTGTACAATCCGACTGTGACGACGAGTACGACGGTCAGCACCGTTGCGGAGATCCACTCTTCGCGCGTCGGCCAAGTGACGCGGCGAAGCTCGAGCCAAACCCCGCGAACGAATTCGCGCGGATTTGGCCGGTTAGACGATGTGGTCGTTTGTACTTTACTCATGATAGTTGATCTTTAAAAATTGGCAGGGCGGACAGGACTCGAACCTGCAACCGACGGTTTTGGAGACCGCAACTCTACCAATTGAGCTACCGCCCTCCGCCTACTTGGTCTCCTTATGCGGCTTGTGGCAGCGGCAAAAGCGACAGTACTTGCTCAACTCGAGCCGTTCGGTCGTTTTTTGTTTGTTCTTTTGCGTGTTATAGTTCCGCCGCTTGCACTCGGTGCACGCCATAACGACCATCACGCGGTTCTCTTTTTTCGCCACTTACAAGCCTCTGGACCGACGAGCCACATTAAATAAACGGACCCGCAAGTCCGTTCAGGGGCTGATTATAGCACCGGGGGAGGGGGTCCGGCAAGCAAGCGATGAGGTGGTGCGCCCGGACGGAATTGAACCGCCAACCTCGGCCTTAGGAGTGCCTTGCTCTATCCAATTGAGCTACGGGCGCGCGCCCACCGCTCCTTACCCCCGCCTGCGCGCCGGCCCTGGGTAGCCCCGTGCCGAGGGCTTCGATCGCGGGCGCCAAAAGAGCGCCACGTGCAAGCGGTGGATTACGAGTTGCTGCGGCGCCAGGTGCGCGCCCTACTCGAAGACGAGCGCGACTTTATTGCCAACGCCGCCAACTTTGCGGCGTTCGTCTACGCGGAGCTGCCGGCAATCAAATGGGCGGGGTTCTATCTCCCCGCGCCGGATGGGTTGGTGCTCGGCCCTTTCGGCGGAAAGCCCGCCAGCGCGCGGCTGCCCCAAGGTCAGGGGATCTGCAATCGAGCGTTTTCGGCAAAGCGCACTGTCGTCGTGGCCG
>JAAXCW010000011.1 GCA_013036095.1 Vulcanimicrobiota bacterium
GCTCTTCGTGGTCTCCGGCCCGTCGGGGGCCGGCAAGGACACGCTCGTGGACGCGCTGCTGGCGCGTACGGGGCGCCTGCGCTACTCCGTCTCGGCCACCACGAGGCCGCCGAGGCCTGGGGAGCGAGAGGGCGAGCACTACTTTTTCGTTTCGCGTGAGGAGTTCGAAAAGCGCGCCGCGGCCGACGGGCTGCTCGAGTGGCGCGAGTACAACGGCAACCTATACGGAACTCCGAGGGACTTCGTCGAAGATACCCTGACCCAGGGCTACGACCTGATCATGAAGCCCGAAGTGAACGGCGCGCTCTCGATCAAGAGCACGTTTCCGGATGCCGTACTGATATTTTTGCTTCCGGACCGGTTTTCGTATCTGCGCGGGCGCCTGCTCGCGCGGCGGACCGAAACCAACGAAGAGATCGCCGGGCGCCTTGAAATCGCGCACGAGGAGATCAGGAACATTCGGGACTTTGACTATATCGTCATCAATGAGGAGCATCGCTCCGACGAGGCGGTCAAAGACCTGCAAGCCATACTCCACGCGGAGCGGTTCCGCATTCACCGATTTGGTGACGACGCTATAAGGAAATTGGAACACTCATAATGACCGAACCCGTCTTCGGAGACCTCGACGAACTGCTCAAACACGTTGATTCGAAATTCAGCCTGGTCAATGTCGTGACCAAACGCGCCAAGCAATTGAACAACGGCGCGCCCGAACTCACCGAAAATATCAACCCGAATAAACCGGTTTCGACCGCCTTCGCGGAAGTCGCGACGGGCAAGATTCACTATCACCGCACCAAAGAGGGGATTAAGTAAAGCTCTCGCCGGGACCGGCATATCGTCTCGGCCCACAGAGTTTGTTTAGTGGGCCGAACCGACACGCCGGTCCCGCCTCGATCGATACGTAAAAGGTGGAAGAAGAGCTGCTATGTGCGGGATAGTCGGATACATCGGTGAGCGCGACAGCGTCCCGATCATTCTGGACTCGCTCGCGCGCCTGGAATATCGCGGTTACGATAGCGCCGGCATCGCCGTTATCGACGGCTCCGGCGCATTGACGGGATCCAAAGCAGAGGGCAAACTCCAGCGGCTGGCCGAGCGCTTGCGCAACGGCGAGGCCCTTTCGGGACGCGTGGGCGTCGGACATACGCGCTGGGCCACGCATGGACGACCCTCGGACGCAAACGCGCATCCGCACATGGATTGCAGCGGACGGATCGCCGTCGTGCACAATGGCATCATCGAAAATTACGCGCCGCTGCGGGCGCGGTTAATAGAGTCGGGACACATTTTCAAGAGCGAAACGGATACCGAGGTGCTCGCGCATCTGATCGAAGCGCATTACGACGGCGGCCTGGAAGAGGCGCTCCGGCGCACGCTGCACGAGGTGCGCGGCGCCTACGCGCTCGGCGTCATCTCTTCGGACGATCCCGACCATTTGATCTTTGCGCGAAACGGCGCGAGCCCGCTCGTGGTCGGCATCGGCGACGGCGAGATGTTCGTCGCCTCCGATACGCCGGCCATTCTCCAGTACACGCGCAAAGAGATCATTCTGCAAGAAGGCGAGATCGTCGTCGTCGGCCGCGACGGCTGGCGCCTCACGGATTATGACGGTAAGCCCGTATCGCGCGAAGTGATGAACATCACCTGGGACGTCACGTCGGCCGAAAAAAGCGGCTACAAGCATTTCATGCTCAAGGAGATCTTCGAGCAGCCCAACGTCATCAAAGAAACGCTCTCCGGCCGGATCAACGAAAGCAACGACGTGCATTTGGGCGCCGAGATCGGGTTGGACGAAGCGAAGCTGCGCGATCTCTCGAAAATTGCGATCACCGGATGCGGCACCGCTTACCACGCCGGTATGGTCGGCATGTACCTGCTGCGCTCGCTCGTGCACATTCCCGTCGAGATGGAGCTCGCGAGCGAATTTCGCTACGGCGATCCGGTCATCGACCCCACGTCGCTGACGATCGCGATGTCGCAATCGGGCGAGACCGCCGACACGATCGAGGCCGTGCGTATTGCCAAAGAAGCCGGCAGTTCCGTGCTCGGCATCTGCAACGTGCTGGGCTCACATTTGACGCGGCTGGCCGACGGGATGCTGTTCACGCGCGGTGGCCCTGAAATAGGAGTCGCCGCCTCGAAGACCTATGTTTCACAAGTGACGGCCATGACGCTGTTCGCGCTCTATGTAGCGCGCCTGCGCGGAACGGCGCCGCTCGAACGCTTGCGCGAGATTGCCGACAATGCGCGCCTTTTACCCGCGGCTGTCGACGTCGTGTTGAACACGTCCGACGAAATTCGCAAAGTGGCCCGGCGCATTCGCAAGGCGCGTTCCGTGCTCTTTATCGGCCGATACATCAATTTCCCGACCGCGCTCGAGGGCGCGCTCAAACTCAAAGAGATCTCATACATACATGCTGAGGGGTATGCGGCGGGCGAAATGAAACACGGACCGATCGCGCTGCTCGATCTGAACGTTCCCGTCGTTGGCGTCATGACCGGCGGGCGCGTGCGTGAGAAGATCCTTTCCAATTTGGCGGAATCGAAGGCGCGCGAAGCTCCGGTCATCGTGGTCGCCAACCACGGAGACGAAGACGCCAAAGCCATCGCCGATCACGTCTTCTGGGTACCGAAGGTCGACGAACTGCTCTCGCCGATCGTCAACGTCATTCCGCTCCAACTATTGGCCTACCATATCGCCGACATCGAAGGCAAAGACGTCGACCAGCCACGGAATCTCGCCAAGACCGTTACGGTCGAATAGGGTATGCCTACCAAGAAGCAGATAGAAGAAGCGATTTTTGCGCTCGAAGGCTTTCGCGTTGAGTTCGATCTGTTCGATCCCAAGCGCCCGCTGCCCGAGTACGAATGGCGCGTCATGTCGCCGCAGCGTTGGAAGATCTCGGACTGGAAGAACGAGCGGCTCGGAGCTTACCGCAACTTGGCCAAGGGATTGACGGTCTTTCGCGGCGACGGTTCGCCGGTTCCGCGGGATATGCAATTGGGAAATCTCCGCGACGGCTACTTTGAAGCCGAGTATGGTCAGATCGCGCGCCCCAGCGTCGAGAAGCCCTCCAACGTGATCCGCATGGACGCACGCGAGGGCGGAGTCACGGTGCGCGGACGCAAACCTCGCCGCACATGAAAAGAAGCGATGGGCGCGCGCCGGACGCCCTGCGGCCGATCGCGATCGAAGCGAACTATTTGAAATACCCCGAAGGCAGCGCGCTGATCACCGTTGGAAACACGCGCGTGCTTTGCGCTGCGACGATCGAAGAGCGCGTGCCGCAATGGATGAAGGGGCGAGGGGTCGGTTGGGTTACGGCGGAGTATTCGATGCTGCCGCGCGCCACGCAAGAGCGTACGCAGCGCGAAGCTTCGCGCGGCCGCCTCGGCGGGCGCACGCACGAGATCCAGCGCATTATCGGCAGGGCGCTGCGCGCCGTCACCGATATGGCGAAACTCGGCGAGCGCACCGTCTGGCTGGATTGCGACGTGCTGCAGGCCGACGGCGGTACGCGCACGGCGGCGGTCACCGGAGCGTGGGTTGCGCTGGCGCTGGCACTTATCGCGCGGTTCGACGTCAAGAAACACGCGGCTTGGCCGCTGCTCGGACAAATAGCCGCAACCAGCGTCGGCATCGTCGACGGTTATAGCCTGCTCGACCTCGCTTATGATGAAGACAGCCGCGCGCAAGTCGACCTCAACGTGTTCATGACGGACACGGGGAAGTTTACGGAATTGCAAGGGACGGCGGAAGCGACGCCGTTCAGCCGCTCCGAGCTCGACGCGCTGTTGCAGCTGGCCGAGACGGGCATCAAGCAGCTGCTCGACGCGCAACGCTCCATCGTCGAACCTCTCGGGTACCCAAGCCTCGCCAATGTCCGATGAGCGATTTCGCGCGCTCGTCGCGCGCGTGGGAGAATTCTACATCACCGACCGTGCGATGAAAGCCGCGCAGAAGACGATCGAAGCCGAGCTCGCGGCCGGCGCCGCGGGTGCATCTGCCCGGGAACGCTACATCCAGGCCGTGCGGCGGTACTTCACCGGATTCGAACGGGAAGCTCGCGCGCAGCTGCGCGACGTGGACAAGCGCCTCGTTCACGTGAACCAGGTGCATTTTAACCTGACCGCCGAACGCGGCGTGGTGGTCAAACGCATCGAAGCGACGCAGGGCGTACTGAGAGAGATCGAAGATGGCGCAAGTACTGCGCGAGGTTGAAGAAAGCCCGACGGCTCAAGCCGTCGAGCGCGTCAGCGTCGGCGTCCTGGCCTCAGTCGGGCGAAAAGTCAGCGACATTCTCGAGTATGCCGGCGGTCTCACGCTGCTCATGTGGGAGACCATCAAGACGATCTTCCGGCTGCGCATTCGTTTTGCCGAGACGCTGAACCAATGCTATCTCCTGGGCTATCAGTCGCTCATCATCGTTCTGCTCACCTCGCTCTTTACCGGCATGGTCTTTTCGTTGGAATCGGCCGTCCAGGCCGTGCAGTACGGTTTCGGCAGTTTCGTGGGCGGAATCGTCTCGTACACGGTTGTCCGCGAACTCGGTCCGATGCTTTCGGCCGTCGTGGTGGCGGGCCGCGCGTGCGCTGCGATCGCGGCCGAACTCGGATCGATGGAAGTCACCGAGCAGATCGAAGCCCTCAAATCGCTGGGTTTAGCTCCGGTCCGTTTCCTGGTCGTCCCCCGTTTGCTCGCACTGATGATCATGCTGCCGCTGCTTACCGTTTTCGCTGATGTCATCGGTGTGTACGGCGGACAGTGGATCGCGCACGCGCAAGCGCACATCGGCACCGAGGACTTCATGGCGTCGGCGCGGCAGACGGTCGGCTTCGAAGATGTGGTCAAGGGTTTATTCAAAGCCCTTGTTTTTGCCATCGTCATCGTCATGATCGGATCGTACCAAGGCTTGACGACGAAGGGCGGCGCCGCGGGCGTCGGAAAATCGGCGACGAGCGCCGTGGTCACCTGCATTATTTTGATCTTCATCCTGAATTTTGTGATGTCGTACTTCCTGTACGCGGGAGCCTGATGGCCGAACCCATAGCCAGGCTCGATGACGTGTCGGTGCGATTCGGCGAGCGCGTGGTGCTGCAGAACTGCAGCCTCGAAGTTCCCGAAGGCGCGATCACGTGCATTATCGGGCTCTCCGGGGCCGGCAAGTCGACGATCCTGCGGCTGCTGGACGGTCTACTCCTGCCCAATTCCGGTCACGTGTATCTGCGCGAAAACGATATCTGCCACATGCGCGAGAGCCAGCTCATCGAGATGCGCACGAAAATTGGCTTTGCGTTCCAGTTTGCGGCCCTCTTCGATAGTATGACCGTAGGTGACAACATCTCGCTGCCGCTGCGCGAACATACGACGCTCTCAGAGAAAGAGATTCGCGACATCGTCATGCACACGCTGGAAAGCGTCGGCCTGTCGCACACGTACGACAACATGCCCTCCGAGCTCTCGGGCGGCATGCTCAAACGCGCCGGTTTCGCCCGGGCCGTGGTCACCAACCCCGAGTTGGTGCTTTACGACGAGCCCACGACCGGAGTCGATCCCATCGTGACGCATCTTTTGACCGACACGATCAAGCGGCTGCGCAAACAACTCAACGCCACCGCGGTCGTCATTTCGCACGACCTGCAATCGATCTATATGATGGCGGACTATGTGGCCATGCTTTTCGAGGGCGCCATCATCGCCAACGGCACCGTGGAAGAAGTCCGCAAGTCGACCAACCCGATCGTGCAGCAATTCCTCCAGGGCTCCGAAGTCGGCCCCATCCCCCTGTGATGCGTAGCAGCACAGGGGGCCTCCGCTACTGCAAAAAAAAGGCAGAAGAACCCGTGCGGGAATAGGAGGAGCATGTTTCTCACCAGGCAGGCGCAATTGGGAGTCTTCGCAATCGCTGCGCTGCTCTTGCTGTTCGGAATTTTTTACGTCATCACGGACTACGGGACGCGGCACAGCGGATACCGGATCGGTGTGCATTTTGCGTCGGCCTCCGGATTGCCGACCGGCGCGCAAGTCTTCTTTAGCGGGGTCAGCGTCGGAACGGTCGACCAAGTGCAATTGCTCCCCGACAACACCGTTGACGTCATCCTAGCGATTCAACCGCAAGTCGACATTCCGAAGGATTCGAAGTTCCTGATTCAGTCGCCGCTTACGGGCTCGCCGAATTTTTACATCATCCCGCCGGTGCCGCCGGCCATCGAGCCCGGGTACGTCGCCACGCCCGTTCCTAAAAGCGCGATGCTGCCGCGAGAGGTTCTTCCACTCAACGAGCAGCCCGCGGGTATCACCGGCGCTACGGTAGCGGATTTGCTTTCGCAAGGCCAGGGTGAGATCAAGCGCCTGGACTCGATGCTCGTGATGCTTCAAGGCCGCGAAGGCAAGCTGCTGAACACGATGCAAAGCGCGCTTTCCAACGTTGACGAAATGTCCACACAGCTGAAGGGCACGGTCGCGGACGTATCAGGCACGATGTCGGTGACCATGCATCAAGCCGGCGCGAACATCGTGGCGATGACCAATACGCTGAACTCGACCCTCGGGCGCAATCAGTACAAGATCGATTCCATGCTCGCGTCCCTTGACAGCACGGCGCTCGCGCTCAGCCAATCCATGGACGCGCTCCGCTCGCTTTCAACCGATCCGCGCCTGCACAGCAACCTTATCGACACCACCACGAACATCCGCGACCTGACGATGAATCTCTCCGGAGTTGCCAGCGACTTGCGGAAAGTGACGGGCAGCGCGCAAACACAAGCGCAACTGCGCGATACCGTTGCGTCGCTCGACGCGACTATGCAGAAGGCAAACTCTTTGCTGGGCACACTGGGCGGGCGAAGCCACGTTCCGGGCGTCGATCCGGGAGCCACGCCTTACCCGCTACCCAACAAAAACGGCGTCCCGCCAATGGTTCCCGGCACGCCGGAGCCCGCGGCGTCGCCCGGCGCCTCCGCGCTCAAAGGCGGCCTGTCGAAGATTCTGAGCAACCTTGTTTCGGTGCAGCTGCGCCTGAGTTACCTCAATCAACAGACGGTTCCGGGCAACAACCGTTTGCTCACTGCCGACCGCGGGCCGCAAGCCGACGTCAACGCGATCCTGTTGCCGCGCGGCCAGATGAGCATCATGACGGGCGCCAACGATATCGGCAGCGGCCGCACGACCTATAATTTGCTCCCGATTAAAGCATTCACGCCGTCCATTCACATCGGCGGCGGCATTCTCTATTCGCAAATCGGTGCGCTTGCGACCTTCGATGCCGGTCCCGTCGGAGTGGAAGCCCGCGTGTATAACTTACGACTGCCCAGCTTCGACTTCTACGGAAACTTCAACGTCGCGCGGTGGGGCAAGCTCTTCCTCGGCGAACGCGATGCGAACCGTCCCGACAAGCGCACCGTTTTCGGATTGCAACTGCAGTTCTAAGCCGCCGATGGAGCAGAGCCGTCCCCGCGTAGGAATCATCGGCTCCGGTGCGATGGGCACCCTCTTCGGTTTTCATTTGGCATCAAGCTGCGACGTCACGATGCTCGACAGCAACGCATCGGTGCTCGAGGGCATTCAAAAACATAAGGGCCTTTCGGTCAACGACGCGCCGCCTCGCGCAGTCCGAGTCGGAAAGACGCCGCGCGACCTGTTCGGGTCGACGATGATTTTCCTGTTCGTGAAAGCCGTCGACACGTTGCGCGCGCTGCGTCCATTTGCCGGCGAGCTGAATCCCTCAACGCCGATCGTCTCGCTGCAGAACGGCGTCGGAAACGAAGACGCCATCAAGGCCGCGCTGGGCGGCGCGGTCCCCGTCGTCCTGGGGATTACAACCGAATCGTCGCTGACCGTGAAAGCGGGCCGCGTTCGCAGCTCGGAAGAGGGCAGCACCATCGTGGGCTCCGGTGGCGCTTCTCCGGCGACGTCGCGCGCGGTCGCCGATTTGTTGATACAGAGCGGGCTGCGAGCTGCAGTCGTCTACGATATCCGCCCGCATCTCTGGGGCAAACTCGTCGCCAACGCGGCCATCAATGCACCCAGCGCAATCTTAGATTGCGTCGCGGGCGATCTGTTGCACGATCCCAACGCAGCACGACTATGCGAAGCGCTGGCCGAAGAAGCGGCTGCCGTCGCGTCGGCGTTAAAGATCAATCTGCCTTACGCCAATCCGTGGCAATACGTCAGCGAAGTCATCGCCGTCGGTGCGGATTCTAAAACGTCGATGGCCTTCGATCTCGAATCAGGCCACCCATCCGAAATCGATCACATCAACGGCGCGGTCTGCGCCGCGGGCAGGCGAACCGGAGTCGCGACGCCTTACAACGACACGATGGTTCGGCTCGTCAAAGCGCGCGAGGCCCTAAAGTAAACCCGCGCGGCCCGTGTACCGCGCCGCGGACGACCCGAAAATGTATCTCGCTTACCGCGCCTCCCGACCGTACACGTAACGCCCAGTCGCCGGGCAGCACGCGCCAAAAATAAGCGTCGCCTTCGCCAACCGCGATCCGTCGGCCATTGAGTTCCCACAGCGCCCGCGCGTGCCGCGGACGGCTGACGCGAAACTCGATCCGCTGCTGCGCGCGGCGAGGATCGTTTGCCTCGAGCCGATCTTCAAAGATGTCGCCATCGCTGGGAAAGAGCACCCGCAGTTTTCCTGTCGTGTCGTCTTGGCGCGCACGCCATTCGTTATAAGCCGCCGGCGCATCCCCCGGAGGCGGCACTTGAACGCGAGCAAGGTCACGGCCCGGTGGTCGCGGGAATGCCGGCGGATCGCGGTGCTCGTAGAGGTGCAGCATGATCCTATTCCAAAGCGGGCCTGCGCCCGTAATGCCCGCGATGCGGCGCATTGGTGCGCCCGAGAAATTGCCGGCCCAGACGGCGACCGTATATTCAGGCGTGGCGCCGACCGTCCACGTGTCGCGGTAGTCCGACGACGTCCCCGTCTTGACAAGCGAAACAAAAGGCGTATCGATCACCGATCCGACGCCGAACGATTTTGCACGAGCGTAGCGGTCGGCAAGCATATCCGCCACGAGCTCCCAGCTTGCGCGGTCGCCGATCTGCACCGCCGCGGGCTCGCGTCCGTCAAACACGGTGCGCAGCGGAATCGCGCTGCCGCCTCTCGCTAGCGTCACATACGCGTGCGCGAGATCCCAAAGCGTGACCTCGCCCGCGCCAAGCGTCAATCCCAATCCGTAATAGTCCGGCGACCGGTGCAAATCTTCAAACCCGAGCGTTCGCAAGCGCGCCAAGAACGATGGCACCCCAACATTGGAAAGAACCCGCACCGCGGGAACGTTGAGCGAATTCGCCAGCGCGATGCGCACCGAGACCGGACCGGCGAAGCTCGAACTGTAATCTTCGGGAGCGTACGTTTCGCCGTTCGGGATGGCGTATGAAGTGGGCACGTCGGCCAGGATCGTATCCGGGCGGATCGTCCCACGCTCCAACGCGTACTCGTAGAGAAAGGGTTTAAGCGTCGATCCCGGCTGGCGAAGCGTGCGAACGCCGTCGTTTTTTCCTAAATACGCATCGTTGAAGTAATCGGTCGATCCGACGTAGGCAAGAACGTCGCCGCTGCGGTTGTCGATGACGAGTGCCGCCGCTTGCGTCACGTCGCGACCCGCAAGCGCGGCGACGACGTCGCGTGCCTGCGACTGCACGAAGCGCTGAAGCGGAAGATCGATCGTCGTGCGAACCGGGCTCGATTCCGCTTGCGGCGAGAGGCGGAAGAGCAACTGCTGCGCGGCCGCTAACTCATCGCCGGCCTTACGCACGTGCAGCGTTTCGCGGCTCGCGGTTACGGCTTGGGTTTGCGTAACGTCACCGGCCGACACCATCGCGTTCAAAACCGCGCGCTGGCGCGCGCGAGCGTTCCGCCAGTGCGTGCGCGGCTCCAGACCGGACGGATCGTTCGGCAGACCGGCCAAGAGCGCGGCTTGCGCCAAATCTAGATCGCTCGCCGGGATGCCGAAATACGTGCGCGCCGCCGCCTCGATTCCATACACGTTCCCGCCCATCGCGACGCGGTTGACGTAGGCGTTGAGAATCTGATCTTTACTTGCGCCCGCTTCGATCCGTGCGGCGTCCCACATCTGGAGCGCTTTCCCGCGCATTCCCGAGGGAAGAACGAACTGCTCCCGAGCGAGCTGCATGGTGATCGTTGAAGCGCCGCCCGCGCGGCAAAGGCAGCGGACGCTTTGCCACGTTGCGCGCGCTGCCGCCAGCCAATCGACGGGGCCGTGCGCGAAGAAACGGCGATCTTCGGCGGCGAGAATCGCTTTGATGAAGAAGGGCGAAACGCGGGCAAGCGGCACGGCCACGGAGCTTTCGCTCCCGCTGCTCAGTACCACGCCCAACGGAATGCCGGCACGATCGGTAAAGCTGACGGCAGAGCTCCGCGGTTCAATCGCCGCGGCCGGGATGGCGAAGGCGCGCCATGCAAGCCACGCCGCGATCAACGCGGCGGCGCAGATTGAAGTCCGCACGCCATGGCTCACCGGAAGGTGCTTCCCCCGGCTCAAGTGCTTTTCCGCCGCTGTGTTGAAGAAGCGGGCGTGCGTGGCCGTTTAGCAGTCGCGGCAATCGGTATTCTCACCGTTGTTTCCGCGTGCGGCAAACCGGCGCCGCCGCCGCTCGAGCCGGTGGCCCCGCTGCCGGCGCCCTCCGCGCCCGCCTGGATCAAGCAGATCGCGCCTCTTGGAAGGGTCACGAGCTCCGCGCAGATCCGCGTCATATTCGCCAACCCCGTTATTCCAGTTGCGCAGCTGGGCTCGCCGTCGGAGCAGGACCTGATCGCGCACTTTCGCGTCGCGCCCGTTCTGGCCGGCTCGTTCGTCCTCTTGACGCCGCGCATGATCGGCTTCGAATCGGACTCAGCGCTGCCGCGCGCGACTCGCGTCCGCGTCACCTTGACGTCGGGCCTGCGCGACCTCTCCGGTCACGCGCTCGATCGCGATCTTTCGTGGACTTTCGAAACCGATCCGATCGTTCTCAAGAACGCCGGCCAATCTCCCGACGTAACGCCGACTCCGTTCACCGTGTCCCTGAAGCCCGTCGTACGGCTTTCGTCAAACACACAGCTCGACGCGGCCTCGCTGGGTTCGGCCGCGGTCTTCCATTCAGGCGCGGGCGATACGCCGGCGGTGGCCGCGCAAGAAAGCCCCGACCCCGACAGTGGAGGTTGGAGCTACTCGGTTTGGCCGCAAAGCGATCTGCAAAAAGATACGGCTTACACGCTCACCGTAAAACCAGGCGTCTTACCCAAAGCCGGCAACGTTCCCAGTACAAAGACGCTATCCGTTGCGATGCACACCTACTCTCCGCTCGCATTTATCTCCGTGCGTCCGACCGCCGATCCGATGACGTCTACCGGCAATCCGCGATTTTCCGGCGGCGATCCGGTGCTGATCTTCAACAATGCGCTGGACCCCAAAACATACGCTTCGCACATCACCATGCAGCCGTCCCCGCGTCCCGTCGGACAGCTGTACTCGATCTCCGACGACGGAACGACGGTTTCGATTAATCCCTACGCGTTGGCGCCGAAGATCAACTACGCGCTCTCAGCCGATGCCGGCTTGCAAGATATTTATGGTCAGCAGCTCGGACGCGACGCGCGCGGAGCGTTTGCCTCCGGAAATCTATCGCCGTACTTTTGGGCGCCCAGCGGCTTTCATATGTTCGTCGCAAGCCAGAATCTGCAGCTCCAATACAGCGCCGTCAATTTGCCCGGCAACAGTTACCACGCAGCGTATCAGTCGATCGCGCCCGCGCAGCTCGTATACACGGACGAATCGGATGTTTCAAAAACGCTTCCCGATCCGTCGCAGTGGCCCGCGTTCAACGTGAAGGCGTCCCCGAATACGCAAGTCCCAATCAACGTATCGGTGCGCGACCGTCTCGGCGGTCCGATGGGTCTGCTCGCCTACGGCGCGCAGGCCGGAACGAACAGCGGAAGCAGTTTCAGCGGCAGCGTCGCACTGACGAACCTCGGCGTCTTTGCGCAATGGTTCCCGCAAAGCGCAACGATCATGGTGCAGCGCTTGAGCGACGGCGCTCCCGCGGCCGGTTCGCCGGTTTCCGTCTACGCGATGCACATGTACGATCAGGGCCCGGTCGATCGCAACCCGCAGCCCTGCGCGGCCGGCACGACAGGCGCAAACGGCGTGCTCGCGCTTGCGTCGATCGATCTCGTCCGCTGCTATGCCGGTAACCGCCCGGCCGATCAGGCGCCGGAGCTGCTCACGATTGCGCGGTCCGGGTCCGACTGGAGTTTCGTACGCACCTACGCATGGAGCGGGGCGTACACGTACAACCTCGGCAATCTGGATTCGACCTGGTCCAACGGGCAGCCGATCTCGCGCGGCGTCGTCTATTCCGACCGCCAGATGTATCAGCCCGGAGAACGCGGCTGGCTTACTGCGGTCTGCTACGTGCTGCAAAACGGTGCACTTAAAGCAGACGCAAATGCGCAATACTCGATCGTGCTCACCGATCCGAACGGCGCCAAGCATACGCTGCCCGCGCAAACCACGAACCGCTACGCGAGTTTCTCGTTCCCGGTCACCTTTTCAAAGACGCAGCCGCTCGGTTATTACGCGGTGACCGCAACCGGCCCCAGCGGCGTCCAGATGACCGGCAATTTCAGAGTCGCCGAATTTCACCCGCCGAGCTTCAGCGTCGACTTAAGCCTCGACCGGCAGTACGCTGCTGTGGGCGACTCGGTAAACGCCGCGGGCGTTGCGAAGTATCTGTTCGGCGCGCCGATGGGCGGAGCGAACGCAACTTTCCACGTCACCCGCGAGCAAACGGCGTTCACGCCGAAAGGCTGGGATGATTTCTCGTTTGGGCGCCAATGGTTTTGGCCTGAAGAACAGCCGGATACCTCCGGCGACGTTGGTCAGCAAAGCGTAACGCTAGACAGCGAGGGCAAGGGGACGTACGCCGTTGCCGTGCCGCAAGATTTGCCGTACGCAATGACATACCGCATCGATCTCGAAGCCACCGACGCTTCGCATCTCACCAGCAGCGCCACGCAAAGTTTTGTTGCCGTTCCGGGTGCTTCCATGATCGGTTTGCGCAGCGATTTCGTCGGGACGGTAAATGCGCCGGTCCCGGTGGGAGTGATCGTCACGGATCCGGCGGGCAAGCCGCAGAGCGGCTCCGCCGTTCACGTCGAGCTGCAGAAGATGGAGTACAGCGGCGTCACCCAGCTGGTCGAAGGCGCGGAATCGGCGCGGAATCAGGTTCAATACACGACGGTCGCGCAGGCGGACACGACAAGCGGCAGCGCGGCGCAAACTGTTACGCTCGTTGCAAAAGATCCCGGCAGTTATCGCATACGAGCGAACTTTTCCGGTGCGGGCAGCGACGCCACTGCGACCGATTCGCAAATCTGGATATCGGGCCCGGGCCAAGCGGTTTGGGGCGATCAAAATCCGTCGCAACTGCAAATGAAACTCGACCGCCAAGTCTACTCGGCCGGCGATACCGCGACGGTCGCGGTCGCGTCGCCTTACGCCAAAGCCGATCTTTATCTGTCGGTCGTGCGGGATCGCGTTCTCTATAAGACGCTCGTCCACATCAACGGAACCGCTCCGCGCGTGCGCATTCCGATCGTACAGGCGATGTTCCCGAACGCTGCCGTAGAGGGCATTCTGGTGCGGCGCGGAGCGCCGCTTTCGTCTCCGGCCGTGCAAAACCCGGACAGCCTCGTACGGCTAGGGATGGTTGCGCTAACGCTCGACCTGCGCCCGCGTTACTTGTCGGTACGGATCGCACCGGGACAAGCCAAAGTGCAGCCCGGACAACGGCAAACCGTTCATCTGCAATTGCGCGACCGCGGCGGAAAGGCGGCGCAGGGGCAATTCACCGTCATCGTAGCCGACGACGCAATCCTCCGGCTGAGCGGATACCGCCCGCCCGATCTCGTGCAAACCGTCTTCGCGGCGCAGCCGATCTCGACACGTTACGCCGACAACAGGCCGCAAGTCACGTTGGCGCAGCCCAAAGACATAGCTCAGAAGGGCTGGGGTTACGGCGGCGGTTTCCTGGCCGGCGCCGCCAGTACGCGCCTGCGCACCAACTTCGTGCAGCTCGCGTACTTTAACGGCTCGGTGCAGACCGATGCGAACGGCAACGCGAACGTCTCGTTCAGCGTACCGGATAACTTGACGACGTGGCGCATTATGGCGGTAGCGATGACCGGCGGTGCGGCGCCGCGCTTTGGAAATTCCGACACCACGTTTATCGCGACCAAGCCGCTCGTAACCGACCCGCTGCTGCCGCAGTTCGCGCGCACGGGAGATCTCTTTGACGGCGGGTTGCTGCTGCTCAATGGAACGAGTGGATCGCTCGACGCGCGCACGCAAGGAACGCTGACCGGCGCGCTGAGTTTCTCATCGACTCCAAGCGGGTCTGTGCAAGGGCAGCAATCGTTCGCGCCGGGAATGAACGCGTGGCGCTTCGGGATGATCGCCGGAACGGGCGATGCGGCCACCGTGCAGTTCCGCACGCTCGCCGGCAGCACGGACGCCTTCAAAGTACCGTTCGCAATTCGCAACACCGACGTGACCGAGTCGGTGATAGATTCCGGAGCAACCGGCACGCAAGCCCAAGTTCCGATTCGGATTGGCAGCGGAGGCGGCTCGATCAAAGTTGACGTCGCGGGCTCACTCATTCCCCAAGTCGCGGTTCCGGCCGGACGCGCGCTCGCGGACGACCGGTTAACGCTGCTTCCAGCTCTAGCGGATCGTTTGAGCATCGCGACATCGTTCTTGGCGCTGCAAGCGAAGACCGGAGTAGCGTCCGGCAGCGTCGACGCGAAAACCGAAGCTGCGGAGGACGTTGCCGAGTTGGCCTCTATGCAGCGCATCGACGGTGGATTTGCCTGGTGGCCCGACGACCGGTCGTCCGACGCTTGGGACAGCGCCGGCGCGCTCATGGCGCTTGCCTACGCTCGTTCCGCCGGAGTAAACGTTTCGGAGTCCATGATGGCTCGGGCACGCAGCTACGCGGAGAACGTGCTGGCGGATCCGGCGCGCACCGATAAAACCTGTGCGACCCTGGCCTGCCGCACGTCGCTCAGGCTGGGGGCGTTGCGAGCGCTGGCTGCGGCCGGAGACCGGCGCACGGATTTCTTGCAGAGCATTTTCGACCAGCGCGCGACGCTGGGACTTGCAGAAGAAGCAGCGCTCGGTGTGTACTTGCAGCAGACCCCGGGCTGGCGTTCGCAGGCCGATACCGTTGCGGCCGAGCTTTCTCAACGCGTTTATCTTACCGGCCGGTACGCAAACGTCCAGCCGCCGGGACCCTGGTACGGCTCGTTGCCGCAGGCGCAAGCGGCGTACCTCGAGCTGCTCGCAGCACGCGGCGCGCCGGCCGAAGATCAGGATCGTGCGTTGCGCGCGCTCGTCGCTCAAAGTTGCCGCTGCGGGTGGCCATCGCTCGCCGACACGGCGGCGGCGCTGCGCGCGATCGAATCTTATGCGTCTCGCGAAGTCGTGCCGAACTTTGCCGCGGAACTACTCGTCGACGGAAAGAGTGTGGGCAGCGCATCCTTTAAGAACGCGACTGCTTCCAAGTCGCTTGCCCTGCCGCTTTCTCTGACAGCCGGGAATCACACGCTGACGCTGCGTAAGACCGGCACCGGCACGCTGCACTACGTCGTTTCCTACACGTATAAGCTCGGCGCGAACGCGCCCGGAAGATTGAGCGGGTTACGTGTGATCCGCACCGTTCATCCGGCAAACCAGCAGACCGTACTCGCAACCGTGGACATCGCCTCACAAAGCGATCCGCTCGACCTGCCGGCGGGCAACGTCTATGACATCGGAGTCGAGGTCGCCGTGGACCACCCGGTCGATCGCGTCGTCATCACCGACCCGCTACCGGCGGGCTTCGAAGCGCTCGACACGTCGTTCCAAACGACGGCCGCGTATTACCAGCCGCTGACGCAAGCCTGGCAGATCGATTATCAGCAGATCTACCGCGACCGCATCACGGCGTTTGCCGAGCATCTCGATCCCGGAGTCTACATGCTGCACTATTTGGTTCGATCGGTTACGCCCGGAATGTATCTCTGGCCTGGCGCTCATGCCTATCTGCTCGACGCCCCCGAGCAATTCGGTCGCAGCGCGTTCCGGAGCGTCAAAGTCTAGCATTGGGGCACGATTCGCTTCAAACGATGCAAGAAAGGGAAGGAACTCATATATGAAAATAATCCGCCTACTTCCCGTAGTCGCTTTGGCATTGGCGTTCGCTGCGCCCCAGGCGGCGCTTGCCGGCAAAACCAATACGTTCTACGGCATAACGCTTCACGTTTCAACGAATAACATAAAAGTTCAAGATCCGAGAACGAAGGAAACGTTGAGCTTTCTCATCCTGCCGAAATTCGACCAAGTGTTTTCGGACGACGGCAAGACCACGTATCAAATGAAAAACGTTCACGCGGGACAATACGTCCGCGTTATTTACGATCAAAAAGGTCTGGGCGTCCGGCACGCCGACAAAATCATCGTGATGACCAAGGGCAATAAGACGATCACCAAGCAGTAGAAAGTCGCCCGTCCCGGAGAGAAGCGCCGCCCCGCGGCGCTTCTTTTTACATCTGAGGCTTCAGCTGCAAAAGACGGATAGAGCCGTCGCGCACAAATGCGCCGATTGAGCGTTTGGGGCGCCCCGAACCCGCCGCATTGATAGTGCCGTCTATCATCTCGCTGAGACCGTGCGCCGTGCCCTTGAGCGGAAAGTCGGTAAAGATCGTGCCGTTCATGGTGATGAGATCGATGCCGGCCGCCGCGGTCTGGTTGACGTAGAGTTCGACGTCGCCGCGCTGGGACGTAAAGTGCAGCGTCCCCGGCCAAGTTGTACTTGCAAAAATAACGCTCACGTTTCCGGTTCCGGCGTTCGCGCTTCCATATTGTGGAAGCAGCATCTTGATGTCGCCGCGATCGGTGCTCGCGTTCACGACGCCGTCAAAGTCGGCGGCATTGATGTTTCCGCTCGCAGCCTTCACGTTGATGATGGTGCCCTGTGGTCCGCGGAGCAACAGATCGCTTCCGAGGCCGCGGGTGATGATGGTAATGCGATTTCCGGTGCGCCGCACGGTCACGTCGCGGCGGGTGTCCGGGCCGGTGGCATCGAGCGTGAATGATGATGGAGCCTGACCGCGTGCCGGAGCATAGATGCTGACGTTCCCGCGCAAGCTGGTTACGCTTATCACGCCGCCCGGGGGCAGCGCGCCGGTTTGCTCGAGTCCCGGAGGCGGCGGAGCGCACCCGGAGGCCGTGGCGAGCAGAAGAAGGCCTAACCGGGTACAAGCCATTCGGAGGTAGCCTTTTATGCGCTTGGTCTCATCCCTTATCCTCAGTCTCGCAATGGTAGCTACGGCCCTCACGTCGGCCTCAGCCGCCCAAAGCGGGACGCTGCCGCCCGGCGGCAAGTACAAAGATTGCCACGGTTATATGCTGCACGTGAGCTTGAACAACGTCCGCGTGCACTGCATCGACGGAGTCCCGGCCGATCTGTCGTTTCTTTCCTGGCCGAAGTTCACGGATCTCCCGAACGGGAAGACCGTGCAGACGAACAGCTTGAAACCGGGAACGCCCGTGCACGTGATCTTTTCACAATCCTTAGGCCTTCGGCACGCGTATAAAATCTACGTGGCGAATCCCAAGGGGCACGGCCTTTTCGGCTTTAAAGCTTAAGTCCAAAATCCGTTTATCCGCGCCTGGAGTTTGAACTTCACGAGCGCGGCGCCCGCGGAGATGCCGCGAATGCGAACCTGAGCGATCCCGTTTATGACGGGAGCGCTCGTGGTTTGGCTGCCGTCTTCCAGCCGCGCCGCACCGCTGACGAGAAAGTACATCGTACCGGTGTCCGCCGGCGGGAGCCCGTCGCAGTGAACCGTGAGCGTGTTGACAGTGCCGGGTTCGCCGCCCGCGACCGGATCGGCGCGCAGCGTCACGACGTCGGCGGGCATTGCATCGCTGGTTTCCGTTCCGGAGCGAAGCGAGAATTCGTGCCGGCCCAGAGCCGCATCGTCACCGATGCGAGCTTTGACGTTCGAGTCGGAAGCTGCAAGCGTTTGAACACCGTTCGTACTGCCGTCCATCAGAAGCTGTGAAGAGGCCGGATCGTTGCCGCGCGTCTGAACGCTGACGATGCCGTTGCCCATACCGCCGCGCTCATAGGCAGAAGAAGCCCGTGTAATCGCGAGGCCGTTTGAGGCAACTCGCGGCACGGCTTGCGTTTCGGGAACGTTGCCGCCGATCGCGCACCTGACTGCGCCGTCATCCGGCGTTCCGTCGCCCTTAAAGCTCTTGAAGAGCCACACCGCCACCGCGCCTTCCATCACTTTGAAGAGGACGTGATGCTGCGCGTCCGCGACGGTCTTGAAGAAGGTGCGGTGTCCGGATCGATCATCGAACGCGACCATCACCTGACCGGAGGGCCCGCTTTGGTCGGGGTCGGTGAACGTCGCGACGACTTGTGACGATGGCCCGGCGACGTCGGGAAGATAAGCGATCTCGTCATGTGTGCCGCTGCCCGGCTGCACGGATGCCTGCTCGAGCGACGGGGCGGCGAGCGAGGTTTTTTCCCACGTCTGTTTTTCGGGAGAGAACGTCTCGTTCGTTTTGACGGGCTTTTCACCAGGCTTGCGTGTGGTCTTGGTACCTTGGCCGCTTAGCGTTTTTCCCGAAGCATCTTTTTCGCTTTCCGTGTGCTCATCGGTCGTCTCGCCGGTTTCATTGTTCACGGTCGTTTCGTCGAAGACGTGGTTGTAGCCACCGGCTTCGTTGTACGTGTCTTTTTCCGTCCAGCCGTCGCGAGCGAGCTGCTTGCCGCCTTTCTTATCGTAGGTTGTGCGCACGAGCTTGCGCGTGTAGCGGACAGTATTACCATCTTTGTCTTTTTCGAATGAGTACGTGTACGTTTGGCTCACGTACTTCCCGTCGAGGAAGCCTGTCGTCTCAGCGGTGGTCGTCTCGAGCGTATTGCCATTGTCCAGCTTCGCGGTCGTGACGGTCTGCGTCCCGGTCATGCTCGAGTTGTTCGGGTCGACGTATGGCGTGGTGGTCTGCGCCGCCGCGCTCACGGGTGCGAGAAGAAGAGCTAGGATCAAAGCTCGGGCTACAACGTTCTGCATGGTCACTCCCTAATGCACGTACTTGCTTTTCAGGGAGCCGCAATATTTTAGACCGGGAACCACGACGACGTTCCGGCCATTGAAAAGTTTGACCATATCGGCGGTCGGGATCGCCGTGTTGGAGAGTCCGTTCCGGATCGGTTTCAGGCTGTAGAGTTGCTTGTAGGCGGTACACGTGCCGGCCGCTATCAGCGCGATGTCCGGGCCTGGCCCGGCTGCCTTGAGCGATACCTGAACCGCGACGCCCTTAGGCAAGCCCTGAAAGCTCGCCGTGCCGCGCGCCTGGCCGCTGTTTGGCACATCCCAGAGCGTCACGCTGAGCGGCGCAATCGGCATGCCTTCCGCCCGCAACGCCAGTGCCCCGAGTGCAAATGCCGCAATCGCGGCGTATGAAATCCGTCGCATATCAATGGACCTCCAGAGGCATCCGATTCCTCAGGCGGCGGCATGCTCCCGCGAAGCAGAAGACAGCGGGAAGCATGGCGCACTCCATGCGAGGCCCGGGCACTTAAAAGGACGTTCGCCTCTTCTGTGCGAAAACGATAAAACTGTTATTATGTCGCATTGACTTATGAGGAGAAACGTCTCGATGCGCATCGTCGTCAGCCAGGAACCACAGCACCGGCAGGGCGTCCGAAGCCATTACTGCATGATCGCGCCGGAGCGGCCGCCGAGACCGCGCCTGACTTCTCTCGCCCTGGCTTTGTGTATCTCATTGGTCATGATTCCGCTTTGAAGATTGGCTGGACGGAAAGATATCCGTCCAAAGGCCGCCTCGCAGCATTGCAGAGCGCGACGGAAAGGACTCTGGAGATCATTGGTTACGTGCTAGGAACCGTCGAAGATGAACGCCGGCTTGATCGTCGTTTCTCGGCCCATCGAATCAGAGGCGAATGGTTTCATCCGGTCCAGGAGATCGTCGCTTACTTCCAGGAAAAACAACCGTAAATGGCCGCGCGCGGAGTCCCAGGAAAGAATAAGGAGACAAAAAAGGCGGCAGACCCGCTCGTATTGGACACCATGTCCTATCTGCTGCTCGAAAGAAACCGCAGCCTACTTACCGTCGAGGCCTACGCCCGTGATCTTCAAGAGTTTGGCGCATATCTCGCCGGACTTCCTAAATCTGAGAGTCCAATAGGACGGCTCTATCCTCAGCTGCGTACGGCTTCTACATCGGACATCCGGCGTTACATCACGCAACTTGCGTCCAGGCGAGACTATAGTCCCGTATCGATTCGCAGAAAGCTTTCGTCGGTTAAGGCCTTTTACAAGTATCTCGTGTACGCGGCAATACGTCCGGACAACCCTGCCACGGCCGTCCCGGGGCCGAGCATCGAATCCAAGATCCCTCATCACCTGGATACTACCGATATAGGAAAGCTTTTACGGACTACGATTGCCGGGCGTAGCGAGCCACAGCGACTGCGCGATCTCGCAATCATGGAGCTTCTTTACGCTTCCGGTATTCGTCGCGCAGAGGTCACAACGATCAACATGAGCGACGTTGACCTGCGCAACCGAGTCATTTTGATTCACGGAAAAGGTAAAAAACAGCGCAAAGTTCTTTTTAATGAGGCGGCGGCGGCAGCCATCGAGTCTTACCTACGCGTCCGTCCAAGAAGCGCGGACGACGCCCTTTTTCTAGGCCGCGGAGGAAAACGACTGACGCCGAAGCACGTGTGGAGAATATTTCGAGATCTTTACAACGTAAGTAACGTCGAAGATCGCGCTACTCCTCACACGCTCCGCCACTCGTTCGCCACGCATCTGGCAGAAAACGGCGTGGACCTCGAGACAATAAGAGAATTGCTTGGCCACGCTAGTCTTGCGACCACCGGTGTGTATTTACAAATGTCGATGGCCCATAAGCGGCGTGCGTATGACGAAGCTCACCCGCGAGACCGAATGAAGGATCGCTAGCGCTTCTTCTACATCCCCAACAGCGAGGCCGCGCTCTTCTGATCGATCACCTGGAGCGCTACAGCGGTGTCCGCTCGCGTTACCGTCTTCTGCGGATAAAAGATCTTCGTGTTCCCGTAGACCCGTTTGATCTCTTGAACTGCGAGGCTGTTGCCCCAACCGTTGTTCAGCTGGAAAGCTCCCCAGTACGGCTTCGAAACCTTATCGCGATCGCTGAAATCGACTGCAATTGTTCCCCCGCCCGAGGAGTAGTTCCACGTCGACGGTGGACCTGCGTTGGGCAGCGGTGAGCTGTTCGCGTCGCGCGACATGAGAATCGCTATCATCTCCTCGCGCGTCAGCGGGCGGTCCGGCGCAAAATGTTTCTTGTCGATGCCGATCACGAATCCGGAGTTGACCATTCCCTGGATGTACTTAAAGTCAGGATTGGATTTGGGAACGTCAACGAAACTTGAATCGCTGTTCGCCTCCGCCAATCGGATCTGTTTGTCCGGCTGGGTCTTGAAGTAAATGTTGTTGGCGACAACGAGCCAGCGCACATACTCGGCGCGCGGCACGTTTCCATAAGGGTTGAACTTGCCTGATGTCGCGTTGCCGAAGACCCCGAGCTGCGCTTCCTGTTTGATCGCGTTCTCTGCGAAAATGCCGGCGATATCTGTGTAATGGATCGCTGCCGTGGGATTCAGAGTGGGCGTCGGGGTTGCGATCGTCGCAGGCGCGGCTGCGGCTGCGGTCGTTGCCGCCGGCGATGCGGGGGCGGCAACGGTCGGCGAAGGCTGCGGTGACGCAGTCGCCTGCGACTGGCCGTTACCACCGGAGCACGCGGCTAGCCCGACTGCCGCTAGAACCAACAGGGCTGAGGTGCGTAGGTGCATCTTCTTCTCCTGGGCTAAGCCGGCTTGCATTCGACCGGAGTGCCCTTGCGATGGTGCCGCAGCGTGTTGATCCGCAGCAAGTGGTCGTTTTTCATGGTGTAGGTCGAGACGACCCAGTCGTGCAGTTTGTCGCACCGGTGGTCGTGATTCCAGACGTCCGCGTACAGCTTGTTGTCGGCGAAAGAGACGTAAATCCAGTTGTCCGGATACGGTCCGTCGCCTTCGCTAAAATAACTAAAGTCGCCGAGGTCGGCCAAGTGGTTCGCTTTGCCGCCGGAGACTTCGAAGGCTTCGGCCGACGCGTTGTAACCGGTAGCGGGTAACTCGCCTCGCAGCACCGCTACGGCAACCGTTTTGCCCGCGACCTGGCCATGGTAAAAGTTGTCGATCGTCGTGGTGATCGCCGGGTCGTCGGCGGTGTAGGTCCCCTTATGGAGATGAATCGATCCGAACGTCAGCTCGTCAAAGTCCACGCCATTAACACTATGCGATGAGGGCGGCGCCGCACGGGTTACCGCGCCGAGAGCAAATGCCGAAGCGAAAACAAAAACAACTGCGGCTGCAAAACGCATACTTCCCAGGACCCTTGCTCGCCGTTCTGCCTTCACCCTTCAGCCGGAACCCAGCCGCGTGTGAGCATCAACCAGAACGCGAGGCCCGCGAAAGGGCCGTAAGGACGGAACGATCTTTCTATGGCGCGATCCGAGGCGCGCCGTCGCCCAGAGACGCGCAAGTACGCCGGCCGTGTCCACGAGTCGAACACTAACCGGTGGTAGCGCCCAATCAGCATCATGATGTGCGCGCACGCATACGGACCGACACCCGGCAACGCCAACAGCCGCTCCTCGACCTCCGCGTCCAATAGCCCACATTCGGGACGAAGCAGCTCAAGATCGAGCGCGCCCGATGCCACATCCCGCGCTAGCGCCTTGAGATAGGCCCCGCGGTAACCGGCTCGCGCCGCGTCGCGATAGAATCTTACCGGCGCTGCCGCCATCGTTTTCGGTTCGGGAAATGCGCCGGCGCCGAGATCGTTCACCAGCGCCGAGACCATGCGCACCGTGCCGGACCAGGCGCAATTGGTCGTGCAGATCGTTTTTACGACGTCTTCAAAAACCGTCGGCGCCGCCAACAGTCGCCCCGCGCCTTTTGCGGCCCAAGAGAGCGCCGCATCGTTTTCGATGAGCGCATAAAACGGCGCGAAGTCTTCGTCGAGCCGGAACATGCGCCGCACCGCCGCGGTCAGTTCCGTTCGGGCCCGTGCGCCCAGCCGCGCACCGGCAACGGATACATGCAATTCGCCGGAGCCCGGAGCGATGGTGATACGGCGTACGCGGCCGTCTAAGCGCAAGCCGATCTCGTAAAAAGCATTGTCGCCGGGTATCGATGCCGGCGGAAGTCCAGCGCAGCCGTGCGATTGGAGCGTGCGCGCGAAGTCGATTGGTTCACCGCCGGCGCCCCGTAACGGCAGACGCAGAACCGGACTAGGTGACGTAGCTGACGTTTACCGGAAAGCCTGCTTCTTCTGCACCGCGCAAAACCGAGAACAGCTCGTCGAGCTCATCTTCGATGGCCACGATTTCACTGGCGCTCACACCAACCGGCTCGGCCTGTTCCCAAAGCAGCCGGCGCGCGGTTTGCAGCGCGGCGCGGAACCGCTGCGGCGTCGATTCCAAAACCGGCCAGTCGTCCAGCGACGTGGGGGGCACGACGCGCCAGCCGAGTCCCGACTGGGCATCGTCTTCTTCGTCGTAAAACGCGTGCGGAATCGCAGCGAGCATTTCGAGCGCTTCGCGTTCGTGCAATTGCAGGCGCACGCCCGATCCCGTGAGCTTGACGATATACCGGAAAAATGACGCGTTGCCGACGGTGAAAGCACCGGCCGGCGACGTGACGCTTATGTGGACGCTTTCGAGCTCTCCGCCGGTGTAATCCAAAGCGTTACGGCAGCACTTTCACGAGCGACTCGACGGCCTCAGCACTCTTGCGCAGCGCGGCGCTTTCGTCGGCAGTTAATGTGATCTCGATGATTTTTTCCAAGCCTTTCGCGCCGAGTTGGCAAGGCACGCCGATGAAGAGATCTTTGATGCCGTATTCCCCTTGCAAGTACGCCGCACATGGCAGAATCTTATGTTTGTCCTTGAGAATCGCTTCGGCCATCTCCATAATCGATCGGCCGGGCGCATAGTATGCGCTGCCCGCCTTCAGCAGATTGACGATCTCGCCGCCGCCTTTGGCGGTGCGCTCGACCAGGCGGTCGAGCACGGCTTTGTCGAGCAGCTCGGTGATCGGAATGCCGGCAACGGTGCTGTACCGCGGCAGCGGAACCATTTGATCGCCGTGTCCGCCCAGCACAAATGTGTGGACGTTCTCAATGCTGACGCCGAGCTCCATCGCCACGAACGTGGAGAACCGGGCCGAATCCAGGACACCGGCCATTCCCAGGATGCGTTCGCGCGGGAAGCCGCTGACGCGGCGGGCGACTTCGCACATCGCGTCGAGCGGATTGGTGACGATGATCAGGATGCAGTCGGGAGAGTATTTGACCGCCTCCTCGGTGGCTTTGCCGACGATCTCGGCGTTGGCGCGCACCAGGTCGTCGCGGCTCATGCCGGGTTTTCGGGGGAACCCTGCAGTAATGACAACGATGTCCGAGCCGGCGGTCGGCTCGTAGCCGTTGCTGCCGGTGATGCTCACGTCGCTCTTTTCGACCGGCATGGACTGGAGCAAATCCAGCGCCTTGCCTTGGGGGATGCCCTCGACGATGTCGACCAGGACGATATCGGCCAGTTCCTCGGCCGCGAGCCAATGGGCGGCGGTGGCGCCTACGTTTCCGGCGCCGACGATTGTTACTTTATTTCGCACGGAACGGTCTTTTCCGTAAAATCTGCTAAAAGTCATCGCGGGAACGCCGCAACTGGGGAAAGCTAGCATGGCTATGAACACAACTGCTACACCGCCGGCGGCCGGCCAGTCCGGACTGCGGGGCGCCGTCGTTGGCGACACGCGCCTGTCTTCCATCAATGGTGAGGAAGGCAAACTCATCTACCGGGGCATCGACATCCATGACCTCGCGCGGCACTCGACCTTCGAAGAGATCACCTATTTGCTGTGGTTCGGTTCCCTACCGACACAAGCGCATTTGGACGAGTTTCGCGCGCGCCTGAGCAAGCACCGCGCGCTCCCGCCGCAGTTGCTGGCGCTGCTGCGCGACCTGCCCAAGAGCGGCAGCCCGATGGACGCGCTGCGCACGGCGGTTTCAGCGCTTGGTCTCTTCGATCCCGACGTCAACGCGACGTCGGCTGAATCACAAATCGAAAAAGCGGTCCGGCTGACCGCAATCTTTCCGACCATACTCGCGGCGTATCATCGTATCTCCGAGAATCTGGACCCGGTCGAACCCGACCCCAAACTCGATACGGCTGCTAATTTTCTTTACATGTTTAACGGAAAGGCGCCCGACGCTCAGGCGGCGCGCGTACTCGACGTTTCGCTGATCTTGCACGCGGACCACGGCATGAACGCCTCCACATTTTCCGCGATCGTCACCGCGGCGACGCTCTCCGACATGTACGCGGCGATCACGTCGGCAATCGGCACGCTCAAAGGCCCGCTGCACGGCGGCGCCAACGAAGGCGTAATCCACAATCTGCTCGAGATCGGCGACATCGGCGCGGTCGATCAATGGGTCGAGAAGAAATTCGCCGCGCACGAAAAGATCATGGGATTCGGGCACGCGGTCTACAAAGCGTACGATCCGCGCGCCACGGAGCTCAAAAAGATCGCGCTCGAGGTCGGCTCAAAAGCCGGCAGCACCAAGTGGGTCGAGATGACCGAACGCATGGAGCAGGCGGTGTGGAAAAACAAGCAACTCTATCCCAACGTCGACCTCTACTCAGCATCCGTCTATTACACGCTCGGCATTCCGACGCCATATTTCACGCCGGTTTTCGCGATCAGCCGCGTGTCGGGCTGGACTGCCCACTGCATGGAGCAGTACGCAGACAACAAGCTCATTCGGCCGCGCGCGAATTACGTCGGCGGTCGCGGAGTCACATACGTGCCGGTCGCGGAGCGCAGCCAAGACATCACCGTCTAGCCGCCGAAAGGCCGCGCATGATCGAGGCCGCGCTTTACAACCAATGTGTTCGGTGCGGCCTCTGTTTGCCCACATGCCCCACGTATATCGAAACGCTCACCGAAACGTCGGGACCCCGTGGACGCATCAGTCTGATCAAAGACGTGGCCGAGGGAAGGCTCGACGTTCTTTCACCTGGATTCGTCCATCAAATGTCGGAATGTTTGGACTGCCGCGCGTGCGCCGCGGTTTGTCCGAGCGGCGTGCAGTACGGCACGCTGGTCGAATCGGCGCGTGCGCGCATCGAACGAGCGAAAGCGCCGCAGCGGGGCTTCTTCTCCCGGTTTGGACGCTGGTTCGCCCTCAAAGCCCTGTTCGGTCATCTCGGGCTCATGCGCACCGGCGCGACGTTCTTGCGACTGTACCAGCGTTCCGGCCTCCAGACTCTGGCCCGTGCCACGGGGCTTCTGCGCCTCTTTCGCCTGAGCGAAACCGAAGCGTTTGCGCCGCCGATCTCCAAGAACTATTTCGTTCCGAACGATCAGGTCTTCGGGGCGCCGGCCGCGCGGCTGAAAGTCATGCTGCATGCGGGGTGCGTGATGCAAGTCGCCTTCGCCCACGTGCATGAAGCGACGGTGCGCGTTCTGACGCTGAACCGTTGTACCGTCGTCGTTCCGGCCGGTCAGGGGTGCTGCGGCGCAATCGCCGTGCACGCGGGCGAGCCCGAGTTTTCCGAGACGTTAGCCAAGCGGAATATCGAAGCGTTCGAATCCTCCGGCGCCGATTTTTACATCGTCAACGCCGCCGGCTGCGGTTCGGCCCTCAAAGAGTACGGCGAGCTGCTGTCGGGCGATCCGCGCTGGGCCGAACGCGCCCAAGTATTTTCCGCTCGCGTTCGCGATGTGCTGGAGTTTCTCGATCAGTTGGAACTCAATCCGCGGATCGGCCGCCTGGAAGAAACTGTCACCTATCAAGAACCCTGTCACTTAGTGCACGCGCAGCGCATTTCGGAAGCGCCGCGGCGGCTGCTAGCCCAAATTCCGGGCTTACAACTGCGAGAAATGAACGAGAGCTCGGTCTGCTGCGGCAGCGCCGGGATCTACAATCTTACCGAACCGGCGATGTCTAAGAGATTACGCGACCGTAAGGTGGCCAACGTTATCGAGACCAATGCGCAGATCGTTGCGACGGCGAATCCCGGATGCGACATGCAAGTTACGGCGGGTTTAAGAAACGCCGGCTACCCGGCGCGCATGAAGCACGTCGTAGAAATATTAGATGAAGCTTACCGGAATTACAGCGACGGAACGAGCCGGTCGCGATCTTCGAGTGCCGCTTCGGTCGAAGGATAGACCGCCAGCACACTCATCAATCCCGTAATGGTGAAGAGGCGCTCGATCGGACCGGGCGAAATGATCAGCCGGACACGCCCGCTTTGTTCGAGTGCGCGCTTGTGCGCGCCGATCAACGCCCCGAGTCCGCTAGAATCCAGAAACTCCAGATGCGTGAGATCGACGACGATATCGTGCTTGCCGTCGTCGGCAGCTTCCATAAGAGCTGCGCGCAGTGAAGGCGCCGTCTCAAAATCGAGACTTCCCTTAAGCGTGTAGACAATCGCGTCGCCGTCGTGCTCGGGTTGTATATCTACGGTGAGGGCGTCGTGTTCATGCGCCATGAGGCGGCGCTTTCTCGAAAGCGTTGGCCGTTTCATCCCAACGCCAATGATGCGCCGACGTTAAGCGAACGCCCCCAATCCAGCGATCCATGGGCTGTTGATCGAGCCAATCCGCATCGCCCCCAAGTACCCGCCTGCCCTGCACCGTCACATCGTAGCCGTTCTCCAATTGCGCGAGAAGCGGCGCGGGCTGCGCGCTCAAGTCTTCGATAACGCGAAAGCACGACGTGTCGCCCATGAATGCCGCTTCTTCTCTCGCTTGCGCGCGCCGGAAAATCTCATCGGCCGGCGCCGATCCCTGCGCAGCCGCCTCCAGCACGTGTTTCTGAGAACGCGAAAGGCCATTGGCGGCGGCCGGGTACTCTTCGCAGAGACGCTTGAACGCATCCGGCAAAAACGGCAGCCCCGCAAACCTATCGGCAGCCGCCGCTTGCAGCGCCGCCGGATCGGTGCTGGTGAATGCACCCCAGGCCCGCGCTGCGGAATCCGACGTAGCCGACGTGACGAATCGCCGCTTTGCAAGAAGCGCCAGCAATTCGTCCGGAATCATCGGTCCGAGATATTGATCGGACTGCACGAGCTGCACGCTTCCCGAACCCATCCCCATATCGCGCAGTGTCGTCAGAATTTGCAGCAGGTGCAACTGGTCGTACAGGTCGTGTTCGAACCACAGCACGACTTCATCGAATTCGCCGGCGCGACGCAGCACCGCGTCGCGTTTTTCGAAATCGTGATGGATCTTTATGGGATTCCCATAGCCTCGGTCGCAAAGATACTGCGCGCGCACCCGGCTGAGTTCTTCGAGCGGCAAGCCCGCGGGCACCGGGCCTTCATGCAAGATGTCTCGCCACGCTATGTGCGTGCCGAGCAGCCCGGCCTTCTTCCAACTGTAAAGGACGGAGTCTCCGTTAGTAATGTGGAGGCTGTTCGTGCTCACAAGCGCGTTTGGCCCTTCGAGATGCGTTCGCCAACGGCGGACGGCACTGCAGGATGACAATCAATTCTGGGGCGGCTGGATTCGAACCAACGAATGGCGGATTCAAAGCCCGCTGCCTTACCACTTGGCGACGCCCCAGCGGCGCGACCTGGATTATATCAAAAAGGCGCCCAAATGGGCGCCTTTTTCGGGGGAGAGCGTTTGTTGCCGCTAGTGAAGCGACATCACCCGTTTCGCGCCGATGTAGCGCGCCGACCAATATGAATCGGAGAGGCTGCTGACCATCACGCCGTGACTGGAACTGGCGTGAGCGAAGTGGCCGTTGCCCAGGTAGATGCCGACGTGCGACGGTCCGGGTTCGTAAGTCTGAAAGAATACCAGGTCGCCGGTTTTGATGCCGCCGACGGTACGGCTGCCGGCATAGTACTGCGCGTCAGCGGTCCGGGGAAGGTGAACGCCGAGCATCGCGTAGACGTGCTGCACGTAGCCCGAGCAGTCGAATCCGTAGCCGCTGGTTCCACCGAAAACGTAGGGTGTGCCGAGGAAGCGCAGCGCGCTCCGCGTCAGCGTGCTGGCGATCCGCGCCGTGCGCGTAAACAGCCGGCTGGCGAATCTCGCCATGTCGTGGTGTTTCGCAACGTGAGCTGCGGGATGGGGGGCGATGCCCGTCCATTGAGCGACGTCCGGGCTTTCCGCAAGTTCGGCCGCAGTCACCGAGGTGTGGGCCGTCGGGGCGGTCGGACTGGCCTGGGCAAATGCACTGCTGCCGGCGAGTAAAAACGCCAATGCCGCGGGTGCTAAAAGATAACGCAAAACTGCTCCTCTTTCAAAACACTTGCGGGGTTAGTTGACGGGTTCGGACGTGAAAGATCGCCCTAGGGCCGACCGGCCCATTCACCCCACCGGAGAATCCCCCGCTCCGGGCTGCTCCCGGACTCAGTGATTACTGGCAGGTTCCCACGCCGGAACTCATAAGAGCCGGCGTCCTTAGCGCCCATTCTTTCCCCCCAGGCTCGGGTGTCCTCCCCCGGGGCTCTTCCTTGGCGCTTGACTTAGTATTCGGCAGCGGGCTCCATAACTGTAGCCGCTGCCTGTTCTATGCGGCCGGCCAAGTCGCGCGCGTACGCCTCGACTCGGGTCCGGTCGTCGCCCTCGACCATAACACGGATGAGGGGCTCGGTACCCGACGGACGTATCAGCAATCGTCCAGATCCTGTTAAGTTCGCCTCAACTTCGCTTATGGCGAGCCGGATTTCCGGACGGTCGAGCACGTCTTTGCGATCGGTCCGGACATTGAGCAGTATTTGGGGATAGACCGCCAGCTCGCTTGCCAACTCGTGCAGCATTTTGCCCCGGCGGACCATCGCGGAGAAAAGTTCGATTGCCGTTTTCGGCCCGTCGCCCGTCGTATTGTTGCGTAAATTGATGATGTGCCCCGACTGCTCGCCGCCGAAGACATATCCGCCCTGACGCATCTTCTCCAATACGTAGCGATCGCCAACCGCCGCGCGCAGCAACGTGATTCCGCGCGCTGCAAGCGCTTTTTCCAGACCGAGGTTACTCATCACGGTGCCGACGACGGTCTCGCCCGCGAGCTCGCCGCGATCGTGCAGTTCGCCGCCGAGAATGAGCATGACGTGATCGCCGTTGCATACGGCGCCGGTTTCGTCTACGAACAGCGCGCGGTCCGCGTCACCATCGAACGCGACGCCGATCGCTTTCCCGGCTCCGCCGTTCAACTCGCTTACTCGCCGCTGCAAAGCGCGCAAGTCCGTAGCGCCGCATTCGACGTTTATCCGCGAGCCGTCGTCTTCACAGTTGATCTCGTGCACCGTCGCGCCGAGCTTACGCAATGCATAGGGCGCAAACGCGTAAGCCGCGCCGAAGGCCCCGTCGACGGCAATCGTGAGCCCGCTGAGACTCCCGGCGCCGGCATAGAGTTCTTCGTAGTAATACTTGCCGAGGTTCATGGCACTCTTTGCAACGCCGACATCGGCGCCCGAGGGCCGCGCTTGATCGTCTGCGCGGTGGAGGAGCGCCTCGATCTGATCCTCGGTTGCGTCGGAGAGTTTGTATCCATCGGGACCGAAGAATTTTATGCCGTTGTCGGCGATTGGATTGTGCGATGCGCTGATCATCACACCGGCCGCCGCGCCGGTGCGTACCGTAATGGCGGCGACCGCGGGCGTGGGTAATACGCCGACGGTCAGCGCGTCCCGCCCCACCGACGTGATGCCTGCGACGATTGCGGCCTCGAGCATCGGGCCGGAAAGTCGCGTGTCGCGCCCCACGATGATAGGACGATGGCGGTCACTGCTGTTCGCAAGCACCGCCGCTCCGGCGCGCCCAACCGAGAAAGCCAACTCCGGCGTCAGGTCGACATTGGCAACGCCGCGCACGCCGTCGGTGCCGAAAAGGCGCCCTTTACCGTCCACGCGCCGCCGCAGTTCCCGGAAGAAAGCTCGCTTGTACGCGCACAAGGTTCGGCACGACCTGAACGTCTGAAATTTCTTGACCGGCTGAATTCACGGCGATCGGACGGATCATCGCATCGAGTTTCGCTTTGCCGCTGGAGAGCTGAATATCCACACGTACCGTGGCGACCTGCGAGAGTGCGTCGGTCGGGCCGCGGACCACTGCCGCTGCCGGCGTCAGCGTAAAGTGACTGACGACGACGTCCCCTTGCCCGCCATAATGGACTGCCAACGGAAACGTCTTTTGATCCATCTTTGAGATCGTCAGCGAGACCGAGGCCGGACTGAGCGATTGCACCACGACGTTTGGCGCGACGAGCTGGACCGGGACGTTGTACACGCCGGCGGTGCGGTTCGAAAGATCGAGTACTGCCTTGACCTCCTCCTGTTTTATCGGCGGCTCTCCGGGCTTGGGCACGATTGCGACCGTTGCGGCCTTATCGGAATAGGTCGCGATGAGTCCCGCCGGCAGATTGGCCGCGTTGATCGGAACCGTAAGGTGTTCTTCGAATGTCGGCACCAGCGCACTGCCGGCGAGGCGAAAATAAGCCCAGCCGATCAGCGCGAGCAAAACCGAGAGCGCCTTCAGCGCGAAGTTATGACGGATGATCTGCAGCATGGTCTTGCGGCGCGGGCTTGCGCGGCGGCGTCAGGCGCGCTCGGAGATTGCGCACGAGATCGCGGCGCATCGTGCCAGGGTCGCGGTGCGGCCGCGTCGCCGCGAGCAAGAAGCGAAAGAGGCGCGGCTCTTCCTCTATGGCGCGCGTCAGTTTTCCGTCACGCGCGACCGCAACGGTACCGCTTTCGGAGACGACGATCACCACCGCGTCGGTCTGCTCTGACAGACCGAGCGCGGCACGGTGACGTGTTCCCAGCCGCGGTTCGCCCAGCGACTGCTCTGCCAGCGGCAAAAGACAGGCGGCAGCTTCGACCATATCTTCGCGCACGATCGCCGCGCCATCGTGCAGCGGAGAACGCGGCGAAAAAATCGAGAGCAGTAACTCGGCAGACAACCGTGCATTCAAGACGGTGCCGCTTTCTACGAATTCCTTGAGACCCGTCTGCTGCTCGATCACGATCAGCGCGCCGATTTTCTCGCGCGAGAGTAAAAAGGATGTGCGCGCGACGATCGACATCGCGCGGTCCTCGCTGCGATTTTGGCGCTCGACGTCCTCCGACCGGAATATGCCGCCGCGTCCAAGCCGCTCCAAAGCGCGCCGCAGTTCGGGCTGAAAGATGATCGGCAAGGAAACGGCTGCGCCCAGCAGCGCGAGCTTTAAGATCGTTCCCAACAGAAATAGATTCAAGAACGTCGCAAAGCCTAGGAGCGCAACCAGAACGAGAACGCCGGTCAGAATTTGAACGGCGCGCGTCCCGCGAATCAGGAGCACCAGATAATAAATCAAGACGCTGGTCGCGACGATATCCAAAACATCCGTCGGAGCGAACGAATGCAGCAGGTTATTCCACACCGCTCTGCTCCAACAACGTCTCGAGAATGCGGTCCGGCGCGATTTCGGACGCCTGCAAACCGCTCGCTGCGATCTGCGCGAGGATATCTGCAGGCAACGGATTTAGCAGCGTCACTTTCCGGTAACCGTGAAAGCGGCGCAGCTCGACGTCGGCAATATTCAGAATAAGCGACGGCATCGTTCGCGCGGGTTCGAATTCGATGACAAAAATATCCGCCAGAACCGTGCATTCGAGGACGCCTGCGACTCCCGCATCAGCTGAAAACGCTCCGGCGATCGCGTGCAAGGCATCCGCGGGCGTTGGTTCAATTGCAAGAGCGATGATCGTTTCCTCATACCATCGCGCGCCGGGAAGTGCTTGCGCGACTTCGGTGGGCTCGATGGAAGCCGGGCCTTGGACGAGCCCGTACGTCCGGCCGGCGGCCGGGTGAGGCGCGCCGAACTGCAACGACGAACCGCCGGGTAAAGATGCCGATATCTTCCGCTGCGTTACGCCGCCAATCGTTCCGTCGAACCGAACCGTTCGCGCCCAATTCACTGCACCAATCGTTAGGCGCGTGAGCGAGCTCTTCCCGGGCCTCGTGCTCGGCATCGGCAAGAACTCGGCTTGGATAGCCTTGGACGGCGAATCGGAGCCGCGCATGGCGGCGCTCAAGCGGATGCGCGGCAAACGCGAAATGCCCGTTTCGGGCGATCGCGTGGAGGCGCGCATTCTCGAAGACGCGAGCGCGCTGATCGAGCGCATTCTGCCGCGGCAGTCGACGTTGACGCGGCGCATCGCGCGCGGCCGCTCCAAAGTGATGGCGGCAAACGTGGATACGCTCGTGACAGTGACGTCGCTGGCGGATCCGCCGCCGCGTTTAACGACCCTCGATCAACTCTTAGTCTATTCCGAGCTCGAATCGATCGCTGCGGTCGTGATCTTCACCAAACCCGACCGCGCCGCGCCGAGCTTGCGCAAGGAACTGGGAGCGCTCTATGAATCGCTCGGCTATACCACTCTTGTCGTTAATCCGAAGACCGGGCAGAACATGGACGCGTTGCGTGAAAGCTTGGCCGGCCGAAAGGCCATGCTCGCCGGCGTCTCCGGGGTCGGCAAGAGCTCGATTTTTCGCGCGCTGGGCGGCATTGCAGTAGTCGGCGAACTCTCGAGCGCCGGATTAGGCAAGCAGACGACGAGCACAGCGCGGCTCTATCGTCTCCCCTCGGGCTTCCTTATAGATAGCCCGGGCGTCTCCGAGTTCGGCCTGGGCAAGGCGACGCCGGCGGAGGTCGTGCAAGGCTTTCCGGAGCTGCGCGAACGGGCGGCGGCCTGCAAATTCAACGACTGCAGCCACCTGACCGAACCCGGCTGCGCGGTACGCACGGCAGTCGACGCCGGGGTCATCGCGCCGAGCCGCTACGAGAGCTACCTGCGAATCGTAGAAATGTGCTATACTCCGCCTCGTGCCGAATATTAAAGCAGCCGAAAAATGGATGCGCGGAACCGAACGCCGCAGCAAGCGGAACCTCGACGTCAAGACGCGCCTGAAAACGATTTACAAGAAAGCCGCCGCCGAAGGCGGCGAGCTCGTGAAGCCGGTTGAGAGCCAATTCGACAAAGCCGCGCGCAAAGGAATCATTCACCCGAACAAGGCCGCGCGAAAGAAATCGCGGCTTGCCAAGGCCGTCGCGAAAATATCCGGCTCGGCCACGCCGGCAAAAAAGTCCGGTCGAAAGAAAGCCGCCGCACCGAAAACCTCACGAAAGAAAAAAGCCGCCAAATAGGCGGCTTCTTCTTTTACGGTGTCAGGTTGGCCGTGCGGACGGCGTCATAGAGCCGGCGGCGAAACTCGGCCGCGGCTTGCGCGCGATCTTTCGCGCTCTCGACCGGAAGATACGCGGTCACTTCTAGGCTGGCTTCGTTCACGGCGGTTAAGGCTACCGCCGCTCCGCGGGATGCCCGGCTCGCGATCGCTTCGAGCTCGTGGTAATTGCCCTTCCACGGAACGGTTGCGCTGACGGGCACGAGCTGATCGCTCGATCCAAGCGAGTAATTGACGAGCACCGAGCCGGCCACTTTTTCGTTCGGAACGATGACCGTGTTGTTTTGCGCGTCGCGAATCGTGGTGCTGCGCCATTGAATATCGCTGACCTCGCCCTCGACACCGAAATCGAACTTGACCGAATCGCCCGGACGTATCTGCCGCGATGCGACGATGTGCACGCCCGAAAACAGGTTCGCCAACGTATCGCGCAGCGCGATTGCAACTGCTAAACCGCCCAAGCCGAGCGTTGTGAGCAGCGGCGCGATCGAAACGCCGAAGCTGCTGAGCACGGTGATAATGCCGACCACTAGCACCGCGCCTTGCACGACGTTCGCGTAGAGCGACGCCGAGAAAATGCGCTTGTCCGCTTGCCTTCCGTATGCAGCCACTGCGGCGCCCAAGAAGCGAGCCAAGACCCAGGTGACCGAAAGAATCGCGAGCGACGAAATAAGGCGGTCGAGAAAGATTCCCGTCCGCGGCGTCAGGATAACGCTGCCCAGTCCGATGTAGAGGCCCGCAAGCGCGCACCATAACACGATGACTGACGCCGTTATGGACGCAATCGTTCCGACCGCGTCCCAGCTGTGCCGTTTGGCCACGCCCTTCAAAGGCGCCAGCAAGCCGAACTGCACGATCAGGCCAACGGCGATGCCGCCGAAGACCCACGCCAGCGGAATCCAGGCGACGCTATTCATGCTCATTGCGCCATTCTATTCATGGATCGACGTTGATCGCAAGCCGCGTCGCGCGATTCTTTCGCGCCGGCGGCACGACGCGGGCACGCACCGCCGTGCGCATCGGGTCGCCCTGCATGCCTTTGAGGGCGATCCGGAAGCGCCACTCGTCGTTGAGGCGCGCAATGGGAAATGGCGCGGGTCCGAGGACTTCACCCACGCCGGCGGCTTCCAGTAACGCCGCATATTTTCGCGCCTGATCCAAAACGACGGGCCGGTTTCTTCCAAAGACGCCCAGGTAGAGCAACTCGCACGAAGGCGGATAGCGCATAGCGACGCGGTCGGCGAGCTCTTGGCGCGCGAAGCCAGTGTAGTCGTGCGCAGCCGCATGGACGATCGCGGGATGATTCGGCGAGTACGTTTGCACGATCGCTTCGCCCGGACTCGCGCGTCCGCTCCGTCCGCAGACTTGCATCACCAGCGCAAACGTGCGTTCCGATGCCCGGAACTCCGGCGCATGCAAGCCGATGTCGGCCGCAACCACGCCGACCAGGGTAACGGTCGGAAAGTCGAGGCCTTTTGCGACCATCTGCGTGCCGACTAAAATATCGCCTTCGTCTGCGAACGCATCGAGCAAGCGTGCGTGTTCGCCGATGCGCGTGGTCGTGTCGCTATCCATCCGGATCACACGTGCATCGGGATAGAGCTTCTGAACTTCTTCAGCCACGCGCTGCGTGCCGACGCCGAGCTCTTTGATCGCTTCATTTCCACAAGTTTCACAGCGCTCAGGAATGGCTCGCTGCGCGTCGCAGTAATGGCAACGAAGCTTATGGTCAGCGCGGTGGACCGTCAGCGAGACGCTGCAGCGCGCGCACATCGGCACATGGCCGCACGCGCGGCAGAGCAAGAAATTGCCGCTTCCCCGCCGGTTCACGAAGAGCACGGTCTTCTCACGCCGCTGCACGCGTTCGTCGAGCGCTTGGAGCAGCGCGCTGCTAAAAATACGCCGGTTCCCCGCTTCGAACTCTTGCGCCATATCCACGATGCGGACGGCCGGCAGCTCTTGCTTGGTCGCGCGCGTGCGCAGCTCGTGCAGCTCGACGCGGCCGGCCAAGACGTCGGCGAAGCTTTCCAGCGGCGGCGTCGCGCTACCGAGCAGTAGCAAACCGTTTTCGAGGCGCATTCGTTCGCGTCCGACGCGTACGGCGTGGTAGCGCGGAGAGCTGTCCTGTTTGTACGACGTTTCGTGCGCTTCGTCGATCACCAGTAGTCGGACGTCGTGCAGCGGCGCAAAGACCGCGCTGCGCGCGCCCACTACAACGTCGACGTCTCCGTTAGCGCAAGCCTGCCAGGCGTCGAAGCGCTCGCGTTCCGATAACGCCGAGTGCAAGACGGCCACGCGATCGCCGAAAGCTTGCTCGAAGCGGCGAGCGATCTGCGGCGTCAGCGAAATCTCCGGGACCAGCACGATAGCGCTTCCTCCCGCGCGCAACACGTGTTTGATCGCCTCGATGTAGACGAACGTCTTGCCACTGCCAGTAATGCCTTGGAGCAGTATTTCGTCGTGGACCTGTTCGTCGAGCTTGCCTCTGATCGCGTCGATGGCGGATTGTTGTTCGACCGTGGGCTCAAAGATCGGAGGCGGAAGCGCCTCGCGCTGCGACGCTCGTGCGGGGACGATCTCTTCCTCGCGGATGACACCAGCCTTGATCGCGCGCGCGAGGATCGCTCCCGAAAATCCGGCCAGCAGCGCGTCCGCACGCGGCACGCCGGGCTGTTCGCGGACAAAATCCACTAGCGCTTTCGCTTTGGGGCCTTTGATGGCGCCATCACCGGGAAATAGGACCTTGACGCGGTATTCGTGCGTTCGCGCGTCGACAAACCGCCGCTCGCGTTTGAGATCTCCACTGCGGACCAGCGCGTTGAGGTAACGCATCAGGCCGATCCGGTCGCCGGCGCGACGCGCTTCGGGATGGCGGAGCAGCTGCTCGATCGTAAAGCCTTCGCCGAGATCTTCCCAGATGAGCGAGAGTAAGCGCTCGGGCACCGACGGATACCGCTCGCGATTGGGCTGTAGAGTCGTGCGAACGAAGGTATCGATCGTGCGCGGCACCGCGCCGCTGAGCACCACGGTCGAAAGTGCTTCGCCCAGCGTGCAGAGATAATGCGCCGCAACGAACTTTGCGAGCTGCAAGCCGATCTCGTCGAACGCGCGCGGAACGTCAACGTGTTCGTTGACGGCACGCAGCGGCCGGTCAGCCTCAAGCGTCCGAGGCTCGGAGACAACGAACGCGACGTGCTCGCGGTTTCCCATCGGCACGCGCACGACGTCGCCGATGCGCAACTGGAGATCGCGCGCATCGTAGCTCAAGGGCAGATCGAATCGTGGCGAGCGGATCGCGGCGAGCGCGTCGATCGAACGGACTAGCGGAATTCTGCGCCTCCGGGCAACTGGGCGATACGTTTGAGCACGGCCTTCACGGTAGAATCTGCGGCTTCGACGCCGTACTCCACATCCCCGATGGCGCGCGGCAGCACGAAGCGCAAGCGTCCCTCTCGCTTCTTCTTATCGGCTTGCATCGCCGAAAAGATTGCCGGCTGCGATCGCCGGGTCACAACGGGGAGTTTGAGCAGCGTAAGCAGCGTGAGCAGCCGCAAGTGCTCGTCGCGCGAGAAGCGCCCGGTTCGCAGCGCAAGCAGCCCGGCAGCACGCAGGCCGACGGCGACGCCCGCTCCGTGGGAGACGCGATACTCTGAAGCGCGTTCGATCGCATGGCCGAAAGTGTGGCCCAGATTCAGCAGTTCGCGTTCGCCTTTTTCGAGCCGGTCGTCGGCCACGATCATCGTTTTTACCTTCAGCGAATCGGCGACGACGTTTTCCCACGGCCACCGCCAAAACGCGTGCGGCGCCAGCGTTTCGAGACTCTCGAAGAGCTCGCCGCCCTCGATGACGGCATGCTTCACCATTTCCGCTAAGCCCTCGCGCAAATTCCGATAGGGCAACGTTGCGAGCGCATCGATATGGGCGAAGACGGCAACCGGATTGGTAAAGGTGCCGGCGAGATTCTTTCCCTCCGGTAAATCGACGCCTGTTTTTCCGCCGATCGCGGCGTCCACCATCGCAACCAGCGAGGTTGCAGCGTGGGCGTATGGCACGCCGCGCATATAGACGGAAGCGGTGAACCCGAAGAGGTCCGATGCTACGCCCCCGCCGATGCCCAGCACGAGCGTTTTCCGGTCGGCTCCGCTTTGCAAGAGCGCGCGGAGGAGCTCTTCCACAGTCGAGAGGCGTTTGCGCCGCTCTCCGAGTTTCACGGGAATGAAAGCCAGCCGGTCGCGCAATCCGTCCGTGAGACCATGTCCGTACGACGCGACGTTGGCGTCGCAGAGCACAACGAATCGCCCGCCTTGCCGCACGAGAAATTCGGTCAGCGCCGCGCGAACCGACGGCGCTACGACGATCGGGTAGCCGAGATCGTGATTCTCCGAGCCGGCCGCGCTCACAGCAGCTCTTTCGGAAGTTGTTCGATGATTGCGGCCACGAGCTGGGCAGACGTTTTTCGCGCTGCCTCAACGATAAGATCCGACTGCCGATAGACCGAGAGTCGCCCCGTATAGAGTCCGATGATTTTCGAGTTTTCAGGATTCGGCCCGAGGAGCGGCCGGACGCGCTTCGCGCTTCGCACGCGCTTGATCGTCTCCGCGATCGAGAGATAGAGCCAGATGCTAAATGTTTTCGCCTTGACGACTTCGAGCGTCGGTGGATAAGTCACGGCGCCGCCGCCGAGCGCAATGACGCCCGGCTGCTCGTTTTCAACCGTTCGTTGCAGCGCGGTCAGTTCGAAGTCGCGAAACGCGGGTTTTCCGAGCCGGTCAAAGATCACGTCAATCGGACCGTGTTCTTCAACGATCAGCGCATCGAGATCGAAGAATCGCACACTGAGGCGGTTCGCCAGCTTCTTGCCGACCGTGGTCTTGCCCGCGCCCATGAAGCCGTTGAGGGCAATATGCCGTCTCACGCCTCGGTGGGAGAGCGATCGAAAAGCACTTCCGCAGCAGCTTTGCTGCGCACCAAATTCTCCAGCGTCTCTTCGATCGAGTCGCCGCCGAATTTTTCGAGCACCGGTTCCACCAGCGCCAGCCGCACCATCGCTTCGCCGACGATCGCCGCCGCCGGCACGACGCAGACGTCGCTGCGCACCACCGTCGCGGGCGCGTTGGTCATCTCTTGTAGATTGACCGACGGCAAGGCACGCACGAGCGTTGGAATCGGCTTCACGCTCACGCGCAACATTATCGGCTGGCCGTTACTCATGCCGCCCTCGATGCCGCCCGCGCGATTGCTCGTGCGCACAACCTGGTCTTCATTTAAAGCAAACGGATCGTGGGCGGCCGAACCGGGACGCGACGCGACGTCGGCTCCCAGACCCACCTCCACCGCCTTCACCGTCTGCATGCCCATTAGCGCGCCCGCCAGCACGCCATCGAGGCGCGTGTAGGGTTGGCGGTTGCTCCCGATACCCACCGGCATGCCATCCACGCGCACGATGTACTGACCGCCGAGCGTGTCGCCCGCGGCTTTGGCCTTGTCGATCTCTTCGATCATCGCGCGCTCGGCTTTGGGATCCGGACAGCGCACATCGCTCTTCTCGACATCTTCTTGTGAGAAATCATCGATGTCGCCGGCCTCCACCGGACCTATGCGGTGCACGTACGACCGTGTGGTTATTCCGAGCGCCTGCAAAAACTGCGCGCAAATTTCGCCGAGGCAGACGCGCATGGCCGTTTCGCGCGCACTGGCTCGCTCGAGCACATTACGCAGATCGCGCTGCCGGTACTTCAAAGCACCGGCGTAGTCGGCGTGCCCGGGGCGCGGGTTGGTCAGCGCCTTGCCGTGACCGGTCACCGGATCCATTAATTCGCGATTGTTCTTGTAGTCGCGGTTCCGAATCATCACCGCGATCGGCGAACCCAACGTATACGATCCCCGCAAGCCGGCTAAAAACTCGACTTGGTCGAGTTCGATCTTCATCCGTTTGCCGCGGCCGTAACCGCCTTGACGGCGTGCCAGAACGGCGTCAATCTGCTCGACGTCGACGCGCAATTTTGCCGGCAAGCCGTCAAGGACGCCGATCAGTGCCGGACCGTGTGACTCGCCGGCGGTCAGATAGCGGAACATTCGGGTGTTTTAGCGGCCGCGCCGCAACTTACCCGTCTAGCGCCGCGCGCGTTTTTTTGGTCTGCCTCCCTTGGCGCCGTTGAGCCGGGCCGCCCGAATCTTGGCGGGCGATGTTGTACTCCCGGCGCGCGCATACGGATCCTCGCCCATTACGGCGTGCCGCAGCAAACCCAGCGCTGAAATCTGCACATCGTGATCGTCGATATGCAAAGCATCGCGCCATTTGTTAAGATAGAGTTTTTTTACCGCAGTCTTCGGCAACTCCGCAATTTCCCAAATCCACATTCGGGGAATTATCACGATCGCTCCACTGGGCATCGTGATGCTCAATGTGTCAGCCCCTGGCGAATATGCTAGAGCCACCGGCCTCCGGCGTAGTTTTTCGGCGCCTCGTTTCTTGGCTCGGGCTATTCCCGCGTCATCGAATCCGATCACCCTTACCATGATATCTCCTCCATAATTCACAGCAGGCGGTGAATCAGGGCGGCCACAAGGCGCCCGGCACGTCCGATGTCGGATGGTTTCATATCACTTTCAGAATCGTCCAACACAATGCAGTCCGCCTCAAGATAGATTCTCACCGACCCCTCACTGCTATGCACGTGTACGTGTGGAGGCCCATGATCCCGTGCATGCACATAAATCCGGAGTCCACCTTCTCTCGGCATAACCTCCGGCATACATGATACCCAACGCGATGGGTTTTGGCAAGTCCTTGCGTCAGAGGTCTTGGCGTTCATTAGGGCGCCCTATGCAAGATGTGCGGAGTTATGAGGAAAATCACTTCATCACGCTGGTGCGTCCGCTGGCGATCTTGAAAGAGCTTTCCCAGCACTGGGATCGAAGAAAGGCCTGGCACTCGAGTCAGCGATTCGGAATCAATGTCGCGCACGAGCCCGCCAAGCACGATCGTTTCCCCATCTCGGACGCGCAATCTTGAATCCACTTTACGGCTTGTTAAAACCGGATAGCCGCCAACGAATCCTTCGATGGCGCTGTATTCCGGATGCATTTCGGCAGTAACGGAGCCGTCGCTTCCGATGGTCGGCGTCAGCCGCAGCTTAACGCCGATGTCCACAAATTGGACCTGCTGGCCACCCGAGCGCGCATCGAAGTAGGTCACCGGATAGGTTTCTCCGATCAGAAGGTCTGCCTCGTGATTATTGAGCGTCAGCAATTTGGGCGTAGCGAGAATCTCCGCGTGCCCCGAGCTGACCAACGCGTTAAGCCGCGCATTAATCGCTAGAGCATTTCGCGTAAATGCGTAACCGGCAGCGCCGGCAACGGCCTGACCGTTGAGATCATAACCGCCAAGTTGTATTCCGACGTCGCTTTGCTGGTTTATGGGTCGCACGTCTGCGACGCGAACTTCGAATAAGACTTGGTCGCTCGCGACGTCCATGCTCTCGACAAACCGTGCGGCCGCGTTCTGCAACGCTTCGCCCCCTGTAACGAGGACTGCATTCTGAGCGTCGTCGTCTACGAGGGCAGCGTCAGGAATTGCTGCCTTTAGGGCCGCCGCAATGTCTATCGAACGAGCGTAACGCAACCGGTAAACGCGAACCGCTTTGTTTAAAGGCCCACTCAGTTCGCTTGCATCCAACGATGCCACCAGACCGCGCGCTCGCGCAATGGTAGAGGGATCCCCGGAAATCACGATTTTACCGCTCAGTTTGTCCGGGACGATCGCGGTGCCCGGCGGCAGGGCATCCTGTAGCTCTTTGGCCGTGGTAACCGCGTCGGAACGCAGTAACGTAAGCACGGCCGTTTCAATGCCGGCGCCGCCGGAAGAGTATTTGCGGTTCATCGTTTCGGCAGTTCCGACGATAATGACCGAACCTACTCGGTGAATGGCCAGCCGCTGCGATTCAACGATGACCGCGAGCGCTTCTTCTATCGAGACGTTTGCCAGACGCATGGTGACCTTGTCGGGCTTAATCGAAGAGTCAGCGATAATGTTCGTGTCAGACTCGGCCGCGAGCAAAGCGAGTACCTCGGCGACCGTTGCATCGCGCACCTCGATAGAGAACCGCGCGTTGCGCGCAGGGTTCGAGACCGCCAAAACGCAGATCAAACAACAGAGAACGCAGGCGCCTTTCAAGGTAATTTCCTTGAAAGCATCAGCACCGATCCGTCGATCAGTATAATCCGGTCCGGGAGGATCGCTGCAACGCGCATTCCGCTAATGAAATCGCCGGGTGCGACGATCTTCGTGGCTCCTCCAACTTCGATGACAGCCTTCGGCTTTTGGCCGAAAGCGACACCGCGAACCGAGGCTTCCGTCACCTGGATGCCGACGGCGCTGCGGTTGCCGGTTAGCCGTGACGGGCGCATGGGCGACTTCGTGGACGTGGGCTCCGGCAAGAAAGGATCGCGCACCACCTTTACCATGGCGTTTCTCCAGGGATCGTCACGTTGCACGATTGCTTGCTGTGGGCCAGTGGACGGGCCAGAGTTATGATCCGAAGTTGAACCGGCCAGTGGAACCACAAGAAGCGTGCGGATAGCGATCGTCGAACTCCCACTGACGAGCGCCAGGCGCACGCACTTTTCAATCGGCTGGAACATCGGCGACATTCAATAGCAGGCGATAGAGCGTCACATGAATCGTCGCGTCGAGCCCGGCCGCGCTCGCGGACGGAAGCGACGGCACCATGAGCTGCGCGCTTTCCAATCCCGTCAACGTTCTTTGACGCGTCGTCTCTTGAATAAAGCGCACCACCGAGCGAAATTTACCACGAACAAGGACGGTGACCGGCAGTGGAACGAGCGCCTTGCTCACAGATTTCTGGGCCGGAAGCCCGTCGGAGGGTGTTACGGAAACGACCGACAACCGAAGCCGGGCGGCCAGGTATTCGAGCCGACGCAAGAACTCGGCAACCGAAACCGCCGGCTGCTCTCCGCCGGATACCTGCATGAGATCGTCCCGTGCCAGCCGCTCGCGACGCCGGAGAATTGCAGCCTCCGCAATGGCCAAATTGTTCGCGTTTATCCTGCGCGCCAGCTCTTCTGTCGCAGCAGACGCCTTCGCGATCGATGATTCGCGCGCTGCGATCGTGCGGCAGCCCAACATGAACACGAAGAGTGCTAGCAACCAGACCAATCGCCGCCGGTCTTCCGGTCCTAGTCGTAAGGTCACGGGGCGGTTGCCGCAATATGGAGTGTGAATCTTAAGCCGAGCGGAGCCGCCGCCGGGGGTGTGGTTTGAGCGCTCAGCAAAGAGGGCCTGGCAAAAAGCGGATCGGCGTTCAACCGGATGAGCGCATCGCTTAACGCGTTCAGGTCGCGGGTTCGCCCGTCTAGCCTTACTCCGCCGGCATCCGGCGTTATGGCGGTGATCCAGACATTTTTCGGCAGGTCCGCAGATAGCGCTGCAAGGCGACGCGCCGCCAGGGTCCCCGATTCTGCAATTGTGCGAACGCGCCGATCCAGGTCCGTCAAAAGTCGCACGCGCTTTTCATAAACTCGTTCCGCACTGAGCTCGCTCAGTTGCTGCGCATATCGACTCGCGTTCAAGCGTTCCGACTGGACGGCTCGGTGCATTCGGGCTCCTTCAAAAACCCAAGCGGACAGCGCAAAAAGGCACGAACAGCACAGCGCGCGGCACGCTGCTTGAAAGCTTTTTGGGACACGGAACGAGGACAACGCTTCCTCCAGCGTCGGCATGGAGCGCAGATAATCGAACGATGATAGTACATTCATCCGGCAAGCGCGGCGGCGAGTGTCCAGTCCGGAGCACCCGCGCATACGACGTCTTTGCTGTAACTCTCACCGTCCAAAGCGTTGCTAACGGCAAATTCGCACACGCATCCGGTAGCGGCAATGAGGTCGTCGAGAAGTCCTGGCAACCGCGCCCCGTTGCCGACCACAGCCACGCATTGACACGCGGCGACACTAGCTGCTTCTTGAAAAAGTGAAGCCAGAGAAATAACCAGCTTCTCCTTCGCCCGCTCACCCGCACCGGCGGTTCCGACGATCCGTTTCCGCTTTTCGGCGGGCGCCCGATCCAGATTCAGGTCTCGCTCGATCGCAGATGTGATCTCGGCGCCTCCGCTTTTGATCTGGAACGTTTCGAGCGAATTGACAAGATATATCGTCGAGCGATATTGGCCAATATCGAGCACCGCATCGTAATTGGGAAGGCACCTGCGCAAGGCGCATCCCTCGTCATTTATGCCTTGAACGCGCAAGCGGGCCTTCCGGAGACACGCTGCGCGCGCCTTGAGCGTTCTCGCCCGCACGATCCCAAGAGCCCACAGATGGGAACCTTCACTCAGACGACGTATGCGAACGATCGCTTCCGCGATCGGGTATTCGACATAACGCGCCGCCTCGAAATGAGCCGTCCTCGTTCGCTCGAACGACGTCATTACCGGAAGCGCAATGCTTTTCAGCTTTGCTGCCGGTAGACCAACGGCTCCAACACAGCGACGCTCGGTTGTTTTCAGCTCGCGCACGGCATCTTCCAAGAGGGCCGCGACGTATTCAGGTTCGACGATATCATCTGCGGAGATCGCTCCCGAAGGTACGTCGCGAACCGCAACGGCACGGACGAGGCGTCGCGATCCTTGTAAGACCGAATGAACAACTCGGATTCGCGCGGTGCCCATGTCCACACCGAGCGGCAAAGATCGAATTCTCATGTCCGTGCCAAAGTCAGCACGGTTAACGTGCCGGCCGCAATATACGGGGCAAAAGGTACCGTCATCTTACGCGAAGCGCGACCACTAAGAACGAGGAGCGCTGCCATGCAACCGCCCAAAACAAAAGAGACTCCGAGCGAAATCAGGCCGGCTTCCGCACCAAGGAGTGTCCCTGTGGCGGCCGCCAGCTTTACGTCGCCCAAACCAAGCCCTCGCCGGCGGGTAATCGTATAGAGCAAGAGCATCGAGCCAGAAACCGCAAGCGCCCCCATCAAAGGATGGAGGCCGGCGGCGGTGGATGCCTCAGCAACGATCGCGAATGCGCAGCTCGGAAGCGTCACAACGTCGAGGATATATCCTGCCGTCTGATCTGTTGCTACACTGACCCCAATCGATCCCATGAGTAACGCATAGACAAGCTGCGACGAGCCATGTCGATTTTTTATCGCTACCTCTGCAAGGGTCCAAAGAATAAGCCAAATTACCGGATACACCGAAATTGGATACGTCGCAATACCGTACCGGCGAAACTCCCGTGAAGCAACTCCGAGTAGTGCGCCATTTATCGCCGCTGCGAATCCCAGCTCCACTATCTGCACTGTCATCGCCTGAGTTCGGATAACGCGGCGGCTGCCGGACGATAGCCGTGACGTAATCGCAGCGCCTGCCGCCATGAGTCCACTGCTCGGTCCAATCTGCCTGCGCGCCGTGCGGCCCAGCCCGCGAACGTGTATTGCTCCGGATCTTGAGTGAGCCGCGCCGCATGAGAGAAATCCAAATATGCTGACCGGTAGTTCCCTTGCTTCAGATAACAGAGAGCGCGGTCAAACAGCACGATCGGTTCAGCCGGATGTGCTCTCAGGTAGTCCGAAGCGCGATCCGCCACCGAACGGAATGCTTCGGGGCTTCGTTGCTGCAGCGCGACAAATGTCAGCCGATCGATAGCCACAGCGGACCCTGAATCGAATCGCAAGGCGCGCAAATAACGTTGGCCGGCCCCCTCATATGCATTTTGGACGAGCAGGTCGTCCCCGCGCACGACCAGCGCGTCTGCAACCTGTGCGTGAAAGAGCAGAAGGCCAATCGCTAAGCTCAAAATTGCGAGAACGACCCGTCCGCCCGCGCTGTTCAGCATCTACGCGAGCACACAATAAAAACCGGCTACGGCGAGCATGAGCGCGCCCGTGACAACCCGCGCAGCCGATTGCACGCGGCTATGAACGGCCAATCCAATCCTCCTCGAACCCAGCGCAGCTAGAGTTAGCGGTGCCGCATGACCCAAGGCGAAGCAGGCTGCCATCAGCCACGCGAAGAGTGGCCCGGTACTGTGCGCGTACAAAGCCGCCGCCACTATGACCGGCATGCAGCACGGAGAGAACGTCGCCGCCGACGACGCGCCCAACAAAAACACCGAGCTCAGCGACGCTTTGGAATGCGAAAACTGCGCGCGTCGACACTCTGAATGACGAACCAGGGCAAGAACGCCAGCTACGGCCATGACCGCGGCGATCCCAATGTAAACGTAGCGGGAAAAGCTCACGACACGCCATACTAGCGTACCGCCAAGCGCGAGTATGGAATATGCAGCCACGACACCGGCCGTAAAAACGGCCGCGACCCAAACCGCATAGGTAGTCGGTTTATTAGCCGTCAAAGCTGCGACAGCCAGCATTCTCGGCGCGACACACGGACTAAAACTCGACGCAGCTCCCGCCGCGAACGCCAGCGCGGGGGTCCAACTATTTTGCATCGCGAGCGCGCGCAACGCTGCCGAGGTAGGGTCGATCACGATCCCTGCGACGAAGCCGCCGCGAACCCCGATTTATTGTCATAACGGATGTGAGTGTCCGTCGTTCCCGGTGCAATATTTTGCAGAGTAGCGGGATCGTGCGCTCCGGGACACCATATCGTATAACCGGCAACGCCGCCATTTTCCGCGGCCGTCACCGTTGTTAGGAGATAATACGTGTTTGGAACAGCAGCCGGGTCGCGCGGAATGGAGCTCAGGTAGCCGTTCAGATTATTTGCCATAAACGAAGACTCGATGCTGGCCCCGGGAGGATATGACTGCTTATCCGTATAGTAGAGCTCCAGTGCAGTTGCGATTGTTTTCATGTTTCCAATACAAGCAGCCGTTTGCGCTTGCGCGCGAGCGCGCGTAAAATTCGGAATCAGGATCCCTGCCAGGATGGCGATGATCGCCACAACCACCATCATTTCGAGTAAGGTGAACCCGCGCTGCCGTTCCATGACGCTCTCTCCTCCTGCGGACAAAAGAACATGGTGCCCCAAATGTTGCTAAACTGCGACGGAAGTCCGCATCTTCTTCAGTGCGCGGCGGTGTAATCTGGATATGTGACGGCGCGAGTAGCCCAAGCGATCTGCAAGCTCGAGCTGGCTATAACCGCCGGCATATAAAGCCAACACGATGGCCCGTTCGGTACCGGTGAGCCGCGAGAGCGCTTCTCGTATGACGAGACCATTTTCCGGTCCCTCCGTCGCACCGGCGTGCAGCCCTAGCTCGTACGGAGCGAGCGCGTCGAGGGATTCCGCAACGGCCCGGTCGCGACACGCGCATGCGTCCGCGACGAGTTGAGGATTTACGCCGAGATATTGCGCAAGTTCGATTGTGGAAGGCTCGCGTTGGAGCCGCGCGACGAGCGCTTCTTGCGCTTGCTGCACCCGCTTTTCCATCTTTCGCACCTGGCGTGGCGCGCGCACTAACCTTTCGTGATCGCGAACAAAATGCATGAGCTCGCCAATGATAAACAGCCACGCGAAAGGCTCGAACGGCGTCGCGGCGGCCGGATCGTACCGGTCGCACGCTTTGATAAGGCCAATTGCTGCAATTTGGTAAAGGTCGGCTTTATCGAGTCCGGGACGCACGAAGCGCCGGCACGCGCGCGTGCATAGCGCGCCGAAATCATTGAATAAGGTTTCGCGCGTCGGAACCCGAGCTTCGCGCTGTATCATTTGATGCTCCCAATAAGCGAATAAAGCGGGATGAAAATAGCGGCCGCAACCGTTCCGACAATGCTTCCTAGCACGACGATCAGGACCGGCTCGAGCGCTGTTCCTAGTTGCTGCAGCGCCGCTTCCACGTCAAGCTCGTAGTACTCGGCTATGCGCAAAAGCATTTCGCCGACCGTGCCGGTTTCTTCACCCACGCGAACAAGTTGTATAAAAAATGAATCGTACAATCCCGAGGATTCCAATGCCGGCGAGATCGAGGATCCTTCGAAAAGCGACCGCCGTAAGGCTTCGGCGCTCGCTCGAAACCGTGCGCTCGACGTCGCCTGTGAAACAATGGGAATGGCAGAATGAAGGCTGACCCCGCAGCCAAGTAACATGCCCAAGAGCCGCGCGAGGCGCGCAGCGCCCGCTTTTCTTGCTATCGTACCGATAACCGGAAAGCCGAACTGAATAGTCTCAACGACTAAGGCCGTGCGCGCACTCGTTCGCAAGTGCACGATGAAGAACGCGAGGAATCCCGCCGCACACATCGCGATCAGGATGAAGCTTCCCGATTTTAGCATTTCGCCCGCGGCAACGAGTATTCGTAATACCGGCGGAATCTGTACTCTGAGTTGGTCGTACATGGTTTCGAAAACGGGAACGGTCGTCGTAAGTAACAGCGCGGTAACGCTGACGGTAGCCGCCAGAACGACCGCCGGATACGTTAACGCCGCTGCAAGCTTTTTGCGCAACATGTGATCGCGTTCCAAGCCGCCGGCAAGGCGCAGGAGCATCTCGTCTAGTTTTCCGCTTTGCTCCCCCGCCTTAACGCTAGCCGCAGCGAGTGTCGAAAATTCGCGCGGGCGCGTAAGCATGGCGTCGCTCAGGGCACGGCCGTTCTGCAGCTCTGCCGCGATGCCGTTGAGCGCTTCTCTTAGGCGAGAATCAGCGGTTTGCTCCGCGCAAATTGCGAGTGACCGCGACAGCGAAACGCCCGCATGTGTAAGTGTCGCGAGCGATCGGTAAAACGCAACGATGTCGTTTTGCGATAACGGACGAATCTGGAGTATGCCCGAAAGCGCTCCCCGGATCGAAACGTCTTCGTCTAAAACGCTTACGAACAAGCCCCTATTGCTTAATACGGACAGCGCTTCGAGAGCGGTTGCTGCTTGAAGGGAGCCGCGGACGAAAAGCCCGTCTGCACTGCGCGCGGAGTAGTAATAGAGCACTACAGTCACGCCTCGGGGACCGGCAATTCGTCGGGCCGATCCGTTGCCAAACATGCCGTCGCGTAAGTCACGTCACCGCGCAGAAGCAGCTCACCTAAGTGGGCCTCTAACGTCTGCATCCCGCAGCTTCTGCCGGTTGCGATGATGTTGCGCAGATGGTGCGTCTTGGCCTCACGAATTGCGACGCGCACCGCGTCGTTGGCAACGAGCGTTTCCACTGCTGCCACTCGTCCCGATCCTTGAGCGCGGGGAACTAACCGAAGGCTCACGACGCCGGCCAAGCTCTCCGCTAACCGCGTCCTAACCTCGATTTGAGCGGCGCCCTCAAAGCTGCCGACTATCCGGTCGACGCTTTCTGCTGCCTTTCCCGTATGCATTGTGCACAGAACCAAATGCCCGGTTTCGGCGGCAGTCAGAGCGGCGTGCATGGTCGCACGATCGCGCATTTCCCCCACCAGAAGCACGTCGGGATCGCTGCGCAGTGCTCCGAGCAGAGCGGCCAAAAAGCTCGGCGTGTCTCTCCCGATTTCGCGCTGCGTTATGCGGCATTTCATGGACTCGTGCCTATACTCGATGGGATCTTCTATTGTGATGATATGCTTCGAGAAAGTTCGATTCAAGCGATCGACCATCGCGGCAAGAGCGGTCGACTTTCCGCTCCCCGTCGGTCCGGAAACAATTATCAGCCCGTGATTACGTTCGACCAGTTGCGTAGCGCTGGCCGGCAAACGAAGACTGTCAAGGGACGGAATCTCGAGCGCGAGTAGCCGAAATGCAAGCGCGTAATTTGCTTCGGTCTTGAACGCGTGAATGCGCGTGAAGCGTGACTGCTCATCCGAATGCGTAACGGTCGCGTCTCCCTCTTCCTCGAGCCGTCTCGCGGCCGTTTCAGGAAAACAATGTGCAACAATGTCACCGATTTCACCAGAGGTAACCAGCTTCGGGTCGATTTGCTCGAGACTTCCGTCGATCCGCAGCGTTACCGGTAATCCTGGTGATAGGTGCACGTCGGAGGCTCGTGCGTCCCGGGCAATGCGCAGCGTCTCTCGCAACAGGAGCGGGGACGGGTTTGTCATTCGCCTGCAAGGACGCGCCGCAGCTCGTTCAGAGTCGTCTCTCCCGCCATAGCTCGACGCAACCCGTGTCCGAACATGGAGCGAAAGCCGCGTTGCCGGGCGACCGCGCGGATTGCCACTGTCGTGGCCTCTTTGGAAATTGCTTCCCGTATGACGTCATCGATAAAGAGCATCTCAAACAGTGCCACGCGCCCGCGATAACCCGTTTGGGCGCATTCGCTGCAACCCGTCGGTTTGAAAATTACAGTGCCCTCAGGGATGTTGAACTCGCTCGCCGCGCATCCGTCCAACGTCGTTTCGGCGCGGCAGCGGCCGCAAAGCGCGCGCACCAGCCGTTGGGCGATTACAACAGAGAGGCCGGCCGATATCGTTCGGCGCGCCACGCCGAGTTCCAACAGCCGCTCAATCGCGCTCGGCGCATCATTGCTATGAAGGGTCGTCAGAACGAGCTGCCCACTCAACGACGCCGCTGCAGCGACTGCTGCGGTTTCCTGATCTCGCATTTCGCCGACCATAATGACGTTGGGATCTTGTCTCAAGAACGCACGGAGAGCACAAGCAAATGTGACGCCCGCTCGCGGATTGAATTGGACCTGCGAGATGCCCGGCATCCGCACTTCGATTGGGTCCTCGACGCTGCACAGGTTCTCAGAAAGTGCATCGCGTTCGCTTAGAGCCGCGTACAACGTCGTCGTCTTGCCACTGCCCGTTGGGCCGGCCGCAACGATGAAACCGTACGGCGCTTTGCACGCCTTTTTGAAAGCATCGTAATACTCGTCCGGAATATTTAGCTGGTCGAGACGCGGAGTTTGAACGTGATCAGCCAGAAGTCTTACCGCGAGCTTTTCGCCGGCTATTGTCGGAACCGAGCTAACGCGCGCGTCGAAGCAGCAGCCATCTACTTCGAGATTGTACCGGCCGTCTTGAGGCTGTCGCTTGTCGGCGATATCCATTCCGGCGAGCAATTTGACCCGCGAAACAACCTGTGCAAATAGTTCCGGCGTTATCGTCCTGCAGACATGCAGAATGCCATCGACGCGCTGTCTGACGCGCCCGCCATCCTCGACTGGCTCTATGTGTACGTCCGAGGCGTTTGCAAGCGCGGCGGCGCGCATGATGTCGTTCGCCACCGCGACCGCGGGCGGCTCGACTACGCCGCGATCAGGAAGGGGAATAGGGTTATGATAGATGCGTTTCAGGCGCTCGCGAATCGCATCGCGCGGCGCCTCCAGGGCGCGTACCTGCATGCCCGTGGAGAACCGTATTTTTTCAACGATCTCGCGCTCGCCGGCATCGGGGACGGCGACAGTCAACTCGTTCCCATCGCTGGAAAGCGACAGGACATCATGCCCGAAGGCAAGCGCTCGTGGTATTTTTCGCAGCGCATCCGCTTCCACCGGAACGGACGCTACATCGACGATAGCTCGTGCGCTATCAACGTCTCTAAGAGCCACACCCGACCCCTTCGAAAGACAGTTAGCCTGCGTTCGCTAACGCAAACGCATAATAAACATGTACCATATGTCGGCTCGCTGAGCAATCTCCCGGCAACAAAAATGCATGGTCCTTATTTCCCTAGCCATCCGGATAGATTCTGGGCATCCCTTTTGTGGTATGTAGTTATCCACAATGCGTGAAGTGACGATTATATGCCGGCCGAAATCTCGGAATGGCGTGCCGTTTTATCAGCGCCTGCACGACGAACTTCCGAAGCAGGGCGTTCGGGTTGTCGCCGCCCACAGCGCGGAGAGCCGGAAAGACCTCATTCGCGCTGTTCGAAGTGCGGTGAAGGCCAGGGCCGAGACGATCGTCGTGGTCGGCGGAGACGGCTCTCAAACAGCGGCCGTCGCGGAGATCGCGCACACCAAATCTGCGCTGGCCGTGGTTCCGGCAGGCACCGGGAATAGCTTCGCGCTCAGTATCGGGATCAAGGATTTTGAAACCGCCGTAGAGGCGATCGTCAAAGGGCGCGAAGAGCGTATCGACGTGGGCGTGCTCAACGGGACGTATTTTGCAAACTTTGCCTCAGTCGGTCTGTTGGCCGATGCTGCCGATGATACGAGCCGTCCGCTCAAACGCATCGTGGGTCCGGTAGCGTACGGCGTATCGTTCATGCGCAACCTTTTGAAGAGCAGGCCGTTCGACATGCACGTGACCTGGGAAGGCGGCGAGCTCGACGTACAAACGTACCAGGCAATCATCGCCAACGGGCGCTACTTCGGGTGGCAGGCGCTCACGCCCGATGCCGGCGTGCATAGCGGTAAGCTCGCATTTTTTGCCGTCGAAGGCGTTTCGCGGACAGATGCTCTCAAGACGAGCGCCGCACTCATTCGTGGCGACCAGGTGAAACTCGAGGGCGCGCATTACTTCTCGGCCTGCAAGATTCAAATCAAGACCAAACCCAAACAGCAGCTCGATATCGACGGCCACACGCTCGGCAAGACGCCCGCCAAATTTAAGGTCGAAGTCAAAGCGCTGCGCGTCCTTATACCTTGAGCCGCACGGCCGAATACTACGTCGCCGCGGGCGTTCTCTTCGTCGCGTTTCTCGCGCTCGGCGAGTTGGTCACGCGCAAACCCGCGCTACGAGTCGACTCGAAGGCGCTCTTCCACGCACGTGCTACGCCGATGGCGCGCTTCTTCACCTTCTCCGGGCGCTGGATTTTCCTCACTTCGGGTTTCGTCATTGCCACGCTTCTCTTTGCGCACATGCATCGCAGCGTCATTATCCCGGCTTTGCTGCTCATCTCGCAGATCGTCACGCAGACGCTGGCGGAGCTCTTTAAAGCGCACTACCGCCGCGTCCGGCCGGAGTATTGGATCGTCGGGCTCGACATCGGCAAATCGTATCCGAGCGGCCACGCGGTGACGGCCATGGTCTACTTCTGCGGCTGGGCGTGCGTGGTCGCGTTCAGCGCGCTGACGCCTGATTTAAAGTACGCACTGGTTGGCGTGCTGATCGCGTGGGCCGTCTGCGTGGATTGGTCGCGCCTAGCTTTAGGAGCGCATTACCTGACCGACATCGCCGGCGGCACCCTCCTGGGCTCGGCCTGGCTCTGCGCAGTCCTGGGAGCGGTGCACCAATTCGCCCTGGCGCACGCGCCCTAGCCTTATTGACCCGTGACGTACCGGTGGTGGTGCGTTAGAAAGCAAACCTCGAGTTTATTGCCCGCGGGATCGTCGCAAAACGTTGCATAGTAGCCGGAGTAATCGGCCGGGCCATCGACGTCTAGCGCGCCGGCCTTCTGTAATGTTGCCGTAACCCGGTCGACTTGCTCGCGAGACGTCGCATGAAAAGCGATCCGGTTGGCGTTTGGCACGAACTCAGGGTCGACGGTGAGCCCGATGAATTCGTCATTGGCCTGCCAGTGTTCGCGCCGCCACGTCGGTTCGTCGTCGGGGAAAAGCCCCTTGACGCGCACGAAGCCGAACTCGGCTAAGAACGCATCGTAGAATCGGGTCGCGGACGCAACGTCTTTGACTCGCAAATCGACGTGACTAAATAAACGTTGCTCCGCATCGCCCATCCGGCGGCCGTTAGCCGCGATAGCGCAGGAAGGCCGGGACCTCGATGTCGTCCATGTTCACGGGCGAAACCGCGTCGAAGCGCGTGTCGGCGAAATTGAACGAGGCCTGCGAGCGTCCGTAACCGCGCTGCGTACCAAAGCCCGCCGCGAGCACCGTGACGCGCACTTTGCCCGTCATGGTCGGATCGATGCTCGCCCCGAAGATGATCTGAGCGTCGCCGTCAACGGCGCGGCTGATCATTTCGGCCGCTTCGTTGACTTCGTACATCGCCATATCCGCGCCGCCGGTGATGTTGAAGATCACGCCGCGCGCGCCTTCGATCGTCGTCTCGAGCAGCGGTGAGGCGATCGCCTTTTGCGCCGCATCGGCCGCGCGATGCTCACCCGTGCCTTCGCCGATCCCCATCATCGCGGTGCCGGCGTCGGTCATCACGGTCTTCACGTCGGCGAAATCGAGGTTGATGAGACCCGGCTGCGTGATCAGGTCCGAGATACCGGCAATGCCCTGACGCAAGACGTCGTCGGCATACGCGAAGGCTTCGTTGAGCGGTGTGCGCTTTTCGATCACTTGCAGAATACGCTCGTTGGGAATGGTGATCATCGTGTCGACTTTGGGCTCGAGCTCGGCGATGCCGTTCTCGGCGACTTGCATGCGCTTGCGCCCCTCGAACGCGAAGGGCTTGGTTACAACGGCGATCGTCAGCGCGCCCGCGTCGTGCGCGAGTTCGGCGATGATCGGCGTCGCGCCGGTACCGGTGCCGCCGCCCATGCCCGAGGTGATAAAGACCAAATCGGCGCCTTCAAGAATCAGCGAAAGGTCTTCGCGTGAGTCTTCGGCCGCTTCGCGCGCCAGCACCGGGTTGGCGCCGGCGCCCAGGCCGCGCGTCAGACCCGTGCCGATCTGCACGGTATTTTCGGTCAGTGAATTGCGGAGCGCTTGCACGTCGGAGTTGACGGCATAAAACTCCACGCCGGTCAGCCCGGCTTCGATCATGCGATTGACCGCATTGCATCCGCCGCCGCCGACGCCGACCACTTTAATCGTCGCCGCATGCTCGGGTACGTAGCGCTTCGCTTCAGCCATGGTAGTCGTCTCCTTATTTAGTTCCATAGATCGCCCAGCCACGAGCGGAATTTGCCGAACATCGACGGGCTGCGTTTAACGTAGCGGTGCTCTGTCCCGCCGTTGGGACCGAAGAGTAGTAAACCGATCGCGGTGGCGTATTCGGGCTGCTTCATCGCGTCGGTGAGGCCCCCGATCGCATCGGGTGTACCGACACGCACCGGCAATCCAAAGACCTCTTCCGCCAGCGGCTCGACGCCTTTGAGGTGCGCGCCGCCGCCGGTCAAGACGATCTCGCCCAAGACTAAATCGCGCGGCACGTTCTCGATGATCTTCGTCTTGCACATGCGGAACGTTTCGATGACGCGCGGCACAACGATCTGGCGCAGCTGCGAACTGGCCGACTCGCGCGTGCTGCGTCCGTCGAGCGTTTTGACCGGGAAGAATTGTTCTTCCATCTCAGGCGGGCCCGAACCGTAGACCCGTTTGATTTGCTCGGCTTCGCCCGCAGTCGTTTTCAGTCCGAGCGAGATGTCGTTGGTCAGAATATTGCCGCCGATCGGAATGGTCGCGGTATAGATCGCGCCGCCGCCTGAGTACACGGCGATGTCCGTCGTGCCGCCGCCGATATCCAGCAGCACCACGCCGACCTGTTTTTCTTCGGCCAGCAACGTCGCGGCCGAGCTCGCGAGCGGCTCGAAGACCAGCCCCGACGCCTCGAGTCCGGCGCGGTGCACGCACTTGAGCACGTTGGTGATGAACGACGTGCCGCCGGTGATGATGTGCGTGTCGACCTCGAGACGCCCGCCGGCCATGCCGATCGGATCCTCGACGCCGTCTTGCCCGTCGACGGTAAAATAGCGCGGCAGCGCGTGGATGATCTGCCGGTCGCTGGGCACACTGATAATTTTGCTCGCCTCGACCACGCGGTGCACGTCGCTGCTGCTGACCTCGCGGTCTTCGTTCTGGACCGCGACCACGGCGCGGTTGTTGGTGCTGCGGATGTGCTCGCCGGTGATGGCGACATAAACGTCGCCGATGTGGACGCCGGCCATGCGCTCGGCCTTTTCGGTCGCGGCCTCGATCGACTTGATGGTCTCCTCGAGGTCGGTCACGACGCCCTTGCGCATTCCCAGTGAAGGCGCTTCCCCGTAGCCGATAATCTCCAAGCCTTGGGGTCCGTCGGAGGCGACAACAGCGCACGTCTTAGTCGTGCCTATGTCTAGCCCCGCAACGGTGCCATTCCTCATCCGCGATCCCCTCAAGCCCAATATATTGTGGCCCGGCTGCCTAAACCCTACAACGTGTAGCGGGTGTTGGCAAGGGCCCTGTACGACTAGAGCCCAGAGGTTTGAGCGGCGCGGGCCTGCTCCTTGCGAGCAACCTGTGCAGCGATGTGGAGAAAGAGCGGAAACTTTTCGGGAGCCCGCTGGCGCGAGGCGCCCGACCTGGGGTAAAATCCCATGCTAAGACCACTCGGACGCTTTGATGGAGTTTTCGTGCGAACAATCAGCCTGCTAGCTTTCATCGCGGCTCTGGCCGCGCCCGCGGTTGCGGCTCAAACCTCGACGCGAACCGCCGCTGCCAATCCCGCTCAACTTCCCGACGGCACCTATACCGCGGTCGTGCAGAAAGTGCTCGACACCAAAGACGTCGTCGTGAAACTTTCCAACGGCTCTCAAGCGACGCTGAAAACGAACAAAGATAATGTCGACTTCACGAAATGCCAGACCAATCAATCGATCCGGTTCTCCGTAATCAACGGTCTGGTCGCAGTGTACGCGCCCGAAACGCCCTAAGAACTAGACGCGCAATAATCACGGGCCTTTCGGTTCTGCCGAGGGGCCCGTTCGCGTTTTATTTGTAGCGGACGACGGGCGTGCCCGGGGCGCGCAAATCGATTGCAGCGATCTTCTTTCCCGCCGTCTGGGACAAGATCGGGCCGATCAAAGAAATCTTGCGCGCGAGATCCTCGTCATCGCCTCCGAGGAGTATTTGCACGCCGCGCGGCGTGACCGCAACTAAGTCGCCGAAACGATCGTAGCGCATCGACTTCACGATGACGTGCGCGCCTTCCAGCTGGTCGTAATCGTCGCGAAGCCGGGCGACACGTTCGTCCTTCACGTCTTTCCCTTGAGCCAGAGCAGATATCGGCACAACAAATTGAGGGAGCGTCGGAGCCGCTCCAAAATCGAGAACGCGCAGATCGCGATCCACGACGATCTTCTTATTCCCGGAGAGTATGACGGCAAACGGGTGCCGCTCGCGCAGCACGATCGAAACCGATGCCGGAAAGGCTCGCCGGATCGTCACTTGCCCCACATCGGGTATCGCCGCAACCCGATCCGCGACGGCGCGCATGTTCTGGAGCCAAATATTGATGCGCCGGTTGATCGCCGCGCGATGCAGGATCTCTTTGGCGCCGACCCGGCGATTGCCGATTACGACGATCTGATTCGCGCGGAAACCCGGCCAGGTCGCCGCATAGTACCCCCCAAGGCCAACGACGGCGACAAAAAGCACGAGCAGTATCCAAAACGGCTTCAAACGATCGGCGGCCGAACGTTTCCGCCTGGCGACGGGCTTTCGTTTGCTCATTGGAGCACGTACCGTTCGATGGCTTCGGCCACGCCGTCGTGGGCCACGTCCGCGACGACGGCACCGCTCACCGCCCGCAACTCCACCGGCGATGATCCCATCGCGACGCCCAAGCCTGCGGTACGCAACAGCGGCACGTCGTTCCAAGAGTCGCCGATGGCCATGGTCGCCTCGAGCGGTACACCAACGGTCTTGGCAACGAGCTCGAACGCTTTGCCCTTGTCGACTTTCGGATCCATCACTTCGATGAACCAGGGAATGCTGCGCGTCACATACGCGCGGTCGCCCAGCGCTTGCCGCACGCCGATTATTTCGCGATCGACGACCTCGGGCTCTGCGATAATGCACGCCTTGGTCGCGTCGCTGAAGCGGAACTCTTCGGCCAGCGACGGCACGACGATCGGTTCCGAATCGGAAAGACGCGCGTAGTAGTCGGAGTAGCGGTTGCGCTCTTCGCAGTAATAGCGATCGTTCTTATAGAGCTGTACGTGAAGGCCGCGGAATTTCGCGTAGGCCGCGACTTCGCGTGCGGCGGCGTTTGGCAGCGGGGTGTCGAGCAGCACTTCGTCTTTGATGGGATCGACGACCGCAGCGCCCTGATAGCAAATAACCGGCGTCTCGAAACCGAGACTGCGCGCGAACGGAAGCGCGGCGCGAAACATGCGGCCGGTCACGATGCAGCCTTGTACGCCGCGATCGCGCATCGCCGCGATGGCTTGGGCTACGCGCGGGCGGATCTGCAGATCCTCGCCGATGAGCGTTCCGTCGAGGTCGAACGCGACCAGTTGCGGACGCGTCAGGTCGGCAAGCCTTCTTGTACGTTCCCCGCGCCGACGATGCGTTCGAGTTCGAGTTTCACGCGATAGTCCGACGCGATGCCTCGGGCGAGTTTCTGTTCGCGCTCACCGACGCGCAAGACCAGCGGCACCGAACCCGGCCATTCGTCCAAAATCGCGACCAGGCGGTCGACTTGATCGCGCTGCGTGACATTGACGTGCCAGCCTGGCGCGCGCGATGCCGCCGCCGGTCTCTCGAACGCCAAGACGTCACTCACCGCGATTGTCGTCTCCATCGGCCCTTCTTGGCCGACAGGCCCGCCGATGCGTTCGCGCGTGCGCAATCGTCCCTTTACAACCAAGATCTTGTCGGCTTCGAAAAAGCCTTGAACCTGCGCGTAGATCTTCGAAAAGACCACGGCCTCGACACTGCCGGTCACATCTTCGATCGTCGCGATCAAGATTTGCTGGCCGGCTTTCGTCAGGGTGCGTCGTACACCGGTCACCATTCCGGCAACGCTCACGAACGTGTCGTCTTCGCGCTGCCGCAAGTCTTTGACCGGCACGGCGCCGGTGCGCGCCAGCGCTTCGGCGATATCCGCTAGCGGATGCCCGGAGACGAAAATGCCAAGCGTCTCCTTCTCCCACTGCAGCATCTGCAGCGTTGTGGGCGGCGCGACGGACGGAAGCGACGGCGCCAACCCTTCAACCGTTGCCGCGTCGCTTTCGCCAAAGAGCGACGCTTGTCCGAGCGCGGCGTCGCGCGTTTCGGCAGCAGCAATACGCATCGCAACGTCGAGCGCGGCCATCTTCTGCGCGCGGTTTCCCGGCAAGCAATCCAGGGCGCCGCATTTTATCAGCGACTCGAAGACGCGGCGGTTCACTTGTTTGCCGTCCACGCGGCGAGCGAAGTCGAACAGGTCGACGAACGGCCCGTTCTTGTCGCGCTCCTCGAGAATCACGCGAACCGCGCCTTCGCCGACGCCTTTGATCGCGGAGAGTCCGAACCGGACCTCACCGTTAGCAACACCGAAATCGATCAAGGAAGCATTGACGTCGGGCGGCAGCACCGCGATGCCGATGTGCTTGGCTTCTTCGATGTACTCGACGAGCTTGTCGGTGCGGTCGCGCACCGACGTCATCAGCGCGCTGAAGTACGCGAGTGGATGGTTCGCCTTGAGAAACGCCGTCTGATAGGCGATCCAGGCGTATGCGGCGGCGTGCGCTTTGGGAAAACCGTAGCCGGCAAAGGGTTCGATGTATGCGAAAATTTCTGACGCCAGCTTCTCATCGATGCCGGAGTGCCGCTTGGCGCCTTCGATGAATTTTTTGCGATAAACGGGAATTTTCTCTTTTTGCTTCTTGCTCATCACTTTGCGCAGCTCGTCGACCTCGCCCATCGAAAAGCCCGCCACGTCGCGCGCCGTGCGCATCACCTGCTCTTGATAAGCGATCGTTCCGTAGGTTTCGGAGGTAATGGCCTCGAGCTTCGGATGCAGATATTTGGCTTTGGTGCGGCCGTGCTTGGCGCTGATGTATTGGGGAATCCATTCCATCGGGCCGGGCCGGTACAAAGCGACAAGCACGATGATGTCGTTGAATTCGTTGGGCCGCAGATCCATGCAGATGCGGACCATGCCCTCCGACTCCAACTGAAATACGCCGACCGTTTCGCCGCGGCTAAGCATCTCATAGGTACGCTTGTCGTCATCGGCGATCGTCGCCAGCTCGAACTGCGGATCCGACGTCCGTTTGATCTCATCGACCGCATTCTTCATCACCGTCAAGTTGCGCAGGCCGAGAAAATCCATCTTGAGCAGGCCGATGCGCTCGACCCAGTTCATGTCGTACTGGGTATTGATGCCGGTGTCGCTCTTGGCCAGCGGCGCGTAATCGATGAGCGGGCCCGCCGAAATCACCACGCCTGCCGCATGCGTTCCCGCGTTACGCGCCAGACCTTCAATCGACTTGGCGGTATCCAGCCATTTCCGCATCTCCGGCGAGCCGCGATAGAGCGTCTTCAACTCCGGAATCTGTTCGAGCGCCTGGCCGATCGTTAAACCTGTCGGGCCGGACGGAATCATTTTCGCGACGCGATCCACATCAGGTAACGGCACGCCAAGAGCGCGCCCGGCGTCGCGAACGGCCGCGCGCGCGGCCATCGTGCCAAAGGTCACGATCTGCGCGACGCGATCCTCGCCGTATTTTTTCGAAACGTAGGCGATCACTTCGTCGCGCCGGTCGACGCAGAAATCGGTATCGATATCAGGCATCGAGATACGGTCCGGGTTCAGGAAGCGCTCGAAGAGCAGATTAAACTTCAGCGGATCGAGGTCGGTGATATGCAGACTATATGAAACGACCGATCCGACCGCCGAACCGCGACCCGGCCCGACCGGAATGTCATGGTCGCGCGCATATTTGATGAAATCCCATACGATGAGAAAGTACGACGCATACCCCATCTTATTGATGATCGAGAGCTCATACTCCAAGCGCTCGCGAAGCGCTGCATCGCCGCCGGCGCGCTCCGCTCCGTAGCGTTCGATGAGGCCAACCTCACAAAGCTCGAGCAGATACGCTTCGGCTGTCTTCTCGTTGAGCAGGTCCTCTTGCGGCACCGGATACTCCGGCACGTTGAAGACGCGCTCGGGAATGCGGATGTCGACGCGCTTGGCGATTTCCTCGGTTGCATCGCAGGCTTCGGGCAAATCCGCCCACGCGGCCCGCATCTCGTCGTTCGACTTGACGTAAAACTCGTCGGAGTAAAACTTCATGCGGTTGGTATCGGCGACCGTCTTTCCGGTACCGATACAGAGCAGCACGTCGTGCGCCGCCGCGTCTTTGCGCTCGAGATAGTGCGAATCGTTGGTCGCGACGATCGGCAGGCCGAGTTCTTTCGAGATTTTGACGATGCCCGGATTGATCGTCTCTTCCTCGGGCATGCCGTGACGCATCATCTCCAGATAGAACCGGTCGCCGAAGATATCCGAGTACGCCTTCGCATTGTTCTTAGCGGTGTCGTAGTCGTTGCGAAGCAACGGCGCGGCCACCATTCCCGAAAGGCAGCCCGAAAGCGCGATCAAGCCTTCGTTGTGCTTGGCCAGCAGCTCCATGTCGATGCGTGGCTTGTAATAATAGCCTTCCAGAAAACCTTTGGAGACCAGCGCGCTCAAATTCCGGTAGCCGATGAAGTCGGCGGCAAGCAGCGTGATATGCGCTTCTTCCCGCGCGGTCCGGTCGAGCCGGCCGCGCGGCGCAAGGTACGCTTCGCAGCCGAGAATGGGCGTGAGTCCGTGCTCGCGCGCGGCGTAGTAAAACTCCATCGCGCCGTACATGACGCCGTGGTCGGTCAGCGCGATCGCGGGGCTTCCGTTTTCAGCGGCGCGCCGGCAGAGTTCGGAAATGCGGCACGCTCCGTCTAACAACGAGTATTCGCTGTGGACGTGCAGATGGACGAATTGGCTCACTGGCTCGCGCAGTTCGTCGCGCCTCGGAGAAAACCGTGTCTTGGACGCTTGCCTAGTCTTGCGGGCCATGCCTCGGCCGAGCGATTAACCATGCTCTAAGCGAGGCCGAGGTATGGCCCGAAAGACTAAGGTCATGGGGGCCGAGCGCCGGGAGTAGTATAAAGAAGGTCACGTGATCAAGCACGATGTCGTGGTCATCGGTGGCGGCCTGGCCGGCATGCGCGCCGCCGTGGAAGCGGCCGAGCGCGGGGCCGACGTCGCTATCGTCAGCAAGATGCACCCGGTGCGCAGCCACTCCGGCGCCGCTCAGGGCGGCATCAACGCCGCTTTAGGCAATACGGCCGAAGATACGCCGGCAAACCACGCCTTCGACACCGCTAAGGGCTCGGATTACCTGGGCGATCAGGATGCCATCGAGGCGATGTGCGACGACGCACCCCGGCAGATCATCTGGCTCGAGCACCGCGGCTGCATCTTCTCACGTCTGCCCGACGGAAGGCTGGCGCAGCGGCCCTTCGGCGGCGCGGGGTCGCCCCGCACGTGTTACAGCGCCGACGTTACCGGGCTAGTCATCTTGCACACCCTCTGGGAGCAGCTCGAGCGCTTCAACGTCAAAGTCTACGAAGAGTATTTTTGCACGGCGCTCTGCACCGAGGACGGTGTCGGCACGGGCGTGGTCGCTTACAACATGCGCAACGGCCAGCTCGAACTGATTACGGCTAAGGCCACGATTTTTGCCACGGGCGGCTGCGGACGCATGTACGCCAAGACGACCAACGGCTACGCCTCAACCGCCGACGGGTTGGGCATCGCGTTCCGCGGCGGCGTGCCGATTATGGACATGGAATTCGTGCAGTTCCACCCGACCTCGCTCAAAGAGAACGGCGTGCTGCTTTCGGAAGCGGCGCGCGGCGAAGGCGCGCATCTGCTGAATTCACTCGGCGAACGCTTCATGTTTAAGTATGCGCCTGAAAAAGGCGAACTCGCTTCGCGCGACGTCGTCTCCCGCGCCGGGTGGACCGAAATCATGCAAGGGCGGGGCATCGACGGTTGCGTGCTGCTCGACTTGCGCCATCTGGGACGCGAGAAAATTCTCGAGCGCCTGCCGCAGATCCGCGAACTCGCGCTGGATGCAACCGGCAAGGACGCTATCGACACACCGATCCCGATCTTACCCGGCATGCACTACACGATGGGCGGCATCGAGACCGACAAGGACGGCGCGACGCGCGTTCCCGGAATCTACGCGGCCGGCGAAGCGGCCTGCGTCTCCGTGCACGGCGCTAACCGGCTGGGCGGCAATTCGCTGCTCGAAACGATCGTTTTCGGCGCGCGCGCGGCCAAACACGCCTGCGAGTACATAAAGCAAAGCGGCGACGTACGGCCGTCGGAGCGCACGCTCAAGGCCGAACAGGAGCGCATCGACCGCTGGCTTTCCAAGAATGAAGGCATACGCGCGCCGCAACTCCGCGCGCAGATGAACAAGACGATGAGCGACAACGTCTTCATTTTCCGCAATGAAAAAGAGCTCACCAAAGCCGTCGACGATTTGCTGGAGATTCGCAGAGCATTCGACCGCGACGTGTACGTGATGGATAAGTCCAAAACGTTCAACACCGATCTGGTCCACGCCATGGAAGTGGACTTCTTAATCGACGCAGCGATGTGCGTCGCCAACGGCGCGCTGGCCCGCAAAGAATCGCGCGGCGCGCAGGCGCGCACGGATTATCCGGAACGCGACGACGAAAACTGGATGGTCCATACGCTCGCGTGGCGTCAAGACGGACAGAACCCGCGCCTCGACTACTCCCGCAAAGTGACGATCACCAAGTGGGCACCGACCGTGAGATCGTATTAACATGGCTCAAGTCAAACTCGACATCTTCCGCTACGACGAGGCTGTCGACGCCGTTCCGCATCGCGATACCGTCGAGGTCGATATTCCGGTCACGACGACCGTCCTCGATGCGCTCGAAACCGCGAAAGCGGAAGTGGACGGTTCGATTAGTTTCCGCCGCTCGTGCCGTTCGGCGATCTGCGGATCGTGCTCGATGAACATCAACGGCGTGACCGGACTTGCGTGCAAGACGCCGTGCAAGAGCGTCATGAACGACGAAGGCGTCATCCAAATCGATCCCATGCCGAATTTCCAGCCGATGAAAGATCTCGTCGTGCACATGGATCCGTTCTGGGACAAGTACACGCGCCTCAAACCTTACCTCCAGCCGGCCGACCGCGATGAAGACCACGAACTCGAGCGCCGCGTGAGCCCGGCGGATATGAAGAAACTGGTTGACGCGGCCAATTGCGTGATGTGCGCGACGTGCTACGCGCTCTGTCCCGTGGTCAGCGTCGATCCGTCATTCGCAGGCCCCGCGGCTATCGCTTACGCCTATCGCTTCATCGAGGACGTGCGCGACGGCAAGAAAAAAGAGCGGCTGGCGCAGATCAATGAAGATTACTTGTGGCTCTGCGCCCACTGCTACGCCTGTTCGTACTGTCCCAAGCATGTCGATCCGCACGACCGCATCGTAGACGTCAAACGCGCTACGATTCAAGAAGGCGTGATGATGGACCATCCCGGACCGCGTCACGCTCTGGTCGTCAACAAGACGATCAAGAAAACGGGAATGCTAGCCGAGACCGAAGTTATTCAAGGGACTGTCGGAATCTTCAACATTCGCGGTCTTGCAAAGATCACGCCCCTCGCCATCCGCATGGCGATCAAAGGCAAGATGCCGCCGCCGTTTCTCAAACCGATTCCCAAGGCCGACGAAGTCCGCACGATTTTCGAATCGCTGGAGGTTCCAACGTGAGCAGCACCCTTCTGCCTGAAGAGCAAGCCACCGACTCTCACCGCCATTCCAAAAGTTCGCAGATGCGGCGCTACGGGTTTTTCCCGGGCTGCGTTGCCAAAGAGTCGTGCAAAGAGCTCTTCAATTCGACGATGCTGCTCGCCGACAAGCTCGGCATCGAACTGATCGAACTTACGGCGGCTTCGTGCTGCGGCGCGTCGGTCGTCAACGACACCAATCGCGACATCGCGCGCGTGCTCAACGCGCGCACGTACGCGCAGGCCGAAGCGCTCGGACTCGACGACGTCATCACGATCTGCTCCACCTGCACCGGCCACATGCGCGCCGCCAACAAAGAACTGCTCGAGAGCGAAGAGCGCATGAACCAGGCCAATTCGATCCTTGGGAAATTCGGCGCGAAATACGAGGGCAGTGTCATGGTGCGCCATCTCTTGTGGCTGCTTATCGACGACATCGGCTTGGATAAACTGAGCAGTATGGTCGTGCGTCCGCTCAACGGCTTACGGGTCGCACCCTTTTATGGCTGTCACATCATCCGGCCGGAGAAAGTCAACGGCTGGGAATCGGCGCGTAATCCGCATTCACTTGAAGACGTTATCACCGCGATCGGCGGCGAGCCGGTCGACTACGCCGGCAAGACGCGGTGCTGTGGATTCCATATTCAATTGGAAAAAGATGGCGTCGCAACGTCAATGGTGGGCCAGAACATGCGCATCGCCAAAGATCGCGGCGCAGAGGCGGTGATTACGCCGTGCCCGCTCTGCCACTTAGCGCTCGACGGCTATCAGCAAGATGCGGCCGCGCGCTGGGGCCGCACCGATTTGCCGACGTTCCATCTTCCGCAACTAGTCGCGCTCGCTCTGGGCGTCCCGGCCGAAAAACTCGGGCTGAATAAGCACCTGATCGATCCGCGCACCATTCTGGTCGAGCGCGAACTGATCGCCTAAAAAGCAAAACGCCCGTCGAAGCGGGCGTTTTCATTCGCGCATCAGAGGTCTTAAACGGTTGCGAGTTCTCGCTCTCGCATAACGACGTCGACGGAAATAACGCGTTCAGCCGGGATTTCGATTCGTTCTCCGTCATAATGCACAAGAGGCAGACCGTCTTGTAAGCGCGCAAGCATCCGGTTGCGCGTAAATTGCGCCATTTGCGCCTGGTTAAAGCCCTCGGTCACGACGCGGCCGTCGTCCGAAGTAATGGCGAGCTCCGCCGGAAAATACCTCAATTGCCCTACCTCCGAACGCGGCAAATATACCCGTACCCGGCGCTTGCTACTCCTGTTCCTCGGCCTCGGCGGCGACGATTTCCTGATTATGTCTGCGATCGTACCGTTTCTTCGTCTTATGCGCGCCGGCTGGACGCAGGTTCACAGCAGGCCCGAGGGGCGGCTTCACCTTCGGTTTTCGGCGTCGTTTGCGCTTGGCGGCCATGGCGAATCTCTTCGACCGGGGCCGGGGCGGATGCTTGCTGAACGCTCGGCGCGTGATGAGCCTTATCCAGTTGCTCGAGGAGACTCGCCGGCGGACCCACGGCATTGCCCCGGAGTGGGTAGCGCTCTCGGCTCGCGCGAAGGGTCTCGCGCCAGGTTCCTACCTCGAAGGCGAGGAGTGGATTTCAGGCCCGTGGGCCGTGCTTTACGCCATCAACCGCTACATCCGCTCGCTGCAACGGGTGGCAGCCGGACTGACGCCGATAAATGCGCGAACCGTTACGACTGACGGGGTTACGAGCGTGCGCGTTTTTCCGCACGATCTTTACGATCGCATACTGCTGCAGGGCGTCACCGCGGACGTTGTGCTTAACAACAGTTCAACTTCGTTTATCCAGCCCCCGACCGAATCGCGAACCGTCCTCGTGCTCGGCGCCGGAAACATCTCCAGCATTCCCGCTTTGGACGTGCTCTACAAAATCATCGCCGAGAACGCGCGCTGCGTTCTGAAGCTTAACCCCGTCAACGAATACCTGCGGCCGATTTTGGAGCAAGCCCTCGCGCCATTCGTCGACGCCGGCAGATTAAGCTTCGTTTCGGGTGGGGCAGAGGCCGGTGGGCGTCTTTGTGCGAGCGACGGCGTCGACGAAATACACGTTACGGGAAGTGCGGCGACTTTCGCAGCTATACGCGCAATCGCCGGGCAAAAGCGCATCACCGCCGAACTCGGCAGCGTCACGCCGACGATCGTCGTTCCCGGCGATTGGAGCGAAACCGACCTGCGCTTTCAAGCCGAACATATCGCAACTCAAAAAGCGCACAACGCCGGTTTCAACTGCATCGCAGCACAGGTGCTGCTGCTTCCGCAAGAATGGCCGCTCACGGGCCATCTCCTGAACGAAGTCGAACGCGTTTTCAACAGACTGGCGCAGAGGCCTGAATATTATCCGGGCGCGTCCAAGCGCCGCGCAGATCTTGCGGGCGCAGAATCGCGCGGCAACAGCATCGTGCGGCTTGACGCTGACGCGCCGTCGTCCGCTTTTACAGACGAGGCTTTCTGCGGCGTGTTATTCTGCGTCGAACTTCCGGGCGATCCTCAGACGTTTTTGCGCACCGCCGTCGACTTTGCGAACAACCGTCTTTACGGAACGCTCGGCGCGAACCTGATCGTCGCTCCGCAGATAGAACGTTCGATTCCGCACGCAGTCGCCGGCGCGATCGCCCAGCTGCAGTACGGCTGCGTGGCGGTTAATACGTGGGCCGGCGTCGGCTACTTCTTAAGCGAGACGCCGTGGGGCGATTACCGCGCCAACGGCGCGGGTCTTGGAGTCGTACACAACTCTTATCTGCTGGCCAATACGCAGAAAAGCATCGTGCGCGCGCCGTTTCGGCCACTCACGAAGCCGCCATGGTTCGTCACCAACAAAAAACAAGCGCGCCTTGGCCGCTTGCTCTGTGATTTCGAGGCGGCGCGCACACCGGTCAACGCGCTGCGCGTTATTTCAGCCGCAGTCTAGCCGCGCTTCACCGCGCCGAGCCGGATCGGCATCAATGCACTCCGGCTGCGTGCAGCATGCCTAGCACGCGATCCGCCGGAAGGCCGTACACCGTCACTCCGCCTTTGCCCGTCATCGTCTTCGCGCTGAATAGCGCGTCGTAGATCGCGTACTCGGTCGCTTCGGCCGTCGCGCGATAAAGCGCGTTCAGAACGCCGGTATCTTCAATGATCGGTACGGGCGGGGCTTTTATTTCAAAGTCGCCGGTCCGCGCAAACGAATAGCCGGTGCTAAACGCGAGAAAGAGATCGCCGCTGCCCACGTCGCTCGTGAGCCCTGTTCGCGACATACCCATACCCGCGCGCAAAGCAATCGCGCGCAACTGCCGCGAATCCAGCGGCGCGTTTGTCGCGACCACGATGATAATGCTGCCGGACGCCATGCGGCCGTGCAGTGCTACAGGTTTCGGAAAGACCATTTTATATTCGTTGCGCAGCGCCTCGCCGACGCGCACGCCGGCGATCGTCAATTGCTCGCGCGTCGAACCGGTGTTATCGTTCACGAGCACGCCGACCGTATAGCCCCCGAGATCCGCGGGAAGCACGCGCGACGCGGAGCCGATGCCGGCTTTGAATCCGAATGCCTTCATTCCCGTACCCGCTCCGACGCTGCCGCGCGCGAACTGCCCCGTTTTTGCCGAGTCCAGCAAGTCTACGACGTCTTGCGCGCCAATCGCGCGCGCTTGGATATCGTTCAGGAGCTGATCGTCGCACTCCGCGACAACCGGCAGCGGCACATCGTCGCGCACACCGACCTGCGGATGTTGCTTGATCATCCAGCTGATCACGCCGTCGTCGGCGCGCCCGACGTCGAGCGTGTCCGTCAGGACGATCGGCTCTTCCAGATAACCCGCTTCGTTGATCCAGTGCATGCCCGTCATCTCGCCGTTTCCATTGAACGATAGCGCGTATGCGGAGACTTTATCGTTCCAAGGATCGGCGTTAGGCAAAATCGCGGTCGCCCCGGTGCGAATCGACGCCCCTTCGACTTTTGTCACATTGCCGACGGCGACGCCCGGCACGTCGGTAATGCCGTCAACCGGTCCGGACGGGTAAAATCCCACGTGAAACGGCACCGCGGCCGAGGCAGCGGCGGCGGCGCTAAACAGGCACAGCAGGGCAAAGACGGCGAATCTCACGGTTCACGTCTTAGCCCGAATCACTCTTTCTGCCCTGCAGGGAGCACCGCTATTATCACCGTTTCCGAAGGCATCAAAGCCGCGCGCGTCCACGAAAACTTGTCGACCGCCGAACTCATCGAACACGCACTCCGCCGCGGCGAAGGCGTGCTCGGCAGCGACGGCCAGCTGATCGTTGACACGCGACCGCACACCGGGCGGTCCCCGAAAGACAAGTTCTTCGTTCGCGAAAGCTCGAGCGAGAAGCACATCGACTGGGGAGAAACCAACCGCGGCGTCGAGCCGGCCGTTTTCGACGCGCTATGGGATCGCGTCGCAGCCTATCTATCGGAACGGGAAGTGTACTCGCTGGATTGCTTCGTCGGCGCCGACGAACGCTACCGGCTGCCGGTGCGCATCATCACCGAATTCGCGTGGCACAATCTCTTCGCACGCGATCTCTTTATCGTGCCCGATGAACCGCCCAAGGATTTCAAGCCGGAGTTCACCGTCGTCGATGCCGCCCTTTTCTCCGCCGACCCGGAGCGCGACGGCACCAATTCATCGACGTTTATCTTCGTCAATTTTAAAGAACGCGTCGTGTTGATCGGCGGCACCAAATACGCGGGCGAAATCAAAAAGTCGGTCTTTACGGTCATGAACTATTTGCTTCCGCTGAAGGACGTGCTTCCTATGCACTCCTCCGCGAACGCCGGGAAAGATGACGTCGCGATTTTCTTCGGGCTCTCAGGTACGGGAAAAACGACGCTCTCCGCCGATTCGCGCCGGCCGCTTATCGGCGACGACGAACACGGCTGGTCCGACACGGGCGTCTTCAATTTCGAGGGCGGCTGCTATGCAAAGGTTATTCGCCTCTCGCAAAGCGCCGAGCCCGAGATTTGGTCCGCCATTCACCGGTTCGGATCGGTTTTAGAAAACGTCGTCTACGAGGAAAACACGCGCAAACTCGATCTGGACTCCGAAACGAAGACCGAAAACACCCGCGGCGCTTATCCCATCGAATACATCCCCAACGTCGTTCCGGGCAGTCGCGCCGGACATGCAAAAACGATCGTCATGCTGACGGCCGACGCATTCGGTACGCTGCCGCCGATCAGCAAGCTCACTAAAGAGCAAGCGATGTACCATTTTCTCTCGGGCTATACCGCTAAGGTTGCGGGCACCGAGCGCGGGATCACCGAACCGCAAGCCACCTTCTCAACCTGCTTCGGCGCGCCGTTTATGGTCCATCATCCGACGGTCTACGCGAAACTGCTCGGAAAGAAAATCGACGAACACGACGTTACCTGCTGGCTTGTCAACACGGGCTGGATCGGCGGACCGTACGGCGTCGGCAAACGCGTCGCCATCGGATATACGCGCGCTATGGTGAACGCCGCGATCGAAGGCGCACTTGCCGGCGTAACGTTCGAAGACGAGCCGTTCTTCGGGCTGTCGATCCCGCTGAACGTTCCCGGCGTTCCGTCGGAAATACTCAATCCCAAGAACATGTGGCCGGACAAGGCCGCCTATGACGTGCAGGCAAAAAAGCTCGCGGAATTGTTTGCTAAGAATTTCCTGAGATTCGAAGCGCACGCTTCGGAAGGCGTGCGAGCGGCTGCTATCCAGCCGCGGACTTAGCAAATCCTTAACAGCCGCTAATCCGTTTCTCAGAACCTTTAGGGCACCTATTCGTTACGATAGGGACATCACTACACCCTAAAGGAGTCCTCGTGTTCACATTTCGTTCACTGCTTGTCCCGGCTGCCCTGGCAACCGCGCTTGCGGTTCCGGCCATCGGCTTCGCGCAAGTGCAGCCGGCCACCGGACAAAATCAGCAGCAATCCGGATCGGAGCGTCACCACGGCGGCTTCCGCTTCCTGAAAGACTTGAACCTGACGGCGCAGCAGCAGGCGCAGATCGATCAGATCCGCCAGCAGTACCGCCAAGCGCATCCCAAAGGCAGCGCCCGCGATCCGCAGGCGATGAAAGACATGCGCGATAAAATGATGGCCGTCCTGACGCCTGCACAGCAAGCGCAGCTCAAGGCCGACATGCAAAAGCGCCGCGCCGAGTCCGGCCAAGGCCGCGGCGGCAACGGGCGGAACACCTTCCCGCAGCCTTCGCCCTCGCCGGCCGTCTAAGCGACCCCAAACCTACAACCGGCGGAGCTATCGCAGCGCGATGGCTCCGTCTTTTTATGCCGAAGTGCCACTGCTGATGAGCACTGACACGCTCGGCATCTTGGTTGGCGGCGGGCCCGCGCCGGGAATCAACGGCGTCATCGCTTCGGCGACGATCGAAGCCGTGAATAGCGGCTTGCGCGTGCTCGGAATCTACGACGGCTATCACCATCTGGCCAAGGGAGAAACATCCTACGTAACTGAGTTGCGCATCGAGGATGTTTCGCGCATCCACGCCACCGGCGGTTCGATTTTACGCACGTCGCGAACAAATCCGGCTCGAGACGATGCGACGCTCCAAAAATGTATCGGTGCGCTGCGGACGCTCGGCATCCGCTATCTAATGGCGATCGGCGGAGACGATACCACCTACGGTGCGACGCGTATCGCCGAAGCAACCGCCGGCGGCATCGGCGTGGCTACCGTACCGAAAACCATCGACAACGATCTTCCCCTTCCGGATAATGCGCCGACATTCGGTTTCGAAACCGCGCGCTCGGTTGGCACCGGCATCATCGAAAGCCTCATGGAAGACGCGCGCACGACCGTGCGGTGGTATCTCGTCGTCAGCATGGGGCGGAAGTCCGGCGCACTGGCACTGGGCATGTGTAAGGCAGCCGGCGCGACGCTCGCCGTCATTCCCGAAGAGTTTCCGGAAGCCGAACTCGATCTGCAAGTCGTGGTGGACACGATCGTCGGCGCGATCGTAAAACGCGTCGCCAACAACCACGGATACGGCGTCGCCATCGTCGCCGAAGGCATTGCCGAAAGGCTTTCGGCCGAAAAACTTGCCGCGCTCGAAAGCGTAGCTCGCGACGCCTACGGCCACGTCCGATTAGCGGACGTGCCAATCGGCACGGTTCTGCGCGACGCAGTGCGTAAGAGTTTGGACGATATCGGCGTGAGTGCGACGATCGTTACCAAAGACATCGGTTACGAACTGCGGTGCGCCAAACCCGTGCCATTCGACGTCGAATATACTCGTACGCTGGGATACGGCGCTGTCCGGTATCTTTTGGGAGGCGGCAGCGGCGCGTTGATCGCGCTTTCCGGCGGGCGCGTCGTCCCTGTTCATTTGTCCGAACTGCAGGATCGAGATACGGGACGGGTGCGCGTGCGTATGGTCGACGTCACGACCGAGTCCTACGAAGTCGCACGAAACTACATGATCCGGCTCGAGCCCGAGGATCTGCAAGGGCCGGCTCTCGCCCAGATCGCTGGGCAGACAAATTTGACGCCGGCGCAGTTCCGCGAGCGCTTTGCCCGCGTGGCACGAGCGGTTTAGGGGAACGCTACCTGGCGTATGCGCCCTGCGCTCTTCGCTTCTTTTCTCGTCATCGCGTTCTTGGGCGCGACGCCGGCAGTCCAGAGCGGCTTTTCGATTCAGCAGATTGCAACGGTGGACGGCGCGAGAGAGATCGTTGCCGCTCCAAACGGCGATCTTTTCGTCGGCACGTCGGGTCAAGACGTCTACATCATTCCGCACGCAGACGGAACGGCGGCGGCCGGTGCGCCGCGTGTTTTCGCGCATTTCGACGACTCGCCGGCAGCCGGCGTTGCTTTTTCCGGCAACACGCTCTATGTTGGCACGCAATTCGCGATCTGGCGTATTGCTTACCGGTCCGGAGATATGCAGGCTCGCTCGATGCAAAAACTTGCGTCCGTCCGGCCGTCGGGCATAGCGCGCGATCACGTCACGACGTCGGTCGCAGTTGTCAAGGGTGTCTTGTACGCAAGCGTGGGGTCGTCGTGCAACGCCTGCCGCCCCGATGTTGACGCGACACGTGCCACCGTCGGCCGGGTTACGGGAGGCGCATACCAAATCATTGCGCGGAACATCCGTAACGCGATCGCGCTCACAGCGAATGAAAACACCGGATCGGTTTGGGCGGGCGTAGCCGGCCAGGACGAACTGGCGGCGGGGCACCCCTACGAGATCTTCGACGACATCACGGCGCATGCGCCCGTGGCTGATTACGGCTGGCCTACCTGTTACGAGAACCACCGCGGCACCGGGTGCGGCGGAGTCACGATCGCGCGCGTCGTTTTCCCGGCATACGCGACGCCAATCGGCGCGGTCTTCTATCCGCAGAACCCTGGCGGCCGCTACGTTTTTCCGGCGCGGTTCAGAGGCGGCGCATTCGTAACGCTGCACGGGTCCTGGCACGGACCGCCGTACGTGGCGCCCGCAGTCGTCTTCGTTCCGATGCGCGGTGACTCGCCGGTAACCGGCGTCGACTGGAACGATCCGAATAAGCAGTGGACGCAATTCGTAGGCGGTTATCAGGCCGACGGTTCCCAGCAGCGTATCGGTAGAGCCACGGGCATTACCGTGGGCCCTCAAAGCGACATCTTTCTCGCCGACGACATGACCGGCGCTATCTACCGCATCAGGCCCAAATAGCGGGTACAAACGGCTCATGTCTGAGATTTTTGGAAAAGGCGGCGACACGGTTGCGGTCGGCGGCGAGTATGAGTGCTCGGAATGCGGTCACCGCCAAAAGTTCGCAAAAGGCGAAGCGTTCCCGCCCGATCACCATCCGGATAAGCCGTGGACGCTCTACCTGGCTACGGAGGAACTTCCCGGACAGCAAACCTCCGCGTAGGTATCAGGCAGGCGCTTTCTCTCTGCGAAGCGTAGGCGACGGCGTGCGCTTCTTTGTATTTCTTCCGATCGTTTTCTTTGCGGCTGTCACCACAGCGTCGCCCGCTCAGCGCGTATTAACATTCGAGGATCTGCGACGGATCGTTACCGTGAGCCAGCCGCACATATCTCCGAATGGCAGCCAGATCGTATACGTGCGCTCCAAAGTCGACTGGACTGCTGACCGCAACCGCTCCGAGCTCGTGCTCGTCAACGTCGACGGTACAGGCGCGCGGACGCTGACGCGCGGACGGATCGGCGTGACCAACCCACAATGGTCGCCGGACGGGACGCGTTTGGCCTTCCTCGCTTCGCCCGAAGCCGGTAAACCTGCGCAACTCTTCGTCATGCCGATGAACGGCGGCGATGCCCTGCAAGTAACAACCAATAAAGCGGGCGTGCAAGATTACGCCTGGCGCCCGGACGGCAACGCGCTTGCGTACGTCTCCGACGATGATCCGGCAAGTCAGAATGAGCTCGACAAGCATCTAGACGCGGTCGTCATCACCGACAACGATTACCTCACATTGCAAGCGCCGCAATCGGCGCATCTGTGGCTCGCCTCTGCTTCGGGAGGCGCAGCGAATCGTTTAACGTCGGGAAGTTGGAGTGTCGTGAAAGGATCGGCACCGGTTTGGGCGCCGGACGGCTCGAAGATTTATTACCAGCGCCAGCCCGATCCGGTGTTTGCACACATGGCTTCACAAACGACGTATGTTTACGATATTGCGTCAAAGAGCAGCACTGATCTCGGCCTCGGCGTAGATTCCGATCCGAAAATCTGCGCCGGCGGGAATCTCGATGTCCTCAAGCCTAGGCATGGCACTCTGTACCTGCAGACGGACCTCTCGCAGCGGAGCTTGGATACGTTGGCAGAGGTATCGAATTCGTCCGGCACGATCGATCGCAACGTTCACTGGTTCGGCTGCCCAGCCGAAAACCGCACAATCATCGCGACGACCGACGGCGTCCGGAACGTGGTGTGGACGACCACTGAACGTGGCCAGACCGTCGAATCTGCACTCGGCGATGTCGAATTTGGACCCGACGCAACAACCTCCGGTAACGGCGCGATTGCGTTTGTCGGGTTGCGGCGAGACCGGCCCGCAGAAATTTATTATCTGCCCCCTGGCGCGTTTGCGATAAGCGGTAGCGCTACAGCGCGCCAAATCACCAATGAAAATGCCTGGATGAGCGACTTTGCCGTCGCCCGATCGGAAGCGTTCGAATGGCAAACCGACATGGGAGCGAAGGCGGTGGGCGTTCTCACGTATCCCGTACACTATGTACCCGGACGCAAATATCCACTCGTGCTCGACATCCACGGCGGTCCGGTCTCGACCTCGACCTGGGATATGAGCGGGCTCGAAGGTCTGTCGCTTGTGCAAATCCTCGCCGCGCACGACTACTTCGTCTTCCGCCCGAATTATCGCGGCAGCGACAATATGGGTGACGCCTTTTTGCAAGGGATCGTCGGCGACATGGCCAGCGGTCCGGGGCGGGATAATTTGGCGGCGGTCGCTGCGTTACGGGCGACCGGCATGATCGACGAATCGCGGATCGGCGTATCGGGCTGGTCGGGCGGCGGACTGCAAACTTCGTGGCTGATCGGACACGCCAACTTCTGGCGGGCTGCCGTCATGGGCGCAGCCGTTACCGACCAATACCAACAGGCCGTGCTTTCGGATATCAACGAGCCGTTCAATCAAGCCTTTTTCAATGTGCTGCCGTTCACGCCGGCGGGCCGGGCTGCATACGCGGCGGAGTCGCCGATTACATTCGTGGACAATGTAAAAACGCCGACCCTCATTCTTAGCGATACGCGCGACCAACGCGTTCCCGTTTCGCAAGCGTACTTTTTTTACCACGCGCTGCGCGACCGCGGAGTCCAAGTGACATTTACCGCCATTCCTCGCTATGGACACTTCGCGACCGATCCCGTCGGACGAGAAATAACCCTGCGCGCCTGGGCCGGCTGGTTCGACCGGTGGATGAAATGATGTTGTTAGCACTAACGACCCCGCCCGCGCTCACGCTAAAGCTTTCCGATCTCCGGAAGACGGTCAGCGTCTCCTCGCCGGCAATTACCCCGGATGGCAAGAACGTCGCAATCATCGTCCGGCGTAATGACTACGGCAAGGACCGCACGCAGGCCGACGTTGTGCTCATCAACGTGCGCGCCCGCGCAGCCCGCACTCTGCTGCACGATGTGAGCGGCCTCGGGCAAATCGACTGGTCGCCCAACGGATCGCAACTGGCCTACATTGCGCAGGGCATTGTGGACCCTGACGATCCCGCCTCGGAGAAAGCGTCTCAGATCTTCATTCTGCCGATGAACGGCGGCGAACCGTTTCAGGTTACGCACGAAAAGACCGGCGTCGATGGATTCGATTGGCGCCCCGACGGGCGCGCCTTCGCCTACAGCGCACATATCGTAGCGCCGAATGCCGCGGCGATCAAGGCGCACGATGACGCGTTCGACGTAACCGATGAGGCCTGGACCGACCAATCAGCGCCGACGCCGGAATATCTCTATCAAATCATGCGTTCCGGCGGAAAGTCGCAACGCATCGGGACCGGTACGTGGAGAGTCGGCGGCGGATTCGCTTACGCGCGCGACGGCCGTCAGGTCTTCGTGACGCGCATCGTTGGCGACAAGCATCCCAACCGCTATCTTTCACGGCAGCTTGTCCGGGTGAACGTCGCAAACGGAAACGTCACTCCGCTTCCGCAGCTGTCGCCGACCCAAGCCGATCCGGTTCGGGCGGCTGCGGGGCAGATCGCATTTTCATTTGCCAATCCGCGCGGAACCATGCAAAGCGAGGTCGCTCTGGCGGACGCCGGCGGGATGCATCCGCACAGCGTGACGGCGCGGTTGGATCGCAACGTCGCAGGCGCTTCGTTTTTCTCGGACGGTTCACTTTTACTAACGGCTAACGATGCCACGCAACGCCGTTTCTTCAGAATATCACCCGCAGGGGCCGTCGCGAACGTGCCACTTGGCGTCCTGAGCGCCGGGGGTTCGAGCATTTCAAGTAACGGAACCATTGCGTTCACGGCCACCGCGCCGGATCGTCCAGCCGAGCTTTATCTCCTGCTGCCTAATGCGCGCGCGCCGGTTCGGCTGACAAACTACAACGCGTGGATTGCGCGCTATCGGCTTGGGGCAACGCGTCCCATCATCTGGCGCACATTTGACGGACTCACTGCCGACGGCGTTCTCACCGCACCGCCGGCTTCCATGAAGAGCTCCGGCCGCGCGCCGCTGGTGCTCTACATTCACGGCGGCCCGACGGCGGCATCGACCACGGCATATTCCGGCTTCGTACAAGTAATGGCCGCACACGGCTGGTACGTCTTCCAGCCGAACTATCGCGGCAGCGACAACCTGGGCTTACGATATGCGCGAACGACCGTGCCGCATATCACGAGTGTTCCGGGACGCGACATCGAGGCGGGACTTGCTCGGGTTCTGGCTACCGCGCCGATCGACACCAACCGCATCGGCGTCTCGGGCTGGAGCGAAGGCGGACTCATGACGTCGTGGCTGATCGGGAATGACCGCCGCTGGCGCGCGGCTGTCTCCGGCGCTGCGGTCAACGACTGGGTGCAGTACGACTCGATGAGCGACTCCAAAGATTTCGCGCCACAGTTCATCGGCAAATCGCCCTGGTCGCGCCCTTCCGAATACAATCTTTACGAAGCCGAGTCGCCGCTGAGCTACGCTTCCAACGTTCGAACGCCGACACTGATCATGAGTGACGCCGGCGACTTCAGAGTGCCGACGCCGTTGGCCTACGAGTTTTACCATGCGATCCGGGCTACTGGAACCCCGGTCCAATTCGTGGTCTATCCGGTGGTGGGGCATTTCCCACGCGACCCGGTACGTATCGAAGACATTTACCGCCGTTGGGAGGCTTGGTTCGTGAAATACTTGGGATCATGATCGCCGCCGACGTCGTACACTACCTGACGATCATGGTCGCAATCGGCGTTGCGCTGGCAGTTTTCGGCATGTTCTACAAGGGCGCCGAAGGCGACAAAATGTGGAATGCCGGTTTGCTCATTGCCGTCTTCGGCGTCTTCAGCCAAGAGTGGGTGCTGCACGCGCCGCCGTGGCCCGCGCCGGTCGTCATAACCGGGTTGATCGCGCTGTTACTTCTGGTGCGGCTGCTCGGCGTCGTGCCTGGAGTAAGCCGCCCCCGCGCCTGATCCTCGGAAGAACCGCGAACGCGGTAGTACCTTATCGCGTTTGTGGCAGGCGCTTATTTGCGGCGGTCAGCGCCAATACCACTCCGAAGGCACCGATAGGTAAGAACGCGATATTGATCAGCGTGAACGCCAGGCACAGGCCTACACTGGCAACAAGAAATATTAGACGGCTGGTCGTGTTCGCGTTAAGAGACGGCATCATTGGCGCGATGAACGCCGCGATGAGCAGCGCGTAATATACAGGTTTCGCCCCGGGCGCCAAACTGCTGGTCAGGAGTCCAGCGACAACACAGACCAGTGCGATGGCAACGAAAACGATCTTATCGCGACCGATTCCCCCGATTGCAGCTCGCATTCCATAAAAGTATGCGCTAAAATGCGCCCTAACTGGCCAAACGGGCCGTATCTTTACACAGCGCGGCACTCTACTGGCGGTGCCTTGCCTAGATTCTTGAGGAGCGACCATTTCTCGTCTCCGTGTGATAGAGAAAAACCCGGTGATTTCTCACCGGGCTTCTCTTTCTTAATCTGGCGCCGACCTACTTTCGAGGATCCTTGCGAATCGACTATCATCGGCGCTGGCGGGCTTAACTGCCGTGTTCGGGATGGGAACGGGTGGTGCCCCGCCGCTATGAGCGCCAGAAACTTG
>JAAXCW010000012.1 GCA_013036095.1 Vulcanimicrobiota bacterium
CGGCCATTCCCATCGACGCCGCAGGCGTAAAGGCAAATCCCCAACCGATGCCCGCGATAAAAAGCCCCGCCGAAACCTCCCACGCCGCCGCCGAAGCGCCGAGCAGCCCCAACCACGCCATCCCCACCGCGCTAACCGCGAACGCAAGCAAAAGTATTCCGAGCGCGCCCGTCCGCCGCTCCACGCGGCTGCTATACTGATTCGCCAAAAAGAAAGCGATATTGCTCGGCATTAAATAGAACCCCGCCGCCATCGCCGGCTGATGCAATGCGTTTTGCAAAAAAAGCGTGCAGAGCAGCATAACGCCGTACCAGGCGAAATTGATTCCGCCAATCGCCAGCAACGCAGCATTAAACTTCGGCACCTTGAAATACCGCAGGTGCACCATCGGCTGCGCGACATGCGACTCCGCGTACAGGAACGCCACAATCGAAACGACCGATAAAACGAACGCGCCCAAAATAACCGGCGACGTCCACCCCAAGTCATTCCCTTCGATCAGCCCAAAACTGATGGCGAGAAATGAGAGTATGCTCAACGCCTGTCCGATGCCGTCGATCCGCAGCAACGGATCGCGTTTGCTTTCCTCCGTCGACGGAAGCGACAACAACACACCCGCGGACATCAACACCGAGAGATAAAAAATCGACGGCCACCCGAACAAGTGCACCAGTACGCCGCCGATCGCCGGCCCGGCGACCGCGCCCAATCCCGCGACCATCGCGAAATTCTTGATCGCATCTTCGTTGTCGCTCGGGTCGGGTAGCATTTGCACGAGAATCGCCACCGGCAGCGAGAGCAGCGCCGCACCACCGAGCCCCTGAAATCCACGCGCCACAATCAGCGCAAGCGGAGTCGGCGCGAGCGCGCATGCGATTGTCGCCAGCGTGAAGAGCCACGTCATGAGCGTCATGACCCTCTTGCGCCCATACAAATCGCCAAGCGTCCCGGCGGCCAGCGTAAATCCGCCTTCCATTAAAGGATAGATGCTGAGTATCCACTCTTGGTCGTCGATGTCGGCCCGAATGGCGTGCTCGATCGACGGCAGCGCCAGGTAAACGACGCTGATATTGACGACCGCCATAAACCCGGCCAGGTACATGCCGAACTTGGCGATCCGTACGCGCTTCTCACCCGGCGCGACCACCTCGGCGTGGCGGTGCACCATCCGCCTCATCAATGGCAACAACGCCATCCGGATGCACTTGCCCGCGCCGGTGAACCTGTCATTCAGAGCGGCTAGCCTTGACGATGCCGCTACGAACCGTTAGGATGGCTAACACATGGTCCCGAGCACGGAACGAGACCCCGTCCTTGGCGTCGGCCCGTTGGAGGCGCGCGTCATGCGGGCGCTATGGCGCCGCGGGGACTGGTCCAGCGTCGGCGACGTTCAAGCCGCGCTCAATGCCGGGCCAAAAGCTAAGCAGATTTCTTACTCTGCCGTAAAAGCCGTGCTGCTTAACCTTACGAAGAAGCAATTCACGAAGAAGCGATCGATCGGGCGCGCCAACGTCTTTCTTCCGCTTAAATCGCAGGAAGACCATCAGCGCCAAGCCGTAGCAGAGATTGTGAGTCCGCTGTTACGCAATCACCGTAATCCGCTCTTCGTGCAAATCGTTAGTGAAGTCGTGGCCGATCAGTCGGCGCTCGCCGAATTTGAACGGCTGCTCGCCGAGCGAAAGGCTAACCCTCGTGGCTGACGCGGCCGCATTCTTTCAATCGTGCGCGCAAGCGGGTGCGCTCCTAGGCTCGCTCTGCGCTATCCTCGTCGTACCGGCAGCTGTTGCCCTAATGGTCAGGTACGCGAAGCCGGCAATTCTGGCAATGGATGCCGACCGATGCTGGCAGGCCCCGTTCGCTGCGGTCGGTTCCATGCTGCCGGGCGCATCGTTTCTCTCAATCGCGGCTTACGGCCTTACGGTCGGAACGAGCTCGAATTGTTTGCAGTTCGTAACCGGGCGGATCATCTTTGCAGCGCTTCTTCTGCTCACCGTCTTCGCGCTAGCGCGCGCCACGGGGATCGCGACACTGCGATCGCGTGAAGCAGCAAGCATTCGCAATTTTTCGTTCGCGGCCGGGGAGCGCCTGAAAGCAGCCGCACCGCGGAACTGCGAGGCGCGCGAAATCTCCGATGCCAATCCTTTCTGCGCGGTGCTTGGCGTAATTCATCCCATCATAATTGTATCAACGGGCGCTTTGGCGCGGCTCGACGACGATCAACTCAACGCCGCGCTTTGTCACGAGGCGGCTCACATTCAACGGTACGATCACGTGCTCGGTGCGCTGGCGGCGTTCTTCAGCGATCTCTTGCCGTTCGGCACGGCCGATCTCCTGAAACTTTATTGGGACGCTCGCGAATTCGCAGCCGACCAACGAGCGGTTGCGCACACCGAAATGGAGTCGCTCGCCGGCGCCATCATCGCGATGGCAAAGGGGCCGCTGCTACCCGTAGCCGCGCTGGACGGTGGAAGCGTCACTTCGCGGCTTCAGCGTCTGCTCGCGCCGCCGGAAAATTCAGCGTCAACGCACCGCCGCATGATTGCCGGCGGCGCGCTGAGCATTGCGACCTTGATCGCGCTGCTTCCGATCGTGAGCGGAACGCTCGGCTTTCTATCGTGTCATTCGCAATGATAAAAATCGCCCGTCTATTTTTTTGCCTCGTACTGTTAAGCGTCGTAACACTTGTGGCGCCCGTAACCGCGGCTCCAATCACGCACCGCATCGGACCCGCAACCGTAACGTTGATCCTGACGCCTGATCCGCCCGCGATCGGCGGTGAAGTTGCGACGGTCATCGTTACCGGCGTTAACGGCGGCGCATTGCGCTCCACGCAGTTGCAATTCTCGACAACGATGCCGAGCATGAAAATGAACGGCCCCGCCGGTGTCGCGCGCACCGTTGCGCCCGGCCGCTGGACCTTCGATCTCGATCTTGGCATGGCCGCGCCCTGGAACGTCAGTTTGAATTTCACCGGCGGGTTAAACGGAAGGGTAAACTACACCGTCGACGTCGCCGCTGCGCAAAGTAAAGGCGAAACCTCATCCGCGACGACTTCGATGGCGCCGGCCGGCGACTGGACCGCTTGGCGCACGGCCGCCCTCCTGCTATTCGCGCTCGGGTTGCTCGCGCTCGTGGTCCTCCGGCGCGATCGCCGCACCGGAACGATTGCACTCTTCGCAACCGCGGCCGTCGTGGTGATCGGCATCGCCATGATAAAAGCGCAATACGGATCGGCGCCCATGGACATGAACGCCATGGCGAATGTCGCCGGTACGGCGCCCGTGGCAGTGCAATCGATTCGCGTCCATCCCGGCACGCAAGGGGCCTCCGTTTCAGCCCCCGGTACGGTATCGCCCTATCTAACCCAAACGATTGTTGCGCGCGCGTCGGGGCTCCTGAGCGATTTCAACGTTTACAACGGCGACAAGATTCAAGCGGGCCAGCAGATCGCTTATCTCAACGAACCCGAGCTCGGGAGTTCGGCGGCGGCGGCGCAAGCTGCGGCACAAGCCGCGCAAATCCAAGCGATGCATCACGCTCCCAACGATGTGCGCATGGCGCAGAACGACATCGCGGCCAAACAGCGCGCGGCGGATTATTGGTCGCGCGAGATCGTACGGGAGAGCACGCTCTTACGCGAAGGCGCCGTCTCGCAGCAAGAATATCAGAACGAAGTCGCACAGGCGGCGTCGGCACAAGCCGACCTGCGAAACGCTCTCATCAAAGCGTCCGACGCAACCGCATCGATCGGTCAAGCACGCGCGCAATATAACCAAATGCAAAACGAAGCAGCGGCGCAATCGACGCTGGCGAGTTATCGATCGGTCATCTCGCCCAGTGACGCGGTCGTCGTCAAGCGGTTGGCGGATCCCGGAACTTACGTTCAGGCGGGAACGCCGATCGCACAGATTGCGGTGCTGGACAAGCTGCGTGTACAGGCCAATGTCGCGCAAGCCGATTTGCCGCAGATCGGCTTGGGCGATCCCGTCGATGTCGTGCTGCCCACCGGCGCAGTCCTTCACGGTAGAGTCTCATCCGTCCAGCCGGTCGCCGATCCGTCGACGCATACGGCGATGGTCGAAACAATTGTGGAAAATTCGCACGGCAGCTTGCAGCCCGGCGGTTTCGTTCGCGTAACGATTCACGTGCCGGGCGCGGCGACGAGCAGCGGTGATGCGATACCGGCGGCCGCATTGGTCGGCGGCGCAAACGGATCGTTAGTCTACATCATTGAGAACGGCACGGCCGTACCGGTGCGCGTGGTCGTCCTCTCCAACGACGGCGCCACCGCAATCGTACGCGGCCTGCAATCCGGTGCGAACGTGATTACCGACGGCGCGGCAAATCTGCAGCCCGGGCAAGCGGTGACCGAGGCTCATCCGTGAACCGGCGCAATATCGCGGCGTGGTCGGTTCGCAATCCGTTCGCCGTTCTCGCAGTTTATTTCGGCGTCGTCATCGCGGCGATCGCCACGCTGCTCTTCGTGCTGCCGACGCGCATGATGCCGTACGTCGAGAGTCCGCTGATCTCTATCGTGACGATGACGCCCGGCTATTCACCGCAAGAAGTCGAGACCTATTTTTCCAAGCCGATCGAAGAGCGCATGACCGATCTCAAGGGCGTCCGGTTCGTGCGCTCGATATCGCAAGACGGTCTGTCGATTATCACGCTGCAGTTTCCTTACGGCGCGAACATGCAGCGGGCGCTGGTCGACGTTCAGCAGTTGGTCGCTCAAGCTCAAGCCGATCTGCCGTACGATCGGGCAAACCTCAAACCGTCGTTCGTCGTTCCTGTCGATCCGCTCAATACGCCCGTTCTTCAACTGGCCGTAAGTGCGCCCGGCTGGGACCCCGTTCAGCTTCGCCAGTTTCTGGCCAACGACGTCGTGAACGAACTAAAGACCGTAGAAGGCGTGCAGCAAGTCACCGTCTTCGGGGGACTGCAGCGCCAGCTGCAAGTCGTCGTGAACGGCTCCGCGGCGGCGGCTACTGGACTCTCGCTTCTCGATATCCGCGACGCTATCGACCGGCAGAACGTCAGCCGTTCGGGGGGCGTCGTCACCAACCAGCGCAACGAGCTGATCGTTCGCGGCGGCCAGCGCGCGCTCACCCCGCAAGACGTCGCGCAATATCCCATAAAAACGGTCGGCGACCGTACCGTCTATATCGGTGACGTTGCGACGATTACCGACGGAGCGGCAGAGCAACGCCAGGTCTATCGGTACAACGGAAAGGATGCGATCGAGCTTTCCGTCGTCGAAAACCCCGACGCCGGTTCCCCCCGAGTGATCGCCGCGGTGCTCTCGCGACTCTCGCAGATCCGGCAGGCGTATCCGGCATTGCAGTTCGCCCCGGCCTACGATAACTCGCGATTTGTCAGCGACCTGAACCGCAACATGATCGAAGAATTGATCGTCGCGATCTTACTCGCGGGTCTCGTCCTGTTGATCTTCCTCGAGGACGTCAGCGCGACGCTCATCATAATGACCTCGATACCGACCTGCTTGGGGTTGGCCGTCCTGTTATTCGCGCCGATGCATCTATCGATCAACAGCAGCACGCTCATTGGCCTGCTCTTGGCGATCGGCCGGCTCGTCGATGACTCCATCGTCGTGATCCATTCCGTACATCGCCAACTCCGGCAGGGCAAGAGTGCGCTGGATGCCGCCGTGGACGGCACGATGCGGGTTGTCTTGCCGATAGCCGCTGCGACCGGCGTGATGGTGCTGGCCGTCTTTCCACTGCTGACGAGCGGCGGCATCACGCAGATCATGTTTCAAGGTCTGGTCTGGCCGATTATCTTCGCGCTGCTCGCGTCGCTGGCGGTTTCCCTCACGCTCACGCCGCTTTTGGCGGCCAAACTTTTCTACGCTGAAGGAGCGCCCCGCTCACTCCGGCGCACGCGATTTGATAGCCGCGTCAGCGAAATCCTCGCGCCTGCACGGCGCGGACTGGATCAGCTTGGGTCCAATTACCGCCGCGCGTTGCAGTGGTCGCTGCGAAACCCGCTTCTCGTCCTGGGCGGCGCAGCCATTGCAACGTACGTCGGCATCTCGCTCTTCTCGTTTATCGGCAGCGAGATGATGCCGCTCGCCGACACCGGCCAAGCATACGCATTTCTCGAAACGACTCCGGGAACGTCCTTTCCGGCGGCATCAGCGAAAGCGGCGGCCTTCGAGCGCATTCTGCTGACACAGCCTGAAGTGCAGCGCATCTCGGGCGAAGTCGGCGAACAGGGCGCCGGCGGCTATATTACGGGCACCGCCATGAACGGCGTCAACGACGCATCCTATCTCGTGACGTTCGTTCCTAAAGAGCAGCGAAGCCGATCGATTTGGCAGATAATGGATGCCGTCTACGCGCAAACGGTGAGCTCGGTGCCCGGCATCCGCCGCCTGGCGCTTAAGGAAATGGGCGCCGACGTCATGGCGAGTAACGCCGCGCCGGTCGAACTCGTCGTGACGGGCCCCGATCTCGGCACGCTGCACGGTATTGCCGAAAATATCGCTAACGTTGCGCGCGGCGTTCCGGGGCTGGTGCAAGTTTCGACCTCTTCGAGCATGCAGCAGCCCGAAACCGAGATCGATGTCAACCGCACGCTCGCATCGCAGATCGGACTTTCGCCCCAGCAGGTTGACGAGCAGGCGTATTACGCTACGCACGGCGGCTACACGGCCGAGTTTTTCAATCCAAGCAACGTGCGCCACGACACGATCCTGGTGCGCTATGCTGGAACCGAGCGCAGTTCGCCCGCCCAATTACCATACGTACAAATCGTCGGTGGCGACGGCCAGACGGTGCCGTTGATTTCGATCGCTGCGCTGCGACAGACTGTCGCTCCAACCCTGATCGAACACGACCAGCTGCGCCGCAGCGTTTCGGTCCTGGGATATTATCGCAAAGGTTCGCGCGGAGAGATGACGCTCTTTAACGATGCCTTGATGGCTGCCACGGCGACCGTCGCCCTACCGCAAGGATACTCAATCGCAATGCGCGGCGATATGACCGAGATGATGCAGAGCTTCGATCGCCTGCTCAATGCCATGAAAATCGCACTGGTCTTCATCTTCTTACTTTTGGTGGTGCAATTCCGGTCCATAGCGCAGCCCATTGTGATGCTGTTCGCAATCCCATTGCAACTGCTCGGAATGCTCCTGGGACTTCTTCTTGCCCACCAAAGTTTTTCGACCGTTTCGATTTTGGGAATCGTTGTCGCCAACGGTATGGCCGTCAGCAACGCGATTCTTTTGCTGGACCTTGTCATTCGAAATCGGGGCTTGGGCATGTCGCGCGATGAAGCCATCCTGGACGCCGGACCGGTCCGTCTCGAGCCGATCTTGATGACCACGATCGTTTCGCTGATCGTCTTAATTCCGGTCGCGTTTTTTCCGAAAACGGGAATCGACGCATACTCACCGCTCGCGACCGTCGTTATCGGCGGCGTGGGACTCTCCACGATCCTTACACTTTTTGTCGTACCGGTTCTCTACGCGCTCTTTGACGAATGGGGCGAACGCTTTCGGGCGCGACGCGCGCTACGGAGCGAAGCGAATGCGTAGCGCCGCAACGGCGCTCGCGCTGTGTCTGCTCGCCGCAGCTCCACTCAAACATAGTGTCATGGTGAGCACCAATGTCATCCTGAGTAGCGCATCTTCGATGCGCGTGTCGAAGGACGAGGCCTGGAACGGCCCAATGACCTGGGATCAGGTGATTGCGCGAGCGCGGAGCGCCGGGTTCGATGCGCGGCTAGCCGAACTCGATGCCTTGAACGCGCAGAGCCAAGCGGCGCAAGCGCGTTCGGCACTCTCGCCGCAAATTACGCTCAGCGGGACCGCAATGAATTCGACGCTCGTGCAGCTGGGAATGCCCAACGCCCGCCAGACCTACGCTTCGCTCAATGCCAACCTGCCGCTGTTTGCTCCGCAAACGTGGGCGTCCGTTAGCGGCGCGCAAGCAGATGCGTACGCGGCCCAAGCCCAAGCACTGGCCCAAATGGGTGATTCTACTCTTGTGGCCCTGCAAATATACGATCGCGCGGCACTCGCGGCCGCTATCGCCGAAGATCGCGAAGCCTCGCTGCGCGACGAGCAGGCGCACCTTGTCAACACGCAAGAACGAGTCCAAACCGGAAAGTCTGCGCGGTATGTACTCTTTCGCGACCGCGCGGCGCTGGCTTCCGCGGAACAAGCTCTCGCCGACGCCCAGGCGCAGCGCGACGAGGCTCTCAACGATCTCGCGCTCTCCCTCGATCTCGCCATGACCTCGCGCATCGTCGTTGCACTTCCGGCTCCGCAAGCGCTCACCGTTGACGCAAATACCCTGCACGCACGCGCGGTCGCGCAACGGCCGGAATTACAAGCAACTCAACGCGCGTTGACCGCCCAACATGACCGCTTACGCGCAGCAGAGGCCGCATACATGCCGAGCGTATCGGTCGGCGCGCAGACTTATACCGGTACCTCCAGTCCGCCGTTAGGGAACACCGGATCGCAAGTTGCTCTCACCGCGACATTGCCCCTAATCGACGGCGGACTGCGATCCGCGCAGATTCAGCAGGCCAAAATCGCCGTTGCGCGTGCGGAATTACTCTACGAACGAGCGCGTCTCAGCGTAGAACGCGACGTTGATAATGCCCTGCGCGAATACGATGCCGCCCGAGCGCAGCTGTCGGCAGCTACGGCCGGCCTGCAAGATGCGCAAGCGCAGCTCCGTATCGCGCAGCTGCGGGAGCGCGCCGGTAAGGCGATCGAACTCGAAACGCTCGACGCGCTGGCCTCGCAAGCCGCCGCGCGAGAAAATCAATCGCGCGCCGTCGCGCGGTACGACGACGCGCTGGCCGCAATTCATCGCGCTGTCGGCGACTACACTCTTCCACTTCCAAAAGGAGTTCAACCGTGAAACTGCTCACTGTGATGGCTCTCTCGTTGGCCACGCTAGCCGGGTGCTCCGGAAAAACCACTCAGGGCCCGCTATCGGTCGTCTTATCGTTTGCGCCAACCCCGCCGGTTAAGGGCTTCGACACGCTGACGGTGCGCGTGACCGACGCCGGCGGCAATCCGGTCAGCGGCGCACGCGTGCAGATCACTTCGAAGATGCCGATGATGTCGATGTCCGGTCCGACCCTTATCGCCTCAGACAAAGGCGCCGGGAGCTACGTCGTTCGCGGAAACCTGCAGTATGCGACGACATGGGTCTTTAACGTAACGGCGACGGCCGGCGGCGCCACCGGAACCGCCCACGTCACGCAAATGGTAAAATAGCGCACCATGTCAAACCCCGCTACGGCGCGGCAGAACGCTTCACAAGTTGTCATCCTGAGCAGCAGCCTGCCCTGAGCTCGTCGAGTGTCGTGGCGACGGCCATCCAATGTGTCATGGTGAGCGCTCGGAAATGGTGTCATGGTGAGCGCTCGTAAATGGTGTCATGGTGAGCGGGCGCCGTAAGGCGCCCCCGTCGAACCACGCCCGAGCGAGCGCAGCGAGTCGAGGGCCGCTGAGAAGCGTCGAAGAATTGAAAATGAGTGCTTGTCGACGTTTGAGACACGCGAAGGAGCCGTTCACGGCGGAATCATGTACGCCATGACCAGATCTGATTATAACGGCCCCTAGAGCGTTGCAGCGAGCTCGCGCGCCTTCGCCTTGGCCATATCGCGAATCTCACGCACGCGATCTATCGATTCACCTTTGGGATCGGGCAAACCCCAATCCGCATCGATGCGCGGCACGCCTTGCACGTCGCATCCCATCGTGATGATGAGATCGGCGCGCTCTACCAGTTGCGGGTCGAGCAACTTTGGCCGCGCCGCCGAAATGTCGATCCCGTCCTCCGCCATCGCTCGCACGACGATCGGCTCCGGCATTTCCGCCGGAATAGTCCCAGCAGACGCCACCTCGACCGAATCGCCGGCGAACGCACGCAAATACGCCTCGGCCATCTGGCTCCTGCCCGTATTGTGCCTGCAAACAAAAAGCACCAACGGCATTAGCGTAGCAGCCATTTAAAGAGCACCGTCGCCGCCAGCGCACCGAGCAACTCCATCGCGATGAAGCCGACAACGTCACTCGGCGCGATCCCCGCAAACGTGTCGGAAAGCGAGCGCGCAATCGTCACGGCAGGGTTGGCAAACGATGTCGAGGCCGTAAACCAGTACGCGCCCATGATATACGCCGCAACGGCATACGGAATCGCTTCTTTGCGCGAACGCACGCAACCCCAAATGACCGCCAGCAAGCCAAACGTCGCGACGAACTCACTGAGCAACACCGGAAAACCATGCCGCGCATGGTGCGACGCGAAAAACAACGGCTTGGCGAACATCGCATTCGCAAGCCCTACGCCAACGAGGGCCCCGACGAGCTGCCCGACAATATACGCCGGCACTTCCCGCCATGCAAACTCGCCACGAAACGCAACCGCCAGCGTGACCGCCGGATTAAAATGCGCGCCTGAAATTCCCTGAAACGTCAGGATAATCGCCGCCAGCACGCCACCGGTCGCAAGCGTATTCGCGAGCAAAGCGATCGCAACGTTTCCGCCCGACAGCCGCTCCGCCATAATTCCGGAGCCGACGACCGCCGCTAAGAGCAACGCGGTGCCGATCGCCTCGGCTACCGCGCGCTTCGCCAGTGTTACTCGCAGCAGCAGCAACAGCAGCAATCGCAGTCGTTCATGCGGCAACCCTCCCCTCAAAAAGAACTCGCAGCGATTGCTGCAAGCGTCGTTTGGCGTCGGGTGCCAAACGGTAATAGACCCACGTCCCGCGCCGTTCGCTCGTCACAAGTCCGCTTTCACGCAAAATGCGCAGATGGTGCGATACCGTCGGCTGGTTGAGCGGCAAGCAATCCGTAAAGTCGCAGACGCAAATCTCACCCCCGGTTTGCGCTAACGACGCCACTATAGTCAGCCGATGTTCATCCGCCAGCGCTTGAAATAACGCCGCGTCGTCGCTGTAGTCGGCTCGGATGACGCGCCCGGGCGGGCAGCATCGCTGTATCGACATATATCGATATTAAGCCAGCCATCGACCTCTGTCAATGCCTTCAGCCGAACGGATCATCCGTTTGGCGCCCGCACCGACGTCAAGCCGCGCTACTGCGCGGCAGAACGCTTCACACGTTGTCATGGTGCACTACTAATGTCATCCTGAGCAGCGTTCGCCCTTGGAGAACGCGTCGTCGAAGGACGACGCCGCACGTCCTCACCCTACCGAAGCGGTGCGATCACCTCGGTGCTGCGCGACCCGTCCGTTACAATGACTTTGACGAAGCGCGGCCTAAGGTGCGAGTGACGCCGCAGAATGAACGTTGCCGAACTCTCCGGCCGCTCGAACGAAAACTCGTCGAACACTTTGCGGTCATGCGATAGAAACACCGAGTACAAAAGCTCGCGTCCGGCCTCGCCGCTCCCACGCCAAGCAACGCTAACCCTCCGCCCCGCAAACGTTGCATGCGTGATGGTTACCGCCGGCGCACTCTTGCTCATGCTCATCGAATCTAGCAGCTCACCTTTGGGCCCGCGCAGGTCGATGCGTGTAATCGACGGATCGTACTTCAGCCGGTACTGGACCGAAATAATATTGCGATTGAAATTGTTTTCGTCCACCCATTGCGGGCTGAACTTGCCGCGCTCGATTACGCCCCCCGCGCCGTATGCCGTCACCGAATAGGCGCCGTCTTTAACGGTTTGAGAAAGCGTCGCGTGCGTAACGTACGCCGGCCGAAGTTTTCCGACGACGCCGCCATGCACCGGCTGCGCCAAATAAAAGCGCAGCAGCAACACTTGCGGATCGACGTCGCCACGAAGCGCCGTGATCAGGTTGTCGTACGTGCACTGCGATACCCATGCTTCGTCGCCGGCGCCCTGCATCAGATCGAACGGATACCCGTAACGCTGCTCGGGAGTAATGGGGTTACTGAGTTTCATGGTCTGCAACCCGAATGCAATCGGGTTGAATTTATTGTGGTAGTCCTTGTCACACTGCGCGGTCATTTGCGTCGAGCTCCACAAAAACTGCGGCATCGTATGCGCCAGTTCGTGGCCGGCCGTCGTCCAAGGTTCCGTCCACTTGACCGCGACAAGTTTCGTGCTCATTGTATATCCAAGCGCTCCGGGCCCCACCAGCTTATCGAAGTCGCTGCTAACCAAGAGTGCAACGGTCCGGCTCGCCCCGTCTAGTACAGTGGTCGTAGCAAAACGGTCGTCCACGCCCGCTTGGACATTCTGGTGGTAGCGCTCGCGAATCGTGACGTCGAACGAGATTGCGTCGTCCCATTTTGAATCGAAGGCTTTTCCGCTGAGATCGAGCGGTTCCGCCACTATCGGCATGGGCAAGCCGTGCGGTCGCAGCGGGTAAACGTCGGGAATATGTTCGAAGAGCTCGGTCTTCAGCCGTTTGCCCTCGCTCACCAGACCGTCCTGCCGCTCTTGCGTTAGCGCGTCGCTCTTGGAATGCGATAAGAGCAGCGGCAGCAATCGCACGAGCGGGCCATTCGTCACCTCCGTGTAACCGTTTAGCCACATCTTCATACCGAGCGGATTATTTCTCGCATCGACAAGCTCGGCGTCGATAGCATAGTGATTCGCACCCGACGTGAAGACGAACGGCGTCTCCGGCACGCCGTTAAATGCCTGCACGCTGGCTTGCCACGGCGTGTACTTCGCCTCCGCATGACCCTTGAAGAAAATGTATCCGGCGATCGGACTCGTGTAAATAATGCGCGGTCCTTGACCGGCTTCGTGCAGGGTAAACCGGATCTTCACCGCCTCGTATTCCGAACAATTGGTCTCGCCCTTCATCTCGATGACGTTTCGGCTGCCGACGTTCACAAGATTCCCGTCTTTGTAATATTGTTGCACGCCTATCAGCGCCGACGGCCGATTTTTAATCATGGAGAGTTGTCCGAAATAGCTAATTGTGTTGCCGTCTTCGCGCACCAAGTGTTCCGGCTTCTGCGTAAAGATGGGATCATCTTGAAACGGGCCTTGCACGGCCTCAAACCAACCGTCGGTCAAGCGGATCGTACACGGAATGAGCGGCGTCGGCGCGACTGTATTCTGGGGCGGAGTTTCATAGGTTACCGGTATCCCGTAATCGTGAAAGCGATATTTTAGATCGAGTCCGACGTTCAACTTCCATTTCAAGTTGACTTGCCCCGGTTGATTCGCTTTTACCGACGTCGTCGCTTGGCCCGGGGGCGTAACCGGCACCTCGATCTCATCCTTGTTATTTGCCAGCACAGCGCCGCCCGTGACGTCGAAGAGCACGCTCGCGCGATCGCCATTCAGCCCATCGACGTACAAGGTAACGGTGCGGGGAACCCGGTAATCGCTTGGGCCCGTAACCGAAAGCGACGTCTTCACGATGTCGGCTTGCACTTCCACTGCGTGCCCGTTGGATGAAATACCGATGCCGTGCCGCCCCAGCGTGATCGATTCGTGCAATAGAGCGACGACGCTGCGGTCCGACCCCGCTAAGAGTTGAATCGGGCCGTCATCGAGCAGCACGCTGCCTTTTAGCGGATCGAAATGCTCGACTTGCAGCAGCGCGGGCTGATGGATATCATAGGCCGTCTGCGCCGCGACAATTGCAAGAGCTCCGGACACCGCGCGACGCGGCGTTAAGCCGCCGGCGATAACTTTGCGGTTCGCAGAAATAACGCAGTGCCGCGACACACCCGCAACGCTAAAATCAACGCCAAGCGCAGCGGCCGGCGCCCGCAAGACGAAGCGGCCCGACGAATCGGCCGAAACGCTACTGCGCTCTTCGCGATTGTTCGTTTCATGAAAGTCGATGCTAACCGACCCGTTCGGACCGGTCGTGCCGACCAGTGTCGAGTTCGGACTCGCGATCGTAGGGGCATAAAGTGTCGCAGAGGTTTGGGCCGGCACTGGAAGCGCGGGCATGAACCCGGGCAGCGCCAACAGCAAGAGCAGGGCAAGACTGACGAACGCCCGCCGCATACCTGGGCCTTCGCCGCAGGTCCCCGGGTGTCATGGCGAGCGTCGTAGCGTCACGGGAAGTTGGCATTTAGCGGCGGTCGAAACACTGACGGTGTAAGGCTCGGTCGCTCCCTGCCCCGGTACACGCGGCAATGCCCAAACCAAATCGCAAGTCGCATCTCGTGCGTACACCAAAAAATCGTAGTGGTCCGCCTTAAGTGGTTTCACTCGAAGTGCATTTGCAATCGCCAGAATATTGTGCGCCGCAATAGATTCGTGGGTCATGAGCTTCGGCATCGGCGCCCCGAACGGCCGGTAGCGGCCGCCCGCAGCCCGAAATCTCATTGCATAGTTCGCACCGGGTCGGAACCAGACATCCACATAACTGCCGCTAAGCGATTGCGTCGCGTTTTCATGCAAGATGCGAACGAATGAAGGCACCATCGTTCCATCGATGAGATAACCATATATCCCAGGTCGGCGGAATCGTTCGGCCCTCTCCATGGTAGTGGGCACGCCCACCGGAACAATTTCGCCGGTCATCGAGATTGCGGACGCCAGCGCTTCTTGAGGGGATGTTGTCGCCATCGACTTCCTAACGCGCGCTAGTTCGCGGCTACTTAGCGTTCCGTACACCACGACGGTTTCGTTGCCTGTAAGCCAGCGTTGCGACTTCGCGGCTCGCCGCGTTCTGACCGCGACAGCGGGTGCAACTCCGCGCACAAACGTAGGCGGCGTTAGGTCGACGGACAGGGCTCGATCGCCCAGCAGGAACATCGCAAAGCCAACACGTTTGCCCGAGATCGGATAGGAATAATTAAGCATCAGAGCGCCGCGGTTTGCGCCACTGAGAACGAAAACCAGATGAAGCCGGGTGCCCTGGGGCAGACCGGTCGGCAACGCGACACGAAACGGCGAAGCCGCTATCGTCTCGCGCAGAGTTTTTGCTGTGACGCGGAACGATCCAGTCATGTGGTCTGCGGAAATGTACATGTTTCCGGCACCGGTTGAGGGAAACCAGATATGCAGATCGCGCAGAATCTTACTTCCAAATGCGATACCCACGCCAAGCGTCGCAAGCATAACGATCGCGGCAGATGCCGCGGTCACGCGGCGACCCCACGGAACACACGGCTGCTCGCCCGCAGATCGTATGGCCTCAAGCGGAACAGGCGGGACTGTGATGGTTCCCTTGTATGCCTTGCATGCGCCGGCGAAATCAGATTGCATAATCGGAAACCTCCGCGTTATCAAAAGTGCATGCCTCACCGTAACTTGCAAGAATGTGCCGTAACTTACGACGGGCCATCATGAGTCTAAAGCGCACCGTGCCGTCTGGAACGCCCAAGACGGCGGCGATCTCCCGGCTTGCCAGGTCCTCGAAATAATACAGCACCGTCACCTCGCGCAAGGCCGGCGACAATAAAGCCAGTGCTCGCTGTATATCCAGATCCATAACGGGCGGTTCGAAACCGGCCGCTGCCTCAACAATCACCGCGGGACGCGCTCGTCGGCGTCGCCCGCGAGACGCCTCACGCACTACGATCCGGTAAAGCCACGCGTTGAAGGAGGATGGCTCACGGAGCGAAGTGATTCCGCGATAGAGTGCGATGCACGCTTCCTGAGCTGCATCCTCCGCGAGCGCAGCCTCCCCGAGCACGCAAAACGCAACCCGGTAACATCCCGGCCACACGGCTCTAACAAGAGCCTCGATTGCGCCATGGCCGCCACGCTGCGCAGCACCAATCAGCTCAGGCGAGGCAAAAGCCGGCATTCATACCTCTCCCGTCACGCATACACTACGATAGAGGCGCCGGCGCCGCCCGAATGTTAGCTGGGCTGCAAAAAGAAAAACGCCCCTCCGGAGAGAGGCGTTTGGCTTTGCTTACGCGATGTCCCTATTGCAGAGACGTCGCATAAAAGATTCCGTTTTGATAGTAACCGTATGCAGTGACGTAGCGTCCGACCACAATTCGACCGGTCTGCTGATTGTTCAACGCCGGCTGATCGTTGATCGTGACGATGTTGCCGAACCCGGCCATCAGCGTGACCTGATTGCCGTTCACTGAAGTGATCGTTCCGCGGAGCACGGAGTTGCCTTGCTGTCCGCCGCCGCCGTTCGGATAGCAATTGTACTGGCCGTTCTGCTGTCCATACTGGCCGTTGTACTGGCCGTTTGTGCAGTTGCCGTTCCCGTTGTTTCCGCAGTAGTGCGGATTGTTGGGATTCTGCCAGCCGCGGTGCTTGCCGCGATTGCCGTTGCCTTGGTTGTTCTGACCCTCGCCGTTGTTATTGTCGTCGCCATCGCCGTTATTACGACGCTGGCCGTTTTGCTGCCAGTTGCCATTGTTGCATTGGCCGTTCTGCCAGTTACCGTTATTGTTGCGGTTGCCGCGTTGGCCGCGACCGCTGCCGCGCTCGTTCTCATCGGCCGAAGCGACCGACGCCGTCGCAGCCAAGAGCCCGCTGTTATTGCCCGGGTGTTGCGCCTGTGTGAGGGCAATTCCGGACGCCGCACTGATTCCAAATAATGTTGCAAGAACTGCAACGTGTAAATTCTTCATGGGGCGCTCCTCCTAACACCGAAACGAACGGAGCGCAGCAATAGTTCTGAGAGGCTACTGTGTCCGCGTCTGCTATTGTTAAGCCATTGTCATCCTGAGTAGCGCGCTATGGGCGCGCGTCGTCGAAGGACGACAATGCAAGCGACCGCCTTAACGCAACCCTAAGCGAGTAAGATCGTCCTCGTCAAACTCAATATCGGCCGCCGCGACGTTCTCTGCTAAGTGCGCGAGCGATTGCGTGCCCGGGATGGGAAGCGTCGCTTTCGAGCGGTGCAGCAGCCAAGCCAATGCAATTTGAAATACCGTCGCGTCGTGCTTGCCGGCGACCGCCTCCAGCTCGGCATTTCCCGCAACGTCTCCGGCGTTCAAAGGAAAGTACGGCAGAAACGCCAGGCCTTCGCGCTCGCAGTAATTGAGCACGTCGTCGTTCTCGCGGCGTTCCGCGTAATTGTACGGATTTTGAAGTGAAACGATCTGCGTCATCTCGCGCGCTTGCTGGAGCTGTTCGAGCGAGAAATTCGAGACGCCGATGAAACGGATCTTCCCCTCGTCGCGCAGCTCGACGAGCGCGCCGATCATATCCTCAAGCGGATACCTTTCATCGGGCGCATGCAGTTGATAGACGTCGATCCGGTCCAACTTTAAGCGCCGCAAGCTCGCGTCGCAGCACTTCTTCAACCGCTCGGGCCGCCCGTCGCGCACCCACTGTGACGGCCCGGGCCGCGTGAGCCCGCCTTTGGTCGCTATCACCAAGCCGTCGGGATACGGATAGAGCGCCTGCGCGATCTGCTCTTCATTAACCTCGGGCCCGTACGCATCGGCCGTGTCGATGAAGTTGACGCCCAATTCGACCGCGCGGCGCAGCACGCGAATCGCATTCTCTCGGTCCTCCGGCCAGCCCCAGATTCCCGGTCCGCACAGCCTCATGCCGCCGAACCCCAACCGGTTGACCGTGAGCGCTCCGCCAATGGTAATCGTACCGGCTACCTCTATCATTGCGAGCGATATACCCGCCCCAACGGAAATCACCCTCGTACTCGCAAACATAAAAAACCGGAGGAACTTATGAAAACCTCGCGGCCGGCCGTTCGCGCCATTATTGTGGCGGCGTTATCCCTATTCTTTTGCCTGTGTTCTCTCCCGGATCTCGTCCGAGTGGCGGGCCATCCTAACGGCGACATCGGCTTGGAAACCGACGGCAAGACTGTGCTCAGCGTCGAACCGGGATTTCCGGCGCAACGCGCCGGGATCCGGCCAGGCATGCGCATCGATCTTTCCGGATTGCCCGTGATCAAGCGCGCCGCAGTCGTCGGAGGATACGTAGCGGCTCCGGGCGAGGACCTCACGGTTAAAATCGATCGCGTGCCCGTCACGCTTCGCTCGGTGCCTGAAAAAACGGCGCCGGGCTACATCATCACCCGCGAGCTTGCATTTCTTGCGCCGCTGCTTATCGGCATATTCCTGGTTCTTCTGCGGCCTAGTCCGATCACGTGGGGATTTTTCTTGTTCTCGCTCGCGGCCGGCGGTATTCCGCCCACCTCCGTTTTCTATTCACGGATCGTAACGAATTGGAATTGGAATGTCGCCGTCGGAGACGTGCAATCATTGCTTGGCGCGACTCTACCCAAAATGGGATTAGTATTGTTCGCGTTCAGTCTTGCCGGCCGGCCGTTGAGTATCTGGGCGCGAGTCGCGATCGCCGCCACGGCAGTGCTAGGCGTCATGGAAACCTTGCCGACAGTACTCTATCCCGACCTAGCCGGAAGCGGCTGGCCCACGCTCAACGTCGCCGGCGATCTCTTCGCGGCCGCGCTCGCGCTCGGCGGATTGTTCTACGCGTATTCCCATGTCGCGATTCGTCTGCGTCAGCGGCTCCATTGGATTGCCGCCGGGTTTGTTTTTTGGATCGTCATCGATGTGACCGACAAACTCCTGTGGCCCGCGTACGAACCGTACTGGGTGCATACCGCGGTCGACGCCGCACAAGTGATCTTCCCGCTCACGGTCGCCTACGCGATCCTGCGCGAGCGCGTCGTAGATATCAACTTTGTCGTCAGCCGCACGGTCGCCTACGGATTGATGACGACGCTCATCGTCGCGATCTTCGCGCTCATCGATCTCTTTTTGTCGCGCACCATGGAATCGCGCTTCAGTCTTCCGGTCGACATCGTCGTCGCTCTCGTGCTCGGCTTCTTCTTTCACGGAACGCGCAAGCGGATCGATGCGGGCGTCGATCGCGTCATCTTTCGAAAACGCCACATTGCCGAGATGCGGCTCGAAAAAGTAGCAAAGGCTGTCGTGCATGTTGAGGAACCGGCGGCGATCGCCGCTTACCTGACGCGGCTCCCCATGGAAGTCCTCGATCTCACCGGCGCCGCGCTGTACCTGCGGCGCTCCGGCGGATTTTCACTCGAGCTCTGCACCGGTTGGAAAGAGGAGCCGGCCGCTGTAATGACCACTTCGGATCCGTTGGTTGCATTTATCAGCGCTGAACTTGGTTGCGTGCGCGTGAACGATGTCCCCGCGATACAGGGACCCGCCGATCGGCATGATGCCGCCGTTCTCGCAATCCCGTTGGTCTTTCGGAGAGAACTTGCCGGCTTCGTACTCTACGGCGCGCATGAGGACGGCGCCGACCTCGACGCCGACGAGCAGCGCGCGCTAGTGCCGCTCGTCAATAGTGCGGCTATGACCTACGATCATCTCGAAGCGCAAGCGCTGCGCGAAGAAAACCGCACGCTGCGTACGCTACAGGTTGCGGTGTCTTAGCCTTCGAGACGTTACTTTGCGGCCAGCTCACGCCTCTTCTTGCGCGGTCGGCCGCCGCTACGGCCATTTGCTTGGGACGCTCGTCGCTTGGCTATGGACGTCTTTGAGCCTCCCGCTTTGCCGAGCATTACGCCAGGTCTTATCCCGAAGACGTTGGCAAGCAACCCCAGTACGTAGATATCGATGTCCAACTCGCGCTGGGATAGGGTGACCCCGGCGTTGTCCGGACGAAGCGCGCGCAACTGGCGCTCGCTAAGATTACGAAGCTCTTTGATGGCGCGGCGCGGAATCTGGACGACCCGATCACTCGCGAGAGTAAGCGTGATGACATCCCGTTTGGGTGCATAGGAGACTCGTTTGAGCCCCGGTTCGAATTGTTTATCCATAAATACGCTTCCATTCTTGCCAACACGCCGGCAAATGTTCACGGACGAGCTCCACCGCAGTCTGTGTCTCGGCGTCACGTGGTTTGCGCCCGCGATACGACGCGTACGCCACGATGGGCCGCAGCCAGATTTTCATGAGTGCTCCTCTGTGGAACACATGGACGTGTGGATTACCATGGTCCTGAGTAAAAACCCGAATGAAGTACCCGTTGACACCAACAACTGTTGGCACAGAGATCCCAGTATAAACCTAATTGCTTAGGTTTTCAAGCCGGCGCATGACGTCCGAACAAGCAACCGCTCCAGGTTCGAGCCGAGCCTTCCGCCAAAAGCGCAAGACGTCCCATGGAAGAGCAACAACAGGGAGGTCTACCCGAACTGCGCCACACGGCCGCGCATGTCTTGGCCTATGCCGTGCAGGATCTCTTTCCCGACGCCAAGCCCACCATCGGCCCGGCGATCGAGAACGGTTTCTACTACGACTTCGATCGCCTTGAGCCGTTCACGCCCGAAGATCTCGAACGCATCGAAAAGCGCATGCACGAGATCGTTGCCGCAAATTATGAAATGACCGGCCGCGAAGTGAAGCGTGACGAAGCGCTCGCGCGCTTTAAGGGCAACCCCTACAAAGTCGAGTTAGCGCGCGACATTCCCGAAGGCGAACCGATCACGCTCTACACGATCGGCGAATTCACCGACCTCTGCCGCGGCGGCCACGTCGATCACACCGGCGATATCGGCGCGCTCAAATTGATGAGCGTCGCGGGTGCATATTGGCGCGGCGACGAGCACAATCCGATGCTGCAGCGCATCTATGGCACGGCTTGGAAAACACAAGCCGAACTCGATGCGCATTTAAAACAGATCGAGGAAGCGCAGAAACGCGACCATCGCAAGCTCGGACAAGAGCTCGACCTCTTTTCCATTCACGAAGAAGCCGGCGGCGGACTCATTTTTTGGCATCCTAAAGGCGCGATCGTTCGCGGCATCGTCGAGAACTTTATTCGGGAAGGCTTATTGGAGCGCGGATACCTGCCGGTCATCACGCCGCATATCGTTAACGAGCGCTTGTACGAAATCTCTGGCCATCTCGAAAACTTTGCCGAGAATATGTTCGGTCCACTGGAAGTCGAGGAGCAGCGCTTTCGTTTAAAGCCCATGAACTGCCCCGGCCACATCCTCATTTATAAGGATCGTCAGCATAGCTATCGCGAACTGCCGCTGCGCTACTCCGAATTCGGCACGACCTATCGCTTCGAACGCAGCGGTGTGCTCCACGGCCTCACGCGCGTACGCGGATTCACAGTCGACGACGCGCACCTCTTCTGCACGCCCGAACAAGTGCAAGAGGAATTCGAGCGCACGCTGAGCGAGGCGATGCGTTTAATGAAGGCTTTCGGCTTTGAGCTCGAGTTCTATCTCTCGACGCGCGAAGCCAAATTGCAGACGGAGACGGATCCGATCGCCGAAAGCGCTATCCGCAAGGCGCTCGAAAGCCGCAACATTCCCTACACTATAGATGAAGGCGGCGGTGCCTTTTACGGTCCGAAACTCGATATCAACGTTCGCGACGCCATCGGCCGCAAGTGGCAGCTCGGTACGGTCCAAGTCGATTTCGTGTTACCGCAACGTTTCGAGCTAAAATACCGCGGTTCCGACGGCCAGGATCACACCCCCGTCATGATCCACCGCGCGCTGGCCGGTTCGATGGAACGGTTCTTCGGCTTGCTCATCGAGCACTACGGCGGAAACTTCCCCGTCTGGCTCGCACCGGTTCAAGCCGTTATCACGCCGATCTCGGAGCACCAGCTGGAATACGCGCAGTCGGTTGCAACGCAGCTACGAGAACGCGGACTGCGCATCGAGGTCGACGAGTCCAACGAAAAGCTCGGCTACAAGATCCGCCACTGGAAAACGCAGAAGGTTCCATACATTTTAGTGGTCGGAAAGCAAGAGGCCGCCGACGGGACCGTGAACGTGAACGAACGCCAAATGGAAGAGAAACGCACGATCCCGGTCGCCGACTTTGCCAATGTGATCCTGAGCGCTAAGGACGGCCCGCTAGCGCGGGCTCCCGTTTAATGGGTTATCGCGCGATGGTGCGTGGTGAATAGGTGTCATGGTGAGCGGTGAATAGGTGTCATGGTGAGCGGACGCCACTAGGCGCCCCGGTCGAACCAGGGCCGAGCTTGGCGAGGCCCGCGTTAGTACTCGCATTGCTTGCAGCTTTGGCAGCGTGCTCCGGCAATTTCAGCTCGGGGCAGCAAGGTACTCCGCTCCCTCCGGGCGGCGCCGGCGGCACGACAACGACGAGCGCTACTGCGGCACCCGCCGCAAAGAACGGCTCCGCAACTCCGTCGCCCGGCCCCGCGACGTATCCCCTAGCCGACGCACCTAACGGCTTCGCATGTCCGGAAACGCAACCGGATTTCGCGTGCCAGATTCGGTTTAACGTACCCCCTCCGACTCCGACGCCGAAACCGGGCAAGAAAAAAACTCCGCCCCCGACTGCAAGCCCGTCACCGGCACCGGTACCATCCGCAAATCCCAGCGCGACCCCGTCTCCGGCAAGCACCGCGCCTACTATCACGCTCGTCGCGGCAGCGCTTCCAAAAGAATCACCCGCCATGGTGCACGTTCCCAAAGACGCAGCAAAAGTTGTCGCGCTGATGACGGTGACAATCACGACCTCGGCGGACTTCCCGCTCGACGGTTTGGCGATCGCCTCATTCACGTTGCCGAAAGATCAAATCCCCGGCCGCGGCTTCGCCTTGCAACTCTTCCTGCAGCGCATGCAGGGCAAAACGAAAACGTACGCGCCGGTGCTTTCGCTCGACAAATCGTCGCTGCAAAAGAATATGTTGATCTTCGGTTTCACTCCGCCAAAAATAACCGTGCAGAAGAACAACACATACGTGCTCGTGCTTTACGCAACGGACATCGCATCCGCGAGCGCCAATCCGAGCGCCGCCCCAGCGAATAGCGCGTCGCCATCCCCGACCATCTCCCCCTAGTGATCGTGTGTCATCCTGAGCGGGCGCAGTGACGGCTCGTAAATGGTGTCATGGTGAGCGGCGTTCGCGTTGCGAACGCCCAGTCGAACCACGGCCGAGCTTGTCGAGGCCCGCGGGCCGGTGACTAACGCGTTCCGCGAGCTGACAAAACAACAGAGGAAAACCTTTACGGCGAGCTTTCTCGGCTGGACGCTCGATGCGTTCGATTTTTTTCTCGTCATTGTGACCGTGCCGCACATCGCGCACGATTTCCGCGTCGCCGTGCCGATGGTGGCGTTTGGCGTGACCTTAACGCTGATGCTGCGTCCGCTCGGCGCGCTGATCTTCGGATGGATCGCCGATCGCTTCGGCCGTCGAATCCCGTTGATGATCGATGTCGGCTTATACTCGACGCTCGAACTCGCTACCGCTTTCGCTCCGAATCTCACAGTTTTTCTTATCATCCGCGCGCTCTTCGGCATCGCGATGGGCGGCGAATGGGGAATAGGCGCCGCGCTCGCAATGGAATCGCTTCCTGCCCAGAAGCGCGGCCTCTTCTCCGGCATTCTGCAAGAAGGGTACGCGGTTGGTTACCTCCTGGCCGCGATCGTGCTGGCCGTGCTTTATGTGCACATCGGCTGGCGTGGAATGTTTGTCATCGGCGTGCTGCCGGCGCTACTTATATTTTACATTCGCGCGCATGTTCCCGAATCCCAAGCATGGCTCGCGCAGAAACAAAGCGCTGCGCTACGAACCGCCGATCCACTTATAACCGCTCTAAAAGCGCGGTGGCCGCTCTTTCTCTACACGATTCTCTTGATGACCGCGCTCAACTTTATGTCGCACGGCACGCAAGACTTATATCCGACCTTCCTTACACTCCAACATAAATTCAGCCCAGCATTGGTCGGAACGTTAACCGCCATCATGAACGTGGGCGCGATCGTCGGCGGCATCTTCTTCGGGCGGTTATCGCAGCGTTTTGGACGCCGCCCGATGATCATACTCTGCGCGATTCTCGGCGCGGCGCTCATTCCGCTGTGGGCGTTCAGTCAAACCATCGTGCTGCTCGCGACCGGCGGCTTCTTCATCCAGGTCATGGTGCAGGGCGCCTGGGGCGTTATCCCGGCGCACTTAAATGAAATATCACCGGCCACCGTACGCGGCACGTTCCCCGGTTTCACCTACCAAATGGGCAACCTCATCTCCGCCGGCGCGCTGCAAATGGAGACCGTATTTGCGGCAAACAATTTTCCGCTGGCCTCAGGACATCCGGATTATGCGAAAGCGATGGCGGTCGTCGCCGCGATTATGTTTGCCGCGGTCGCGATCTTTACCGCAATTGGTTACTTCGTCACCCCCGAGCGCCGCCACGAAGAACTCGGAACCGAATGATCGACAGCAACGACCCCACCTGGCAAGCCTTTCTTGCGGCGGCGAAAGATTACATCGAGCTCCTGGACAAAAGCGGCGGTTCCAATCTCGCAGAAGTGTGCGCTGAGCTGCACCGCTCGCTTTTGGAACTCCAAATGGCGGCGCTCGATCTGCCCGAAGGTACGGGCGATAACGAGGACCCGGCCATGGTCACTGAAGCGAAACGCGCCGACCGCGCGAAACTCGCGCAGACGTTCGCCATGCGCTATGTCATGTCGGAGCAAGTGCTCGTCATTCCCACCGCGCTAGAGTCGGCAGAAGTCCGCGAGCTCTCCGGAGATCTTGCTGACATCTACGACGCCCTGCAAGACATCCTCGCGCTCAATGACGCGCGCTATTTTGACGATGCCGTCTGGCAAGCTCGCGGCGGGTACATTGAGGATTGGGGCTATCTAGTCGTTAGCGTGCAAGCCGCGCTCTGGAAATTCGTGGCCGAGGCGACCATCGACGCGGAAGAGCAAAACCTGCCATCCTGAGCATTTGTCATCCTAAGGTTGTCATCCTGAGCTTGTCATCCTGAGTAGCGTTCGCCCTGGGCGAACGCGTAGTCGAAGGACTGCCTTGTCATCCTGAGTAGCGTTCGCCCTTGGCGAACGCGTAGTCGAAGGACGCGACGCTAGCTTTTCCCCGTGAACGTCTCCGCATCGTCCGCTTCAAGCATGTCGGCGAGATAGTAGATGTCTGGCCGCTTTTTGAGGATCGGATAGCGCTCCATGAACGCGGCCTTATCGGTAACGTCGTCGATCGAACGCTTGGAAATGTACTGCGAAAACTCTTCGTACTTGCTCGTGTTGGCGTGTTCGCGCAGCCATTTCACGACGTCGTCGTCGCTTTTCGCGTTAGCGACCGCCTCCCGCAGCTGATCTTCGGTTACGCCGATTTTCTCGAGCATGCGTTCACTGAAGCCGCTGATCCGGTAGACGCCCGGGTTGCCTCCCGGCAAAGTCGCGCGCAACTTGTCGATCGTGCGGGGCAACATCGTGAGCCCGTCCAACGCAAGCTTCGGACTCCGCGGCGGTGCTTTGCTTAGGTCTAATGGTTCCATGTCACGCACTTACGCCGCGCCGATATCCTTGTCATCCTGACCTTGTCATCCTGAGTAGCGTTCGCCCTTTGGCGAACGCGTCGTCGAAGGACGACGCTGGCGATCAGCTGTCGCTAAGCGGACCATGCCGGTGCACCAGCTCCCGGATTCGATCCCAATCCGACGCCGCAAGCGCCCGCTTTTTAGCGCGTGACCAACCCTTGACGTGCTTCTCCCACGCGATAGCCTGGTTGATGTCGGCATGAACGTCCGCGTAAACCAGCTTGACCGGCCGCCGCGAATGCGTGTAGGCGCATTCCAAGATCCCTGCGTTATGCTCCCACTCGCGGCGATCGATATTATTGGTTACGCCCGTATAATAGCTGCCGTCCGCACAACGCAGCAAATAGACCCAGTATTGCTTCATGCCGTCCTACTGCGACGAGTGCGGCTTCCAACAAGGTGGCCGAAGGAACCGAGGCTACTTCAAATAGCTGAGCGGGTCTATATTAACCAGGTTCGGATTGAGCCGCACGAACTCGCGCAAGAGATACTCGTGGCCCTGACCCATCATGACGACGACACGGTCGCCCGGCTGAATAACGCCGAGTATATTGGAAAAAATGTAGGTGTTGCGGACGTACCACTGCGCCACGTAACCGGCGCCCGCGTTATCCGCTTCGCGCCCCATGCCGACGAGAATACTGTACCACGATGCGTTTGCGCGAATCGCCGCATCGGTGTTGAGATAACGAAATAATTCGAGATAGGTACCATTTCTTTCCAACGCATCCGAGCGCGCGAGAAACGCGTCAAACAACGGATCGCTGACCCTCGTAAAATTTTTATCCAAAAACGGCGCCATAACGCGCGCCTCTGGGCTTTTATCCGTATACAGCTGTGGCCCGTCCGTATCGACCGGATAAATCGTCGCGTTGCCGGCGCGTTTCGCCAGCCTGAATCCAAATTGATAAACCTCGTTCGCGGGCAACGCAAATGTACCGGCGAGATACCGACGATACCGATCCGCATAGACCGGATTCGTCATATCCGCCTCGACGAGCACTTTCGTCGGATGAAACCGCGCCAGCCGGGTGACGACGTCCTCGATTTGCACCTGACGTTTTGCCGAGAGCGGACTATCCTGAAAGACGCTGTTGTGAACGTCGCGCTTCGCGACCAAATGCGCGACGCCCAGAATCATGACCTTCGCGGGGCTGAGCGGCGTCTTAAAGAAGCCCGCAAGTGCACTCGGCCACAAGGGCAGCCGAGCATTTCCTGTACGGTTGCTCATCGTCGCCGCAGTATTGTAAGTAGACAAGTATTCTCGCTTGTCGCATAAGGCCTCAACCAACTTCTTTCGCCCTAACATTCGCTCGATGGTCACATCGATTTTGTAACCGACCGTATACCACGGCCCTTGAACGGCACCGAAAAACGTGTAACCCTTCGTTGCGATCGCATCACCGGTTAATCTTCCGGTGGCGATATCGGAAAAGAACTGCGCGAGCGTCTGAAAGTCTCCCTGGAAACCGGCCATCGCCTTATCCCAAACATCTCTGTCCGACTGAGGATCGGCCCAATGCGGGTGGACGTCGGGACCGCCCGCCGCGGCCAACACCGCCGAGCCTTCACCGAAAGCGCTCAACCACTCGAGAAAGGCCTTTTGCCTGTCGCCGATTACGGGAGCCGCCGGGCAATTCTGCGCATCACCGACGTGAAACAGTTCGTGCGAGACCGTGTTCGCGAATTGCTGTTTCGTCACGCTGGGGTTCAGATAGAGCATCACCGCCGGATCGGTGTCGAGCTGATAGACGAAGCTGTTTGGCCGCGGCTTAATGAGCGGGTAGACCGTCGCATGGATCGTCGCAGCGGCCGGAAGGTACGCAAACGACCGCTGCGCGATCGCCGTAACGTTTGCCGACATCCAACTCTGGAGCGCACTGGAAAGCTCGGGGAGTTGCGCGATGAGTTTAGGACTCGAAACAAATACCTTGAAGTCGTCGTCGGTGAAGGGCCGCTTGAATTGCGCCTCGCGCGCCTTTAGGCGTTGATAGCCGGGCGTTGCAAAGAGCGTATTCCAATCCGCCGGCGTCACCGGCGTATTTCCGCGCAATTTCGAGAGAATGGCAAGCGTCGCGCGCGCTTCAGAATCATCAATCGTAACGCTGACGGCTGGCGGCGCAGCGGAAACAACCGGCGCTGCCGGCGCTACAGTCACAAGCGCCAGCATGATCGCGTGAAACACGAGATAAACCTTTAGACCTTAGAGCCCAATCGCCCCGCTCAGATTAGCGTGTCCATACTCTTGTAGCATCTGCGCGGTTGCGGGCTTACAGCGCGGCGCCGTTCCGTTTCCGAGCCAGACGCAATGGCGCGCTCCGGTGAAATTTGCGCCGTGCAAGTCCGTGCCCTCCAGCCCCAGGCAATCTGTTTTACCGGTTATGACCGAGCGCGCACCATGATCGTTGATCGTCGTCGTATCGTCCGAGCACACGACGGCGTTTTGAAAGTTCGCATTTCGCGCGTCGCTGTTCCTAAGGTTCGATCCAAGTAATTCTGCGTTATGGAAATTCGTCGACTGCAGGTGGGCGTCGTCCAAATTGACTCCCTCGAGTTGGGCGCCTTCCAAATTCGCGCCGTGCAGATCGATGTCGCGCATGTTTGCGCCCTCCAGACGCACTCCGCGCAAGTCATGACCGGCGAGCGAGACATTGGAAAGGTTGCAGCCTTCGCAGCGATTGAGCATTGAGCGCGCCACCCCGTCGGAGAGTCCGTTCAGCACACCCTTGGAAAGATTGACGCCTTCGAAGACAGCTCCGTCCAGCTGCGCGCCGTCGAAACGCGTTCCGCGCAGACTCGTTCCTTCGAAACGCGCGTCGCGCAGATCGGCGCGCCGCATATCGCTGTCGTCGAGGTTCGTGCCTTCGAAGATGGCGCTGCGCAGATTCGCGCCCTCCAAATTGGCGCCGCGCAGATTTGTGCCCTCAAAGCGGATGCCCGAGAGGTCTTGTCCGTGCAGGTCCATGCCGGCCATGTCGCATCCCGAGCAGTGCATCAGGATTTCGCGATTGGTCAGACCCGACGCCGTAACGGCCACGGGCGCGAGCGGCGTCAGCAACCCTGCGAGGGCCGCGGCAGCCAAGATAAACCGCCGCACTATGCTGGAACCCGGGGACCCCAGCCCATGAAAATGGCGGGTTTCGTGCCCGGAGGCGGCAAGGTCGGCGCGGGCGCCGGGAGGCTCGTGGGAATGGTCACGGCTACGAGTTTCATGGCTATCTTCTCCTAAAAACTCCTGACAAACTAATTCCTTAAGAGCATACGCCGAGCGGCAGTCGTTGTCAACTAAGTAATTAAGAGTACGGTTAAAGCCCGTTGGCGCGCCCCCGGAGCGAGTCGAAGGGAGGCCCGCCGGTCACCGAGCTTAGTGCGGGAGCGGTTTTTTAGCGCGCGACTTAGCCGCGCGCTGCCGAGCTTCCAGCCGCAGAATATTGATCTGTTCTTGCAATAGGATCTGGCGCATGGCCCAATCGTTTTGATTGAGGGACGATTGCAGCTGCAGCGTGTTGAGCAGCTGCTGGTTCTGCATGCGGATCTGCTGCGTCCCGAGCCGCGTCTGCAAATCCGATTGAAGCTGCTGCTGCACGATCGCCCGATTCATCTCCGCCTGAATGGCCGCGTTCTGCTGCGCGATGTCGCAAGAGATGCACGGAACGGTTTGCGCGAGCGCGGCAAGCGGCAGGCCGCCCAGCACTACGAGCGAGAGAGCAGCGCCGAAAACCTTGCGTATCACACGTTAAAAATACCTTAGTTCTGCGGTCCACGCAATGTTTTCTCGGTTTTCTTTCAGCATCGGGGCCTAAGCTGCGAACATGAAACGCCGCCGTTCCCGCCCTACCTACCGTCACTCGCTCGTCACGCGAGTAACGCATGCCGTCTTTTCTCTCGCCTTCGCCGGCCTCATCGTAACGGGCACGCAGATATACTTCCACCAGCACTGGCTGCCCGTCAACGCTGGAAGATTACATCAATACTTTGGCTTGGCGATGATCGCTACCGGCCTCGTATATTTCGCCGGCGCATTACTCACGGGCACGTTCTCGAAACTGTTCTTCGGCAAGGACGACATCCGTGGATTGATTCCGATGATGGCCTATTATCTGCGCATACGCACCGGCGCCCGCTTACGCCGATTACAATCCGCTGCAAAAGTTGGCTTACACGCTGGTGCTGTTAACGATGGGGCCCATGATGGCGGCCACCGGCCTTGCGTTATGGCCGCATCTTCCGATCTTTCGTCCGCTGGCGCATTTCTTTGGCGGCCGCAGCGCCGTTACGCTCTGGCATCTCGGCTTCGGCCTCGAGCTCGCGTTATTTTTCGTCGGACATATGGTGATGGTCGTGACGACCGGCCTGCGCAGTAACCTGGCTGCCATCATAACGGGCTGGTACTATCCCGCATCGGCTGCGCCGGGGCGGCTCCAAGCTATCGAGAAAATCGCAGCCTAACGCGACGCTAGCGCCTCCACAGGATCTGGAGCTCGCTCGCTGCCCGCTTCAACGCCAAGTCTCGTGTCATCAAAGGCAACGAACGGCGAACGGCTAGCTCCAGGTATGCCGTATCGTATGCGCTTAATTCGAACCGGTGCGCTAGCCCTAATCCGGACGACAAGGGGGCTCTTAGGAGAACGTCATCGACTTGCAGCGCCAGTTCGTCCAACGATTCGAGATGGTTCGCAACATTCTCAACGGTCATTCTTTTTCGGCGAGCGGCCGTTATGAGAGCGTTCTGCACTTCCCAACGAAAAAGCGGCGGAACAATCCCTCCGTTTTCAGCGACCGCTTCAGCCATCGCTTTCGACTCGGCATCTCGTTCGTCCGCAAAAAACCACGAGACGGCGGTCGAAGCGTCCAGCACGGCAAACCGCTTAATCGCGTCGCCCCTCTTCGATCAACTCGCGCACGCTGAGTTTGCCGAGCTTCGCCTTGCTTGAAAGAATTCGCCGCATCGCGTCCTTCGCGTGGTTGCTCTTGCTCGACTGAATGGGTCCGATTTGCGCCACCGCTTCACCGTTTTTTGTAATGAGAATGGTCTCGCCGTTCTTGGCGTCATGGATCAGCGCTGAAAAATGCGCTTTGCCCTCAAATATTCCGACCTTCCGCATGGCCGGATCCTACCATAAAACTGACTAGTTGACTAGGCCTCTGTGTCATAGTGAGCCCATTAATGCCATAATGAGCCCACTCGGGTCATCCTGAGCAGCGCATCTTCGATGCGCGTGTCGAAGGACGCAAATTATGTCATGGTGAGCGGCGTTCGCGTTGCGAACGCCCAGTCGAACCACGGCCGAGCGAAGCCGAGGCCCGCGCGCTACCGAGCTACAACATGGCCCACGGCGTCATGCCAGTTCACGATAGCGCCGCAACGATCGCCAGAACACGAAGATATAGCCGATCGCGACGGCAATGAGCACGTAGCCAAAGAACTGCATCTGATTTTTGCCTCGGAGGATCTCCAGTGCGCCAAGCGCCCCGTTTGTAATCGCGAACAGCGCGGCCGCTACGCAATTCCAACGTTCGCTCTTGGCGCTCTTCGCCAGTTCCTCGCGCGTAGGGTCGCGTTCGGTGATCATATCTACGGTTTCGCGCCCGGCTTGGGCGAAGCCGTCGGCGCCGGCGAGGGCGGCGGCGGTTTGTAGTGCTGCCGCCAGCGTATTTGGTATTGAACGGTAATCGATCGAGGAGGAAGCGGGATCGTCGAAAACGCGAAGCTCCCACCGCCCTGTAGCGGCATGGGATTGACGCCCTCGTATGTCGCGAACAAAGCGGCGTGCGTGCCAAAGATGTTCGCCACCAAAAGACTGAGTGATCCGCGTGGCACCTTCATAACGACGCCGGCATTGTATATCGTGTACGCCGGCAGATTCAGCTGATTATTTGCGGAGGTAAATTCCGCGTCGGCCAGCCACTCCAAGGCCGTGTGCGGAATGACGCCGTCGATGATCAGGCCGGCTTTGTGCAGCGGCACTCTCGGCGCTTGCAAGCCGATCGAATAATAACTGTTCGGCCCGATAAGCCGCGGGTCGAGCGCTGAATAATAAACGTTCGTCGTCGCGTAGGTCGGAAATGCGATCAAATTTTTCCCTAGTGGAATCTGCCCAGTAACGCTGAATCCTTGCGTGACCTGCGTCAGTCCCGCCAAACTCTGAGTGACATACACGCCCGACGGATCGAATGGCGTCGCTCCACAAATCGCGGGTTTCGACCAGACTTGCTGCACGCCGGCGAGATAATCTGAAAGCGAGCCGCCCGGAAAGAGCGAATTCGGCTCGGCGGCAATCGGCACGGCGCCTCGCGCGTTCTGCCCCGCGACCCGGTTACGGTACAGCGCCACATTGAAGAATCCGTTGTGTAACGTGTGGCGCCAGGAAAGATTATAAGAGATCGACGATTGCGGCCCCGGCTCATCGCTCGGACCCTGCACGAAGACCGAATGGTTGTAGCAATCGTAATCGGCGCTCAGCGCGTCTCCGAGCGTCGGCGAGAAGCCGCCGAACCCAGAGGAACCGCCCACACCAAAACCGGCCTCGAAAACATCGGCGACGGCCGGCTGCCACGTTACATCTTCGTACAACTCGAGCGCCGGCGGAGAATTAGTCGCTGACGATTGCGAAAACGAATGATCGAAAGTCAGTCGATCGTTTGCCTTCGTGCGATCTGAGATATACATCGTGGCGTAACGGGTCGTCAGAAACGATTGCACCGCTTGTGAGCCGTTGAACGTGGCGTTGGTCAGACTGGATTGTGAGCCATGGAAGTAACCACCAGTTATCGTATGACGGCGCGCCGTCGAACTCACGCGCACGTCGAAACTCGAATACGGGATCAGACTAGTCGACGAAAACGGGACAATATTTCCATTCACTGCCCGGCCCGGCTGCGCGTTAACGATTCTGACGGTGCCGAATCCGACGTCCGTGTTAAATTGCAAATGTCCCAAAAGTGAGGCCAACGTAAACGTTTGGAGCGTGCTATCAGTACGGCTAATGCTGTCCGGCCCGAAACCACAGGGTAGGACGGTTGTCGCCGTCTGACAGATCGCCGTCGAGTTAAACTCGCTAGAAAGGAAGGCATATTTGAAGGTCGAGACCGGGGACAGAGCGAGCGCCGCCTTAAAAAGACTCGTATCGCGCGAAAAGCCGCCCTCATGCATGTACGTCGCGCCCGTTTGATCTGCGAATACCAAGCCGTTCAGCGGGCCTACTTGGCCGCCGCCCGAACGCGCGACCGCAAAGGACGCTTTGCCGAAACCGCCCGTCGCCGACCATACCCCTAAGGTCCGTGAATAATTTCCGAGAGCGCCGTTAAAGCTGTAATTCCATAGCTTGGTCGGTTGCAGCGTATTGAAGTTGATCGTGCCGCCAGCATTTCCGGCGCTGGGGGCAAAATTGACCGAAGCTCCACTGAAGAGATCCTGCGCGCCGCCGAGCGCCTGAGCTGCAGCTCCCGTGAGTCGCATTCCGTCGAGCGAATAGCCCGTTTGCGATGCGTCCGCGCCGCGCAAAGATATATTGAACGACGAGCCGGGACCATACAAATCGTTGTCGACGCTCACGCCTGCCAGTTTGTTAAGCGCATCCGAAAGCGTCTGTGAAATTTTGCGTTGCGCGCTTTCCGCGTTAATGGTTTCGATATTAACGTTGACGACTGACGCCTTGGAAATAACTGAAGCGATCGTTTTGAGCTGCTCTGCCGGAGCCAATGCAACGTTGACGCGCAGGCGTCGCCCTTCACCTACCTCCACGAGCGTATTGGTTTGCTGGTAACCCGAGGCGTCAACGCGAACCCGATACGACCCCGGCTGGATGCTTTCGAATACGAGGAGCCCTTTAACGTTGGTCAGCGAGCTCTGCGGGGAATCACCACCGAGCAGGAAGACTTGCGCGTTATCGATCGGTTTGCCCGTATTAATATCAGTTACCGTGACGATAATCGCGCCGGCCTCCAGCGTCTGGCCAACAGCCGGAAGCGTGCAAGCAGCTAAGCAAGCCCACACGAGAAGGCAGAGCGATACACACCGCACCCCTCTAACTTCGCTGCGTCTCCCTTGTCATCCTGAGTAGCGCGCCGTGGGCGCGCGTAGTCGAAGGACGCCCGCGCGAGTCGTCAAGCCGCGCTTCGGCGCGGCAGAACGCTTACAATGGTGAGCAGCACGCATTGTCATGGTGAGCACAGTAACGGCGGCATAGTTATTATGTCATCCTGAGTAGCGCGCCGTAGGCGCGCGTAGTCGAAGGGCGAGGGCCGCGGGCAATAGCTACTCGGTATTCTCTATCTCGTAACGGCGAGCTGCGACGTATCCGCGCCACGCGACAATTCCCCACAGAACGCCGCACCCAGTTGTAAGTAGGCCGTCCTTTTTGTGGCCGCGGCATTAGCAATCAACGCCCATAACGCCACTGCGATCCACAATACCGAAATAGCAGTCGCTAGCCAAAAGTAGCGACGCAGACCTCGCAGTCGCTTTTTCCGTTGCTCGGGAATTGACAATCGATCCGGCACGCTACCCGCATTCTACATGCAGCTTAAGGCGTCCGGCACGACTCCGCAATCGGCGCGATAGTTGACGCCGCCACCGATTCCGCATCCGAACCTTGCGCGCGCGAATCGATGATCGATTGCGCAAGCGGCCGGTACGGATTGTATGCCAGCGAAACATCCATCCGCCCTGGACTCGATCGCGGACCCTGCTGCATCGGCGAAGGTACACCGCCGAAAAAACCGTTGCTGTCGAACTGCCCCGCAATTCGCGGACTTGGTTGCGACGCAGCCAAAACCGTTTTGCCGGTCGTGAGAATATCGAACGTAAGCGAGGTCGCATTGTAACCGCTTATGACGTTGAGCGCGTCCTTTTGCTGCGCTTCGACTGCCTCCAACTGACTCTTCACCGGCGCAAGCCGAGCGTCGTCAAAGACCTTGTCGCCCAGCAGGTCGTCGATTTGCTTGAGATTTTTCGCCAGCGGACCGATCAGCGCTTCGAGGTTGCCCAAATTAATGAAATGCTCGGCGCTCCCCGAGCGCGGGTCCCATGGCGGCGCCAGCAACGCGTCCCGGTACATTCGCCCGAACCGCTGAGGTGCCAGGTCAAGCGTCACATCGTTTTCCAGCAGCGCGACAATGGTTGGCCCGACTTTGGTTCGCATCGCCGAGCAGATCGGCGTCGATCGGACGTTGGCAATCACCCGCAGAGACGCCAACGATGGCGGGGCCGGCGTGGCAGCGGTCGTGGCGGCTAGGACAAGCGCTAAAAACATATATCGATCCCCTCAGCGATATTACGCCGGAGCCTTACGATGCGTGACAATCGGCACCTCCGTCGAATGCTCTACGTTCGCGCGTCGACGCTCAAAATCGGATAATCTAATAGACGCTTATCGGCGGTAACAAGCGTGCGGTTTTCCGTAAGCGCTTGCGCGATCAATATGCGATCGAAAGGATCGCTATGACCGCCTTTTAGCGAGGCCAGCGCGAGAACGTGATCCAGAGTGATTGGCAACACGGTTGCACCCGCGCGCCGAAACCGCGTTCGGATGTACTCAGATGGCTGCATCGGAAGTGCAAGCTTTCCCCGCGCGGTCTTAAGGATGATTTCCCAAGCGCTAGCAACGGAGATCCCGAGATCGTTTGCCGGATCTTCCAAAAGCGCCCGCGTCCGCCGGCCCAGGCGTTTGCGCTCGAGCCCCATCCAAAGCAAGACATGTGTATCCAGTAGTAACTTCACTCCACATACTCTTTGAATTCGTCCGGTACGAACGTATCGAAATCCGGGGCAATGTGAAAAGGAAGCCCCTCGTCGTAACCGAGCTCCCGCTTATGGGGATCCGTTCCGACCGGAACCAATCGCGCAACAGGAACCCCGGCCTTAGCGATGACGACTTCCTCGCCGCCCTGAACGTCTTTGATTAGCGCCGAAAAGGCCGTCTTCGCCTCGTGAATATTCACTCGCTTCATGCTTTTAGTCTAATGGACTAAGTCCTATTAGTCAACACAGCGGTATGACCGGTGACCGAAGCCGGCCCAGGGCGAGGAGGCCTAACATTTTGGAGGCTACCTTCATCTGATGGGTGTGAAGCCGATCGATGAACTCGTCGAAGCATGTTGGCCCGACGCCTATCGCATCGCGCACTCCGTGCTGCATAATGACGCGGACGCGGAAGACGCGGCGCAAGAGGCTTGCGCGCAACTACATCGCGCGCTTCCCGATCTGCGCGACGAGCGCGCCTTTAAGCAGTGGTTCTATCGGATCGTCGTTCGCAAGTCTTACGAAATTGCGCGCAGTCGTGTCCGCCACGCGCACGAAGAACCGGTGGACACCCAATCGTCCAAGGACTTGTCGGAACAAACCCTCGACTTAAGCCGCGCATTGGACCAGCTGCCGCACACGCAGCGTCTCGCCATCATCTTTCATTATTATTACGGTTTCCCGGATAACGAAGTCGCTGCGATCCTCGGCACGACATATGGCGCCGTGCGCGTGCGACTTTTTGCGGCGCGTCGATCGCTTCGCCGTCTTTTGGAAACCGATTTAATCGTCGAAGGGAGCGCTTGCCATGATCCCAACTGAGCACGTCGAGGCTTTTCTTGGAAAAGCGGCCTCATCTAAAATGGAATCGATTATAGTTCCACCGGTGAATCGCGTCGCGATCTCTGCTCGAGCGCGACGCCTTGAACCCTCGCGACGTTCGTCCGGCGGACGCTGGTTAGCGGTCACGGCAGTCGCATTGGCGATCATCGGCACTCTATTCGTAGCGCCGGTTTCGAATGTTATCGCGCAAGCGGCTCGCAGGGTGATGATGTTTAGCTATTTTCCCGCCGCCCGCTCGGATCAAATAGTCATGGGTCGCACCATATCGATCGACCAAGCACGAACGATTGCGAAATTCCCCTTTGTCGAACCGCAAGGGTTGCCGTCAGGTTATCGCCTGATTTGGGTCACGCAAGCGCCTGCCACGGCGGCGCGCTCAACCATTATCTTGCGGTATGCTCCGTCAACCAGCGGTGCCGGATTCTCCGTTACGGAAATGGCTGCGACGCCGGGTGCTGGTTCGTTCGCTTGCCGCGCCTTGAGGTGGCAGGGAACCCCACGAAGTCGGCCGCCGACTCTGCCCGCAGCTAATCACGGAAACGCACTACCGCTGGGATGGACTTCTATCCCGTGTCACGGATGGAAGATCGGTGCAACGGAGATCCACCTTGTCGACCAAAGCGGAAAACTGGCGCCGGCTCAAATAAAGCGTATTATACAAAGTACGCACTAGTTTGTCTTAAAGTCACACCGGCAGCATGACGAACGTGGAGTAACTGATGCTTCTTCAAGTCCTACTGCTGGCCGTCGCGGCAACCTCTCCCCCCGCGCAGAGACTGATTCCGCCGGCCTGCTTTGCCTCCTCACGCTTCGACTGCGGCTATCAGCAAAGAGCTCTCGCGCGTTTCGTAAAAGCGACAGCGTCACCGGAAGCGACGATTCAGTACTCGTGGAGCAAATCTGGATTCGTCGTGCTTCGAAAAGAACTGTCGATCGAAAGAAACGGAGACTATGAAGCCGCGTATAACGGCAAACGCGGATGCAGTGAGAAAGGCACGCTGGCTCCGAGCGCGAGCGAGGCACTCTGGAAAGAAGCCGACGCGCTAACCGCCGGCGCCGGCCACGGTACAGAGGCGCCAACTACGCGCGCCTCCTCGAAACCGCGTCACACGATCATGACGCGCGCCTCGATGGATAACGGGCCGCCCATTGAGACACTTACCATTATCCGCGGCGATGACTCATGGACCTATCGCGGTTCAAGTTCGCCCGCCGTTCGGCACCTCGTCGATCACGTGCGCCAACTCCTACCACCCTGCGCCTTCTGATATTACAACGTTATGTACAAAGATACTTAACCGTGGGATAATGTGCCCATGTTGGGTGCAGTTTTGGCCGTTATGGTCGCGTCCCAGCCTTCACCAGCGCCGACGCCGCTGAAGACGATAACGCACGTGCGGTCCTCCTCATTTTGCACGACGCTCCGCCAAAACATCGGACATGCCGTGCAAGCGCTCATTCAAAATAATATCGCGGTCGACCAAACAAAGACGCTGTTCTTAAAGATGGCCAGAGACAAGATCTCAAGCGCGAACGTCGGGATGGTCATCGATATGGACATGAACCACCTCAATCCGATGATCGGCGAAATTGCGCAAAACCTCGAAACAGCCCAAGCGCTCCTAAACGACACGCACCGCTTCCCGGAGCAACCCCAAACCGAAGACGATCGCCGGCTCCTGCAGATGCAACAAGAGCTGCGCGACATTATCGACCATCAAAATCAAGCCTTAAACGTCCTGAGCGGCACGTACTACAGCTACAACGGAAACCGGCTCATGGGACACGGCGACGGAATGAAAGCGCCTGTCGATCCGCTCAAAGATACTCCCATCGTCATCCCGCCCGCGGAAACCTCCGCATTCCAAATGCCCGCGCCCTCTCCGGGACCGGCTGCGACACCGGGAACCGTCGATCTTGGCCTGCTGGGTTTTACCAAGTTCGCGCAACTCTTCAACAATCTAACCACCTATCAGTGGAATGAGGAGGCGCTCGAAAATCGCGCGGCCGCGATAATTCTGCAGTCGTCAGCCGAATGCAACGGGAACCAATAGCTTACTCCGTCGTCCCAATGCGCCGCGCTAGGAACACGAGGAGCGCGATTCCCAGAACCCACGCGATCAAGCCTTCCGATATCGGCCCCCAATTGGAAAGCGAAAAGCCACCGGCGTTGTAACGCTCCGCCTGCAGCCATCGAACGTACGCGAGCAAGTCGTCGAGATGCCGCTGGTCAATAACGCGCGGACCAAATTTCGGCATGACGTCCGGACCTGTCCGCACCGCCTCCGCAATCTCGAGCGGCGTCGAATCCATCATCGACGGCGCCACATTGCGATACGCAATATTGTTCCCCTTGCCCGTCGCGCTATGACATTGCGCGCAATTCTCCGCATATACGATGCGTCCCGAACCCAAGTCGCCGCCCTTATGAATGACCGGCAGCGACTGATCGCCACTCGATTTGCTCATGACATACGCGACGAGTTCACTAATTTGTGTATGCGTAAAACTCGGTGGCTTGCGAACCTCTTCTTCCCATGGCCGCTCGGCCGGCATGCGTCCTGTCTGCAACATGAAGTCGACGTTCGCCGCATCGGTGTTAGTCAACGGCGGCGCCTGAGGGCCGCCTTGCAGACTTAAACCATGGCACGATGAGCACCGCGTTTGATAGAGCGCTGCCGCATCATTCGCATGCACGGGCGCGCTTAAGGCTGCGGCCAACACTAAGGCCAAGTGCATCATGGTGAGCACGTTAACGGCGGCATAGTTATTATGTCATCCTGAGCTTGTCGAAGGACCCCGAGTAGCGCGCGTTAGCGCGCGTGTCGAGGGGCGCACGCTCACTCCGCGCCCAAGAAGCGGCCACCAGCATAAACGCGGCAAACATAATGAAGCCCCCCGCAATCCACATGATCGCGCCGCCGTTTTGTTGGTCGCCCACAGCAGCCGCGCCCAACACCGTGGCGTAATGCGCATACAACACATGCCGCGACCCATAAATCGCCAACCCGAGAAACGCACCCTGCGGAAACATTAGGACTAAGTAAAGCATGCGCGCCGGAAACGACACCGGCCTCGGAACAAACCCCACTTGCACGACCGGCAGCCAAAACAGAAACGCCGCCGTGATAAACAGCGCGTGCTCTACAACATGAACCCACCCCGACTCGAGTGCTCCCTCATAGAGCGGCGAAAAGTGCGCGCCCCATAACACGCCGACGAAAAGCACCCACCCAACGATGGGCGCAAACACGGCGTGCATGACCGGATGCCCCGCCACTCCCGCCACCATCCGCGCCTTATCGCGCGACGGCACCGCTACCGCCAACAACAGCGGCGCTCCCAAAAGTACGAGCGGCGCCGCAACTAGCATCAACACAACATGCTGCGCCATATGCGCCGCGAACGATCGCTCTGCAAGCACGTTAACCGGCGCCGAAAGCGCGAGACCGAAGCACACAAAGCCCAGAATAAACGTAAGCACTCGCCACGCCTCAAATCCACGCGCCGGATAGAGCTCGCGATACCCTCGCACCGCCCACACATACACCGCGATAACCGCGATCGAAAGCACCGGCGCAGTCACGAGATCTCGTCCTCGCTAAAACCGCCCTCGGCTTTGCGCGTCAGGCGGACACGCGGCGCCTCATGCACGCCGCCGCGCTGCTTCAATCCTCCGGCCAACGCGTACGTCACCGCGAACGCCAGCATCGGTCCGAAGATACAGAACAACCGGTAAAACCACACCAACCCGTCGAGCGAGAGATTCGTATACCGCGCTTCGAGGTCGTCCGCGCCCGCCAAAAACAGCCCCGCCATAAAAACGAAGAATGCAACGCCGAACGCCGTTCGCGCCGGCTTTTCGCGCGGCACATCCAGCAAATTATGCTCCGCCCGATCGCCGGTCACAAACGCTTCAACGAACGGATAACTGACCAGCACGATCATGATAATCAGCGGCAACACCAGCCCCGGCCAAAAGACCGACGGCACCATATGCCCGAACAGATGAATCGCCCAGTGCGGCCCGATGCGCAGCGCGCCCTCGAGCCAGCCGACGTACCAATCCGGCTGCGCCGGCGTAATCGCAAGATCCGATCGGTACGGTCCCCAAATCCAGACCGGATTGATCTGCACGAACGCACCGAGCATCGTCAGCACGCTCACGACGCCGCACAACAATGCCAGCGTCTTCACCGCGTAGTTCGGAAACATCGGCGACCCGACAACATTGCGCTCCGTATGACTCGGCCCCGGAAACTGCGCATGCTTCTGCCGCCACAGGATCATCATGTGCACACTGATGCCGCCGAGCAAAAGTATCGGCATGGCATACACGTGAAGCGTAAACAAGCGCTGCAACATGAGCGTGCTCGGGAACATGCCCCCCAGCAACCAGAACATCGCGTACGTGCCGGCAAACGGCACCGACTGAAGAATCGAAACCGCAATCCGCAAGCCAAGCCCGCTCAACAGATCGTCCGGAATCGAATACCCGGTAAAGCCCTCGAACATGGCCGTAAAAAACAGTGTCACCCCGACGACCCAGTTGATGTCGCGCGGCTTGCGAAACGAACCGGTGAAAAAGATTCGGCACATGTGCACCACGATGGCCGCCAAAAAGACGTTAGCCGCCCAGTGATGGATTTGCCGGATCAGCAAGCCCGCGTTGACCTGAAAACTGATCCGCATCACCGACTCGAACGCTTCGCTCATCTTCGCGCCGCGCAGCAGCGCGTACGGACCGTGGTACACGATTTCGTTCGTCGACGGCACATACCAGAGCGCCAAGAACGTGCCGGTCGCAATCAGCACCAGAAAACAATAGAAATTGATTTCGCCCAGCATGAACGACCAATGGTCGGGAAACGCTTTGCGCAGCGCCTTATGAATGAAACTCGAGCTGCCCAGACGCTCGTCGGTCCAGTCGAGCAGCCTCGCGATCACGCGTGCTCCCAAAAGCCGGGACCGACCGGCTCGGGAAAATCTCCATCTGCGCGCACATAGCCATCGTCGCCGATCTGCAACGGCAACCGCGGCAACGCGTGATCGGCCGGCCCGGCTAGCACGGCCGCATCGTTCGCCGCATCGAAAACCGATTGATGACACGGACAGACCAGCTTATGATCGGCCGCCCGATACAGCGCCACGGGACAACCCGCGTGCGTACACACTTTGGAATACGCAATGTACCCGTTGAGCGCATCGCGCCCCACGCCGTCGGGCATGCGAAGGATCATCGCAACCGACTGCGCGTCGTCCAAGTTCCCTTCCGGGAAAACGGTCTCCATCGCGCCAACATTGAGGTCACTCTGTTTTACAAACGTTCCATCCGAGCGCTGCAAGCGCGAGCCACGCCGCCACTTCGTATGAAAGAGCGTGTCGTCCGGCGCCGGCCCCAGCGAACCAATCGGAAACAATGCCGCCAACCCAAACAAACCCGCCGCGGCAATCATCATACGGCTCAACCACTTTTTTCTCGTGGTGTCATGGTGACCGGGGGCTTCTATGGATGGCCCGCTCCGCGGGCCCCCGTTTGAATTGTCATCCTGAGCCGCGCTCGCTTCGCGAGCGCGTTGTCGAAGGACGGCCGACGATGTCATCCTGAGTTTGTCGAAGGACGAGGCCCGCGGGACACTCACACCAACAGTGCGCTCCTCCTCCACTTGCTCGCGCGGTAAAATCCACCGCGCCCAACCGAGCGCCGCGAACATAAACCCGGCGAAGGCGAACACAAGAAAGCCACCCTGCCAGTGAATGTCTTCGTGCAAAACAAACGCGACCATAAACCCAACGCTGCCAAGCATGGCGGCGCCGATCGCGATCGCAATGAGGAGCTCCCGTCCCCTCCCGCTCATCGCACCAAAAACAACGTCGCGTAGACCCCAATCCACACGACAAAAACAAAATGCCAGTAGTAGGAAATCGCCTGCACACCCGAGTGCTCATCGGAAAGAAACGCCGGCGAACGCAGCCCGAAATACAGCATGCCGAGCATAATGACGCCCGCCACGACATGCAAGAAGTGAAACCCGGTCATCGTCATGTAGATCGACCCGTACGCGTCGGTTGCAATCCCAAACCCCTGCTTCGCCCACCCGTGCAGCTCGAATGCCATGAAACCGACGCCGCCAACGATGCTCGTAAAAAGCCACCCATGCGCCGCCCTCACGTTGCGCGCTCGCACCGCCCGCACAAACGGAAACATGACGGCGCTCGCAACAAATAACATGAACGTCCCGATCGCCATCCCGCCCTGATCGAGATGCACGTACGCCGGCGGCCAAACTTTGTTGTAAGCCTTTAAATCGAAGTACGTCGCAAAGAGCGCGGAGAAAAACATTAACTCCGACGCCAAGAAAATGACCGTCCCGAGAACCACCGGATGAGCTCGGACGGGCAACGGCCGTAGATGTCGCGCCGCTCGCACGAGCCTATGGTACCCGCGCCCCGCCCGAGCCAACCGGGCCCTTCCTGGGTATGAAAGGCGCGATGCCGATTCTCCAGCCGGCCTCGCTGCAAGCTGAGGACCTTCGCGGCGTTTGGATGGTATTTTTCGCCACCGCTTGCGTGATCGCGGCCTTCGTCTATGCGCTTATCTTCTACTCACTGCTGCGCTGGCGCGATCGCGGCCAAACCAAAATGCCGCCGCAGTTCAAACAGAACGTGCCGCTGGAAATCACCGGCGTCGTCATTCCGCTGCTGATCGTCATCGGACTCTTCTACGTCACCTACGTGCGCGAAGTCTCGAACGACGCGCTACATGCCAATCCGTACGCAACCGTTGACGTCAAGGCGTTCCGCTGGTCTTGGACCTTCTCATATCCCGGGCGCAACGTCTCGATCACCGGCACGCCGCAATCGCCGCCCGAGCTCGTTTTACCGGCAAACAAACTGACGCAGGTAAATCTCTACTCAGCCGACATCGACCACTCGTTTTGGATCCCTGCATTCCTTTTTAAGCGCGACGCGCTTCCCGGCTTTCCGAATCACTTCGACCTTACGCCGAACAAGATCGGCGTCTATCCGGGAAATTGCTCTGAATTCTGCGGCCTCGATCACGCGCTGATGACATTTACGGTTCGCGTCGTTCCCGCCGCCGATTTTGAACGGTGGCTATCCCGCCGCGCCACGGCGCAATGCTGTCATGGTGAGCGGGCGCCATTAGGTGCCCCTGTCGAACCACGCGCTTCGGCGCGGCAGAACGCTGCGATAGTGGGTTTAAGGTGTCATCCTGAGCGAAGCATTTCGCCTTTAGCGAAATGCGGAGTCGAAGGGCGCCCGAGCGGCGCGCGATTAGCGCGCATGTCGAGGGCCGCACCATGATCACCTGGCTTACTACCACAAACCACAAACGCATCGGAATACTGTACATGGCGACCACCGGCGTGTTCTTTGTGATCGCCGGCTTGCTCGCACTGGTGATGCGTCTGCAGCTCGCTCAGCCGAACGAAACCCTCGTCTCTCCGAGCGCCTTCAACCAGCTCTTCACCCTACACGGCACCGCGATGATATTTCTGGTGATCGCGCCGTTCGGATTCGGCCTCGCGAACTACCTCATCCCATTGCAAATCGGCGCGCCCGACATGGCGTTCCCTCGCTTGAACGCACTCGGCGTCTGGCTCTTCATTATAAGTGGGCTCGTCGTCTTCAGCGGCGCCTTCGCCGCCGGCGGGGCGGCCTTCGCAGGCTGGACCGCCTTCGCGCCCCTTTCCGGCATCCAAATCTCGACCGGCGCCGGCGAAGATCTCTGGATCATCGGTCTGCTGCTGAATGCGATCGCCACCATCATCGTGGCGATCAATTTCATCACAACGATCCTACTCTATCGCGCCCCCGGCATGACGATGTGGCGCATGCCCGTCTTTACCTGGGAAATGCTCGCCACCGCGCTCATGATACTCATGGCCTTCCCGGCGCTCGCAGCGGTGCTCTTCGAACTACTGATCGATCGCCACTACGGCGGGCACTTCTTCGATCCGGCGCAAGGCGGAAACGTCGTCCTCTACCAGCACCTCTTCTGGTTCTTCGGACATCCGGAAGTCTACGTCATGATTCTCCCCTATTTCGGCGTCGTCTCCGAAATCATCGCGGTCTTTTCCGGAAAGCCGATCTTCGGGTACGTCGGACTCGTGCTCAGCGCATTCGCTATCGCCGGACTCTCAATGAGCGTCTGGGCGCACCACATGTTCACCACCGGCGTCGTCGCCAACGCGTTCTTCTCCGCGATGTCGTTTCTGATCGCCGTCCCCACCGGCGTAAAATTCTGGAATTGGATCGGCACGATGTGGGGCGGACGCATCCGCCTCACCACGCCCATGCTCTTCATCATCGGTTTCCTGTTAAACTTTTTGCTCGGCGGCATCACCGGCGTGATGATCGCCTCGCCGCCGATCGACTACCACGCAGAAGACAGCTACTTCATCGTCGCACACATGCACTACGTGCTCGGCGGTGGTTCGCTCTTCGCCGTGCTTGGCGCAGTCTATTTTTGGTGGCCGAAAATGTTCGGCGTGAAACTGAGTGAGGCGCTCGGCAAATGGAACTTCTGGACGATGCTCGTCGCCTTCAACGTCGTCTTCTTACCAATGCATTTCATGGGGCTCGAGGGCATGCCGCGCCGCGTCTACACCTATCCAGCGTTCGGCGATCTCCCGTGGCTGAACTTCGTCTCGACGATCGGCGCGCTGCTCATGGCGCTGAGCGTCATGCTTTTCATCCTCAATGTCATCATGGCTACCGTGCAACGGAATGTCATCCTGAGTAGCGTTCGCCATGGCGAACGCGTCGTCGAAGGACCGCTCCCCGACGACCCCTGGGGCGGCGCCAACAGCTTGGAATGGGCGACGTCGTGTCCGCCGCCGGAGTTTAATTTCGAAGCGCTTCCGCCCATCCGTTCCGAGCGCCCCACCTGGGATCTTGCGCACCCCGAGGGCGCATGAAAGCGTTCATCACCCTCTTCTTGTCGTCGGCTACATTCGGCGCGGTCGCGGCAATCGTGTATTGGTTTTCATCGCATGAGATCATCGGAACGTTAATGCTTGGACTGATGGCGCTCGGCCTCAGCTTCGCGGCCGGCTACGCGCTGCTCGCCGAAAAAAACGCGCAGCTCCCCGGCGATGAGGAAACCGTACAACACAAAGAGAGCGCCGGCGAAGTCCTGGGCGTGTTTACAAAAGAAAGCGCGTGGCCGATACTCCTGGCCTTCTCGATCCTCGCGCTGTTTGTGGGCGTCGTGTGGTCGCCGTTCGTGGCAGCGGCCGGCATCGGGGCAATGCTGCTGATTCTGTGGCGCCTAAGCGCCGAGAGTGCTCGCGTCTAGAAGGTTACGCTGCCTCCTGATTGCGCCGAAACAACGCCAAGCCCGCCTAAGTAACCATGAAGAGTGAAAGTCATCGTCTATTCCGCCTATGGCACGGCCGACGTCCTGAAAATAGCGGATGTCGAAAAACCGACGCCTGCCGATAATGAAGTGCTCGTAAAAATCCATGCCGCCTCGATCAACGCGCCCGACTGGCGCATCATGAGCGGCCGTCCCTCCGTCATGCGCCTCATGTTCGGTTTGCGCAAGCCGAACACGCGGCCTGGGACCGACATGGCCGGCGTCGTCGAAGCCGTCGGCAAGAACGTCACGCAATTTAAACCCGGCGATGCGGTCTTCGGCGTCTGCAAAGGCGCCTTCGCCGAGTATGGTTGCACGAAAGAAGCTCGACTCGTCGCGAAACCCGATAACGTCACGTTCGAACAAGCCGCCGCCACGCCGGTCTGCGGATTTACCGCGCTGCAAGGGCTCCGTGACTATGGTCATCTTCAACCGGGCCAGCGCGTATTAGTTAACGGCGCCTCCGGCGGCGTCGGCACATTCGCGGTGCAAATCGCCAAGGCACTGGGCGCTCACGTCACTGCCGTATGCAGTACCGGTAACGTGGAAATGGTCCGATCGCTCGGCGCCGACCGCGTCATCGATTATTCGCAAACCGATTTCACCAGAGAATCACAAACCTACGACGTCATCTTCGAAAACGCCGGCAACCATAACCCCAAGACATACCAACGTATATTAAATCCAAGCGGTAAATCCGTGATGGCCGGCGTGCCGCACGAGATGTCGATGCTCGCCCTCATGAAGCACATGATAACCGCGATGGTCCTCTCCCGCCTGAGCAAGCAAAAGTTTCTGCCGTTCATCGCCAAGGCGAACCAAGTCGACCTGGGCGTCCTCGCTGAAATGATGGCAACCGGAAAGCTTACACCCGCGATCGATCGAAGCTATCCGCTAAGTGAAACCGCCGAAGCCATGCGCTACGTCGATACCGGCCACGCCCGCGCCAAAGTAATCATAACCGTCTAGAATCCTAACAACGCTGCAACGCGGGCTAGAACGTCGTCGAGAATTTCAGAGGGAACCGTTTCACGATACTCGGCTCCGCGCTGGGTCCAGGCAAAGCTGTGAACTTGGTCGGCAATCACAACGCCTGCGGTCCGCAGCGCAGCAGGCAGTTTAACCTCGAACAAATGGCCTTTTTCTCTACTTGAGATGGGGCAAACTACCGCGAGCTCCGAGGCAGCATTATATCGTTGTTCGGTTAATACAAGCGCGGGACGACGACCGGCCTGCTCGTGTCCCAGGTGCGGACTGAAATCGAGCCACGCGATATCGCCACGCCCAGGTACGTAGCCTCTTACTCGTCTTCCCAAAACCGCTCGCGGCCGACCGGTCCGCCCCAGTCGATTTCCGGATGAACATTTCCCGACGTAATAGACTCGAGCAGCTGATCGAGCGTATAACGCGGCCTGGCGCGGCGCATCACGACGGTGTCTTCCTCGGAAGTGAGATCCACGCGATCCCCTTCACGCAGTCCAGCGCTTTTAGCAAGGCCCTTGGGAAGACGAACGCCCAGGCTGTTGCCCCAGCGAGTGACGACGGTCGTAGTCTTCTCCATATGTATATACAAAGAATATACGGCCCGTTCCAGCACCGCTCCTTGCGTAAAAACGAGCAGGCGCCAGCAACCCCGGAGCCGCGGCCGTCCAAAACGAAGCGCATTAAGAGATGAGCGTCGATATTCGGCTGCTTGCATCGCGCTATGAGCGCGAACATCGGTATTTGGAACTGCTCGTACGTTCGGGCGATATTCTCTCGCGCGCGCTCGATTGGCACCAGACGATCGACGCGGTTTGCGAAGCGGCCGTGGAAACCGTCGCCGAGATCTGCCTCCTGGATCTCTTTACCGACGACCGCCTATGCCTGGTCGCCTCCGCGCATCGCGATGCGAGTCGCGCCAATGAGCTGAAGTCCGCCGCCGAAGCCGCCGCCGATCATCGCGGCGACCATGATTTCGCAACGCTGGTCGCCCGTTCGGGAGAACCGCTGCTGGCACCGGAGGTCAACGACGCCTTTTTCGCCTCGCAATCGAGCGAACAAAAAGCGCTCATGCGCCGCATGAAATACAAATCCATGATGATCGTCCCGGTCACGTCAAAGACGCAAGGCATGCTCGGCACGCTCACACTGGCGCTCGGCGAGAGCGGCCAAGAACCATACGACGACAACGTTTTGAGGTTCGCGCAAGATCTCGGCCTGCGCTGCGGCGCCGCGATCGCGAAAGCTCAGCTCTACCAGCAAACTCTAAACATCGCAACGCGCTTTCAGCAGGCGGCGCTGCCGAGCCGGCTGCCCAAACATCGCGGCATTTCATTTGACGCATTTTACGAGCCGTCATCGGAAGAATTGCTTGTGGGCGGTGACTGGTACGACGCTTTCGATCTGCCCGATGGCCGCATCGCGATCACGGTCGGCGACGTGCTCGGTCATGGGCTCGATGGCGCCGTCTGGATGAGCCGCCACCGCAACGGCTTGCGCGCAGCCCTCTTTGCCGATCCCGATCCGGTGCGCGCGCTCTATATCGCCGATGAGATTATGCGCGCGGATTCGCGCGATGAATTCACGACCGCACTCGTTGCGCTGCTCGATCCCGTCCGCCACACACTGACCTGCGCGACCGCCGGCCATCCTGGGCCGCTCGTTTGGGATCGCAGCGGGAATGTGATCGACCCGTTCGAGGAGCGCGGCGTACCGCTGGGACTCTTTGAACTCGGCAAAATCGCTAAGACCGCCGAGGTCATCGCCTTGCCGCCCGGCTCGTTTGCCGTCTTCTTCACCGACGGCCTTTTGGAATGGAATCGAAACATCGAGGAGTCGTGGGAGCGCCTCAAACGCGCCATCATGCGTCAGGACGTGCGCGAAGCGCTGCATCCCGCTACGGCGGTCCTCCAGTCGGTCATCGATCGTCAAACGCACCAAGACGACGTCGCAGTGCTAACGATTCGCTACGACCACTGGTAGCTCGTAGTGTCATGGTGAGCAGCGTTCGCCCAGGGGCGAACGCGTCGTCGAACCACGGCCGAGCCTGTCGAGGCCCGCGGAGCTCGAGCTTAAAGTTTAACTTGGACTGCCTTACAAGTAGGTTTGGGAACACGCTCGCCGGCTTCTCGCATGCCCTCAATATGAAAACGAGCTGCGTCCCGGATGTTTTTGATCACTTCTTCTTCCGTCCAGCCGGTGGCGACGCATCCGGGCAAGTCGGGAAGATATGCTGACATATTTCGAGGGCCTGATTCGATTATTACGGCGTATTCCATTACCCGCATATTTTACCTCAATCCAGCCTGCCTGAGAATACTGAACCATGTCTTAGGCCGCAGATCATTGCTTGGCTTTCCCTGCACCGTGACGCATCCAGGTTTAAACGGATGCTCGAACTGGCGGTGACTTCCGGTAATTCTTACGAGGTACCACCCATCTCGTTTAATGATCTTAAGGATTTTGGGGACCTTCCGGTTGGGCACGGCACAATAGTCGATGCCGGACATTGCCGGAGCGTGTCCAAAACGTTGCCGCCCCTTAGACCCGAAGGACCCTAGGCCCGAAGACGGGCAAACCCCATCCAATGCGCCGCCGCACTTTCGTCGCTTCCGCAGCCGGCTTTCTGGGCGCCCCTAATGTCATCATGAGTAGCGCATCTTCGATGCGCGTGTCGAAGGGCGAGGCCGGCAAAGATCTCATCGTAACAAATGCCACCATCCACACCGTTGACCCGCGCTTCGTAAACCCCGAAGCGTTTGTCGTAAGGAACGGGAGGTTCGGATACATCGGAACGCTACGCGGCGCGAAGAACTACGCCAAGCGTGGTGCCAAGACATTAGATCTCGCCCACGCCACCGTGCTCCCCGGGCTGATCGACTCGCACCTCCACTTGCTAAACGTGGGCATGGCGCTGCACGAAGTGGATCTCTTCCACC
>JAAXCW010000013.1 GCA_013036095.1 Vulcanimicrobiota bacterium
TTATCGGCCTCTTCCCGCTGACCGGGATCACGCTGCCATTTATTTCGTACGGCGGAAGTTCGCTCGTCGCTAACTTTTTATTGGTGGCACTCGCATGGGCGATGAGCGCGCAGCGCCGTCCGGCGAGCTCGTGATTTGTTATGCTTTTGTGTGAATGGCAGGCGTAACCGCCGAGAGCATCTGAACAGAGCGGGATGCCGTCGTCCCGGCGCAAGGGTCTCGCGGCACCGGCCCTCTGCATGGTGCTCTGGCTATTGTGCGCGCCGGCCGCACATGCCGCCGTCTCGAGCTTATTGAACGACGGGTCGCGCACCGCCGAGCTGACTCCGCAAGTTCGTTACGCGTCCGGATCGATTCCGGCTTCAGCAGTGCTTGCCGGCGCGGCCGCGTTTACGCCGAATAATCCCGTGACGGGCAGCGGGCTTACAACCGTCTGGATGCGCGTGCCGCTGAACGCGCAGAAGGGCGCGACCGGACCATGGGTGCTCGCGCTGCCGCGAACCGTGACCGGCGGGGAGGCGTATGTGCCGGAGCCCGGCGGCTATCGCGCGTTTTTGATCGGCACCGCGATACCGTACAACCGGCACGCCGAGTCGTACGTGATCATCGGTATCACGATCGATCGGACGGCCGCAGGCACCGCAAAGCCGGTGTATTTGCACGTTGCCTATCATGCAGACTCGCCACTTTGGGTGCGGGCCAATACGCTGCGCGACCGGATGGCACAGAGTTTTCTTTATCGTCTGGTCGACGGGCTTTTCTTCGGCATTCTGCTGGCGATTGGATTCTGCAACCTGTACGTCGCGTTCTCGGTGCGCGATCGCAGCGCGGCGTGGTTCGTCGGGTACGTCGGAGCGCTCGTTGCAAACGAGCTGGTTACAACGGGACTGGGAAGTGCATACTTCTGGCCGGGGATCGGATTCGACGCGCGCTGGCCGAGCGTCGTCACTGAGTTGCTGGCGTTCGGAACGTTCCTGGGGTTCACGCGTTCGTTCTTGCAGACGCGCAGCGCGGCCCCCAAGTGGGACCGGCTGCTGATTGCCGCATTCGTTCTGGTCGCGGTCTCGGAAGTCGCGCGTCACGCTTTTTCAGGCGGAGAACGCTTTGCGGCTGTTGTGCTGTTCTTGCAGTTTGCGGCGATGATCGTGACGGTCGGCGCCGGCGCGGTCCGCATTCGGGCCGGATATCATCCTGCGCGATTCTTCGTGGCGGCCTTCGTTCCGCTGCTAGCGGGTATCATTGCCAACCTCGCATACAACCGTTTCACGCCGTCCGGCAACTGGTTGTTCGCGGAAAACGGCGTCGAGTTCGGGGCGATGGCGGAATGCATTATTCTTTCATTTAGTTTGCTCGACCGCATCCGCATTCTCGACGGCGAACGTTCGAAGGCGGAAGCCGAGTTGCTGCGTACGGCGCAGCGCAACCTCGAGCTGAAAACGCTCGCGACGCGCGACGCGCTCACGGGCATCGACAACCGGCTCGCGTTTTTCGAAAGGTTTGAAGACGAGGTCGAATATGCGCGCCGTTCCGGCTTGCTCCTGGGCGTGCTCTACATCGACCTGGACGACTTCAAAGCCGTCAACGATCGCTACGGTCACCGCGTCGGCGACATTCTGCTCCAGATTTTCTCGCGCCGGCTAAAAAATGCGGTGCGTCCCGGCGACACGGTCGCGCGCATGGGCGGCGATGAGTTCGCGGTGCTCGTCAAGGGGCTGAGCGAACCCGCGGTGCTCGATTCCGTGCAAGCCAACGTCGTGCGCATCTTGGATACGCACATCGTGGTGGAAGGCTCGCTGGTGACGGTCGGCATGAGCGTGGGCGCCGCAATCTTTCCGCGCGATGGTGAAGAAGCCGACGCACTGATGGAAGCTGCCGATCACCGCATGTATCATGCCAAACATGGAGGGGCGCAGGCGACCGCGGGCGAGGGGAGTACTAGCGACTTCTACTGATGTCTAAGGCGGAAGGAAGCGGCATGCGGCGAGCGATCGGCATTCTCTTTGGATCGGCGTTCCTGGCGGCGAATGTGACGGCGTGCTCGAACTCCAACAGCAGCACGACGACCGCGACCGCGGCATCGACGGCGGCGCCCGCAAAGTTGAAGACCGCCAAGGTGATGGCGAGCTCTAACGGCCTTGCAGTCTACACGACGAACTGTTCGACGTGCCACCAGAGCGATGGTAAGGGCGCGATCGGTCCGCCGCTTGCCGGCAATGCTCTCGTAACGGGCAACGCGAGCAAGGTCATTCATATCGTGAACGGCGGGCTGACGGGCACGATTTCCGTCAATGGGAAGACGTTTAACGGAACGATGCCCGCCTGGAAAGGCACGCTCGGCACCGGCGACATCGCCGCGGTCATCACCTACATTCGGTCGTCTTGGGGAAATAAAGCCGGCCCCGTAACGGCCGCGCAAGTCGCGTCAACTCCGTAGCATCAGCTCCGCCGTAAAGAGCCGCTCGACGTACTCGAACATGGCCCGGTCGATGCGCGCCAAACGCGCGCGCGTCGCTCGCGGCCAGAACGAATGCGCGTCGTTCGCTTCGACGTACGCGCGCAGAGACTCGGCGAAGTATTCGTCGGCGCCGGTTGCCGCATAAGGCGTGATGAACGCGCGCGCTTCGCGAAAGAGGCGCCGCAAGAGGGGATCCACGCCGGAACGGTAGATGCCGCCGCCCAGTGCGCAATCTAACGCGTGACCGAATTCGTGCGCGACGGTCATCGCGCTGCGCGAACGCAAATACACCGTACGTTCTTCGACCACGAAAAGGCCCGCGGGCGGAGCGGGCCATGCATCGACATCGATCGCCAGGCGCCTGAGCGCCGGCGATCGCGCGCCATACGATTCGTGCCGGGCGAGCGGCACGACGCGGATTCCGTGGCGGCGGGAAAACCGAAGCGGATCGGCGCCGAATTTCAACAGCGTTCTCAGCACGCAGGCGTGTTCGTGCGGACCGCCGTCCAGAAGCGCGAGCGCGGCCTCGCGAGCAGAGTCAAGCATCCGGAGACTATGCCCGAGCAGCATGTCCGGCCGATGGCCGAAACGTTGCGGTCAAATGATGGAAGGCTCGAACTCGCGAAGGCGCAGGAATGGCGCAATCGCAGACTCCATGGCCGTCGCTTCCGTATGACGAGTGGAAAGAAACGCTGGATACGATCCACATGTACTCGCAGATTCCCGGGAAGATCAGACTCGCGCTTTCGCCTCACGAACCCGAATGGCAGCACAGCGCGCTGTATGTGAACTCGCGCGGTTTGACGACCGGCCCCATCCCGTATCGCGACCATACTTTTGAGATCCAATTCGATTTTCTGCGCCATTACGTCGAAATTTCGACGAGTCTCGGCCCAAGCGCGTCGATTCACTTGGAATCGCGCACCGTCGCGGATTTTTATGCTGCTATGATGGAGGCGCTCGAAGGGCTCGGGATCGATGTGTCGATCAATCCGAAGCCGCAAGAAGTTCCCAATCCCATTCCTTTGACCGAAGATACCCAGCACAGCACATACGAAGAAGCCGACATCGGGCGGTTCTGGACGATTCTCTCGGGAGTGGACAGCGTGCTTCGCGAGTATCGCGCGCCATTTCGCGAGCGGCATTCGCTCGTGCAATTCTTCTGGGGCTCCTTCGACCTCGCGTACTTTCGGTTCACCGGCCGGCCGGCGAGTCCGCCGTCCGGGGCAAACCTGATTATGCGGGAAGGCGCGGACGCCCAAATGATCTGCGCCGGTTTCTGGTTTGGCGATCAGCGTCTGGCCGAGCCGGCCTTTTACAGTTACGCTTTTCCGAAGCCCGATGGGTTGGAACGCGCGGTCATTCGTCCCGCGGGCGCCGGCTGGAACACAGATATCGGTGAATTCATCTTTCGTTACGAAGAGGCGCGAGCGCAGCCGTCGCCGCGCGCAGCGATGTTAGAGTTTCTGAACAGCAGCTACGATGCGGCGGCAGCAGTGGTTAAGGGGCGCACAGCTTAACCGCGTCGGCGACGAGCTGCGCGGCGGCGCTTTCGGAGGCTTGAGCAGCGAACCGCTGCTCTTGGATTTGGGTGACGAGCGGGTCGAACGGATCATAGGTCGCGCCCACGGTCTTCGCGTTATAGCGCGGATCTTGTGTCTTGAGCGAAGGTAAGCCCGCGGCAAAGAGATTCTTAGCGGCCGGCGGCTGAGCAAGATCGGGTCCGGGGCGCGCAGACGTTTGACGCTTAGCGCCAAAAACATTTGCCCAGTTGTCCGGTGGCCCTCCGAGTTCCATTTCGCCCAATTGTTCAGTCGCGACAAAGCCGGAAATAACGTTGAGCGATTCTTTCTGCTGCGCTAAGACGGCTTGAAGCTTGTCGCGCATCGCTTGCAGTTTTGGATCGTTCGGCTTGCCGGCGAGCAGCGCATCGACACGTTTGACGTTGGCGGCGATCGGCGTGATGAGGCTCTCCAAGCGGTTCAGATCCAAATGCGCGCGCGCTTGCGAGCGCGCCAGCACGTCGTCGCGATAAAGCGTTGCAAATGCCGGCTTGCTGGATGCGATCAGATCGTCGTTTGAAAGGACGGCCGCGATCGCCGGGCCGATCGTTTCGTGCAGCGTCGTGCAAAACGGCGTCGATCGTACGCTGCCGATGACCTTCAGCGGCGTCAGCGGGGCGGGGCTAGGCGCCGGAGACGCGGCCACGGTAACTCCCAGCAGCAGCGCAAGAAAGTGCATGAGGGTTTTTCTTCGACACCGAACACGGAGCGGCATGCAGGGCTCTGAACATTTTGCGAGCGCGGATCCGAACGCGCGCCTGGCTGCGGCTGTCTTACGAACGCTGTTCGGTGAGGCGTATGGGCGCGATTTCGACATTGTGTTATGGGAGGGCACGTTCGTTCCGGCATCGCGTCAAGCGCGGTTCACGCTGCACGTCAACGCGCCGGGCGCGCTGCGCAGCGCGTTTACTCCCCCCGTCGATCTGAATGCCGGCCGCACGTTTGCCGCGGGATTGCTCGACGTCGACGGTGATATGGAAGCGGCCGTCGACGAACTCTACGATCTCGTGAAACGCCCGCCCAAGCTCATGTTTTTGAAACTCGCGATGCTGCTGCGCAGGATGCCGCGCGCGCGCTTGCCGCAGCTCCGCGAAGCGCGGCTGCGCGGGAAACGCCATTCGCTCGTGCGGGATCGTGCGGCGATCGGATTTCACTACGATCAACCGGTGGAGTTTTATTCGGCATTCCTGGATCGCGATCTCATTTATTCCTGCGCTTATTTCGACGACGGCGTAACCGGCCTTGACGAGGCGCAGCATGCAAAGATCGACCACACGCTGCGCAAACTGCGCCTGGTTCGCGGCGACCGTCTGCTCGACATTGGCTGCGGCTGGGGCGCGCTCGTCATCCGGGCCGCCAAAGAATTCGGCGCGGAGGCTTTGGGTGTAACGCTGAGTGAGGGGCAAGCGCGCGAAGCGAACCGGCGCATCGCGCAAGCCGGCCTGCAGGATTGCGCCCGCGTCGAGCTGCTCGATTACCGCGAACTGCCGCGCGATGCCGTCTTCGACAAAATCGTGAGCATCGGCATGTTCGAACACGTCGGGCGCGACAAGCTAGCGGAGTATTTCGAAACGGCGTATCGTTTACTGAAGCCTGGCAGTCTATTTCTGAACCACGGCATTTCGCTAGGCGAGCGCAACGCGCGCAGCTGGAAATCGTCAGGTTTTATGGGGCGTCTCATTTTTCCCGACGGCGAGCTCGAAAGCGTCTCGGACAGCTTGCAATTTGCCGAACGCGCGGGCTTCGAAGTGCGCGACGTCGAGAACTTACGCGAGCATTATGCGCGCACGCTGCAGCATTGGGTCACGAATCTCGAAAACAATCGCGCGCAAGCCGTTTCGGCCGCGGGTGAGCAGTCTTACCGGGCTTGGCGCTTATATATGGCGGGGAGTGCTCAAGGTTTTCGAACGGGCCGGATCGGCGTCTACCAAACCCTGCTTGCGAAACCGGACGGAGGCGCGGTCAGCCTGCCGGCGACTCGGCGCGATCTTTACAGCGCGCGCACTTCCCATGCAAGCTGAGCGAAACGTCGCGCACCGCGATCGCGTGCTTGTGCGCGATCTCGTTGACCACGCTCGGATCGAGCGCATAGTCGATATCTTCGATGGCGCCGCATTGTTCGCAGCGGAAGTGCGCATGCGCGGGTCCGGCGGTCTCGTAGTAGGCGCTCTCCGCGCCCGGGACTGAAATCTCCGATACAAGTCCCATCTCTCGCAACCGGGCCAGAGCGCGATACACCGTGGTGAAACCGATGCCTTGCCGCTGCTTTTTTGCAAGTGTAAAAACGTCGGCGGGCGCCAAATGCGCACCGCGCGTCTGTGCGCGCACGATGTCGTAGACGAGCCGGTAATTCTTCGTCATGGCGCTCGAAATTGTACCATACACGGCCAGGGCTGCCGCTCTCCGTCGCGAAGGCGCGAGCCGGAGGTACTGATGTACGAAGTCACCGTCGACGAACTCGCCGGCCTACTGCGCAAAGCCGAGACTGCGCACGGCGAGTATGAGAAGCAGCTCGGGCATGCCGACGCGGGCTGGCCCGAGTGGTACGCGCGGTTCGTCTTAGAGAACCTGGAAAAGGACGAAGTCGACCTCTAGCACAGGGAGCCGGCCGGCGGGCGGTATATATTAAAATTATCACATGGTACCTTACCAGGCCCCGCTGCGGGACATGCAGTTCGTTCTGCGTGAACTTGCCGGACTCGACGAGATATCCAAACTCCCCGGATTCGAAGAAGCCGCCGGCGTGGCCGACCCGATTCTGCAAGAAGCCGCCTCTTTCGCCGCGGGCGTGCTCGATCCGATCAATCGGAGCGGCGATAAAGAAGGCTGCACGTGGCGCGATGGCGCCGTCACCACACCCAAAGGCTTTAAGGAAGCTTACGCGCAATTCGCGCGCGCAGGCTGGATCGGCCTCGCCGTCCCGCCGGAACACGGTGGCCAGGGATTGCCGTCGCTGCTCTCCGGCGCGACGCTCGAAATGTGGAACGGCGCAAACGTCGGTTTTGCAAATGGTCCGCTGCTCAACCAGGGTGCGATCGAAGCGATCGAACTGATCGGTTCTGACGAGCAGAAGAAGCAGTTCATTCCCAAACTTGTTTCCGGAGAATGGACCGGGACGATGTGCTTAACCGAACCGCAGGCCGGCTCGGATCTGGCGCAAGTGCGCACGAAAGCGGTGCCCGACGGCGACCGCTACCGCATCACCGGCCAAAAAATCTTTATTACGTTCGGCGAGCACGACATGGCCGCCAACATCATTCATTTGGTGCTCGCGCGGCTGCCCGATGCGCCGCAAGGCACCAAAGGCATCTCCATGTTCATCGTGCCAAAATTTCTCGTCGGATCCGGCGGCGAGCTCGGCGAGCGCAACGACGTGCACTGCGCCGGCATCGAACATAAACTCGGCCTCAATGCGAATCCGACCTGTACACTCAATTACGGCGAGCAAGGCGGCGCGATCGGTTTCCTGATCGGCAAGCCCAACGAGGGCCTGAAGAACATGTTCATCATGATGAACGCCGCGCGTTTCAGCGTCGGCGTGCAAGGCCTCGCAATCGCCGATCGCGCGTATCAAAGCGCGCTGCGGTACGCCAAGGAGCGCGTCCAGTCCCGCGACGTCGCATCGCGCACTCCCGAACCTCGGCCGATCATCGATCATCCCGACGTCCGCCGTATGCTGATGACGATGAAAGCGCAGCTCGAAGCGATGCGCGCGCTGGCGTACGTGACGGCGGCCTCGCTCGACGTTTCCGCCAAGCATCCCGACGCCAAGGTGCGTCAGACCAACCGTGCATTTTTGGAACTGATGATTCCGGTAGTCAAAGGCTGGTGCACGGAAACTGCGGTCGAGATTTGCTCGATGGCCGTCCAGGTATTCGGCGGTATCGGATACGTGGAAGAGACCGGCATCGCACAGCAGTACCGCGACGTGCGCATTACGACGATCTACGAGGGAACGACGGGCATTCAAGCGCTCGACCTGGTCGGACGCAAGATCGCGCAAGATATGGGCGCGACCGCGAAAACGGTTATCTCGCAGATGCGAAAGGACGCCGGCGGGCCGATCGGCTCCGAACTGGCGCAAGCGCTCGCATCGCTTTCGGAAACGTCGGACTGGATCGGCATGACGGCTATGGGTGACCTGCGCGCCGCGGTCGCCTGCAGCGTTCCGTACCTCAAGCTCTGGGGAATCACCGCGGGCGGCTGGCAGATGGCGCGCGCGGCCGCAATCGCCGCGCGAAAAATTGCCGACGGCGATCCCGAGTCCGAGTTTTACAAAGCGAAACTGGCAACCGCGAAGTTCTACGCGGGGCATATTCTCAGCCAGGCCGGCTCGCTCGCGCGCGAAGTGATCGACGGTTCGGCGGAGGTCATGACGCTTTCGCAGGCGCAGTTCGATCTTGATCGGAAGGCGGCCGTCGCGTGAACAAGGTTATCACCCTCGACAACCCGCCGGTCAACGCACTGTCGTTCAAGTACTCGGAAAAGATTCTCAAAGAGATCGAAGACGCGGAGAACGATCCGTCCGTCACCAGCGTCACCGTCACCGGCGCGAATGGATTTTTCAGCGCCGGCGTGGACGTGAACGACTTTCAAAAAGATTGGGATCCTAGCGGTACGACCGTGCGCGACATTATCGAGACCATCGAACGCAGCGATAAAGTCTTCGTCGCCGCGATCGACGGCGTTGCGCTGGGCGGCGCGCTCGAACTTGCCTTGGCTTGCGATCGCCGTGTTGCGACGCCGCGCTCGAAACTCGGGCTGCCGGAGATTAAACTCGGGCTCATCCCCGGCGCCGGCGGGACGCAGCGTTTGCCGCGTCTCATTCCGCCGCAAGAGGCGCTGCAAATGATGCTCAAGGGCGAGACCGTCAGCGCCGAGCGCGCCCTCGAACTCGGCTTGATCGACGAAGTAATTCCAGATGTCATGGTGAGCGTGTCGAACCACCCCGAGCATGTCATCCTGAGCAGCGCATCTTCGGTGCGCGAGTCGAAGGGCGAGGGGCCGCTCAAAAAAAGGCGCGTCTCCGAAATGCGCGTGCAGCTCCCGGCAACGGCGCAGGCGTTTGCGCTTCCTTATATTATCGCCGAGGCGCACAAGTCGGTGCCGCCGGAAGAAAACGGCGGCCTGGCGGCCCATAAGCTCATCGACGCAGTGCAAGCCGCTTTCGAGCTTCCGTTTCCGCGCGGTCTGGCGCGCGAATACCGCCTGTTCGACGAACTGGTTGCCTCCGCTCCGTCGCTGGCGCTGCGCCATCTGTTCTTTGCCGAGCGCGAACTCTCGAAGATTCCCGGGCTCCCGCCAGCCGAACCGCTGGAAATAAAAACCGCGGGAGTGGTCGGCGGCGGCACGATGGGAACCGGCATTGCGATCACGTTTGCGAACGCCGGCATTCCCGTAACGATCGTCGAGCCGAATGCCGATCAGATCGGGAAATCGCGGCAAACGATTTTCGGGATGTTCATGCATCAAGTGAAGCGCGGACGGCTCACCCAGGAAGAAGCGTGGAAGCGCGGCCAGTCGATCGCGTTCAGCGAGGATTACGCGGCGCTCGCCGATTGCGACCTGGTGATTGAGGCCGTCTTCGAAAACATGGCGGTGAAAAAGGAAGTCTTCGGCAAGCTCGACCCGCTCGTCAAGCCGGGTGCAATTTTGGCGTCGAATACTTCGACGCTCGACATCGACGAAATGGCGGCCATCACCAAACGGCCGGAGCAGTTCCTCGGGTTGCACTTCTTCGCGCCGGCGAACATCATGAAATTGCTGGAGATCGTGCGCGGCAAAGCGACGTCGGCGCAGACGCTCGCGACGGCGTTCAAACTTGCCAAGAAGCTGCGTAAAGTCGCGGTTCTTTCCGCGAACGCGTTCGGCTTCATCGGAAACCGGATGTTCTTCGAATACACGCGCGAAGCGGTTGCGCTTGCCGAAGAAGGCGTGCCGCCGGCGCGGATTGACGTAGCGATGAAAAAATTCGGAATGGCGATGGGACCGTTCGCCACGTTCGATCTCTCGGGCATCGACGTCTTCTGGCACGTCGCGCAAGGACGCCCGGATCTGGAACTGGCAAGAACGCCGATTCTTGACCGTCTCTACGAACAAGAGCGTCTGGGCCAAAAAACAGGGAAGGGCTTCTATAAGTACGCCGAGGGTAGCCGAGAAGCGATTCGCGATAAGGAGATCGAGCAGCTGTTTGCCGAGCTCGCAAAAAAAGCCGGCGTGAAGCAAAATCCGGATGTGAGCGACGAAGAAATTGCGAGCCGGATCATCGGCGCGCTCATCATGTCGGGCGAAGAGATCCTGCGCGACGGCGTGGCGCTGCGACCAGGCGACATCGACATCGTCTGGATCTACGGATACGGTTTTCCGCCGTACCGCGGCGGCCCGATGTTTTATTCGCAAGAAGCGCTTGCCCATGCGTGAAGCCGCGATCGTCGCCGTAGCGCGAACGCCGATCGGCAAGGCGTTTCGCGGCGCGTTCAATCAGACGCATGGCGCGACGATGGCCGGCCACGCGGTGCGCGCGGCAATCGATCGCGCCGGAATAGATCCGGCGGAAGTCGATGATGTCGTCATGGGAGTCGGACTTCCCGAAGGCGCGACGGGGAATAATCTTGGGCGTGTTGCCGCCTTACGAGCGGGTCTGCCGGTCAGCGTCCCGGGCACCACGATCAACCGGTACTGCGCATCTGGATTGCAGGCGATCTCCATAGGCGCGCAACGCGTCATCGTCGACGGCGCGAGTTCGGTCGTAGCGGGCGGCGTGGAATCGATCAGCATGGTGCAGACGAATATGAACGTCGAGTTCTTTACCGAAGATTGGATGCTGCGCCACGATCCCGACGTCTATATGCCGATGCTGCAGACGGCCGACTATGTCGCCAAAAAATATGCCGTCTCGCGCGAGCGGCAAGATGAATACGCTTTGCAAAGCCAGCAACGAACGGCGGCCGCGCAAAACGCCGGCGCATTCGAAAAAGAGATCGTGCCGCTGGAATCTTGGAAATACGTAGAAGACAAGGAGACGGGGGAAGTCCGCGAAGAGCGCGTGACGCTGGCCGCCGACGAAGGCAACCGTCCGGAGACGACGCTCGAGGGGTTAGCGAAACTCAAAGGCGTGCTCACTCCGGAATCGAGTGTGACCGCCGGAAATTCGTCGCAGCTCTCAGACGGCGCGGCGGCCGTCGTCGTTATGCACGCGAAACTTGCTGAGAAGCGCGGACTTCAGGCGCTTGGGTTCTATCGCGGCATGGTCGTGGTCGGAAACGAGCCCGGCGAGATGGGCATCGCTCCGGTGTTTGCGATTCCAAAGCTTTTGAAACAGCACGGCCTAAAGATCGACGACATCGGCCTATGGGAATTGAACGAAGCCTTCGCGGTGCAAACGGTCTACTGTCGCGATACGCTCGGCATTCCCAACGAACGCTTCAACGTCAGCGGCGGAGCCATCGCGGTCGGCCACCCATACGGTATGTCCGGTGCGCGCATGACGATGCACGCGTTGATCGAAGGAAAGAAGCGCAAAGCCAAATACGTCGTGGTGACGATGTGCATCGGTGGCGGAATGGGCGCGGCGGGCCTTTTCGAAGTCGCTTAGCGCGTCGGCGCCGGCGACGGCGTTGCCGTGGAAGGCGGCGGCGTGGCCCGCATCTTGATGGCCCACAACGGATCGGGCTTGACCGGGATGCCGCGCCGCAGCTCTGCCGCGGCCTGTTCTAAATAACGCGTGTAGCCAAAGTGCGCGCTGACGAACGTCAGCGCTTTCACGGCAGCGTTCCGAGCTGAAACCCCGGGCAAATCTTCGTACAGATGCGCGAGATTGACTCCCGTTGAGGCAAGCCATCCGTCTTTCGGGTAACGGCCGGCCCAGTCGTAATAGGCTTCTTCGGTTAGGCCCGCCAGATGCGAGACGTTTTCCGGCAGCAATTTGTGATTGTCGTAGCGGCTCTTGAGCTGTGCGATCTCGTAGCGGATGCGCAGCGCGCTCATGCGCAACCGACCGAAATACTTATCGGCGGGCGCGTCGGCTGACGGCACCACGGCGAGCGTCATGCTAAGGAGAAGCAGGGCTACGAGTAATTTCACCGCCTGGAGTTATTCCTAGGAGAGGGTCGGTTCTAACGAGCGAAGCCGCCGCAATCGCTTCGCGAGGGGTTGCGGTAAAGGCCCCTGGTCGTGATAGACTTTCCAAAGGATCGAAAGTGAGCGCGCAACCGTTGGAAATCCGGATGGCGCACCTTGAGGGTGCGTACGAACAGATAAGTCACAGACTCGGCAGCATCGAACAGCGGCTGAGTTCCATGGAGCTCAAATTCGAGGGCCGCTTTGGCCAGGTGGATGGCCGGTTTGGGCAGATCGACGCGCGGTTCGCTCAGGTCGACGCACGTTTCGCTCAAATGGATGGCCGCTTCGCGCAAATCGATCAGAAGTTTATGTGGCTGTTCGGCCTGATCGGCTCGTCCTGGATTACGACGATTCTGGCGGTGCTCTACCACCGATAAGCCGGGCGCCCTCGCCGAGAGGATGACCCGCCACGCGAGCCAGATCGGGCAGGTAGGATAAGCAAAAAAAACAGCGAGAGCGCCGTTACGACGAGTACGCGAAGCGCGAGCCGCGATGTATTCAAAAAAATCTCCCCGGGCGTTTGCGCTCCCTTTAGCGAGCGAGCGATTGGCTCCCGTTCAACCGCCTGCTTGGGCGGGTAAGAGGCAGCATCAAGGCCTTTGCTTTGGGAGGAGTTACTACATGACAGTTTCCATCGGGAAAGTCGCCGCCGGCGCAATCTTTGCGGCGGCTCTTGCGATGACGCCGGGCGTGGCGTTCGCGCAGTACGCGCAAGCGACCACGGCCGCCAGTCCCGCTGCCAGTCCGGTAGCGAGCCCGGCCACCACGACTACAACCACGGGTGCGACCACGACCACTTCGGCGGTCACCAATAATCCGCAAACCGGATGGTGGGGATTGCTCGGTTTGGCCGGTCTGCTCGGTTTGATGGGGTTGCGACGCGACACGACGGTTGCGTCGACGACCTACGATACGCGTCCCTAACTAATCGACGACTAAAATCACGGGCTCGGGCGTAAGCGATCCGATTTCGCTTGCGTCGCCGAGCCCGGCTTTTTTTAACGCGTGCACGAGCTCGGTCGAGCGTTCGGGCGGTACGGCGAGCAGCAAGCCGCCCGACGTTTGCGCGTCGCAGAGCGCCAGCCGGCGCGCCATGCCGACGCTTTCTGAGAATTGCACGCCGCTTTCCAGCGCGAGCCGGTAGTTCGTTCGCGTTCCGCCGGGGACCGTATCCCTTTGCGCGAGGCGCTCCACTTCATCGAAGAGTGAGACTGCGTGCGCCGAGATTTCCGCCCCCGTTCCGCCCGAGGTCATCTCGCAGAGATGCCCGATAAGGCCGAATCCCGTTATGTCGGTTGCAGCATGCACGTCGAATTGCGCCGCGATTTCAGCCGCTTGCTCATTTAACAGCAGCATGGAATCGATCGCGGGCTGCAGCGCGCCGTCGTCGATCTCGTTGTTGCGGCGTGCGGTCGTCAAGATTCCTGTGCCGATCGGCTTGGTCAGCACGAGTGCGTCGCCGGGTTTTCCGGTGTTGTTGCGCCAGATTTTGTCGGGATGCACGACGCCGCTGACGGCAAGTCCGTATTTCGGTTCGTCGTCTTTGATCGTATGACCGCCGATGATCGCGATGCCGGCTTCGCGCGTCTTTTCGGCGCCGCCGGCTAAAATCGCCCAGATGACACTCGCGTCCATATTTTCAGGAAACGCGCCGATTGCCAGCGCCGCGATTGGACGCGCGCCCATCGCGTAAATATCCGAAAGCGCGTTCGCTGCGGCGATCTGTCCGTACACGCGCGGGTCGTCGACGATCGGCGTGAAAAAGTCAACGGTTTGCACGAGCGCAAGCTCGTCGCTCAGCCGGTACACGCCGGCATCATCTGCGGTCGCGCTGCCGACCAGCACGTTCGGATCGTCGATCTGAGGCAGCTCGCGCAGGACCTGCGCGAGGACGGCGGCGTCCATCTTGGACGCTCAACCTGCGCAGCTGGAAAGATGCGTTAGCCGGAAGATATCGGCTTTCGTCATGCATGGCTCTTCGCGCCGCCGCGCGAAGCGCCTCGCATGCAGGTCACATGCATCGGCGGCGCATGCGTCGATCGCAGCTATCGCGTGCAAGGCAACGCCGTATCCGGCTCCTCGAATCCGGCAATCCGTGCGTTGCCGCTCTTCGGTGGCGTCGCGCGCAACGTGAGCGAAAACTTAGCACGGTTGCGGATCGAATCAGCGCTTTTCACTGCCGTCGGGGACGACGCGTTGGGGCAAGCGCTGCTCGACGAGCTTCGCGTAGCCGGCGTCAACGTCGACCTCGTCAAAATCGTCGAAGGGTCGTCCGACGAATACGCCGCCATTCTCGAGCGCGGGGATCTGGTGTTGGGCGCTGCCGACATGCGCGCGATCGAAAGCCTGACGATCGGCGACCTCGACCTCAGGTGGGAAACGCTTGCGGGATCGGCTTGGCTGTTCATCGACTGCAACGTGAGCGCGGGCATCCTGCAGACCTGCTTGTCGCGCCGGTCGATAGCGCGGTACCAACTCGCGATCGATGCGGTGAGCGAACCGAAAGCGCGGCGGCTCCCCGGGCAGCTCGATCCTATCGATGTGCTCTTTATAAATGAAGGCGAGGCGCGCTCATACCTGGACGCGGACGCTAGCGCGCCGCCGGAAGAACTCGCATCGGCCCTGTTGGCGCGCGGAGCGCGATCGGTCGTGTTGACAGGCGGGGACCGCGGCATGATCTGCGGCGACCCTACGGTGCTGATGCACATCCCCGCAGCCATGGTTCATCGGGTCTGCGCGACGGGAGCCGGCGACGCGCTGGTGGCCGGGACGTTGTGGAGATTGATCGCGGGCGACGGGTTGCGCGACGCCGCGCGCACCGGGGCCGAACTCGCGGCTCTGACGCTCCAAACCGATCGCAGCGTACGCGCCGACCTCTCGCCGGCGCTGCTGGACCGGCAGACCGGGGTGCGCCCATAATGCAAGCGCTGCCGGAGTATTTTGACGTCACCGCGGAGGTTGCGCAGGCGCTCGCGACCGGCGCGCCCGTGGTCGCGCTCGAGAGCACGATCGTTTCGCACGGTATGCCCTATCCCGAGAACGTGGAGACCGCGCTCTCAGTCGAACGCATCATTCGCGACGGCGGCGCAATCCCGGCGACGATCGCCGTGATTGGCGGCCGCGTAAAAGTCGGTTTGAACGAAGATGAGCTCGAGCGTTTAGGGCGCGCAAGTGACGTCTTGAAGCTGAGCCGCGCCGATCTGCCGCATGCGATCGCCGCCGGCCGCGACGGCGCGACGACGGTCGCTGCGACGATGCTGCTCGCCGATGGTGCCGGAGTGCGCATCTTTGCGACAGGCGGGATCGGCGGAGTCCATCGCGGCGCGGAACGCACCTTCGATATTTCAGCGGACCTGTACGAACTCGCGCGCACGCCGGTCACCGTCGTTTGCGCCGGCGCAAAAGCGCTGCTCGATATACCCGCTACGCTCGAAATGCTCGAAACGCTGGGCGTTCCTGCGATCGTCTATCGGAGCGGCGAGTTCCCCGCATTCTGGAGCCGCGAAAGCGGCTTGCCATCACCGCTGCGATTCGATTCCGCGCAAGACATCGCGCGGTTCGTCCAAACGCAGCGCACGCTTGGCTTGAGCTCCGGCACACTCGTCGCTAATCCCATCGATAGCGCTGACGAAATTCCGCGCGAGGAAATGGAGCCGTGCATAGCCGCCGCCGCGGCCGAAGCGCAAGATGCGGGAATCCGCGGAAAGGCCCTCACGCCTTGGCTGCTCGAGCGCATTGACCGGCTCACTTCCGGGCGCAGCCTGACGGCGAACGTCGCGCTGATCAAGAGCAACGGCCGCTTGGCGGCTGAAATCGCGGCCTTTCTGTCGAACACCGTCTGACTTGCCGCTCGTACGCTCGAAGATCCAGTCGCAGGCGATTCTATTAAGCATCGTCCCGTTGGCGTTTTTGCTCGTCTTTCTGGGCGTCGTCGTCCTCCTGAACGTACGCGTGACGGAGATGACGGTTTGGACCCGGCACGCCACCGCGGTACTCGACCAATCCGATGCGATCCTTACGACGTTCGAAGGCACCAATCAGGCCGCAATCGATTACACGCAGCATCCCAGTCCGCGCGCCCTAAAAAACTATCAGCTGCGGTCTGCCGCCGTAAGAACTCAGGCTCGTCAACTGGTACAGATGGTGGACCCTCCGGCGCAAAAACAGAGCGCCGCGAACTATGCGGCGCTGTCCTTGCGTATTCTGTCCCTGCTCGATCAGTATGTGGCGGAAGTGCGGACGGGCCATAGCGCGCAAGCTCGCGCGCTAGTGGCGAGGCCTTCGACGCGCACGCTCGCGACGAACTTTCAAGCCGCAAAAGTGAACTTCGACCGCTCTGAGCGCCAGTTGACGAGCACGCGCTTTCGCGGAATGCGCGATCAGATCAATCTCTACGGTTACATTTTGCTCGGCTTGACGTTCTCCGGCATCCTGCTCACGCTGCTGACGACCGGCCGGTTCGGCCTAAGCATTGCGCGACGTTTGCGCACGCTCGCGCAAAATGCCGAGCTCTTAGGGGCGGGTCAAACGACGACGCCGGTGAGCGGTCATGACGAGATCGCCGAACTGGACCGCATCTATCACGAAATGGCGCAACGCATTCACGACACGCTGTCGGCGTACCGCCGCGAGCACTATATCGCTTCGACGCTACAACGCGCGCTGCTTCCGCAGGAGCTGCCGAAGGTTCCGGGACTCCGCGTCGATACGGCATACGCTGCGGCAGCGCACGCGGCGGAAATCGGCGGCGATTGGTACGACGTCTTCAAACTCGACGAAACAACCGTCGGAATCAGCGTCGGCGACGTTGCGGGCCATGGGTTGCGCGCGGCCGCCATCATGGGCTCGGTCCGGCAGGCCATTCGCATCGCCGCTCGGGTTCGCAGCGATCCGGGAACTGTGCTCGATCGTGTGAACCGTGCGCTTTGCGCCGACGAAGCCGGCGTGATCGTGACGGCGTTTTTCGCGACGATCGATATGCGAAACGGTCAGACGCGCTACGCGGTCGCGGGTCATCCGCTGCCGCTGGTCGTCCACTCCGGCACCGACATACGGCAGTTGCGGGGCGAGGGATTGATTCTCGGCGTCGACCCGCGCGCCGGATATCAGAGTTTTGACGTCGTCTTGCGCGCCGGCGAAGCGCTGGTTGGTTTCACCGACGGACTCATCGAAGTGCGGCGCGATTATTTCAAAGGCATGAATGATTTGATCGCCGCGGTGAAAACCGAGTACGGCGCGATGACGTCGGAAAACATCGCCGAGCAAATAAAAGACCGCATACTTGCCCATGTTGAGCCGGTTGATGATTCGGCCGTGCTGTTCGTGGGCATCACACATCTTGGAGTGAACGGTTCCCCGCAAAAGAAGACTTGGACGCTGGACGTGCGCGAACAGGGAGCCGCGTATCGGGTTCGCCGCGCCGTTTTATGGGATCTCGCAGCGCGCGTCCGCCCCGGATCAGATCTTTCGGGGGTCGAGCTGATACTGGGGGAGTTGCTGAGCAACGTCGCGCGGCATACGCCGGGCCAAGCCGAGGTCGGTCTCGAGTTTCAAGATGACGAGGCACGCTTGATCGTGCGCGATAACGGCAAGCCGTTCGAAAGTAAAGACGGCGCGATGCCCGACGGGCTCTCCCCGAGCGGACGAGGCCTGCATTTAGTGCGGAGCTTGGCGCGCTCGGTTGAAGTTCGTCACAACGGCGGCAACAGCGTCGCCGTGCTCCTGCCGGTGAGCGCATCCGGCGCTGCTTGACCTGCACTTCCGGCAATCGTCCGCGTTAAGTTTAAGTTACGGGCGCCCGCGCTGTAACAGGAGACCGACGCGCCGGGGAAAATCGCCCGACTTAAGTCTCCAGCGGACCCTTCGACCTTTGCTTCTTCCTTAAGGAGTTTCCGTTGCATAAGAAAATCGCACTTGCTCTGGGAGCGGCGGCGGCCTTTGCGCTAGCTGCCTGTTCGGGTATTTCCAACAATCCAATTCCGACCGGCGGCCAATTCGCGCCGCTCTCGAACGTTTCGGCATCGTGCGGCGCGCCAGCCGAAGGTTTTGCGCGCTGCTTTTCGCTGGTCCGGACCGACTTGGGAGGCGGCGATCCGAATGGTTATCACGGACTCTACCGGACTCCGTCGATCGAGCCGCTGAGCGTGACACCCGATCGCCGGCACACTCCGACGCCGTCGCCATCACCGCGTCCAAGCTCGACTCCGGGGCCGACACCAACACCGGTGCCGACACCGACGCCTTCGGGAAATCCGCCCGGCTACGGTCCGGCCGATCTGCAAGCAGCATACAGTTTGCCGTCTTCGGCCGCGGGCGCCGGACAAACCGTTGCGATCGTCGACGCATACGACGACAAGACGGCCGAAAACGATCTGGGCGTCTATCGCGCGCAATACGGGTTAGCGCCGTGCACGACCGCGAACGGCTGCTTTAAGAAAGTCAATCAAACCGGCGGCAGCACGCCGCCGACGGCCGACGCAAGCTGGGGTCAGGAGATCTCGTTGGACATCGACATGGTCTCGGCGATCTGTCCGAACTGCCACATCTTGCTGGTTGAAGCGAATACCGCGAGTTTCGCCGACCTCGGAACGGCGGAAAATACGGCTGCGTCGCTCGGCGCCAACGCCATCAGCAATAGCTATGGCGGAGGTGAGAGCTCGGCTGAAACCACGACGTACGATGCATACTACAACCATCCGGGACACGCGATCACGGTAAGTTCGGGCGACAGCGGCTATGGCGTCCAATATCCGGCAGCCTCGCAGTACGTGACGGCCGTCGGCGGAACGTCGCTTTCGCGCGCGAGCAATGCACGCGGCTGGAATGAAACCGTCTGGAACGGCGCGGGTTCCGGCTGCAGCGCCTACGAGACGAAACCATCGTGGCAAACCGACACGGGCTGCGCGCGTCGCACCGTGGCCGATGTTTCGGCGGTTGCCGATCCAAATACGGGCGTCGCGGTTTACGACAGCACGCCGTATTCGGGACAATCGGGCTGGATGGTCTTCGGAGGCACGAGCGTCGCGTCGCCGGTTATCGCGTCGGTCTACGCGCTCGCCGGGAACGGCGCGTCGGTGACGTACGGATCGTATCCGTACGGTCATCTGAGCGCGCTGTTCGACGTAACGTCCGGCAGCAACGGAAGCTGTGGAAGCAGCTATCTGTGCACCGGCAAGGTCGGCTACGACGGTCCGACCGGAAACGGCACGCCGAACGGCGCCGCCGCTTTCTAATGCACGCACGCGTCAGGAGGGGCCGAAAGGCCCCTCCCGACGAAGTTTTGAGCCCGTGAGAAACTCACGGGTTTTTTTTCTCCTGGCGCTGCTGATTGCGGCCGCCGCGATCGCCTGGTATTTTACATCGCACCGCGCCTCACCGGGCGTAATCACCGTGTATTACACGAAAGTCGACGGCCAATCAGAGATCCCGTGGACCATATCCGCGCGCGCGGAGCAGCCGGGTGAAAGCTCCGCTGCGTACGCGCAATATTTAGCGCTGTACGCTGCATCGCAGGCCGTCGCCGGTCCTCCGTCTGACGTTCCGGCGATTCGTTTTCCGGCCGGAACCCACGTGCTCTCGGCGACCGTTGATGGTACGACGGCCGTTGTCGATCTTTCACGCGAGGTGAACCACCCAGGCGGCGGCTCTTTGAATGAAAGCGGCGAGTTTAAGTCGCTCATCTGGACGCTGACCACGCTGCCGGGGATAGACCGCGTCGCGGTGCGCGTGGGCGGCAGCAAAGTCGCGACGCTGACCGGAGGGAGTTTCGAGATCGATGAACCGTTACGCCGTTCGGATTGGTAGCGTCCTCGCACTCGGGCTGAGCTTTCACCTCGGGCTGTTTGCTTTTGCCGGGGCGGCCGAAAATGCCGCCTATATCTATGACGGCAAGCGCGTCGTCTTCGAAACACTCGTGCACACGAACAGCGGGCCAGCCGTCTCCGCCGACGACCCCGGACTGCATCAACTCGTAGAAAATGCCGGCGGCTCCATCACGTGGGACGCCGACAACCAATACGTTCTCGTCACCTTTCCGGGGCCGACCGTCATCAGCTTTGCGATCGGCGATGCGCATTATTTGATCGGATCCGTTTCTCATCCGGCCGCCTTCGCGCCGTTCGTGCGCGACGCGCATGCGTTCGTTCCGCTCAACGACGTCCTGCGCGCGCTAAAACTGCCGCCGTTTCCGCCGGCTCTCGCGGCTGCGGACGTCGCGCCCACGGCGACGCCGCCGCCGTTTGCAACGCCGGTGCCGTCGCCCCAGCCCGATCAACTCGCGCAAGTTACGGGCGTCGACGTGCAAGCACAGTCTGGAAGCGTCACCATACGTATCGGCATTGCCGGAAACGGCGCGTACGAATGGCACCGCCTGCGCCCGCCGGACAACCGCTGGTGGATTGACGTGCATACTGCCAAGCTCGCAACTGCGCCAATCGATCAAAACGGCGGTACGCTCGTCTCGTCGGTGCGCGTGCGCCAGCAGGGTGCGGACACGGTTCGCGTCGCGCTTTCGCTTCCGGCTTCCGAACAAGTGGACGTGACTCCGGGCGCCGACGGCATCATGGTCGTCGTCTCTAACCTGACCGCGGCCGGTGCAGTTCACGGTTCGGGAACCTTCGGAAGCATCGTGACGGCAAACGCATCCCCGCTCGCCGGTCCCGCGGCGTCGCCCGCAGTGCGGTATGTGCCGGCGAATCCGCATCTGATCGTAATCGATCCGGGTCACGGCGGAAGCGATCCGGGCGCGGTGCGCGGCAGCCTCCAAGAGAAGAGCCTAGCGCTCGACATTGCAAGGCGCGTACGCGACATTCTGGTCGCCCGCGGCTGGCAAGTCCTGATGACGCGCACCGACGATCGCGACGTCTTTGCGGCGAATGATTCGGCGCGCGACGAGCTGCAGGCGCGCGACGACGTGGCCAATTCGCGCGGTGCGAGGCTGCTTGTGAGCATTCACGTGAACAGCTATGTCAATTCAGGGCCTCACGGCGTGGCGACGTATTACTATAAACCCAGCGATCTCGCGCTGGCGCAATCCGTTAGCCGCCGCATCGCGGCCGAGTTGGGCGTGAATAACAACGGCGTCATCAAGGATAAACTCTACGTCATAAATCACGCCGCAATGCCTGCGGCGCTCGTCGAAACGGCCTATCTTTCAAACCCGGACGACTTCGCGCTCTTACAGTCGGGAAGTTGGCGGCAGAAGGTGGCGCAGGCGATCGCGGACGGTATCGCCGACTACACCGAAAGCAACTAGTCCGCGTTTGTGTTAGGACTATTTGATTCGGGGCTCGGCGGCCTGACCGTGCTGCAACGCTTGCGCAAAAAGCTGCCGCGGCATGACATCGTTTTCTTCGCCGATCAGCTGCACGTGCCGTACGGGGACCGCACGCCGGCGGAGCTCGTCGAACTCTTGCACGCGAACGTCGCGTTCTTGGATGCGCGGCATGTAGACGCGATCGTTATGGCATGCAATACGTCGTGCGCGACCGCAGCGCGCGAAGGCTGGCCGGTCACGAAGGCCCCGATCGTGGATCTTATCGAGTCGGCGGCGCTTGCCGTTGAGCGCGCCGGCTACAAGCGCATCGGAGTTATCGCGACGGCCGCCACGACGGCGACTCGCGCCTACTCGCAAAAAATCACGCGCCGGGTTGCGCATGCGCACGTTTTCGAAGTCGCCGCGCCCGCACTCGTCCCGCTCGTCGAAGCGGGAAGACTCGATGGCGACGAACCGCGTGCTGCGGTCGCTGCAGTCTGTGCGCAATTGCCGCACGACCTCGACGCGGTTCTGCTGGCGTGTACGCACTATCCGCTGCTCGATGCCCATTTCGCGGTTGCCTTGGGCGAGAGCGTCGCGCGGATCGATCCGGCCATCGTGCATGCGGAACGCGCGGCGGCGATCGCGGCGCACGAAGGATTCACCGCCGGTACCGGCTCCGTGACGTGCATCACAAGCGGCGACCCGGAACGCTTTCGCGTTGCGGTAACGAACGTGCTCGGCACGTTGCCGGAGATAACGTTTGAACGTTAAAGTCGCGATTGCGGGCGGCGGCCCCGCCGGGATGGTGTTGGGCTTCTTACTGGCGCGCGCCGGAATCGAAGTTGCCGTGCTCGAGAAGCACGCCGACTTCCTGCGAGACTTCCGCGGCGATACGATCCATCCGTCCACGCTGGATATCATCTGGGAACTCGGCTTGCTCGATGCGTTTCTCGCGCTTCCGCACAGCGAAATTACGCAATTCTCCGGCATCGTCAACGACAAAGCCTATCCGTTCGTCGATTTGCGGCACGTGCCGACGCACTGCAAATTCTTGGCATTCATGCCGCAGTGGGATTTCTTGAATTTCTTGGCCGAGCGCGGCCGGCGCTACCCCGCCTTCCATCTGCTCATGGAAACCGAAGCGATCGGCACGCTGGAGGAGGGAGCGAGCGTCACGGGCGTGCGCGCCGTGGGGCCGCAAGGCGAGATCGAAATCCATGCGGAGCTCACGGTTGGCGCCGACGGCCGTCACTCCACACTGCGCACCGCCGCGCAACTGCCGGTTACGGATTTCGGAGCGCCGATCGACGTGCTGTGGCTGCGGTTGCCGCGCGAAACTTCCGATCCGGGCCAAGTCTTCGGCTACATCAAGAACGGCCGGATCTTCGTCATGCTGATGCGTGACACATATTGGCAGTGCGCGTATGTGATTCCGAAAGGTGGGTTCGAGACGATCAAAGCGCGCGGGTTGGATGCATTTCGTTCCGGAATTGCGCAACAGACGCCGTTCGTCGCCGACCGGGTCGGCTCGCTGCAAAGTTGGGATGACGTGAAGTTGCTAACCGTGCAAGTCGACCGGCTCAAAAAGTGGTACTGCGACGGTTTGCTGTTCATCGGCGACGCCGCGCATGCCATGTCGCCGATCGGCGGCGTCGGGATCAATTTGGCCGTGCAAGACGCCGTCGCTGCGGCCAACATTCTCTATCCGGCGCTGTCAGCCGGAACGGCTCCCGATTTGGAGGCGGTGCAGCGGCGCCGGACGTTCCCGACGGTGATGACGCAGAACCTCCAACTCGTGATTCAAAACACGTTTATGTCGCGCATATTGCGAAGTGCCGATGCATCGGGCCAGCCGGCGAAGCGGCCGCTTTTTTTGGAAGCCTTCAAATACTTTCCGCTCCTGCGGCGCATTCCGGCGCGGCTGATCGGCGTCGGCTTCCGTCCGGAACATGTGCGGACTCCCGCCGTCTAGTGAGACCGACGCCGAGGCGCGCTGGACGTAGCGCCGCGAGCGTGGTAGAGTAACTTTGCATGACAAAGTTATATACCGCGGCCGGAATCGCGCTCGCCGTGTGCCTGTTCGGGCTCTCGGTGTACGTGGTCTCGATCTTTGGCCGTCCACCTATGCCGGTGCCGCTCGGCACGATACTTTGGGACGATGAAACTGGCTTCACGGTGAGCAAAGTCGCGAATCATCCGGTTTCAGCCGCGACGACCGCCTATGAAGTGACCGTTCGCGTGTATTGCCCGTTTGGGGAGCGCTACCGGTGGACGCCTCGCAGCGCGCACGTTTTCGACAATAACGGCCGGGCGTATTACGCGAGCGCAAGCACCGTCGCTCACCGGATACTCGGAGCTACAGATACGGAACATCTCACGTTCTTGCTTCCGGCGAACGTCGAACAGCCGGCGCTCGTATTTGACGACACGCTTGCGTTGTCGTCAGTCGCGGGCGCCTTAAGAGCGGGGCCTCCGGAACTCTACGAGCCTCACCGCTTTAACTTACGTTACAACTAGAGCGCGACAATGTGAAAGAGCCAGAAGAAAACGCCGACGCTGAAGGTCGCGAGAAAAGCGCCTGCGACGACTTGGGCGATGGTGTGCGCGCGCAAATAGACGCGCGCCCAGCAGACCATCGGAATCAAGACCAGAAACGGCAGCGGCTGGCGGCCGTACAGCAGGCTCAACGCGACCAGCGGCGCCGTGATCCCGACGGCGTGCGTGCTGATCTTCCAGTAACGCGTAATATATTGCACGACCGCGGTCGCCAGCGTGTAGCCGGCCATCGACGCGACCAGCAGTTTCGGCGCGTGGGTCAGCCATAATGTGGCCGTGCCGGCTAAATAGAACATGACGAAGACGAAAAAGACTTTCTCGCGTTCTTCGCGGATCGACATGTCCAGATCGGATATGCGGTCTGTCGCATAAAGCCAGAAGATGAAGAGCATCGGCCCGATCGACGTAAAGAACGTGCTCAGGAAAAGCAGACGCCAAAAGTCGTCGGTGCCGGCGGCGCGCACGTGGGAGAGTATGACGAAGAGCGCGAGCGCCGTGAGGAATGGATTGAAGATGGTGGAAAGGATGCGAGCCAGGTCGCGCCAGACGCGCCGGTTTTTGATCGGGATCGGAGTCAGCGAAGGGTGCAGATGGACCACCATCCGTACTAGGCCCGGCTGCCTGCCTCGCTCCTGCCGCAGTGAGGGGCTCCGCCCAGGAGCCTGTCGAAACGGAGGCCCTTCATGGTGCTAGAGCGGATCGACACCCCCGCCGACGTCAAAGCCCTGTCCCGCCCGGAGATCGACCTGCTGGCTCGTGAGATCCGCGAGCAGCTGGTTGAAGTCTGCGCGCAAAACGGCGGCCATTTGGCTCCCAATCTCGGCGTGGTCGAACTGACGCTCGCGTTGCACCGCACCCTCGATCTGCCGAAAGATCGCATCGTGTGGGACGTCAGTCACCAAACGTACGTGCATAAACTTTTGACCGGACGCCGCGATCGTTTTGCGACGCTTCGGAAGGGCGGCGGGATCTCGGGCTTTGCCATGCGCAGCGAATCCGAGTACGATTGTTTTGGCGCCGGTCACGCCAGCACCGGCGTGTCGGCCGCGCTCGGGATGGCGAAAGCGCGCGATCTCACCAGGGGGAACGAAACGATCGTCGCCGTCATCGGCGACGGCGCTTTGACGGGCGGGCTGGCCTACGAGGCGCTCAACAACGCGGGTCAGCTGCGCACGAATTTTATCGTCATCCTGAACGATAACGAGATGTCGATCGCGCCGAACGTCGGGTCGATGGCGTCGTACCTTTCGCTGCTGCGCAGCAAGCCGTTCGCTAATCACGTGCGCGCGACCGGAAAGCAAGTGCTGAACCATTTACCACTTGGCGGTATGGCGAAGAAGGCTTTCGAGTCGGCCGAACTCGGCGCGATGCGCTTTATCGCACCGTCGGAAAAAGCCGCGGTGATCTTCGAAGAACTCGGTTTCCGCTATATCGGGGCCATCGACGGCCATAACTACGACGCGCTGGTGGACGCGCTCGAAACGGCCAAAGCCATACCACGCGCGGTCCTGCTGCACGTTCGCACCGTCAAAGGCAAAGGGTACGAGCCGGCGGAGCGTGACTCGCGGACGTTTCACGGCATCGGCGCCAACGCATTCGAGCCGCGCGACGGGAGCAGGAAAGCTGCGGCCCCTTCGGCGCCGAAATTCCAAGACGTCTTCGCCGACGCCATGATCGCGCTGGCCGAAAGAGATTCGCGCATCATCGGCATAACGGCGGCAATGCCGGACGGAACCGGACTCTCGAAGTTCGCCAAAGCTTTTCCCGACCGGTATTTCGATGTGGGCATCGCTGAAGCGCACGCCGTCTGCTTTGCGGCGGGCGCCGCCACCAACGGTCTCAAGCCGGTCTGCGCGATTTACTCGACATTCTTGCAGCGCGCCTACGATCAAGTCGTGCACGACGTCTGCGTCCAAAATCTGCCCGTGGTCTTTTGCATGGATCGCGCGGGCGTGGTGGGCGACGACGGGCCGACGCACATGGGGTTGTACGACATCGCGTACATGCGGACGCTGCCGAACATGACGTGCATGGCTCCGCGCAACGAAGAAGAGCTCTACCCGATGCTCGAACACGCACTCTCCCTCGACGGTCCCGCGGCAATCCGGTATCCGCGCGGCTCAACGAGCGGAAAGCACCGTGACCCGGTTGCGCCAATCGTGCACGGACGCGGCGAGGTGTTGCGAAGGTCGTCAGGGGTTGCGATTCTCGCCTACGGGAATACAGTCGACATCGCGCTGGATGCCTACGATTTGGCGCCGGTAGCGACCGTCGTCAATATGCGTTTTGCTAAACCGCTCGATGAAGCGCTGCTGGTGGAATTGGCGGCCAGCCACACGCACTTCATCACGCTCGAAGAACATTCGCTCGCCGGCGGCTTCGGCTCGGCAGTCGTTGAGTTCGTCGCCGACAGCACTTTGAACATCACCGTCGAGCGCATCGGTATTCCGAACGTGCTGGTGCAGCACGATTCACAGCCGAAACAGCGCGCACTGTTTGGGCTTACGGCAGAAGAAGTCGCGGCCCGCGTGCGGCGCGCGATTGAATCACCACAGCGTGCCCGCGAACTGATCGAGGAACCCGTATGATTTGGCTCCTGGCCGCAGCCGCGGCCGCAAAAACTGTTGTACCGACGGCGAATCCGCTGCAAATACAGCAGCCGCAACCCGCGCCGCAAGCTCTCCCCGCGCCCCCTGCCGAAACGTGGTTCCAACTGAATGCGGGTTGGCTGACACACGGTTTGGCCGGGCTCTTCATTATCGCGTCGGTCGGGTTGGTCGTCATGCTCGCGATACAAACGACCAAACAGGAAGGGCTGTCGGGAACGCTCGGCGGCCGCGTTGAGTCCGCGTACAGCCGCATGGGTGCAGAAGAGCAGCTCAAGCGCATCACCGGAATCTTCGCAGTGATGTTCGTCGTGCTCGGCACCATTCTATCGCTGACGGGAATTTAGTCCACTTTGCCGCTGCTCGAAGTCAAGAACCTCCGGACGACGTTCAACACCGAGGACGGCTTGGTTACCGCCGTCAACGGCCTGTCGTACTCGCTCGAAGCGGGTTCGACGCTGGGCATCGTCGGCGAGTCGGGTTCGGGCAAATCGGTCAACGCGCTTTCGATCATGCGCCTGATCCAACGCCCTGGACGCATCGATCCGCAGAGCGAAGTATTCTTCGAAGGTGCGAACCTGCTCGAAAAGACCGAGTCCGAAATGCGCAAGATTCGCGGCCGCAAGATCGCGATGATCTTTCAGGATCCCATGACCTCGCTCAACCCGGTCTTGACGATCGGCGAACAGATCTCCGAAGCCGTGCACCTGCACTTGGGATTAAACAAGAAAGAAGCGTTCGACAAGACGGTCGAAATGCTCAAGAAAGTGCGCATCCCGCTGCCCGAGAAGCGTTTCTACGATTACCCGCATCAGTTTTCGGGCGGAATGCGTCAGCGTGTGATGATTGCGATGGCGCTTTCATGCGACCCGAAGCTGTTAATTGCCGACGAGCCGACGACCGCGCTCGACGTCACGATCCAAGCCCAGATCCTCGAACTGATGAACGAAATGCAGGCCGAAACGGGCGCTGCCATTATTTTAATCACGCACGACTTGGGCGTGGTTGCCGAGGTTTGCGAAAACGTACTGGTGATGTACGGCGGAAACATGGTTGAGTACGGCGACGCGCCGCAAATTTTCGACACGCCGAAAATGCCGTATACGCAAGGTCTGCTCGCATCGCTTCCGCGCCTCGACGTGCGCGAGCGCCAGCGGCTCGAACCCATTCCCGGTCAGCCGCCCAACTTGCTGCGCCTGCCGCCGGGCTGCGCGTTCGCGCCGCGCTGCCGCTACCGCATGCCAATCTGCGCCGAACCGGTTCCGGTCTACGATTTTGGAGCCGGCCACGTCGCGCGCTGTTTCTTGTATGACGAGCGCGCTAAAGATCAGCGCCCCATCGAAGTCGAAACGGCCCCGATCGTCAGCGCTCCACCCGAGGCCGCCCGAGCATGAGCGCTCAAGCGATCGCGACGGAAGCCACCACCGATAATCTTCTCGAGGTTACCGGACTCTACAAGTATTTTCCAATCCACGCGGGGTTGATGTCGCGCCACGTCGGCGATGTAAAAGCGGTCGACGGCGTGGATTTTACGATCGCGCGCGGCGAAACGCTCGGGCTCGTCGGCGAGTCCGGCTCGGGGAAAACAACGGTCGGCCGAGTCATCTTGCGTCTGCTGCCGGCGAGCAAGGGCGAAGTCTGCTTCGACGGGCAGCCGATTCTCGATCTTTCGCGCGGCGACATCCGCCGGCTGCGCCGCGAGATGCAGATCATCTTCCAAGATCCGTTCGCATCGCTCAATCCGCGCATGACCGTTGGCGATATCGTCGCCGAGCCGCTGAAGATCCATCATCTGGCGGCCGGCAAAGAAGTCGACGAGCGCGTGCAAGAGCTGCTGCGACTCGTTGGTTTACAGCCGTACCACTCGAACCGCTACCCGCACGAATTTTCCGGCGGACAGCGTCAGCGCATCGGCATCGCGCGCGCCCTTGCCGTGGACCCGAAGTTCATCGTTTGCGACGAGCCCGTTTCCGCGCTCGACGTTTCGATTCAAGCCCAGGTAATCAACCTGCTCGAAGATCTGCAGGCAAAACTCGGCCTGACGTATCTTTTCATCGCGCACGATCTCTCGGTCGTGCGTCACATTTCGACGCGGGTGGCGGTCATGTACGTTGGAAAGTTGATGGAGATGGCACCGCGCGACGCGCTCTACGAAGAACCGCTTCATCCGTACACGATCTCGCTGCTCTCGGCGATCCCGATTCCGGATCCGCATGTCGAGCAGCGGCGCAGGCGCATCGTCTTGACCGGCGACATTCCGTCGCCCGTCAATCCGCCGTCCGGCTGCCGTTTTCACACGCGCTGTCCGATCGCGTTCGAACGCTGCAAAACCGAGGTACCGGCGTTTAACGAATACCGTCCGGGTCACTTTGCGGCATGCCATTGGGTGGAAGAGCACGACGGCAAGCAACCCGATATCACCGCGGCGATCGCGGCGAAGAGCTCGGCGAGCGGAGCGGTAGTGGTCGCGCCCGGTTCGCTCGCGGGCGAAGTTCCGCCGGCCTAGCGCAGCGCCCGCACGGTCGCTCGCCTAAGCGAGCGGCAGCCCAAGGGATTTCTCAGGCGATCCCTGTAGCGTGGCGGGATGCGTAATACGTTTTTCGCCCTCACTCTCTTGCTTTGCGCGGCGCCCGTTGCGGCTGCGGCTCAAGGTTTCCCGGGCATGACGCCCGAGATGCAGGCCCAAGTCCAAACGCTTCGCGACACAGCCAAAACGGCAAGTTTCAATGCACTGAGCGCGGATCACCGCACCAAAGTGCAGGCCATCGTTACCCAGTTCGACAGCGGGTCGGTTTCAATCGCCGATGCGGTGACGCAAATAGACGCCCTTCTCACGCCGGACGAGTCGAAAGCCGTTATCGCGGCCGGGCAGACGATGCGCGACGCGATTCGTAAAATGTATTCGGATGCTAACGGCGGTTCGCCGCCGCCGGCACGGCAAGGTCCGCCTCCGGGAGCGGGTGCGGGTCAAGGTCAGCGCCGTCCGCCCGATGCGGGTCGAATTCTGCTGCAGCTCGCTGCCTCGCCGGACGCGCTGCGTGCGGCAATGCAGCCGTAGCAAATAACGCGTCAGGTGATGCAAAGCGCGTCACCTGACGTATTCCAAGCCAGGTGAAGAGGGCGGCTATCCGCGGACTCAGCGCCGTAATCGCGCGCGATTTTACCGATCCGTACATCCAGACACGCTCGAACGCGAACCAAAAGAGCATGCCTGCGGCAACAGCAGCGCAATAACCGGCGGCCAATCTCCATGCGCCCGGCCAAAGCACGTGTTCTTGAAAGAACGCGACGACGGGCTCGTGGATCAAGTAAATACTGTACGAAGCGGTACCGATCGCCACCAGCGGCCGGAATGAAAGCGCACTGCGCAGCCACTGGGCGTTTCCGGCCACTACGACCAGCGCGAACATCGCGATTTGCCAGGCCGGATTCGTTTGCACGAAGGTTGCGTTTTCGACGCCGTACGGGCTCGGCATCCAGACCAGTGGCTCGACAAAGACTCCGATGATAACGCACGCCGGAACGAGCAGCCAGAAACCGCGCTCCATGTGCCGCCCGCGCGCGTGGAAATCCGCGGCCACGATTCCGAGCAAAAACGGAAGCAGCACGCCGACATCGGGCGCATGCATGCGCGTGAAGGCATAAGCGATCGATGAGGCCGCGGCGAGCGCAAGAAACGCGCGCGGTGCACGAATCCAGAGCGCGAGGGCGAGCGGGAAAAGAAGATACCAGCGCAGCTCGACAGCCAGCGTCCAGAACGATGCGTTCAAAAAATTGGTATGCCAGTCCAGGAACAGCGCTTGCTTGAGAACGTCCCAGCCCGTGAACGGAAACTCAGGCATACCGCCGGGCAGCGGAACGTGCGCGTAACGCAACCCGACGGCCGCAACCAGCAGCACCGCCAGCGCCGCATAGTACGGCGGAACAATGCGCACGATTCGCTTTGCGAAGAAGCGGTGGACTTCGAAGGCTGCCAGTCCGTCGCTTCGCAGTTTTTGCAGCAGCGGATACGACAAACAGAAACCGGAGAGTACGAAAAAGAGATCGACGCCGTGCGCGCCTTCCCGCAGCGTACGAGCGGCGACGGCCCAGCCAGCGGTCGCGACTGTGGTTCGGCCGACCGCATGATCCGCGAGCACCAGCAGAACGGCCAGAGCTCGCAAGCCGTCTAGGTAGGCGACGCGGCCAAGCAGGCCCGACTGTTGTCGATCCATCTCTTTAATGTCGGCAGAAACGGCCGCTTGCTGAGGCCGGCGCCGAAGGGCGCTCCTCCCTCCACGCGAATCATGCGCTCGATGTTACACGTGCTGTTCGCCGCCGCGCTTTTCACGATGTCGCAAGTTCTCTCGGCCCCGTTTGTCGGGGACCTCACCGGATCGCCCGACGGGACGGCAATCGCTTTCACGGCGAACGAGCGCGGACTGCACAACATCTACTTTGCAAGCGGGACGGCCGGCGCGAAACGCATCACGGCGTATTCGAGTGACGACGGACAAGTAGTCGGATCGCTGGCGATCGTGGCAGGCGGCCGCGCCGTCGTGTACGTGCGCGGCGAAGGCACCAACCGGCGCAGCGAGTATCCGAATCCGCTTTCACTCCCGGTACCGCCGAAGCAAACGATTTGGATTGTTCCGGTATCCGGTTCCCGGCCGGTCCGCATCGGTGAAGGCAACTCTCCCGTCCCCTCGCCCAAAGGCGATCGGGTCGTTTGGCTCCTTCACGGTCAGCCGTTTTCAGCCGCTCTTCATATACAAGGCAACGCTTCACGTGTGGGAAAGCCGGCGCGCCTTTTCTCGATCCGCGGATCGCTCTCCGATCCGGTTTTTTCACCCGATGGATCGCGCTTGGCGTTCACGAATTCGCGCGGCGATCACGGTTTCATCGCAATCTATCATTTCGCAACGCAACGGCTGTCGTATGCCGCACCATATTTTGCGAGCGACTTCGCGCCTGCGTGGTCGGCCGACGGAAAGCAGATCGCGTTCGTGCGCACACCCGGGACCCTCGAAGACGAAGACCCGTACGTCCATTATGTGAAAGAGCCCTGGTCGATTTGGGTCGCCGACGCTGATGGCAACAACGGCCGCCAAATTTGGCAAGCCGATCGCGGAATGGGCAGCGAGTTTTACGGTACCGACAGTGCCGCGCAGCTGTTCTGGTCGCGCGACGGCAGAATTGCTTTTCCCTGGGAGAAGGACGGATGGCGTCATCTGTATTCGGTTTCGTCGCAAGGTGGCGCGCCGGAACTCCTGACGCCCGGGGCATTCGAAGTCGAGAACGCCACCGTTGCGCCCGATCATTCGCAGCTCGTCTTTTCGAGCAATCAAAACGACATCGATCGCCGCCATATTTGGAGCTCCGGGTTCCAAGGTGGAGCGCCGTCGCAATTAACCAGCGGTCCGGATAGTCAGTGGGCTCCGGTGGCTTTGCCCGGCATGGTGGCATACGTCGACGCAGGCTACAAGAATCCGCCGACCGTCTACGCGCTGCACGGAGGCCGGGCCTTGGCGGTTGGCGGACCCGCCGTACCGCCGGAATTTCCGGCCAACGATCTCGTCGAGCCGGAGCTCGTGGCGTTTCGCGCGCCGGACGGTCTGCTCATCCATGCGCAACTCTTCGTACCGAAGGACGGACAAGCCAAGCACTGCGCGATCATTTTTGATCATGGCGGATCGCGCCGGCAGATGCTCCCCGGCTTTCACTATCTCGAATTCTACTCGGACCTCTATGAGTCCAATCAGTATTATGCAAACCGCGGGTGCGTCGTTCTTTCGATAAACTATCGCAGCGGGATTATGTACGGACATGATTTCCGCGAAGCGAAAAACTACGGCGCGGAGGGTGGAAGTGAATACCAGGACGTGCTCGGCGGCGCGAGCTACTTGCAGAGCCGCGCCGATGTCGATCCGTCACGAATCGGTATCTACGGCCTTTCGTACGGCGGCTATCTGACAGCGCTCGGCTTGGCGCGCAACTCCGATATTTTTAAGGCGGGCGTCGATATGGCAGGCGTGCACAACTGGGCGACGACGCGCGATGCGGATTACGGCCGCGCCGTCGGAACGGCGGCCGAACGAAAGATTGCAGAAGATTCCTCGCCTATATCTGCGATCGACACGTGGCGCTCGCCGGTCTTTATCAGTCAAGGCGACGACGACCGCAACGTCGAGTTTTCACAAGGCGTGGATCTTGCGACGCGGCTGCGCGCCAAAGGCGTTGAAGTCGTGGAGATGGTTTTTCCAAACGAAACGCACGAGAATCTGAGATTCGCGCACATGCTCCAACTCTACGACGCGTCGGCGACCTGGCTGCTGCAGAAGTTGAAATGATCGCGAGCTTGCTGCTCGCGGTGATGCCTTCGATCGTGCCGTGGCCGCGATCGGTGCGTGTGAGTGGCCAGACGTTCATGTGGCAACGGATGCGGCGCCTCGTTACGCATATTTACACGCACCATGATCCCGCGCTCGGCGATGAGGGGTACGCGTTGTCCGTGACGCCGCAGCGCGCGGAAGCGTGGGCCAATACGCATGCCGGACTGTTTTACGCCGTCCAGACGTTCGGTCAGCTCGGTCTGCACGCCGGCGCTGCCGCGCACCCGGTGCGAATCCGCGATGTGCCGCTCTACCGTTGGCGGGGCGTGCATCTCGATGCCGCGCGGCATTTCTTCGACGTGCGCACGGTCGAGCGGTATGTCGACGTGGCGGCGCACTACAAGCTGAACGTCTTTCACTGGCACCTCACCGACGACCAAGCCTGGCGCCTTCCAGTTCAGGGATATCCGGATCTGACCGCGCGCGGGTACTCGTATAGCGACGCGCAGGTGCGCGAAGTGGTCCGTTACGCGGCTCGACGGTACGTTACCGTGCTGCCCGAAATCGAGATGCCCGCGCATTCGGCCGCTGCGATAGCTGCCTATCCGGAGTACGGCTGCGGAAGAACCGATCTCTTGTGTGCGACCCCGGGAACGTTCGCATTCCTGGAGGCCGCGTTAAATCACGTCTTCACGCTTTTCCCCGGCGGATACGTGCATACGGGCGGCGACGAAGTGCCGCGAACGTTCGACGAGCCCGCGTTTCTTGCTCCGGTGGAGACCTACGTTCGCGCGCACAACCGCAGAATGGTGGGCTGGAACGAGATTCTGAGCCCGCGCCTTTCGACGAGCTCGGTCGTGATGGCATGGAACTCGATGCGGCGCGCGGCCGATGCTGCGCGCCGCGGAAATGATACCGTCGTAACGGGGTGGCCGCTGTATTTCGATGCCGCGCAGGGCGATTCGGCGCAGGAGCCGCGCGCGACGGTCCACATGAGCACGTTGGCTGAAGTCTATTCCTGGAGTATCATGCCGGACGGCTTAACGCCGGAACAGCAGTCGCACGTGCTGGGCGGCGAGGCCGCGCTGTGGACCGAACGCATTCGCACCCCGGAGCATCTCTTTTACATGCTCTTGCCGCGCGAGCTCGCGCTGGCGGAGATTCTTTGGACGCCGCATGAAAACAAAGACTGGAACGGATTCTTGAAGCGTTTGCCGGCGCAGTTCGCGTGGCTCGAAGCGCGCGGGTACGCCTTCCGCATTCCGAACACGGCGTTCGACGTGACCGGAGGTCGCGTGGTCTTCACGGCCGTTCCGGGAGATGTGCAGACGGTCGACGCGTGGACCGACGCGGAACGCGTTACGGTTCGCCTTTCCTCGCCGATCGCCGGTACACTGCGCTATACGCGCAACGGCAGCGCGCCGAGCTTCAGCGCGACGGCGTATGCAAAACCGCTCGCGCTGGATCTCTCAACGGGCGAAAGTATCGCTGTGCGCGCCGCGACGTTCTTCCACGGCCGCGCCGGCGCGGCGACGGAGTGCCGCATCCATCGCATCTCCGCGGCGACGCTCTCTCGAACGGGCGCGCGCTCCTGGAGCGCGCTCGTTTCGCCTTAGCGCCGCTTGCGGGTCCGCCCGCCCGCCATCGAGTCGACGAAGTTCGCGCTCTCGTCGAGCACGGCACTCGCGACTTTCATACCGGTCGCAACCGTGCGCGCCGTTTTTGCGGCGGTCTTGGCTGCAGTTTTGGCGGCGGGGCGGGCGCGTTTGGTCGCCTTGCGAGCCGATTTCGCGGCCGACCGGGTTGCTTTCCGCGCGCGCAGCACCGTCGTACCGGCCGAGCGTTTCGCCGATTTGCGGGTAGATTTCCGGGTCGTTTTGCGTTTGCGAGCTGCCATATTTCACGTGCTCCTTTTCGGAGCAAGGGTTCCCTCTTTGCACGAAGGCTAACCTTGCGGCAAAGCGAACGGCGGAGCAGATGGCGGACGAAAATGAGGATCTGCGGCAGCAGATCTTGGAGGGCCGGACCGCGGTTTCCGACCTCGGATCGGCGATCATCGAATATTTGGCGACGGTCGAACGCGTAACCGAAAGCGCGTCAGTGGCGAGCAGCAAGTATCAAGACCTGATCGGCCTAGCCGACGTGCCGCTCTCCGAAGAACTCGGCGGAAAGCTGCGCGAATCAGTCGCGCAATTCGCGCGCGGTTCGATCGCGATGGCGACGACGTTCTCTCAGATCATGCGTACGATGCAGGAAGCCTACGAGAAGCTCGAAACCCGAACGAAGGACCGCTAGAAGCTGAACGCGGGAGTCTGAAGTGAGCGTCATCTTTGCCCAACTTGCCCTCTGCTGCATTGTAAGCGGACACGTGACAACCCCGTCGGGTAGCCCCGTCTCTAACGCCGTCGTCACGGTAATCTCGTCGAAGGGCATGACGGAGCGGGGCGTTACGGGAAGCGATGGGACGTTTTCGATCCATGTGGAGCGCGGGCGTTATAGATTGCGCGTCACGGCGGCCGGGTATGTCACTATCGAAGTCGCATTCTCCGTCACAAAAGACACAGCGCTCGAGGTTGAAGCCGAACCGTTCGACAGTCCGAGTCTGCGCATCATCGGCAGCGTGCGGGCAAATGGCGCGAGCGTGCTTTCGCGTGCGGTGGTTCCGAACATTCTGGTAACGCGCGCCGAGATGGAGCGCGCCGCCAACAACCGCATCGCCCAATCGCTAGCCGTAATTCCGTCGCTCACATTTGCACGGCCGGACGGCGGGAGCGATGCTGCCGCTTCATTAATCGCGTTGCGCGGGCCCGATCCGTCCGAAACACTAATCGCCCTCGACGGCCAAATTCTCAATGACGGCAACACCGGCGATCTCGATATCGCGCGCTTTCCAGTAGCGGCCTTCGCCGGCATCTTGGTGACTGAAGGCCTCGGGCCCGCCGATACGGAGGGCAGCAACACGATCGGCGGCGCCGTCAACATCATCTCGTTGCGCCCGAGCCGCGATCCGCATAGCGCTCTTTCGTTTTCTCTGGGATCGTTCGGCTCGAGCGAGGGTTGGGTCAACTCAACCGGCACGGCCGGCCGGCTCGGCTACGCGTTCGCGTTCGACGATCAGCAAGAACAGGGATACGTCAACCAGGATAATCTCCTTTGCGTCGACCCGGCCGTGAACGATCCGTGCGGCCAGACGGAAGCAATTCACCTGGGTTCCACGGTGAGCAGCCGCGCCGCTTTGGGCGCGTTCACGTGGACCTTCTCACCGAACGCCGCCGCAAATCTCCGGATTTTTAGCCTGGGCAATATGCGTGACGAAAGCGCGTCATTCAACACGCCCGTGGACCCAAGCGCTCAGAACGCCGGCGATCTCTTCATCGGTCCGGGGCCTGCGACGTATGGGCAAACGATTCGCGCGTACGACTTGCGCGGACAAGCGCCGCTTGGCGCGGGCTCGCTCGTGTACGACTTCAGTGCCTCGAACAATGATGTCAGCCTCAATGGATCCGGCCCGTCCCCCTACGACGTCACGCATCGTGACAAGCGGCAAACGTATGCGCTCTCTTGGGAGCGTAATTTCTCCGGCGGAAGTCTCGCTTTTGGCGGATCCGTGCGGCCCGAATCGCTTACCGAAGACGGCGTTGAGGCACGGCAAGCGCAGATGATCCATTCCTACTTTGTCCGCGCGACTATCGAACCGTCGGCGAAACTTCGTCTGCAGGCCGGCCTTTTTGCTTCGCGTTATTCGACATTCGGCGCAAACCTCGATGGACGTCTCGGCGCGTCGTTCGATATCACGCCCACCAGTGTCGTACGCGCGTCAGTCGGAACGGGCTTCCGTGCTCCGTTGTTGATCGAGCGCGTCGTTTTTCCGCCCGGCGACCTTCCGCAAGACGCGAACTGCGTCGCCTTAGGCCAGGGTAACGCCGACTTGCAGCCGGAGCACGCCACCGAATACGAATTTGGATACGCACATCGCTTCAACGATAAGACGAACCTGGATGTGGCCGCGTACCGCACGAACTTGCGCGATCCGATCGAAAATTTCTATCCGTTGGGCGCGAACTGCCCCGCAACCAGCCCGCCGGCACAATCGTATCCTATCAACGTCGGTAACGTTATCTACCAAGGTGCGGAAATTCGCCTCACGCACCAAACGGATCACCTTTTCATCGATGCTAGGTACGGACTGAACGTCGCCTACCCGTTAAACTTTCCGGGAAGCGTATCGAACCCGACGTCGGGCGGCAACTTGGTGGCGAATCAGCAATTCTTGAATATTCCGCAGCAGCAGGCAGGCCTTGGAGTGGCGTACGATAATCTCGGCTGGCACGCGGCCGTGCAAGCATACTTGCGTGGCAAAAACAACGAGCTCCACCAGGGACCGTTCGCTGTGCTCAACGCTGCAATCGGAAAGCACAGCGGCCCGATCGACATCACGCTGGCGGGAACGAACCTTACAAATGCCGTCGCTGGAAAGTTTACCCTCCCGGGAATGGGCACGCCATATCGCGGTCTTGTGGAACAGCCCGACGGTTCGACGGCATTCGGGAACCTGCCAACGGACGCGCTGTTTTTGCAGCCCGCAGGCTTTCGCATCATCGTGACCGTCCGCCGCTAACGTTAATCGCCGGTTCCGAAGAGCCGGTAGCGCGTCAGCGCGAGTTCGCGCTTTTCAACGCGCGCCGCGATCGCTTCGGCGAGATCGGTCAGAAGGTTCTCCAGCGTCTTTGCCGCGGCTTTGCGCGCGACCGCCTCGTCGAAAAACGCGCCCAGGCTCCCAAACGGCAGCTCGTACTCGCCCGCGAGCCAAACTTGCGAGCTGGAAGGCCCGGAGCTGTCGACGCCGAGCGTGCCGTGAAAGACCGGAAAAACCTCCGCGCTTCTACGCGCGTGTATCGCGAACGTCATCTGATGGCGCGGCTCGCTCTCTTCCCCGGCGATCTCTAAGCGAATCGGGATCGCGATATATCCGACCTCGGGGAATCCGAGCGCTCCAAGATTGAGATGCAGGGCAAAGCCCCTCCACTCGTTCTCATTCGCGGCGATGCTTCGCAGTATGTGCGATGCCGCTTCGCGTGCGGGAACGGCGGGTTCGTTCAGCGGCCTTTCCAGATCGACTTTCGGCATGGTGCCCTTTCACGAGCGTTTGGGAAGCAGCTCCATACGCTCCCGCACGTAGTCCAGCAAGACCAAGTAATTCGAAAGAAAGCCGGCTCCTAAGTGGCCGTTGGCCGTGCCGCGCAGCGTCTTGGTCGTTCCGATCGCTTGTGGCCCCGTCGCGAGCGGTCCGATCTGCAGAGTCGGAATCGTCCCCATCACCTCGATGCTGTCGCCGCCGATTCCGCCTACGTTCTGCGTGTGCGTCGGTTTGAATATCTGCGGGTGCAGCGCGTAGAATTCGTCGGCGAGATTGACCGTCGACTGGTCGCCCGTGTCGACGGCAAGCCGCGCGGGCTCCCCGGCCAGCAGCACGTCGACGACGGGCACGAAGTTATCGAACGCGAGCGCGATCGACGGTGCGCCTTGTTTTTCGTCGACGCCGAACGACAGGACGTGACGTTCGTAATCTACCGTTAGAGGCGCCGCGGCGGCAAAGACGTCGGCCCCGAGCACGAGGTCATATCCATACCGGTGGATGTCGCTGAGGACAACATATTCCGCGTCGCCGAAACGGGCGCCGCCGATCTGCAGCGGGCCGGCCCGCACGACTTCGGTCGCGTACGATCCGAGTCCGCGCACGTTGAAGACGCCCACGGGGTTCAGGTTCAGCTCCTCGGCCAATTCCAAACTCATCGCGACGCCGGAGTTGCCGGTATCGAAGAGACAGTGGACCGTTATTCCGCCGAGCGTGCACATCGCACCGGGCGTCGTGCTGTCGAGATCCAGCGCGACCGAGGCCGGCTTCGTGGTGAATTGGACGATCAGGCCTTGCGGAGGCTGAAGCGGTGTCGCCACGACGCTGCGCGTTGTGTATTCTTCGATTGCAACGTGGTCACGATCGATCCGGAACGGCAGCATGTACGAACCGACGCGCCGGTAATCGCGCATAATGTAGGTCGCTCCACCCGCACTGCGCGCAGCTGCGAGCAGCCACGTCCGTGGATCGACGAAGATCTCCATCGGCACTGCATCGGGATCGGTGACGACGAGACGCCGGCAGCGGCAATCCGCCACCGTGACTGCGCCGCCGTCGAGAACGCTGCCGCCCTCCCGCGCAAAACCGGGCGCCAGGAATTGGAGCGAGCCGACGATGCGCAGCGCGCGCAAGTAGGCGTCCGCCGGTTCGATGCGCGGAAGCGCCGTACTGTTGATCGTCACGCCATAAAGGCGGTGGCCGTCGAAATAGGTTCCGGGGCAAACGGCCCCGCTGCACTGACGAAGCAGAAAGCGCAACCCTTGGCTGTCGGTCTGCTGCGTTGCGGCTTGGCCGGCGACCGTCACCGCCGCCGTGCTTGCGATGTGCGCCGCATAGACGTCGCCGTTGACTTGGCGCATGTGCGCCAAGACGGAGAAGAGCGCGATTGCGACGGCGAACTTCATCCCGGTGGACTTCCCCTTGCTCGACCGCTACCTTCTCGAAGGCACGCCGCCGAAAGAAGACGTCATCGCGGCCCTGCTCCGGGAACGGCCGGAGGCGCCCGGCGCCGCACCCTTTTACGAGGGGATGAAGATGCTGGGATCGCGCACGCCGGATCTCTCGCTCATGGCGCTGCGCCTCGTCCTGGCCGGCAAGAAGGCCGATGACGCTTCGGTGAAGGGCTTCCGGTCCATCGTCGAGCGTGCCCGGAAAGGCGGCGGGGACGCGGATGGCGCTGCCGCTTCATATAAGGAAGCGCTCGAGTGAGAAGGCAAGCGAGCTTTCGGCGGGATGCCGGCCGTGCCGGTGCGTCGAAAGGGGAACGCCGACTTGGGCTCATCCGTTGACATAGCGACATGGCTTGGCTGCGAATTTTTGCAACGGCGACACTGGCCGCGGTTCTTGGAATCGCCGGTACGGGATTTGCCGTCGCGGACCCGCCGCCGTGGGCTCACGCCTTACCGCTCGCAGACGGACTCGCGCGTTCGCACGCCGTCGTTTCGGGCCGCATCGTCGGCATCGATTTTGCCAGCGCCAGCATTTTGGTCGAAACGAAAGCCGGCCGCGTCCCGATTGCGGTCACACCGAGCACCAGCATCTTTCGCGGCGAAGATTTTGCTTCGTTTGCGGAATTGTCGCGCGGTTCGCGCGTCGACATCGACGTTAGCGACGTCGCCGGACGGCTCGTCGCGCAAATCATTCGCATCCGCTAGGAAGCGCTAGCGCGCCGTGGCCGTTGCCGCGTGCGATCTTACCAAACATTTTCACCTGAACGGGAACCGCCGAACCGCACTAGACGGCGTCTCTTTTTCTGTTCGCGATCGCGAGCGGCTGGTGATCTTGGGGCCGAGCGGCGCGGGGAAGACGACGCTTTTGCGCGTCATCGCGGGGTTGGAACGCGCCGATAGAGGTGCGGTTCTCGTCGACGAACGCGAAGCCGGCAGCATGCCGGCGGAAGATCGCCGCGTTGCGATCGTCTTCGACCGCGACGGGCTCTTCCCGCACTTGACGCTGCGCCAAAACCTCGCCTTCGCGCTGCGCGGCGAGCGTAACAACGATCGTATCGAAGCAGCGGCGCGCGACCTCGGCATCGGCGCGCATCTGCAGAAACGGCCCGGCGAGCTCTCCGCCGGCGAACGGCAGCGGGCTTCGCTCGCTCGCGCGATGCTTAGCGATCCGCGCGTTCTCTTATTGGACGAACCGCTTTCGCATTTGGAGCCGTCGCTGCGCTCGCAGGTACGCCGCACGTTTTTGGCGTTCTCGAGTTCCTTTGGGGGGGCCGTGATCCACGTTACGCACGATCACGCCGAGGCGTTGACCGCGGGCGATCGGCTGGCGGTAATGATCGGCGGTAAGATTTTGCAGTGCGATGCGCCGCAGCGGGTCTACGATTATCCGGCGAACACGAGCGTTGCGAGGTTTTTCGGAACGCCGCCGATGAATCTGCTCGACGACGGTATGGAAACGCTGGGAATTCGCCCCGAAAACGTCCGGCTGCAAAACGGCGGTCAGCTGCGCGGACGCGTGATTGCCGTCGAATCGACGGGAGCGGACGCCTTCGTGCGCGTTCAGACGCCTCGGGGCGAACTGATCGCGCGCATGCCCGCTGCGGGGGTTCCGGAAACCGGAGCGGAGGTTGCCGCGACGTTGCCGGCGGAGCACGTGCGCCGTTTCGATCGAACCGGCGTGGCGGCGATTGCGTGAGCGGCATTCGTCGATTAGCGGCCGGCGTCGTCTGCGCGGGCTTCGAGGGCACGAGCGTGAGCGCGGAGTTGAAAGCGTTTCTGCGCGACGTTCCGCTGGCGGGCCTCGTGCTTTTCGGCGGCAACGTGCAAACGTTACCCCAGGTTCGCGCGCTTACCGATGAGTTGCGCGCGATTCTTTCCGGGCCGATCGTTGCGATCGATCAAGAAGGCGGCCGGGTTGCGCGCATTCGCAACGGCGTTCAAGAGATTCCGTCGGCGCTTGCGATTGCCGCCGCTTGCGCGGGTGCCGAAAACGACGAATTCGCGCGCTCGGCCGGGGAACAGATAGCCTTCGATCTTCGCCGCGCCGGCGCGAACGTCGATTTCGCTCCGGTCGCCGACTTGGCGCTCACGCGCATGAACACAGTGATCGGCACGCGCGCGTTCGGCGACGATCCTCATCGGGTCGCGCGGCTCGCGGGCGAGTTCGCGTCCGGCTTGGAACGCGGCGGAATTGCAGCGACGTTCAAACATTTTCCAGGACATGGTTCGACATCTGTCGACTCGCATCTGGAGCTTCCGGTGGTCGAGGCTGACGAGGCGACGCTGCGCTCGCGCGATCTCATCCCGTTTGCGGAGTTGTTGCCGTCCGCTCGCGCGGTCATGACGGCTCACATCGTCGCCCGCGCGTTCGAGGCCGGCCGGCCCGCAACGGTTTCGCACCGTATCCTGACGGAACTGCTGCGCGGCGAGTTGCATTTTAAAGGCGTCTGTTTCACGGATTGTCTGCAAATGAACGCCATTGCCAAAGGCATCGGCAGCGAACGCGCAGCCGTCGAAGCGCTCATCGCCGGCGCAGATTGCGTGCTGCTCAGCCACGATCTCGACTTGGCGGCGCGCACGGTCGACGGCATCGCGCGCGCTGCCGAAAACGGCGAGCTTCCGCTGCCGCGGCTTGAAGAAGCCGCCGCGCGGGTGTCGCTGCTGCGCTCCGGATTGAAGCCGCCTCTTCCTTTAGAAGCGTCCGCGCCGTATCCGGGAATTGGCGAACGCATCGGGCTGGGCGCCGTGACGGTCGTTCGCGGAGAAGCGAAGGCCGCGGCCGGCGACGTCGCCGTGAGTTTCGAAAGCGCGACCTCCGAAGGCGCGCAGGGCGAGCACGACCGGCACGCCGCGCTTTCCGATTATGCGAGCGTGCGTGAGATTCGCGCGCCGCTGGATCCGGGCGAAGAAGAAAGAGATCGAGTGCTTGCGGAGATTGGCGGGCACCGCCCGATCGTGCTGACGCGCCGCGCGCACGTGTATGGCGGACAGAAGTCCGCGGTCGATCGCATTCTTGCCGCATATCCCGATGCACTACTCGCTTCACTGCGCGAACCGTTCGACGCATTCGAGTTTCCACAAGCGCGCAACGTCGCGTGCACATATGGCGACGATACGCCCAGCATTGCCGGCTTAGCAGCCGTGCTCTTCGATGGGAAACCCGCGCGCGGATCCTTTCCTTTGAATGGCGCGGCCGTTGCTCGCGGTTGATCGCACGTTCGCTCGCGCCGACGCCGTTCTGCGCGAAGCGTGTGGGAAACAATTTACCGGCGCCGTCGCGCGAATCGAGCACGGCGGGAGGGTGCGGTTCGAACGCGCATACGGCGTGACGCGCTTGGGCGCGCGAAGCCGGCCCGTTACGGTGGATTCGCTCTTCGACTTGGCCTCAATCACCAAGCCGTTTGTAACGACGCTGGCGCTGAGCGCCGTCGCCGAAGGCAGACTGACTCTCGACGGATCGCTGACGGATGTCTTCCCCGAGTGGAACGGCAAGCCGCATGCGCCCATCACGTTGCGCATGCTGCTCTCGCATTCATCGGGAATGAATTCGGGCGCGGATTATCGCGAACTGCTCGATCGCAACGTCGTGCAATTTGCGCTGGAGCGCGAACTTGCGGCGGCGCCGGGGGAGCGTGTCATTTACAGCGATTTGGGCTTTATCATCGTCGGCGAGCTCTTACAGCGGTTGGGGCGGCGTAGTTTGCGGGCGATGGCGCGGCCTGCGCTCTATGCTCCGCCGGCTGGCATGCGGGATCGTATTCCGGCAACCGAAGATGACGGCTGGCGCGGGCGCGTGCAGGGGTTCGTGCACGACGAGAAAGCCTATCTCATGGGCGGCACCGCCGGACATGCGGGAATGTTCGGTAGCGCATCGGATGTCGCGCGGCTCGCCGAACGATACTTAGCTGCGCAGTCGGGGCGCGCGAGTACGGATCTCTCGCCCGAACTCGCGTGCGCGGCCATCTCGGAGCAGGCGTTCGATCCGGTTCTGCGCCGCGGCTTGGGATGGGCGCTCAAAACGACGGACGAAAATTCTTGTGGCCGCCATCTTTCGCGCGAGACGTTCGGACATACGGGTTTTGTCGGCACGTGCGTTTGGGCGGATCCGCAGCGCGACTGCAGCGGCGTTTTGCTGACGAACTCGGTCTATTTCGGCAGAAACGATACACGCGATTTACGCGCGGCATTCTACGAAGCCCTAGTAGAAGATTTGGGCCTGCGATGATCGCCGTCGGATTGATGAGCGGCACGTCGCTCGATGGGGTGGACGCGACGCTCGTGAGGCTCGTGCCGCGCGGCCGGTCCTACGAAGTGGACGTGCTCGATTTTCAGACGACGCCGTACGGCGACGAAGAGCAAAATGCACTACGCGAAGCGCTGCCGCCCAACGAAGGATCGACCCGCGCAGTCGCGCGGCTGCACCGGATGCTCGGCCAAACGTTCGCCAAAGCCGCGCTCGCCGCCGCGGGTAAGACGGCCGTCGATTTCGCTGCTTCGCATGGCCAAACGATCTATCACGACGGGAATGCGCAGACGACGCTGCAAGTCGGCGATCCGTTCCTCATCCGCCAAGCGCTGGGGCGAACCGTCTGTTACGATTTTCGCAGCGCCGATTGCGCGGCGGACGGCCAAGGAGCGCCGCTCGTTCCATATGTGGACGCGCTGCTGCTCGCGAGCGATTCGGAAGATCGCGTGGCGGTGAATATCGGCGGCATTGCGAATCTCACGGTCATTCCGCGCCGCTCCGCTCCACAAGACGTTATCGCTTATGACAGCGGACCCGGAAATATGCTGATAGACGCGTTTGTGTTCAGGCGTACGAACGGACGTGAGCGCTTCGATCGCGACGGGAAAGCGGCCCTTGCGGGATCGGTAAATCAAGCCGTTCTCGGAGCGATGCTGGCCGATCCCTATTTTGCGCTGGCGCCTCCGAAAACGACCGGCCGCGAGCGTTTCGGCACGCAGTTTTTAGACGAACATCAAGCCCGGCTCGCTGCGCTTTCGCTCGAAGACGGCGCGGCAACGCTCGCCGCACTGACCGCCGCGTCGCTCGCTTCGGCCATCGACGCTTCCGCCGCCCGCGCCGCGCGCGTCGTCGTCAGCGGAGGCGGGGCGAAGAATCCGGCGATTTTGCGCGAGCTGCAGCAGCGTCTGCCGGATCGCCGCGTCGAACTCTCCGACGTTATGAACATCCGGGCCGATGCAAAAGAAGCAGTGGCGTTCGCGATCCTCGGATATGAGACGCTGCGTGGACGCGCGGCAAACGTTCCACATTCGACCGGCGCTAGCGGTCCGGTCGTTCTGGGCGCGATCGCTCCGCATGATTTAGACGCCCTTCTTGATAGGGTCCGGACGGAATGCCGCGCATAGCGGTCGGCGTCGACGCCGGCGGATCGAAAACCGCGGTGACATATTCGATGGACGGAGACTGCAAAGGTGTCTGGTACGGCGGCTCGGCAAATCCGACGGTGCACGGCGCAGAACGGGCCGGCGATAGCATTGCGAAAACGATCGAGCTCGCGCTCGACGGGGCGCTCCCTGGCGCGATCTTCGTCGGCGCGGCGGGCGCCGGGCGCGAAGAGGTCGCGAGCGAGCTCAGAAACGCGCTCGAGTCGCGCTTTGCGGGCGCGAATGTGGAAGTGCGCGACGATGCGTATATCGCGCTGCGCGCGGCGGTGCCGGAAGGCGACGGAACCGTCGTGATTGCCGGCACGGGCGCGATCGCTTACGCCGAAAAGGACGGCGCGGGGTCTCGCAGCGGCGGCTTCGGATATCGGTTTGGCGACGCGGGTTCGGGTTTCGGCATCGGCGCCGCCGCCGTCGATCGTTTGCTGCGCGCATACGACGGGCGCGCGCCGCGCGATGCCTTCGTGGAAGAACTTGAAGCGGCTTTGGAAGTCCGCTCGCTCAACGAAACGCTGCAAAAAATCTATGCGGCCGAGGCTCCGGCGCGAGTGCTGGCGGCGCTCGCTCCGATTGTGATCGAATCTGCCGGCCGCGGCGACCGCTCCGCTTCGAAAATCGTGCAGCAGGCGGCAGCTGAACTCAACGCTCTGGTGAAGGCGGCGATTTCCTCTGCCGGCTTGACAGGGACGACTGCGCCGATCGCGTTTTCTGGAGGCCTGCTCTCAGCCAGCAGCTTGCTCACGTTTTTGCTCGAAACGCGTTTGCTCAACGACTTTCCCGAGATGCCGATCCTGAAAGATAATCCCGCGCCGGCTGCCGGCGCACTCTGCGCCGCGGAGCGTCTGCTATGAACGATGTACCGCAGACCGAGCTGCGCAATCCGCGCACGAATTCGCTCGACCGCTTGCCGTCAAGCGAACTCGTCACTCTGCTCGCGCGCGAGCAGAGTGAAGCCGTCGCAGCGGTCGTGGCACAAGGCGCCGCGCTCGCGAAAGCCGTGGACGAAATAGCGATGCGGCTCGCGTCGGGAGGGAATCTGCACTACGTCGGAGCCGGGAGCAGCGGGCGAATCGCATTTCTCGACGCATCGGAGATGCCGCCGACGTTCGGGACGGATCCGTCGCTCGTTTGCGCGCACATCGCCGGCGGACGCGACGCCCTAACGCGTGCGATCGAAGGCGCCGAAGACGACGGCGACGCCGGCGAACGCGAAATGCACGGTCACGTGAACCCTGGCGCCGCGGTTATCGGGCTGAGCGCGAGCGGCGGCGCGGCGTTCGTGATCCGCGCACTGCTGGCTGCACGCGAAACTGGCGCGTGGACCCTGGGCGTAACGAGTAATTCGGGAACCGAGCTCTGCGCCGCGGCTGACGTAACGATCGTCCTGGAAACGGGCCCGGAACCCGTCGCAGGTTCGACGCGGCTGAAAGCCGGCACCGCGCAAAAAGTGCTGCTCAATACGCTCTCCACGGCGACGATGGTCAAACTCGACAAGGTCTACGACAATCTCATGGTCGACGTCGTCGCGACCAACAACAAGTTGCGCAAACGGGCGCTGCGCTTGGTGATGCAATTGGCTTCCGCCGACGAGAAATCTGCTGCGAAGCTGCTCGAAGCTGCGGGCGGCCGCGTGAAAGTTGCTGCCGTCATGGGCTGCGGCGCGATGACCGCTGAAGAGGCGCGTGCGCTGCTGGAGTCGCACGGCGGCTCGCTGCGCCGCGCGCTGCACCGGACGTAATGCTGGCCGCGCTCGCGCTCGCGACGATCGCATTCGTCCCGCTCGACGATCGTCCGGTCACGCGGCAGTTGCCGCAGCTTTTGGGACGCATCGCCGG
>JAAXCW010000014.1 GCA_013036095.1 Vulcanimicrobiota bacterium
GTGCGACGAGGCGGCGAATCTCCGCGACGAGGCGGTCTTCGAAAGTGGTCAGGGCGTCGCGGCCCCGTCGAGCAGTTCCCGGAACTGCTTCGTCGCGCGGCCGCAGTCGGGCGTATCGAAGATGGCCGAGCCGATCACGATCACGTCGGCCCCGGCTTGCGCGGCACCGCGCGCGTTTTCAAGCGTAATACCGCCGTCCACCTCGATCTCGAACGCCGCGCCGGAGCGCTCGCGAAGCGCTAGCGTTTCGCGAAGCTTTTCTAGCGCGTGCGGAATGAAGCGCTGGCCTCCGAACCCGGGGTTCACGCTCATCACGAGTGCCAGGTCGAAATCTCCGGCCAGATCTTCCAGCATCGAAACCGGCGTTTGCGGCGAAATGGAGATTCCGGACCTTGCGCCGGTCGATCGTATGTGTTCCAAGAGCCGTTGCGCCTGCGTGGTGGCTTCCAGGTGAAACGTGACGATCTCGGCGCCGGCCTCGCGAAATCTGTCGACGTAGCGCTCGGGCTCGACGATCATGAGGTGGCAGTCGAAAACGAGCGACGTGCGCTTGCGCAGATCGGCGATCACCTTCGGACCCCACGTAATATTCGGCACGAAGCGGCCGTCCATGACGTCGAGATGCACGTAAGTCGCACCGTTGCGTTCGACGTCCGCAATCTGTTCGGCGATCTTGCCAAAATCGGCCGAAAGAATCGAAGCCGCGATCTTAACGGCCATGGGAATTCTTCGTGACCGGAGCCGCGGCCGGAGCTCCGTAGGCGTTGGGCGGCTCTTGCCCCACCTTGGTTTCACCTAATAGAGTATCGTTGACGAAAAAGTAAACCGCCGACGTGCCGACCGTCGTCACGGTCAAATCGAATTTCTGACCGGGCGTCGCGTACCCGTTATAGAGGTCGTACTCTCCCGTTGCATCGCTCACCGAAAAACGCACGCGCAAGGCTTTGTTCTGTTCGGCTTCTGACGGCGGAACCGCCGCCAGAATATGCGTCTGGTGAATGATGTAGCCCGATTCGTGCGGCCCCGCGCTGACGTCGAGCGAAACCGTATCGTAGGTTCCGATCAGCGAGCCGGGCGCCGGCCTCTGCTCGACGACCGTACCGTGTGCCGGCCCGCCCGGACCGAGCGGGGTCCACACGATTTGGCCCAACTTGACATGCGCCGCGGCGGCGGCGCCGCGCGCTCCGTCGATATCCATGCCGGTCATATCCGGAACGCGCACGGTCGGATTCCCGCCTTTGCTGATCAGCAGCGATACGGGCGCGCCCTCAGCAACGCTGACCGACGGCTCGGGATTTTGCGAGATCACGTGATCGGACGGAATATCGTCGCTTCGCGCGTACGTTGTTTTCGTCAGGGTGAGGTGCGCTTGCGAAAGATCCAAGCGCGCGTCGCGGTAGGATTGATACCGCAGATCCGGCATGAGCTCGGTTTTCATCCCGTCGCTCACGATCAGCGAGACTTGCCGTCCGGCGCGAACGTGCAGACCGGCTTGCGGCTGCTGACTCATCACGACGCCCTTGGGGAATTGATTACTGATCGCGTGTCCTGCTATCGCCGATTTGAGGTTCATGCGCGCGATCGCGTTGGTCGCGTCGTTCGCCGTGAGCCCGATGAATGATGGCACCGTCACCGTGTTCGGTCCCGGCAGCAGAAACTGTTGAACCGAGTGTCCGAACCAAACGAGCACGCCGACAAATGCGGCGAAGACCAGTGGGAAAACCCAATCGCGCGGTACGTAGCGCTCGATCAGCGGACGTGCGCCGGCGCTCATGTCGCGAGTGCCTCCAGTGCTGCCTCGCTAACGTCGAGATTGGAAAAAACTCTTTGAGCGTCTTCGTGTTCCTCGAGCGCCTCCAAAAAGTTCAGGGCTTCGGAGAGACTTGCTCCTTGCAGAGATGTTTTCTGTTTCGCGCGCACGCCGAGAAACGCATCGGAAATCTTGACGCCGGCTTTTTGCAGCGACGTGCGCGATTCGCCCAAGCGCCCGGGTTCCGTGTACACCTCCGACGGCCGTCCGTAGTCGAGATCGATGACGCCGTCGACCAGTGCGGCTTCGGTCAATTCATCTTCCGAACGCTCTTGCGGATCGACTTCGAGCACGCCCACCGGATCGAACATCCATCCTACGCTGCCGGTCTCTCCCAAAGTTCCGCCATGTTTGCTGAAAAGAAAGCGCAGTTCGCCCGCCGTGCGGTTGCGGTTGTCCGTGGCCGCGTCGATCACGACGGCCAAGCCGTGCGGTCCGTATCCCTCGTAACGAATCTCGTGAATCTCTTTTTCGCCCGCGCCGCCCGAGGCGCGCGCGATCGCCCGCTTGATGTTCTCTTGCGGCATGTTATTTTCGCGCGCTTTTTCGACTGCCATCTTCAACCGGTAATTGGCCTCGGGATCCGGCGACCCCGACTTGGCGGCCAGGATGATCTCCTTGCTCAGTTTGGTAAAGAGCGCGCCGCGCTGCGCATCGACTTTGCCCTTGCGCAACTTGATGTTATGCCATTTGGAATGCCCGGACATAGGCTCTTACCTTTGGCTCTTAGCCGGGACTGTCATGCCTAAATGATCCAGCGTGGGAGCCACATGCGCTGGCTCCAGTGGTCCCACGGAATGGGCACGGCCGCCAGGACCGGATAGAACCAAATGAATGCGCCTACCACGGCCGCAACATAGCCGCAAACCACGAACCGGCTCAACCATTTTCCATCGGTGCTCGCTTCGCCGGCCTTCCAAATGAGCTGCAAGACGATGACGTTGCAGAGTATGATGATTGGAATGTCTACATAAAAATGGTAGATGAACGTGATGCGCGGCGAGCGCGCCCACGGAAGCCACTGAAGCAGATAGGCGATAACGAGCAGCGCATACCCCTTGTTGCGTTCGCGCCAAGCCAAAAGAGCCACGCCGGGAACGCACCCCAATCCCACCCAAAGGATCAGCGGATTGGGCAGCGAGATAATCTCCGCCACGCAGCACGCGGTCGATTGCGCGGCTGCCACACCCATGCGCGAATCGTTCCAGTAGTAAGCGATCGGGCGCAGGTCGATCGGCCACGTCCAGAAAGCCGATGCGTACGGATGCGTGGCCGTGAGCGTGTCGTGGTACATAAACATCGAGTACTGCCGGTAGACGAGGTCGGTCAGATTCTTTATTTCGATCTGCCTGATGAAGTCAGGCACCCAGACCAGCAAGTAGACAGTCATGCTCAGAAACGCGATTGCCGCCAGCGTAATGTCCAGGCGAAATCCGTACGGGTTACCCCAGACTCTGAGCTTGTCCGCATACCAGTACCGCTGCGACCAGACGAAAGCGATGACAACAAACGAGACGCCGTACGCCATCACGCCGTACCATTTGCTGGCTACCAGCGCGCCTAAAAGAATCGTGAAAACGACGAGCCAGGCGCCGGCATGGCGGCCTTCTTGCGTTTCGAGCTCGCTCGTCGTCACCAGTCCGGGCGAATACGTCGCCGACCCGGCCGGCGTTTGATAGCGCACCGAACCGTCGCGATCGTACTCGGCCTTCACGTCGTCCTGCATTAAGCGTAACGTTTTCCCGCGAACGGCCCGTCCGTCCGGTGTTTCCAGCGTCACAGTTCCGCTCTGCCGCAGCAGCCGCGAACCCTCGGCATAAGATCCGAACTCGCCGGCCCGGCCGGAAAACCGCGGCACAATCACAAGTCGCAGCAGCAGATACAATCCGGAGGCAAAATAGAGGCCCATGACAACGAATGCCGCTCGCGACTGCCCAAAAGGCAGCGTCACGAGCGCGCTAAGCGCACATCCGCCGGCCAACGCCGCAAGCGCGGAGATTCCGGCGCGCGAGAACGTCTGCGGTTCGTATGCCCGCAACGTGGACTGCGAAGCGATCCAAAAACGGTAGAACGCGTAGAGCGTGCCGAGGGCAAAGACGACGACGATGCCTTCAGGCGTGGCGATGCGCGACTGAACGAAGTGCATGCCGTCCGCCGTGAACATGATGGCGGCAAACGACGCGAACAGCGTCGAGCGCGTCAGCCTCTTAGCAAAGATGTAGATCAGCACGATCGCGAATGCGCCGAAGACGACGTCCAGGAAACGCCAGCCGTGCGCGTTGTCGCCGCCGAAAAGCATCGTGGAAACCGTGATGATAAGTTTCGTGAGCGGCGGATGCGTGTTTTCGTAAATGTACTTATGCGAGAGATACTCTTCGGCCGCGCGCGCGAAGTAGATCTCGTCGAAGATCTTGCCTTTGGGAACCCAGTAGTTCACGTACGATAGAACAAATGAGACGACGCCGAATAATCCCGCGAGGCCATAGTCGAGCGGCCATACCATCCGCGCCAAACCTTCGCGGGGATCGAACCACGCTCGCGCCCTTAGAGGCGAAGGCTCGCCGGCGGCCGCGGGTCGCGCGGCCGGCAGTTCCTGCGCTGTCTGTCCTAAATAGATGTAGCCTAGGTAGAAAAACGCGAGCACGTTGAGCGCGGAAAGCGGGTGCGTCAAAAACGGCCACATGTCGCGCGGATTGGGGCCCGGAATACTTTGCACGACGACCGTGAGGTACGTCAGGGAGTAGAACAGGTTGACCAGCAGTGTGACGGAAAAGATCACCGCTGCCCAAGCGTAACGTCTTGTGATCGGCGCGGCCGCAACGGTAAAGAGCAGTCCGTCGAAGAGGTACCGCTCGTGCATGCGCGTCGAGAGCATAAAGAACGCGAGCGTGGAGAGCGCGGCCGCTTCGACAAACGCTTCCTGCGTGCGCGCCTGCGCGTACCGCACCAAGATCAGAACGAGCGCGATGCCCGCCAGCACCACGCCCCAAAGGTACTGCGGCCAAACGGCGATCAGCTGCGAGTCGGGCTGCCAAAACGGGTGAACGATCGACCACAGGTTGAACGCATTGACGGAGTTGACGGCATAGACGTCTTTGCCGACCTCATAACGCTGATACAGCCATGAAAGCGCCGCGACGGGGTTCCCTGTGGGATGGAACGGCACAGTCAGGAAAAATGCGAGCGCAATGGCCCCGACGATGCCAACGGCCGTCGCGGTTACGCGGCGCGTTCTGGGCGCCGGCGAGGCGAAAGCGAAAACAAGAAAGAGCGGAACGAGCGCCACGGCCTGCGGTTTTATCAACAGCGAGTAAGCCAGCAGCAGCCACGCGACAGGGATGCGCCACGCGAATCCGTCAAGAAAATCCGCCGAGCGCAGGAGCAGATACGCCGCCCCTAATGCCAGGCCGGCGGCAACCGAATCGACTTGTCCCCACGAAGCGGAGATGAAGATGACAGCCGGGTTGAACGCGAAAAATGCGGCCGCTCCCAGAGCCCAGCGCTCGGAAGCGTAGCGCCGAACGAGCATATAGAGCAGCGCGGCGTCCACGATATCCATCAGGATCGCCGGCATCTTCACCAGCACGCGGAGCACGTCGAAATTTCCGTGCGGCGAAATTACGGAGTAGATGTGGCCGACGATCCACAAAATGTAAAAATAACCCGTCGGATAGTCCACGAACTTGGTCGACGCGTAGAATTGCCAGAGTGGATGCGCGGTCAGCGTCAGAGCCCACGCTTCGAAAGAGTCGATATCGTTCTTGAAGCCCTGATCGCCGATGAAAAACAACCGGACGACGAATGCCGCCAGCAGTAGAAGCAAGAGCCGAGGCCTCACCGCGGTCACGTTGACGCCAGTTCGAGCGAACTCAAGAGAAACTCCCGCACGTGCTTTACCGGGTGCCGCTCTACGAGCGCGAGATGTTCGGCGGCCGCCTGATTGGCGGCATCGCGCGCGCCGAGCTCCTCGAGTGCATCGATCACCGCCTCGACCGTCGGGTTGTCGAGCGTTTCGCCGCGAGCGTATGCGGCCGCAATGCGGTCGCGTGCCGCCGAAGGCGGCTGCGCCAGCGACCACACGACCGGGAATGTCCACTTGCGCCGCGCGATATCATTTCCGGAGACTTTTCCGGTCGCATCGAGCGTTCCCCAAATGCCGAGTACGTCGTCGCGAATTTGAAACGCCATTCCGAACGCGCGGCCCAGCTCGCGATATCGCAAGACCGCATTGCTGTCGCACGGCGCGCACAAAGCGCCCAGTTGCGACGATGCGCCGAAGAGTGCGGCGGTTTTTGCGGAGATCATTCTGTTGTACGCGGCCAAGTCCACTTGTCCGGCGCGTTCGTAGGCGAGGTCCATCGACTGGCCGTCGCACATCGTCGCGTGCGCTTCATGCAGCGCGCGAACCATGCGCAGCACGCGTTCGTCCGAATGTCGCGCGACGCTGTTGGTGAGAACGAGAAAACTTATCGCGCACAGCGCATCGCCGGCATTGAGCGCCTGCGGAATTCCGTATACCGCCCAAACCGTCCGGCGGCCGCGGCGCAGCTCATCGTTATCCTCTATATCGTCGTGCACCAGCGAATAGTTGTGCAGAATCTCTATCGCGGCGGCCGCATCGAGTGCGCTTTCAGGCGATCCGCCCTCGGCGCCCGCAACGCATAACAGCAGATGCGGACGCAGCCGCTTGCCGCGTTTGGCCGGGCCGTATTCCCCGAAACCGAAGTGGTAGAGCAGCATATCGGAAATCTGGGGAGATCCCCGATAGTCCCTGATCACATCTTCGAGGTGAGTTTCAAAGAGATCAGGCTGGTTGACGGGCGAGGTCCTCCATGCGCTGCGCCACGCTATCGACGAGCCAGCCGGGAGTCGATGCGCCCGACATGAGTCCCGCCACGCGCACGCCGTCGAACCACCCTGCTTCCAATTCCTCGGGTCCTTCGATGTGATACGCTTTCGCGCCATGGAGCTCGGAGAGCTCGGCCAGATGCTTGGTGTTGGCCGAGGTCTTACCGCCGACGACCACCATGACGTCGACTTCTTTTGAAAGCTCGAGCGCTTCGCTTTGGCGGTTGTTCGTATCGGTGCAGATCGTGTTGACGGCGCGGACTTCGTAATACTTGGCGATGAGCGCGCGCACGATGTCCGTGAACCGCTCGCGCGAGTAGGTCGACTGTACGACAACACCGACGCGCGATCCGCGTGGGAGCTTCTCCACGTCTTCGATCGTTTCAATGCACCAGGCCCCCGGTACATGGCTCAGCGTGCCCTTGACCTCCGGATGGTTGGGATCGCCCACCACGATGATCTTATAGCCGTCGGCTTTGAGTTTCTCGGCTTGCACGTGAATCTTCGTGACCATCGGACAGGTGGCGTCGATGATCTCCAAACCTTTTTCCTTAGCCTTTTCGTAGACCTCGACGGGCAGACCATGGGCGCGAACGAAGAGTGCGCCCGCATCGACCTCGTCGACCGACGTCGCGTTCTTCAGTCCTCGTTGCTCGAGGGATTCGACCATCTGTGGATTGTGGACCACGTGCCCGAGCGTTGTCACGGTTTCACGCGCGTCGATCGCTTCTTCGGCTTTCTTCAGCGTTATGGCGACGCCGAAGCAAAAGCCTTGGACTTTCGCCTTCTTAATCTCCACCGATGGTCTCCGGCAGTTTTCGAATTGCTTGCATCACCTGTTCCGTAAAGTTCGCCAACTCTTCCCGAGTCGCTTTCCGGCCCTCCGGGAGGCTCATGGGAGAGCCGAAAACGACTTGAAAGCGCTGAAAGCGGGCGGCGTCCCGCGTGCCCACGACCGCAGCCGGCACGACGACCGCCTTTCCTAGGGAAGCCAGCAGCGCAACGCCTTCACGCGCCTGTACGGTTCCATCGAGATTTCGCGTGCCTTCCGGAAATATGCCGATAACCTCGCCGCGGCGCAGCACCTCGACGGACCGGCGAACGGCGGCCATCGGCGTGCCGCTGCGATCGACCGGATAGGCGCCGAAGCCGGTGATGAGCGGCCCCAATACCGGAATCTTGAAGAGCTCGGCCTTGGCCATGTATCGGATGCGGCGCGGACATGCCGTTCCGAGCAGCGGCGGATCGAAGTACGAGATGTGATTGCAGGCAACGATGACGGCGCCGGCAGCGGGGACATTGTCTGCTCCGTAGACGCGCATTCGCCAAAGCTTAAAGATGACGCCCAGCGAGATCTTGGCGGCATCGTAGGTCCAATCGATCATCCTATCATGCCGCAGATTTCGTCGACGACTTGCTCGGCGCTGAGTTCGCTCGAATCGATCGTACGCGCATCCGCTGCTTTGCGCAGCGGCGAGATCGTCCGCGTCTCGTCGAGGCGATCGCGTTCTTCGATCTCTTGTGTCAATTCGTGAGCGCTGACGTCGATACCGGCGTTTTCCAGTTGCGCTCTCCGGCGCCGGACGCGCGCGGCCACCGAAGCCGTCAGGAAAATCTTGCAGGACGCCTTTGGAAGAACAACGGTCCCGATGTCGCGCCCTGCCATCACGACCGGCCCTTCGGCCGCGATGCGGCACTGTTCGCGCACCATCGCTTCGCGCACGCGCGCATGCGCGGCGACGATCGAGACGACGGCGGTGACGACCGGAGTGTCGAGCTCGTCCGCCGTGAGTTCGCGGCCGTTCCAAAAAACGCGAAAGCCCAGATGCGCCTCGTGATCGAGGCTGACGCGAATCTGCTGATCGAAGAGGCGGACGAGCGCGCTTTCATTGTCGACGTCCGTCTGCGTTCGCAAAGCGGCATATGCGAGCGCGCGGTACATCGCGCCCGTGTCCACATAGACGACGCCCAATCGCCGCGCGAGCAGGCGGGCAACCGTGGTTTTTCCCGAGGCCGCGGGACCGTCGATGGCAATCTGGAGATCTGCCGGCACGCCATTCTCTTTTGCGCGAGGCCGGAGCGCGCCTCGCGCCTAACTGCGCAGACGTGGCAAAGGCGCGGTCCGTGTACTTCTGCTCGGCGTGCGGTTTTGAATCGCCGCGCTGGCTCGGCCGCTGTCCACAGTGTGAAGCCTGGAACTCTTTTGACGAGCGTCCGATGCGCGTCACGCCGGTCCGGTCGCGCTCGTCTTCCCGCGCATCGGAGACGGGTGGCCCGATTCCCCTCAGCGAGGTCGATCGCTCCGCGACGACTCGAACCACAACGGGCTTGCACGAATTCGATGCCGTCCTCGGCGGCGGCATCGTGCCCGGGAGCGTCACACTGATCGGCGGGCCGCCCGGGGCCGGAAAATCTACATTGCTGCTGCAAATCGCCGCCAATCTCGCGGGCAAGAGCGGGCCGGTCGTCTACGTCTGCGGCGAAGAATCGGCAGCACAAGTGCGTTTGCGCGCGGAACGCCTTGCGCTCGGAGAACGCGAAATCTTGGTGTATCCCGAGACGAATTTGCGCATCGTCCTCGACGCAATGGAGAAGGTAGCTCCGAGCGCGCTGATTATCGATTCAATTCAAACGGTCTGGCTGCCCGAAGCGGAGTCCTACGCGGGCAGCGTCACGCAGGTCCGGGATTGCGCGCAGGCCGCGATGGAGTTCTCAAAGCGTACGAGTTGCGCCACGTTCGTCGTAGGTCACGTTACGAAAGACGGCGCCATCGCAGGGCCGCGGCTACTCGAGCATTTGGTCGACACCGTTCTGTACTTTGAAGGCGACGTCAACAGCGATCACCGGATCCTGCGCGCGTATAAAAACCGTTTCGGCAGCATCGACGAGATATGCGTCTTTACGATGCAGGCCGACGGTCTGCACGAAGTCAGTAATCCCTCCGAGCTCTTTCTTTCAGGACGCCACGGACGTCCCAGCGGTTCGTGCGTCGTCGCGGGCATCGTCGGCTCTCGTCCGGTACTCATCGAAATTCAGGCGCTGGTCGGCGAAGCGAGCTACGGAACGCCGCGGCGCCTGGCCAACAACGTCGATCAAGGGCGGCTTGCGATGATTATCGCCGTGCTCGAACGACGGGTCGGTTTGCAGCTGGGCTCGCACGACGTCTACGCATCGGTCGCCGGTGGACTGCGCGTAAACGAACCCGCGGCGGACTTGGGCATCGCGCTCGCAATCGCGTCGTCGTTTCGCAATCGTCCGCTTCCCGCCGATGCCGCTGCTTTCGGTGAGCTCGGGCTATCCGGCGAAGTGCGCGCCGTCACCGCAGCGGCGCGGCGGATCGCCGAAGCAAACAAACTCGGCTACCGCACACTTTTCACGCCGCAGAATTGCACCGATGTCGCTCAAGCGATCGAAGCGGCCCTCGCGTGAGGTGGCTGGAGTGCGTTCCCAATATCTCCGAAGGCCGCGATCTTGCTACGGTAGCGGCTTGTGCGCAGGCCATCGAAGCGGCGGGTGCGCACGTGGTGCATCAAACGAGCGATCCGGTGCACAACCGCAGCGTGCTTACCACGGTCGGGAGCTACGAATCGCTTCGTGACGCGGCCGTCGCATTGGCGGCGGTGAGCGTGGAACGCATCGACCTGCGCTCGCATAGCGGCGTGCACCCGAGAATCGGCGCGCTCGATGTGCTGCCGTTCATTCCCCTAAGCGGTGCGACGATGGACGATGCCGTCGCGCTCGCGCGCGAAACCGCCGCCGCCATCTGGCACCGGCTGCGCGTTCCTTCCTTCTTATATGGGGAAGCGGCGAGCACGCCGCTGCGACGAAACCTTGCTGCGGTTCGTGAGGGCGAGTTCGAAGGCTTGGACGCGCGATTCGGGCTGCCCGAGTGGAGACCGGACTTCGGCGAGGTTTCCAAGCACGCGAGCGCCGGGGCGATCGCGGTCGGAGCGCGGGACGTTCTCATCGCATTCAACGTCGAACTGGCGACCGGAGATTTGGCCTTGGCCAAACGCATCGCCAAACAACTGCGGGAGCGCGACGGTGGATTTCACACGCTCAAAGCTTTGGGTTTGCGGCTGCGCGACGATCTGGTGCAAATCTCCCTGAACGTCACGAACTACCGGGCTACTCCGCTCTACCGGATTGTCGAAACGATTCGCGCGATCGCAAGGCAAGCGGGGACGCAGGTCGTGCGCTCTGAACTGATTGGGTGCCTGCCATTTTCGGCTGTCGAAGACAGCGCCCGCTATTATTTGGAAGCATCTGACTTCGGAGAAAACATGTGAACGTAGCGCAAAGTCCCTTGCTCACTGCCGAGCAAGTCGAAAACCATCCGCTCGTCGACGACGTCAACGCCATGCACCGCGAGCAGCTTTCGCCGATCGAACGCACGTGCAAGAAAATTGCCGATGCGACCGGAGCGCCGATCGCCCTAATCTTGGCAATCATCATTCAGGTGGTATGGGTCGCAACAGGCATGATTATGAAATGGGATCCCTTCCCATTCGTTTTCTTGCTGACGGTTTCAAACATCATTCAGTTGATCCTGATCTTCGTGATCGCGGTCGCGCAGCGTCAACAAAGTCAACACGACGAGATTCGCGCCGAAGCCGATCACGATTCGATCTCCCGCCTGCTCTACCACCAGCAACTGCAGGATCAGATTCTTCTGCGCTTGGCGGAACGCAACGGCGTGGACGTTAGCGACCTCGAGTCCACCGTAAGAACGCTCCTTTCGCCGGCCACCGCCTGATGAAATGCGCACCGGTTCTGGTGCTGGCGATCGCGCTGGCCGGTTCCGGCGCGGCGCAAGCGCAAACGAGCCGCGCCGGCATCGGCGACAGCGGCATCTACCAAACAAAACTTGCCAACGGCCTAAAAGTGATCGTCGTTGAAGATCATGCCGCGCCCGTCGCGCACACGGCGGTGTGGTACCGCTTCGGTTCGTTGGACGAGGCGCCGGGCAAGACCGGATTGGCGCACGCGCTCGAACACATGATGTTTCGCGGAACGGAGTCGATTTCGGCGGGCGGACTCGACGATATCGTCGCACGGCTTGGCGCGGAGATGAACGGCCAAACGGATTACGATTATACTCAGTATGTTTTCGACATGCCGTCGGATCGCGTGGCCGTCGCTCTGCAGATCGAAGCCGACCGCATGCAACACGCCGCTATCGCGCCGCAAGAATGGGCCATCGAGCGCCGGGCGGTGCTCAACGAACTCGACGGAGACGACAGCTCGCCGTTCTACAATCTTCTTTCGCGCGTGCGCGCGGCAGCGTATCCCGGATCGCCGGCGGGCAGAACGCCGGCCGGTTTGCGAGCCGACGTCGCGCAAGCGAGCGCCGCCGACATTCGCCGCTACTACGAAGGCTGGTACGCGCCGGGCAATGCGGCCCTGGTCGTTGCCGGCGACGTACACCACAGCACGATCTTCGCGCTGGCCACCAAGTATTTCGCGGGCATTCCCGCGCGGGCGGCTCCGGCGCGGGCAGCGGCTCGTCCGCATGCCGCCCAGGGGCAACGGATCGAGGCGGAGTTTCCGTTTCCGTTTGAAGTCCTCGATCTCGCGTATGCGGTTCCCGGCGATACCGAGCCCGGCGAACCGGCGATCAGCACGCTGGCGTCGCTAATTCCAAACCAACGCGGTCCCTTCTATCAGGCGCTCGTCGAATCGAACATCGCACTCGACCTTTCCGCAAACGCCGATACGCAATTGCGCGGAGGCCTGATGCACGTCTTCGTCATCATGAACGGCGGACACAACGCCGCGGAGGCGGAGAAAGTCTTCCAAAGCGTGATGGATCGCGTCTTGCAGAACGGCTTCGACCCAGAACTGGTCGGCGCGGCAAAACGCGCCACGATCGCCGAACGTTCGTTTTCAGCGGACTCCATCGGCGGCTATGGCGACCTGTCCGGCTATACGTATGGCATCGTCGGCGAACGCAACCGCGACGAGGATATGCGGCTCGCGGCGCTGACCTCCGCGGATTTGCTCAGAACGGCAAGAACCTACTTGGCAAAGCCGACGGTGGTTGGACACCTCACGCCCAACGAAAAACCGGCCGCCCGGACCTCGCAAAAAACCGGCGCGGCGAATTCCGACAGTTTCGGCGGCCGCATGCCGAGCGGGCCGATTGTCGAACCGCCGGCAATCCGCGCCGCCCTTGCGCAAGCCAGCACGGCTCGCAGCAAACTCGAACCTGTGCGGTTCACGCTGGCCAACGGCTTAACGGTTATCGTTCAGGAGAAACACGACCGGCCAACCATTTACGTGCGCGGCGAGGTCGCTTCATCTCCGGCTTTTGCGCCGTCGGGGGAGGAAGGCATCGCGCGCCTGGCTTCGGTGATGGCGCCTTTCGGCAGCGAGCATTACGATTTCACGCAGCTCCGGAAAATAACCGACGACATCGGCGCGTCGATCGATCTCGGTCAGTCGTTTTCGGCTCAAGGATACGCGCAGGACTTCGAAACGCTGCTCGGCGTGCTGGCCGACGGCGAAGAACATCCTGCGTTTCCCGAACACTGGCTCTCTCTGGAGCGCGGCCAACTCGCCAATACGGTCCAGATGGAAGAGAACGTTTCCGGCAACATGGTGACGCGAGCGTATCTGCAGAGCCTGCTCGCGCCAGGCGATCCGTCACTGCGGTTTGCATCGCCGCTTTCCGTGGCAGCCATCACGCGTACAGACTTGCTCGCGTACGCTCAAAAGTATTGGCGCCCCGACCTCACGACGATTGCCGTCGTGGGAGACGTTACACCGGCGCGCGCGCGTAAAGCCGTCGAAGCAGCGTTCGGTTCCTGGAGCAACGCCGGTCCGACGCCGGCGGTCACGCTGCCGGCCATCCCGCCCGCCCATTCAGGTCACGACTACATCGGCACTGATGCCAACCAGGTCTTCATTCAACTGGGGCAGCCCGCGGTCGCGCGCACGAGCCCCGACTACGATGCCTTCGCATTATTAACGGAAATCATCGGCGGTTCCGGATACTTCGAATCGCGCTTGTGGCAAGAGCTGCGCCAAAAACGCGGCCTGGTCTACAACGTCTCGAGCGAGATGAAAAGCGATAAGGACCGCGGCGACTTGGAGATCGATCTCAACGCATCGCCGGCCAACGTCGCCCCTTCGATCGCACTTGTGCGCGAGCAGCTCAGCCGGCTCCGCACGCAGCCGATCTCCGAATCCGAACTCGCCAGCGCCAAACTCAGGTTAGCATCCTCAGCGCTGCTTTCCGAGTCGTCGGCACGTGGTCAGCTCTCGCAGATTCTAAGCCTCGCTCAGAATGATTTGCCGGGCGATTATTTTGCAACGCTGCAAGCGCGTTACGCGAATATCACGCCGGCCGATATTCAGCGCGTCGCGCGCAAGTATTTACAGCCCGATCAGTTGATCCAAATCTACGCCGGACCCATGGGACCGTGGGCCGAGCATGCCATCTGAAATCGTAACGGTCGATCCCTCTACGGGAAAGACGCTAGAACGATTTTCGTACATGACCTCCGGCGAAATCGACATGCGCTTGGATGCCGGCGTATCCGCTTACCGGCAATGGCGCGACAGATCGTTCGGGGATCGCGCGCAACTGCTCCGTGCGATAGCCAACGGCTTACGCGCCCAAATGCAGCCGCTGGCCGAGGCTGCGGTTCGCGAAATGGGGAAGCCGATCGCTCAGGCGATTGCGGAGGTTAAGAAATGCGCCTGGTCCTGCGAGTATTTTGCCGATCATGCCGGCGAGCTGCTCGCCGACCGTCCCATCGAGAGTAACGGAACGCGCAGCAGCGTCGCGTTTCGCCCGCTGGGCATCATCTTCGCGATCATGCCTTGGAATTTTCCATACTGGCAAGTCTTTCGCGCAGCCGCCCCCGCACTGCTGGCCGGAAACGCGATCCTGTTGAAGCACGCGGATAGCACGACGCGCTGCGCGCTCGAAATCGAACGGATCTTCACCGAAGCCGGCGCACCTCGGGGACTGTTTTCAACGCTGCTCATGCAGAACGAAACCGCGGACGAGCGCATCTCCGACGAGCGCATCGCCGGGGTCACGCTCACGGGAAGCGAGCGCGCCGGCGTCGCGGTTGCATCGGCCGCGGGCGCGGCGCTCAAGAAATGCGTTCTCGAACTCGGCGGATCCGATCCATTTATCGTGCTGGGCAACGCAGATGTAGGTTTGGCCGTAGAATTCGCCGTAAAGGCACGCTTTCAAAACAATGGGCAAAGCTGTATCGCCGCTAAACGCTTCATTGTCGAAGATGGGCTCTACGACCGGTTCGTGCGCGACTTCGCCGAAGCAGCTGCGGCGCAGCGTGTCGGTCATCCGATGGATTCACAAACGCAGCTGGGCCCGTGCGCGCGTCGCGATTTACGCGATTCGCTAGAACGTCAAGTGACGCAAAGCATTGCCGGCGGTGCCCGCCTCATGACCGGCGGCAAGCCGGTCGACCGAGACGGTTTTTTCTTCGAACCGACAATTGTGGCCGACGTCGCCGGCGGCATGCCGATGTTCGAAGAAGAGACGTTCGGTCCGGCAGCCGCTGTAACGCGGGCGCGCGATGACGAACATGCGATCGAACTCGCCAACGACTCGACCTTCGGGCTAGGGGCCAACATTTGGACGCGCGACGTCGATCGGGCCACGCGCATGGCCGCGCAAATCGAGGCGGGCATGGTTTTCATCAACGGAATGGTGGCTAGCGACCCACGCTTGCCCTTCGGCGGCGTAAAGCGCAGCGGCTACGGACGCGAGCTCTCCGAGTTCGGCATCCATGAATTCGTCAACATCCAAACGTCGTGGGTGGGTCCGGAACGGCGGAATACGGCTCCTTCGGAATAGGGCGCTTCATTAGGGGCTTCGCTTTCCAGCCGCGAGCATTACACACGCTTTCTCGAGCCGTCGGTTGCGCATCTGCGGTTGTCTGGCTGCGTCTATCCAACTGATAAATTCCCTACGCGCGCTCGGCGTGAGTTCGCTCCACCGAGCCTTCGCCTTCGGCGCAGCCTTGAGAGCCTTGTAAAGACTGAACGGTACTATCGCATAGCAGCAAGGCCGTCGCTTTCCGGCCGCAAGCATGGAGCAGGCGCGTTCGATCCGGCGCCTGCGCGTCTCCGCTTGTTTGGCTGAGACAATCCAACTCATAAAGTCCCGGCGTGCGATCGGCGTGAGATCGCGCCATTCTGCCTTCGCCTTCGGTGCAGCCGCGAGAGCTTTGCGAAGATCCGCCGGTACGGGGGGCTCTGATTCTTTTTTAGCCCCCTTCATTTTCCGAGCATCTTGAACGCATGGTTCCACGACCCGGTACGAATTCCGTAATGCACCCAAACGATGCACATCGGCTCGAGATATCGCGACTCCTCAATTCCGCCCAGATCGGAAACCGCGCCTTGCCATCCTAGCGATTCGATCAGTTGCGTCACCGTTTTCTTAGCACTGTCGTCATTGCCCGCGATAAACATCGTCGGAGGTCCGTCCGGCAACTTCGGATCCACCATGAAATGATTGCCGATGATATTGAACGCTTTGACGACTTTGGCGCCGGGCAGCCAGCGCTGCACCTCCTCGCCGGCGGAGTTGTCGAAGCCGATAGAAAGCTCGGGCAACTTGCCTTCTTCGAACTTCAGCGGATTCGTGCAATCGATAACGGGCTTTCCAGCGAAATTCACCGTGTCCGCGAGTTCGAGCGCATGCTTCGTTCCGGCGAACAGCGTCGCAATCACGACGATCTCGCCGAACTTTGCGGCTTCCTCAAACGTGCCGCTGCGAACACGGCCGTTCTGCTCGACGACAAACTCTTGGAGTTTCTCGGGCTCGCGCGAGCTTATCACGACCTCGTGATTGCGGGAGGCGAACCCGCGCGCCAGCGCCTTTCCCACATCACCGCTTCCCAGAATTCCAATTTTCATACCGCTACCTCATACTCGCGAAGTGCCGTTTCCAGCGACGTCTTGCGGTCGGTTCCTTCGCTGCGCGTACCGATAAGCAGCGCGCACGGTACTCCAAAGCTTCCCGCCGGAAAATCTTTAGGAATCGAACCCGGAATGACGACGGCCCGCGACGGGATTCGACCTTTGGCCGTTACAGGCTGGCTGCCGCGCACGTCGACGATTGGAGTACTTGCGGTAATCACGACGCCCGCGCCAAGAACCGCTTCGCGTTCGACGCGAACCCCTTCAACGATGATGCAGCGCGAGCCGATGAATGCGCCGTCTTCGACGATGACCGGCTGCGCTTGCGGCGGTTCCAAGACGCCGCCAATGCCGACACCGCCGGAGAGATGCACGTTCTTGCCAATCTGCGCGCACGAGCCGACGGTCGCCCACGTGTCGACCATCGTGCCTTCGTCCACGTACGCGCCGATGTTCACGAAGCTCGGCATAAGGATGACGTCGCGCCCGAGAAAGCTTCCGTAACGCGCGACGGCCGGCGGCACGCAGCGCACGCCGATCTTTTTGAAGTTACTCTTGAGCGGCACTTTGTCGTAGAACTGCGGACCGTATCCGATCCACTCGCTTTTCCGGCGCTGGAAATACAAAAGAATCGCCTGCTTAATCCACGCGTGCGTCAGCCAGTCACCTTGTCCTGAGCGCGTCGAAGGGCCCACGGGTTCGCAGACCCGCAACTCGCCGCGATCGAGCGCTTTGATGACGGCGTCGACCGCTTTCCCGGAGCGGCCTCGCGCGCGCCCGGGTTCTGCGGCGATCGCCTCGATTTCGCCCTGGAGTTCCGCCGGATCCACAGCGCCTCGCTTACGTCGCTCGCTTTACCCGCTCCCGCGAAGGTGGGGGCCGCGAGGGGTACAAAGGGAGCGAAGTGCCCAACACGCCCCACGACGAGCAGCGTATCAACGCAATCCGTTTTCTATCGGTCGACGCCGTACAGAAAGCGAATTCCGGCCACCCCGGGATGCCTTTGGGAGCCGCGGCCACGGCTTTCACGCTGTGGACGAAGCACTTGCGCTTCAATCCGAAGGATCCGTCGTGGCTCAATCGCGACCGTTTCATTTTAAGCGCCGGCCACGGTTCGATGCTTCTCTACTCGCTGTTGTATTTGACCGGCTACGATCTGTCGCTCGACGACCTCAAGCACTTCCGGCAGTTGGGAAGCAAAACGCCCGGGCATCCCGAGGCGCATCACACGCCGGGCGTTGAAGTGACGACCGGTCCGCTGGGCCAAGGATTCGGAAATTCTGCCGGTTTCGCGATTGCCGAAGCGCACATGGGCGCTGTCTACAACCGCGATCAGCACATCATCGATCACTACACCTACGTTATGTGCAGCGACGGCGACATGATGGAAGGCGTGGCCTCGGAAGCCGCCTCGATAGCCTCGCATTTACAGCTCGGAAAACTGATCGCGCTCTACGACGATAATAAAGTTTCGCTGGCCGCAGCGACAGATGTCTGCTTTACCGAAGATGTCGCCAAGCGCTTCGAGGCGTACGGCTGGCACACGCAGTACATCGACCTCGACGAAGGCAACGACGTCGCCACCATCGATCGCGCAATTTCTGAAGCGAAAAGCATTACGGACAAGCCGTCGATGATCGTCATCCGCACGCACATCGGTTACGGCTCGCCGAAACAGGATTCGTTCAAGTCGCACGGAGAGCCGCTGGGCCCCGACGACGTCAACCGCACCAAAGAGAATCTCGGCTGGCCGGTGCAACCGGATTTCTACGTTCCCGACGACGTTTTGAAATTCTACCGCGAGGTCGGCGCGCGCGGCGGAGAGCTGCAAACGCAGTGGCAGCGAACTTTCGACGAATGGAAATCATGCAACGCGGAGCTCGCGGCGCAGCTCGCTCGCACGCTGAAAAATCAGCCTCCGCAAACGATTCCATGGCCGGCGATCGATAAAGCGAACGGTGACAGCGTCGCGACGCGCGACACCGGGGGTTTTGTGATGAACGCAATTGCGGCGGCAGTACCGGAATTGGTCGGCGGTTCCGCCGATTTGGACCCATCAACGAAAACGTATCTCAAAGATGGCGGCGACTTTCAACCCAACCAATACGGCGGACGCAACATCCATTACGGCGTGCGCGAGCACGCCATGGGCGCCATCAACAACGGCATCGCGCTGCACGGCGGCCTGCTGCCATTCGGCGCCACGTTCCTGAACTTCTTGGATTACATGAAGGGCGCGGTGCGCCTCGCCGCGCTCAATACGATTCGCTGCTACTACATCTTCACACACGACTCGGTCTTCTTGGGCGAAGACGGGCCGACGCATCAGCCGATCGAGCACTTCGCGCACATGCGCGCCGTTCCAAACTTGAAAATGATCAGGCCGGCGGATGCGCTCGAGACCCTGGAAGCGTGGAAAGTGATGATCGCCGCGAACCAAGGCCCGTGGGCGCTGGTTCTCAGCCGTCAAAAGCTTCCGTATCTGGGTGATCGCAACGCGGATGTCGGCCGCGGCGCATACGTCCTTAGCGACACCGACGGCACGCCCGATCTCATTTTCATCGCAACCGGGTCAGAAGTCTCGCTCGCTGCGCAAGCCGCGAGACTCCTCAACAACCAAGGGACCGCAACGCGCGTCGTCTCGATGCCGTGCTGGGAGCTGTTCGAAGCCCAGCCGCAAGAGTATCGCGACGAAGTGCTTCCGCCCGACGTGACTGCACGCATGTCGATCGAGGCCGCGGCCACCTTCGGCTGGGAGCGCTGGATTGGAACCCGGGGTTTCGCGTTCGGTATCGATCATTTCGGCACGTCGGCGCCGGCCGGGGATATTGCAGCAGAGTACGGCTTTACGCCCGAAAATATCGCCGAGGTCGCGGCGCAAAAGTTCGCACCGGTAAGGGGTTAGAGAGGACATGAGCAACCAATTGGCCCAACTGCTCGCGGCCGGACAAAGCGTCTGGCTCGACAACCTGCGACGCGGTATGTTCGCTTCGGGCGAGCTGCAGGGCCTGATCGACAAAGGCCTGCGGGGCATGACTTCCAATCCCACGATTTTCGAAAAAGCCATCGGAAGCGGCAACGACTATGACGAGCAGCTGCGTTCGCTGATCGGCAAAGAGCGCGACGCGAGCGCACTATTCTGGGACCTCGCGGTTGACGACATCTGCAGCGCGTGCGATCTCTTCCGCCCGGTCTACGACAGCTCGGGCGGAAACGACGGCTTCGTCAGCATCGAAGTCTCGCCGCTGATCGCGCACGACACCAAAGCAACGGTCACGATGGCAAAAGAACTTTGGAAACGCATCGGCCGGCCGAATTTGATGGTGAAAATCCCTGGAACCAACGAGGGCGTCCCCGCGATCGAAGAGTGCGTCGCCGAAGGCATCAACATTAACGTCACGCTCATCTTCGCGATCGAGATGTATGAAAAGACGGCGCGCGCGTATGTGCGCGGGCTGCAGCGCCGCGTAAAAAAGGGCCTGCCGATCGACAAGCAGCGCTCGGTGAACAGCGTCTTCGTGAGCCGGATAGATACGCTGATCGACAAGCTGCTGCAAGCGCGCATCGATAAGGGGGAGACGCAGTTGGAGGCGCTCCTCGGGAAAACCGGCGTCGCCAATCTGAAACTCACGTATCAAAAATACCTGGAAATCTTCGAATCCGAAGAGTGGGCACCACTGAAAGCCAAAGGGGGCGCCGAGCAGCGTCCGCTCTGGGCTTCGACCTCGACGAAAAATCCGAAGTACCCCGACCTTATGTACGTCGAGCCCGTGATCGCCCGAAATACGGTCAATACGATGCCGCCGCAAACACTCGATGCGGTGCTCGATCACGGCAAGGTCGTGCCGGATACGATTCTGCAAGGCGTGGACGAGGCTCGCGAAACCTTAAAGAGTTTAGCCGCCAACGGCATCTCGCTGTTCGACGTCACGTATCAGCTGCAGGTCGAAGGCGTGAGCGCGTTCAGCGATTCGTTCGCCGGCCTCTTAGGTGCGATCGTCTACAAACAGAAACAGCTGAGTTCGGGTTCGGAGCGCGTCGCGCTCTCGCTCGGCTCAAACCAGGGCGCTTACGACACCGCAATGCAAACGCTCACGGACCGCGATTTTCTCAAGAAACTCTGGGCGAAGGACCCGACCCTCTGGTCGAACGATCCGCAGCACGCGGAGATTATTAAACACGCTCTGGGATGGCTCGACGTTCCCGAACACATGATCGAGAACGTTTCCAACTTGCAGGGCTTCGCTAAGGAGATCGCGGCGGAGTTTACGGATGTTGTCGTGCTCGGGATGGGCGGGAGTTCGCTTGCGCCCGACATCATGCGGGAAACGTTCGGAAAAACCGATGGCTATCCGCCGCTGCACGTGCTCGACTCTACCGACCCCGAGCAGATCCGCGAACTCGAGGCCGCGATCGATCTGAGTTCGACGCTGTTCATCGTCGCGAGTAAGAGCGGCACGACGACCGAACCCGACGCTTTTTACCGATATTTCTGCGAACGCGTGACCAAAGTTGCGGGGTCGGGCAAATGCGGCCGGCACTTTGTCGCGATCACCGACGAAGGCACACAACTGGAAACCGAAGCGAAAGCGCAAGGCTTCAGATCGTGTTTCCTGAACGACCCGAACATCGGCGGGCGTTACTCGGCGCTCTCCTTCTTCGGCATGCTGCCCGCAGCGCTGGCCGGTTACAACATCAACCTGCTGTTGGATCGCAGCCTCGGCGCGCTGCACGCAAACGACAAGACCGTCGCTTCTAAGGACGCGCCGGGCGCGCGCTTCGGAGCTGCGATCGGCGGACTCGCAACCGCGGGCCGCGACAAGCTCACGATCGTGACGCATCCCTCGGTACGCGCTTTCGGCGCGTGGGCGGAACAGCTCATCGCCGAATCGACGGGCAAAATGGGCAGAGGCATTTTGCCGGTTGAAGGCGAGCCGCTCGGTGTGCCGTCGGATTACGGCAACGACCGCGTCTTCGTCTATGTCGGCGCCGGTCTGCCGGACCAGCCCAAAGATATCGACGCAAGATTACGCGAGTTGGAACTTGCCGGTCATCCCATCATCCGGCTTGCCATGAACGACACCTACGACGTCGGCGAGCTCTTCTATTCCTGGGAAGTCGCGACCGCGGCCGCGGGCTCTATCTTGCAGATCGACGCGTTCGACCAGCCCAACGTACAAGAATCTAAAGACAACACTAAAGCGCTGCTCAAACAATTTGCGAGCACGGGAAAATTCGACGAGCCTATCCCTGCGGCTTCCGATGACGTGATGGACATTTCGTTCCTTTCCGGGAGCGACGAAATTCATGCGCACGATCCAGCCGCGGCGCTAGCCGGTGTCTTCGGACAAATCGGCGCGGGCGATTACGTCGCGTTCTGCGCCTACATCGCGCGCAACGACAAGCACGCCACGCTGCTCGAAGAGATGCGCGTCAAAGTTCGCGACGCCCGCAAGTGCGCCACGACGGTGGGCTTCGGCCCGCGCTTCTTACACTCGACCGGGCAAGAACACAAAGGCGGTCCCGACACCGGCGTCTTCGTACAGATCACCGCCGACTCGCCCGACGACATGCCGATTCCGGGCATGGGCATCACCTTCCGCACGCTGATCGCCGCGCAAGCGCTCGGTGATCTGCAGTCGCTCGACAAACGCGACCGCCGCGGAATGCGCGTCCATCTGAAGGGCGACCTCGGTCGCGGCCTCGCCGCGCTGAACGCCCTCATCGACGACTCCCTGACGGCAAAAGCTTGAGTTTCGGAGCCGGTACGTCATGCAATTAGCGATGGTCGGGCTCGGGCGCATGGGCGCGAATATGACGACGCGATTGATTGCGGGCGGCCATTCTGTGATCGCATACGATCGCAGCGCTGACGCGGTCAAGGCGAGCGCGGCCGGCGGCGCGACGGGCGCAAACTCGCTGGCAGACCTCGTTCAGAAATTTACGCAAACGCCGCGCGTGATTTGGCTGATGGTGCCGTCCGGAAAACCCACCGACGACACGATCGACGAACTGTTAGGATTGCTCGCATCCGGCGACGTGATCATTGACGGCGGGAATACGAACTACCAAATGGGTCTCGCCGCTTACGAGCGCTGCAAAGCCAAAGGCGTGTCGCTGGTCGATGCGGGCACGAGCGGCGGCGTGTGGGGTTTGAAGGAAGGCTACTGTCTGATGGTCGGCGGCGATTTAGCGGCGGTCACCTACTGCGAACCGATCTTCCTGACGCTCGCGCCGAAGGGCGGATATGCGCACGTGGGGCCGGCGGGTGCCGGACATTTCTCCAAGATGGTGCACAACGGCATCGAGTATGGGTTGCTGCAAGCGTACGGCGAGGGATTCGAGATACTCAAGAAGTCGCAATTCCCTTTCGATCTGAAGCAACTGGCTGAGATATGGCGTTACGGCAGCGTTATCCGGTCGTGGCTGCTGGACTTGGCCGTGCTCGCATTTCAAGCCGACCCGGAGCTGAAAGATATTCGCGGCTGGGTCGACGACACGGGCGAAGGCCGATGGACGGTGCAAGCCGCGATCGACGAAAACGTGCCGGCGCCCGTGATTACGCTTTCGCTGCTCGCGCGCTTTGCGTCGCGGCAAGACGAATCGTATAGCGCCAAAGTGATCGCTGCGTTGCGCAATCAGTTCGGCGGCCACGCGATCAAATCAGAAAAGCCCTGATGGCGAAAACGATAGCCCCCAAACCCGATGGGGCGGCGCATGTGGCGGGCAATCCATTACGCGAAGGTATCGAAAGCAATCGCGTACCGGACCCGTGCACGATCGTCTTCTTCGGCGCGAGCGGCGACCTCTTCAAGCGCATGCTGATCCCTGCAATCTACAGTTTGCGCGCGGACGATATCTTGCCGCTAAACTTCGGGCTGATCGGATTCGCGCGCACGGCCTACACCGACGAACAGTTTCGCGACTACTGCAAGCGCGCGGCGCAGCAAGATTTGGGGCAAGACGCGATCAAGGAACAGCTCTGGGATGATTTAGCGCAACGCATCGGCTATATCACAGCCGACTTCGACGACACCTCGCACTTCGAAGCGCTTAAGGCGCGCCTAGAGGATTACGAGAAGCGCTTGCGAGCGGGGAATAACCGCCTGTTCTACTTGGCAACTCCGCCGTCGGTCTTTCCGAAAATCATCGAGCAGTTAAAAAAAGCGGGACTGGATCCCGCCAACAACACAAAGGGCTGGACGCGGATCATCGTCGAGAAACCGTTCGGGACCGACCTCGCGTCGGCGCGGGCGCTGCAAACCGAAGTTGAAAAGGTTTTCACCGAGAGTCAGGTCTACCGCATCGACCACTATTTGGGCAAAGAAACCGTCCAGGACATCATGGCGCTGCGTTTTGCCAATACGATTTTCGAGCCGATTTGGAGCCGCAATTACATTCAATCCGTGCAGATCACGTCCGCAGAGACGCTCGGCGTGGAAGCGCGCGGTGCATACTACGATAACGCCGGCGCCTTACGTGACATGATTCAGAATCACGTCCTCAACCTGTTGGCGCTCGTCGCGATGGAGCCCCCGGCCAGCTCCGATGCCGACGCGATCCGCAACGAAAAGTACAAGGTTTTCTCCGCCATCGAACCGCCAGCTCACGAGCGCGTCTTCGACATGTCGGTTCGCGGGCAGTACGGCCCCGGCACGATCGGCGGCGAAAAGGTTGCGGGCTACCGTTCCGAACCCGACGTCGGCCCGACGTCGAATACCGAGACTTATGCTGCCGTGAAGATCTATATCAACAGCTGGCGCTGGGCGGGCGTTCCGTTTTTTCTGCGCAGCGGCAAACGGCTGGCGCGCAAAGTTTCCGAGATCGCGATCATGTTCAACCCTATTCCGCACCGCCTTTTTGGCGAAAAAAGCGATACGATCGAACAGAACATCCTGGTGATTAAAATCCAGCCCGACGAAGGCGTCTCGATCCGCTTCAACGCCAAGGTCCCCGGACCGAAAAATCATATCCGTGGCGTCACGATGGATTTCAACTACGGCACGGGATTCGGGGTCCAGTCCGCGCCCGCGTACGAACGTCTGCTGGCCGATGCCATGCGCGGCGATGCAACGCTCTTCACGCGATGGGATGCCGTCCAGCGCGCCTGGGAAATCGTGATGCCGATTCTCGACGTATGGCAGTCGATCAAAGACCGCTCGTTCCCGAACTACGCGGCGGGCTCCGAAGGCCCCGAAGCCGCCCGCACGCTGAACCCCGGTTGGCGCACACTATGACAACGGCGGCTGCTTCGACCACAACGGTCAACCTGATCGCGTTTGCCGAAGATCCCGCAACCATCCCGCGCCTGCGCGATCGCTTTTCAACCTTTGCACAGAAGCATTCGTGCCGGGCCATTTTTCTCGACGCAACGCGGGCGGGAGAGAGAACCGATGAGACCGTGCTCGGCGTGGCCGGGATGCCGGCAGAGAAGCTGCGCTCGACGGTCCACGATCTCCTCATCGGGGGCGTCGGCTCGGCGCTCTTCTGGGCCGGTCGCGATCTGAGCGATCCCCGATTCGAAGCGCTCGCGTCGCTGGGAACGACCGTTGTCATCGACAGCTCGCGCGCCGCCGACGGACTGGCCTCGATTCAAAAACTCGCCGAGATAAGCGCCTCGAGCGATCGATTCGTGCGCGATCTCTCGTATCTCCGGCTTCTTCCCTGGCAAGATATGGTCGCGCAATTTTTTGACGATGAGGAACTTGCGCAAGAGCTCCCTCGCATCGCAGCCGTGCAAGTCGTCAGCGGCTCGGAACCCGAAGCGTACTATCTCGCCGGGTGGCTCGCCAGCCGTTTGCATTGGAAGCCCTGCGGGCGGAACGAACTCTGTAACGACGCGGGCGAGGTTATTCACGTTGACATCGAACGCCGCGGCGAGCCGCGGCGCGTCCTTAGCGTCGTCTTGCGCAGCAAAACGTGCGCCTTCACGGCCGAACTGGACGTGGACTCGGCCGACGTCGTCTGTTTGACCGTAACGGGAAAGCCGCAGCGGGACAAACGGTGCGCGCCGCTTCACGATGTCGATTTAGTTTCGCTCGTCGAACAAGCGATGTTCGTTCCGCACAAAGATGCCGTCTTCGCTGAAGCGCTGCAAATGGCGCGCGCCATCCTCTACTCGGAACGGTGACGGCACCGCCGCGCGGCGAGCTCCAAATTCTTGACACGCCTCAAGCCGTTGCGGCGGCGCTCGCCGATCTCGTCGTCGCCGAGGCACGCTCCGCGACCGAATCTCGCGGCTCGTTTTTTGTCGCTTTGGCCGGCGGAAAGACGCCGCAAGCCGCCTATTCGTTGTTATCCGAACGGCGCGACCCGATCGATTGGGAGCACGTCTTTGTCTACTTCGGCGACGAGCGCTGCGTGCCGCCCGAGAGCGGTGAATCGAACTACAAGATGGCGTTCGACTCGTTTCTTTCCATGGTTCCGATTCCAGCGCAAAACGTACATCGCATGCATGGCGAGGACGAACCGGCGCGTGCCGCGCGCGCCTACGCGCAAGTCCTTGCCAAAACGATGGGCGAGCTGCCGCGTTTCGATCTCATGCTCTTAGGGATGGGCGACGACGGCCACACAGCCTCGCTGTTTCCCGGAACCGACCCGAGAGCCGGCGAGGATCAGCTTGTGCGCGCCGCCTTCGTCGAAAAATACCGCGTTTGCCGCTTGACGCTTACGCCGTTGGTCATCAACAACTCGAAACGCATCACCATTGCAGTTGAAGGCGCGGCCAAAGCGTCTGCATTGCACGCCGTGCGCGAGGGACCTTACGATCCGGTAACATATCCCGCGCAGATCGTCAAGCCGCGGAATGGCGAGCTCACGTGGCTAGTGGACAAGGCCGCCGCGGGGAACTTAGCGGGTTAGTATTGTGCCCGTCGCGCGCTGTATTTCAACGACAGCTTTATTAAGATCGGTCTGTGCCTGTAACTCGAGGCCGCGATTATTGGCGACGGCGATTTCTCGCTGCAGCACGAGGTAAGTCGTGGATTCGCCGGCGCGAAACCGGCGCCGTTCGCTCGCCAGCACAGCCTCGGATGCTTGACGGGCCGCGCGGGCTGCTCCCAAACGGGCGAGCGCGCTTTGGTAGGCTTGCAACGCGTTGCGCACCTCGACGGTAACGCGCTCGATCGTCGATGCCTCTCGCACCTGCGCGATCGTCTCTTGCTCTTGCGCGATCGCGAGATTCGCCTTAGCGGTGCGATCCCCGATGGGAAACGAAACAAGCACTCCCGCAGTGTAGACCGGAAACTTGTTGCCCAACAGATTGCGGATCGACTGATCGAGTCCGCCTGAAAGATACGAAGGGACCGGTGTGTTCGAGGTTGGGATCGGTTGAATGCGCTGGTTAACGGGCAGTGTTGGGTTGACGGCAGCGATCAGCGCGTTGATGGCCATCAACTGTTGGGCGCTGCTCGCCGCGAACGGACTATTGGCCGGATTGGTCGGGATGCCGGAAAATCCGTTGCTTGCATAGCCGGCTTGCACATCCACTTGCGGCTTGGTTTGACTCTGCGCGTAGCGCAGAGTGACATCGGCGGCCGCGCGCTGCTGACGCAACTGCTCGATCTCGGGGCGGTTTCGGAGCGCGGTCAAAACTAATTCGGTCAGCGAAGGCTCCTGCGGCAGCTGCAACACTTGACCGGTGGGCACCAAATTCGCGTTCCAAATCGGGTCGGAAGGATTGTCGCTCAGCAGGCTCTTCAGCTGGTTCTGCAGCGCGCCGACACGCTGTAACGCGCCATAGATATTTTCTTGGAAGACGGAAATCTGCGTGTTGGCCTGCACGACGTCGATCGGCGCGGAAACGCCTTGCTGCGCCAACCGAACGTTGCTGTGCTGCTGCGCAACGGTGTCCCGCAGCGCTTGTTCCTGAATCGCAGCATTGCGCCACGCGGCGACCAGATCCCAATAGACGTTCTCGACCTGCGCCACCGTGTCGGCGGTCGTAATCAGCGCGCCCTGCACGACGCTGCGCTCGTTGATTTGCGCCAGCTGGAGATTGCGCGAGAAGTCGTTGATGCCACGGCCGCGACCCAGCGGTTGGGAAAAGTTGACGGAAAACACCGTTGGATAGGCGGGATCGAACGCATTAATCGTCGTGTTGTCGTAGGTTTGGCGCCCGGATGCGCTGACGCTATACTGCTGCCCGGCGGGCGTCACGCCTTGCGCGCCCGCGCTGACCGACGTCGTACGCTGGACGATCGGTTCGAAATTGGGTCCGGCGAAGAATGCATTTTGTGGCGCCGCTGTTGCATACTGATACTGCGGCTGCAGCGTGAGGCGGATGTCGTAAGCGCCCTGCGCCGCGGCGATTTGATAGTGCGCGATGCGCCGGTTCGCTTGCGCGACTTCGAGATCGGGGTTCTTGGAGAGCGCCATCCCCACCGCGTCGGGAAGCGAGATTCCGACGAATGCTTGCTGCGTCACGCCGATAACGTTCGGAGATGCCGCCGGCAGCGGCGGCGCTTCATACCCGGGTGCGACGTTCGGAATGCGCGGAAGAACCGGGGCAGGCGCGGGCGTCGGCACGGCGGCCACCGCCAGCAGCAAAGCTAGCAACACTTAATGGACCGCAACGGCGGTTTCGACCGACATGCCGGGGCGCATCGGATATTTTTGCGGATCGGCGTCGTCAATCGATATCTTGACGGGAATGCGCTGCGTCACTTTCACGAAGTTGCCCGTGGAGTTTTGCGATGGAACGAGCGCGTAAGTATTCTGTGAAGCCGGATTGATGGCGATCACGCGGCCGTGGAATGTCACGCCTTTGTATGCGTCGACGTGAATGTCCACGGGCTGCCCCGGATGCATCTCCCCGACCTGCGTCTCTTTATAGTTCGCCGTAACGAACACGCGGTTCGGAATGAGCGTCAGTAACGGCATTCCGGCACTGACCGTTTGCCCAACCTCGACGTGCTTCTCTCCGACGTAGCCGTCGATCGGGGAAGATATCCGCGTATTGGTGAGATTTTGCAGTGCGATCGCAACGGCGGCTTGCGCAGCGGCAACCGAGGCGGGGCTCTGCACGGCCGAAAGCTTTCCTTGCGCCGTTTGCACGCCGCCCTGCGCAGCGCTGACGCCGGCTTGCGCCGAACTGATGCGCTGCTGCGCGGCATTCATGTTCGCGACCGCGACGTTGACGTTATCTTGAGCAGCCGCATATTGGGATTGCGCCGCCGCGTAAGCGGCACGGGCCGAATCGAGCTGTTGCCGCGGAAGATCGCCGCTGTTAACGAGGGAGAGCGTGCGCTGATAGTCCGCGCGCGCCCGCGTCAAAGCTTGAGCGGCGCCGGGCAGCGCGGCTTGCGCTGCCTGCACTTGCGCCTGCGCCGCCGAAACGCCGGCTTGCGCTAACGGAACTTGGGCGGCCGCGCCCTGCACCTCGGCTTGAGCCTGGCTGACGGCGCCCGACCCTTGCTGCACGCCGGCCAGCCGGTTCTGCATCGCCAATTCCAGGTTCGCGCGAGCTTGATCGAGTCCGGCGCGTTCGGCCGCGCTATCCAATACGATGAGCAGCTGTCCCTTGCGCGTGCGCTGATCGGTGTCGATCAAAATCTTGTCTACGCGCTCGCTGATCTTGCTCGTAATGCTGACGGTGTTTGCGTCGACCCGTGCATCGTCCGTGGACTGATGCACCCGGGCGTAACTATACCACCGCAATCCCCAGATCACGATCAGGACTGCTACGACGATGCCGGCCGCAATAATGAACGGACGGAGATTTCGCTTTGACGTGGTGACTTCGACGTTCTCTTCAACCGGAACGTCACCGCGCGTCACGGGCGCCTGCTCGCGAGTGTCCACTAACCCTTCCTTGCCCCGTTTAAGAATACGTCTACCTGAAATTCAACCACCTGGGCCGGCTCCGCCGCGTACTCCTCAGGGAAGCGTTTGCGCCCCATGACGTACGAGAAAACCATGCCCATAAAGAACCGCGCCAAGAAGAGAGGGTTCCCGGCGAGCTCGCCCTTGGCAATGCGCTTGGCCATGTAGTCGGCGACGATCGTCTTAATCGCAGTCGGCGCGCGCCAGGCTGCCTCTCCTACGGTGCCGTTGCCGTCCTCTTCCGCCAGCGACATAACAATCAGGTCGCGAACGCTTTCCATGCGCTGCATCAGCGCCGAAGCGATGCGCCGCAGATCACGCTCCAAGTCGCCATCCAAGCTCGCGAGCAATTCCTCGAGTTCGCCCGTCCGGCAATAGTGCTCGACGCACGCATCGACCAACGCGTCTTTACTGCCGAAGTGCCGGAAGAGCGTCGCTTCGTTTACGCCCGCCTGATCGGCAATTTCGCGGGTCGTCGTTCCCCGGCGGCCCTTTGCCGCCAGCAGACTCCGCGTTGCCGCTAACAGCCGCAGCCGGGTATCTCCCGGTGAACGGTTCACGGTTTGGAGCTGCGGTAGCGCCACTTAATTCTTTCGCGTAAAGACGGAATCGGCGACCGGCACGTTGGTCTTATACCGATCGAACGAGGAATCCGCGACGGCGCGCACGCGGTAGTGCACGTCCACGTGTTGCGAGGCCACCACGTTAAAGCCCGACTCGTTCCGATAAGACTGCGTCATGGAAATCGAGCCGCCGTTTGTATAATGCCACTCCATCCGGTCCACTTGATATGTCGCCGGGTCGATATACGCGACCGTATCTTTGATCTGGTCGCTGTAAATTTTCTTGGTCATCCTCAGAACCAAATACTGCCGTCCGGCGAGGGTTTGGATTCCGCGAAACGCGATATTGGAGTCGGCTATCCAGCCATTAGGATCCGCGATGTCGGCGAAGAGCTGCTTCATGCCCTTGGCATAAGCCGGAGCGTTGGTAAAAACGACCTCGTAGTTTCCAGGGCGTTTGTAATACGCGGTGCCATCCAGATGCGGCGATAGGAATGGAAAGCTCGTCATCCGCACCTGCACATGAATTCCGGTTTGGAAAGAGTGCAGCGACGGATTACGGGCGTTGATCCGCTTGATCACATCGCCAGCGGTGCGCGGCGCCGACGAACTCTGCGCAAACGCCGGAACTGCCATAAGAGCGGCGGCGGCAAGCAAGAGAGCGGTAGGGCGCTTAGAAATGCTCATGGGGTTTCTCTCAAAGGTTAAGTGCAAGTACTTACTTGCATAACGGGGTTTTCGCCTGCCGGGTTCCAGGGGCAGGCAGGCGGTCCGGGCGGCCGGGACGGGAAAGACTGCCCCGATGCTGACCCCCGAGGCTGTACTGGCAGACGCAGCGCGCGTTGCACTCGCACCGGCGGCCTTCGTCATCGTCCGGCTCGACCGGCCAGGCGAACGCATCGCCATCGATGCCGATCATTACTACTATCCCGCAAGCATGCTCAAAACGCCGCTCGCGCTGGCTGCCTTCACGCTCGTGCAAGACGGCATCATCAATCTCGATGAGACCTACGCAGTCACCCAAGCGAACATGACCGCCAACGACAAAGACTCACCGCTCGTCCCGGGATACGTTGCGCCGCTGCATCAACTCATCGAACTGATGCTGACTATTTCCGACAATGTGGCTACAAACGTGCTCTTCGATGCGCTCGGACGCGAGCGCGCGACGCAGATCGTGCAGCAGCGCTACGGTCTAACGAACACCGCCTTCTATAGAAAGCTCTCCGGCAGCGAACCGCTTATCGTCGACCCGGGTTGGGACAAGACGCATCGGAATTCGCACAACGCCGCCGATGCCGCGCGGCTCTTCGAACTCATCGCGCGCGATGAGGTTCCGTTCGCGCGATTGTTCCGCGGAATCTTAGATCGTCAGCAGTGGAACAATAAACTGCCGGCGGGCCTTTATCCGGGCGACAGATTCGCGCACAAAACCGGCGACACCGATGAAGTCACCCACGACGGCGGGATTCTGGATACGCAGGAAGGTGCGTCTTACGTGGTGGTCGTGTATACCGGCATGCATTCGACCGACGCCAACAATGCGAAGTTCGGCCCTTTTATGAGCTCGATCCGCTCGCAGCTTTAAGCGCTCCGCCGACGAACGTTTCGCGAATTGCTCCCGCCTGCGCGCGGTAGACGAGGGCGTTGACGAGCGGCGTCGCCGGCGAGGTCAAACGCTCCAGGTCAACCACCGCGTAATCGGCGAAAGCACCGGCCCGAAAATCGCCGGCATCGATTCCTAGCGCTTCAGCTCCCATAGACGTACCGAGCCGGAAAGCGCCGGTGGCGCAGAATGCGCCCGCGTCGTTGCGGGCAAGTTTCTGGAGAAACGCCGCCGAGCGCATCTCGTCGAGGATCGATGCGTTCACGTTGGCGTCGGTTCCTAATCCCACCGGCACGCCGAGATCGAGCAGGCCGGCGACGTCACAGATTCCGTCGCCCAAATACTGGTTGGTCACGGGGTTGTGAATCACAGACGCACGAGCGTTTGCGAGCAGCTTCTTCTCGTCCGCATCGACATAAATCGCATGAACGGCTACGAGCCGTTCGTCGACAACGCCGAGAGTTTCGAGCAACCGCAGCGGCGTCATACCGTACCGCGCGACGGTCTGCTCGACTTCGTACGCGGCTTCGCCGACGTGAATTTGTAATGGACAGTTCGCCTGACGAGCAAATTCGCCGGCCGCGCGGATCATCTCGGGCGATGCGCCGTGCACGGAGTGCGGAGCGACACAGATATTTGCATCGGGAAAACCCGACATCAATTCGAGCGTACGCGTTGCCGCCGTATCGATCGATTCGCGAAAAGCGGCCGGAGCGGCCGGCGCATCCATCCAACAGCGCGCAAGCACAAGCCGGATGCCCGTCTCGCGCGCCGCTTGAATCACCGCCTCGGCATGCGCATTGCCGCCGCCGTTGAGATAGAAAAACTCTGCAACGGTCGTGATGCCGCCGGCCAGCATTTCGCGAAACGCCGTCGCGAATGTGCGCTGCACGTCTTCCGGCGAAAGTCCGGGGACGATGTTATAAAGCGCCTCGTCGCGCCAGCGCGCAAACGGCAAATCGTCGCCGATGCCGCGCAGCAGTATCTGATACGCGTGGCTGTGTCCATTTATGAAGCCGGGTATAAGCGCAACGCCGGGGCCGTGCTCGCGGACGGCAGCGTCCGGAAAGCGTTCGCGCAGTTCCTCAAACGGGGCGATCGCCGCAATGCGTTCGCCCCGAATCGCAAAGCAAAAATCGCTGCGCTCCTCGGCGCTCACGAGCGCCAGACCAGCGCAAACTATGACCGCACTCACGAGAACCGCCGTCCGCCGCGGAAGACGGCCGCGGCCAAATTGCCTCCGAATTGAAATCCGAACTCGTCGGGCGACCCGATTCGGAGCACCACGAAGTCTGCAGGCTCTCCCGCACGAATGCGGCCTGCCTTTGCGCGCAGCGACTTGGCCGCCGAGATCGTCACGCCGTACAGCGTTTCGGCCGCGCTCAATCCGAAAAGCCGGCGCCCGTAGTTCGCAACGGTTTGCACGTTGAAGCACGGCGAGGTTCCGGGATTAAAATCACTGGCCAGCGCAACGAACCCGCCGCGTTCAAGAATCGCGCGTACCGGGCAAGGCGGAAGCCCGAGATACATGGTCGTAGCCGGGCATGCGACGGTCGCGATATCGCGCGCGACAAGCGCCTCAATATCGTCTTTGCGGATGTAGTTACAATGATCGACGCTGTGCACCCCGGCCCGCGCGGCGGTCGCCGCCGCCCCGCTGTAAGACATCTCGTCGCAATGCGCGCGCAGTCCGAGATTGTGTGAGCGCGCTGCGGTCAAGTAGCGCAGCGTTTGCGCGGGAGAAAAAAATCCGGGCTCGCAAAACACATCGGCGTATACCGCACCGCGTGCCCGGGCTTCCGGCAAGACATCCGCGACTAAATAGTCCGTATACGCGTCCGCGTCGGCGAATTCGGGCGGCACGGCGTGTGCTCCCAGAAACGTCGCGACCAGCCGCGGCAGTCCGGGCCCATCTTTATGCGCATCGATCAGATCGAGCATCTGAAGCTCTCCGGCTTTCGTCAATGCGTAGCCGGTTTTCACTTCAGCCGTCGTCGTGCCATGCGCGAGCATCAATCTCAGGCGGCCTTCGACGGTTTCCCAAAACGCCGATTGGTCCAAAAGCGCTTCGCGCGTTCTTTGCACGGTGTGCAGCATCGTTTCGCCGGCTTCGCGCATCCCGGCAAAAAGCGGATGCGTATGCGCATCCACAAATCCGGGCACGATGACGCAGTCGGGGAAGTCGAGCACATCGTCCTTCGACACGCGCATCGAAGATGCGCTGCTCAGCCCTTCGACATGCGCATCGAAGATGCGCTGCTCAGGATGACATGTGTCATTGCCACCAACAGCGGCGATAACACCAAAATCGTCAATCAAAATCGAGCCGTGGCGTATCAAGCCGAGTTGTTCGAAGGTAACCCCATTTTGCGGCGCGTCCGTATCGCAGGTGATGATCGCTCCCGCGCGGACTAAAAGCGCCAATCGATTCCTTTTGCGTCGGCGGTTTCGATCGCGGACTCATAGCCGGCGTCAGCATGGCGCACTACACCGAGTCCCGGATCCGTCGTTAGTACGCATGTCAGGCGCTCGCCCGCGTCGTCGGTCCCGTCGGCGACGACGACCATGCCCGCATGCAAGCTATAACCGATGCCGACTCCCCCGCCGTGATGAAACGAAACCCAGTGCGCTCCAGCCGCCGTATTTAGCAAGGCGTTGAGTATCGGCCAATCCGCGATCGCATCGCTGCCGTCGCGCATCGCTTCGGTCTCGCGATAGGGCGAAGCGACACTGCCTGCGTCGAGATGGTCGCGGCCGATGACGATTGGAGCGCGCAGCTCCCCCGAGCGCACAAGCTCATTGAAGCGCAGACCGGCGACGGCGCGCTCGCCATACGCCAGCCAGCAAATCCGCGCCGGCAACCCTTGGAATGCAACGCGATCACGCGCGAGCGTAATCCACCGCCGGAGCGCTTCGTCGGCCGGAAAGAGCCGCAGCAACTCTTCATCGCAACGCTCAATATCTTGCGCGTCGCCCGAGAGGGCCGCAAACCGGAACGGTCCGCTTCCACGGCAGAAAAGCGGGCGGATGAACGCGGGTACAAAGCCGGGAAAATCAAAGGCTCGCTCGACGCCGGCCCGCTGCGCCATCGCGCGGACGTTGTTGCCGTAATCAAAAACAACGGCGCCGGCTTTCTGAAAACCAAGCATCGCCCGCACATGATCGGCCACCGTCGCGAACGCCCGCTTCTCGTACTCTTTTGCATCGCGCATTCGAAGCTCGGCCGCTTCTTCAAGCGAAAGGCCGGCCGGAACGTAAGCGCCTATCATGTCGTGCGCGGGCGTTTGATCGGTGACAACGTCCGCCTGCAAACCCTCCGCAAGCAGTGCGGGAAACTCCGTGCCCGCGTTCCCGGCATAGCCGATCGAGAGGGCGTGGCCTTCGCGCCGCGCGGCTTCAACCTCGCGCAACGCTTCCGCGCGTGACCCGACCACTCGATCGAGATACTTCAACGCGCGGCGGCGTTCGAGCCGCTGCGCGTCGACGTCGACGATCAGCGCGATACCTTCGTTCATCGTGATCGCCAATGGCTGCGCCCCGCCCATCCCGCCGGCGCCGGCGGTCAAGCAGACGCGTCCGCGCAAGCTGCCGGAAAAATGCTGGCGCGCGAGCTCGGCAAAGGTCTCGTACGTACCCTGCACGATGCCCTGCGTGCCGATGTAGATCCACGATCCCGCGGTCATCTGGCCGTACATCGTCAAGCCCTGCGCCTCGAGCTCGCGGAACGTTTCCAGATCGGCCCACTTCGGCACGATGTTGGCATTGGCGATCAACACGCGTGGAGCGCGCGTGTGCGTTTTGAAGATGGCGACGGCTTTGCCGCTTTGCACCAGCAGCGTTTCGTCGTTCCCTAGACGCTTGAGCGCGCGAACGATTCCTTCAAAAGCGCCCCACGAACGCGCCGCGCGGCCATTGCCGCCATAAACGATCAGATCTTCCGGCCGTTCGGCAACGTCGGGATCGAGATTGTTCATGAGCATGCGCAGCGCAGCTTCCTGCGGCCAGCCTTTGCAAGAAAGCTCGGAGCCGCGCGGCGCGCGCACGGTTCGCGAAAGCGTCTTCACGTTCATTTTGAGGCGGCTTTTTCGGCGGCGCTCACCAGTTCGCCGCTCGCGATCAACGCGCGGGCAGCCGCAATATCTGGAGCCGGCGAGCGGTCTTCGCGCCATGCCGCAATGCTCTTGCGCGCCGCATCGTAGGCCGCTTGCGTTCCAACCCCCGAACGCAGCGGGCGCCGGAAATCCGTAGCGGCGAGGGCGGCGAGCAATTCGCACGCCAGCGATCCTTCGACGTTGGCGAGAACGCGGTCGAGGTTCAGCGCCGCGGTCATGCCCATGCTGACGTGGTCCTCTTGTCCCGCCGACGTTGGAATCGAATCGACGCTGTTCGGCCACGCGAGACCCTTGTTTTCCGAAACGAGGGCGGCTGACGTATATTGCACGATCATCAGACCGGATTGCAGACCGGAACGGCCTGTCAGGAAAAGCGGCAAGCCGCGCTCCTCCGCATTCAATAAGAGGTAGAGCCTGCGCTCGCTGATCGAAGCCAGTTCCGCAAGCGCGATCTTCAGCACGTCGCACGCGAGTGCGACCGGTTGGCCGTGAAAGTTTCCGCCGCTCAAGAATTCCCCGTCGTCCGGGAAGACCAGCGGATTATCGGTAACGGAAATCGCTTCCGTTTCGATCGCCGTGCGCGCGTAGCCGGAAGCATCCCGCACAGCTCCGTGCACGACCGGGATGCAGCGGTAGGAGTACGGATCTTGCACGCGCCCGCACTCGCGATGCGATTCGATGATCTCCGAGCCGTGCAGCAGGGCGCGCAAATGATCGGCTACCGCTGCCTGCCCCGGATGGGGACGCAGTGCGTTGATGCGGCGATCGAATACCCGGTCCGTTCCGAGAAAGGCTTCGAGCGACATCGCTCCGATAACGTCGGCGGCGTCCATTAAGGACTCGGCGCGCAGCAGCGAGAGGGCCGCGATGCCGGTCATCGCCTCGGTGCCGTTGACGAGCGAGAGCCCTTCTTTGGGCGCGAGCTTTATGGGAGCCAAACCGGCGAGCTGCAAAGCTCGCGCGCTCGGCATCTTCTCGCCGCCGAAGTAGGCGTCGCCCTCGCCGATGAGCGTCAGCGTCATGTGCGCGAGCGGAGCGAGATCGCCACTCGCGCCGACCGAGCCTTGCGACGGAACGTAAGGCGTCACTCCGCGATTGAGCAGCGACGCCAAAAGGTCGAGCGTCTCTTGACGAATGCCGGAATGGCCCGCGGCCAGCGAACTCGCGCGCAGCAACCCCGCCGCGCGCACGAAGTGCTCCTCGAGAGGCGGACCGGTACCCGCTGCGTGGCTGCGCACCAAGTTCAGCTGCAACTGTTCGGCATCGGCCATCGCGATTGGAATTTGAGCGAGACGTCCGAACCCGGTCGTAACGCCGTAGATCGCTTCGCCCAGCGCCATTTTTTCGTCGACCAGGCGGCGAGCCGCGGCGACCCGGCGGCGTGCGTCGGAAGAGATCGTCACCTCGGCGCCGCCGACGGCAACCGCGCGAATCGCTTCGAGACTTAAGTGCCGGCCGTCGAGCTCGACGGATGGCAGAGCGCCCGCCACGAGGTTAAGGTTTTTGGTTGACCATGAGGTGCGCGTATGGCGTGCCCGCCCACATGATCCACGTGCCGGAGTTTTTTGGCGCCGTCGCAAGTCCGCTGGACGCCGTTACCGGCCACATGATCATCCAATGCGGCGGTTCGTGAATCGGCGTCCCTTTGGTGGCCCAAGGATCGGTCGCGCTCCAATCGGTCCCGCCGGCGAGCATGTAGATGATTCCGGGCTTGGCGTTGGCGGGCTGTTTTTTGTGCGACATCCAGGAGCCGACCCACTGCATGCCGGCTGCGTCCCCGCAAAACGGATCGTCTCCGACGACGCCCGGGTGACCAACGAAACAGGTGAAACCATTGCCGCCCTTTTTCAGGACCGTGACCTTACCGGTCGCATCGCTCACGTCGATGAATGTCGCGTCCGCGGCGACTGCGGGCGGCGCGGCAGTCTTTCCGCGCGCTATTTTCGCTTGGATCGATTCGGCAGCTTGTGCTTGAAGCACGGCCATTGCGGAAACGGCGGCGAGCACCGCGATCGTAGGAAAGAGTTTCACATTTGCTCCTTGTTGCTCAGAGAAGGCCCCAATTGGGTTTGCGCGGGACCGCGAACGGCGGTCCGGACTCGATAACGATCGTTTCGTGATTCCGCATCGGGATAAGCTTCGGATCGCGCGTCCAGACGCGGCCGTTCACCAAGAAACGCAAACTCTTGCCTCGGCCCGCGCTGAGCCCGGCAGCCTGAAAACGGCTCAAGGTCACCGACCAAATGTCGAAAAATTGTCCCAAGGTAAAGAGTTGATTCACCGGCGATTCGATATGGATCATGCCGTTATCCGAGTGCGTGTGCATCCAGTACAGGCAGCCGACGGCGATCGGAATTCCGATATTCGACGGGACCGTCTTCTTTTGCCCGCGGTCGTACATTTGGAGGTTGGCGTGGATGTGCAGCGCGGCGCCTTCCCCGTAATCGCACCGAATGCCGTCGACGGGAAGTCCGCCCAGCATGTTCTGCGCTCGGCCCGGAATCGTAAGTAATACCAGCATGAGCACGAGTCCAACCGTGGAACGTCTGTGCATAACTAAAGTTTTTTGTGGAAACGTTGTGAGTACATCGATCGGGCTATTGCATACGACTTTTGAGCCGTGATACCATCCATTCACTTCGATAAAACGGAGGGCGATGAACGTATCGGTCGCGACTGGAACATGTTGACGAAGGCCGGGATGACCGGCAATCTGAGTGAATCAGTCAAACCGCCGGGTACGGCGTCAGTGGGGCTCCTTCACGGGAGTCAAACAGGCGAAGACCGGTGAGTGAATACGTCGGGGCCCCGGAGAAATCTGGGGCTTCGTCATTTTCCTCCGTAGATTCCTGAAATCTCACCCGCAAGTTCGGCGATGCGTTCGCGCGCGCGCGCCGGAGCCATGATTTCGGCTTGCGCTCCCCAACTGAGCACCCAGCGCGCCAGCTCGTCCACGTCGGCCACGTTGTACGTTATCTCGACAAAACCGTCGTCGTCTCGCGCCACCACCCGGCCGGCCACTACGCGCGCCGCAATTGCCGCCTTTGCCACCCGCGGCGCAAAGCGTACGCGGACCGCGGTCGTTTCCTCGCTATGCAGCACGCCGCTGATCGAACTGGCCGCAAACTCCTCGACATTGAAGGAGGCCGGCTTGACGAACGTTTGGGTGGTGACCTTGAGGTCCGAGATGCTGTCGACGGCAAAGGTGCGCTTGTCCTTGCGGGCGCGGTCGTACGCCACGCAATAGACTCGACCTGAGCTCACGATGAATCCATAGGGGTCCGCCAACCGCTTCGAGCGGACGCCTTCTTTGTCGTCGTACGTGAAGCGCACGCTGCGCGAGCTGCGCTCCGCCGAGGAGAGCAGCCCGAAAATACGCTCGCCTTGCTCGTCGAGCCTGATCTCGCTGAGCCTGAATGCCATCGACGACGGGGTGTCCAGCCGCTCTTTCACACCCGTGCCGGTCGAGCCTACGACCTTCGCGGTCACTTCATCGACGTAGGATCCGATCGTGCCGCCAAGCGTCGCACCGATCGAGCGCAGCGCAACCAACCCAAAGAGTTCGTTGCTGCTCAACTCGAGACGTTTGAGGCTGTAACCGTCCGCAAAACGATAGACGTTGGCCGCGCGGTCGCAGTACCACGGAAATCCGGCTTCCGCCAGGATGGCGAGATAGCGCCGCAGGCTGCGCGTACTGGGACGGCGCTCGCCCTCCGCAATTCGGTCTTTCAGATCCTCAAAAGAAAAACGCCCCTCATCGATCGCGTTGAGGAGCCGCACGAGCAAAACGGTTTTCGGCTCACTAGGCCGTTCCACGATGTCATTGTGCCATTTTATTGGCGCTCTGTCAGCGGCCGGTCGGCTCCGGAAGCGGTGATGCGGTCGGGAGCGGCGGCGCCGGCGGTTTCGGAAAACAACCGTTCGGCGCCGTGACGGAGGGCGGGCTCGGTGAGGGCGGCGTCTTGGTCAAGCCGACCTCGATCGGATAGAACGAGCCGCCGTCAGTCATCGTCTGAAGCTGAACCGTACTCGCTCCCGGCGCAACCGGAATCGGCGCGCCGATTTGGTAGCGTTCCGATGCCCGCGCGCATTGGATCTCAACGACTGGCGGCGTGCCATTGATGAGGAAGCTGCTGCGAACCGGACCGCCCATCGGCTGCTCGTAAAGGTAGAGCGTCGCCGCCTGTCCGGTGGGATTGGTCACGGCAAAGTTTAGCGTTCGCCAGACGCCGTACTCGCCGAAGTCCCGACCGTCCGGCGGGGCGACGCCGGGCGGACTGTGCAAACCATAGTCGAGCGAAACGTCGTCGCCGCCGACCCGGTATGAAAGCGTGTCCTGTGCGTATCCATTGACGTTAAAGACGCCGGTGCGGTGATGGCCGTCGCCCGGAAGCTTCGGCTGCGTCAGCAGTCCCGGAATGGCGGAATCCAGCGTATTCTGCGCGACGGCCAACACCGTCACGTCAAGCGCGCTGCCCGAAAGAATGTGCACGTCGATGTTGCCGGCGACTCCGTTCAGAGGCTGCATCGCAAATCTCTCCGCAATGTACGGAGATTCAGGAACGATCGTGACGACGATGCCCTCGTTGATCGGTTTGCGGCTAAGGAAGTCGCGCGTGACGGCATGACCGACTTGCATAACGTCGATGTTCGGCCCGGCCGACGCATCGATCAGATGAACCGTCGACGAACCCGAAGGCGCCGAAAAGACGACCGCAAGATCGCGCGGCTGCGCGTTGTCGTCGTGGTAGTAGTAGAGCCGTACCGGCGTTGCGGGATCGATATGTCCGCGATACAAAACGCCTTCCGTCGCGATGTGCTCGGGATCGTCGTCGTAAAAAAGCACGGACGGCACAAACGATTGCGCGGCCACGTTCTGCAGGTTGACGTTGATGAGCGCGTTCACGGGGTAGTAGCTCTCATTGCCGGACACTTGCACCTGCGCGTCAAAAGCGCCGATGCTTCCCGGCGCGAGCGCGGCCGGAAGGTTGAAACTCGTTTGCGCTTGCACTCCGGGCCGCAGCTGCAGGTTGCGCAGCACTGACCGCTGGACGGTCCTCTGGAGCCACACGGGATCGACGGGATTACCCGTGTATTGCAGCGCCAGCGTTTGTGAGAGTATTTTCGCAGCGTCGAGCGCCACACGGACCGGGATCAGCACGCGCTGTCCGCTTCCATCTAAAATCGTGAGCACGGCTCGGCCGAGCGTCTGCCCGGCGGTGAGCGTAACGGTGTGCGCGTTTTGGTCGATGTTCAAGGTTACGATCGGATTATCGATCGATACGCCGATCGGGCCCGTCGAATTGGCGATCGCGATCGAAAGCGCCCCGCCCGGATACAAATGATCGGCTACAAATGGTTGCGCGCTCAACTGCGCGGCCGGCGCCGGCGAAACAACCGGCGACGGTGATGCCGACGGTGTGGGAGATGGCGAGGGCGGCACTTGCAGCATTGCGGCAAGCAAGCTAGCTACGAGCGACTGCACCATGCCCTAGAAACGTTAGGGGACACGATCGTATCGCACGATGCTGTAAAGCGGGCGATACGTGAGCGGATCGATCGAATGGATGGTCAGGTGCCGGCCGCCTGCGGAGGGCTCGATCCGGTATCCAAATATGGGGCGCGCGCCTTTGCTGAAAATTGCGATCACTGCGTGGCCCGAACGCCGGAGCACGACGTTGTCCATTTCGGGTGCACCCGTCACGGGATACTTTCGGCCATCGTAACGGGCGGTAAAATGTGCCGCACTCGCACTGCCATTCGCCGCGACGCGCGACGCGGTACATGCGACTGCAGCGCGCGGAGCCAGCGCGCATTGCATCGTCTGGGAACGCAGCTTCGGAAATCCAGGCACGAACTGAGACGCGGCGAGGTTCGCACGCCACGTGCCTACTAAAGCGTCGCCTGCCGGCGCGTCAGTGTTTAAGGCAAGAAGAAGCGCGAGCGCCGTCAGGTCGTCGCGTGCTCCGGCTCACGCGGCGGCGGCGGCTCGATGCCCGGAATCTTGCTGAAGCGCAGCTTCTCCGGATTGTCCGCGTCGACTTCGGCGAGAATCCGATCGCCGGCGCCGAAACG
>JAAXCW010000015.1 GCA_013036095.1 Vulcanimicrobiota bacterium
CTCCCGCGCGCCGCCCCTGGGCGGACCCGCGCCGAGGGCTTCGATTGCGGGCGCCAAAAGAGCGGCACTGTGCAAGCGCCAGATTATGCATTGCTCGAACGCCAGGTGCGCGGCTTACTCCAAGACGAGCGCCACTTCATTGCCAACGCCGCGAACTTTGCCGCATTTGTCTACGCGGAAGTCCCGGCGATCAACTGGGCGGGCTTTTACCTGCCGGCGACGGACGGCTTAGTGCTCGGTCCCTTTGGCGGAAAACCCGCCAGCTCGCGGCTGCCCAAGGGCCAAGGAATCTGCAATCGCGCGTTCGCTGAAAAGCGGACGGTGGTCGTGGACGACGTCAGCAAAGCCACGGAGCACATCTACTGCGATTCGGTTTCGCAGTCCGAGATGGTCGTGCCGCTGCTTGTGAACGGCGAAGCGCGCGGGGTTTTCGATCTCGACAGCCCGGAACTGGCGCGCTTTCGCGCCGCCGATCAAGCCGGAATTGAGGGGCTAGTCGCCGTGTTCTTGGAAGCGACGTCGATATAACTTAACAGCTCTTTTCCAAAATCACCGACAACCGTTAGGGCCGAGAGATCGATCGGCGTGAGCGGAAGCTGCAGCACAAGCGCGTCGCGTCCATCGAGTGCCCATGGAGCCGCGCCCGAGAAAAACAGGCCGCATGATTCCGCGACCGCGGCGAGTCCCGCAGTAGCCGGATCATCGAGCGGCAGCCGTACATAAACTGCGCCCAGGTGCGAGAGCGATCTCAGGTCTTCGATGTTTTGCCGTAGCGAGGTCGTGCTGTCGGCGCCGATTCGCGTGATGTCGATCGTTGCCACGGCGTCGGCGCGATTGACCGTCGTGCGCATAGCGCCGTTTCCAGAGGCCGGTTTGCCTTCCAAAAACTCCGCCGGAATGCCGAGGTTTTGGTAGATCTTTGCGAGCATTTGCGCGTGAACTTGCGGAGCGTACAGAACGCGCGGCGCCGGCGCCTTCAGGATCTTGTAGTACAGCATCGTACTTTGCCGCTGCGACGTCGCAGAAAGCTCCATGTGCTTGGCCAGAAAGCTGCGCGGCGCGCAAGCTAGTGTGATTGCGGTCGCTTTCGCTCCAAAACTCTCGCTCGCGTGCTGGGTACGGCCGTGGTCGGTTACGGGTTCGGAGAAATATGCCTCGAGCCCGATGCGCTGCGCTTCCTTTTCCATGCCTTCGCGCAGCTTGTTGAGCAGATCGCGCCCGCGGTGCGCCGGCAGCACGATCGCCCCGCAGCCGTCGCCGATCGGCTGATCGGGTTCGCGCGAGAGCGCGTAGTGTCCGGCGATTCCGCCGTCTTCGCCGACGGCAACCGTTGAAACGTAACGGCCGGAAACGTTCAACGCGATGAGGCGGCGCGGTTCGTAGACAGCCGGAAAATCGTAATGGTAGCCGTAGGTCAAATAGAAGGCGCGCGCGACTGCGGGCGCATCGGCCGGTTCGAAGCGGCGGATCGTATATTCTTGCTGCAGGGCGAGCGAGACGTCGTCGTTTTCGGGCGGCGCGGTGTCACCCGTTGCCGGCGAACCGTGGTTTACGACGAGTTCGAGTTCGCTTCCCGAAGCGCCGTGTGCGTGCCAACGCATCGCGCCGACTTTTGCGGCGATCTGCGCCCATGCCGGATCGCGCCGCGCTTCGGCTGCGCCGAGCGGCAGTCCGCGTTCGCGGATGCGCACACGTAGTTCGTTGGGCTCTGCCTGCAGGATCACGCGGACCGGCTCGCTGGACTCGACCATGGCTTGCTCGACAATCGCCAAAAATCCGTCGCCTGCTGCGGTCACGAGATCATCGTGCTGCGCGGCGTCGAGTTCGGCGCGTTCGCAAGCGTCTGCCACCGTCGCCTGCACCAGCGGCGCGAAGGCGGCATCCGGCGGAACGATGAGCTCCACTCTAAATTGCATGCGTCGGCCTTTCAGCCTGGAAAAAATGGAGCCGTCGGCGAGGATTGAACTCGCGCTCTTCGCATTACCAATGCGATGCTTTACCACTAAGCTACGACGGCATTTCCAGCTGCACCGGGCCGATACTCCGCAGCCGCGGCGCCTCCCTACCTGGTTCCAAGAGATACCGGTCCGCCCAACGGACTTTCTTTTCTTGCCTGTTTTTCGGCGGCTCGATTCTCAGTGAGCCCGAGAACGCGGCAGTGTGGCTCAGCGGGATTAGGTACGTACGGTCGACGTCCCGACAGTAGACCCCAAATAGGACAATTTCTCCAGCGTAACGCCGCATGCCGCCACCACGGTGGGCATGCGTGCTATAGCATGCAAATAGTATCGCGCCTTTGCGAAGGCGCCCCGACTTTACTTGGACCCGATAAAGAGCATTGTCTTTCTCGGCAATCAAATCATACCGATGATTTTCACCGAAAGGAATCGATACGTAATATCCAGCGCGTATAAGCGCGCCGAGAACCATGCTCTCCGAGAAGTCGCCGATGCGTTTTGTATTTCGTTTAACCCGTTTCCATATTTAAAATTTAGGGCATTAAAGTGCCACCTGTATGGCACAGTAACGACTAGCCCAATCTTCCGCATAATGAAACAGTGAGTCCATGCCAGTCTTTGGCGTGAAATGCGATCCCGTAATACTGCGCTGCCGCTTTGATATTGCCGAAGGGCCTGAGCTCGTTCGTTGTCGTCGACGCCGTCCACTTGTGGAAAGCGCGCAATGGCACTGCGTACGTGATTGGCATCGGTCAGCGGCTCTTTGCGTTCTTTAGGAAATGCAAAGGCGCTCGCCGGCAGTTGAGCACGCGTTTCGCCCGGACGCGGCCGCACCGGCTTCCATGAAATATGCATGAAAAGGTTATGCCACGACGCGTATGCCCGCGCGATTTCCAAATTGTTGCGAGAATTGGAGCGGGCGGCGGGAATCGAACCCGCGCTGTTTGCTTGGAAGGCAAAAGCACTACCACTATGCAACGCCCGCGAAAATCTGGTGGGCAGGGCTGGATTCGAACCAGCGTACAGCGTTAGCTGGACAGATTTACAGTCTGTTGCCTTTAACCACTCGGCCACCTACCCATATACAGGCGCACCACGTACGATACGGTCCGCACCGAGTCCTGTGCCCGCCTCCCTAACATTCTAATCCGTTTCACCGGTTTCGCTAAAGCTCGCCTAATGAATCTGGGAACAGTCTGAGATATAACGGAGTCAAGCACTTCGTTACTTTGGAGCTACCGCAATGAAAACCAGTAATCTCCTTATACTCGCCGCGTTTCTCGCTTCTACACTTACCGCGTGCGGCGGCGGCACCTCCGGCTCAGTGACGCCCTCGTCCGACTTGTCGGGCGGCATTGCGACGCAATCAATTCAAACCGACGACGCGATCTCTTCGACCGAGGCAATCGGCGCGCCCGTACAAGATTTCGCCAACGTCAACGACTCGACGAATTCCCCGCTGCAGTCGAGCGCAATCCAGCCGGAAAGCGCGGCCACGCAAAGTACGGCCACACCAACTGCATCCGGTACCTGCAACAATGGCGCTGAGTTCTACGCTCCCGACAAGAACGGCGACCCGAATTCAACCGAAACCCAGTTCTTCTACGACAACACCTGCATCGGGCTCGCGCGCGACATCGTTCGGATTTGGACATCGACCGGCGCAAATTCCGAGACCGTGCAGCGCACGGCGAAAATGTATGCGCTGAACTCCTCGGCTCCAGCCGCCGTACGGACGGAAACCGTCAACTACATCCACGCATCGTTCGATCAATACGGTTACCCGATTCTAAAGAATGGCTTCGACCGTTCGCACACCGGCCAGCTCGACGTCGCCGGCACGAGGACGATCGTGGAAGACGGCGAGTTCGTCCTAGCGGCTGCCTCAGGCAACAGCACGACGTTCTGCTCCGACTCCGCTGGATATAATGCCGTCGGAATCTCCGGCAAAACGTACGGATGGTCGGGACTGTTGCCGAATGGAACGCGAACGCTCAATAGCGATGGTTCGGTCACCTGGCAATCGACGCACACCGGTAACGCGTACACCGGCGCCGTGGGATCGCTTTCGATTCAAATCGGAAGCCAAAATACAGCCTGCCCGATCTCTACACCGATGTTCACGATGCTCGGTGGAACCTTGAAGGGCTCGTTCAACATACCGGTTAGTGCAACGTACTCGCGCGGCATCCTCATCAACCTGATAATCACAAACGCGACACTCGTGAACGGAAACACGCTCAACGTCACGACCAACACCAGCCTGCAACCACCGGATCCGCACTTTATCTCTGGAACGCTGACCAAGGGCGGGGCGACCGTTGCCACGTTCAACGTCAACGCGTTCGGCGACGGGGTACTAACCGTCACGGCGACGGGCAAGCAGTTCGTCATCAACGACTGGCACGTCGTCAAATAATCGGGACGTCTCCTCCCGAGACAAGAAGATCCGCTCCGAGCGGGTCTTCTTTTTCATTACGTGGCTGTCGCACTTTCTTTAGGCAGCCGTCCTTCCTCGAGATCGATCAAGTCAGGCCACGTTTTGATGCTGTCGTTTCCAGGGTCGATCCGATCGAGCTCGTCCTTGAAATGCTTCTGTTCTTCGGGCTTCTGCGGACCGTCGTTGAGCAGCCGGCGATTCATCGCTTCGATTTTACCAGGCTCGGGGCGAACGAACTCGCGAATCCATTCCAAGACGCCTTCGTCGTCCGGCGACGACCGTACAGTCTGTAAAAATTCTTCCTCGGTAACGCCGAGCGTGCTGAAGAGCACGCGGTTCACATGGCAGCCGAAATAGACGTACTGTCCGAGCTTGCCTTCGAGCTGGGCGCGCGCTTTATCGATGGCGCGCGGCAAGATCATCATTCCATCGAGTTGCTCGCGCGGGCTGCGCGGATACTCCTTGGTCAGGTCCATGCTCTCTCTGTTCCCGCGGAGTCTGCCTAGCGAAACACCATGAGTTCGGAAGGCCCGTCGCCGATGTCGACGATCGTTCCGGTTTTCTCGAAGCCGGCTTTCTCCCACATGCGTATCGCGCTCGCGTTGTCGACTGCGGGGTCCGCGGTAAGCCGCGACCAGCCCGCGTCACAGAGGTGGCACGCCACTGCGTGTGCGACGCGCGCTCCGAGGCCGCGCCCGCGAAAGGCCGAAGTCAGAAACATGTCGAGTCCGGCCGCACCGTCGGTGTCAAGCCAAATCTGCAAATATCCGATCGGTTCATCCTTACATAAGATCATAAATGGCCATGCGGTTCCGTCGTCGTCAATCATCACGCTCAGGCGTCGCAGCACATACTCGCGCGTCTTCGGCTTCCCGCCCCACCACTGATAGATCTCCGGATCGGTAAACCACGCGAAAAGCTGCGCCTCGTCACCGGCGCCAGTCGGGCGGATAGTAATTTCGCCATCGGCTAAAACGAGCTTCGAAACGTCAGATTCCTGCATCGGTTGGTTTCTGTCCGCCATGGTCTGAGGCACTCTTGGCTTCATAGAAATGATGCATCCTGCCGGCCAAAATCGTGGTACCATTCTCTTACAGCGATCCCGCGAAGAATGAGGTCAACATGCAGAATGACCGCTCCCAATCGCACCCTCCCGAAGAACTTTCACGCCGGGAATGGATGGGGAAAGCGACGATTTCCATCGGCGGCATCATAGGCTTGACCCTGGCGATCCCGACGGTGGCGGCTTTGATTCCGGATGTCGACCCTGGGCGGCCGGCTTGGACCGGCATGGACGAAACCACGTGGAGAGAGCTCCAGGCATCAACTGACACGCCCGTGCAGATCGACATACAGATGCATAGCAAGGACGCATACCTAACTGCTGGGTCGCCGCAATCCGTTTGGGGTATTAAAGTCAAGGACGTCGAGAAATTCATGCGCGATCGTAGCGATCTTTTCATGGCGAATGGAAAAGATACGCTGCCCTATCCAGCCGTCAACATTGGGTTTGCACTTTTCAGTCCGATTTGTCCGCATCTTGGTTGCTACTACGAATGGAAGCCGTTCCTTAATCGGTTCGCGTGCCCGTGTCATGGCTCGCAATTCGATCGCAGCGGAGCGCACGTCGCCGGTCCGGCCACACGCGGCCTCGATCCGTTGCCGCTTCGCGAGAGCACCGGAATCGCGCAGTGTCAATGGATTCGCTATTCGCCGACGATTCCGAATCGTATCGTTGTGTCATATATCGCTTAACATTTCGTTACGAATTTCTCAAAAATTTCACTTGACATGATCAGTGTGCCATGCTCTTGGCACATTGGAGCGATATCATCGGTGCATGAGCAGAATAAATCCAAAAATATATCGCGGACAATGTTCGGCCGGCTGCGGTAAACCGGTGTTTTCAAAATCGTGCAAAGCCAAGTATTGCTCGTTAGCCTGCGCCAATGTTCGTTATGCCGCATTTCGCCGGGATGACGCGCGGCTGCCATGTACTAACGGCTGTGGTCTGTTGGTTGCGTCCAGCCGAAAGAAATATTGCTCATTGGCGTGTCAACAAAACTACCAATTCAAAATCCGTTGTCTGGAACTTGAAGCTGGGCGATATAACGCCGGCAGTTCTAACAGGCTGATTCGGCGATATCTCGTTTCGAAATTCGGCGAGCACTGTTCGGAGTGCGGCTGGAATAAGCGCCACGCTTTGACTGGACGCGTACCCGTCGAGGTCGAGCACATCGACGGCAATTGGCAAAACAATCAGCTTTCAAACCTGACGCTGCTTTGCCCCAGCTGCCATTCACTGACCAACACTTTCCGCGGGCTAAACCGGGGCAACGGTCGCCCGCATCGCTTAGGTGGCCGCGCCAACCCGTATGGGACAGGGCCGCTTAGCAAAGAGCAGAAATCGAAAGTAGCGCGGTTACTGGTCGTGCTGGATCCGCAAGGCCAGCGCTGGCAGTTGCCGTTACTCTTGCCGACGTAGCTCAGGGGTAGAGTCCCACTCTTGTAAAGTGGTTGTCGTGGGTTCGAATCCCACCGTCGGCTAAATATTTTATGCAGCCAATAAAACCAAAGTGGTCAGATGCCGGACTCGTGCTCGTCTGCGAACGCTGCGCGAAAGAGCGTATTCCCGAGGAAGACCCGGACAAGGCCGCGGAGATCGGCGACTTCCATTTGCGCGACTGGCTCAAGGACCGGCTGAAGGCAGACGGCTTATGGGGGAAAATCCGCGCGGTCAATACGAGCTGCATGGATGTCTGCGCGCGGCGTCACGTAACGGTCGTCATCGATCCGAAAACCGAAGGCAAAGAAGCGCAAGCCTTCATCGTCGATCCGCTAGGCGACCGAGAGGCGCTCTATGCGGAAATCGTGAAGCGCTTGGGATGAGCGAACAGAAAATTACGCTGCGTGGACTCGACGTCGTCTTCTATACGGTCAAAGACATGAAACGCGCACGTGCCTTTTACGAAAGTCTCTTCGACTGGAAGCCCGGAATGGAATCCGACTACTGGGTCGAGTATGGATTGCCGGACGGTTCGACGTTCGCCTTAGCGCAAGATCCCTCGGCCGGCTGGAAAGAGGGCCACGGCGTTATGTTTGGCGTCAACGACATGAACGCAGTCACGGAACGCGCGCAATCACTTGGCGGAAAAATCACCGATCGCAAGTTCGAGGGCGAGTCGTGCGGCGCCGCCGAGTGCATCGATCCCGAAGGCAACTACATCTACCTTCACCAGCGCAAGTAAACAAGAATCGCGTAACCACGGCGACCGCTTTTAGAAAACACGGTCGCTGACTATGTCGCCACAAGCAACCTTCCGGCCTTTGCGATCCTGCAGCGCAATTGAGTAGCCGTCTTTCAAGAAATGGTGAATCCCCAGATCGAGGAACGTATAGCCGAGAAGGCCCTCGTTCGGGTTGTCGGCACTTGCGCTAAGCGCCAGTTTGGCTACGATCGCGACTGGCTGTAAACACGTCCCGCGCTGAATCAATGCGCGATAGCGGCTCGGCTCATGCAGGCCTTGGAACTGAATCTCGACACCCGTCTGATAGGTCGTGCATCCGCGCTTCATCTCGACGCACACCATCCTCACAAGCGCCAAGCCTTGAATGTGCGAACCGCCCACCGGTGAAATCTTAAAAATAGAAGGCGTTGCCCAGGTGCCTTCGCACGCGGCCAACGATAGTGCAATCGCCATGGCGAGGCCGATTCTTGAAGGCCGGCGCACCGAGATTCGCTTTGGTGACCTAGCCCCCCGAGCCCTACTCAGGATGACAACGCGAAGTTACGGCAGTTCGATCTCCGAAAGGTTCTTCTCAATCTTCCGTTTGACGCGCTGCAGCGCATTGTCGATCGATTTGACGTGGCGGCCAAGGTCGCGCGCCATCTCCTGATAGCTCTTGCCCTCGAGATACGAGAGCAACACCTGCGACTCGAGCTCCGAAAGATTTTCCTGGATCCGTTCCTTGATGTCTTGTGAAACTTCTTGGTTGATGACCAGCTCTTCGGGGTCCGAGGTCTTGTTCGAAGCCATCACATCGAGCAGCGTGCGTTCGCTGTCTTCGTCGTAGATCGGCTTGTTCAACGAGATGTACTGATTGAGCGGGATGTGCTTCTGACGCGTCGCCGTCTTAATGGCTGTAATGATTTGCCGCGTAATACACAATTCGGCGAAGGCGCGGAAACTTGACAGCTTGTCGGCTTTGAAGTCGCGGACGGCTTTATACAAGCCGATCATTCCTTCTTGAATGATGTCTTCGCGGTCGGCACCGATCAAGAAATAGCTCTTCGCTTTTATGCGAACGAAATTCTTATACTTATTGAGGAGGAATTCCATCGCGAGGTTGTCGCCCGATTTGGCCGTAGCGACCAAGTCCTCGTCGACCCGCTCGTGGTAGTCCAAGCCCTCCGAGACGGGGTGGGTCATCGCCATAAGTGCCTTACCCTTTTGAACCGATGTGGGCAAATCGCGAGCCGGAGCCCGTCGAGCGCCGCACATCTCGCCCAAGTATAAAAGGGTACTCCTTGCGCCGTCAAGGACTTCGACCGCTCAGACCCCTCTTTGCTGCCTGACTGCCTCGTACAGCAGAACGGCCGCTGCGACCGAAGCGTTGAGCGAAGCGACCTTTCCGAGCATCGGAATCCGCACTAGGAAATCGCACTCCTTGCGGGCCACCTGGGACAGCCCTTGACCTTCCGCCCCGATGACCAGCGCCAGGTCGCCGCCGAGATTTGCCTTGTCGTACTCGACGCTGGACTCGCCGGTATCGGCACCCGCGATCCAGATGCCGGCCTTCTTCAGCTTGCGCAGCGTTTCGGCGATATTGCTGACTCGAGCGATCGGCAAATGCGCCGCGGCGCCCGCGGAGGCTTTGCGAACCGTGGCGTTCACACCGGCCGAACGGCGTTCTGGAAGAATGAGCGCGTGCGCGCCGGCAGATTCGGCGGTACGAATGATCGCTCCGGCGTTATGCGGATCGGTAATATGATCGAGGACGACATAAAGCGCGGGACTGCCGCGCTTCGCCAGCACACCCTCGAGCGTTTCGTACGGGAACGGCTCTCCGACCGCCACCACCCCTTGATGCGCTTTGTACGGAAACTGAGTAAAAAACCGCCTGTCCTCAAACCGGATCTGCGTGCCGCGATCGCTCGCGAGATCGAGCAGCTTGCGAATTGCCGGATCGCGCCTGCGCTCGCCGGATACGTGAATGCGCCGAAGCGTATCGCCCGCGGCCAGCGCTTCTTCGATCGCGTGCACGCCGTAAACCGCGTCGTCGAGATCTACGCGGGCTGCCAAGTGGTGTCGCCGCCTTGCTCGTCGCGCAGCTCGACGCCGCAGCGCAGCAGTACGTCGCGCAGGCGGTCCGATTCTTTCCAGTTTTTTTCGGCCCGCGCGCGTGCCCGCAGGCGAATGACTTGCGCGATCGCGCCTTCGGGCGTCTCCCCGTTGAGCGAAACTTCCGAGCCGAGCTCGTCATGTAAGCAATCGAGAAAGCCCCCGCGCAGACGGCGCGGCGCGTCGGCAAGCCAAGAATCGTCCGGCTTGATCCCCAGCAGCGCAAGCACGTAGCTCAGCTCCGCACCGTTTGCGGTCTTCGGATCAGCAATGTAGCCGAAGACTTCCGAGAGCGCTTGGGACGTATTGAAATCCTCATCCAATGCAGCTTCGATCTTCGGCATAAGACTGGCGTCGCGGCCGTCGCCCCGTTCCAGCTCGCGCCAGCATTCTTTGATGCGCCTCAACGCTGCCGTCGCCGCCGTCATCGACTCGTCGGTGAAATTCATCACCTTACTGTAGCCCGTTTGCAGGAAAGCCAGACGGACGGCTTGCGGATCGAAACGTTCCAGCAGATCGGCGAGTGGCTCAAAATTGCCCAGCGTTTTGCTCATCTTGCGGCTTTCGAATTGCACCAAACCGCCGTGCAGCCAAAAGTTCGCCATCGGCGGATGTTTCATCAACGGTTCGCTTTGCGCGATCTCGTTTTCGTGATGCGGAAAGATCAAGTCCGCACCGCCGCCGTGAATGTCGAAACCCTCGCCGTCGGGATCCAGCAGCACGCGCGACATGGCCGAACACTCGATATGCCAGCCCGGCCGGCCATCTCCCCATGGCGACGGCCACGTCGGTTCGCCGGGTTTGGCGAATTTCCAAAGCGCGAAGTCGAGCGGATCGTCCTTGAACTCGTCCACTTCGACGCGCGCCCCGGCTTCCAAATCCTTGATGTTTCGTCCGCTGAGCGCTCCGTAGGTCGGGAACTTCGCAACGCGGTAATACACGCCGCCCTTGGAAACGTACGCGTAACCTTTGCCGACCAGTTCGCCGATCATTTCGACGATTTGCGGAACGAAACGCGTAGCGTACGGCTCTTCGTCGGGTTGGCGCACGCCGAGCTTGCGCATCGATTCTTTGAACGATGCGTAATAACTGCCGACGATATCGTACCAATGCTCGCCCGTCTCCTTCGCGCGCTCGATACTGCGGTCGTCGATATCGGTCACATTTTGCACGAAGGTCACGTCGTAGCGCAAGTGCTCGAGATACCGCCGCAGCACGTCGAAAAAGAGAAAGGAACGCGCGTGACCGGCATGCGCCTCGGCCGAAGGCGTCAGTCCGCAGACGTAAATACGCACGTGCGGAGGACGCAGTGGTTTGAACTCTTCGAGGCTGCGCGTGCGGGTGTTGTACAGCTTCACGCTAGATCACCCACGTCCAGTTGGCCTCTTCTTCGGCGGGCGCGTTCACCGGAACGCCGTCCTTCATGACGATGCGTGCGGGAACGCCGACCGCCGTCGCGTTCGCAGGCACGTCTCGAACGACGACGGATCCACCGCCGATCTTCGCATTGTCGCCGATCGCGATCGCCCCGAGCAGCGCGGCTCCCACGCCGACCGTCACGTTGTTTCCCAAGGTCGGGTGACGTTTGCCGCGCGCCAGGCTGGTTCCGCCGAGCGTTACGCCTTGATAGATCGTGCAGTTCTCGCCTACCTCGGCTGTCTCGCCGATAACGACGCCCATTCCGTGATCGATGAAAAACCCGCGGCCGATGCGTGCGTTGGGATGGATCTCGATGCCGGTAAAAAAACGGTTCACGTTAGAGAGCCAGCGCGGCAGCAGCGGAAGGCCGCTGCGGTGCAGCGCATGGATGAAACGGTGCGCGGCCACGGCGTGGAATCCCGGATAGGAAAGGACGACGTCGAGCGTTCCGCGCGCCGCGGGATCGCGCTGCAAAGCGGCGCGCAGATCCGCTCCGATTGCCGAAAAGACATCATCCATGAGGCGGGCGTTCTCCGTGAATCGGCTCGAACGGTTTTCCGTCGGGACCAAAAGCCAGCGGTTTCAGGCCGCGGCCGTGCAGCAGTCGCGAATTGACCGCGCCGATGCGGATCAATATCCGGTCGTGTCCGAGCAGCGGGAAAAGCAGTTCCAGCGGCGGCCCTTCTCTTTCACCGGTAAGCGCCAAGCGCGTTGCGAGCAGCGCATCTTCCCGCGACAGACCGAACTCCTTGGCGATCTCCGGGAGGTCGCGGTCCAGCGGCAACCCGCGCAGTTCCGGTTGCTGATCGACGTATTGGCCGACGGAATCAACGAAAAAAAGTGTATCGCGCGAGCGCAGCCGTTCCAACTCTAGCGCCGGAATCACGCACGCTTCCGCTCGCAGCGCAGCGACGAGCGGCCGCGCCGTTTCGATCGTGCTACGGGAGTACGCTTGGATAAACGTATCGATCCATTGCCAAGCCGCAGCGGGAACCGGGTCTTCCAAAAATCCCCAGCGCTGCATCGCCTCTGCCAACGCTTGTTGCTCCAGCACGCTACAGCGTTTCGATCAACGCGACCGCGGAGGCGGCGACGCCGGTACCGTCTCCGGTGTAGCCGAGACCTTCACTGCTCTTGGCTTTTACGCTCACTTGTCCGGCGGATATCCCCAAACTTCGCGCGAGATTCTCCCGCATGCGGTCGACGAGCGGCGCCAGCCGCGGTAACTCGAGCACGATCGTTGCGTCCACGTTTTGAACGGAATATCCGGCACGCTGGACGTCCGCAACACATTGCGCGAGGAGAGCCATCGAATCGGCATCTTTCCAACGCGGGTCGGAAGCCGGAAAACGTCCGCCGAGATCGCCGATCGCAGCCGCGCCGAGGATAGCGTCGCACACGGCGTGCGCCAGCACGTCGGCATCCGAGTGCCCGGCCGCGCCGCGATCGCTTTCGACGTGTACGCCGCCGAGCACGAACTTGCGCCCCAATTCCAACCGGTGCGCGTCGAAACCAAATCCGACGCGCATCAGCGGGCGTCCGCAAAGCGGCGGCGGAGAATATCTTCAGCACGCGCCAAATCCTCGGGCAGCGTCACTTTGAAGTTGTCTGGAGAACCCGGCACAATCTGCACGGTCACGCCGATGCGCTCGAGCAGCATCGCATCGTCGGTGGCGGCAAAATGATCGCGCCGCGCGGCTTCGTGCGCCAAGCGCATATCCGGAAGCGTCGCGAATTGGGGTGTCTGAGCCGCCCAAAGACGCTCGCGCGGCGACGTTTCCTTCACGATACGCGAGTGAGGCTCAACGATCTTCACCGTGTCGACCACCGGAACGGCAAGCAGACTTGCATAGCCGTCGCCGATGACCTGCATACCGTTGCGCACGATCTCCGCGTTGATGAGCGGCCGCGCGCCATCGTGCACGAGGACCGCATCACATCGCGCGGGCACGGCTCGCAATCCCTCATAAACGCTGGCTTGGCGCGTTGCGCCGCCCGGCACGACTGCCGAAGATTTCGTCCCGCCGGCAGTTTCAGCGACGTCAGAGATCTCAGCCAGCCATTCATCTTCGGTCACGACGACGACCGCATCGATTTCCGGCATCTCCGCCAGCGTTCGAATCGACCACGCGAGCATGGGCGTGCCGGCGATCTCGAGGAGTTGTTTGGGACGGCCGAAACGCGTTCCGCGGCCAGCGGCAACGACGATCGCAGTCCACGAGGGCGGGCGGCGCATCAATGCATCTCCCTGCGCGGTCTTGCGAAGATCATGCGGCCCGCCACCGTTTGCAGCACGCTCGTGACGACGACGTCGGTTCCCTCACCGATGAGCCGCCGTCCATTTTCCACGACGATCATCGTGCCGTCGTCGAGATATCCGACGCCTTGATTTGGCTCCTTACCATCGCGGATCACCTGAATATGCAGTTCTTCGCCTGGAAGAACGACCGGTTTGACCGCATTTGCGAGTTCGTTGACGTTGAGTACTGCGACGCCTTCGACGTGCGCGACGCGGTTGAGATTGTAGTCGTTCGTGACGAGCTTTCCGCCGAGCTCGCGCGCCAACCGCACGAGTTTCGCATCCGCTTCGCGAACGCCGTCGTAATCGATCTCGCTGATTTCCAGCGACCCCATCTCCTGCAGCCGGTTAAGGACGTCCAACCCGCGGCGCCCGCGAGTGCGCTTCAGCGCATCCGCGGAATCGGCGACCGCCTGCAGTTCCCGCAAGATGAAACGCGGCAGAATGAACGGCCCGTCGAGGAAGCCTGCCTGCAAAATCTCGACGATGCGTCCGTCCACGATGATGGAGGTGTCGATGATCTTTGGAACGTTGCCGGCCGCATTCGACGCCGCGAGCGAAAGCGGTACGATTTTTCGCGAACCGACGCGAGCGCCGAGATACGCGAAGAAAATGCTCAGCACGATGTAGATCAAAATGGCGACGTAACTTCCGGATCGGCCGGTCGTCGAGATGAATTCGAAAAGGACGCCGCGGATGAGAAAAGCGATCACGAGCCCGGCGATCAGCCCAATCGCGCCACCGGCTATTTCATACGGCGCGAGCCGCTCGATCGCGCGCTCGATGGCGTTGAGTTCTTTTTCGAAGATGCTCTGCGCAGCAGGCGCCAAAAAGAGTCCGAGCAGCGCGCCGGCGAGCGGAACGCCGATCGTGAAGGCGAGTTGCAGACCTTCGGCAGCGAAATGCGGTGCGACGAGATAGATGTAGGCTTCGCGCCCGAGCAAAAAGCCGGTCACGGCAAAAACGACCGCAAATACGGCGCGGAGAATAGCCCCCGCGACGTGAGGACCTAAGGAAGCGTTATGAACGTTGCGCATATATCGTTGGCTACGAATCGTCCGCGTCTCGTCAACCGCGCGCCGGCCGTATCGACCTCAAGCAACCCCGCGGCGCGATATGGCTCGACGATTGAAGCGTAGTATTCCAAAAACTCCAACCCATAACGTTCTTTGAAGGCTGCAAACGAGAGCCCCTGCGCCGTGCGTAAGGCCAGCATCACGGCCTCGCCCGCGCGCTGCGCGCCTTCCAGCCGCTCGGATTGGTCCGGAATCTTCAGCCCTTGGGAAGCGGCGGCCACATAGGCCTCCAAATCCCGCGTGTGCGTCGAACGCACGCCGTTCCGATACGAAGCGGCACCGACACCGAATCCAGCGTACTCACCATTTGCCCAATAATTCGCGTTATGCGCACAGCGATGTCCGGGAAGCGCGAAGTTGCTGATCTCGTAGTGTTCAAAGCCCGCCTTCTCCAGCGTATCGATCGCGATCTCATAGAGGTCCCCTTCCAGATCCTGATCGGGAAAAGCAGATGGTTCGCTATCGCGCCAATCCGCGTACGGCGTCCCGTCTTCGATCGTCAAGCCGTAAGCCGAAACATGATCCGGCTGTAGCGCGATAGCTCTCTCCAGCGAGCGTCTCCAGCTCTCTTTTGTCTGACCCGGGACGGCGAAGATCAGATCCAGACTCACGCTACCTATTCCAGCCGATCGAGCCGCGGCGACTGCGTCGCGCACTTGTCCGGCATCGTGACGTCTTCCCAGCGTCCGGATCTCCGCTTCCACAAACGACTGAACACCGATCGAAAGCCGCGTCACACCGGCAGCCGCATACGCCGCTAAGGCGGCCGCGCTGACCAGTTCCGGATTGACCTCGATCGTTACTTCGGGCGGACGCGCTGCCGAAAATTTGGACGCGATGCGCGCGAGCAACTCCGCAATCTCCGCGGGCGAATACGTGTTAGGAGTTCCGCCGCCCAGGAATACCGTGTGCTCGCCGCCGGCCGCCTGCGCCGCATCGATCTCGCGATGCAGCGCGTCCATGTACCGCCGCGCGGCGCTTTGCTTATGCGGCCACTTCGCGAAGTCACAGTAGGGACAAATGTACGGGCAGAACGGCAGATGGACGTAGATGCCGGTCATTGCGCGGAAAACACTCCGACCGCTCCGGGGCCACCGTGCGTAGCGATCACCGGACCGGCTTCGAGCACGTCGAGCACCTTTGGCTTGACGCCGGCGAACCGCCGCTCGAGCCGCTCACGCACCTTCTCGGCGAGCGCCGGCGCGTTCGTGTGCATCACCAGAAACCGGCCTTCCGTCACGTCGCGCACGTTTTTCAGCGCTAATTCGATCATCGTCTCTTCTGCGCGCGCAAACGTGCGGACTTGCGCCTCCGCTACGACCTCTCCGTCGCGCAGCGAGATGACGGGAACGATCTTCATCAGTGTTCCGATCGCGGCTTGCGCTTTTCCAATCCGTCCGGTACGCACAACGTGGGAGAGATCGGGTATGCAGGCGTAAAGGCGCTGCGCGCGCCTTTCAATTTCGAGCGCCTCCAAAATCCGATCGCTTCCGGCTCCGCTCCTCGCTAAATCATTGGCGATGCGAGCCTGCATGCCCAGTCCGCCCGCTACGCTTAGCGAATCGAAAATGGTAATGCGCGTGCCTTCGAACTGCGCGGCAGCGGCGCGCGCCGCATTTATTGTGCCGGAGAGTTTGGAACTGATCGTTATGCAGACGATCTCTTGACCGGCGCCCGCCAGCGGCTCGAAAGCTTCTTCGAACATCTGCGGCGAGGGCTGCGAGGTTTTCGGTAGTTCGCGTTCGGACGCCAGCCGCTCGTAAAATTCCCGGCGGCTCAGGTCGATATAATCGCGGTAGCTCCGCTCTCCCCAGATAACGAAGAGCGGGACGACCGTGATTCCCAGACGCGCTGCGAGCTGTGGCTCGATATCCGACGTGCTGTCGGTGACGATCCCAACAGCCATGGAGGCTAAACCTCGGTCAGATCCGGCGTAACGAGATCGCTGATCTTGCCGACGACGTCGTTGCGCACTTCGTCGGCGGCGACGCGGATGGCGCCCTTGATGGCGTTGCGCGTCGCGCGTCCGTGCGTGACGATGCAGTTTCCGCGCAGTCCGAGCAGGGGCGCCCCGCCGTATTCTTCGTAATCGAACTTCCGCCGCAACCCGCGCAGCGCGGGTGCCACCAGCGCGGCGCCGATCTTCGTGACGAAGTTCCCGCCGAGGATCGTCTCGCGAATCACCTTGCCGAGATCACCGATCAAACCCTCGCCCATTTTGAGCACGACGTTGCCGACGAAGCCATCGACGACAACGACGTCAGCGGCGTTGTGAAAGAGATCTTTCCCTTCGACGTTGCCGATGAAGTTGATCGGCGCACGCTCCAGCAGCTTAGCGGCTTCGAGCACCTGCGCGTTACCCTTCGACCGCTCTTCGCCGATCGACAGAATGGCGACGCGCGGATTAGCGATCTTCAGAACGGCTTTTGCGTACGACGATCCCATGATGCCGAATTGTTCCAGCCACTCGGGACGACAGTCGACGTTGGCGCCCGAGTCAAGCAGCACCATCGGTCCGTTCAGCGCCGGCCAGACGGTCGCGATCGCGGGACGGGCGATACCGGCGATCGGACGGAGCTTGACCAAAGCAATGCCCAAGAACGCAGCGCTGTTGCCCGCTGAAACGACTGCATCCGCCCGGCCGTCTTTTACGGCTTCGACCGCGACGCCGAGCGACGTCTCGCCGGCAATGCGCAGCGCCTGCGACGCGTGCATGTCCATGGGCACATTTTTCGGTGCGTGCAAAATCGCGATGCGGGATGCCGCAGATCCGCGCAGCAGCGGTTTAATCTGCGCCTCATCGCCGGCTAGCGTGAGGTCGGCATAGTCGCCTTGCGCTGCAAGCATCGCGCCGGCAACGATTTCCGCCGGAGCGTGATCGCCGCCCATTGCGTCGACGACGATGCGCGGACGCGCGTTATTCATCGCGCGAGATCCAAAACTCGACGTCCCGCTGGCCGCCGAAGTAATATTCGATCTCGGCGGATTGAAATGAGTCGCGCAGGCGTTCGGTTAGCCGTTGCGCGTCGCGTTCTTTTTGCGCGCCGCCGTAGTACACGGTGATCAGCCCTCCATCTCGTGCGCCCATCGCATCCAAGGCCGACGCGGCAGCGTCCGCGAGCGACTTCCCGGAATACAGGCTGCCGCCGCTTGCCGCGGCCGGCTTCCCGCGTGCGACGGTCGTTCCACCGAGCGTTGCGTCCTTCCCGGCGAAGAAGACTTGCGCGCTCCGCGGGTGCGTGGCCGCTGTCATGATCTCCTCGGACGTCGGAACTCCTCCGTTTCCCGAACGCATCGCGAAGAGTCCGGCAATGCCTGCGACGATGTCCGGGGTCGGCAGAATCCGCACGCTTCGGCCACTGATCTTCGCTGCTTCCTCCGCCGCAAGCGCTGCGTTTTTGTCGTTCACGAAAAGATAGACATCGGATGCCAAACAGGAATTTATCGCGAGGAGAAAATCCCGGACGCTTGGATTTTTCTGCGTCACGAGCGGCACTTCCACGCCGAGTTCGCGCACGATTCGCTCGAACCCTAAGCCCGGGACGACGGCGACTAGGGAATAAGGCGGCGCGGGCGCATCGATAAGCACATGGTGTTGCCGCTCCATGTCATCGATTTTCAAGCGCGTGACTGCGCCGTATTTGGCGGCGACATCTTGCACGCGGTCGGGGTGGTCGGTGTGGATGTGGACTTTCAGCGTCGGAGCTTCGCCGGCGACGATCAGCGAATCTCCGCGCGGTTGCAACGCTTCGCGGAGATCGAGCGGCGAGCATTGAGCTCCTTCGAGAATGAACTCGGTGCAAAACTTCCGCTCGCCCACGTGCTGCTGCGGCGTAAACACCGTCTGCCGAAGCGGCCTGCGCGGAAAGGCGGTTGCGTGCACTTTGCTGCCGGGAAGAAAACGTAACGCTCCCTCCAAGAAGTACACGAGGCCTGCACCGCCGGCGTCCACGACTCCGGCTTCCTTTAGTATGGGCAGCTGTTCGGGCGTCCGATCCAGCGCTTCGTTCGCGGCGCGCAAAACGGCGTTGCACAGGCGGTAAAAATCTTTTTCGTGCAAAGCCATGCGGTACGCAGCCTCGGCAGCGGCGTCGGCGACGCTGAGAATCGTTCCCTCCACCGGACGGACCAAGGCTTGCCGCGCGGCCGTCACCGCTTCCCGCATTCCGGTCGCAAAAACGAACGTGTCGATCGCCTCCCGGTGCCGGACGTGGTGCGCGAAACCGCGGAGCATTTGGGAGATGATGACGCCGGAATTGCCCCGGGCTCCCATGAGGCTGCCCTGAGCCGCCGCCTCCGCTACCTTTGACAAAGGAGCGTTCTGATGTTTGGCCGCTTCCAGGGCCGCCTGCCGCACCGTGAGGTACATGTTGGTGCCGGTGTCCCCGTCGGGGACCGGGAAAACGTTCAAATCGTTGAGGACTTGCCGGTATTTCCGGACGAAAAAGGAGCCGGCGGTCATGAATTTAGCATAGCCGCGGCCGTCCAGGAGAGTGACATCCATCGGCCAACGCCCTTCTCGCTTTAGCTCATGTCATCCTGAGCGGACGCCGCGTGGCGTCCCTGTCGAAGGGCCGGAGCCGGGGTCGAAGGGTTGTCGAAGGACGCGGCCCGTGGTACTATGCGGAACGTTATGGCAAAACGCTGTGAAGTCTGCGGCAAGGGGCCCATGGCCGGCAACAATGTCAGCCACGCAATGAACAAAACTAAGCGACGCTGGCTGCCCAACCTTCAATCGATCAGAATAAGCGAGCGCGGCACGAACCGCACCGCAAAGGTCTGCGCGGCGTGCCTGCGCGCCAAGCGCGTCACGCGGAAGGCTTAAGCGGGCTGCTTCCTTTAAGAAAAGTGATCCCAGCCGGTTGCGGCAACCTCTTGCTCGCCGGTCCGAGTTTCCCTAAAGACTCCTGAACCTTCGCGCATGACGCCGACCTGCTCGAGTTCGCGGCCGAAGCGCTTTCGAAAGCGCGCGGCGACGTAACGGAACGCTCGCGCTTTCAGCGCGACAAGCAGCTCGAAGTCCTCTCCGGCCGCCAGGGCATATGTCTCCGGTTCTTCTCCCGCAGCGCGCGCCGCAGTTTCAGCAGTGGCCGCGATCGGCACGCGTTCGATCAGCGCTCCGCACTTCGACTGCGCGCACATGCGCGCCAAATCTGTGGAAAGTCCGTCGGAGACATCCATCATCGCGTTGACCGCGGCGCTCCCGGCGAGCCAACGCCCTTCCGCAAGGCGCAGCTCGGGAATCGCGCGGAATCCAGCCGCGCGCGCCGCACCGAGCGATCCGGTCAGCGCGATGACGTCGCCGGGCCTTGCTCCCGAGCGTGCTTTCACGTTCGACGGACGCACCTCGCCGACGACCGTCACCGCGAGCGCTACGAGCGGCGCCCGCGTCAGATCGCCGCCCACGATCGCGCACGCATTCGCGTCCGCGCATGCGGCAACACCGCGGTACAACGCTAGCGCGTCATCGTGAGCATTTTCCGGCGGCAGCGCCAGCGATATTGTTGCCAAAACCGGGCGCGCACCCATCGCAGCGATGTCGCTCAGGCTCGCAGCCATAGCGCGGCGGCCCGCATTTTCCAGCGAATCCTCGCGCCTGAAGTGCACGTTCTCCACGAACGTGTCGGTGGTAACGACGCTGCGGTGCGAACGCGACGGCTGCCAAACGGCGGCGTCGTCGCCAATGCCGGTGAGGATCGCGCGCGTTTCCGGCTGTTCGACGAGGCGGCGAATCTCCTCGACGAGTCGGTCTTCGAAAGTGGTCAGCGCGTCGCGGCCCCGTCGAGCAGTTCGCGGAACTGCTTCGTTGCGCGGCCGCAGTCGGGCGTATCGAAGATCGCCGAACCGATCACGATGACGTCGGCGCCCGCCTCGGCAGCGCCCCGCGCGTTTTCGAGCGTGATGCCGCCGTCCACTTCGATTTCGAATTTCGCGCCCGACCGCTCGCGCAACGCTTTGGTTTCGCGAAGCTTTTCGAGTGCGTGCGAGATGAATTGCTGGCCGCCAAAACCCGGGTTCACGCTCATTACGAGTGCCAGATCGAAATCTCCGGCGAGATCTTCCAGCATCGCAACGGGCGTTTGCGGTGATATCGAGATGCCGGACTTTGCGCCCGTCGATCGGATG
>JAAXCW010000016.1 GCA_013036095.1 Vulcanimicrobiota bacterium
GCGCTGCAGGCACCGGTTGTCAAAACAACGCAGCCACGCAGAGGCCCACGTTTGCAACCGGCGATACCTACCGGCTCTACGCGGCGACATATGACTACCCGATGTTTGAAGCTTCCCCGCCGGGAAATACGCAACAGTCACCGGCTATCACCGGCGGAGCCGCGACGAGTAACCAAGCGGACATCACGACGTCGGCGTCGTTCACAAGTAGCTACTAGCCGCTTCGCAAACACGAAAGCAGAAATAGGGCCCGCAGAAATCCGGGCCCTTTCAGATTATTAAACCATTCGACGTTTATTCAAACCGTCACCCTACCGGCCAATGGGAATCATCTCGTGGCGTTCAGAAAGTCTGCGTATGCTGGTTGTCGCGCCTATGAGCACGCGAGCTGCAGTTCCGACGGGAGCCGCTTTTCTCACCGTTGCGATGCTGGCAGGCATTGGAACGCCGGCCCATGCATCGCAGGCATTCGCGGGCCTTTCCATGGGGCAGTTTGCTGTCGGTTATCGTCAGATTTACGTACGGGACTACGAGCGAGGCTGGGCGGGAATCCGCAGTACGCTTCCCTATCGGCCGATCATCTTGCGATTATGGTACCCGGCGAAGCCGGGCGGCAAGCCAATGAATGTTGGAGCATATGTAGCGCAATCAAGAGCTCCAGCGGCTTTTCAGCCCGTCGTAGACTTTGAGCGATCTTATAGCACGCAAAGTCTCAAAAATGCGGTAGGGCACGATTCAGCGCAATTTGACGCGCTTTTGAATCGGCCCGTACCTTCGTCAAAAAATGCTCCGCCGGCAAATGGCTCATTCCCAATTGTCGCATACTCTTTGGGGCAAGACGATTACCTTGAAGAAAACCTCGTTCTGGCGAATTATTTGGCATCGCACGGATATATTTTTGTTACCGTCCCGCAGCTGGGAAGCAACGAGCGACGAATGGAGCTATTCATAGACGACCCCAACAGCTATGAGGCTCAAGTACGCGATCTAGAAGCTGGAATCGCTGCGATTCCTGGTGCCCTTCATCCGGATCGCGATCGAGTTGGCGCAATCGGAATGAGCATGGGCGGCATCTATGCGCTCCTTTTAGCGATGCAGAATCCGGGCATGCGTTGTATCGTCGGCCTTGATGCATCTTACATGGCCACGCGAGCACCCTACGAATTCGATCAAAAGAAGCTATCCTACTACGATCCTCTGCGGATTGAAATCCCGATACTCAGCGCTTACCGGTCAGATGAAAGCAATACCACCGAAGATATCATGGCAATGACCGCATCTGACCGGTATTTGGTTAAGTTTAGCCATACAATTCACGTAGATTTTAACTCCTACCCTTGGTATTCGTATAATGTGTCTCGGGCCTTATTGCCGAACGATAGCGATCTAAAGATTCGCTCGCAAGGAGAAGCGCTCGCGAATTTGGACGCCATAGACAATCTCGTCCTCCAATTCCTCGATGCAACACTTAAAAGTAATCGGATTTTTAAGGCACCACGAATTCGAGGCGCTGTGAGCACGTTCTACCCGCGCCGCTCCGCTCCAACCGAGGAGGACCTTGCCGGAGTACTGATGCTCAGCGGATATAAAGCAGCCGAATCTCTGTTGAGAAATGCGATCGTACGGTATCCGGGCGAGGAGCTGCTGCGGTTCAAAGTGATGAATCGGATCGGATATGAATTCATCTACACTGACCGGCCGGAGCAAGCCGTCTCTATCTTTAAGCTAAACGTGCTTGCGCATCCGTCGTCGTCTGACGCTTACGAAAGTCTCGGCGAAGGCTTAGAGAGCACAAAAGATAAGACAGGGGCGATCTCGGCATTTAAAACGGCCCTCATATTAAACCCTCAGAATACGGATGCTCTGACTGAACTTAAGAAGCTTCAAGCGGCAGGGCCGCCACCGGGTTGACGGCGCCTTAGTTTGCCGCCACAATTCGGGCAACGCCACGACATGACGGCGGCGCATTCCGCGCAGAATGTGCACTCATAAGAGCAGCTATATGACTTCGACTCAACGTCAAGCGCGGTCCGGCATCGTTCGCACGCGTCTTTCATAGTCAGTGGACCTATCCTTGCCGTTATTCCTCTAGCCGGCCAAAAACTGCTTTTGGTAAGGGCCCGGAGAAATCCGGGCCCTTTGTACTTGTCAAATCCTAGTCTGGTTATACCGCGGCCGCCAACTGATCGAGAATCATCGTCCAGCCCTCTTTGTGGCGCTCGGCCGATTCGACGCTGGCGAGTTGTTCGTGCGTCAACACGACTTCCGTTCCGCCGTCGCGTTCGTTAAACTCGAGGGTCAGCAGCGACTCGATCTCGTCTTTCGGATCGTCCTCTTCCCAGCTCCACGTCATCGAAAGACGCTCGGGCCGCCGCACATCGCGATACTTTCCGCGGACCTTAAGCTCTTCGCCCGTACGTCCGACCATCGTGATGCTGTATGCGCCGCCTTCGCGGACGTCCATCCTGATGTCCCGAGCCGCATGGTCGCCGGGTCCCATAAACTTCGCCGCAATCTCCGGCTTGGTCCACGCGTCGAACGCGCGATCGCGCGACGCTTTGTACGTACGCCGCAAAACGAGTGCCGGTACGACCGGCGTTCCTGTCTGTGTCATTTCTTCTTCTTTCTATTGGAAGGTTCGTCGAGAATATCGCCGAGCCGGTCGAGTGTGGCGTTCCAGAATGCGTTCTGCTTTTCCATCCATGACGATGCATTCCGGATCGTTTTGGGTGAGAGCGTGCAGCGATGAACGCGCCCCACAATGTGGCGCTTGAGCAGCCCGCATTCCTCGAGCACGCGAACGTGCTTGGAAATACCCGGCTGCGATATCGAAAATCCGGCTCCTAACTCGCCGACCGTCATTGGTCCGCGAGCCAGCCGTTCTACGATACGCCGCCGCGTGGGGTCGGCCAGCGCCGAGAACACCGCGTCGAGGCCCCCTGAAGTATTAACCATAAGGTTATATAACCATACGGTTATATATATCACCTGTCAAGTGGCACTTGTCATCGTGAGCCAAGTGCTGTCATCCTGAGTAGCGCGCCGAGAGGCGCGCGTAGTCGAAGGACGACCGTGGGTTGTCAAGCCGCGCTTCGGCGCGGCAGAACGCTATATTAGTGAGGGGCCACCGATCGTGTCATGGTGCGCGGGCGCCACAATGGGCGATGTGCTGCCAGGTTGTCATCCTGAGCAGCGCATCTTCGATGCGCCTGTCGAAGGGCGAGGCCCCACCAGATCAGCTAAACAACAAGCTCGTAAACGTACTCGTCGCTGTCGCCGCGCTCCGTATCCACGGCGTGGCGCTTTTTTACGCGCTTAAAACCGAGCGACTCGACCAGTCGAAATGACGCCTCATTCTTGACGTCCATTTCGGCGAAAATTCGGCGGCTATGCAAATTCTGGTCGAGATGATGTAGGACGGCCGCGACTGCTTCGCGCGCGTAACCCCTACGCTGGTAGGCTACAAAAATACCGTACGCAATGTAAGAAATCGCTCGTGAGGGAAACGTCGTCGCCTGCATCGTACCCACCAGGTGCCCGCTCCGGCGGTCGCGACACGCCCAGTTCTCTCGAAGCTCGCTCTTCGCATGATGGGGATTCTCCCAGCGAGCATAGAGCGCGCGCAATTCGTCGAACGACTTCGGGCGCAGCTTCGGGAAGAACGTCCACATCCGCGCGTCATCCAAATGTATCCATGCCTCGGTGGCATGTTCCACGGTTATGGGTTCCAGCTTAAGCCGTGGAGTTTCGAGCGCCGGCACTATAAATGAGTTCCGGGCCAATGACTCCTTACCCGTGCACCAACTGAAATTTTTTGATGGCGTCACAACACGGGTTATGCTAGAGTGCGCTTATGAAAATCTTCGCAGATGCCGTACGTGCGCTGGCCGTTTTACTCATGACCACGGGCTCCGCGCTCGGAAGCGCCCCTCACGCCTCGAGCGTACCATTCCAACTGATCGACAACCGGATGTTCGTACAGGCGCGGCTCAACGGAGCCGGACCGTTCTGGATGATCGTGGATACGGGTTCGAGCTCCAGCCTAATTACGTCTCAGGTCGCTCAAAGGCTGCACATCACGGCGCGAGCACCCTTCTCCGTTCCGGTCGCCGGAAGCGCGAAAGCATTCGTGTCCGACGCGACCGTTGCGACCTTAGACATCGGCTCCGCGCGTTTCCGTGGAGTGATCGTTAACGTCGCCGATCTCGGATCGATTCGCCGGAACATCGGTTTCTCGCGGCTCGACGGAATCATCGGTTACGACTTGTTACGGCGGTTCCACGTGCTAGTGGACATGGATCGTAATATTCTGACGCTCACGACCGGCCCGCTCGCAGCTCCCCGGAATGCTCACACTGTCCGTTTTGGCTTAGCCAATACGCTGATACACGTACCCATAACAATTGACGGTATTGCCGGGACTGCGATTCTTGACACCGGCGATCGTTCGTCGCTAACCCTTTTTAAGGGATTTGCCGACGCAAACATGTTCAACAACCGGATTCACGAGTCTCACAATGCGTTAACGGGCTTCGGGATGGGCGGCCCAATTCTCGCCGATGTTTTGCGGACGCGTGTCTTCCTTTTTGGGGCGCACCCGGGGAACATTGTAACGCGCGCCCCACTTGGGTCCGGTGGCATTTTTGCGACTTCCAAAGAGGCGGGCAGTGTGGGCACTGGCTTGCTCAAGCGCTTTAACGTCATCTATGACTATCCGCATGGAGTGCTCATCGCATGGCCGAGCCATTACTTCGCCGTAGTGGAGCGTTACGATCCCGTTGGCATGTGGCTCTCCGAAGATTGGGGAAAGATTATCGTAAAGGCAGTTGCGCTGGGCGCGCCCGCGGATCGCGCCGGCCTGCATGTTGGCGATACCATCATTTCTGTAAACGGCCGCATGGCAATGGACACTGCCGCAACTCCGCGACTGGTTTGCTAGGCAACCGGAAGGAGCAGCCGTACCAGTGGTGGTGCGCAATTCTTCCGGATCCGTCGCGCGCCATCGACTCATCCTGCATGATCCGACGGGCTAACGCACAAAAGTTCACCTTCGCGGGCAACCCGTTTCAAACCAAGTCCCGCGCGGCGACTTCGGCCGATTTACCCTTGGGGGCGCGCTGACCGAGCAGATGAAGCGCATCGGCGACGCTAATCATATGAGACTAGCATAATCTCACACGCGACTCCCCGGTCAACTACGGCACGTTAGTTAAATCGATAAAGCTATAATACGTATGCGGTTCTGACGCCGAGGCGTAAACGGTCACCACGGCTTGCCAGCGCCGTCTTTTAGCGTTGATCGTAAACGTACGTGACCCGATCTGAGCACTCGCTGAAGCAGCACCCGCCTTCCACCCAGCCTTCGCGAACTGCGCGCTAAAAGAATCCAGCAGCTGCGAAAGCGAACTCGCGCCGCGAAACTCCGCTCCGCTCATCCCGCCGGGGATACCGGGCGCACCGGCTTTCATCGTGACACCCGTCGGTGGAACGATCGGCGGCATCGGCCCAAATTGCTCGGCAAATTGCCCAAGCGCTTGCTGAATAGCAGCGCCGCCTCTGAGAATTGAGATATCTACATCGTTTGGCGTAGGCATCATCTGAATCATGATGATCGGAAGACCCGGCTTAACAAACGATACGATCGCGCCTTCACTCGGCCCATAGAAACCGCTCGCTTTTTCCATTGGCGACGCGAGCACCGACCAACCGCTTTTTCTTAGCCGCTCGTAATAGGATCGAAGCTCTTTTTCTGTCAGCGAGTAATATAATGTGGCCTCTGCATTCGCCACCATCGGATCCCTTATGCGAACGACGGCGCTGCCAAGTGGCGCGCGGCTCGGCAGCGGTAAGGTCTTAGCTAGCTGCGGCGGAGCCCGGCCGATATAAATCGATTGGGGCATATCGGCCTCCATGGAAAACATGCGTCGCATAAGATGAATCAACGCCGGTTCGTTTGACTTTTGCAACGCAGGCGTAACATGGGGCATTTGATGCGGCTCTAGTAAGGCCGATTGCCCGGGCGTCAAAGAGCCGCCCGCCGCATTAATTTGAGCCACGAACGTATTTGGCTGCCCCGGATAGAGCGTGAGCAGGCCGTGCCACATCTCGGAGCCGGTGCCAAATGCCAGCTGCGCGGAAGCGGAGCCCGGCTGAACGATAGTATGACTTACTACCCAGTTCGCCGCCCGAAGCTGCGATTGCAACGAAGTAAAAATATCTTCCAGCGAACTTGCCCCGCGCACCGTGGCCGAGCTCATGAGAGTCGCAGGCGCAGTTACGGAATATTGCGGCGCGGAGAAACTGTTGGTAAGCGGCTCAAAATATGTGCCCGGCGGCGCCTCAAAAAAAGGCAACGGGTTCACGCGCTGAGTTGGAAGAGGCCGCCCACCGCACATCGGCGTCGTATCGGGTTGCTGAGGAAAAATACTAATCCGAAGATCGCCCGGTCGGGTTGGAGGCGCAAGCATGTAAACCGTCGTCGATGCTTTGCAGAAACTACTGGTCACCGGCACTCCAACGGATTCCGGCGGCGCAAAACCGCGCACGGGACCTTCAAATCGCTGGGCGGTGAACCCGTTGCGTTTTAACGCAGCGACGTACGCCTCGTATGCCGCAGTCAGATTCGGAATTTGATAGTAGAGCGTCACCTGCCCCGACGCATTAGCAACGCTACCCAAGAGCGTGCCCGAAACCGGCAGCGGCGCCGGCGACGTCCATCCGGCTGGAGCCGCCGCAACCGTTACGGTGGCGCCCTGCCCGGCAGCGTCGGCTAAACGTTCCGCCAGCGTAATCGCCGCCTGCAGGTTGTCTTGCGCTGCGGCGCGCCCCGCGCAAAATGACGCGAGGGCGCACATCAGAAGAATCGCTTTCATCCCGATAGGTTCATGGCGCCACCCGATGTGTCATCCTGAGCTCTGAAGCGTGCGGGTATGCCCGCTGAACGAACTGAACTACCGATTCATGAAGCGCATTGCGCCCGTCGCATTGATTGCGGCTTTTCTCCTCGCGGCTGCGCCCGCTTGGCATGCCGTGCCGGCACGCGCGCCGCATGCGATGGTCGTCACCGAACAGCATTACGCCACGCAGGTCGGCGTCGACGTCTTGCGGCGCGGTGGCAACGCGATCGATGCGGCCGTCGCGGTCGGATATGCGCTCGCTGTGGTCGACCCGTGCTGCGGAAATATCGGCGGTGGCGGTTTCATGCTCGTGCGCATGCATAACGGCCGCGAGCGCTTCATCGATTTCCGCGAACGCGCGCCCTTTCGCGCCACGCCTTCGCTCTATCAAGATAAGAACGGAAACGTTATCCCCGGCCTCAGCACCAAAGGCTATCTCGCCGTCGGCATCCCTGGAACGGTGATGGGCTTAGAACGCGCGCGCACCGAATTCGGCACAAGATCGCGCGCCGCCCTGATGGCTCCCGCGATCGCACTGGCAAAAGATGGCTATCTCATAGGGACCGATGACGCGCGCATCTACAAAAGCATGCCCTCCGACACCATAAAAGCCGGCGACCTACGCAAACAACCGGATCTCGCCGCAACCCTCACAATGATCGCGCGCGACGGACCAAGCGCATTCTACCGCGGACCCATCGCGCAAGCGATCGTCGCGGCGAGCAATGAAAACCACGGTATTCTCTCGATAAAAGATTTTGCGTCGTACTATGTCGATGAACTGAAACCGGTGCATTGCTCGTACCGCGGTTACGATCTCATCTCGGCGCCGCCGCCCAGCTCGGGTGGCGTAACGCTTTGCGAAATCCTGGACATCGTTTCGCCTTATACCTTCGGGTATTGGGGCTGGAGCTCGCTCGACAGTGCGCATTACGCCATCGAAGCGGAGCGCCGCGCTTATGCCGATCGCAACACTTATCTCGGCGATCCTTCGTTCGTAAAGAACCCCGTATCCCAGCTCCTCGATCCACGCTACGCGGCCAAGCTTCGCGCTTCGATTTCAGCCGATCGCGCCACGCCGTCAAGCCAAGTGCTTCCCGGGCTCGGCGCTGTCGCGCACGAAAACGCGCAGACTACGCACTTCTCGATCGTCGATAGCGCCGGGAACGCCGTCGCCGTCACCTACACGATCAACGACTCGTTCGGCGCCGGCGTCATCGCGGGCAACACCGGATTTTTTCTGAACGATGAGATGGACGACTTCACGAGCAAACCCGGCGTTCCGAACATGTTCGGCCTCGTCCAGGGCACGCGCAATGATATCCGCGGCGGAAAACGTCCGCTTTCTTCGATGACGCCCACGATTGTCACGCGGAACGGAAAGCTCTTCATGGTGACCGGAAGCCCCGGAGGCGGCCGCATCATCACGATCGTGCTGTCGACCCTGCAAAACGTGATCGACTACGGCATGAACGTGCAGGACGCGGTCAACGCCCCGCGCATGCACATGCAGTGGCTGCCTGACGTCGTAGAATACGAACCCGGCGCGCTTTCGCCGCAGACAATGCAGCAGCTCGAAGCGATGGGTTACACGTTGAAAGAAGTTTCATCGTGGGGCTCGGCGCAATCCATCGTCATCGATCCGGTAACCGGCATGCGTTTGGGCGGCACCGATCGACGCCGCCCCGAAGGTCTCGCCGCGGGCTTCTAACTCAACATTGTCATGGTAACAACAGTGTCATGGTGACAGCAGTGTCATGGTGACAACAGTGTCATGGTGACAACAGTGTCATGGTGAGCAGCGTTCGCCTAAGGGCGAACGCGTCGTCGAACCACGGCCGAGCGTAGTCGAGGCCCGCATGCGAATTGCCGGCGATCACCTCACCATGGCCCGAGCCAAAGCTTTTTCGCGCGGGCAAGTGGAACGGCGCCGGATCGCACCTGGCGAATAAGTCTCTCTAACTTTGGTATGCTCGCGTACTCCCGCGTGTACAGATCGCGATCGTCGAGATATGTCAGCGCCTTTTTGTATGCCGCCAAAGCGTCAGCAAGCCTTCCTTGCTCCGCGAGCCTTTGCGAATACGAAAAGTATTCATTGTAGAGAATGCTGCGCTCAGACAGAACCGACATTCCCGGCTGCTCAGCGCGCCACACTTTTTCATGGGCGGCCGAAAAGCGTATAACCGGTTGCGACGTCGCCAAATCAAGCGAACCCAGTTCCACAACTTCGCCCCGAACTGGCGTATTCGTCGCCGGCAAATCCTCAACAAATCCGGCAAACGGCGACGCATTCCCCAGCTTGCCTCGTATGATGCTCAGTACCCACGGCCGCGAGTCTGGCGCTGGCGGACCCGGAACGCTCACGTGATCAACCTCAGTCACGCGCAGCGTTGCCTTCTGAATAAAGCGTTCCGGCGCCGGTATTTCGTATCGGTGGGAATAGGCGTGATCGACCGACATCTCCGGCACGACCTGCATCGAGCCGAGGTCAACCACATGCACGACTCCTCGACAACCCTTTCCGACCCACACGCTCTCGATCACTAAATATCGGCGCGCGCCGGAGCCGGCAAACAACAGTGGCGCGGCCGTGCCGCATGCTTGCTGCGGATCCGTTTCGAACACCGTGGGTGCATCGTGTATTCCGAGCCGCTCGAGTGGAATCACGCCTTCGATCCTGCCGCCTTTTGTGATCGTCAGCTTGCCATCGCGAACAACCGGTCCATAGTCGGCCTCGCCCGATCGACCCGACGGCCGCATCGTGAATGAGAGCGTCGCCCGTACGTCGCCCGACGTCGCCGTTATCGTCGAGAGTGCAAGAATCAACGCAAGATGCATGCGACTGCAGCCTATTGGGGGAGCGACGAACGGATAATCGCGTTGTCGGACGACCTGCCGTACGCGTCCACCGCAAATGTGCACGGGTCGTACCAGAGGGTCATCGCCGGCTGCGACCACGATGATAACCGAAGCGCGTGATCTCGCGCCGGGACGCCGCTTGGGTACGGCGCTGCGGCTACCTCGGTGATATCGACTATCCGGCTGCGCAACGGATTGAAATCAATCGTTTCGAACTCTTTTTCACCTGTCTTGTGATAGATCCACGGAACCAACAGCAGCATCCCCACGACGAGTCGCTCGTTTGGCGGCACGCTTAAATGAGGGCGGCTCTCCTTGAGAACGTCCCGGTTGTCCATCGATAATCCCCACGTCTGAGCTTCGACATCGTACGAGCCGTCGGGGTTTCGGCTTATCGTCGATTGCCAGGCTGAGCCACAGCAGTCTGCGTGACGATCGGAGTTTAACAACGTCAGTGTGGTTGCATCGTAGGTCGAGCGGATCACCGTGAACATCCGATCGCCGAACGCTTCAACGACCGACAGAACCGAACCGTTCCGGGTGACCGTTATCCCTGGTCGAGGGACACCGGTCGAGAACCCGTACTCAGAACTACCGATCGGCGGCGTTGTGCCACAGGGCGCCGCGGCGAGCCACAATGATGCCAGAACCGAGACCGGCGAAAAATCATTTATCGTCAGCATCACAATTTAGTTTTTCGCCCGTGCCCCGAGATACCGCCGTACCTCAGCACTGATCTTCGCCGCAGCCCGTTGGCGTTTGCCAACTTCTTCCATCGCAACATGGATAGAGCGCCGGCTGAATGGTCCGAGCTCGCGTTCGAAATACGTCCGCAATTCGCTCTGCGGAAGAAACCAAAACGTCTGCGACACTTCGGTGGTGAGAAACCACGCCTGCTGACTCGGCACGATGCGCGATAGCAACTCGCGCGTGTGCGCCTGAAGGAAGGGCCATGCAATGGCGGGATGACGCCGCGCGAGCGAAAAGAAAATGTCCGGATCTAAGACATAATCCGTAAAGACCCGCTGCGCCAACATCGGCGAACCAACATGGGTGAGATAGGCAAACGGCTCGTTATCCAAAACGTATCCGTAACGAACGCGCTGCGGGGGATTCTTCTTTAATTGCGCCTCCATGGCCGAAACATGCGCGTCGTCGGCGCCCGCTGCCGCAATCGAAGCCAGGAGCATCTCAAAAACGCTGCGCACTTTTCGAAGGTTCATCGCGTCAAGGCGTTGTTGGGCCGTTGCGGAGAACTCCGGATAGCCAACCGCCGCAAGCACGCTTAACGCCGCGGTGTACGGCTGCGGCTGCGCGTTGCCGGATCTCTCCGGAACGACCTGAATCATCGGCCGTAGCGTGCGCCGGGCAATCTCTGCCACCGCGTCGCGCTCCCTCCCAGGCGGCAGCGCATCGAACATTGAGGCGTACAAGAAAGCGGCCTGGCGGATCATCTGCGGCTCGTCTGTCGCTCGAATCAACGGCGTTAATCGCAAGAAATAGTCAGCGGGAACAAACCCGGGCGACTCAAGCGCCACCGCGTCGCGTATAGCATTTGAACGATCGCGCTCGCTCGCGGCCGAGAGCGTTTGTTCGGCGCGCGCAACGTCGGCGTAACGAAGCCGGTAGTATGGCCGGCGCCCGGGATTGACTGCCACGTTGTCACCGCAGCTGCCGGCCCGCAGTTGCACGCTCCTCGATTGAAGCAAATGGATCTGCGCTAGCCCGTTCCCGGCTCGAAGTTCGATCGGAACGGGCCAAATCTGGGACATGTAGCCGGGCGGCGAGCCCAGTCCGTTCACGAACGGATTCTGCGTTACAACCGCACTCTGAAGGCCCGCATTGCATCGCAACGCAACGGTGACGACCGGAAATCCCGGCCGCTTGAGCCATGCGGCGCCGAATTTCTCCGCCGCCGGATCGTCGAAAGCGCTCCAGAACTGCTCGAATGAGACGGCCGCTCCGGCATTGTGTTGTAGATAGCGCTTCAGCGCCGCGCGGAAAGCGCTCTCCCCGATGTACGATCGCCACATCTCGAGAACGGCGGCGCCTTTGTCATATGTGGCCAGCGAAAATGCGACCGAATCGTCTTTCGCATAATCGGTGTCGATGTTCGTGATCACTGGAGACACCTTCGCCCGGATGCCATTCGCCATCACCCATTCGATGCCGGCATCTTCATCGCGATACCACGGCAGCGCAGGTTTGAGCGCTCTATCCGCGCCATAGGCGAACCATTGCGTCACGCCCTCTGCCACGAACGCGTCGCGCCACCAGCGCATGCCGACCAAATCTCCAAACCATTGGTGGCCCATCTCGTGCGCGAGCTCGTCGAAAGATTGCCGCTCACCAATCGCGGGATCGCCGTTGCTGCCGGTCGTGATGTCTTCCCCGTTGTAAAACGTCATCGCACCCCACTGCTCGAGCGCACTGTGATAAGATCCCGGTGCCGCGACCACGTCGAGTTTCGGCAACGGAAACCGAACGCCGAGATACGCGTCGTAATAATGTAGGATCGTTTCCGCCCGCGAGAGGATGGTGTCTAGCCCGGCGGTTCCCGCGGCGGCGTAGACGTGTATCGGGACGCCGTCGCTTTCACCGGTCACTGAGGTCATCACGCCCGCGTCCACTGTTAGCAGATAGGTCGGCATCGGCGGCGTCGGCGCAAAGTCGGTGCGAGCGGTGGCAGTATCCAGTTGCGTTCGTGCGGTGACCGGCATATTCGAAACGACGGTCCAATCCGATGGCGCCGTTAGGTGCACCGTAAACGTCGCGCGAAAACCCGGCTCGTCGAAACTCGGGAACATCATCCGCGCCGTCGACGGCTCGAACATCGTCACGAGAAACGGGGGGCTATTCCTACCTTGCATGGCGTGATCGTTCCAAAACCCGGACGATTCAAAGAAGCTGTCAATGCTGCTGACAAAGCTCAAATGAATGTTGTGCGCTCCGGGTTGAAGCGTCGTGGTTGGTCGCAGCCACACTTGCTGCAGCTTAGCATGGTTTTCAGCGACCGCGGCGTTTCCGTCGATGGTAACGTTCGAAGTACTAACGCCCAACCAATTGAGAACGATGTGGTCGACGGGCTTTGCGACACTGATGCGGATCGTTTCATCCCCATCGGTCTGCATCGTTTTCAGCTGCAGCGTCACAGCCAAATCGTACGAGACGGGAGCGACATCTTGGCTCAGCCGCGGCACACCCTCCGCAGCTATGGCACCCCGCGCGCCCATCGCAAAAAGGACCGCGGAACACAGGCCCACCCATAGCCACCGCATCGCCTATAGGTTCCACGACCTTCCGCGTGGTCATCTTAGTCTATGTCATGGTGAGCGGGCGCCATGAGGCGCCCATGTCATCCTGAGTTTGACGAGGGACGAACCACGGCCGAGCTTGTCGAGGCCCGCGTGAAGATAATCCGAACAATCACGCTGGATGAAGAATTTCCTCGCGTTCCCGTTAACCCGTATCATTTTGATCGTCGCGCTCTTTGGCGTGGTTGCATTCGCCCTAACGCCGGTAGCCGTCCGCATGCATTCGCTGATCTTCTCCCAAGCAATCGTATTCATATCATTGCTCGCAGTTACGCTGCTCGTCGAATACTACTGCGCGCAACAAACCGCGGCCGACGTCGGCTTTCCAACGCAAGGCGCCCTCGGCGGAATATTCGGCGGCCTGCTCGTCGGAGCGATTCTGTTTTCGATCGTCATCGCGGTGCTCGCGCTCACCCATTGCTACACCGCGATCTTCCAGTCGTGGAACGGCCTACTCCCAGCGCTCGCTTTTTTTCTGATCGGCGCGCTCGTCGAAGAGCTGCTCTTTCGCGGCGTGCTCTTCCGTTTAATAGAGAAAATGACCGGAACGTGGATCGCGCTCGTCCTTTCCGCGCTGCTCTTCGGCGCCATCCACATCGCGAACCCGCACGCGACCGTCTTCTCCAGCCTCGCGATCGCACTCGAAGCGGGCGTCCTCCTCGCGCTCGCGTACGTTCTTACGCGATCGCTGTGGTTTGCGATCGGCATACACTGGGGTTGGAATCTTTTCGAAGGCCCGATCTTCGGCACGCAGGTCTCCGGCGGTCAATTCACCGCGACCGTATTGCATGCAAAGATGCATGGCCCATCTTGGCTGACCGGTGGAAGCTTCGGGCCCGAAGCCGGCGTCGTCGCGCTGGCCGTTTGCCTCGGAGCGGCGATCATCGTGGGCAGGCTCGCCACACGAAAACAGCGCATCATCTCGCCGATGTGGTCAAAATGAGCGCCGAATACCTGAGCGCCTACGCCGCAATCGGCACTTTCATCGTGATCGCGATCACCGCGCTTGCCGCCCTCATCCAGCTGCGCCACATTCGCGGCGCGAATCAGCTCACGGGGCTCTTGCATCTCACCGAAGCATGGCGCGGCGAAGATATCCAGTTCGCTAACCGTTTTATTCACACCGAACTCCCCGCCCGCCTTAAGGATCCCGCCTACCGCGCCGAACTGATGTCTCCGGATCCCGACCGGCGTTCGCACAAAGAACTACTGGTTGCCGATATGCTCGAGCAAACCGGATCCTACATTAAGTACGGCATGATCGATGGACAGCAATTCCTCGATATCACTGGCGGCTACGTCAGGCACATGTGGGATTGTCTAAAACCCGTCGTGGCGATGCGGCGCGTTGCAACGAACAGCGCCGCGATGTACGAGAACTTCGAATACCTAGCGGTGCTCGAGCAAGAATTCAACGCAAAACACAAAGGAAATAACTATCCGCGCGGCGTTCGCCGCCTGATGGATGAAAAGGAGTGGCGCGAGCTCGGAAGCTAGGCTTGGATGAGCGCGGCGTTCGGCCGGATTTGCAGCAAGTAGGCGTAGTCGCCGACGCTGCGCGCGATTTCATTCATCGCGTCTTCGGCCAAAGGCTTGCGCAAGCACGCGTTCGCCCCGGCGCGATATCCCGCTGCGACCACATCATTCTGATCTTCCGCACCCAGCATGACGATCGGCACGTTTGCAAGTTGGCGGTCTTTCCGTAGCCAGCGCAGCGTTGCTTCGGCGCGACGCTTATCGGCATCCAGGTCCACCAAGATAACGTGCGGCATCGGAAACGCGCGCGCTTGCACCGAAGGCAGGCCCGCGGCGCCGGTGCCGGCGAGGAATAAACAGACGCCGCGCCCAGCTCGAATAAATGCTCGTCTTAAACGCGCGCCGTAGAGCGGGTCGTCCGTCACCAAGACGACGGTAAACGATGCCGACGTCACGCCGGTTCCCACGTAGGTTCTTGTGAGATGGCGTCGTAGTGCTCGCGCGCGCGTCCGATAATTTGCTCGGCGAGATCCGGCAAGTTATTGCGCAACCACAAAATCACGGCCTCCGGCTTCGGAACGACGCCCCAGGCCGGGCGGTAATTGGCTTTGATCAGCGAGCGCAGACCTTCGACGCGCTCGCCGAGCACTTCGTCCATCGCCGAATTGAGCGCCTTATCGAGCGCGCGATCCAAACCGCCCGGAAACAGATGCGTGTGCGTGCAGAGCACCTCATCGATGCGCGAGAGTTCGAACTCGTCGCTGAACACGTCGATCGCATAGCTGCAGAACAGCAAGAACGTCATCTTCGTCTGAAGTTCGTTCCACATCTGTTCGAGCAAAATCGCCTCGGCGCGCCGGCCGTCGCTCCAGAGTTTTCCGACCATCTCGCCGTACGCGCGAATCCGCTCGGTCGGCACGTTCTCCAGCGCGCCGCCGACGATCGTCTGGAAGCGGTCCTTGTTAGGCTGCCCCGCGACGCAGATTTTCCCGAGCGTCTGGTCCCGGTCATATAACTGAAAGCGCCCGTCCGCGATCGCCGCCTCCGGGTCACCGCCCAGGCGCGCGACTTCGCCGATGAAGGCATCCCGGCGCTCGGGGGTCGCTATCACGACCAGTCCCTCGCCCGCCTGCAGGCCCTCGAAGAGAAATCGCCCGACGTTCGCACTCAGGAAGCGTTCGTCGGCACCGCAGAACTGTACAAAATGACCCCGTGGCTCAGGGCTTACGAGCATACGCATCGGAGCCAGTATACCCCAAATCGCGAATGAATTTCAGCGCAAGTTGTCAAGCCGCGCTTCGGCGCGGCAGAACGCTACAATGGTGAGTGGCCTCGATAGTGTCATGGTGAGCGGGCGCCACAGGCGCCCCGGTCGAACCACGGTCGAGCGTGCGCAGCCATGTCATCCTGAGTTTGTCGAAGGACGAGACCCGCAAGAGGAGACGAAATGTTTATAGGAATAGCGCTGTCGCTTGTACTGTCGGCAGCATCCCCCACGCCGGCGGCGCAACCGGTGGCCGCGACGAAGATCGCCGACGTCCTAGCGAATCCCACCTCGTTTGACGGGCAGCATCTCACGGTCTCCGGCACTATCGCGCAACTCGCCGAAAGAACTTCACGCCGCGGCAACGATTACGCGACGTTCGATCTCTGCGACACCGCCTGTCTTCATATATATGTCCGCAGTCACCCGAAAATCGCCGACGGCCAAACTCTAACCGTGTCGGGAAAATTCTACGCCGATCGTAAAGTTGGCAGCTTCGATGTCAAGAATGAACTCGACGCAGATGCCGGCTCAATCCCCTAGGCGCAGCTACTTCGCCAACGGCAACTTCGTGAGATCGACAAACGCATAGTACGTTCCCGCATCCGCAAAGGAGCGATAGAGCGTAAGGACCGCCTGCCATTTTTGACCGTTTGCCGCGCTGTCGACGTACGTATAGCTTCGCGAGCCGATGTCGGCCATGGTTGTCGACGCGGCGAGCGCCCAGCCCGCCTTCGTAAACTTCGCGGTGAACTCATCGAGCAGCGGTCCGATCGCCTCGGACGTGACGATCATCGCCGCGCTATTCCCCGCGCGCACGCCGGCGGTTCCAAGCAGCATCGTCGTTCCGGCCGGCGCGTCCCGCTTCGGAAGCGGATTGGGAAAGGTCTGCCCGGCAAGCAGCCCTTGCATCGTATCGCACGAAAAGCCGTTGCGGATCCGCTGGACGCTGACGACTACCGCCTCGGATCCCCTCGTCCCCGAAACCGTAATCGGCGGAAGCGTATCGTTGCAATAATTTTGCAGCACCGGAAAATACGCAAACTGAAAGCCGGTGATGTTCGGCGTTGCCGCGGGTTGTAGTTTCCAGCCGCGCGTCTGCAAACGGGCGGCATACGACTGCAGCTGCGCGCGGCTCAAGTGATAATAAACGTTGTACTGCACTTGCCCTTGCGACCCGGGCTGATACTGGATCACGGTCGATCCCACAGGCGTTGCTTGCGGCAGCGGAACCCGGACGCTAAACGTAGGCGGGATGCGTCCGAGATACACTTGCGCCGGACGAAATCCGTTTATCGTCACGACTTGCTGCAGAAACCGCGATAAAAGCGGCGCCGTCGTTTTTGTAACCTTGACGGGAATCCACGAATAACTCGTTCCCGTTTGCATTGCGCCCATCATCGCGGCGACCGTACTATTGTTGCTTGGCAATCCGGTATTCACCGCATCGATGTGGGCCGTAAATGTCTGCGGCTTCACGCCGGCCAGAACGGAAAGCCAGCCCTGCCAGTCTTGGCCGCCCTTCTGGAATCGGAGGGAAGCAACTGCCGAGCTGCGTCCGGAAAGCTGCGTCGCGGCGCTCCAGCCCGCGGCTTTTAGTTGCGCGACGATCGCATCCAGAAGTGCCGGTACTGCAATCTTTCCTTGAATCAACGCCACCGTCGATGCGCTTTCCATCCCACCGGCGGTCCCCACCATCATGGAGTTGCTTCCGCCCATCGGCGCGATCGTTGTTCCTGCCGGCGCGATCAATGGCGGCAGCGGCGACACAGGCGGAGGACGAGGCGTTGCCATCGGCTGCGCGCACGGCTGGTTGCCCTTGGGCATTATTTCTACGCGCAGATCGTCGGTGCTGGGTGGGCTGGTCCGAACGAAAACACTCTGCCCGTTACGACAATAAGCGGCAAAGGTTTGAGCGGAATTCGCGGAGGGCGCAAAGCCGCTCGCCGCCCGCGGCTGCATCGGCCAGGAAAGATTTGTGAAACCCGCAGCTCTTAACTGTGTGGTATATGCGTCGAACGCTTGGCGCGCGTCGGCCGGGCGGTAATAGACCGTAACGTAGGGTCCGTTTCGCCTGACTGACCCTACTATCGGCAGCCCGGACGGCAGCGGAACGGGAGAGGTCCAGTTTGGCGGCAACGCATCGACCGTGAGATCGCTTGCGCCCAGTCCCATCAAGCGCTGCGCAAGCAGCAGCGTATCCGCGGCATCGGCTTGGGCGCGCGCCGGAGCAGCGCTTACAACAAGTGCGGCGCCCACGACAAGTAAGGAAAATGTGAAAATAGACAGCACGCGAGGAGTCATATCACCCGCTCCTTCCGGTCAGCGTTTTATAAGGGTTCCGCGCCGCTTCCGTTTTGTCATGTTATTCAAGCCGCGCTTCGGCGCGGCAGAACGCTTCACAGGTTTGTCATGTGAGAGCGGGCGCCCAAAGTGTGTCATGGTGAGCGGGCGCCGATAGGCGCCCCAGTCGAACTACGGCCGAGCTTGTCGAGGCCCGCACGCAACAGAACAAAAATAGCGATCGCAATAACCACGGTCAACCCAATGAAAACATAC
>JAAXCW010000017.1 GCA_013036095.1 Vulcanimicrobiota bacterium
GCGCGGCCGGCGGCGGCGTCTGGAAATCCACCGACGGCGCCGAGACGTGGCAGCCCGTTTTCTTAAAACAAAAAGTTTCAGCGATTGGCGCGATTGCGATCGACCCCACCAACGACGACGTCGTCTGGGTCGGCACCGGGGAATCGAACCCTCGCAACGATGTGAGCTACGGCGACGGCGTCTATAAATCTACCGACGGCGGCAAGACGTGGACCAACGTTGGACTCACGCTCACCCGCCATATTTCGCGCATCCTGATCGATCCGCACGACCCGAACCACGTGATCGTGGGCGCCCTCGGCGACGTCTTTGGTCCCAGCGAGAACCGCGGCGTCTACGTGACCGACGACGGCGGGAAGACCTGGACCAAAACACTCTACGTGAGCGACCAGAGTGGCGTCTCCGACATGGCCATGGACGTGCAGCATCCCAGCGTCGTGTATGCGGGCATGTGGCACTTCTTGCGTCAACCGTGGACCTTCACGAGCGGCGGTCCGGACGATGGTCTCTACCGTTCGGCTGACGGCGGACGCACGTGGACGAAACTCACCGGCTCAGCAAAAGGTCTGCCGGCGGGTTTCACGGGCCGCATCGGATTGGCCGTGGCGCCGAGCGACGGGAATCGCGTGTACGCGATTATCGAGTCGCCCGAGGGCATCCTTTGGCGGTCGGACGACGCCGGTTCAACGTGGACGATGGTCAGCAACGACACGCTTGTCGACCAGCGGCCGTTTTACTTTACACACCTTATCGTCGATCCGAAAAATTCCGACAAGGTGTATGCGATTTCGGAATTTCTCGCGGTCTCCACTAACGGAGGCAAAAAATTCACCGAAACGGCACAGCAAGTCCATGTCGACTACCATGCAGCTTGGATCGCGCCCGATAATCCAAACCGCATGATCATCGGTGCGGACGGGGGCATCGCGCGTACCGTTGACGGCGGCGACAACTGGTTCTTCGATCGCAACATTCCGATCGGTCAGGTTTACCACGTCGGCTTGTCCAACGAGAATCCGTACTGGGTGTGCGGCGGATGGCAAGATAACAACGGCTGGTGCGGGCCGTCGAATTCGCTCGACCCGTCGGGCATACTCAATAAGTATTGGGTGGCGGCGGTGGGTGGCGACGGCGAATGGGTCGTGCCCGACCCGGCGGATCCGAATTGGATCTGGGGCGATTCGGAAAACGGCGTGCTGACCGTCTACAACAAAGTCACCAAAGATACGATTCTCGCGATGTCTTACATCCAGGATTCAATCGAGAGCTACAATCTCTCAAAGAGCAAATTCAGGTTCAACTGGGATTCACCGATCGCGTTCGCGCCGTGGAATCCGCACGTCGCGTGGTTCGGTGGGAACGTGCTCTTCCAGAGCACCGATCGCGGGCGGCATTGGACCGTCATCAGCCCGGATCTCACGCTGAACGACAAGTCGCATCAGCAGCCCTCCGGTGGCCCGCTCGTGCACGACGTCTCGGGTGCGGAGTATTCGGACAACCTCATTTATATTGAAGGCTCCACGCTTCACAAAGGCGAGATTTGGGTCGGCACCGACGACGGTCTCGTGCAGATGACGCTCAACGGCGGCAAGAGCTGGCACAACGTGACGCCGCCGGGGGTGCCACCGTATGGCCGCGTTGAAACCACCGCGCCTTCCACGCTGCACGACGGCACGGTCTTCGTGAACATCGACCGGCACAAGTCGGGAGATTTCAAGCCGTACCTCTTCGTTTCGAAAGACTTCGGCAAGACGTGGTCGTCGATCGTGAGCAACCTGCCCGCGGACCAATATGTCCGTTCGGTCCGGCAAGACATTCACGATGCCAATATCTTGTATGCCGGCACGGAGAACGGCGTCTGGATTTCCTTCGACGCCGGCAAGAGCTGGCAAGACTTCCGCAATAATATTCCGGCCGTCTCGGTGCGCGAGATTCGCTTCCAGCCGCAGTTCGACGACTTGGTGATCGCCACACACGGCCGTTCGATCTACGTCATGGACGACATGCGCGTCATTCAACAGCTGCAAAAAGCTATCGCGCAGGGGGCGCTCGTCATCGGGCCGCGGACGGCTTACCAATACTCGCTGCACTCAGATGACGAAGGCACCTACACCGATTACGCCGGCCAAAATCCACCGTACGGCGCCGTCGTGTACTTCTATCAGAAGACGCCCGGAAAGACTGCGCCCGTTGTCCAGATTCTCAATTCGTCCGGCCAAGTGATCCGCACCGTCTCGGGTTCGCGCAAGAGCAACGCCGGCAAAGAGACGCCGCGCGTGACGAACAAAGTCGGGATCAACCGTTATGTCTGGGATTTCCAGATCGACGGACCCGTGAAATGGACCGGCGCGGCCAAGGTCTCATATCAAGGACCGGATGAAGGCGCCTACGTGCCGCCGGGACGTTACGCGGTGCGTATGACCGTGGGCGGGAAGACGTTTACGGAGCCGTTTACCGTCAAGCCCGATCCGAAGTCGGCCTTTAAGCAGGCCGACTACGAGCGAAGCTATTCATTTGTCAAGAAATACTACCGCGAGTACTCCGTTGTCGACACGATGCTGAACATGCTCGACTCGGTCAAATCGCAGATCGACGCGGCCGCTGCCGACCCCAAAGCCAAGGCGGACGCTTCGCTGCAGCAGCAAATCGCCGCGGCCGCGACCGCGCGCGACACGGTCTTTCACGAGTTGACCGCGGATTACCATAACGACGAAGACGGAATCCAGCGTCCCGGCGCCTTGCGCGAAGATATCCAGAGCATGGGCTTTTTCGGCTTCGGGCTCATCACGCCGGCAATTGCGGAGTTCGGACAGCGCGTGGACACCGAGTACGCGAGCGGGGTTGCCAACTACGACGCGTTCGTGCGCACAACGATTCCGGCCCTAAACGCCGCGCTCGTCAAAGCCGGCTTAAAGGCCATCACAGGAGCCACGCCGGTCGCTGCCGGCAGTTAATCTAGGGAGCTAACATGGGCATGCCTCGTCTTCTTGCAATTGTATTTGCGCTGTCATTTGCGCAGCTCGCCGCTGCGCAAGCCGCGGCCGACCCCGCGTATTCGCATCTTAAATGGCGCTCGATCGGGCCGGCCGTCTCGGGTGGGCGCGTGCCGGCGGTTGCCGGAATCGCTTCGAATCCGAACCTTTATTACATCGGTTCGGCCGGCGGCGGCGTTTGGAAGACGGAGAACGGCGGCGCTACTTGGACGGCGGTCTTCGAGAAGCAGCCGGTCTCCGCGATCGGCGCCGTTACGATCGATCCGACTAACGAAAACACCGTTTGGGTCGGCACCGGGGAATCGAATCCGCGCAACGACGTGAGCTACGGCGACGGCGTTTATAAGTCGACCGACGGCGGCAAGACGTGGACAAACGTGGGACTGCACGAAACGCGGCACATCTCGCGGATTATCGTCGACCCGACCAATCCCAATCACGTCATCGTTGGCGCGAGCGGCGACCCGTTCCGCGACAGCACGGAGCGCGGCGTCTTCGTTACCGACGACGGCGGACAAACGTGGGCGAAAACACTCTATATCGGGCCGCAGACCGGGGCGTCGGAAGTCGACATGGATCCGAATCATCCGGCGGTGCTCTACGCCGGTATGTGGCAGTTCCGCCGCGTGCCGTGGAACTTTCACAGCGGCGGACCGCAGGACGGTCTCTACAAATCGATCGACGGAGGCAAAACCTGGAACCAATTAACCGGGAACGGTTTGCCGGCGGGCGAGATGGGCCGCATCGCGGTCGCAGTCGCCCCCAACAACAGCAATCGCGTCTACGCGGTGATCGAAGCCAAGGGCGGTATTCTCTGGCGCAGTGACGATGCGGGCGCAACCTGGGAAATGGTCAGCGACAACACGCTGGTCGATCAGCGCCCGTTCTATTTTACGCACGTTAATGTGGATCCGAGCAATGCGAATCACGTTTATGGCGTCTCGAACGAACTGGCGGAAAGCCGCGACGGCGGGCGCCGTTGGCGCGCGATCGCCAGTCCCGTTCACGTCGACTTCCACGCGATGTGGATCGCGCCCAACAATCCGAGCCGCATGATCGTCGGTGAGGACGGCGGATATGCGATAACGGTCGATGGCGGAAAGAACTGGTCGTTTTCACGGAACATTCCGATCGGCCAGATCTATCATGTCGGCGTTTCCAACGAAAACCCGTACTGGGTCTGCGCGCCGCTGCAAGACAACAACGCGTTCTGCGGACCTTCGAATTCACGGAACCGTTCCGGCATTTTGGATGACGATTGGCTGAACGTCGTCGGCGGAGATGGTATGTGGGCGGTGCCGGATCCCGGCAACGGCAACTACATCATGGCCGACTCGCAGACCGGTAACATCACCGCGTACAGCAAAAAAGTCGAAGCCGGCCGCGGCATGATACCGTATTACGATTTCGATCGCAACTCGTTCAATTTGGCCGCTCGCAAATACCGGTTTAACTGGGATTCGCCGATCGCGTTCGCGCCTTGGAACAGCAAAGTGCTCTGGCTGGGCGGCGACGTCGTCTTCCAATCGACGGATCGCGGGCTGCATTGGACGGCGATCAGTCCCGATCTCACGCGCAACATCAAAGCGCACCAGATTCCCGCGGGAGGACCGCTGGCGACCGACGTTTCGAGCGCGGAGTTTTCCGACAACCTCTTGTACATCGAGGGTTCGCGACTGCACGCCGGCGAGATCTGGGTGGGCACCGATGACGGGCTCGTGCAGATGACGCGCGATGGCGGAAAGCACTGGCGCAACGTTACGCCTTCGGGTCCGCCGGAACTCGCTCGGGTCGAAACCGTCGCCCCTTCGCCCATCGTCGCGGGCACGGCATACGCGATCTTCGACGACCACCGGTCGGGAAATTACGCGCCTTACGTTTACGTCACGCACGATTACGGGAGTTCTTGGACGAAGATCGTCAACGGTCTGCCCGCCGATCAATACGTGCGTACAGTCCGTCCCGACGGACACAACCGCAACCTCGTTTTCGCTGGGACCGAGAACGGCTTGTGGGTTTCCTATGACGGTGGCGGGCATTGGAGCGATTTCCGGCTGAATATTCCGGCGGTATCCGTGCGCGACATCCGCGAACAGTCGAACTTCAACGACTTGGCCATTGCCACGCACGGTCGCGCGCTATGGATATTCGACGACTTGACGTCGCTGCAGCAACTCCCGCAAGCGCAGAGCCAAGGCGCGATGCTCTTCAAACCGCGCACTGCCTACGAGTACATCTTCCATTCCAACGATGAAGGGCTCTACACGCGATTCAGCGGTGACAATCCGCCTAACGGGGCGATCGTCGACTACTACTTGGGCGCGCCGGGAAAAACGGCGCCGACCATCGAGATTCTCGACTCCAAAGGCCGCGTGATCCGTCATATCCGGCCGCCCATGCGGCGGGCTTCCGCCGCCGGCGCGGAAAGCGATATGCCGCTCTTTTTCGGCGGCGGGGGCGGTCCGAGCAATAACATCGGCATCAACCGCATTACGTGGAATTTCCGCGAGGACGGCGTGACGCAATGGACGGGCAATCCGGCGGCGGGCGGCGGCGGAGGAGCCGCGGTTGGCGCTATGGTTCCGCCCGGAAAATATTCCGTACGGGCGACGCTCGGCGGCCGGACGTTTACGCAAAGCTTCGAGGTCAGGAAAGATCCGCTCAGTCCGTTTTCGCAGGCGGACTATCTGTCGGCCTATCAGTTCTCAAAGAAATATCTGGGAATTTCCGGCAAGATCAACACCGTGCTCAATAACCTGGACGCTCAAAAGAAGTCGCTAAGCGACGCCGCGGCGGCCCTGCAGAAGAGCGGCAATTCCGCGCTGCTCGCACGCGTTACAGCTGCGCAGACGGCGCGTGACGCGATCTTCAGCACGTTTACGGCAAACTACAAAAACGGCGAGGATTCGCTGCAATGGCCCGGAGCGCTTCGCGAAGATCTTCCACGCGGGGGTTTCGGCGGCGGGAGCCCGCCGACGCCGGCGGCGCTCGAGTACGCAAGCCGCTACGATCGCGAGTACGCGGCCGCTATGGCGCGGTACAACGCCTTTGTCAGCGGAACGCTTGTGCCGCTGTCGGATGCGCTAAAAGCTGCCGGCGCGGGGGCGATCGCGGGCGCAGCGCAAGTGCACTGATGTGCAACGGCATCTCCCGCGGCTGGTTTTTGGCCGCCGCGGGGGCCGCCGCTCTGCCCTTTGGCGCAACTGCCGTTGCAGCTGAATTGCCGGCGGTTCCGGCAGGTCTTAGTGAGGGCAACGCGCGCGCGGCGCACATCGCGCGCGCTTCGCATTTCATACGCACCCAATACGGCAGCTCGCTGCAACTCGCGCGCTCGATAACGAACTCACGGTTGCGAGAAGGCGTGTTGGAGTTGTTGGCCGATCCTTCGCCGGCGTACGCGAGGAAATATCGAAGTGCGTCCGATCGTTCGGAGCTACGCGACGCTCTGGCTCGTGCGGGGTTTGTGAAAGCGGACGATCCGGTCGCCGGCATTTTTCCGCCGGGGACGGACGGTACGTCTGCGGTGCAGCCGTTTTGGAGCGCGCCTGGCAGTGCCTACGATTCGCATCATAGCTATCCGGGCGGTTTGACAGTGCACGAGCTCTTCAATGCACGCATCTCCGAGCACTTCGCGAGCACGTATAACACGATCTACTTTCCTCAAACGCGCGCCGTGGATCGCGACCTCGTCATCGCCGCGGCGTTTTATCATGATGTCATGAAGGCGGCCGTCTTTCAATTCAACGCGGACGGCACGCTGCTCTCCGAACTGGAAATCGCGGGCACCGGCGGACACCACTGCCTCTCAGGCGCGGAGGCGATCGTTCGCGGCTACGACGCTCGATTCGTGACCATTTTGTTGAGCGCGCATGCCGCTCCGTCGCTCGGCGACCAAGTCAAAGTGGCGGCCTGGTGTAAGGCCGCCGCAATGATCGCGAGCGTCGATCCGGTCGAATACGGTTTACTCGCGCGCGACGGCAACCTGGCGGCAATTCCACCGGTCGAAGCGTTCGTCAGCAATTTGAGCGATCACGATTACGTTCTGAGCGTTCACGCGGTGCAACAGATCAAGCCGCGCCTAGCCGGCATGGGACCGGCCGGTGCGGAATCGGCCGAAGGACGCTGGTGGCGTTACGGCGTGATGGCAAATGCTTCGGCGATCGCGCTGTACGAAGCCGCTACGCGCAGCGACGCCGCCTTCGCGAACGCGGTGCGCCGCGCCGCTTCTGAGGTGCCATGAACTATCGTATGAGAGCGTTCGAGCCGGAGGACATGCAAGCGATCAAAGATATCGACCGTTTGTCGTTTTCGGCCGAAGAACAGTATCCGGACGAATTCTACAATTCACTCCTGGCCGCCGAATCTTTGCGCGCGATTGTCGCGGAAGACGGGCGCACGGCGGCGGGTTACGCGCTGCTGGACGTCAAGGCGCAGCCGGTTCGCATTCGTTCGATAGCCGTCGCGCCCGCGCACCGGAACAAGGGCTGTGGCGCTGCGCTTTTGCGGTATCTCATCGAGCAGTACGACACACTGGAATTGCTCGTCGAGAAAAGCAACGCCGGAGCGATCCGGCTGTACGAACGCTTAGGATTTACCTTCGTCGAGCGCAGCTCGGATGCAGAGTTGGCCGCGACGCATCATATGTTCAGGCGCTTTAAGAAGGCGTCGTGCTTGAACGATCCGCCGCCGCCGAATCGCGCAGCCACCAGCCTCGCGGACGGCACCACGTAAAGCGCCTGGCCGCCCGAACCGCTCGCGTAAACCGTATCCGGCGGCGCTCCGGGCGGCGCTAGCCACCAGCACAGACCGTAGCGCGGATTTGCGTTCGTGCCTTTGAAGCATTCCGCGAACTCGTCGCAATGCGCCAAGACGTATTCGCCGTAGGCCAGCCAATTGCGTGCCGTCAGGAAAGCGCCGGTCGGCAGCGGCTGCGATCCGTCCGAAAGTTTTCTCCAGTTCGCAACCTCGATGCCGGCCGGTTTCAAAATCATTGAATGCAAATACTCGTGAGGCGTCATCTTCAGCGGCACAAGTTTTTCCGAAAGAATCGCGCCGAATATTTGCAGCGGTATTCCGCCGTACGTAAATAGCTCACCCGGCCGGTCTTTCAGTTGCACCGCGAGCGCCTTCTCATAGATCGGAACGGCATTGCCGAGGCCGCCGAATCCGATTCCCGCGGTTAGTGTCAGCAGTTGACGGATCGTCACTTGGCGTTTTACCGGATCATCGCGCCATGACGGAAATGTTGCGCCGGCGGCTTCATCGAGTTGCAGCAATCCCTCGCGCTGCGCCATGACCGCAAGTGGTCCCCAAAAACTCTTCGTACCGCTGTAGAGCGCGTGCGGTTTTCCGGCGGAAAAATCGCCGCCGTACGTTTCGACCTCGACCGTGCCGCCGCGCGAGATGACGAGCGCCTGCGGCTTGTGGCGCTCGTGATATGCAATCGCTTCTTGCATGATGCAACGGTTCTGCGGCGTACTAAGAATGCATGCCCGAATTCAATGCCGGTCACGCGCTAGATGAAGCGATGGAGCGCCACGAACAGATATCCCATGGCGGCATACTCGTTCCCGTTGCGGCCGCCGTCATTGCGGTCTTCGCGGCGCTGGCTACGCTGCTAGCTAATCACAATTCGATATCCGGCCTCGCGCAAAAAAACGAAGCGATTCTCTATCAAATCAAATCCGCCGACCAGTACGGATACTACGAGTCCAGCCGCATCAAGAGCCACGTCTACCAAGCGATGCTGGGGACCGGCATCGTTACCGCGCCCCAGGCGCGCGCACAGATGCAAAGCACGATCCAACGCGAGCAGACGAAGGCCGACAAGATTCTCAAGATCGCGCAAGATGACGACGTCTCGGCCGGCGCGCATTTCAAAGACTCCGAAGGCTACATGAAAGCCTACGAAAAGTTTGAAGTTGCGACGACGCTCTTCGAAGTCTCGATCGTGCTGGTCTCAATCACCGCCTTGATGCGGACGCGCGCGATGCTCTTCGTGGCGGCGGGGGCGACGCTAGTGGGGATCGTCTTCTTCGGGCTCGGCTTTCTTGCCTAAGGCTTGCGCGGCCGCCGTCAATTTGGCCGCAAGATCGCGCGCATGGCGCGCAACGTTTTCCGAGTTGTAAGCAAAAATCTCGCGCCACAGCTCGGCGTTCGAGTTGCCCAGCCGTAACAGCTCCGCTGCAACGGGCCCGCAAAATGCCTCAGGATCGGTAATTCCTTGCTGCCGGAACACTTTGGAGAAGACGGTCGCAATCAACTGCGGGACGTGCGAGGTGAGCCCCAGCACGTCGTCGTGCGTCAGGGCATCGCTTTCCACGGCGCGTGCACCCATCGCGGCGATGAAGTCGCGAGCCCGCATCTCCAATGCCTTATCGCGGGGCGGCACATAGATCCAGGGCTTATCGAAGAAGAGCGTTCCGCGCGCGGCGGCTGCGCCGCTGCGTTCCGAACCCGCCAGCGGATGTGTGGCGACGAAATTGGGGACTTGCCGTCCCGCTTCGAAGATTGGCTGCTTCACCGAGGCGACATCAATAATGAGTTGGGCACGAATCTTGCGTGTGCGCAGCGCTTTCAGCTCCTCGACGACGGCACGCGGCGGCATCGCGAGAACAACTGTGCCGGACTGTTCGTAAAGATCGGCGCGGGTGACGATCTCGTCGATCGCCCCGCGATCCAACGCTGCGTGCGACTGAAGTTCCGACGCATCGAAGCCGGTGACGCGCCAGCCCAGTTCGCGGCCGCGCAATCCGATCGAAGCTCCGAGCGCGCCCGTGCCGACGATGCCGAGCGTAACCGCTGCGTTCATGGACGGTCTTTGCCGGTGATGTCGGGTCGCAGCTCCCTAGCGCCGTCCAGGTACGCGTGTTCGATCGACGCCTGCGAGCGCGCCGTCTCCACGTGCATCAGCACGCGAATGCAGCGCGGCATCGCTCCCGGCACGTCAATCTCGGTGAAGTGCAGCATAGGAACGTGCACCCAGCCCATTTCGCGCGCGCCCAGGGCCGGAAACGCGGCCTGAAGATCGGGCGTCATGCTGAAGAGCACCGAGGCGATATCGTCGAGCTGGACAGCGTTACGCTTGGTCATCTCCATCAGCAGACGTTTGGTCGCGTCGAGGATCGCTTGAGGCTCGTCCGCGTCGACCGTAATAGCGCCGCGGATCCCGCGCATCTTCATCGCCGCGCTTTTCGCCGCGACGAGGCGGGCTTACCGCTTCGACCCGGAGAATCCAGGGCGCGTGGCGCTCGAGCATATCATTTTGAACATCGGCTTGTGCAAGGCCGTGGCGCGGCTATCTCCGCAGACGAACGTGTCGATGCGCGTTGTCGTCAGCGACCGCATCAATCACGCCGAGTTCGACAGCACGCTGCAATTTAAGCGGGGAACCGGAAATTCGGCGCGAGTCGAATTCGACTCGGCCTGGGGCACGTACCGGCTCGCGATGAACGTTCCAAAGTACGGCTGCAACGGACTCGATTTCATGGAAGTGCTGCCGGATCACAACCGCAGTATGAACACCACTCTTGTCGATGGGCCCGCCAACCTGCCGGCACCCGTGATCATTTTGGGCGCGCTGCCGCAGTCGTTTGCGTACGCGCAGCCTTCAGTAGTCATCTTCCCTGCCAACCTGCGCTGCAACGGCTTGGTGGGCGACCCCCAGATGGCCGGCATCGATAACGAACTCGAGCAAGATGCGTACTACGCCGCGATTCGCACGCCCGCGCTTTACCGCCAGCCGATCGCGATAACGCTGGCGGTGCGCCTGCAAGATTCGAGCGGCGGGTTTCACTACATCCGGATGCCGTGGAAATTTTCCTCGGGTTACACGTGGCCCTCGATCGGAAAGCTGGATATCGACGACGCCGTCTTGGGATGGGTTGCGCAGCAAACCGAGGACGTGTTGCTGTGTCCGAAGTTTTACGGGACGTCAGTCGAACACTAAAAAAGGCCCGGAACGGTCTTGAGCTAGTCGCTCAGTGTTTGTGCCGCCTCGTCTTTTGGCGGTGCATTTACCATCTTTAGGAACACACGCCCAAGGCATTTGTCTCCTGTCTTGATTTGCATCGTTCCGATCGCTTGGACGATGATGCTCAAGCCGTCCGGGAAAGGATCGTACGAGAGGATCTGATGGAAGGGCGCAATCGCAATATCGCCGCCGCCCTTGAAAACGATGCGCTTGTTAGAGACGAAAACGACGCCGGAGTGTAGCCACTGAAAATTGGTGGTTGCTCCCGCGGTACCGCTGAATCCGCCGACGCGCGCACGTACGCCGTGACCAAGCGGGATATAAAGCGCTGGATTCGATCCGCGAAATGCGTGCTCCTTAACGGTTTGGCCATATTGCGCAGCTTGTTCCCAGTAGAATTGTTCGCCGGGAATTGGCATAATGCCATGTGGGACAAACGGAGTAAGAGTCCCTGATTCGATTTGCAATATCCTTGCGTTCACTGACTCGCGAGCCGCATTTGTGAGTTGCACATCGCGCGCCTCGGTTAACTTGGAGCATTTGTAACCCCATCGAAACAACAAAATCAAACCGAGTGCCAGCACGATGGCGACTATCCACGAACCGAACGAGGATGAGTCAGTTGAAGTTGATGCGGCGCTCGCCGATGCCGGGATCAGAGTAGAGGCGACAGCAAAGAAAAGTCCCGCACGAAGGGCGCTCGGACCACGAGAGGCGGTATACACTAATCGCGCTGCGCCATGTCCAGAACGGCGATTGGACGTTTACATGACCGGAAAAGTTTGAGGGAATCCGGTGACCATGAAGAAGATCATTGGGATCGAAAGCATCGTGTTCATTCGCGATGCCAGGAAGGCGACGCGGCGCGCTTTGGTTTTCTCTTCATCCGTCGCCGGCACGATGCCGAGCAACTTCTTTTGGTTGGGCCAGATAAGACCCCAAACGTTAAGCAACATGATCGTTCCGAGCCAGGCACCGATCCCGATCGGCGCGTACTGCCCTTGCAAGCCAAACGATGCAAGGAGTGCGTTCATGCCATGGTACGGCGGTTGACTTCCGAGAAGAGCGGCTCCTAATATCCACGTCGCGACTGCGCCCCAACGAAAGTAGAGTAACGCGCGCGGCATGATGTACTTGTTGATCGGGCCGGCCTCACCGGCTGCGGTTGCTTCCTTGGTCGCTGCCGCGTTAACGAAGTTAAAGAAATAGAGCAGGCCGATCCACATGATTCCGGCCAGCACGTGAAGCCATTTGAGAATCGATTCAGACCATTCCATTATGTTGCAGCCCCCACGGAATGCTTAAAGATTGTATCGGCAATCCAGTAGAAAATGACGGTCAGGATCACCCCGCAGATGATCGTGCCCCACAACGAGTCCAACGGATTTTTCACTCCAGGTATCCTCCTATTTCGGCGGCGGTGGGACCGAGCGGCCCAGCGCGACGGCGGCGCTGCCGTCGTTAATTTCCCAAATGGCGATAGCGGCTTCGCTGCGTGTGACCGGTTTCTTCGGCGAAAGTGCTTTTAGCGTGCCCCAGATTCGGGCGATGTTGCGAGTCGTGCGCACCGATTCGTCCTCGTGAATGGCCGACATATATTGCGGATTGATCTTATCCGCATCGCTGAAGTTCTCGAGATACATCTTCATACCGGACTCGGCTTTGATGTTCCCGCCCTCGTCGACCGGAGCCTTAATGACAAGCAGCTCTTCGCGCGTCAGCGGCCGGTTCGGCGCAAAATGTGTCTTGTCGATCCCGATAACGTAACCGGCATTCGCCAACCCTTGAATGTACTGGAAGTCGGGGTTTTTGACGGGCACGTCAACGAAAAGCGCAGGCCCTGTTCTCGCCAGACGAATCTGCTTGCTGACTGCATCTTTAAAATAGATGTTGTTTGCTTTGACGAGCCAACGCACGAATTGGGCGCGCGTGATTGGCGCGTTGGGTTTAAACGCGCCGCTTGTGGAATCCAAGATTCCGAGCGCGGCCTCGTCCTGAATCTGCTGCTGTCCGAAGTCGCCATTGATGTCCGTGAACGATACTTGGCGGACGGGGACCGCCGCCGTTGCCGTCGGAGCGGGGCTTCCGGCCATCGTCGGGCTAGCTGCCACGACGACCGACGCAGCCGGGCTAGGCGCGGGCGAAGCTGTCGCTGACGAAGATCCGCTCCCGCCCGAACATGCCGCCAGCAGGGAACCGCCGAGCACAAATGCCAGAACTGAGGAGAGGCGTTTCATGAATATGTTGCTTACAGTAGGTTTTAGACGGGTCCTTTCGCTGCTTTTGCCGGCCGCAGCTTTCGCTCTGGTCCTGCCCGCAGCCGGCACCGCCGCGGTTCCGTGCGCCGGAGCCGATCCGGCGATCGTGTCGGCCCGCGTGCAAGGCACGAATTCCGACGGCCGCGTCAACCGCTACTCGCTGGCGATTCGCGTCGCGAATCTGGGCCGCGCGAATCAGCCGTCCAACGTTTTGCAGTCGGTGGAGATTTATCAGAACGATATCAAACTTGATACAAAAGGTTTGCCGCCGCTTCGGCACGGTCAAGCCTTTTCATTTACCTATGTCTTTCAGCGATCGATCGACGCCGGTGAAGGCACATCAACTTTAGCGCTCAAGCTCGTCATGCGCCAGCCGTCGGCGCCGGGAAAGCAAGATTGCAACGCCGGGAACGATTCTTACACGGTGACGTTCTGAGTTCTGCCGCACGGCCTTGACTTTGTGGAGATGGGGGACTCGAACCCGCGACCCCTTACATGCGAAGCACAAAGGGCCGATCAAGCCGAACAAAACAGGACGACGAAAGCTGCGAGTGATGTGGGGCGGTGCCCGATCTCGTTCGGGCGTGTTCTGGGCGATTCGGACCAAATTGGCGTGCTTGCGCTATAAGAAGATGTTTCCGCTCGCGATATTCGTCAGGTCTTCATAATAGTATGGCGGCGGCCCATTCGAGTGTCCGGGCGGGAGTCTGAGTGGCCCGCCCAGCACGCATTCCGAACAGTCATCGCACGTAAGCCTGCGCTGCTCGTTGAGATTGATGAGAATGGGCGTCGCGCAGTTTGTTGTCTTGGGACTGGTCCACACCGAATTTTTGTGATAGAACGTGTCGAAGCCCACTGCGCACGCGTTTGCGGTACAGTTGGTGTACGCCACACCGATCGCGGGAAGGTTGAAGTCCGGTCGCGGATCGGGCGCCCAGCCGAAGCCCGTACCATTTCCTATACCGTTGACGACCACGCTCGTCGCGGTGCAGTTGTCAAAGCCGATCGTCAGCCCCCACGCGCTGAATCCGGTCGCCTGCAAGTCTTGCGGATTGTTCGCGGTGATGTTGCTTGCCGAAGAATCCTTCACTGTGATGCCGACCCCATAGACCTCCACGCCCGTCGCCTTTGCGCACTTGTTAGACGGCGGCGGGCCGCCAACGATGGTGTCCGCGGTAAATCTCTCTACGCTAACCAGGCCGTCTAGAAACACCGAGAGGCCATGCACGTCATCACAACTCCCGGTCAAATTTGACGCAGAGCAATCGGAGTAGTTCAGATTCGAACAGAGGATGGGACAGAATCCAAGCACCGTGTGTCCCGACCCTTTGATGTTGCCGCCGTATTGCGATTTCAGATACTGCGCCGTGCAATTGCTCGTGTTCACATTGACCGATTTGATGATGCTGAAGCCTATCACGGCACCATCGAGGTTCTCGAGCAACCTGGTTTGGCAGTTGCTCACGCTGGCGCCTATCGTCGTGAGCAGATAGATGCCCGCCGACGAATCCGCTTTCACCGTCATGTTCGTAATGCTGCAGTACGTGATTGCCACGTTGAGCGACTCGCTAACGAAGATGCCCGCCGGCGTTAGAAAACGGAAATTCAAATTCTGGATGCTCACCCCGGTGACGGTAACGTGCGAAATGTCCAGACCGCAGACGCCATCGGCGAAGATGCCATACTCGGTGGTATTGGCAATGGCCCCGTTAGAAATGTTGACGTTATCGAGCACCGTGTTGGCGGAAGTTCCTACAAAAATGCCTGTGGTCTGCCAGGAAATGTCCGGCACGGATGCCGTCAGCGTGTAGCCGCCCAAGTTCAGCGTCACATCGCTGCTGGCAATCGTAATCGCCGACGAGAGCGTGACAGCGGGCGTCCACGTAAGGTCGCCGGCAAGCGTGTACGTTCCGGGCAAGCGAATGACAATGCCCGCGGGCGGAATGCTGCTAATGACGTTGGTGATCTGCAGCTTTTGGGCGGACTGCTCGAAGTAACCCGCGTCGTTACCATTTAGCTTGTCGGCCCGACCAAAAAGCGCGGCGAGCTTTGCTTTGTCCAATCCGTTGAAAGCCGGATCGGAAAGAATTTTATTGATGTCGGGCAACGTCGCCAAGGTGGCAGCGCACGCCGACGGACCGGCCGGTGGGGACGTGCTGCCACCACAGGCCGCTAGCGCGCCGGTGGCAAAAATTCCGCTAAGGAGTTCCGCCCGCGTGAGATATTCTGGTCGGGTGCGCATCCATGATGTCATCGGTCGTTTTTAGGTTTGCCTTTCCCCTTTTCAGGGGTTTGCCTTTGGCTTTTTCTTTTTCACCGGACTCAAAATGGGCTGACTTTAGAGGCCGATCGTAACAGAAAACATTACGGCGGCGACGGTAGCCATCGACACCCTTGCAAGTGTCATTGGTTCGCCCCTTTTTTGAGCCCGGCCACGTTCTACCTGTGGAAAGCCAAATTTGGCGGCAAGGAAGTGAGCGACGTCTATAGTAAATGGCATCGCTCGGGTTTCGTAGACACGGAGTTTATGCAGCCTGATTCTTTGAGGATAACGCCCTTTTTACAGAGGTGGAATTATGCTGTTTTCCCGCTATGCGTTTCCGTCGCTTATGCTCGTCGCCTTCGTCATTGCGGCAGGCTGCGGAGGCCGAAATGTGGGACCAGCATTGCCGACCGTTACGCCCACGCCGGTCATCGGAGCAACGACGATCGGTGTTGGTACATCCTCCGCGTTCGTCAATTTGGGTGATGGTAGCGGTAATTCAGCCGGGTTCACATTTCCGCAAGCGTCGATCGGTGGATCGGCGCATATGACGATCTCGATGAGTACGACACTCCCCGGTGACGCCTTCGCCCCGATGTCGCGCAGCCACGCCCTTGCACCGACGAAGCCGGCGGATATCGGCGGAACTCTTACGGTCGTAGACTACATCACCGTCGTTGTCGACAATGCCATCGGAATATCGAATTCACCGTCGATCACGTTCTCTTTGGGTGGATCGGCGTCGATCGGCGCAGATTTGAACACGTATCTTCTAATGTGGGATCCGGCCACGGCCGCTCAGCAAGGATGGACCGTACTCGATGGGCCAGGGACGGTGAGCGGTGCCTCGCGCAACCTGGTAACATTTAACTCAAGACAAAGCGGCCAGGCGTTCAACGCTGGTGCGCAATATATTTATGCGCTCGTGACGACCACACAGCAGGTTGGAGTGGCGGCGCCTCAACCGGCTCCCTCTGTTTTGCCAACACCCGCGTATTGTGCGAATTACGCCAATCCCTCGCCAAATACGAATGGCGCAACCATATACATCACGGACGACTCGGGGCTGGGTGTGCCCTTACTCGTGTACGTCCTTCAGGCGACGCCGCGGCGCGCGTGGCTCGACGAACATCAAAACTTCACGTCGTCCGTTCCGGTGCCACTGCCGGCGGCATGTTTTTCGACGACCTTGAATTCTTCATCGAAGGTCAAGTTGATAACCCCAGATGGCATGGGGGGCGGGCGCTGGTATTTCGTCTACGCGACTCCCGTTCCGAATAACCCCGACAAGGTGCCGAACCCGCTTTCCGCGTTGCCGGCCGATGCCGAGCCCGGTTTTTCGTACAGTCAGGCGCCGTATCCGTTTGACATCGTCGAGGGTGGCACGACGTCTACCGACGCCTTGATCATCGATACGACTCAAGTGGATGCGCTCGGCTTGCCAATGGATCTGAGCGTGGACAAGGCGAGCGCGCCGCTTCCCATACGGCCGAGATGTGGTGGCCTCCCAACCACAGTTGTCGGAATATCCTCCTGCAACTTTAAACAGATTTTCGACAAGATGAGGCAAGATCCGGTGTACGGGAACCTTGTGATCGCGCAGCCCTTTAACGGCAAGAACTACGATTTGCGCATTCTCAGCCCGCAGAAGGCTCCGGGCCAAAGCGCCTTTCAATGGAATGTGTTCGGCGACTCTTCAGGGGTACCGCAGCCGCTTCCGTCAGCCTGCACCGGCGCGCCCAAAACCTACGGCTATTTGAGTTGCATCCTGTCGGATTATAAAACGACGCCGCGCATGTATACAACGAACAAGACAGCCGTTGCAGGTACCTACGGCAGTGGCGACATCTACTGCGTCAGTTCCGACGGCACATCAAACTTTATCATGACCGATGTGGGCCCCGGCCCCCAAGGCGATCCTGTCCTCTCATCACCGCCAATGTGCACCGCCAGCTCCACACCGATGCCAAACAGATCGGCAGCACCGGTAAATCCGTTTAAGATGCCTGTACGGGAGTTCTTATACGGCCTTCCGCCTGCGAACGATGGTGGTGGCGGCTGTAAGTTGGCGCTTCTCCTTAGCCAGCCATGGGGACTCCGTAACGTGGACAATAACGCTGCGCATGACCCCACGCCCAAACCAGGCGACCCTACCCCCCCGCCGCAAGACCAACATATCTTCCACACAGATGATGCGTTTGCGTTATGGAAGGCGATGAACGCAGAATTCGTATACGGAACCGCGCTCTCGACCCAAGAGCATCCCGTCGGATACTTCCATAAGTCAGCGGGATTTATGCAGCCATCATTTTCGCCGCTGTTTGCGGATCCTATGTTCGACACGTACGCCCTGTATCTACACAGGCATTTTGATACCAATCGTTCTTACGCGTTAGCGTACGACGATTTCTTAGATCTTGCAACAACGCTACACTACAACTACAGCCAAACGATTTCGGTTCGTATCAACCCTATTCCCGTAGCGGCAGCACCGTTGATTAATCCGGTACCGCTGCCGGACCCCGGCGACTGTACTGCCCTACCATTCAACCCAGGTGTTGGTGGTTTCTAGCATGGCGGTATCGAAG
>JAAXCW010000018.1 GCA_013036095.1 Vulcanimicrobiota bacterium
GCTCCGCGCTTTGCTAGTATAAGCGCGTGCATGAACGCGTTTGAAATCTTCCAGGGAAAACCCTTAGGTCTCGGCGGCGTGCCGTTCGGCAACGAGTTCGCATACGTCACCGATGAGATCGCGTACGCTACCATCGAGGCCGCATGGAACGCCGGCGTGCGCTACTACGATACTTCTCCATGGTACGGTTTGGGGCTCGCAGAGCGCCGCCTGGGCGAGTTTTTGCACAAACAAACGCGCAGCGAATACCTCATATCCTCGAAGGTCGGCAAATTACTTACGGCGTCGCGCGAAAACAATGCGAAAGAGTACTTTCCGTTCACCCCTTCGCCGAACAATCTCCGTTACGATTACACCGCCGACGGCGTCAAGCGCTCGATCGAAGACAGCCTGCAGCGGTTAGGTGTCGATGCCCTCGACGTCGTCTTCGTTCACGATCTCTCACCGGATAATCCGTGGCTACCGGGGCCGTGGGAAGAACAATTTGAGATCGCGCGCAAGGGCGCGTTCCCGGCTCTGAGCAGGATGCGCGACGAAGGCGTGATCAAAGGCTGGGGGCTTGGCGTCAACTCACCCGAGCCGATTCTCAAGCTGATCGATGTCGCCGATGCGAACGTCTGTCTCCTGGCGCGGCAGTATTCGTTGATCGATCATGAGAACGCGCTGCACCAGGTCTTTCCAAAGGCACGCGAACGGGGAATGGCTTTTGTCGTTGGTTCGTCGCTCAACGCCGGCTTCATCAGCGGCAGCGCGCGCTTCAATTACGGCAAGGAAAATTATAAGATTCCCGCTGAGGCCATCGAGAAACGCGCTCGGCTGCGTGCGGTCGCGGCGCGGCACGGCGTCGACCTTCGCACGGCCGCACTGCAGTTTTCGCTGGCGCCGGACGTCGCAGCCGCATTGGTTGTCGGTTGCGCAACTCCGCAGCAGGTGCTCGCGGACTACACGTCGCTCAAGACGGGAATTCCGCATGCGTTTTGGTTGGATCTTCGATCTGAAAATTTGATCGAAAGCGACGCCGCCCTACCGCCGGAAAATTAAAGGCGTACTGTCGGCGCCGCGATGTTGCGTTCTGTCGTGGCGAGCATTGTCATCACGGCAACGACGCCTAGCAGAATGGCGGCGCCGGTGATCGAAAGGTAGAGGCCGACGTAGTTGGCGACGATTCCCACGCCTAGCGTCGGCAGGGCGAAGCCGGTGTTGGTGGCGGCTAGGAGTGCCGCGAGCAACTCGGCGCGATGTGCGGGTGGAGCGATCGTGGTGACGATGTTCAAGGCAGCCAAATATGAGAGACCGTTTCCGGTTCCGACGATCAGCGTAGCCAGAGCGATCAGCGCGTAGAGATGGTGCGGAACTGCGAAGAGCAGCAGCCACACGCCGCCGCCTAGCGCGAGCATCGCTACCACGATCGCGACCCGGTTTCGAAGATTCCGCCCAGCGAAGGATGCCGTGATCATCCCAATCTGGACCAAGATCACAATCGACGTGCCTGCTAAGAGATTGCGCAAATCGAGTGCCCCCGCGAGAAACGTCGGCAAGAGGGAGACGAAGATGCTCACGGTCGCCCAGCCGATAAACGCCTGCATCGAGGCGAGGAAAAACGGACGACGGATCGCGGGCGATATTGACGGCAAGCCGTGATGCGCGGCCGGACCGAGGTGCGGGCAGCTTGGGACCGTCGTCACCGCCGCGGCGACGCACGCAACGACCATGAACTGCATGATGTAGGGCAACGTCGACGGGTAGGGCGCGTACTGCGCAAGCGCGCCGCTATAGGTCGCTCCTAGCGCCGAGCCGATTGCGGTCGCCATCAGGGCAAGCGAACCCGCTTTTCCCCGCATCTTTTCATCCATCCATTCAGGCAACGCCGCCGTTGCCGTGCTGAGCCCGATTCCGAGCGCGATGCCCTGCAGGACGCGTCCGGCGGCGAGCTCCCAAATGTTCGACGAAAACGCGAGCACGAGCGCCGAGCCGGCCGCGATGCCGAGCGCGATGAGCATGGTCCGGCGCCGCCCGATTTGGTCCGAGATCCCGCCCAGGAACAGCAGCGTCGGAACGAGCGAGATGACGAAGATCGCGAAGACAAAGCTGATCTCACCCGGCGAAAGTCCCCAGTCGCGGCCGTACAACGCGTACAGCGGCGACGGCACATAGTTGCCGGCCATCAGCACGGCGATCACCGCCGCGGCGATCGGCCATTTTCCCGCCGCGGGATTCGGTGCCGGTTTCAACGCTCTATACGGAGCAGATTCGCACTTTCAACGAACGCCGAGTTGATGTCCGGGGATGTCATACAATATATCGATCTGTTGCAAGGAAAGCAGACCGAGCTGAATCCCGCTGATACCGCCGGATTTTATGGAGATCGGAACGCGGCCGGCCTGAAAGTCGTGTTCCCATTGCGCCATCCGCAGATGTGCGACCATGCCGGCGGCAACCGGTCCCATTTGTTCCACGGGATTTGCTGAGATGATGGTAATGCCCCGTGCGGCAGCGTTGAACATGACGGGGCCGCAGAGTTCGTAGGGCAAGATGCGGTCGAGCGTTACGCACCCTTGCGGCCAGCCGGCTGAGCCGATCGTGAACATCGCGAACTGGCGCATTGTGGTTTCGTCCGGATCTAAAATGAGCTGCGGCGAGCGAAAGGAGGCAGACAAAATGTAATGCTGGCCGAGATTGCCCGGGAACGCAGCAAGCGGATTAGCGCAGCAACCAAGTCCACGCGGCAGCGAGAGCATTCCGATGCCAAAGAGGCCGGAGGCAGGCGCGCCGATCATTGGTTGGACGCTGTCCATAACGTCGCTTTGCAGATGCCGCAGGAGTTGGCCGGCAATTGTTACGTCCGCGTACGCTTCCTCGCCGCGCCGCACGCTTGCGCCGAGAAATGTGCCCGTGCGAGAAACAGAACCTTCGGGGAGAGCGCTACCGGTCAGCCGCAGGCCGGCGGTAGTGGTATCGACCACGACGGTGAGCGGTTTGTTTCCGACTTGAATATCTACACCCAACACTGGCCCAGGCATGACATGCAATGGAATAATGACTGCTGCTAGCAGCACGAAAAAAGACAACATGTACCTCCTTCACCGGGACCAAACTGGTCTCTCTTAGTGCGCGTATCCGTAAGCATTATGCTCGGAAAGCGTGAACCAAAGGCACTGCGCCACTCGGCGGGGGAGAAGCGCGCTCACTCGCTAGCGATCGAGGAAACCAGATGCTTCTTTCATCGTTGGGTCGAGCCGTAGATCTTCGTTCGCGAACTTGCGGTCCTCGTGACCCTGCGGAGTCGTCACGCGCACGATAACTTCGTGCGGATGAACTTCTTTGACGGTGCCCTCTTCATTTGTCCCGTCGATGAAGACTCTATCGCCGGCTTTCAACATTTTTCGCCTCCTGCGCTACCTGCTGCTTGCCGACGGTTTCGCGTCACTTCCCCACGGCACCCGTACGCGCCGTAACCGGGGATAGTCGCGAAAAACAGTAAAGTCTCGCCTGTGGAACTCGGTACGCTCGCCGCGATTTGGCGGTATCCGGTCAAGAGCTTGGCGGCAGAGCCTTTGACGCACACGGCCATAGAAGAAGCCGGCATTCCCGGCGATCGCGTCTCGGCTCTGTTCGCCGGGGAAGGCCACGCGCGCGCCGGAAAAACTTACGAAGGCATACACGACGACCGGTTGCATCTTTGGAAGCGCGCCGAAGATGCCGTCGCCGATGCGGAGCGCCGCGGCGTGCAACTCGCCGAACGTTCGGGAGAGGGGCCGTATCATTTTTCTCTGCCGATCTCGCTGATTTTCGATCGCTGGATCGCGCAAGTCGAGTCGAGCATCGGCGAAAAGCTCGATCCGCGCCGTTGGCGCCCGAACCTCGTGGCGCGCGCCGCGCCAACATTCAAGTTGAGTGAAGAGGACCTGATCGGCAAGGACATCACGCTGGGAACCGTCGTCTTGCGTGTCGTGAAACCGATAAAACGCTGCGTCGTTCCGAGCTACGATCTCACCGGCGGCCCGCCTACACCCGAAGTGCAGAACTATGTTGTGCGGAAACGCGCAAACGTTATGGGCGTGTACTGCGCGGTCGAATCCTCCGGGCACGCGCAAACCGGCGACGCGGTCATTTACCGTGCGTGATGACGATCTGCGCTTGGCCGTTCTTGCTCGTGATCATCACCAGCGTTTGATTGGGCGTGTTTTCGGCCGTCGTGAATTCGGCGATTGACGCGCCGCCTTCGTTGACGTTCATTTTTTCCGAGCCTTTGGGCAGATGCGCCTTGTACCAGGCTTCCACCGCGGCGAACTTGTTAAAATACGCATGCCTGTCCCTTCAAAAAGAGCACCTAAAAACCTTGGCGCTGCTTGATGCGGCGGGATTCTCGGAGCGCCGTTCGAACGCGTTTGGGTGTTGAGGAGTTCTATGCGAACAGCTCGCGTTGCCGCGCTCTTTGCAGCGGCGATGCTCGCGCTTCCCGGATTGGGGCCGGCTTATGCGTCCCTGCAGATTTCGCCGCGCAGCGTTACGCTGAACGCAACGCATCGTGTCGGGCAGATCGCGATGAACAGTCTCGATGCGCGCGATCTCATTTTCGATCTCGAAGCCGTCGCATGGACGCAGCACGGCAACGATGACTCGTTCACGCCCACGGATGACCTCGCGATCGTGCCGCCCGTCTATGACGTGCAGCCATTCCGCCGCGTGCTCGTTCGCGTCGGCCTGCGCGATAACGCCCGCGCCGCCACGACCGAACAGGCGTTCCAAATCCGGTTCCGCGAAGTGCTTCCCGCCGGTTCGGCCGAAACCGCGCGCACGCTGACCGCCCTGGTCTTTCTGCCCCCGGCGCAAACGCAAGGTGAAGTGAAGTACACGCTGCAGCGCGACGGCGAGCGCAATGCGAAGCTCACCGTTGACGATCAATCGAATGCGCACGCATATCTCGGCAAGATTCGCATCGAGAGCGGCGGCCAAGAAGTATATGCAGGGTCGCCGGATGCCTACGTCCTCGCGGCAAATTCGCGAACGTTCGAACTGCAGCTGACGCACCCGCTCACAGCGAACGAAGCGCAGCTCTCGATCGAAAGCGCCGACAATTCCTCTACTACAGTAGATGTGCCGGTTCACTAAAACCGCCGCGCTCGCAGCACTTTTTGCGCTCGCGTGCATTGTGCCGGCAATCGCGCAAGTGGAAATCAACGACACCGAACTCGACGTTCGCCCGCAACATTACAGCGTGAGCTTAAACGGCGTGGATGTCTCGGACGATACGATCATGTACCTTGCCAACGACGGCATGCTCTTCGCAAGCGGACCGGATCTTGCCGCTTGGAAGCTGCGCTACAAAGAAGAACCGGCATTCATTCGCAACGGCAAGCCGTATTACGGGCTGCAAACGCAACTGAAACTCGCCGTGGGCGTGCAGCGTCCGCAGGAACGCTTGAAGTTGATCGCGCCGCCGGGCGCCTTTCTGGGCGGCCCGGAAAATCAGCGCGGACCATTGACGCCCGGCGGGGGCGCGTTCTTGAACTACAAGCAAGATTACCGCGGTGCGACATCGTTTCAAGGCGCCGAAACGACCGGCGAATACAATCTTTTCCTGACGCAGAATTCCTCCGCGCTGCGGATCGATTATGGCAGCCTTCAAAACGCGAGCGGCCTCGCCTTCGCGCGGCAATCCACCACGCTAGCCGCGATCGACTATCGCAACCACCGCGTCCTTTCATTCGGCGAGCAAGCGATGGATGCAGGCGACCTCGGAAGCAATCCGGAGATCGTCGGACTGCACGTCGCCAGCGATTACGCCGTCGATCCGCATTTCATCACGCAAGGGTTGCCGAGCGTGGAAGGTTTCGCCACACAGCCGTCGCTGGTCGAAGTGTTCGTCAACAACAAACTGCAGTGGCGCCAGCAAGTGCTCGAAGGTCCGTTCACCGTGCGCAACCTGCCGCCGTCCGCGGCGCACAGCGACGTCACGCTCGTGCTCACCGACGCGAGCGGCCACCGTACAACCAAGGTCGTTCGCCCTGACTACGAGCCCGGGCTTGCCGCGCCGGGGATGACACAGTATACATTTGACGCCGGCTATCTCGAAACCGAAACGCCGATGTTCGAAATCGGCGAACCGCACGCAAGCAGCGCCTTTGCGACTTCGACACTGGTGCGTCACGGCGTGACCAATTGGCTCACGCTGCAGGCGATGGGCGAAACGATCGGCGGCGATCCTTTCGCCGCCGCCGGCATTGAGTTGCGACCGTTCGCCGGCGATGCGACGGTGTGGTTCGGGAATGGAAAGCTGCGGCGCACCGGCAGATTCTCTTACAGCGTTTCCAGTGACAAATTCTCTTTCAACGGACGGCTCGAATTCAACGCGGTGCGCCGCCCCGATCCGTTCGATCCCGACTTTCTTTCAAAGAGTTTTCGCGAAGAAGGCAACCTGCAGTATTCTCCCAATTTCGATCTTCGCTTCGAGCTGAAACTCGATCGCAACGTTTCCAGCGATGGCTCTCCGCAGTCGCTTTTGACGCTGCTCACGACGCTGGGAACGGGCAGCCTCGACGTGACGTTCGAGCCGATGTACGATCGGTCGCGTCACGCAATCGACCTGCGTCTGCAGCTCAGCCAGCGCGCCGGCGCCACGCACCGGTTTTCGGAAACCGCGAATCAGCGCGCCTCTTCACCCGTCAGCGGTTCGCTTGCCTATTCGCGTTCGCCGCGCGATCAAGACGACCGCTGGCGGTTCGGCACCACTTTTGCGATGGGACGAAGCCTCACGCGCTCGGCATTCGTCGAAAGCCAAATGCCGTGGTCGGATTCAAAACTCCAAGCGCAAGATACCGCGGGGATCGGGGGCGACATCAACGCAGAGCTAGAGGGCGCCGCCGGGCTCGTTTACGGGAGCGGCGTGCATGCGATGCGCGATCGCTATCAGGAGAATACGATCGGCGTCGTGCGCATTCCGGGATTTGCGGGCGTCCGCATCGATCTCAATGACTCGCCGGCCGGCCACACCGATGCAGGCGGAAAACTGGTCGTGCAGCAACTTTCGGCGCTGCAAGAAAACATCGTCGTCGCCGATCTTTCAACGATCCCGCTGGGCGTCGACGTGAAAGATCCGTTCATCGTCGTTCCGCTGCCGGCGACGCCGGTCTCGATCAACATGCTAGCGCCGGAAGCTCAGAGCATGGTGATTCGCGTGGTTGAAGCAACCGGACGCGCGCTCCCGCAGGCGACGTGGCTGGTTGCCGATGACGGCACTCGTTTCCCGGTCGGGTTCGCCGGCCATGTTTTTGTTCACGGAATGACGCCCGGCGCGCACACATTTTCCGCCGAAGCGCCGCAGCACTGCACCCTGCAGCTCGCGCTCCAGCCCCGCTGGGAAATCGTCGCCGCCGGCACGCACATCTGCCGCTAAGGAAAGGGGCGCTTGCCCGCCCGGGCCAACGGCTTTTGGATGAAACACGCATTTTTGGCCGTTCTCATTGCGCTCGTTCCGGGCTCCGCATTTGCGCAGGGCGGCAGCCACGGAATTCCTCAAGGCAGACAATGGAGTTGGGTCGGAGTCGGCGTCGACAACAAGTCCGATTCTTGCGCCTGGATCACGATTTACTGGTCGTACAAATCAGAAGCGCATTGGCGCATCGCCGGCGGAGCCAGTCGGCCGCGCTGGGTCGGGCCTGGTCAAAGATGGGGCTCGCGCGAGCGGTTCAATCATCCCTTACTTGGTCCGCAGATTCGCACGCGCGCGCAAGTCATGTCGACGGCAAACGGCCAGTGCACGGGCAAAACGGGGCGCCCCGATATCACCACCCAAATTAATCTTTCGCCCAAAGGGCCGGGTATCGATTGCGGTGCGGGTGCGGAACTCACCGGAAACCGAAGCGCCAACAACTACCGCATTTTTCCGAATCCGTTAGGCCCCGGCTTCAACTGCCGGTAGAAACCTTCGTCGTCTAAAAGCCTCGCAGCGGTAAGTCCGGCCGCTGCAACCAGTTGTCGGATGCGTATTGCGCACGCGTGTCGAGCACGTGCAGCGTGTACGCGTGGCGCGGCCGCTCCGACGTATTCGGCGCGCTGTAATGCGGCAGCAACCCGTTGAAGACGACGAGCGTACCGGCTTCGACTTCGACCGGAACCGCTTGCGAGAGATCGGGCCACGGCGTCGCATCGAGCGTTTGCAGTTCGGCCTTTCCGTCGCGCACGACGAATTGATTGCGCAGCGGCGACCGGTGGCCGCCGGGCTGTACCCACAGGCACCCGTTGGTGCGATCCGCGTCATCCAATGCAAACCAGAAGGCCGTAACACTCACCGGATCCGTGCGCAGAAACGCCGCATCCTGGTGCCAGTCAACGACGCCGCCGACGCGTGGCTGTTTGAAGATGTACATTGACTGATACAGCGCCGGCTCCGTAAGCCCGGCACGTGCCGCGATTTCCGCCAAGCGCGCATCGTGCGAGAAGCGGTCGAATTCCGGATCGAGATCGTGCATCGCGTGACCGATCTTGTTGACCGTCGTGCCGTCCTCTTCAAAAAAACAGCGAATCTTGTCGCCGGAGGTTAGGAAATACTCGTCCGACTTGCGCGCCTGATCGCCGGTGCTGAAGATGGAGACGGGCTCGGATGCGCTTTCGCGCGCAATCGCTTCGGCACGCGCGCGCAAACCGGCGAGTTCGCTCCGTGATTTGAAGCCGGGAAAGACCGCGTAGCCGTCTTCGGTGAAACGATCCACGGCGATCAATATTCGACGCGTGTGCCGCGCCCCCGGCTCTGCGCTCGCACATAGAGTTCGCGTACGGAGGCGACGTCTTCGATGGCCATGCCCACCGACTTAAAGAGCGTGACGTCATCTGGCGATGTGCGTCCCGGCACCTTAGCCGTCACCAGCTCGCCGAGATCGCCCAAAATATGCCCGGTAGTAATCACGCCATCCGCAATAGGCACGCGCAAATCGTCGGCTTCGTTCAGCACGCAGTCGCGATTGTCCACAAAGAGGCGCGCGCGCTTCACGGCCGCGGCGTCGAGTTCGCGAAATGGCGGCACGGAAGATCCGGCGGCGCTCACGTGCATTCCGGGTTCGAGCCACGCGCCCTCGAGAACCGGTGCGGTCGCGGCGGTCAGCGTGCAGATGATGTCGCAGCCGGCAATCGCATCGCGTGGAGATTGCGCGACTTCGATGGGAATGCCGTGACGCGCCGATTCCTCGCGCGCGAACGCGCCGGCATGATCCGGCGTCCGGCTCCAAACGTTTACGTGCGTGATGGGCCGGATCGCTCGCATCGCTTCAAGGTGCGTGCGCGCTTGCGTTCCCGAACCCAGCAGCGCCAGACGAGTCGATTGCGGATTGGAGAGAATGCGTGCGGCGAGCGCGCTGACGGCAGCGGTACGAATTGCGGTCACCGCGCCGGCGTGAATGACGGCCAGCGGGCGTCCGGTATGGGTTTCGTGCAGCAGCACCGATCCTTGGTGGCTTTCCAACCCGGCGGCGCGGTTTTCCGGAAAAACCGTGATCACCTTAACGGCCAGGGCGTCGGGATCGCCCAGATAGGCGGGCATAGAGCAGATCGCGCCGTGACCGTCCGGGAGCCACGCGATCAGGCGTTGCGGCTGGGCGAATCTCCCGGCGGCGACCGCGCGGAATGCGGCTTCCATCACCGCGATGCACTCGGCAATAGGAAGCAGCTCGTAAACGTCGCGCTCGCCCAGAACGATCAATTCCATCGCTGGAGCCCGACTTAAATGAAAGAGCGGCCGTTTCCGGCCGCCCTTTATCGTTTTTGGAACGCTTAGCGCCTCTTGCCTCGCGCGCTCTTTCTGCGTCCGGCTTTCTTGCGTGCGCCCGTTTTTCGAGCGGCTTTCTTTCGCCCGGCTTTCTTGCGTCCGCCCTTTTTGCGTCCGCCCGTCTTCTTACGGCCGCCGGCTTTTTTGCGTCCGCCGGCCTTTTTACGGCCGCCGGTCTTTTTACGCCCGGCCGCTTTTTTGCGTCCCGCGCTCTTGCGCGCGGCCTTGCGTCCGCCGGACTTTCTGCGCCGGCCGCCGCGGCGTCCACCGAGTCCTGAAGACTCGGATTCTTCGCCCATCGTGCCGCCGTTTTGCATCAGATCGGAATCCATTATTCCTCCCTATTGTACTGGCGCTTTTTTATGCGCTCGTGCTGCATCATAGAATGTTTTTTTGCAAAATGCAAATGCTCGAAAACGGCGAGGATTTGGCGCGAGCTTGACCGGGGCGGTATACTAAGGCCCGTGAAAAAGCCCTTGATTATCGTGGAGTCGCCGACCAAGGCGCGCACGATCAAGAAGTTTCTTCCGGCCCGCTACGTTGTGAAGGCTTCGGTCGGGCACGTCCGCGATTTGCCCAAAAGCACGCTGGGCGTGGACGTCGAGCACGGCTTTACCCCGAAATACCTGACGATTAAGGGCAAGGGCGACGTCATCAAGGAGCTCAAATCGGCGGTCAAGGGCGCCAGTGAGGTCTACCTCGCCACCGACCCCGACCGCGAAGGCGAGGCGATCGCCTGGCATTTGGCGGAGCTGCTCAAACTCGATCATCCCAAGCGCATCGAACTCCATGAAATAACGAAGGACGCCGCGATGGCGGCGATCCGCAATCCGCAGCCGATCGACATCGATCGCGTGAACGCTCAGCAGGCGCGCCGCATCCTCGACCGTCTGGTCGGCTACAAGATTTCTCCGCTGCTGTGGGCCAAGGTGCGCGGCGGACTCTCCGCCGGCCGCGTGCAGTCGGTCGCCGTGCGGCTGATCGTCGATCGCGAGCGCGAAATTCTCGCGTTCGTCCCGCGCGAGTATTGGTCGGTCGCCGCGCTGCTCTCGGCGCGCAGCGAACCGGAATTCGTCTTCCCGGCCGAACTCTTTGCGCGCAACGGCGAGAAGATAGACGTTCAAACGGAAGCCGAGGCGAACCGCGTCGTCGCCGATCTCGAAGGCGCGGAGTACCGCGTCGCCTCCATAAAACAGCGCGAAGGGCGCCGCAACGCGCCCGCGCCGTTCACGACCTCAACGCTGCAACAGGAAGCATCCCGCAAATTGCGCCTGCGCGTTCGGCGAACGATGCAGATCGCGCAAGGCCTCTATGAAGGCGTCGATCTCGGGGCGGAAGGCACTGTTGGTCTGATTACGTACATGCGAACGGATTCGACGCGCATCTCGGATCAAGCGCGCGAGGCCGCCAAAGAGTTTATCACCGGCACATTCGGCGAAGCCTACTACGGCGGCCGCGAACACCGCGTCCGCGAGGGCGCGCAAGACGCGCACGAAGCGATCCGCCCAACGCTCGCGCACCACACGCCGGAAAAAGTCGCTCCGTTTCTCAAGCGGGACGATCTGCGGCTCTACACGCTGATCTGGGAGCGCTTCATCGCTTCGCAGATGTCCGCCGCGGTTTTCGATCAGACGTCGGTCGATATTTCAGCGAAAGCGTACACCTTTCGGGCGTCGGGCAGCGTCATGAAATTTGCCGGCTATACCAAATTATATGAAGAGAGCCGCGACGAAGCCGCAGTGACGGCCGACGCAAAGCGTTTGCCGAAGCTCGAACAAGACGAGACGCTCGCGTTCCGCGGTCTGGATCCCAAACAGCATTTCACCGAGCCGCCGCCGCGCTTCACGGAAGCCTCGCTGGTGAAGTCGCTCGAAGATAACGGCATCGGCCGCCCGTCTACCTACAGCACGATTGTGGAAACCATTCAAGCTCGGGGCTACGTCACGCAAGCCGAACGCCGCTTCGCGCCGACCGAGATCGGGTTTGCCGTCAACGATCTGCTCGCCGAGCATTTTCCCGACGTCCTGAATTTGAATTTCACGGCGCAAATGGAAGGCGACCTCGACAAAGTCGCCGAGCAGAAAGCCGACTGGGTCGACCTGCTCACGAAATTTTACGGACCGTTCGCTATCGAGCTCGCGGCGGCGGAAGAGAAACTGCCGAAGCTCGAATTCAAAGACGAGCCCACCGACGAGATTTGCCCGAAGTGCGGCCGTCCGATGGTCATTAAAACCGGGCGGTTCGGCCGGTTCATTTCATGCACGGGCTATCCCGAATGTAAGACGACCCGCCCGATCCTCAAAGACACCGGCGCCAAATGCCCCAAAGACGGCGGAATGGTCGTCGAGCGGCGTTCCAAGAAAGGCCGAGTGTTTTACGGGTGCGCGAATTATCCGCGCTGCGACTTCGTTTCGTGGGATCGCGTGGTTCCAGACCGGTGTCCGGTATGCGGCGGCGTCGTCGTTGCAAAGATCAAGCGCGGCGGCGTCGTGACCCTCGAGTGCAAGGCCGACAAAACGCACGACGTCAGCACGATTCCGACTGAGCTGCAACCCACGCAAGAAGTTCTCTCGGTGCCGCCGGCGGCGTCGTGAAGCTGACGGTCGCCGGCGGCGGCCTTGCGGGCTGCGAAGCCGCGTGGCAGGCCGCGCGCGCCGGCGTCGACGTCGACCTGTATGAAATGCGTCCGGTCAAATCGGGGCCTGCGCATAAAACGTCGCACTTGGCCGAACTCGTTTGCAGCAACTCGCTGCGCGGCGCCGCGCTCGAAAACGCCGTCGGGTTGTTGAAGGCCGAGCTTGCGGTTCTCGATTCGCTCATTATCGGCTGCGCCCGCGAAGCGGCGGTGCCGGCGGGCGGCGCACTGGCCGTGGATCGCGACGTTTTTGCCCGGCTGGTAGAAGATCGCATCGCATCGCATTCGCGCATCACGCTGCGGCGCGAAGAGCTGCGCGAGATTCCAACCGATCGACCGTTCATCGTCGCCTGCGGTCCGCTCCCAAGCGAAGATCTTCTTCGGGCAATCGATGCGCTCACCGGAAAGCGCCTTCATTACTATGATGCAGCGTCACCGATCGTGGCGGCCGATTCGATCGACGAAACGCAAATGTACCGCAAGTCACGGTACGACAAAGGCGACGGCGCGGATTATCTCAACATTCCATTGGATCGCGAGCAGTATGCGCAGCTGTTGCATGATTTGCGGACCCTGCCGCGTCACGAAACGGAAGCGTTCGAAGAGGCGCGTTACTTCGAGGGTTGCCTTCCGATTGAAGAGATGGCAGACCGCGGCGACGACACACTTCGTTACGGGCCGCTCAAACCGGTGGGTTTGCGCGATCCGCGTACGGGTCTGGCCCCATATGCGGTGGTGCAGCTGCGCAAAGAAAACCTCGAAGGCACGGCTTACAACCTGGTCGGTTTCCAAACCCGGCTCAAGTGGCCCGCGCAGAAAGAAGCGTTCGCAAAACTTCCCGGCCTGCAAAACGCCGAGTGGCTGCGCCTGGGCGTGATGCACCGCAACACGTTTATTGACTCGCCGCGCGTGCTCGATTCGCACTTACGTTTACGCGGAACCGATGCGCTCTATTTCGCCGGCCAAATTACCGGCGCCGAAGGTTATGTGGAAGCCGCCGCGTGCGGAGCCATGACGGGCACCCACGCCGCGCGCCAGATCCTTGGGCTTCCGCCCGTCGACTTCCCGGCGAACACGGCGTTCGGAGCCGTCGTCGCGCATCTGCAAAATACGGAGACGCACGACTTCCAACCGGCGAACGTCACGTGGGCGTATATTTCTGATTGTCATGGTGACCCTTCGACTCGCGATGCTCGCTCAGGACTGCGGCGTGAATCCAAACACGACCGCCGGCAACGGCTGGCAGCGCAAGCACTGGACGCCATGAAGGAACTTGCCGAGCGGATTTGCAACCCGGACGCCCCAGCACGGGTACATGCCTAGGCAATGAGAATCCGGTCTACAACCATCTTGGCCGTGCGCAAGGATGGCAAGCTCGCCGTCGCGGGCGATGGGCAGGTTACCGTCGACAAAACGATCATGAAGCATGGCGCGCACAAAGTGCGGCGCATCGCCGGCGGTAAGGTGATTGCCGGGTTCGCGGGCTCCGCGGCCGACGGCATCACGCTGCTTGAAAAATTCGAAAAGAAACTGAGCGAGTTCAAAGACATCACGCGTGCCGCCGTCGAGCTGGCCAAAGATTGGCGGCAGGATCGCGCGCTGCGCAGACTCGAGGCGCTGCTCATCGTAGGTAACGCCGAGCATTTGCTCGTGCTGAGTGGAACCGGCGACGTCATCGAACCTGACGAAGGCGTGGCCGCAATCGGAAGCGGCGGACCGTACGCGCAAGCCGCCGCGGCGGCGCTGCTGCGTAACACGAATCTCTCACCTGAAGAGATCGCGCGCAAGGCGCTCGAGATTGCGGGCGAGATTTGCATTTACACCAATGCGCACGTCGACGTGGAAACGCTGTGAACGGAACCGTACAAGCGCTCGAACTGACGCCGCGCAACATCGTGGCCGAACTGGACAAGTACATCGTCGGACAGGCGAGGGCCAAGCGCGCCGTCGCGATCGCGATGCGCAACCGCTACCGCCGGGAACGCGTTCGCGAAGACCTGCGCCCCGAGATTATTCCGAAGAACATTTTGATGATCGGTCCGACCGGTGTCGGCAAGACCGAGATCGCGCGGCGTTTGGCCTCGCTGACCGGCGCGCCGTTCGTGAAAGTCGAGGCGACCAAGTATACCGAGGTCGGATATGTTGGGCGTGACGTCGAGTCGATGGTGCGTGACCTGGTCGAGCAGGCCGTGCGCATGGTCAGCGAAGAGCGCCGCGCCGACGTTGAAGAAGTCGCCAAGAAAATGGCCGTTGAACGCGTGATCGACGTCTTACATCCCGAAACGCGTCCTCCGTCGGCGCAAGGCCAGCCCAACGCGCTCGCAGCGACGCTCGGTTCGATTTTCGGCAATAATTTCCAATCTCAGCAGCAAGCGCAGAATCAAGCAGCGGCTGCTGCGCCGGGGACAACGGCCGACGCGCAGAAGACGCGCGAACAGGCCCGCTCAGACGTCGAGCGCGGATTCTACGACGTACGCCTGGTCGAAATCGAAGTAGAAGAGGCATCGAGTTTTCCGATCGGGGTGATCGGACCGGGAATGGATCAGGGCGGCGGAGATATAGGCGAGATGCTCGGCGGAATGCTGCCGAAGAAACGCGTGCAGAAGCGCGTCACCGTTGCCGAGGCGCGCCGGATCTTCGAACAAGAAGAAGCGGCGAAGCTGATCGACATGGACGCGGTCAAACGCGAAGCACTGCGGCGGGCCGGCCAGAACGGCATCATCTTCATCGACGAAATCGACAAGGTAGCCGGGCGCGAAGGCGCGCGCGG
>JAAXCW010000019.1 GCA_013036095.1 Vulcanimicrobiota bacterium
GTCGTGCGCACTTGCTCCCACGAGCGGCCGGGGTTGAACATCGCGTAGCTCGCGATGAACGGAACTTTTCCGGCGCTGGCCATGCCGGCCGCCATCGCGACCAGCAGCTGCTCGGAGACGCCGATCTCGATGTATTGATCCGGCAGCGCTTCTTTGAAACCCAGCATGCGTGTGGATTCGGAGAGATCCGCGCAGATCGCGATCACGTTGCGGTTGGCTTTGCCCGCCTCGACGACGCCTTCGCCGAAGCCGTTGCGCGTCGGCACTTGCTTAACGTTAGCCGGATCTTGAAGCTCGGCTAGCCGCATCGCGGCGACGCCGTCGAGTGCGTTAGGCATTGGCGGAGATCCGTTCGCGTTCGGCTTCGAGTTCGCGCAGCGCGACCTCGGCCTGCTCTTTGTTCGGCGGCTTACCGTGCCATGTATAGTCGCCTTCCATATAACTGACGCCCTTGCCCGGAACGGTGTTGGCAATGATCACGCTCGGCTTGCCTGTGACGGCCTTGGCCTTTTCGATCGTCTGTGCGAATTGCGCGATGTCGTTGCCGTCGCACTCGAAGACTTCCCAGTTGAAGGCGCGGTACTTGTCGGCGAACGGTTCGAGCGGCATGACGTCTTCCGTGCTTCCGTCGATTTGAATGAAGTTGCGATCGACGATTGCGATCAGGTTGTCGAGTTTGAATTTGGCGGCGGTCATGGCCGCTTCCCAATGCAGTCCGCACTGGTGCTCGGCATCCGACGTGACCACGTACACGCGCCAGCTCTTCCCGTCCATCTTCGCGGCGAGCGCCATGCCGGTGCCCTGCGCCAAGCCTTCACCAAGCGGACCCGACGTCGTCTCGACCGCCGGCAGCCGCACGCGCTCCGGGTGCCCTTGCAGGCGTGTTCCGAACTTGCGCAGCGTCAGCAGTTCTTCGACCGGAAAGTAGCCTCCGTAGGCCATCGCGCTATAGCGCACGGGCGCGATGTGCCCGCACGAAAGCAGCAGGCGATCGCGATCGTCCCAGAGCGGTTCCGACGGGCGGTGGTTGAGCACGTGTTCGTAGAGCACGGTAAAAACGTCGGCCATATCCAGCGGCCCGGCAGAATGTCCGGAGCCCGCAGCCAAAAGCGATCGGATGATTCCCTCGCGCACATTGGTGGCGTGGAGTTTGAGTTCCGTAAGACGTTGCGGCGTCAGCGTGGACATACCAGGCCGTAAATACCCGCCTTTGCCGGAGTATCCTCGTCCTTACTCTGCAAACGACGGCAGGCGCACGACGAATTCGGCGCCGCCCGCTTTGCCGTCGCGCACGAACGCATCGCCATCGTGCGCGCGCGCGATCCAGCGCACGAGCGCCAAACCCAATCCGCTGCCGCGCGAATCGCCGCTGAACTCGCGCTCGAAAATCCGCTCACGGTACTCGTCTTCTACCGTATCGCCGTCGTTGAAAACGACCACGTCCACCGTGCGCCCGTTCTTGAGTGAATCGACGACGATTCGTCTGCGCGCGTGTCGCAGCGCGTTCTCGAGCAAATTGCGCAGCAGCTCGCGCAGCCGCAGTTCGTCACCGTTGACGATCGCGCTCTGCGCGCGGTTGTCGATCGACAGTCCGCGCTCGGCCGCGCGAGCTTCGAATTCCTTGGAGACGTTCTTGGCCAGCATAGCGACGTCTATGGGTTCGAGCTGAAGCAGATGCGGCTCGGCCGGCCGCGAAAGCGTCAGTAGTTCGCCGACGGTTTCCGAAGCGTCGAGCGCGGCTTGCGTTATCGTATCGAAATCTTGCGCGAGTCCCGCGGGCGCGCTCGGCTTCGCAGCTTGTGAGACCGCTGCGATCGTGGCTAGCGGAGAGCGCAAGCGGTGCGCTGCGTCGGCCGCGAATTCGCGTTCGCGTTGGCGGCCGGCGATGAGCGGCTGCAGGGACGCGCGCGCCAACAGCCACGACGCTCCGCCGACGATAGCAAGCAGCGGAATATCGAAGCTAAGAATCGTCTCTAGGACGCGCATCATCGCCGCGCGGTAGCCTTGCGCCCCCTCCGGCGTTCCGATTAACGGCTGCATCAGCGATTGATATTCGGCTGACATGAATGCATACGCGCCAGCGCTGAGCAGCGCGAGCACAACTGCGAAGACAAGAAGGTACCGGAGCGCGAGCCGGGCGATCACGTTTCCAACTTATATCCGACGCCCCACACCGTATGAATCACGTCGCCGGCGCCGGCCCGTTTGAGCTTGCGCCGCAACTGACTGACATAGACGTCGACGATATTGGTCGATCCCTCGAAGTCGTAATCCCACAAATGTTCCAGCAGGCGTTCGCGTGAGAATGCGATCCCGGCGTTGCGCGCGAAAAATTCGAGCATCCGGAATTCGGTAGCCCCTAGCGGCAGCCGCTTTCCCGCGACGCTTACTTCACGCGCGGACGCGTCAATTTCGAGCGATCCGGCACGCAGTGTGTCGAGCACCGGACGATCGGCCCGGCGCGTAATGGCGCGCAGCCGCGCGAAGAGTTCTTCTTCAACGAACGGCTTCACGAGGTAATCGTCGGCGCCGCAATCCAATCCGCGCACGCGATCTTCGACCGCGTCGAGCGCGGTCAGCATCAGAATGGGAGTCTGTACGCCTTCGCTGCGGGCCGCCTTAGCGACGGCGAAACCGTCGCGCTTGGGAAGCACGACGTCGAGGATCGCCGCGTCGTATGGCTGGCGCAGCAGGTACTCCAGGCCCGCTTCTCCATCCGGCGTGAGGTCGACCGCATATTTGCGGCGCTCGAGCATCGTGCGGACGGCAGCGGCGATCGAGGCGTTGTCCTCGACCACCAAGATCCTCATTCCTTAGAGTTTCGGCGGCCAGGGAAATCCCACTGTCAGCGCCGCGCCCAGATGCCCTGGCGACCCGGCCGGCTGAACGTGCTGGATCAGCAGCCGCGCGTGCGGCGTGACGGCAAACGCTGCGTAGTAGACCATGTCGCGCGAGATGAACGGAACGGCTTGCGCGTCGTAACGCACGCCCAGATACGCGTGCGGCGTGACGTAATACTTTAAACGGGCGTAGCCGCCCGTACTCGCCGTGCGCGCGCCGAAGCCGTCGGAGTTCTGATCCGATCCCCACCACTGTTCCGCTTGCAGCTCGAGGTTGCGAATGGTGAGTTTCGCCAGCACGCCTTCGCGCAGGTATGCATCGGTGAAGGTGTTCCGACCGGCAGGGACGATTCGCCGCGAACCGGTGATGAAGTCACCGCCCACCTGTAGACCGGATGTTAGCGGCGCACGCAAGAACATACCGATCTCAGGTGAATTCGCGGCGGTCGTCTCGCCGGTCGGAACAGGTTTGCCGCCGTACGCGGAGCCTTTGAACTCACCGAAGTCCACCGTAACGTCGGTGGTGACCGATCCTACGGCATGTTCGGCTTGCAAGCCCCAGCGTGGCGACGACAGCGTGAGATCGTTGAGGCCGACGCGCGCGCCGTAGTACCCGTAGGGCGCGAGATCGTCGAGCCGCTGTCCCGGCGATTGCACCAGCGGCAGCTCGAAGAGGCCTAAACGATAGAGCGATTGCGTATGCGCGTTGTACGTGGCGAAATAACCCAGGAACAAACCCGCCGGACCTCCGCCCGCGCCCAAGTTATAATGTATGAAAGCGCTCACCGCGCCGATGTCGGCATTCGATAACAGAACGCCGCCGGGCGACAACCGGCGCGAGCCGGCGGCCGGGACGGCTTCCCATTCGAGTTGATAGCGCATCGCAACGCCCGTCGTGCGGTGTTTTTGAAGCGGCAGTTGATAGCCGTGCGCGCGAAACGAGTTGCCGAACGAGTTGAGCTCGGGCAGCACGCTATGACAGGCGGAGCACTGCAGCTGGTAGCGCTGCGCGAACAGCGGGATGGCGCGCGCCGGGGCGCGCAACGCCAGCGTGAAAGCGGCTGCGAGCGCGCTCGCCGCGGCGATTCGTAGGCTAACGCGCAACGATCTCCGCCCTCATCGGCCCGCCGTAATGATAGAAACAACCGTACAGATACGTGCCGGCCCGATCGACGAGCAGCGTCTGCGAGGACGCGCCCGGCGCTAAATTTCCCGTGCTCCAGGTCTGCGATAAGGCGCTACCGCTTTGCGTTTGCGCCGTTGCCGAATACGGCGATCCCGCCGGAAAGGTCGTCGCTCCGGGAATGAGCGTCGCGGTATGGGCGAAACCGTCCGAGTTGACGAACCGCAGCATCGTGCCGACCGCGACGTTGATCACCGCAGGCGAATAACCGCCTGCTGTTCCCGCCGGAGTCTGCGAGCTCGGATTGAGCGTGAGGTTGACGTCGATCGTTTGCGCCTGCGTGCCGCCGCCGGACGGCGTCATCACCCCACCGTTCGTACAGGCGGTGAGCGAGAGTAAAGCGATGCATAGTATTGCCCTCATTGCGTGAGTTGCTGCCAGTTCGCGTGGACTTCGGCGACGACTTGGTCGGTGAGATCGGCCGAAGCGAGGAGAGTTCTGCGCAACGATCCGCGCGCGTCGATGAAATAGACGAACGTCGTGTGCACGTCGGCATAACCTTTGCGCCCTTGGCGCGCGACCACGCCGAACGCGCGCATGACGCGGTGCACGTCCGCCACCTTGCCGCTTGCCAGCGTCCACGTACGCGGATCCGCCCCGAACGCCTTAGCCAATAAACGCATATCGGCCGGAGAGTCGTGCTCGGGATCGAGCGTGATTGTCAGAAGATGAATTCGCCGGCGCTCGGCTAAAAAAATTCGCGCCGCTGCGGAGAATTCTGCGTTGACGAGCGGGCACGCATCGGTGCAATGAGCGGCGACGAACGTCACTACCAGCGGCGTTCGCGCAAGCGTGGCAAACGTAAAGGCGTGCCCCGACTGATCCACCAGCACCGGGGGCGCCGGCCGCGCGCCCGAAGGGAGGGCCGGCGCGAAGATTGCAATCGCAATCGCAACGATCGCGCCGGCAGGCTTGAAACGACTTAACAATATGCTCCGATGCAGCCGTTGCCGCCACCGCCCAAACCGCCGCCACCGGCCGTGGGTTGGGGCGTTGCTTGCGGGCCGGGAACCGCGCTCGCGCTAACTTGGATCACGTCGCGCATGCTGATCGCATCCATGTAGTGGTAGGCGCATCCGATGTAATACGTGCCGGCATTTGCGAGCGTTATGCTGGCCGATTGACCGCCGTGAAGCGTGCCGCTCGTGTACCCTGCAGCGAGCGTCGTGCCGCCGGAGGCGGTTGTCGGAAGCGACGGCGCCGCCGGAAATCCGGTGGTGCTCAGCACGTTGAGCGTATGATCCGTCGAGGTCGACAAGTTGCGAATCGTCACGACCGTGCCGGGCGGAAAGGCAATTGCCTGCGAGTAGACGTTTTGCGTGTATCCGCCGACGGTCCCAAAAGTCGGATCGTTGACAACGCCAATCGTTCCGTCGGGCAGCGCGAATCCGATGGTCAGGCTGCTCACGCCGGTGGGCGGGCTACTTGTCGTACCGGTCGACCCCGGTGGGGCTGCGCCACCAGCGGCGCCGCCCCCGCAGGCCGCTAGTGATACGGCGAGCGCGGCCAGGCAGAATACGGCGATCCGAGTCTTGTGCATACAGTTCTCCAAGAGCAAAGAGTAACTCCCGAAGAGCGTAAGGCACAGGAATGAAAAAAGTTTGAAGAGCTAGCGGGATTTGATGGCGTCGCGCATCGCAACCGCCAAATTTCGCAAGGCCGGGTCCGTTGCCGCGTCGCCGGCAACCGTCGCAAATGCGGCCCGCGCCTGAGCGCGCTTGCCTTCGCGCAGCAGCACCGTCCCTAATGCAAAGCGCGCGCGTGCGTACAGCGGCGCGAGGTCGACGGCGAGCTGAAATTCGCGCTCGGCCGACGCGTAGTCGTTGGACTTGGCTTCCGTCAATCCGAGATTGTAGTGCGCATAGGCATACTTCGGATTCGCGTTCAGAAACTGGCCGAAATCGCTTCGAGCTGTGGTCACGTCACCCGAGCGAAGCGCTACGAGTCCTCGCTCGTAAAGGGCGCGGGCCGAATCGGGAGCCGCGGCCACGAAGCGGTCCGCAACGGCGCGCGCGTCGCGCAAGTCGCCACGGCCCAAATCGACGGCGATCAGGTTTGCCATGGCCGCCAGAAAACCGGGATCGCGCGCGATCGCCGACTGAAACTGGCGCGCGGCGTCGTCGAGACGGTGCATATTCGCATAGGCGATCGCCAAATCGTAACGCGCGGTTGAGTTCTGCGGCTCGCTGGGATCAAGCGCGACGATCCGTTCGAATTCGGCGGCGGCGGACTGCCAGCCGCCGCGCTGCTCGGCCGCGATTCCTAAATGAAAGCGTTCGACGACCTCCCGGCCGATGGCGAGCGCGCGCAGCGCCGGCACGCTGGTCGTGCGCGGAGCCGGAGTTGCGTGGGGATACATTTGGGCGTGCGCAAACGAGCCGCACGCCGCGAACATGATCAGCGCCGGCACCAGCCAGGAGCGTCGCACTCTTAGGGCCGGGGCAGTTCCGCGTTTTGCCAGGATTTCGCGGCCGCGGCCTGCTCGGGTTTGCAGGCCCATCCGACCCGCCCGGCTTCAGTAATCGGGCCTAGCAGGGAGGGGGCGGCCGAAGGCTGGAGGGCGCCGTCGAGCATCGCTTCGAGCGACTGAGCGCCGGCATATCCGCGGCCAAAAGCCAACGCGCAGACGGCTAAAACTGCCGCCGGCACGAAAAGCCTGAGCCATCGCCTTGACACATCTCCTAGTATAGCCGAATCTCTGAAGAATCCGTGAAACGCGCTCTAGGCATTCCGGCCTTTTTGCTGACGCTGGCCGCCGCCCCGGCGCCGCTGGTCGTCGGCTCCGTCCGTGACCAGCAAGGCGCCCCCATCCCGGGCGCGTGGGTAGCCGCCGGCACGTCGCGCACGGCGACCGCTGCGGACGGGACCTTCGCCCTGGCGGCCAGCGGCGTGCGCTCATTGCGCATCACGTGCCCCTACTGTAAACCGGTCGTCGTAAACGTGCAGAACTCGGAACCGGTCGTCGCGATCGTGCAGCGGTACGGCGCACTCAGCGAGAGCTCGCCGTCGGTGCGCGATCTCCGGTCGCTTCCTTATGCTCGCGCGGAGTCTGCGGTTTCGTTGCGTCCGTTCACCGTGTTGACCGACAGCCGCGCGTTCTTGCCCGGCGCGCGGCTGGCGGATCGCGCCGCTTCGGCGCAGGGCGGCGGAATCATCGACGACGGGATTCCCGATTACGACATCGCCGCCAACGTCTCGATGCTTCCGGTCATTCCGTCGTTCGATCTGCGCTCGGTCGACGCGTACGCTCCGGGACAAACCTCGTACACCGGCGATCAGGCCGCGGGCGGCGTGTTTTTTCTGAATGATATTTCCACGCAAGAGTCGGATGCGTCGGTCATCGGCGGGAGCGACTATGCGGTTCGCCGCGGCCTCTTTACATCGAATGCCGCATACGCGCTATCCGCTTCGGCCAACAAGAGCGCGACGAGTGCGCGCGCGGCCGCGCAGCTCCACGTTCCCGTTGCAGGCGATTCCCTCGAACTTTCTTTTTTAAGCGCGCGCGCCGGAGTCACGCGCAGCTCCGTTTGGAGCCGCGAAGCGGCTGCAGGATTTCGCGCGCAGTACCAGCGCGTGCGTGACACGGCCGTGCAAGCGACCTTCATCGCCGACCGCGCCGGCTACACGACGTCGTTTGCTTCGGCGCCGCTGAGTTCGACGTGGAGCGATCTGGTCGGCGAGCTGACGGTTTCCTCGCAAACGCACGTACAGATATTCGGAGATTTCGGCGTGCGTCAATCCACCGGCATGTATGATGCCGGCGCGTTCCATTCACATATCGCCGGCGTCGTTTCGCAAATTCACTTCGATGCCGGCGCGCAAACGAGCGGAGATGGATACTCGGCGCGCGCGACGGTCGGCGCCTACACAATCTCGTACAACGGCGGAACGGGCAGCGCGTTGCCGCTGCAAGCGCAGGCATTGGTGCCCTCGGTTTACGCATCGTACGCGCTTTCGCCGCAATGGAACGCCGAGTTTTACGCCGGAACGTCGTTCCGGCTGCCGACGCTGCTCGAAGCCTATGGAACGAAACCCGACACGGACCTGCACATCGACCGCTACACCGAGCTGACGCAAACCCTGACATATTCGGATCTGAACCGCCTCAAGATTTCCGTGACATACATGAGCGAACAGCTGAGTAGTCTCGACGCCGGAACGGTGCATTCCGCCGGCGCTTCGGTCGCCTGGCAGATCGCGCCGGAACTCTCGCTGCGAGCGTGGACGATGTGGTTCAACGATACGACTCAGCCGTACGAAAATGTCTTGCGTTTCGGGCGCAGTGCCCCATCGGGAACGCCCGGATCTCTATGGCTGACCTACGAGAACCCTGCGGGGTTTCGTATCGATACGATCTACCGGTCGGATTTTCTCGACGCGCAGCCCCAGCGCCATGTGGATGCATCGATTTCGGCGCCGCTCCAAGGCGGGCTTCGCTGGTTCCTCGGAACCGAACGCCGCCAAGACGCTCGGATCGTCGATGCGGGGATCAAATTCAACGAGCCCTAATATCCCTGCACCACTTTTAAGGAAAGAGAGTCATTTCTGCTCAGCTTCCGGGCGGCTGCGATTCTAGGACTCGTGATGTTCAGCTTTCTGCCGGTCGCGGCTTTTTCGACACCCGAGCCGGTCGGGGGCGCCGTCGTGGACCGCGACGGCCAGGGAATCGACAAGGCCGAGATCCATTTTTACGCTGACGCGCGCGAAGTCGGACACGGCCGCTCCGACAAGAAGGGCCGCTTTTTGATCGGCGTGAGCGAGCCGCCCGAAACGTGGAGCGTCGCAGCGAAAGGCTATGAAAGCCGCAGGCAGCGCTTTTCCGAACTCGGCTCGAACACGATCGTGCTTTATCCGCGTGAAGCGAAATCGCCCGCGAAAATCGACGGCGCGGATTTTGCCGTGTTGCCGTATCAAGACGTAGGCTACATCTTTGGGCTCACACCTTTCGCCGTGATACAGGGCGGCGGAGCCATCGGCGTCGGCGATCGCGGCTTAAGCGGCAGCGCAAACGCACTTCAAAGCAACGGCACGTCATTCGAAACCGTGCCCGCGCACTATCTTTCGTTTGCCGGGATCGCGGACGCGTTCCATTCGTTCCGGTATTCGGACGGCGCAGCGGGACACTACACGCTCGGATTCGATAAGGCCGCGGGAAGCTCGCTTCAGGCCGGGGGCGGATCGCTGCAGATCGACTCGCTCCAAGGACGCGCGGGCGACGTCGCGTTCGGCTACGGCTACAGCTCGGGCGATCTCACACAGCATTCGCGCGCCGATCTCGTTTCGCGAACTCCCTTGGGTGCGGGCAAACTGCTGGTCCTTGCGGGACGCAGCTTTCTCGTCGATCAAAGCGGCAGCACGGAAGAACTCGGCAACTCTACGGCGACCGAGCTGCGCCTCGACGAGCCATGGCTCGGCTCGACCGCTACGTTCGAGCTCAAAGCCAAGCAAAAGATCAAGAACAAACTCGCCGACTACATGGAGTCGGATAGCGAGGTCGAAGGCGAGTTCCGTCTGCGCAGCAGCGGCGCGCTCTTCGGCAGCGAGCTCGGCGTCAAGATCACGCACGACACCGGCGTCCGAAACTACACGACGAAACTTTACAGCGGAACCGCACTGACAAACGAGCTCTTTGCAAGCGAAACGTACCAAGGGGCGCGCTTCGCAGCGCACGCAACTGTGGCGTGGTACGGATTGCACGACGCGGGCGTTACAAAAAAGCTTCCCGGCGGAGTCTCGCAAACCGCCGCGGGCTTGGCGGCCTCGCTGCGCGCCCGCTGGCAGCTCACCAACCGCTTCTCACTCGAAGCATCGCGCGGGAACTTCGAAGATACGCCGCCGGTCAGCAACCAATTCTTCGCCGATCCCGTTCCGGGGCTCGTGCTCAACCGGAGCAACCTCACAGAAGGGTCGATCGTTTACGGATCGCCCGGCGGATTTGAAGCGGAGGTGACCGGTTATTCCGAGGGTTATGCAACGGCGTTGCCGACTACGCAGCTCAGCGGCTTCGGCGTCGCCGTCGACTGGCCGCTCGCGCGCGATTTTCGTCTGCGCGCGTGGACGCTTTCACTTCACGACGGCGCCGCGGGCGTCACGCAAAGTACGCTGGGTCCGTCATTCGGCCGTGACGTCGCATGGTTAACCTACTACGGCGGGCGCCGCACGCGGTTGGACGTCATCTACCGGCGCGAAACGGATCCGGTCGAAGCCGGCCGCTACGTGGACGCGGATGCTGCGATTTCGATCGGACCGCATCTTTCGCTGATCGGCACGATGGAACACCACAGCGCCACCTCGTCCTACGGGCTGAGCCTCAGCTTCGAAGGCCGGCCGTGAAACTTCGCGGGATTTTTGCGCTTCTTCTGCTTGCGTGCGCGATAAGTGCGTGCCGCGGCGCCAACGGCGGCCTGCCGCAGTCGAGCGCCACGCCCGGGGCCCGCGCGACACCGCCACGTTTGGGCGCGGTCGGAACGTCGCATGCTAATTACACCGTCTACATGTTTCACAATTACTCGACGTCCAACGGGTTGCCGACGTCTCCTCCCAACGACGGTGCACTTCCGAAAGGCACGCTGACGCTCGTGCAGTCGGGAACCGGAATGACGCTTTACGGACGCACGCCGGCCGGCGGAAATAACATCGGGCACGACGGCATCGGCTGCGGGACAGTCTTTAGTACGAATACTTCTTTTACGAACTACAACGTCGTCTACGCATTCAGCGGAAGCGACGGCTGCGATCCGCGGCACGACGCCATGGTTCCGATCAACGGCTCGCTGTACTTCACGACGCAGGGCGTCAACGATACGTCCAAGGACACCTACAACAACGGTGACGCGCACGCGATCGTGCCGGGTGGCACGCCGTCGGTTGTTCTCGCTTACGCCGGCGCGCCGAACCAAGGCGCGCAACAGCACAGCTCGTTCACGCTCGATCAAGCCTTCGGCAACGTCATGTTCGGTCAAACCGCCAAAGGCGGAGCGAAAGACGCAGGCCAGGTGTACGCGATCACGCCGAACGGCTCCGCGTATTACGCTATCCACGACTTCAGCAAAAGCGAAGGCACCGAACCGCACGGCCGCATCATTCAGCTGGGAACAACGCTGTGGGGTATAACGCGCAGCGATGGCGCGGGCGGAGGCGGTACGGTTTTTTCGCTGGCGCTCACGTACGTAAATGGAATTCCGCAACCGCAGCCGTCGATCAACGTTATCCATGCCTTTGCGAGCGGCGGCTCCGATGCGTACTTTTCCGATCACGGGTATTTAACGCCCGTAACGGAAGCCGGCCAAACGATGCTGTACGGGATGACGCAGTGCGGCGGCGGTGGAACCGGCGGCGACAGCCACCATTGTGGTAGCGGAATGGGCGACGGCGCGATTATTCGCGTCATCCCGCACATGACCAACGGGCAATATGACGGCACCGGCACGTACAGCGTCTACTATGCCTTTCAGGGGCAAGACACCGCGCTTCCCAACGGCGAACACGACGGCGCCGACCCCTACGGGTCGCTCTACTACGATTCAACCTCGGGATATCTCTATGGAATGACCGCCTACGGCGGCTCAAGCGACGACGACGGAACCGTCTTTCGCTTCATTCCGGGATCGCTCTCGACGTACCAAGTGCTCTACCACTTCACCGGAAAAAATGGCGACGGTGCAAAGCCGATCGACAACGTCATTATTTCGGGCGGATTGATCTATGGAATGACTGTTTACGGCGGAACGACCGATGATTCGCTCGATGGCACGAAGGGCGGCGGAAACGGCACGATTTTCGCGATTCCGGTGCCATAACGACCTTTGCGTTTGACGCGCACAGCGGTTCTGTGCCATAGTGAAGGCCACTCCTGCGCGATCTTTCGAATACGATTGAGCCGCGCTCTCTTCGAAAGATTTCCAAAATTCACACCTTCGACCACCTAGGCCTACAGCCGGCGTTGCTGCGCGCCGTGCACGACCTCAAATTCACCGAACCGACACCCATTCAAATTCTCTCGATTCCGCCAGGTCTCGCCGGCCGTGACGTTCTCGCAAGCGCCGAAACCGGCAGCGGGAAATCGGCGGCTTTCGGCCTGCCGATTCTCAACAAACTGATGGATATGCCGCGCGGAAAAACGCGGGCTCTCATCCTGGCTCCCACGCGCGAACTCGCCGACCAAATCGCCATGCACCTGAAGGCGCTGGCGAAATATACCGACATCCGGATCGCCGCTGTCTACGGCGGCGTCGGAATGGGACCGCAAGCAACCGCCTTTAAACGCGGCAGCGACATCATCGTCGCCACGCCCGGACGGCTGCTCGATCATATCGAGCGCGGCACCGCAAAACTGGGCGACGTCTCGCTGCTCGTCCTCGACGAAGCGGACCGCATGCTCGACATGGGCTTCTTGCCGCCGGTGCGGCGCATCCTGAGATACGTCGCGCGCGAGCGCCAAACGTTTTTCTTCTCGGCCACGCTGCCGCCGGCGATCGCGGGTCTCGTTCGCGAGATGCTGCACGATCCGGCGCGCGTCGAACTCGCAGCCAAGGCATCGCCCGTCGCCGGACTCACGCAAACCGTGTACGCCGTGCCGAATGAAAAGAAGACCGATCTCTTCCTCGAGCTGCTCAAAGACAACACGATCTATTCCGCGATTGCGTTCACGCGCACGAAGGCCCGCGCTAACCGGCTCGCTGCCGCGCTCGAAAAACATCGCATCCCGTCGGATCTGATCCACGGCGATCGCTCGCAGTCGCAGCGCACGCGCGCGCTCGAAGAATTCAAGCGCGGCAAGCACCGCGTTCTGGTCGCGACCGACATCGCGGCGCGCGGCCTCGACATCCTGGAACTCGGCCATGTGGTGAACTACGACGTCCCGCGCGCGGCCGAGGACTACATGCACCGCATCGGACGCACCGCTCGCGCGAAATCGACGGGCGACGCGATCACCTTCGTCTCCTCGGACGAAGAGCCGTTGATGAAGCAGATCGAGTACGCTCTCGGCAAGCGCTTGGACCGCACGAAGAATCCGCTCTTCCCCGACGCCAGCATCGCGCCGCCCAAGGCGCAAGTCGTCTACCGGTCGCGCACGCGCCGCCGCTAGAGCCAGGCGATTCCGGAGCCGTCCCGAACGGGACGGGCTCATAATAAAACGATAATTACAACAAAAATAGGAGTAAATTGTGCCTGAATCCGTCTCATTAGAGATCGGCGGGCGCACGATGACCATCGAGACCGGCGAGCTCGCGAAGCAAGCGAACGGCTCCGCCCTGGTCCGGTATGGCGACCAAAATGTCGTGCTCTGCGCCGTCACTGCCTCCGAGAAACCTCGTGAAGGCATCGACTTCTTCCCCTTAACCTGCGACTTCGAAGAAAAAATGTATGCCGCCGGAAAAATTCCGGGCGGATACATCAAGCGCGAAGGCCGCCCGTCCGAACACGGCGTGCTGAGTTCGCGGCAGATCGACCGGCCAATCCGGCCGCTCTTTCCCGACGGTTTTCGTAACGACATACAGATCGTCGCGAACGTGCTTTCGATCGATCGCGAGCTCGACGCCGACGTCTTAGGCGTCTGCGCTGCGGGAGCTGCGCTCGCGCTGTCCGATATTCCATTCGATAAAACGGTAGCCGCCGTACGCGTCGGCCGCGACGAGGACGGCGAATATATTTGCAATCCCACGCTGCCGCAGTATGTTACGGGCGGCATGGATATCGTGATTGCCGGCACGGCCGACGCGGTCATGATGGTCGAAGGCGGCGGAAACGAAATCACCGAGGACGATTTCCTGGGAGCCATCGAATTCGCGCACGAGCAGATCAAACTGATCGTCGCCGCGATCGACAAGCTCGCGAAGAAAAACGGCAAGAAAAAGCGCGAATTTCCGCTGCTGCGGCCAAACTCCGATCTCGAAAAGTGGATGCGCAAGACGTTCAAGGATGACGTTGCCAAAGGCATGCGCGTCACCGAGAAATTGGAGCGCGAAGAGACGCTCGGCAGAATGACGGTCGACGAAGCCATCGCACGCTGCAAGGATCCAGAAATCAAGGCGCTCCTTGAAGATAAAGTGCTCGCCAAAGACTTCGGCAAGATCCTCAAATCCATGGAAGAAGACGAGCTGCGCGTCATGGTCGTTGACGAGAAAATTCGTCCCGACGGACGCAAGCCCGACCAAATCCGCGAAATCTGGTCCAAGGTCCATTACGTGCCGCGCGTGCACGGCTCGGGCGTTTTCACACGCGGTCAGACGCAAGTCTTCACCGCTGCCACGCTCGGATCGATCGGCGACGCGCAGCGTCTGGACGGCATTTTGGATCTCGGATCGCAGAAGCGCTACATGCACTTCTATAATTTCCCGCCCTTCTCGGTCGGCGAGACTCGTCCGATGCGCGGACCGGGCCGCCGCGAAATCGGCCACGGCCATCTCGCGGAACGCGCGCTCGT